>NZ_JBHYGL010000010.1:55518-125131 GCF_051859025.1 Falsiroseomonas sp. | reverse complement strand
CTGCGCCTGCGGCGTCGCGGCCGGGGCAGCAGCCACGGGGGCGCTGTCCTCCGTCGCGGCGGGCGGGGGCGGCGGGGGCGCACGGCGCGCTTCCTCGGCGGCGCGGCGCGCCTCCTCGGCGGCAAGCCGTTCCTCATCCTCGGCGCGGCGCCGGTCTTCCTCGGCGCGGCGGGCCGCTTCCTCGGCGGCGGAGCGCAGCTGGAGCGCCTGGCGCTCCCGCTCGTCGCGCTGGCGCTGCGCATCGACCCGGCGCTGCTCCTCCAGCACGCGCTGGCGCATGGCGACTTCCGCCTGCGTCAGCGGGCGGCCGGCCGCGGCGGGCGGCTTGCCCGCCGGGGCGGCATTGCCCGGGCGCGGTGACCCACCCACGGCGGGGCGAGGCCCGCTGGGCTGGGCGCCGGCCGGCGCTGCCGCCGCTGGCGCGGCACCCGGCTTTGCCGGTGCCACAGGTGCCGTGGGGGCGCGCTTCTTCAGCACCTCCACCTGCACCACCTTGCTGCGGCCATGGCTGAAGGACTGGCGCACGCTGCCAGCGTCCACCGTCTTGCCCAGCTCCAGGCGGCCGCCGGGCCGTAGGGAAAGCCGGCCCTTTGCCGCATCCTGGTCGTTCTGGTCGCTCATCCGCCGATCCGAACCCGATCTCTCGTCCGTCATGTCTAGCCGCGTGTTGAACGCGGCACCCTGTGCAGTCCGCGCAAGCGCGGGTGAAGTCGGTCCCCGCCCCGGCGAACCGGGGCGCGGTATTCATTCCCCGGCCGTGGCCGGGGGGTCCGTTGCCTCGGGCGGCGCGCCCGGCGCGTCCCCCTGTCTTGGCCCCGCAGCGGCAACGCCCGCGAGCCGTGCGGCTTCCGCCGCGATTCCGTCCGCCAGCTTTCCTGGCGCGATGACAACATGCACCGCCCGGTCCCGTCCGAACAGCGCCCCCAGCTCCTCCGCGTTCAGCGGCGCCACAGATGGCACCCGCCGCAAGCCGAGGAGCCGTTCCCGCTCCGCCAGGCTTCCATCCGAAGCCTGAACCACCAGGCCGGCAGTCCCGGCCTGCAACACTTCCCGCGCCGCCTGCCAGCCGCTGACGGCCTGGCCGGCGCGACGGGCGAAGCCGATGAGGTCGCGGACGCGCCCCCGTAGGCCGTCCTCGATCCGCGCGCGAAGGTCAGGGGGCACGTGCACCGAACCGCGTGCCGCCTTGGCGAAGGCCCCGCGGGTCGTGGCACGTTCTATCACATCAGCCTTCGCGCTCAACCACATTCCCCGGCCCGGCAGTCGCCCGGCCAGATCGCAGACCACCCGACGCTCCGGCGACAGCACGAAGCGCAGCATCGCCTCCTTCGGCAGCCTTTCCCGGGTGACGAGGCAACGGCGCAGCGGGCCCTTCTCGGGCTCTTCCGCGTCATCATCCGCGTAATCCGCCGGATCATGGACCAGGGACTCCCCTGGCCCGGCCACCACCAGGGCAGCCTGATCCTCGATCAGCGTCGCCGAAACCCCGGCCTCGGCCGGGTGCGGCGCGGTGTCAGGCGTTGCGTTCGTCGCCCTGCTCCCCATCCGCGGTGCCCTCGGCGGCGCCTTCTTCCGTCGTTTCCTCGGCTGCCTCGTCCGCCTCGCCTTCCAGCTCGGTGGCCTCGGCCTCCTGTTGCGCGGCCAGGGCGCCGACGACGTCCTCATCGCCGAACCAGCCGGCGGATTGGCGCGCGGCCAGGATGACGGCGTTCGCCGTATCCTCGTCCACCGCATCCGTGCCCAGGATCTCGATCAATTCGTCGCCGGCCAGATCAGCCAGGTCGTCGAGGGACTTCACGCCCTTCTCGCCCAGCGCCACCAGCATGGCGGGGGAGAACCCGCCCACCTCGGCGACCGCGTCCTCAACCCCCATCTCGCGACGCTTCTCGTCGAGTTCAAGGTCGCGCTTGTCCAGGAAGGCCTGCGCACGCCTCTTCAACTCAATCGCGACATTCTCGTCGAAGCCCTCGATACCCGCGAGTTCCTCGTCATCGACGTTGATGATGTCCTCGATGGAGCCGAAGCCCTCGGTCACCAGCAGGCCGGCGATCACGTCGTCCACGTCGAGCCCTTCGACGAAGAGGCCGGAGCGCTTGCGGAAATCCTCCTGCCGGCGCTCGGATTCCTCGGCCTCCGTCAGGATGTCCACGTCATAGCGCGTGAGCTGCGACGCCAGGCGAACATTCTGGCCGCGGCGGCCGATGGCGAGCGAAAGCTGGTCATCCGGTACCACGACCTCGACCCGGCGTGCATCGTCGTCGAGCACCACCTTGGTGACTTCGGCGGGGGCGAGCGCGTTCACGATGAAGGTGGCCTGGTCCTGCGACCAGGGAATGATGTCGATCTTCTCGCCCTGCAGTTCCTGCACCACGGCCTGCACGCGCGAACCGCGCATGCCGACGCAGGCGCCGACGGGGTCGATGGAGCTGTCGCGGGAGATCACCGCCATCTTGGCGCGCGAACCGGGGTCCCGCGCCACCGCCTTGATCTCGATGATGCCGTCGTAGATTTCCGGCACTTCCTGCGCGAACAGTTTTGCCAGGAAGCCCGGATGGGTGCGGGACAGGAAGATCTGCGGGCCGCGGGGTTCCTCCCGCACGTCGTAGATGTAGGCGCGGACGCGGTCGCCATTGCGGAAGGCTTCGCGCGGGATGGTCTCGTCCCTCCGCAGGAGGGCTTCCGCGCGGCCGAGATCGACCATCAGGTTCCCGTATTCGGTCCGCTTGACGACGCCGTTGATGATCTCGCCGACGCGGTCCTTGTACTCGTGGAACTGCTTGCTGCGCTCGACCTCGCGCACGCGCTGCACGATGACCTGCTTGGCGGTCTGGGCGGCGATGCGGCCGAAATCGATGGGCGGCAGCGGGTCGACGATGAATTCGCCGATCTGGATGCCGGGCTTGATCTTCTGGGCGATGCGGAAGGAAAGCTGCGTCGCCTCGTTCTCCACCGGCTCGGCTTCCACCACCTCCGTCCAGCGGGAGAGGCGGACCTCACCGCTTTTCCGGTCGATGGTCGCGCGGATGTCCTTCTCATGCCCGTATTTGGCGCGGCCGGCCTTCTGGATGGCCTGCTCCATCGCCTCGAGCACCTCGTCACGCTCGATCATCTTCTCCCGGGCGACCGCATCGGCCACCTGCAGGAGTTCCGGGCGCGCGATCGCGACATCCATCGCCATGGCGTCAGTTCCTCTTGGGTTTGCGGCCGCGGGGGGGCGCCCCGGCGGCCTCGTCCTGGACCTCCTCCGTGCCGGCGTCTTCCGCCGGCGCGGTGGTGGCCGCGATCAATTCGTCGGTCAGGACCAGCTTGGCGCGGCGGATATTGCCGCGCGGCAGGTCGAGCTGCGTCCCATCCTCCAGCCGCATCCGCGCGACCTCGGCATCCGCGCCCAGCGCGATGCCGCGGAAGCGCTTGCGGCCGTCCTGCGGCACCACGAGTTCCACCGTCGCGATATGGCCGGCGAAGCGGTTCCAGTCCTTGGCGCGGGTCAGCGGGCGATCGATGCCGGCGGAGGAAACCTCCAGCGTCCACTCGCCCTTGATGGGGTCTTCGACGTCCAGCACGGCGCCGACTGAATGGCTGATGGCTTCGCAATCCTCGACGCGGAAGGGCGCTTCATCGGCCCGGTCGGCCATGATCTGCACCACCGGCCGTTCCTTGCCGCTGACCTGGATCCGCACGAGTTCATAGCCGAGCTGCCCCAGCGTCGGCGTGATCGCCGTGGCGATCCGGGCCTCCAGGCCCTCATGGTGCGGTTGATCTTCGTCCATTGCGCATTCCAGGCCGACGCGCCCGGGGCCGCAGGAAGCGGCCAACAAAAAAGGCGGCCCGTTTCGGGGCCACCTCCCGGTCTCGTCGGAAAGCGATCTCTCGACTGCCATATAGCCGCGCGTCGCACCGACCGCAAGCGCGGCGGAGGACCGACCGCAAGCGCGGCGGCGTTACTCCGCGCCTGGCGGCGTGGGTACGCGCGCGAGATGAGTGACGCGGCGCCTTCCATGGGCGCGCGGCGACAACGCCTCCCCATGCAGCCGGTTGTCGAACACCCGCGCGCCACCGCGGGCGACTTCGACCAGGCAGAAATGGCCGGTGACGCGGGCCAGCCACCAGCCCTCCGGCAGCCCGTCCCGCACCGCGCGGGTCAGTGTCTTGCGGCCCTCCACCGGCTGGGGCTCCGCTGTCACGCCGGCCAGGCCGAGCGCGCCGACCAGGTCGCGCCACCAGGCCGTCACCACCTCCCGCCCCGGCGGGTAGCGGTCCGGCGCCACCCGGGCGAGCAGCGCGCAGGCGCTGGCATAGTCGAGCCCCGCCGCGGTCGCGACCGCGGTCGGGCCGCACCAGGGGGCGTAGCCGCCGCGCTCACCGGCGAAATCCTCCGGGCGGGGAAGGCGGCGCGGACGAAGGTCATTGGCGGGCAGCGGCAACATCGCGGAGGGCCCCGAACATCGAGAGCCTCACGATAGCGTGAATTATACAATCACACAATCGCGATGAAGCGCGCGGCGCGCGATCAGGTCTTGCGGAAAATCCACCAGATCGGCTGCCGGCCTTCCCGCCGCGCCTTGGCCTCGTACCGCGTACCGGGCCAGCCCGCGGGGCGTTCGGCCGCATGGCGCTCCGCCCGCGTGAACAGCGTGGTGTTGGCGAAGACGTCCTCGACCCAGGCCTGGTAGGTCGGGTCGTCACTGGCGATGCGCCATTCGCCGCCCGGCCGCAGCACGCGGTGCACCAGGGCCAGCAACTCCGGATGCACGAAGCGCCGCTTGGCGTGGCGCGATTTGGGCCAGGGGTCCGGGAACATGAGCATCAGCCGGTCCAGGCACCCTTCCGGCAGCGCCTGCACCAGGTGCCGGGCATCGGTGGGCCAGAGGCGCAGGTTGGCCGGTAGCGCGCCCGTGCCTTCCTCCCCTTCCGCCACCAGCCGCGTCAGCAGGGAACAGAGCCCGTTCTCGAAGACCTCGGAGGCGATGTAGGCAACCCCCGGATGCGCCGCGACCTGTTCCAGCGCGTGCTCCCCGCCGCCGAAGCCGATCTCCAGCCACAGCTTCGCGCCCGGCATGGCGAAGGCGGCCAGCGGGTCGCGCGCCTGCTCCGCCGAAAGCCGCAGGCGGGGCAGGGTGACGTCCAGCAGGCGCTGCTGGCGGGGGCGCAGCGGGTGGCCGCGGCGACGACCATAGAGGCGGTCGGGCACGCCCTCGGCAAGCGGTGGACGGTCGGCGGTCATGGTCGGTTCCGAACAGGAAAAAGGGGCGGCAGGCTTGCGCCGGCCGCCCCCAAGGTCAGGCTAAACCCAGGCTCAGCGGTTGAAGGCGCGGCGAATCTCGTCGGCCAGGTCCGTCTTTTCCCAGGTGAAGGTGCCCTTCTCCAGGTCCGGCGTGCGGCCGAAATGGCCATAGGCGCTGGTGACGGCGTAGATCGGGCGGTTCAGGTGCAGATGCTCCCGGATCCCGCGCGGGGAGAGGTTGACCAGGCCGTCCATGACCTTGGCCAGCTTCGCCTCATCGACGTCCTTGCCCGTGCCGTGCAGGTCGAAATAGACCGAGAGCGGCTTGGACACGCCGATGGCGTAGGAGACCTGGATGGTGCACTTGTCGGCGATGCCGGAGGCGACGACGTTCTTGGCGACGTAGCGCGCGGCATAGGCGGCGGAACGGTCGACCTTCGTCGGATCCTTGCCGGAGAAGGCGCCGCCACCATGGGGCGCCGCGCCACCATAGGTGTCCACGATGATCTTGCGGCCCGTCAGGCCGCAATCGCCATCGGGGCCGCCGATGATGAAGGTGCCGGTCGGGTTCACGTAGAACTCGTTGTCCGGGCACATCCAGCCCTTGGGCAGGCTGCTTTCGACGATCGGGCGCAGGATGCGCTTGATCTCGGCCTGGTCCAGGTGTTCCTGGTGCTGGGTCGAGACGACGATGGAGGTGGCGCCTACCGGCTTGCCATCGACGTAGCGCAGCGTGACCTGGGACTTGGCGTCGGGCAGCAGGCCCTGGACGGCCACGTCGCCGGCCCGGCGCATCTCGCTCACGCGGCGCAGGATCAGGTGCGCGTAGTAGAGCGGCGCGGGCATCAGCTCCGGCGTCTCGCGGCAGGCATAGCCGAACATGATGCCCTGGTCGCCGGCGCCTTCATCCTTGTTGCCGGCGGCGTCCACGCCCTGCGCGATATGCGCGGACTGCGCATGCAGGTGGCACTCGATCTGGGCGTTCTTCCAGTGGAAGCCGTCCTGCTCGTAGCCGATGTCATGGATGGCCATGCGGGCCAGGTGGATCAGCAGCTCCGGCGTCACGCTGCCGGGGCCACGCGTCTCACCAGCCAGCACCACGCGGTTGGTGGTGCACAGCGTCTCGCAGGCCACGCGGGAATAGGGATCGGCCGAGAGGTAGGCGTCGAGCACGGTATCCGAGATGCGGTCCGCCACCTTGTCCGGGTGGCCCTCGGAGACGCTCTCCGACGTGAAAAGATATTCGCCCTTGTCGCGCATGGCTTGGTTCGGCCTCTTGTCGCGGGAGAGCCGGAACGCCCCGGCCTGGCAAGAATGCCCCAGCGGATCCGGGACGGGCGCGTATCGCAGTGCAAAATGGCGGGGTCAAGGCAGGTGAGCGCGCCTGAGGCGTGCCAATCGCGTCAGGGTTGTGGCCGAGGGCCGCGGAAGCGCCCAGGCGACAGCCGCGGCGCACCCCCCAATCCCAGGCGCCCCGCTTCATCGCATGCCGAGCACATCCATCATGGAATAGAGACCGGCGGGCCGGCCATGCAGCCACAGCGCCGCGCGCACCGCCCCGGTCGCGTAGGACCGGCGGTCGAAGCTGCGATGGGTCAGCGCGATCTGCTCCGTCCCGCTGGCGAAGAGCAGCGTGTGCTCCCCCACCACCTGGCCGCCGCGCAGCGCCGCGAAGCCGATCGGGCCGGTGGCGCGGGCGCCGGTATGGCCATCCCGGCCGGAATCGATCCCCACCTCCTCCAGCGTCTTGCCGCGCCCCTTCGCGACGGCGCGGCCCATGGCGATGGCGGTGCCGGAGGGCGCGTCGACCTTCTGGCGGTGGTGCATCTCCAGGATCTCGGCGTCGTATTGCTCGGGCGGCAGGGTCGCGCCCATGCGTTCCGCGATGGCCAGCACCAGGTTCACCCCGGTGGAGTAGTTGGCGGCGTAGCAGACCGGCGCGGAGCGGGCGGCGGCGGCGATGGCGGCCTCCTCCTCCAAGGTCAGGCCGGTGGTGCCCAGCACATAGGCCCGGCCCGCGGCGGCGGCGGCGGCGGCATGGCCGGCGGCGGCGGAGGCATGGGTGAAGTCGATCACCACGTCGCTGACCGCGAACAGCGCCGCGGCATCGGGCAGCAGCGCGGCGGGCAGGGTGGCGGCATCCGCGCCGGGCCGGTCTATCCCGCCGGCCAGCGTAGCGCCGGCCAGCACCGCTTCCTCCGCCAGCAGCCGCCCCATGCGGCCGGCGATGCCACAGATGCCGATGCGGACCATGCGAACCCCCCGTTTCCCGAGCGCACAGGCTTCGCCCGAGCCGCCAAAGGGGTCAAGGCTACAGGCTGATGAGTTGCCCCGGCCCGACCGCGGCCAGGAAGGTGACGACGCCCGCCACCTCCACCCCGGGCGCGAGGCTGGCGGAGGCGAGGGCTTCCGCGCGCAGCCCGGCCTCGCAGGCGATGAGGCGGATGCCGAGGTCGCTTGCGGCCGCCATCAGCGTCCCGATGCCGGCGACGCCGCGGGATTCCAGCAGCGCCTCACGCCCATCCGCCTCCAGCGGCGCGGTGGCGAGGAAGAGGCGACAGCCGCCATTGGTGGCGAAAAGCGTGACATCGCGCCCGACGGCCGCGGCACCGGTGGCGAGCACCAGGGCGTAGTGGGCTGCTTCATGGTCGCCGTGGCGCAGCAGGATGCCGAGCGGGGTGGTCACACCGAACAGGCCGGGGCCGCGGCATCACCATGCCCGGCCAGGTCATGGATGGTGGCGGCGTCCCCGCACAGCGCGCAGGCGGGGTCGCGCCGCAGCTTCACGGTGCGGAACCGCGCATCCAGCGCATCCCACAGCAGCAGGCGGCCCGACAGATCCTCCCCGATGCCGAGGATGACCTTGAGCACCTCCGTCGCCTGCAGCGTGCCCATCACGCCGGTGACGGCGCCCAGCACCCCGGCCTCCGAGCAGGTCGGCACCAGGCCATCCGGCGGCGGTTCGGGGTGCAGGCAGCGGTGGCAGGGATGCGGCGCGCCGAGGTGGGATTTGAAGACGGAGAGCTGGCCCTCGAACCGCAGCACGGCGGCGGAAACCAGGGGGCGGCCCAGCAGATGGCAGGCATCGCCCAGCAGGAAGCGGGTGGCGAAATTGTCGGTGCCGTCGCAGACCAGGTCGTAATTCGGGATGTTCTCCCACGCCCAGGCGGCGTCGAGGCGCCTGGCGTGGATTTCCACCTTCACCGCCGGGTTCAGCGCGCCGATCGTCTCCGCCGCGCTCTCCGCCTTGTTGCGGCCGATGCGGTCCGTGACATGGGCGACCTGGCGCTGGAGGTTCGACAATTCCAGCCGGTCATCATCGATGATGCCGAGCGTGCCGATGCCCGCCGCCGCCAGGTAGAGGGCCAGCGGCGATCCCAGCCCGCCGGCACCCACCAGCAGCACCCGCGCCGATCGCAGGCGGGACTGGCCGATCGCGCCCACCTCCTCCAGCAGGATGTGGCGGGAGTAGCGGCGGAGCTCCGCCTCGGTGAAGTCGAGGTCCATGGGGGCGATATGGGCGCGGCAGGGGCCGCGGCGCAATACGGCGCCAGGCGTCCTCAATTTTTAAGCCCACTAACCCTCTTTAGCACCTTTAGCACCGTTTTCGCAGGGGCGGCGGACCCCGGGATGGGGTGGCGCGGGCGTGATCCGGGGCGATGATGATGTGAACATAAAGCGAACTTATGCCGAGGTGCCAGCTTTTTCGTGACCGCCGCGGAACCTTCCCGGGGGTTGGCGCGCTGCTCCCGCCGGGTTATGCCCCCGCCCCCGCCTTCAGGCGGGTTCCCCCTGCCGCGCGCCAACATGGCCCGCAGGGGTTCCGCGCCCCGGCCCCGCCGGCGCACGGGCGGGGCCCTGGCCCCAGGCACAGCCCGTTCCGGGTTAACGCCACGGTAGCAACCCCGGCGCCACATGCGCCGGCGATCGCAGGAGGTGATGGCGGAGCATGCGCAAGCGGACGCGCCTTGGGCTGGACGGCCAATCGGCGAAGGGCCGTGCCCGTCGCCATGGCCGATGGACCATGCTGCTGCCGCTGCTCGGCTGGCTCATGGCCGCGCCCCCGACCGCCCATGCCCAAGCGGGCTGCCCCGACGTGCTGCTGGGCGACAGCCTGGCCGTCGGCATGGCCCCCTTTGCCCAGGCCCAGGGGTTCGAGGTGATCGCCCGCAACGGCGCCGGCATCGCCTGGCTACGCCAGCAGGAACCCCGCTGCGCCCGGCGCCTGGTGCTGGTCTTCGGCACCAATGACCTGCGCGGCATGCGGAACGAGGAAGCGGACCAGTACCTCCGCCAGATCAGCGCGGTGATGGAACGCTGGCCGGCCGCGCGCATCATCTGGGCAACGCCGGGCTGCTTCAACCGGGATGCCCAGCTGGAACAGGGCAGCACCGCGCTGGACCGCGTCCTGGCGCGCCGCGTGAACCAGGCCGATGACGCACTGCGCCACCTGCCCGCCATCCACCGCGGGCGCGAAGCCCGCTGCACCTATGAATCCCATGACGGAGTGCACCCGACCGGGGAGTTCTACCGCAGCTGGTGGTCCACCCTGGTGCGGTCGATGGAGCGCACGCAGGTCGCGGCGACGCGCTGACCGCTTGGCTACCGGGCTATTGGCCGGGAAGCGAGGTAGTCCTCCAGCGACACCCGGTCGGGCGGCGGCGTCCAGGGCGTGGGGGTGAGGCCCGCGAAGGGGGTTGCCTCGTCGAACCAGCAGCGCGGCGCCGGGTAGCCCCAATCCATGGTGTTGGCGCGGCGCGCCGCATCCCAGCGCACGGGTTCCTGTTCCAGGTCCGTCATGTGGTGCGGCGCTTCCAGCACCAACTCCACCCGGTGGCCGTCCGGGTCCCGGAAATAGACGTATTGCACATGGCCGAGCCCGTGCCGCCCCGGCCCGCGTTCGACCGAGGGACCATATTTGTGCAGCCCCGCGGCATCGCAGGCGCGGAACATGTCGATCATGCTGGGCGTGACATAGGCGAAGTGGTGCAGGCGCGGGCCGGGCCCGGCCAGGAACACCAGATCCCACGGGATGTCCTTGCGGTGCATGAAGGCACCCATCAGCGCATCCTGCGGCCCCACCACGATGTAGTCGGAGGTCCGGAAGCCGAGCCGGGTGTAGAAGGCTGCCGCGGCGGCGACATCCGCCATGTGGATCTGCTTGTGGTCGAAGCGCAGCGCGGCGCCGCCGGGGTGGTGGTCCGTCTGCAGCAGGCGGCGGTCCACCGCCTGCATCCGCGCGCAGAATTCGAGCGGCGTGCCCATGGGGTCCGCCACCTGCATCGTGCGGCCCTGGAAGGGCACGTCGACGAAGCGGGGCGGCAGGCCGATGCCGTCGAAGAAGGCGGCGGCCTTGTCCAGCTCCTCCTCCGTCTGCACGCGCAGGCCGACGCGTTCGCAGACCGGCGGCGCATCGGATTGGCGGAGGACGAGGCTGTGATGGGCGATCTCCTCTATCCCGCGCAGCCAGGCCAGCGCGCCGTCGCGCCTGGTCACGACCAGGCCGATGACGCGGGTGTAGAAGGCGATGGCGGCGTCGAGGTCCCGTACCGTCAGCACCACATGGCTGGCGCGGGTGGTGTTGAAGGGGGGGTAGTGGACGGGCGGCGGGATCGACATGGGCTGGACTCCGGCAGGCTACGGGTCGGGACGTTTCAGATCTTGCGGAACCAGTCCTCGTTCTCGACCTTCAGCGGGCCGTTGATGCGCGCCACGGCATTGTACCAGGCGACCGCCATGACGAGGTCCATCGCCTCCCGCAGCGGGAAAGCGGCGATGAGGGCGGACCAGGTGGCGTCGGAGACCTCGATGTGCCGCGTCGCTTCCACCGCATAGGCGCAGACCGCGCGTTCGCGGTCGCTGAACAGCGGCGATGTCGCGTATTCGTCGAGGGTGAGGAGCTGGTCGCGCGTGACGCCGGCGCGGATGGCGTGGTTCCAGTGGTGGTCGAATTCATAGGCCGAATTGGCGGCGCGCGCCGTCATCATGATGCCGAGCTCCCGGTGGTGCTGGTCCATGACGGAGCCGTGCCGCATCTCCCTCGTGAAGCTCAGCAGCGATTCCATCAGGTTCGGCATGTTGGCCAGCGCCAGGAAGACATGCGGAGTCGGGTTGCCGCGTTCCCGCTGCATGCGGTCATAGGTGGCGCGGTGTTCCTCGGGGAACTCCTCGCGCGTCGGCAGGGGAACGCGGGCCATGCGGGCGGACCTTCGTGTCAGGCGCGGCGGAAGATGGAATGGCTGCGGCGCGCGGCGATGCGCCACCCCGCGGCGGTGCGCACGAAATCATCATGGTATTCGACGATCGATTCAGGCCCGGTGAGCGGTGCCTCCCCGCCCGCATGGCCGTCATGCCGATAGACGGTGGCGTAGGAGAGGCCGCGCGCCGCATCGGGCCCCGTCACGGTCACCACGGCGTTGGTGGCGATGTGGCGAGACAGCACGTCCCGCGGCCGCTTCGCCATGAAGTCCCGCAGCGCGGCGTGGCCCTTCAGGCTGGCCTTGGGGCGGATCCACTCGCCGTCTTCCGTGAAGATGCCGACGAAGGCCTCGGCATCATGGTGGTCGGCCGCCATGGCATAAATGGCGATCAGCTTCAGGCAATCCTGTTCGATCGCGCGGCGTTCGTCCTCGGTCATCGCGCGGTCACGTGCTGAGGATGTTGCGGTCGCGGATCACGCGGCCCCATTCCTCCCATTCCCGTTCCACCTTGGCGCGGAGCGCGGGCAGGGGCAGCGGGTCGGTCAGCATGGAGACCTCCGCCGCGCGGGCCCGGCCTTCCGCGCCCATCGTGATGGCGTTGATCTCGTTGTGCAGGCGCTCCACGATCTCGATCGGCGTGCCGGCGGGGGCCAGCAGGCCGAGCCAGAAATCCATGGCGAGGCCGGGGGCCACGGTTTCCGACACCAGCGGCGCATCGGGGAAGATGGGCGACCGCCTTTCGCCGACGGTGGCGAGCACGCGGCCGCGGCCGGAGGCGATCAGCGGCCTGGCGGTCAGCACGTCCAGAAGTGCGACATGGACGTCGCCCGACAGGAAGGCCGCGCCGAGCGGGCCGCCACCATTATAGGGCAGGTGCACCATTTCAGTGCGCGTCTGCGCCATGAACATCTCCATGGCCACGTGGCTGAAGGCGCCGACGCCATGGCTGCCGAGGTTGTACTTGCCCGGATTGGCGCGCAGCTCCGTGACGAAGTCGCCGATGGTGGTGGCGGCGACGTTCTGGTTGACGACGATGACGGAAGGGCCGCTCAGCGTGATCGCGATCGGCATCAGGTCCCGCGGCGTGTTGTAGGGCGGGGGCCGGCGCAGGTGGGGGGAGATGAGGAACCCGCTGTTGGAGGCGTAGAGAATGGTGTGGCCGTCGGGGGCCGCGCGCACCGTCGCCAGCGTGCCGACGATGCCGCCCGCGCCGGGCCTGTTCTCCACCACCACGGGCCTGCCGAGGCGCTGGGCGAGGGGGGCGGCGAGGGTGCGGGAGAAGATGTCGGTCTGGCTGCCCGGCGCGGCAGGGGAGACCAGGCTGACGGCGCGGGTGGGGTAGGCTGGTTGGGCCCAGGCCGGCACCAGGGCTGGCGCGATGGCGGCCGTGCTGCCTGCCGCGCCCAGCAGGAAGCGGCGCGTGATGCCTCGCATGGGACTTCCTCCGCATTGGTCTTCTTGTGGCGGAGACGCTTTCACGCGTGGCAGGGAGCGTCAAGCGAAAATCGATATTTCGCCGGTGGTGCTGCTAGGCGCCCTGGCCCCAGCGGCTGAGCGGGGCGATGGCGTCGCCGAGCCCCTGGTTGCGGGCGGCGGCCTCGATATCCTCCGCCGTGCGGCGCAGATGGGCGGCGAGGAGCGCGACGGCATCCTCCACCAGGCCATCCTGCACGGCCTTCACGATCTGCCCGTGTTCGGCCTGCACGTCGCGCGACAGGCCGCGCACCAGGCGCGACATGCGGCGGTAGCGCTCGCTCTGCTCATAGAGCGTGGTGCGGAAGCGCATCAGCCAGTCGAGCCCACAGGCACCGACGAGGGCGGCGTGGAAGCGGGCATGCAGGGCGGACCAGGAATCATGGGCCTCCGCGCCGTCCGCGGGCAGGGGGTGGCGGCTGGTGCGGAGCGCGGTCCAGGAAGCCTGCAGTTCATCGCGCCACGCCGCGTCGCCGCGGGCCATGGAGCGGCGGAGTGCCAGGCATTCGATCTCGGCCCGCGTCTCCGCCAGGTCGCGCAGATCGGGCAGGGTGAGCGGGCTGGCGCGGAAGCCGCGCTGGTCCTCCGCCACCACCAACCCGTCGGCGAGGAGGCGGGAGAGGGCTTCGCGGATGATGGCGGCGCTGACCTTGAAGCGCTGGGCCAGCAGGCCGATCAGCAACTTCTCCCCGGGCCTGATGCGGCAGGCGATGAGGTCGTCGCGCAGCCGGCCATGCACCGCCGTGGTCAGGGTCCGGGCTTCCTCCACGCCCGGCAGGGCGATGGCGACCGGGGTGGTGCGAGGGGGGCTCATGGCCATGCCGGAGGATTGGCGAAACCCGCTTCCCCGGTCAAACGAAAAACGATATTTGACGGGCATCGGCGTCCCCGACGCCCAAGCCGGCAGCGCCGGCGGCTAGACACGCCGTCGGCAGCGCCGGCGGCCAGACACGCCGTCGGCAGTGCCGGCGGCCAGACACGCTGCCGGCAGCGGTGCCGGCGACCAGTGAGGATCAAGGCATGAGCCAGACGCTGCTGCCCACCACCGTCGTCGGCAGCTACCCGCAGCCGGCCTGGCTCGTGGACCATGAGAGGCTGCGCAGCCGCCTGGTGCCGCGCATCCGTACCCCCGATATCTGGCGGATCGAGGAGCCGCGCCTGGAACAGGCGCAGGATGACGCGACCGTGATCGCCATGCGCGACATGGAACGCGCGGGCATCGACATCATCACCGATGGCGAGATCCGGCGGGAAAGCTATTCCAACCACTTCTCCTGCGCGCTGGAGGGGATCGAGCATGTGGTGCCGGGCGAGATCATCGGCCGTACCGGCAAGCCGACGCTGGTCCCGCGCATCGTCGGCCGCATCCGCCGCATCCGCGCGGTGGAGGTGCGCGACGTCGCCTTCGCGCGGGCGAACACGGACCGCCAGGTGAAGATCACGCTGCCCGGCCCCTTCACCATGACCGCGCAGTGCAAGAACGAGTTCTATGGCGACGAGGCCGAGGTGGCGATGGATTTCGCCGCCGCGCTGAACGAGGAGATCCGGGAGCTGAAGGCCGCCGGCGCCGATGTGATCCAGCTGGATGAGCCCTGGATGCAAGCCTTCCCGGACCGCGCGCGCCGCTTCGCCATCGCCGCCATCAACCGGGCGCTGGAAGGGATCGAGGGCACGACCGCGATCCATCTGTGCTTCGGCTACGCCGCGATGGTGAGCAGCAAGCCCACCGGCTATTCCTTCCTGCCCGAATTGTCCGCGGCGAATGCGCAGCAGATCTCGATCGAGGCGGCGCAGCCGAAGCTCGACCTCGGCATCCTGCGCGATCTGCCGGGCAAGACGGTGATGGTCGGCGTCATCGACCTCGGCACGACGGAGGTCGAGACGGCGGAGGTGGTGGCAGGCCGTATCCGTGAGGCGATGAAGGTGCTGCCGCCGGAGCGGATCGTGCCGGCGCCGGATTGCGGCATGAAGTACCTGTCGCGGGAGACCGCCTTCGCCAAGCTCAAGGCGCTGGCCGATGGCGCGGCGATCGTGCGGCGCGAGATCGCGTGAAGGTTCTGGTGTTCGGCGAGGGGGTGGACCTCTCGCTCGACGCCCTCTCGGCCGCGGCGCCGGGGTATGACTACGTCCTCGCCGATGGCGGGGAGGGGATGATGCGGGCGGCGGCGGAGGTGGAGGTCATCATCGGCCTCGCCCACGCCATCCCGGGCCGGGTGCTGGCGGCCGCACCCCGGCTGCGCTGGATCCAGGCGCTGACGGCGGGGACTGACCATCTGGAGGCGCTGCCCGAATTGCGGCCGGATGTGCTGGTCACGGCCATGCGCGGCATCCAGGGGCCGCAGATGGCGGAACTCGCCTTCCTCATGATGCTGTCGCTGCTGCGCGACATGCGCGGCGTGCTGGAACGCCAGGCGGCGCGGGTGTGGGACCGCAGGCCGCAGCGGCTGCTGCAGGGGCGCACCACCGTGATCCTCGGCGTCGGCGCCATCGCGGAGCATCTGGCGGAACGCTGCCGGCTATTCGGCATGACCGTCATCGGCGTCTCCAACGGCCGGGACAGCGTGCCGCATTTCGACGCGATCCTGCCGCGCGACCGCCTGGCGGAAGCGGCCTCCCGCGCCGATTTCCTGGTGGTGCTGGTGCCCTATGCGGCGGAGACGCGCCACATCGTGGATGCCACCGTGCTGGCGGCGATGCGGCCCGACGCCTTCCTCATCAACATCGCCCGCGGCGCGGTGGTGGATGAGGCCGCGCTGGCCTCCTGCCTGGCCGAGGGGCGGATCGCCGGCGCCGGGCTCGATGTCTTCGCGACCGAGCCCCTGCCGACGGAAAGCCCGCTCTGGGCGCTGCCGAACGTCATCGTCACGCCGCATGTCGGCGGCGTGAGCGACATCTACATGCAGCAGGCGCTGCCGGCGGTGGCGGAGAACCTGATCGCGTGGCGGGAGAAGGGGCCGTCCGGACTGCGCAACCTCGTGCAGCGGCGGGGCGCGGCGTAGTCCCTCAGCCGGCCTCGTCCAGCATCTCCCGCACCGACCGGATCGCGGTGGCGTAGCCGCGCGCGCCGAGGCCCGCGATCACGGCCGTGGCCACGGTGGAGACCAGCGAATGCTGGTGCAGCGCGTCGCGGCGATGGATGTTGGAGATGTGCAACTCCACGATCGGGCGCGGGAACATCCGCAGCGCATCGACCAGCGGGATGGAGCGGAAGCTGAGCCCGGCGGGGTTGATCACCAGGCCGGCGGCGTCGCTGTCGATGGCGTCGTGGATCCACTCGACCAGCTGGCCCTCGTAGTTGGTCTGGCGGAACACCAGCGCATCGCTGCCGGCCGCATCGCGGCACAGCGCCTCGATCTCCGCGAGCGTGGTGCGACCGTAGATCTCGGGTTCGCGCTTGCCCAGGCGGTCGAGGTTGGGACCGTTCAGCACATGCAGGGTGCGGGTCATCGCGTTCAGCCTTGGTAGCCGAGCTGCCGCGGCAGCCAGAGCACGAGTTCGGGGACATAGGTGATGAGGGCGAGCGCCGCGACCATGGCCATCAGGAAGGGCAGCGTGTCCCGCACCACGGCCATCAGCGGCTGGTTCGACAGCTTGGCGACGATGAACAGCAGCAGCCCGTAGGGCGGCGTCACCAGGCCGATCATGATGTTCACGACGACCATGACGCCGAAATGCACCATGTCCACGCCCAGCGCCTGGGCGGCGGGAACCAGCACGGGCACCACGATCAGCAGGATGGTGCTGCCTTCCATCAGGCAGCCCAGCACCAGCAGGATGACGTTCACCAGCAGCAGGAACTGCCACTGGGACAATTCCCATCCCGCCAGGATGCCGCGCACGGTGTTGGGCACGTTCTCGCTGGTGATGACGTAGTTCAGCGCGAGCGCGCCGGCGATCAGCATGCCGATGGCGGCGGTGGACCGCGCGCTGTCCACCACGGCGGACCAGGTCTGGCGCAGGGTCAGGCTGCGGTAGAACAGGGCGGCGATCATCCAGGTATAGGCGGCGGCGACGGCCGCGGCCTCTGTCGGCGTCATCACGCCGCCATAGATGCCGCCCAGCAGGATGACCGGCATCATCAGCGCCGGCAGCGCCTCCATCGTCAGGCGCGGCACTTCGCGCATCGGCACGGCGGCCGATGTCGGGAAGCCGTGGCGATGCGCCATCCAGCTGTTGATGCCCATCTGCGACAGGGCCATCAGCAGCCCCGGGATGATGCCGCCCAGGAACAGGTAGCCGATGGAGGCATCGGCGACGAGCGCGTAGAGCACCATCGGGATGGAAGGCGGGATGATCGGGCCGATCACGGCGGTGACGGCGGTCAGCGCGGCGGCGTAGCTCGGCGTGTAGACGCCGCCCTTCGTCATCATGTCGATCTGCACCTTGCCGCTGCCGGCGGCATCGGCGACGGCGGAACCCGACATGCCCGCGAAGATCACGCTCTGCACGATGTTGACGTGGCCGAGCCCGCCGCGGAAGCGGCCCACGAGCAGGTCGCAGAAGCGCAGCAGCCGGTCCGTCAGGCTGCCCGCATTCATCATGCCGGCGGAGAAGATGAAGAGCGGCACGGCCAGCAGCACGTAGCTGCCGTTCAGCCCGTTCAGCACCTGTTCGGCCGCGATCGACATGTCCTGGCCCGAGGCGCCGAGATAGACGATGGAGGCGCAGATCATGGCGATGCCGATCGGCAGGCCGAGGCAGGAGAGGCCGAGCAGGGTGATGAGGGTGAGCGCGAAGGGGGAGAGCATGGTCAGGCCGCCCGCGCCAGGCCGTGCCCGGTGACGGACCGCCAGACGATCATCGCATGGCGCACGATCTGCGCGACGGCAAAGATGACATAGACGGAGAAGACGAGGTCGAAGCGCAGCCCGAGATAGGCGGTCTTCTCCACCTTCATGAAGGTGACGTAGTCCACCACCGCGGGCAGCGACCAGGTGAAGATCGCGACCACGGCGGTGCCGGTGACGGCATCCGCCACGCGCTTCACCGCGGGCTTCATGGCGCCATAGATGACGTCGAAGCGGATCTCCTCCTCATCCCGCAGCACCAGGCCGGCGCCCCAGAGGATGCCCCAGACCCAGCACAGCGTCGAAAGCTCGGCCGTCCAGCTCAGCGGTGCGTTCAGCACGTAGCGCGTGACGATCTGCAGCAGGAAGGCGATGAACATCGCCACCAGCAGGGCGGAGAGAACATCCTCCGCCCGGCGGCCGAGCCAGTTGACCATGGGGCGCGATCAGCGGATCGCGTTGATGCGGTCGAGGATCCCCGCCGGCCAGCCCTGCGACTGGGTGGAGGCGAGGTAGCGGCGCTGCGCTTCCGCCCGGAAGGCATCGACGTTGGGCGCATAGACCTCCAGCCCCTGGGCGCGGAAGAAGTCCAGCATCTCCTGCTCCTGCGCCACGTGGCGGCGGCTGCTCTCCGCGATGGCCTTGTCGGCGGCGGCCTGCATCGCGGTGCGCTGCGCGGGCGTCAGCGCGTCCCACACCCGGGTGGAGACGGAGAGCAGGTCATAGGCGACCAGGTGGCTGGTCAGCACGAACTGCGTCGTCACCTCATGGAACCGCATGGTCCGGCTGGTCGGCAGCGGGTTGTCCTGGCCATCCACCGTGCCGGATTGCAGCGCGGTATAGAGCTCCGCGAAGGCGACCGGCGTGGGGTTGGCGCCCAGCGCCTCGCCCAGGAACTGCCAGGTCTCCCCGGGCGGCATGCGCAGCTTGATGCCGCGCATGTCGGCCGGCGTCGTGATGCGGGTGCGCGGCTTCAGGTTCACATGGCGCGTGCCGAAATAGAGCGGGCCGAGCACATGCACGTTCAGCTGTTCCCGCGCCATGCGCTTGAAGTCGTCGCCGATCGGGCTGGCGAAGACCTTGGTCATGTGGTCGACGTCGCGGAACAGGTAGGCGGACGCCATCACGGACCAGGCGGGGATCTGGCGGGAGAAATCCTGCGGCGCCAGATTCGCCATCTCCACATTGCCGCGCTGGATCGCGACCAGTTCCGTGCCCTGGCGGAACAGCGTGGCGTTCAGGTGAAGCTCGATGTCGAAATCGGCCGCCAGGTCGCGCTGGAAGCCCTTCATCGCATCGGCGCGGATGTCCTGGTCGGAGAAGACGGCGGTGAAGCGGACCCGGCGGCGCTGCTGCGCGCGGGCCGACAGGACCGGCGCGGTGGCCAGCGCGGCGGCGGTGGCCAGCAGCGTCCGGCGCCCGATGATCGATGACATGGCGTTCTTCCTTCCCTCGGTCGTCTTGGCCGCCCAGCGGCATACGGGCGGGAGGCTAGTGGCGGCGAAACGAGCGATCAAGCGTGATTTCCGCCGATATCGGAGATTCTGTCTTTCGTCCGATGTTGCGGCACGCAAACCGGTGGCCAATACTGCGTCGGCCAGGGAGGGACGAGCGCGGTGATCCGCAGCGCCGGCAGCATCGGGGATGGGGAGGCGGGCGGCGATGCCGCCTATCGCCGGCTGCGCGCCGATATCGTGCTGGGCCGGCTGCGGCCGGGGCAGAAGCTCGGCCTCGACCTGTTGCGGCGGGACTACGGCTTCGGCGTCGGCACGCTGAGGGAGGCGCTGAACCGCCTGGCGAGCGAGGATCTGGTGGTGGCGGAAGGCCAGCGCGGCTTCACCGTCGCCCCGGTCTCGGCCGCGGATTTCTGCGAGATCGCGGATCTGCGCCTGCTGCTGGAACGGCACGCCATCGCGCTGTCCTTCGCCGCGGGCGATCTGGACTGGGAAGGGCGGGTGGTGGGGGCGCACCACAAGCTTTCCGTGCTGGAACGCCGCCTGCTGGCCGGGGAGGCCGCGGACACCGCGCTGTGGAAGCGTTGCGACCGCGACTTCCACCAGGCCTTGATCGAGGCCTGTGGCAGCGCCGTGCTGATGGAAAGCCATGCCGCGGCCTATGACCGCTACCTCCGCTACCAGATGGTGGCCGTCGTGTTCCGCGGTGCCGTCGCGGCCGGGCAGCACGCGCAATTGCTGGATTGCGCGCTGCGGCGGGATGCCGAACAGGCCGGCCGCATCCTGGAAGCGCATGTCGCGGGCTGCGTGGACCAGGTGCTGAATGGTGGCGCGCTGGCGCCCTTCGCCGCAACGCCGCGGCGCCGCCAGGCGAAGACGGCATGACGGCGGCGCCGGAAACCGCGGGGGAGCGCGCCTATCGCCTGATCCGCGCCGACATCCTGCGCGGCACGCTGGGACCGGGCCGCAAGCTGAAGCTGGACGCGCTGCGCGATGCCTATGATGCCGGCGTCGGCACGCTGCGGGAGACGCTGTCCCGCCTGGTGGCGGAACGCCTGGTGATCGCCGAAGGCCAGCGTGGCTTCGAGGTGGCCCCCTTCTCGCCCACCGAGTTGCGGGAGCTGGCGAGCCTCCGCCTGCTGCTGGAAGGCCATGCGATGGAACAATCCTTCCGCGCCGGCGATGTGGAGTGGGAGGCGCGGGTGGTTGCCGCGCATCACAAGCTGGCGCTGATGGAGGAACGGCTGCTGGCGGGGGATGGGGCGGCGCTGGATGGCTGGCGCGCCTTCGATGCCCAGTTCCACCAGAGCCTTATCGCCGCCTGCGGATCGCGCACGCTGATGGCGATGCATGGCGCGATGTTCGACCGCTACCAGCGCTACCAGAACCGGGCGCTGGGCTTTCGCGGCGCGATCGCCGCCGGGGAACATGCGGCGCTGCGGGATGCCGCGCTGCGGCGCGATGCGGCGGCCGCGCGGTGCATCCTGGATGCCCATATCCTGGGCGGCGTGAACCACGCTTTGGCCAGCGGGTTCCTGTAGGGGCTGGGCGCCGGCCCTTGGCGGGGCCGCGCATCCGCCGTAATCGCGGCGGCAACCCCCGCCGCGCAGCGGCAGCAACCCCCGCCGCGCAGCGGCAGCAACCTTGCCGCCGGCGGCATCGAAGGAACCACACGCCCATGTCCAGCTCCGAGATCGAGAAGGCGGAGGCGATCGTCGCCGCGGTGACGGCCACGCTGGACCTGGCCCATGGCGCGGATCGGGACGAGGTGCCGGTGAACCTCTATGCCGATGAGGAGGCGTTCCGCCTCGCGCATCCGGTCGCGGCGCGGATCGACAATGGGGATCACGCAAGGATGGCCCGTGCCATCGCGCGGGCCTTGCACCGGCATGGCTTCGATGTCGCGGTGCATGTCCTGCGCGCCGCGCCGATGCGCGCCTGGATGGCGGCGCAGGGGGAAGGCGCGGATTTCGCTGCCTACCCTGGGGAGCCTGCGGATGCGCTGTCCGGCGACGCGGCGCTGCGGGCGCTGGGGCTGCGGGCCGCGGACCTGCGCGAGGCGCCGCGCAAGCCCTCCACCGGCCGGACCCTGGCCGCGCGCATCGCGCGCTGGGCGACCGACCCGGAGGCGGATGAGGACCAGATCGACCTGCTGACGGAGGAACTGCTCTCCCAGCGCCTGGATGGGGCGCTCGGCGTGGTGGAATCGATGCTGGAGCCGCAGGACTACGCCTATGCCCGCCGCGCGATCGAATTTTCGGCGGCGACGCATGTGGTAGGCGAAGCGGGGGAGGAGCGCCTGGCGGCGCTGTTCGTCAGCCCCGTGCTGCGCAGCGGCGACGCGCCGCGCGATCCCGCCATCCCGGCGACGCTGCAGGCGGCGCTGACGGAGGTCGCGATCGACCCCGCCTTCTCGCGGATGATCCTGGCGCCCTTCTGGATCGCGACCTCCGCCATCGCGCGGCTGCGTCCCTCCGATCTGCGGGAGGCCGCTGAGGCGTTGGTCAACGGGCAGGAGCCGCCGATCCCGCCGGCGCCGGCGCAGGAGCGCGATGTCTGCCTGCTGGGCCTGACCGTGCCGGTGGATCCCGAGGGGGAGTGGCCGGATGAGGAGGAGACGGCCGCGCGGCTCGACCGGTGGGAGGCGATCATGGCCGAGGCCGCCGGCGGCGGGCAGGCCTCGGCCCCGCTGCCGCTGGCGCGCGCGCTGGACCTGCTGCGCCGCGCCAGGCTCGCGCTTCCGGATGAGGGGCCGGGCGACGAGGAGGAGGGCGAGGAGGAGCCGGAGGTGAACGAGGTGCTGCTGGCGGCCCTGGCCGCGCACCTGGCCGGCATCGGCACCGGCAGCGCCCTTATCGCGGGGGCGGAGGGTGGCGTCGTGGCCCTGTCCATCGCGGACGGCGCGGTGGACATGGAGTTGGAGGATCTGGTCGGGGTGCTGAATGAAGCCCTGGTCGAGGGCGGAATCCTGTTCGTGGTGCCGGCAACCGGGGCGGCCAGGGGCCACGCCTATGTGCTGGAGCGCGGGGAGGCCGAGGGCGTCTCCGCCGCCGATGCAGCGGCCCTGTTCGCGGAGGAAGCGCCGGCCGATTGGGCCGCCGCCCCCGCGGCGTGGGAGGATGCGCCCCCGCTGGATTACGATCCCGGCGCCTGAGGCGCGCGACAACCCCGGCGCCTGAGGCGCCCCCCGGCTACCCGGCCACGGCCTGCCCGATCTGCGCGGCGGCCGTGGCCAGGGCGGCGCGCATCGCGGCCTCATCCGGCTTGTCCATCAGGCCGAAGCTCATGCTCAGGCCCGCGCGGATGCGCCCGTCCCGCCCCATGATCGGCACGCCGAGGGAACGAAGGCCGAGCCGCAATTCCTGGTCCACCAGGCAGGCGCCGGCCTGCCGCACCGCAGCCAGCCCGTCCAGCAGGTCCGGCACCGCGACGCGGGTGAAGGGCGTGAAGGCATCGAGCGGCCCGGGCCCGAGCAGCGCTGCCACCTGCGCGGGCTCCAGCCCCGCCAGCAGCACGCGCCCGATGGCGGTGGCATGGGCCGGCAGGCGGGTGCCCACGGACCGGTCCAGCCCCGCCACGGGGTTCGGCGCGGCATAGGCCACGTAGACGACCTCCGCCCCATCCAGCACGCCGACCGCGCAGGGATGGCCAAGCCGCGCCGCCAGCGGGCCGATATGGCGCTGTGCCTCCCGCCACCAGGGCTGGGAAGCGAGGTAGGCATAGCCGAGGTCGAGCACCGCGGGGCGCAGCGCGAAATGCTTCCCATCCTCGCTGCCGACATAGCCGAGGGCCTGGAGCGTCAGCAGCAGCCGCCGCGCCGCGGCCCGGCTGATGCCCGCCTGCGCCGCGGCTTCCGACAGCGTCAGCCGCGGCCGGTTCGCCCCGAAGGCGCGGATGACGGCCAGGCCGCGGTCGAGGCTCTGCACATAGTCGCCATCGGCCGGCTGGTCTTGACGCTGCGGCATGGGGATTCCAGTGTTGTGCGCAATACGCCCTTCATGTGCGGTAATCGCACAAATTGGGGGGCTACGCCAGTCCCGGTCGGGGGCGTGCAGGGAGGTGATGGATGTCCGCTCGCGTGCCGCCGCGCTACCACGAGGCCATCGACCTGGACGCGCTGTGCCAGGAATTCCCGCCGGCGCCCGAATTCTTCGACACGGTCTGGACCCTGCCGGAGGAGGCGCTGCGCGCGCGGCGGGAAGCGGCCTTCCTGAAGCAGATGGAACGCGCCTGGCAGGTGCCCTTCTACGGGCGCCGCTGGTCGGCCGTGGGGATGCAGCCCGGCGATATCCGTTCGCTCGACGACCTGAAGCTGATCCCGACCTTCTCGGTCCATGACATGCGGGAAAGCCTGGAGCGCGACCCCTTCTGGCCCGATTATTTCGGCGTGGACCCGGCGACGGATGCGGCACTGCCGCTGGTGTTCCAGACCTCCGGCGGCACCACGGGCCTGCCGCGGCCGATGATGTTCGCGCCGAGGGACCGGGAGGTGATGAATATCGTCACCGGGCGCCGCTTGTTCATGCAGGGGGTGCGTCCCTTCGACCGCCTCCAGGTCACGCTGTCGCTCGGCCTGCCGAATGGCGGGCTGCTGGTGCGGGAGGGGATTCAGAAATACACGGGCGCGGTGCCGATCATGACGGGGTCGGGCGCGCAGACGCCGACGCGCCGGCAGATCGAGCTGATGCGCGCCTGGGGGGTCACGCACCTCATCGGCTTTCCCGCCTATCTCCGCCACATGGCGCTGGTAGCGCGGGACGAGCTCGGCCTCGACCCGCGGGGCTTCGGCATCAAGGGGCTGATCACCCATCTCGGGGTCGAGGATCGCGGCGCGCTGGAGGAGCTGTGGGGCGCCGATGTCTACGACACCTACGGGATGAACGAATTCGGCAGTGTCGCCGTGGACTGCGCCGAGAAGAGCGGCATGCATGTCTTCGAGGATTGCTTCGCGGTCGAGGTGCTGGGCCTGCCCGAGGAGGACGACACGCGCCGCCTGGTGGCGGAAGGCGAGGAGGGCAGCGCCATCGTCACGACCTTCTTCAAGCATGTCGCGCCGATGATCCGCTTCGACACCAACGACATCACCAGCTTCGCGCCGGGCCGCTGCGCCTGCGGCAGCACGCATCGCCGCATCACCGGCATCCGCGGCCGCGCGGATGGGATGGTGAAGCTGCGCGGCGTGAACGTGTTCCCCGAGGCGATCGGTGCGCTCGTCGCGGCCGATCCGCGCGGCAATGGCGAATTCCTCTGCGTGCTGGAGCGCGGGGAACGCATGGTCGTGCGTGTGGAGGCGACGGGCGCTGACGTTGCCGCGGATGCCTTCGCGGCGGACCTCGCGGGCCGCTTCAAGGAAGCCTTGTCCGTGCGGCTTGAGGTGGAGGTGGTGCCGCGCGGCACTCTTGCTCCGCTCACGGGCCTCGATACCACCTCGAAGATTCGCCGGCTGATCGACCGCCGCGCGATGCAGGAAGCCTGACATGCGGATGCTGGACGCCCATTCCCACTGGGGCACGAAGCGCGGCTATTTGTTCCGCACGCCGGAGGCGCTGGCGCGGCAGCAGGCGATCTGGGGCACGGAGGTGGAGTATTTCACCGAGGACGGCATGTGCGACGAATTCGTCCGGCACGAGACGCGCGCGATCCTCGACCTGTCCTATCCGAAGTTCTGGCCGATCGAGGAGATGCGGGCGGAGAACGACTACGCCTTCGACCTTGCGCGCCGCCGCCCCGACGCCATCGCGGGACATTGGCTGCAATTCGATCCGCGCCGTGGCTATGAGAGCATCAAGGAGTTCGAGCGGGCGCTGGGCGCCGGCGCGGGCTTCGTCGGCATCGGCGTGAACGGCCAGGTCACGGGCGTGCCGGCAAGCGATCCGCGCTGGGACGTTTTCTACCAGGCGGCGCAGGCGCATGGCACGCCGGTGATGATCCTGACGGGCCTGACGGGCATCGGCCAGGGCCTGCCGGGCGGCGATGGGATCGAACTCGACCACGGCCATCCCCGGCACATCGACAATGTCGCCTCGCGCTATCCGAAGCTGAAGATCCTGGCCGCGCGCCCCGCCTACCCCTGGCAGGACGAGATGCTGGCGATCCTGCGGCACAAGCCGAATGTCAGCTATGAGCTGCATGGCTGGGGGCCGAAGCGCTATTCGCCCGAACTCCGCAAGGCCATCGCCACCTGGCTTCAGGACCGCGTGATGTTCGGCTGTGATTTCCCGGTGCTGCGCCATGCCAAGCTGAAGGCGGACTGGCTCTCCATGGGCTTCGCCGACGACATCCTGGCGAAGGTCCTGCACCGCAACGCGGAAGCCTATTTCGGCCTGGGGGAAACAACGACATGAACGATGCCATGAAGCGGCGAAGCGTCCTGGCCGCCGCGGCGGGCGTGCTGGGCGCGCCACCCGGCGCGCGGGCGCAGGCGGCCTTTCCGGCCCGCCAGGTGCAGATCGTGGTGCCCTTCCCGCCGGGCGGCGCCACGGACCTGATGGCGCGGCTGCTGGTGGAGCCCATGACCCGCTCCCTCGGCCAGCCCGTGATCGTGGAGAACCGCGCCGGCGCGACCGGGGCGATCGGCGCCCAGGCCGTGGCGCGGGCGCCGGCCGATGGCCACACCATCCTGATGGGCACGGCCAGCGTGAATTCCGTGCTGACCGCCGTCCGGCCCGATGTGGGCTACGACACGCTGCGGGACTTCGCGCCGATCCTGCTGGTGGCGAGCTTCCCCAACATGCTCGTCGTGCATCCCTCCGTCCCCGCGAACAGCATCGCGGAACTCGTGGCCCTGCTGCGCCGGGCGCCGGACAGCCTGACCTTCGCCAGCAGCGGCATCGGATCCTCCGTCCACCTGGCGGGGGAGTTGTTCAAGCTGATGACGGGCACGCAGATGACGCATGTGCCCTATCGCGGCAGCGCCCCGGCGGTGACGGACCTGCTGGCCGGGCGCGTCAGCATGATGTTCGACAACATGACAACCGTCCTGCCCCATGTTCAGCGCGGCCAGCTTCGGGCGCTGGGCGTCACGGGGCGGGAACGGTCGTCGATGGTGCCCGATGTGCCGGCCATCGCGGAAACCCTGCCGGGCTATGACGCGACATCCTGGGTCGGGCTGATGGCACCGGCGCGGACACCCGATGCGGTGGTGCAGCGCCTCGCCACCGATGCCCGCGACGCCCTGGCCCAGCCCATCATCGCCAACCGGATGCGCGAACTCGGCGCCGATATCGGCGGCGGATCGCCGCAGGATTTCACCCGCTTCCTGGAGGAGGATGTGGCGAAGTGGCGGCGGGTGGTGCGGGATGCCGGCGTGAAGCCGGAATAGCGCCGCCCCTGCGGGAGCGCGGATCGCGCCGCAGCGATCCGCCTCAGGCTCGCCATCCCGCGCTGCCGCGCGGGGGGGGTTTAACGAAGGCGCCGCCGATCTGTCACGCGACGGTCGCCCTTGGCCGCTAAGCCGTGCCCGTCAGGGCAGGGCGGATTTTCATGCGGCAGCGGCGCAACGTGCTTCTCATCGTCGTCGACCAGTGGCGCGCGGATTTCGTGCCGCATCTCGGCGCGGATTTTCTGCGGACGCCGAACCTGGACCGGCTGTGCCGCGAAGGCGTGACCTTCCGCAACCATGTCACCACGGCGGTTCCCTGCGGCCCCGCGCGGGCCAGCCTGCTGACCGGCCTCTATCTGATGAACCACCGCGCGGTGCAGAACACCGTGCCGCTGGATGCGCGCCACACCAACCTCGGCAAGCAGCTTCGCCTGATCGGCTACGATCCCGCGCTGATCGGCTACACCACGACCACGCCCGATCCCCGCGAAAGCGGCCCGAAGGACCCGCGCTTCACCACGCTGGGCGACCTGATGGACGGGTTCCGCAGCGTCGGTGCCTTCGAGCCGAACATGGATGGCTATTTCGGCTGGCTGGCCCACCAGGGCTACGAACTTCCCGCGAAGCGCGAGGATATCTGGCTGCCGGAAGGCGAGGACGCCGTGCCCGGCGCCACCAACCGTCCCTGCCGCATCCCCGCCGAATTGTCCGACAGCACCTTCTTCACGGAAAAGGCGCTCACCTACCTCAAGGGCAAGGGCGATAAGCCCTGGTTCCTCCACCTCGGCTACTACCGCCCGCATCCCCCCTTCATCGCGCCCGCGCCCTACAACACGATGTACGACCCGGCCGACATGCCCGCGCCGGTGCGGCGCGACATGTGGGAGGAGGAGGCCGCGCAGCACCCGATGCTGCGCCACTACCTCCGCGGCATCCGCCAGGGCAGCTTCTTCCACGGGGCGGGCGGCGTGGCCACGGGCCTCGACGAATTCGCCATCCGCCAGATGCGCGCGACCTATGCGGGGCTGATGACGGAGATCGATGACTGCCTCGGCCGCGTCTTCTCCTACCTCGAGGAAACCGGGCAGTGGGATGACACCACCATCATCTTCACCTCCGACCACGGGGAGCAGCTCGGTGATCATTGGCTGCTCGGCAAGGTCGGCTATTTCGACGAGAGCTT
The DNA here is from genome assembly GCF_051859025.1 of Falsiroseomonas sp. Taxonomy (GTDB): domain Bacteria; phylum Pseudomonadota; class Alphaproteobacteria; order Acetobacterales; family Acetobacteraceae; genus Falsiroseomonas. The sequence goes on along the minus strand of NZ_JBHYGL010000010.1, from coordinate 97,489 downwards.
CCGCATCCCGCTGGTGGTGAAGGGCGCCGGTGGCGCGCATCGCGCCGGGGAGATCGATGCCAGCTTCACGGAAAGCGTCGACGTGATGCCGACCATCCTGGAATGGCTGGGTGGCGAGGCGCCGCGCAGCGTCGATGGCCGGTCGCTGCTGCCCGTGATCGCGGGCGACAAGCCCGCGGATTGGCGCGACGTGTTGCACTACGAATACGATTTCCGCGACGTCCACTACTCGAAGCCCGAGGGCGAGCTCGGCCTGTCGATGGATGAGAGCAGCCTCTGCGTCGTGCAGGATGCGGACTACAAATACGTCCACTTCGCCGCGCTGCCGCCGCTGTTCTTCGACCTGGAACGCGATCCGCACCAGTTCGAGAACCTGGCCGACGATCCCGCCCATGCCGGCCTGGTGCGCGACTACGCGCAGAAGGCGCTGTCGCTGCGCATGCGCCACGCCGAACGCACGCTGACCCACTTCCGCGCGACGCCGCAGGGGCTGGAGGAGCGCAAGCCCACCCCGCCAGCAGCCCCCTTGGCCGCCGCCACGCACGAAGCCGCCGAATAAGGAGCCATGCCGATGATCCCGCGCCGCCTGCTGCTCGCCACGCCCGCGCTCGTCCTGCCGCGCTTCGCCATCGCGCAGGCGGACCAGCGGCAATCCATCACCATCGCGGTCCAGAAGATCAGCAACTCCAACACGCTCGAAGTGCTGCGGGAACAGTCGAATGTCGGGGAGCGGATCTTCTTCTCCTCGATCTGGGAAGGGCTGATCGGGCGCGACTGGCTGGGCGGCCTCGGCCCGGTGCCGGGGCTCGCCACGGAATGGCGCCGCATCTCCGACAGCGTGATCGAACTCAAGCTCCGCCCCGGCGTGCGCTTCCACAATGGCGATGAGATGACGGCCGATGATGTCGTCTTCTCCTTCTCCCGCGAACGCATGTTCGGGGAGACGCTGGCGACCGCGCATGGCCGCACCATCCCGATCGGGGAGGGGATGCCCGCGCCGCGCCCCGGCAAGGAACTGCCCCCGGAAGTGCCCGCCGTGGCACGCCGCGCCTGGCCGGCGCTGGAACGGGTGGAGGCGGTGGACCGCATGACGGTCCGCTTCCACAACGCGACGCCCGACGTGACGCTGGAAGGCCGCCTTTCGCGCTATGGCAGCGAGATCGTCAGCCGCCGCGCCTTCGAAGCCGCTTCCTCCTGGCTCGACTGGGCGCGCAAGCCCGTCACCACCGGCCCCTATCGCGTGCAGGAATTCCAGGCCGACCGGTCGCTGCTGCTGGTGGCGCATGATGATTACTGGGGCGGCCGCCCGCCGCTGCGCCAGATCCGCTTCGTGGAGGTTCCCGAAGTCTCCTCCCGCATCAATGGCCTTCTGGCTGGCGACTACCACTTCGCCTGCGACATCCCGCCGGACCAGATCCCCGGGATCGAGCGCAACCGTGCCTTCGAAGTGCAGGGCGGCACCATCCTCAACCATCGCCTCATCTGCTTCGACAAGAACCACGCCCAGCTGCGCGATGCCCGGGTGCGCCGCGCCATCACCCATTCGATGGACCGCAAGGCGATCGTGGAGAGCCTCTGGGCTGGCCGCACCGAGGTGCCGAAGGGCCTGCAATGGCCCTATTACGACCAGATGTTCCATGCGGATTGGGACGTGCCTGCCTATGACCCCGCGGAAGCGCGGCGCCTGCTGCGGGAGGCAGGCTATCGCGGTGAGCCGATCCCCTATCGCCTGCTGAACAACTACTACACCAAGCAGAACGCGACCGCGCAGGTGATGGTGGAGATGTGGCGCGCCGTCGGCCTCAACATCCAGATCGAGATGAAGGAGAACTGGTCGCAGATCCTGGAACGCACGCCGACGCGCGCGATCCGGGACTGGTCGAACAGCGCCCCCTTCAACGATCCGGTGTCCTCGCTGGTGGCGCAGCACGGCCCGAACGGCCAGCAGCAGCAGGTCGGCGAATACAGCAACGACGAATTGAACCGCCTGTCGGTGGAGCTTGAGACGGGGACGGACCGCGCCCGCCGCCGCGCGGCCTTTCGCCGGATGCTGGAGATCGCGGAGCGCGAGGACCCCGCCTACACCGTCATCCACCAGAACGCGACTTTCACCGCCAAGCGCCGCGATATCCGCTGGAAGGCGAGCCCCGCCTTCGCGATGGATTTCCGTCAGGGCAATTGGGGGGCCTGATCCGATGCTGACGCGCCGCCTTCTCCTCGCCACGCCGACGCTGCTGGCAGCACCCGCGCTCGCGCAATCCGACCAGCGCCCGGTGATCACCATCGCCGTGCAGAAGATCGCCAACACCAACACGCTGGAGACGCTGCGGGAGCAATCCAACGTCGGCAGCCGCACCTGGAATTCCTATGCGGAGACGCTGGTCGACCAGTCCTGGAGCGGTGACCTCTCGCTGCGCCCGGGGCTTGCGGAATCCTGGCGGCGGATCGATGACCGTACGCTGGAACTCACGCTGCGGCAGGGCGTGCTGTTCCATGATGGCCGCACCATGACGGCGGAGGATGTCGCCTTCACCTTCAGCCCCGAACGCATGGGCTGGAACCTGGCGGTGGAGCAGGCGCGCAACCTGTTCGGCAGCGTGCCTGGCCAGACCCAGGGCCGCACGCCGCCGCCGGAGGCGCTGGCCGTCGCGCGCCGGACATTCCCGGGCCTGGACCGCATCGAGATCGTCGATGCCCGCACCATCCGCTTCCACAACCGCGTGCCGGATGTGACGCTGGAAGGCCGCATCAGCCGCAACGTGGCGATGGTGCTGTCCCGCGATGCCTTTGAACGCAGCGCATCATGGCTGGAATGGGCGCGCCGCCCCATCGGCACCGGCCCCTTCCGCGTGGCGGAGTTCCGCCCCGACCATTCGCTCGTGCTGGAAGCCTTCGACGACTACTGGGGCGGCCGGCCGCCGGTGCGGCGCCTGCGCTTCCTTGAAGTTCCGGAGGTCTCGTCGCGCATCAACGCGCTGCTGTCCGGCGAAGCCGATTTCGCCTGCGACATGCCGCCCGACCAGATCGGCACGGTGCAGCGCAGCGCGCGGCATGAGGTTGTCGGCGGGCCGATCATGAACCATCGCCTGACCGTCTTCGACAAGAACCACCCGCATCTCCGCGATGCGCGCGTGCGCCGCGCCTTCACGCACAGCATCGATCGCGATGCCATCACCCAGGCGCTGTGGGGCGGCCGCGCGCCGGTGCCGAAGGGCCTGCAATTCGAATTCTACGGCCCGATGTACCACGCCGACTGGTCCGCGCCTCGCTTCGATCCTGCGGAGGCGCGCCGGCTGCTGCGCGAAGCCGGCTATCGCGGCGAGCCGATCCCCTATCGCCTGCTGAACGGCTACTACACGAACCAGGTGCCGACCGCGCAGATCCTCGTCGAAGGCTGGCGTGCCGTCGGCCTGAATGTGGTGATCGAGATGCGGGAGAACTTCCCGCAGGTCCTGTCGCGGGATGGTCAGCGCGGCGTGCGGGACTGGTCGGGCAGCGCCAGCTTCAACGACCCCGTCTCCTCCATCGTCGCCGCGCATGGGCCGGAAGGCCAGCAATGGCAGATCAATGAATGGCGGAACGAGGAATTCGGCCGCCTGTCACAGGCCCTGGAGACCGGCACGGATCCCGCCCAGCGCCGTAGCACCTTCCGCCGGATGCTGGAGATCGCGGAGCGCGAGGACCCTGCCTATACGGTCCTGCATCAATCCGTGAACCTCACGGCGAAGCGGCGGGATATCGGCTGGGCGCCGGGGCAGTCCTTCCAGATGGATTTCCGCAGCCGGAACTTCGCGGCGTGACGGCGCTGGTCTCGCTGCGGAACCTGCGCGTCAGCTTCGATGGGCAGTACGCGCTGCGCGGCATCGACCTGGATGTGGCGGCGGGCGAGGCGGTGGGGCTGGTCGGCGAATCCGGCTGCGGGAAATCCGTGACCTGGCTCGCCGCCCTCGGCCTGCTGCCGGGCAAGGCGCGCGTCACGGGCAGCGCGACGCTGCAGGGGCAGGAACTGCTCGGTGCCGCCCCCGCCACGCTGGATGGCGTGCGCGGCGGTCGCATCGCGATGATCTTCCAGGACCCCGCCAGCAGCCTGAACCCCGTGATCCGCATCGGGCGGCAGGTGGAGGAGGCGCTGCGCCTGCATCGCGGGATGCGCGGCGCGGCGGCGCGGGCGGAAGCGAAGCGGCTGTTCGATCAGGTCGGCATCCCCGACGCCGCGCGGAGGCTGGATGCCTGGCCGCATGAACTCTCCGGTGGGCAGAACCAGCGCGTGATGATCGCGATCGCGCTGGCGGGACGCCCTGAATTGCTGGTGGCGGACGAACCGACCACGGCGCTGGATGTGACGATCCAGGCGCAGATCCTGACGCTGCTGCAGGATCTGCGGCGCGATACCGGCATGGCGCTGGTGCTGATCTCCCACGATCTTGGCGTGGTGGCGGATAGCTGCGACCGCGTCTGCGTCATGTATGCCGGGCGCATCGTCGAACAGGCACCCGTGGCGCGGCTGTTCGCGGCGCCGACCCATCCCTACACGCGCGGCCTGCTCGGCGCGCTGCCGCCGCTGGACGGGCCCCGGCGCCGCCTGGCGGCCATCGGCGGCAGCGTGCCGGAACCCTGGGCCATGCCTAAGGGCTGCGCCTTCGCGCCGCGCTGCGCGGAACGCTCCCCGGCCTGCGACCTGGCCGTGCCGGATGCCATCGATCTCGAATCGGGCCACCAGGCCGCCTGCATCCGCGCCACCGCCATGGGCCTGCTGAAGGAAACCGTCACCGCATGACGCCGATGCTGGAGGCCAAGGGCCTGGTGCGCCGCTATGCCATGCGGCGCGGGCTCATGGGACGCAGCGTGGAGGTCCGCGCCGTCGATGGCGTCTCTCTCTCCGTCGAACGTGGCCGCACGCTCGGCCTGGTCGGTGAATCCGGCTGCGGGAAATCCACCACGGGCCGCCTTGTGCTGGGGCTGGAGGCGCCGGATGCCGGCAGCGTCTCCTTCCAGGACAAGCCCATGCCGCCGCCCGGCACCCCCGCCTGGCGCGTGCTGCGGTCGCGCATGCAGATGGTGTTCCAGGACCCGCTTGGCGCGCTGGATCGCCGCCTGCCGATCGGTGCGCAGGTGCAGGAACCGCTCGACATCCACAACATCGGGGAGGCGAAGGACCGCCCCGCGCGTGCGATCGAGGCGCTGCGCGCGGTCGGGCTGCGGCCGGACCAGGCCGCGCGCTACCCGCATGAACTCTCCGGCGGCCAGCGGCAGCGCGCGGTGCTGGCGCGGGCTCTGGCGACGGAACCCGCGCTGCTGGTCTGCGACGAACCGATCAGCGCGCTCGATGTCTCGATCCAGGCGCAGGTGATGAACCTGCTGCTGGACCAGCAGGAACGCCTCGGCCTCGGCATCCTGTTCATCAGCCACGATCTGCGCGCGGTGCGGCAGGTGAGCCACCGCGTCGCGGTGATGTATCTCGGCACCATTGTCGAGGAAGGGGAGCCCGATGCGGTACTCCACGACCCCGCGCATCCCTATGCGCAGGCGCTGGTCTCCGCCATTCCGAATCCCGGCCGAGCGGGAAGCCGCATCGTGCTGCAGGGCGATCCGCCGAACCCCGCGGACCGGCCGAGCGGTTGCGCCTTCCACCCGCGCTGCCCGGTCGCGACCGCCTTCTGCGCGCGGGAAGCGCCGGTATTGAAGCCGCGCCGCGCGGATGGGCGGCTTGTCGCCTGCCATGTCGCCCATGGCGATGTGGCCCCTGCCGTCACGAAGAAGGCCGCCTGAGATGATCCGCTTCCTGGGCACCCGCCTGCTGCGTGCCGCCGTCACCATCGTGATGGTCGTCACCTTCGCCTTCGTCGTCCTGCGACTGTCCGGCGACCCCGCGCAGATCATCATGGGCGCGGATGCGCCGCCGGAGGCGGTGGACGCCTTCCGCGCGGCCTGGGGCCTCGATCAGCCCGTCTGGATCCAGTATTTTCACTACTTCGGCGCGATCCTGCAGGGTGATCTCGGACGTTCCATGCGCGACGGGCGTGATGCCATCGTGCTGGTGGCGGAGCGGATTCCAGCGACGCTGGCGCTGACCTTGCCCGCGCTGGCCATCAAGGTCGGGCTTGGCATTCCCGCGGGGATCACCGCCGCGCTGCACCGCAATTCCTTCATTGACCGCGCGGTGATGATGCTGGCGGTGGCAGGCTTCACGGTGCCGTCCTTCGTGCTCGGCCTGCTGCTGGTGCTGGTCTTCGCGGTGCAGCTGGGGTGGCTGCCCTCCGGCGGGCAGGACAGCTGGCGGCATGCGATCCTGCCCATCATCACGCTGGGTGTCGGCGGCGCCGCGGTGCTGGCGCGCTTCACCCGCAGCGCCATGCTGGAGGTGCTGGGCCAGCCCTATATCCGCACCGCCAGCGCCAAGGGCGTGCCGTGGCGGTCCGTCGTCTGGGGCCATGCGCTGCCCAACGCCGCCATCCCCACCGTCACCATCGTGGGCTTCATGGTGGGCAGCCTGATCGCCGGCGCCGTCGTAGTGGAGAGCGTCTTCTCCTGGCCCGGCGTCGGCCGCCTTCTCGTCGTGGCGGTCGCGAACCGTGACCTGGCGGTGGTGCAATGCGTGCTCCTGCTGGTGGCGATCACGATGGTGACGTCCAACCTCATCGTCGATCTGCTCTATGGGCTGCTCGATCCGAGGCTGCGCAACCGGCCGAAGCGCGCCGCGGGGATGGCCTGACATGTCCGACGCAACCCTGCCCATCACTGCGGCGCCGCTTGCGAAACGCGCCCTGCCGCCGCCGATGGTGCTGTTCGGCCTGGCCTGGCTGACGCTGATGCTGCTGACGGCGGTGCTGGCCGATGTGGTCAGCCCCTATGCCTATACCGCGCTCGACCTGCGCAACCGCCTGGCGCCGCCGGCCTTCATGGGTGGCACCTGGCTGCATCCGCTGGGCACCGACGAACTCGGCCGCGATGTGCTGGCGCGGCTGATCTATTCGATCCGGATGAGCCTGCTGATCGCCTTCGGCGCCACCATCATCGGCGCGCTGATCGGCACCACGCTCGGCTTCCTCGCTGCGCATTTCCGGGGTTTCGTGGAACAGGTGGTGCTGGCGCTGGTGGATTTCTCCGCCAGCCTGCCCTTCCTGATCCTGGCGCTGGCGGTGCTGGCCTTCTTCGGCAATTCGATGGTGCTGTTCATCTGCCTGCTGGGCCTGCATGCCTGGGAACGCTACGCCCGTATCGCGCGGGGCCTGGCCATCAGCGCGGGGTCGCAGGGCTATGCGGCGGCGGTGCGGCAGTTGGGTGCCTCACCCTGGCGGATCTATGGGCGGCACGTGCTGCCGAACATCGCCTCCACCCTCATCGTGTCGATGACGCTGGCCTTCCCGGAGATCATCCTGCTGGAAAGCGGCCTGTCCTTCCTCGGCCTCGGCGTGCAGCCGCCCTCGACCTCGCTCGGCTCCATGGTGGGCTATGGGAGGGAGTATCTGACACGCGCGCCCTGGATCCTGCTCTCCCCCGCCTTCACCATCGTGCTGACCACGCTGTCCGTCTCCCTCATCGGCGACTGGCTGCGGGACCGGCTCGACCCCACGCTCCGATAGGCCTCTCGCATGACCCGCTTCATCCTGGTGGCCCTCGATGGGTTGCGGCCGGACATGGTTTCGGCTGCCGCCACGCCGCATCTGGCGGCGCTGGCTGCATCGGGCACACGCTTCGCCAATGCGCGCAGCGTGTTCCCGAGCGAGACGCGTGTTGCCACGCCGTCCCTCATCACGGGGTGCCGGCCGGGCGGGCATGGCATGGTGGCCAATACGCTGTTCGACGCCGGCGTGGCGCCGGACCGGCTGCTGCGCACGAAACTGGTGGCCGATGTGCTGGCGATGGCCCAGGGAATGGCCCAGGGCGCCGAAAGCCCGTTGGAACGGCCGAGCCTGGCGGAGCGGCTGGCGCCGCATGGCCTGTCCTTCGCCCTGGTCAGCGCCGGCACCGCGGGCGCCGCGCGGCTGCTGCATCCCGCGGCCGAACGCCTCGGCAGTTTCCGGTGGAATGTGGAGGATGAGGAGGGGGAGACGGCGCGGCTGGTACGGGATCGCCTCGGCCCCACGCCGCCGCACGCCGTGCCGAACCTGCCCCGCCTGCACCACGCCGCCCGCGTGATGCTGGAGATCGTGCTGCCCGAACACCGCCCCGATGTCACGCTGCTGTGGCTCTCGGAGCCCGACATCGCCTTCCACTGGGGCGGCCTGCGGTCGGCGGAGGCGCAGGCGGGCCTGCGTGCAGCTGATGATGTGCTGGGCGAGATCGTCGCCTGGCGCGATGCGCAGCCGGATGCCGAGGACATCGCCATCATCGTGCTGTCCGACCACGGCCACGTTACGGGCCGCGGCAAGCTGTCGCTGCGCGACGAACTGTGCCGCGCGGGCTTCCGGGCCGGCGCGGGGCTGGGGGAGGGCATCGACATCGCGGTCGCGCCCGCGGCGGCGCCGGGGCTGTGGTTTCGCGATCCGTCGCTGGCGCCGCAGGTGGCGGCCTTCCTGGCGGAACAGGACTGGGCCGGGCCGCTGCTGGCGCGCGATCCCGCGATCCTGCCGCAGGGGCAGGCGGTTCCGCTCTCCCTGCTCGGCAGCGGGCACCGCCGCAGCGCGGACCTCGTCGTCACCTTCGCGGGCAGCGAGGCGTCCGATGAATGGGGGCTGCCCGGCTTCGCGCCCTTCGACGCGCCGGATGTGCCGGAGGGCGGCGGCATGCATGGCGGGCTGCACCGGTCCGAACTGGCGACCGTGCTGGTGATGCAGGGCGGGCCGTTCCGGGATGGCGCCGTGGCGCAGATGCCGGCGGATTTGACGGACATCGTGCCCACCATCCTGCACCTGATGGGCCTCGACCAGCAGGGCATGGAGGGCCGGCCGCTGCTGGCGGGCTGGGACGCGGCGGCGGATGCCCTGCCGCTGCGGGAGAGGGTATCCCTGCCCGGTGGCTTCGTGCTGGAGGCGATGCGCGCGACGCCGGAGGGGAGGCTCTACCCCACCGCCTTGCGACGCTGCGGCTGAACCAGGTCAATTGTCACCGGATCTTCAACGAACGGTCATCACGCTGTCACGGCCAGCCGTTGCGCCGGCCGCACCCGCGGATGACCCTGCGATGGGGATGCGGAGTGCGTGCGGATGGGCCAGGGTTGCGAGGCTGGTGCCTCGCATTATCGCGGGCATTGCGTCCGCGCGTGGCGCCGCAAGCGCGGCTGGACCATCCGGGTCAGCCGCGCGGAGGCCACGGCAACGCCGTGCGTGCCGCTCCTCCTGCTGCGCAACAGCGTGCCTGATGGACGCGCCCCGCTGATGGCGGAGGCGCGCGGCTGGATCGATCGCCTGGTCGATGGCCCGCCCTGGCAGGGCAGCCCCTGACGCTACGACCCCTGACGCCACGACAACGTCACGACACCGTCAAGCGATGGCAATGCACCCTGTCTAAAGCCCCGGCACGACATCCGGGTATGGACACGACACGATGCGCGCCCTTCTGCTTGCCGCTACCGCCCTGATCGGGCTGGCACCCGCCGCGATCGCCGACCAGCGCTTCGAAGCGACGCTCGCCGGCCATGCCATCCTGCCCGCCTTCACCATGGCGGTGCCGCCGGCCGATGCGCCGCGGGATGCGCTGGTCTCCGGCAAGTTCGCGGGCCCCGGCAACCTCCGCATCGATCGTCCGGGCGCCGTGATGGGCGATACCGGCCCGATGCATGGCAGCCGCCCGACCGGCATCGCCTTCCCCTTCATCGGCCAGCCCGTGCAGGGCTTCTCCGGCATCAAGCCGGTGGCGGGCGAGCCCGGTGCCTACTGGGTGCTGACCGACAATGGCTTCGGCAACCGCCGCAACAGCCCCGATGCGCTGTTGATGTTCCACAAGGTTCGCCCGGATTTCCGTACCGGCCAGGTGGCGATCGAACAGACCACCTTCCTGTCCGATCCGCATCGCCGCATCCCCTTCCGCATTGCCTATGAGGGCACGGAGCGCCGCTACCTCACCGGTGCGGATTTCGACCTGGAGAGCATCCAGCCTGTCGAGGGCGGCTTCTGGTTCGGCGACGAATTCGGCCCCTACCTGATCCAGGTCGATGCCGCGGGCGTGGTGCAGCGCGTGGTGGAGACCATGCTGGACGGCCAGCCGCTGCGGTCCCCGGACCATGCCGCGCTGCAGGTCGCTGCCTCCCCCACCGCGGGCGTTCCCTATCGGGTTCGCCGGTCCGGCGGGTATGAGGGCATGGCCCTGACGCCGGATGGGCAGACGCTGTGGGGCCTGCTGGAACAGCCGCTGTTCGCCGCCGGTTCGGACCAGCCGGAAGGCCAGTTTCTGCGCCTGCTGGAATACAGCATCGCCCGCCAAGCCTGGACCGGGCGCAGCCTGCGCTACCGCCTGGAAGCCGGCGCCACGGCCATCGGTGACTTCAACTTCATCGATGCCACGCGCGCCCTGGTGATCGAGCGTGACAATGGCGAGGGTGACCCGGGCCTCGCCTGCGCCCAGGGCGTGCAGCCCACCGCGGCGGCGCCCTGCTTCCCGCTGCCGGCGCGGTTCAAGCGCGTCTATCTCATCGACTTGGCGCAGACCGATGCCGAGGGCTTCGTCCGCAAGATCGGCCATATCGACCTGATGGCGATCCGGGACACTGAGGGCCTGGCGCGGATACGCGGCGACTTGCCGGCGAACGCGCCGCGGGACCGCTTCACCTTCCCCTTCTTTACGATCGAGGATGTGGCGATGGTGGATGCGGACCACATCATCGTCGGCAACGACAACAACCTGCCGTTCAGCGCCGGCCGGCAGTTCTTCCAGGCCGACTCGAACGAGCTGATCCTGCTGCGCGTGCCCGAATTGCTGCGCGCGCGCTGAACAGCCCGTAGAAGGACAGCCATCATGCTCAGCCGCCGCATGGGTCTGCTCGCCAGCGCCAGCCTGCTTGCCACGCCCTTGATCCAGACCCGCGGCGCACAGGCGCAGGCGGATTGGCGCAGCCGTTTCCGCGAATTGCGCTACGGCGTCATCGGTTCCGAGAATGAGCGCGATGCGATTGCCCGCCTGCAGGGGCTTTCGGTGCATGCCGAGCGCACGCTTGGCGTGCCCATGCGCATCTTCCGCGGCACCGACTATGCCGCGGTGGTCGAGGCGCTGCGTTCCGAACAGCTCGAATTCGCCCATCTTGGCCCGGCGGCTTATGCGCTGGCCCGCCGCGCCATGGGCGAGGGTGTGATCCCGCTGCTGCGCCACCAGGCTAATGACGGTGCCGAGGGCTATTACTCCGTCATCTTCGTGAAGGCCGACAGCCCCTTCCAGTCGCTGGCCGATCTGCGCGGCCGGTCCTTTGCCTTCGCGGATCCCAACTCGGCATCGGGCTTCGCCGCGCCGGGCTATTTCATGCGCAAGGAAGGCGTCGACCCCGCCCGCCATTTCAGCCGCACCGGCTTTTCGGGCAACCATGAGCAGAGTGTCATCGCCGTGCTGAACGGCACCTTCGATGCCGCCGCAACCTTCTGGAACAATGAGCAGTCCGGCAACATCCAGCGCATGGTCGAGAAGGGCATGATCCAGCCGGGCACCACGCGCATCATCTGGCGCAGCCCGCTGATCCCGAATTCGCCCACCGTCACCCGCGCCGGCGTGCCGGAGGGTCTGCGCGCCGCCTTCGTGCGGATGATGCTGAACCTGCATGTGGAAGCGCCGGAGGTACTGGCGCAGATCAGCACCAACACCGCCCGCATCGTTCCCGCCCGGCATGAGGATTACGCCGACCTCATCGCGATGACGGAGCAGAACCAGGCGCAGCGGCGCAACCGGTCTTGAGCCTGACCGTCCAGGCTGTCGCCGCCCGCTGGCAGCAGGAACGCCAGGCCGGGCGGCGGCGAACGCTGCTCTGGTCGATCGCCTTCCTTGCCGCCACCTGGCTGGCTGCCTGGGTGGGACAGGTCGATGCGGCACGGCTGCTGGCCGGCCTGCCGCGCGCGGCCGACTACATCGCGCGCACCGTGCCGACACTGCGCATGGACTCACTCGGCGCCGATCTGGCCGAGTGGATGTGGGGCGTTGATGTCTGGCTTGGGCTGCTGCTGGACACGATCCTGATCGCCTATGTCGGCACGGTGGTGGGTGGTGCCGCCGCGCTGCTGCTGAGCTTCCCGGCGGCAGCCACCCTCGCCCCGCCCTGGGCTGTGCTGATCGCGCGCCGCACGGCCGAATTCGCGCGCACCGTGCCGACGCTGGTCTTCGCCCTGATCTTCGTCTACGCGTTCGGGCTCGGTCCCTTCGCCGGCGTCCTGGCCGTGGCGCTGCACACCTTCGGTGCCCTGGGCAAGCTGTTCGCCGAGGTGCATGAGAATGCCGATCTGCGCAGCGTCGAGGCGGTTCGTGCTGCGGGCGGCAGTTGGGCGGAGTGCATGCGCTTCGGCGTGCTGCCGCAATCCCTGCCCGGCGTACTGTCGTTCGGCTTGCTGCGCTTCGAGATCAATGTGCGCGAGGCCAGCGTGCTCGGCATCGTCGGTGCCGGCGGCATTGGGGAGGAGCTCTACCTCGCGGTGCGTCAGTTCGAATATCCGGACATCTCGGCGATCATCGTGCTCATCCTGGTGACCGTGACGCTGATCGATGCGCTGACCACAAAGCTGCGCCACCGGATCATCGGCGCTGACAGCCTCCGGGCACCATGACCCTTTCGCGCACCCAGCTCCTCTTTGCCGGCGGTTTCCTGCTGCTCCTGGTGGGGCTTTGGCGCATCGACGCGTCGCCCGCGCGCATCTGGGAGGGATTCGGCAAGCTTGGCTGGCTGCTGACGCTGATGTGGCCACCTTCCCCCGGCGGGGCGCTGGCCGAATTGCTGCACAGCCTGGCCGAGACGGTGGCCATGGCCTTCTTCGGCACGCTGCTGGCTGTCCTCGTCGCCTTGCCGCTCTGCTTCCTGGGTGCGGGCAATGTGGTGACCAGCACGCTGATGCGCTTCACCGTGCGGCGCAGCTATGACGGGCTGCGCGGCATCGACAGCCTGGTCTGGGCACTGATCTTCGTCTCGGCCGTCGGCATGGGGCCCTTTGCCGGCATCCTGGCACTGGCCGTGCCCGATATCGGCCTGTTGGCCAAGGTGTTCTCCGAGGCGCTGGAATCCGCCGACCGGCGCCAGGTGGAAGGGGTACGCGCCAGCGGCGGATCGCGCCTGCATGCCATCCGCTTCGGGCTGATCCCGCAGGTGGCGCCGCTGATGCTCTCGCAAACCCTCTACACCTTCGAAAGCAACACCCGCAGCGCCACCATCCTGGGCGTGGTGGGCGCCGGCGGCATCGGTCTCGCCCTCGGCGACCGCATCCGCCTGAACAACTGGGACGAAGCAGCCTTCATCGTGCTGCTCATCCTTGTCACTGTCGCCGTCATTGATGGAGCGAGCCGTTGGCTGAGGCTGAGAATGATCCGCGCCTGACCCGGTACCAGGACCCGGGTAGCACGACGAAGAAACTTGGGCTTGAGCCCTTCATCCACGAAACCGCGAAGGTCCGCGACAGCCGGCTGGGCATCTACACGGAGATCGGCGCCCGCAGCACGGTCGCGGAGACGGAGTTCGGCGACTATTCCTACGTCGTCCACGACAGCCAGATCATCTACGCGACCATCGGCCGCTTCTGTTCCATCGCCAGCCATGTGCGGATCAACCCCGGCAACCACCCGTTGGACCGCGTGGCGCTGAGCCATGTGACATACCGCGCCAGCGCCTATGGGCTGGGGGAGGATGAGGCCGGCTTCTTCGACTGGCGGCGGCAGAAGCGCGTCGCGCTGGGCAACGATGTCTGGCTCGGCCACGGCGTCATCGTGCTGCCCGGCATCAGCATCGGCACGGGGGCTGCCATCGGCGCCGGCGCGATGGTGACGAAGGATGTGCCGCCCTTCGCCATCGTCGTCGGCAATCCCGGCCGCGTGCTGCGCTTCCGCTTTGCGGAGGCGGAGCGGGCGAGCCTGCTGCGCATCGCCTGGTGGGACTGGCCGCGGGAGAAGCTGGCGGCTGGGCTGGCGGCCATGCGGACCGATCCGGTGGAGGCATTCTGCCGCCGCCACGACCCGACCTATGCGGCGCCCGGCCGTCTGGGGCGTGGCAATCCCATGGCGGGCGATGCCAGCGGCTAGCGCGCGCCCTTCACCGGCCCGGTGAGCTCCCTCAGCCGCTCGATCTCGGCCAGTACGACCTCGACCCGCAGCAGCGCCTCCTCGGCATCGTTGCGTCGCAGCGCCATTTCCGCCAGCTCTGCCGCCATGCTCATGATGGCCAGGTGCTGCGACAGGCGGTGGATGTCGATCGATCGGCTCGACGCCCGCCCCTGCTGCTCGATGAAGTCCGGCATCACGCGGGAAAGCCGACGAAGACGTAGCCGACCTGGCGGACAGTCTTGATGGATTGGGGGTCGGCGTTGTCGGGTTCGATCTTGTGCCGCAGCTTCTTGATCACCGTGTCGATGCCCCTGTCATTCGCCCGCCATGGCCGCTGGAAGACGCGCAGGCTGAGTTCGGCGCGGGCGACCGTCTGCCCCATGGCGTCGTGCAGCACGCGAAAGGTCTCATATTCCGCAGTCGTCAGGCCGCAGCTGGACCCGTCCGGCCGCAGCAGCAGCCGCCGCCCCGTATCGAAGCGCCAGCCCTGCCTGCCCCGGACGGGGTTCGCGCCGCGTGGAGCCTCCGCCAGGGCGGGCGCGGGACCGCCGCCCGGCGTTTCAGCGCCGTTCGGCGCCGAACGGCGCAGCACGCCGCGGATGCGCGCGATCAATTCCCGCGGCGCGATCGATTTCTCGACCTCGTCATCGGCGCCGAGCTCAAGGTTGACGATGCGGTCGAAGGGATCGGAGCATCCGGTGACGATGATGCAGGGGATGGCGGCGCCGTCCCGGAGCCGCTTCAGCACCTCGGTGCCGCTCACGGTGCCAAGCCGCTGGTCGAGGAGGAGCAGTTGCGGCCTGAACTCCGCGAGGGCTCCCGCCAGGCCGGCGGGATCCGTCAGCGCCAGTACCGCGCAGCCGTGCTGGGTCAGATAGGCGGAAGCCTGGTCGCAGAAGGCGACATCGTCATCCACGAGGAGGATGCGCGTCGGTTCCATGGTCAGCGCGCTATGAACCATCGGGCAGCTCCATGTCCCCGCCTGCCGGCCGGGGGGCGGGTGGCGGGGGCGCGGTGGGGAGGGTGATCCTGACTTCCAGGCCGCCGGCGGGGCCGTTCGCCAGCATGATGGATCCGCCGAAACCCTTGATCGTCGAATAGACGACCGAAAGCCCGAGGCCCGTGCCATGGCCCGGCGTCCTGGTCGTGAAGAAGGGCTCGAAGGCGCGTTCGAGGGCGGCTTCCGTCATGCCCGGGCCGGTATCGCGGATCAAGAGCGCGAGTGCGTCCTGGCCCGGCAGCGGATGCGTGCCGATGCTCACCTGGCGCGGTGTCGCGCCATGCGCGACGATGGCTTCGCGCGCATTCAGCAGAAGCTGGACCAGCGCTTGTTCCAGCGGGATCAGGCGCGCCATGACATCCGGCCCGTCCGGAGGGAGAGCAACCTCAACCTCGATGCCGGCGTTGCGCAGGGCGCCGCCGACGATGCCGAGGCTGCCCTCGATCGCGGTGGCCAGGTTGACGGGCTCCGGCGCGCCGGCATCCGGGCGGCCGAAGAGCTGAAAATGGTCAACGATCCGCCGCAGACGGCCGATCTGGTCCTGGATCACGGCGAGGCGCCCCTCCACCGAGGCCAGGAAGCCGGGCGGCTGCGCCTGCATCTCCAGCACCGCGACATCGGCGGCGAGCCCGATGACGGCGGCGGGCTGGTTGAGTTCATGCGCAACGCCGGTCGCCATCTCTCCCACCGTCGCGAGCCGTGCCGCGGTCATGGCGTTGATCCGCACCTCCCGATCCCGGGTCACGTCGCTGATGAAGCCGACCACCTCCGCGCCATGGCCGGGCACTTCGCCGACCACGCGGCAATGCTCCCGCAGCCAGACCTGGTGGCCGTCGGGGCGGAGGAAGCGATACTCGATCGCCTCGCCGCCTGACCGCAGGACAACGTCGAGGAAGGCGTCGCGCGCGTCGGCAGCTTCCTCATCCAGCAGGGCGGCGAAGGCGCGCTGGTCCTGGAATGGATCGACGGCGCTGCCGAGCAGCCGGTTGATGGCCTGGCCGACATAGACGCATTCGAACGTGCCGCCTGCGGTGATCCGGCCCTGATAGGCGGCGCCGGGAAGGGCATCCAGGAAATGCACCAGCTCCGTCCGCGACTGCTCGGCCTGGGCAGCGAGTGCCAGCGCGCGCCGCCGCTCCTCCTCCTCCGCCCGCCGGCGGATTCTCAGGCGGAGTAGCTGAAGCGGTATCACCGGCGCGATAACCAGCAACGCGACCACCAGTCGCCGGACCCAGTGGTCGGCCGCGAGCGCAGCGCATTCGGCGGAGGCGTCGAGCGTGACCGAGACGTGAAGCGGTGCGCCGGGTACCGGAAGCACGGCGCTGAACAGCGTCAGCGCATCCGCCTGGACGCTCAGGCCCGGTGAGGGCGGGAGCCAGCCGTCCATCACGGACGGGAAGGCGGGCACCAGGGGCGGCGTCGCCGCGACCGGCACGCGTACCAGTTCCGTGCCATCATCCCGCGCCAGCGTGGCGCCGGCGGCGGCGGTGCCGAGTGAGCGCCGGAGCATGGTCGCGAGCATCGCGGGATCGATCGACACGATGAGGACACCGTCGGGCGTCCGGTCCTGCTGGCGCAGCGCCCGCGCAAACTGCACGCTGGGCTGCCCCGATGCGCGGCCGACCAGCGGCGCGCTGACGAAGAGCCCGGCATGGCCACCCAGCGGCACGTGGATGTGTTCCCGGTCGCTAAGGTC
This sequence comes from Falsiroseomonas sp., assembly GCF_051859025.1. GTDB lineage: Bacteria > Pseudomonadota > Alphaproteobacteria > Acetobacterales > Acetobacteraceae > Falsiroseomonas. The sequence goes on along the minus strand of NZ_JBHYGL010000010.1, from coordinate 80,636 downwards.
GAGCGGCGCGGCGACGGGCACCGTCGTCCAGGTGAGGATGCCGTGCCGGTCCGTCACGGCGACCTGGCGTACCCCGAAATGCTCCTCCGCCGCGATGGTCCGCAGGTGCCGCCCGATGAGGGCCACCACCATGCCATCGGCCTGCGCATTGCCGAGTTGCCCCCCTTCCGCGAGCGAATGGACAAGCCCGATCAGCTCCACCAGCCGGGCGAGGTTGGCGGCCGCGGTTGCCGCATGGGCGCGCGCGGCGGCCGATCCCCGTTCCACGAAATCCGACCTCTCCCGCCGCTCGACGGCCAGCAGCGTCACGAGGATGAGGAGGCTGGCGGCGAGGATGACCAGGATTGCGCCGTCTCGTCCCAGGCGATGCAGGGTCGGTGGAGGGGCGGTCACACGCCGGCGCCGCGTGGCGCGTGCAGGACGATGCTCATCCGCCCGTCGGCGCCGCCATCGGATCGCAGGATCGCGTTGTTGCGGGATGCCAGCCGCTCCGCGATCGAGAAGCGCAGCCCTTCCTGCGTCCGTGCCAATGCGGAGGCCGGCGCGGCCGCTTCCGGCCCGCCGCCGCCTGGCGGGGCGACGTGAATGGACAGCGCTGCGGTGGAGGGCGTGGGCTGCGTCCATTCGATGCGCAGCCGAGACCGCGGCGCCGCCCATTCCGTCACGGCAAGCAGGCAGTGTGCGATCAGCCGCCGGAGGTCGTCCCTGCGAAAGCGCAGCCAGGCTGCGCCGGGGGCGGCCGGCAGCACGGCCAGGTTCCCGAAGATTCCCTCCGCCTGCAGACGGCACAACACGGCATCAAGCATCGCCGCCGCATCGACATCGACGGGCTCCGCCACCGGCGGCGCTGAATCGAACTGCTTCAGCTCCTCCACCAGCGCCACCGCGGCAATGGCATCCTTGATGCCGTCGCGCAGCAGGTCGAGATGTTCATGGGTGCGGGCATCGGACGGCTCCGCATCCCGCGTCAGCAGGTCGGTGCCGCCGACGATCGCGACGAGGGGCGTCCGCAGAGCGTGGGAGATGGCGCGCATCTCGCGGCGTTGGGCATTCTCCCCGTCCTGCGGGATCAGCCTGGCCGCGCCATCGCCACAACTGCCGCACGTGGCTGCTTCAGGCCCAGCCGAGCTATCATCGATCGGCCTGGCATCAATCGGCCTGGCATCCATGGCGCGCAGCTTCATCTCCACCTGCTGCTGCAGGACGATCTTGTGGCGGCGGGCCGTCGCGCGGGCATTCGCCCTGGCGACGGCATCCCCCGCCTCCCGCAGCCTGAAGGGCTTGCGCAGGAAATCGACCGCGCGGGCGCGCACGGCGGCGGCGGCATCCTCGATCGTCGCATGGCCGGTGATCAACACGACCTCTACCGCATCGGAATCGCGGCGTTCTTTCATGATCTGGCGGGCCAGGCCGAGCCCATCCGATTCCGGCATCCGCACATCGCTGACAACGACGGTGATGGCGGGATCGGATGCCAGTGTCGCCAGCGCTGCCTGCACGCTGGATGCCTGCAGCACGTCGTAGCCGAGCACGCCGAGGCCGTCGCTGAGCTGCGTCACCACCGCCGGCTCGTCATCAACGACGAGCACGCGAAAGCGCGGGGATCGTCCCGGCTCATCGTCTGGGTGGCAGCGATCCATGCGTGTTCCGGCAGTGGTTGTCGCCCTGGCGCCGCGGCCAAGACCGGCGCCGAACGCAGAGCGAAAGGTATGGGTGCAGTATACACGAAAGGAAAGTTCCCGTTCTGTCGATTTTGGTCGACATCTGTGTCCATGGCGGATCTCCCGAGTTGCGCGGTGCTGGCGTGGGCTGGCGCCCCGCCTGCCGCCTGCCGCCGGTGCGCCAGAATGCACTTTGATCAACAAACGTCTCGTGGTGATCCGGCGTCCAGCCATGCACACCGTACCGCCGTACTGGCTTTGTGGATGGAAACTGGCCTTGTTGGTGAAAGCTGTCGGAATCGCCCCGCATCCGCCGCGGCGGATGCCTGCCGCGGAAACGGCGTCGCCTGTCGTTCATGCGGGGCTGCGCTTCGGGCGGCTCACCGTGCTGCACGAGGATGAGCCGTATGTCTGGCGCGGCCGCGTGTCCCGTCGGCGCTGGTGCTGCGAATGCGTGTGCGGCCGATCCGTGACCGTTCGGGATGATTCGCTCAAGCGCGGCCATACCGCGAGCTGCGGATGCCTGCGGGACGATGAGACGCGCAGCCGCACGACCAGGCATGGCGGCAAGACGGGGACGGCGCGCCTGCCGGAATACGAAGTGTGGCAGAGCGTGCTGCACCGTCGTGGTGGCGCGCGCGTCTGTGCGCGTTGGTGCCAGGGGGACGGCATCGGCTTCGTCGCGTTCCTGCGTGACATGGGCAGGCGTCCGTCCCCGGCGCATTCGCTGGTGCGGCGCGATGAAACGCGCGCCTACTCCCCGATCAATTGCTTGTGGTCCACCCAGCGGCGACGCCGGGGCATCGCGCGGCGCGTCATCAAGGTGGGCGCGGCCACCATGACATTGAAGGAGGCCGCCGATTCGATCGGCGTCGCCTATGCGACGCTGTGCAAGCGCCTGCAGCGGGGCTGGACGGTCGATGCCGCGCTCGGCCGAGGGGTGGGTGCCTGACATGGGCGTCGGCGCATCGAGGACGGCCAGTAAAGGCCCCTGGGCATGGCCTGTCGGCGCGTCCCTGTGCGCCTGCGGAGCCTGCGAACTGGAACGTCGCCACGCTGAGGTCCGCGACCTGCTCACGGAGATCGCGGAGCCGCCCTCGCTCGCCCGCCTGCCGCGGCGGATGGGCGGCGCGCTGCGCGCCGTCCCGGCCGCCATGGCCGCAGCGTTCGCCGGTGTCGCCGGCATGCTGTCGCGTAGCTCCGTGGACGATTGGGATCCCTCTTAACGCCCCCCCCTAGGCTTCCTCCGCCTTTCGTGGCCGCCGCCATCCTGAATCGGACATAGACGATGCTTTCGCTTGCGGGACGTGGCGATGGCTTCTCCTCCAGCCCCCTGCGGGATGGCTGGGATGCGCCGTGGGGCTTGGCGACGAGCCGCATCGACAGTCACGTCTCCGGCCAACCCGGCCTGGCCTTGCTTCTGGGCGGCTCGCTGTCGTGGCCCGGGCAGGCGTCGGCCTCGCCTTCTGCCTCTGCCACCCTCGTCCCGGGCGGGCCGCTCTATGCCCAGCAATGGCATCTGAGGAGCGATGACGCGGGGATCGATGCCAGCGGGGTCTGGGCCGATTATTCGGGCCGCGCGATCCGGATCGCGATCATCGACGAGGGCGTGCAGTATACGCACAAGGACCTGGTGGCGAGCTACAGGACGGCGATAGACCGTGATTTCGTCGGCCGCGACCTGGATGCCGCTCCGGTCGGCGCGCGGGAGGGGCATGGCACCGCCGTCGCCGGCATCATCGGCGCCCAGGCGGATAACGCCCTCGGCGGCGCGGGGGTCGCGCCGGGTGCCGAGCTGGCGGGGTTGCGCGTCAGCTTCGGGGCGCGCTCCTCGACCACCGAGATCCTGGGTGCGCTGACGGCGAGCCGCGACTTCGACGTGGTGAACAACAGCTGGCAGTTCACGACCTTCTTCAGCGACAGCTTCGCCGGCGCGGCCTTCAGGGCCCATGGGCAGGCGATCCAGGACGCGGTGCGCCTGGGCCGCGGCGGGCTGGGCAGCAACTTCGTCTTCGCGGCCGGCAATGGCGGGGCGCGTGGCGATGACGTGAATTTCCACGACTTCCAGAATTCGCCCCATGTCATCGCGGTTGCCGCGACCGACCAGGCCGGCGCGATCGCCGCCTTCAGCACGGGGGGCGCCGCCGTGCTGGTCGCCGCGCCGGGTGTCGGCATCCTGACGACCGACCTTGTCGGCAGTGCCGGCTTCGACCGGGGCGACTATACGGCGCTGAGTGGAACCTCCGCCGCGGCGCCGGTCGTCAGCGGCGTGGTCGCGCTGATGCTGGAAGCCAATCGCGGCCTCGGCTATCGCGACGTGCAGCAGATCCTTGCCTATTCCGCCAACCGGGTCGCACCGTTCGAGATCGGCGCGCGGACCAATGGTGCCACCGACTGGAATGGCGGCGGGCTGACCTTCAACACGGATTACGGCTTCGGCCTGGTCGATGCCCATGCCGCGGTCCGCCTGGCGGAAAGCTGGGATGCCTTGTCCACCTATTCCACCATGGTGACCGCCTCCGCTGCCTCGACCTCGCGCCTCGTCATCCGGGACCTGCAGACCGTCACAGGCCAGGTGATGGTGCAGCCCAAGGCCATGCAGATCGATCGCGTCGAGGTCACGCTCGACATCAATCACGGTCGCATCGGCGACCTTGTCATCAGCCTGCTCTCGCCGCTCGGCACGACCAGCACCCTGGTGGACCGCCCGGGGGTCAGCGCCGCGTCGGTGCTCGGCAGCACGCTCACCAGCATCAAGTTCACCATGGATAGCGTGCATTTCTGGGGCGAGACGGTCGGTGGCGCCTGGACGCTGGAGGTGCGCGACGCGGCCAAGGGCCAGACCGGCATCGTCAACAGCTGGCGCCTGGACTTCATCGGCGATACCGCCGGCGCGAACGACACCTATGTCTACACCGACGATTATGCCGGGCTCGGCAGCGCCGCGGCGCGATCCGTGCTCGGTGATGAGGATGGCGGCTTCGACACGCTTAATCTGGCTGCCATCACCGCACCGGTCCTGGTGGATCTGGCGCCAGGCGGCGAGGGGTTGGTTCTCGGCCAGCGCCTTGCCATCGCCGTCGGCAGCTGGATCGAGGCGGCGATTGCTGGCGACGGTGCCGACACGCTGATGGGCAATGCGGTGGCGAACCGGCTGACCGGCGGCCGCGGGGCTGATGAATTGTGGGGCGGAGAGGGCGCGGATGTCTTTGCCTACGCACGGTTGGCGGATGGCGGCGACATCATTCGCGACTTCACGGCCGAGGATCGGCTGGACCTCGGCGATCTGCTGGCGGGCATCGGATATCGCGGCAGCCGCCCCTTCGCCGATGGCTGGCTGTCCGTGGTCGAGGATGCGGACGAGACGCGTCTGATGCTCGACATGGATGGCGCATCCTCCACCGCGGCGCCGCAGGCCTTTCTGCGCCTGGCCGGGATCGGGCTCGGCCTCGGCGACGCCGTCATCGCCTAGCGTCCGGATGACCCGGTGATCGACAGACCGACACGATACTCGACGCGAGGCGGCGCAACTCCGCGCGCGCGGTCGCCGTCCGCGTCGTAGGATTAACCCCGCTTAACTCCCTGCCGCGTCCTGCGCCTCCACCACTCAGAGGGTACACCAAGTCCACCATGGCACCATCGATCCCGAAGATCCCGCGATCGGCGCGTGGGCTTGCCTATGGAAGCTTGCCGCTCCTGCTGCTGCCTCTGGGGGGTGCGCCGGCGGTCGCGCAGATGGTCGTCAACCTCAATAACCTTGATCCTGCCTTGACGGCCGCCTTCGCGGCCAGCGGCGCGGCGCCGCTGGTTCCATTGCAGGCCGAGACGCGGCTGGATGCGCCGAACCTTGCCGTGGCGCTGTCCGCGGGTGTCGTGCCGGGCTTCGCGGGCAGTTCGCTCGACCAGCGGGGCGTCAATGCGGTGAACGTGATCGGGCAGGCCCCGAACGGGGATGGGCCGCCCGTGCTGCTCGGCGCGGTGCCCGGCGTGATCGGCGGCCCCCGCACGGTGGAGATCAACACCCTGCTGTCCGCCGGTGCATCGCCGCGCATCGCCGACCTGTCCGTCCCGGGCGCCGTGGAGGCCTTCAGCGGGCGCACCAGCCTCACCGTGGGCAACACCAATGTCGCGATCTCGACCGGCGATCCGACGGCGGCGGGTGCGAATGGCTATCTGCCGCCCTTCGCGCAGGGCAACGGCACCGCGCTTGCCGGCGGATCGCAGACCGCGCTGAACAGCGGCAACGCCGTGGCCGTGGCCTTCACGCCCGGGACGGTGGTGGCGCTCAACCAGCTGCCGGTAGGGCTGGTGGCCAATGGCGGCGTAGCGCAGAGCGGGCAGCAGCAGGGCTTCCTGAACATGAGCGCGGTCAACACGCTTCTCGCCTATGCGGGAACCGGGGCCGCCACGGTCGTCGGCGGTTCGGGGGCCGATGCGGGCGCGCAAATCGCCGGCAACCGGTTCAACACGGCGCTCGTCGCCGGGGATGTCGACCTGGTCCTCGCGCAGAAGGCCGATGGGCTCAACGCGACGGACACCACCTTCCAGGCGGCGAATCGCGCCCTGGCCTTCGGCGGCAATCTTGGCGGGCTTGGGCTCGATCCCACGGTGCGGGCGCTGGGGCAGGTGGCGTCCGTCGCCGTCAACCAGCTTGCGCTGCGTCCTGACGGTAACGCCGTGGCGGGCAATGCGCAGCTGTCTGGACAGCAAAGCATGGTCGCCGCAGCGGGCGGGAATACGGTGATTCCCCTGGTGACCAACCAGATCGGTGCATCGACAATCACCGCCGGCGGCTTTGTCCCGGATTCCGGCGTGCTGGCGAATTCCCGCTGGGAGAGCTTCGCGGATTCGATCGGCGTGGCATCACTGCCGCAGCCGGGCGTGACCCTGCCCGCGCAGATGATCAACGGAGCGCCGCCTGCTTCCGACGTCGCCATCGACCGCGTCGGACAGGCGATCGACCTGTCCTTCAACGCCATTGATGCAGGATCGGTCGCGATCCGATCAGCGCCGACCGGGGGATCGGTCGGTTTCTCCCAGGCGTCGGGAACGGTGGGGCTGGCGGCGGCGCTCTATCCCTCGCTGACCAGTGCGGCCCAGACGCTCTATTTCAGTCCGCAGGCGCTGAACTCCGCCATCGCCAGCACGCAGGCGGGACAGGCATCCATCAATGCGGCAGCGCAGGCCTACCGCGCCACCGTCAACACGATCCAGTCGCAAAGCGCGATCAGCGGCGGCTTTGCGCAATCGCAGCAGCGCATGGATTTTGGCGCCGCGCATATCGTCGGTTCGCAGGAACCGGGCCTTGGGGGCTACACCCGGGTCGATCCCTACGCTGGCCCGACGGCTGAAGCCGCCGGCGCGGGGCCCTACTCCCTCCTCGTCGGGCCTTCTGCCAGCCTCTATACCAACAACATCCGCGCGCTGACGGCCCTGGGTGGCAATGCAGAGGTCCGCGCCACGCAGCAGCAGACGACGGGCGCTGTGAACCTGTTGGCAACGACGGGCGCGGTCGATACCGGTTCGGCGGGCATCATCAGCCAGGTCGCGGGTGCCATCGACGGGTTCGGCTCCTCCCTCGATATCCAGCGCGGCTACAGCGCCGTGCCGATGCAGACGGTGCAGGCGGCGAGTGGCCTGTCTTCGGGCAGCGGCACGGCGACGCTCACGGATTATCGCCAGGACATCAACCTCGTCGCCAATGCGGTCTCCAGCGGCACCCTGTCGGGCACCGTCAGGCAGGCCGGGCCGGTGATGGGCGCCGGGGCCGGGCCGATGGAGACCACCAACCTCGCCAGCGCCTTCGCCAATGGCCGCGGCGCCGTGACGCTGGGCGGCACGTCCGACCAGTCAGCGGGGCTTCAGCAGGTCTCCTTGACGATCAACCGCATCGACGCGGCGGGCGCGATCGGTGCCGCCGCTGCGCCGGTCGCGCTCCAGCAGGCGAGCGGCAGCGCCCCGGGCAGCATCGGCACGCGGCTGGGCCAGGGGCCCGCCAATATCGCGGAGGCGACGGCGCTGGGCGGTTCCGGCGACGCGACGGCACGCAACGTCATGCAGGGCGTCAGTGTCACGCTGAATACCGTGACGGCCGGCGGCACCATGGTCGGCAACCTGAACCAGCTGTCGGGCGGCCTTGCTTCCGGCACAGGAAATTTGGCGGTGGCAACGGCCATATCCTGCTGCCAGGGACCGGTTTCGGCGAATGCGACCCTGGCGAATGGCCGTCAGGTCAGCGGCCAGTCCCTCAACAGCCTTTCGGTGGGCGCGCTGGGCGCGGGTACCCTCAACCAGGTGGCGGCGGCGGGCACGGACCTGCTCTCCGCCAACCGCTTGCTGGCCCAGGCGAATGCAGGCGCGGCGCGGATCACGGCCACGCAGGTCGCGATGGGCAGCGTCAATGTCGTGACGAGCAGCCTGCGCTGAGCGCACCGCCTGAATAGATGATTTCGTCCATGAGGAACGCGGCCTGCGCGGCTTTCACGCCGGGCCCGCGGATGAGAGCGGGAACAACCGACCAATGACGCAGACACTCACCAGCCTGTTCTCCTGGCGCATGACGGGCAACGAACTCCTGAACAAGGCGTGGAGCAGCGTCGTGTCCGGCTCGCAGCGGGCGAGCGAACACTGGACGATCGTCGGCCTGCCGAACGAGCAGCGGAATGTGACGCCCGTGCTCGACATGGGCGCCGATGTCGCCAGCCCTTCCGGCGACGCGAGGCTGCAGGACCGGCTGACGCTGTCGAACGGCCTGGCGGGCGGATCGACCGTATCGCGGACCTGGACCGTCAATGTGAAGGGGGCCGAGTTCATCGAGGCGCTGGCCGGGCAGAATGTCGATCTGCGCCTGACCACGCCGCTGAACTTCACGACCAATGGATCCCTCCAGTCGATCCACATCGATACCGGCAACCAGATCATCGGCTACACCGGCGCCGCGCGCGATTCACTGCTGTTCGCGGGCCTCGGCGAGGACACGGCGCGGCTGCTGGACCACCCTGATATCGGCGGCGACCAATACTGGTCGCTGATCCGCTTCGAGGGCGGGCAGATCGACGCCTACAGCCTCTACAGCGGCATGCGTATCCGGATGGAGGGCACCGGCGTCGTCCGCAAGGCGAACGAGACCGGCTTTGGCAGCCTGACGACCCAGAACCCGCTGATGCGCGTGGTCAACAACAGCGACCAGCTTTCGGGCAGGCTGACCGATCCTGACAATTACGGGTCTGTCGAGAACATCGCGATGACCGAATCCTGGCATGCGGATGGGGCCGCGCCGAAATCCGTCATCATCCGGCCCGGCACCATGTTCCGCAACGCCGGCGACCGGATCGGCTTCGACAATATCGACCTGATGAGCGACGATCGCGGCGTGCCGGACCGCACCCTCGACGCGTTCACGGACAGCTTCAACCTCGCCGAGTTCGGCTTCATCCGCTACACCTCCAACAATTTGTGGGCAGGCCAGTCCATCATCTACCGCATGGACGCCAACGGAAAGCATGTCTTCAGCACGTCGTCGTTGACCCACACCACGAACGGCACGCATGACATGCCAGTGGTGGAGCAGGCGACGGCACTGGACGGGAAACTGCGGCTCTATGTCCGCAACACCTCCACGGAACTCTACAACGAGTTCAACAGGGTCTATCTGGGGACGGCGGCGGGAGAATCGGTCTCCAAGGCCGGCGTCACCGGTACCGCGGGCGCTGATCGGGTCGCGCTCTACGGCTTCGGGGGCAATGATACCCTGACAGGCGGTGCCGCGAAGGATTATCTGTTCGGCGGTTCCTCAACCTATGACACGAGGCCATCCAGCGCGGCCTCCGGCAACCAGGTGACCGGCGGGGTGGGCGCGGATTACTTCGGCGTCGGCAACGTTCATGCAAGCGGCAATACCACGCTGCCCGGCACGGATGTGATCCTGGACTGGGATGCCGGTACGGCGACGGTCGGTGTCGATTCGCTGCGCGTTCTGGCCAACGGTACGGCCGTGATCGGCGGCCTGTATGGCGTCGGGGCCGGGAATTTCGGCGGCGCCGACGTGATCGACTTGCGTGCGAAGGCTGCGGTCGCGATCAGTGACACGGATGGCGATGGCGCTGACTCACTCTTCGGTGGTGTCTATTTCGCTGGTGTGAATGAAGACAATGACGTCACCGTCGTGAATGACGGACTCATCGTGGCGCGCGGCCAGGCCGGGAACGATACGATCCACGGCAGCCCCGGGGTGGATCGGCTCTACGGGAATGATGGCCTCAACCTCATCAATCTCGGCGGTGCCGGTGGCGGGAATGACGAGGTCCGTATCGACGACTTCCAGATGACGATGAAGCACTACGTCAGCGGCTTCTCTGACCAGAACAGTGCGACCGGGGACAAGATCCTGCTCAACTGGCGGATCCTGGAGCAGTTCGGTGCCTTGCCGGGCAGCCTGGCAGCCAGCAACGCTTTTGGTGTTTACACGCCCGCCTACGGCTACGATCCCGGCCTGAACTTCATGCATGATGAGATCTATGGTTACTGGCTCTCGGACAATGGTGGCGGGCCGGCCTACAGCAACGCGACCCATAAGGACGCGGGGGGGGACGCTACCCTCACCAGCTACATCTCCGGCGCTGCCATGATAGCGGTTGGCTACATCCTGAACGCGGTCCTGCCCGGCCTCGGCTACGCGCTTCTCGTGCCTGGGAGCTTCCTGATCGCCAGCACCGCCATAGCGCGGGGCGTCCAGCACGAGAACGCGGCCTATACCGGCCCCAGCCTGGACTTCGCGATCAATGTCCTGACCGGGACGGGCCTTACCCGCCCTGATTCGACGGCGGCGACAGATGGCGCGTCGAACCCGGACGGCGGCATTCGCTTCTTCGACTTCTTCGATGCCGAGGATGCGGGCGATGGCTACATCCCGCTGATCGAGTTCACGCAGCATACCGGCCCGATCAACACCTTCATGGCGCTGTACACGGACGAGGAGACCTTCATCTTCCTGGTCAACTCCGACGACAATTTCGTCGAGAATGCCGAGGCGATCCTGATGGCGGAGGTGAATGGTCACCTGACGGCCGCGGATTTCGGTACCTATGATGGCTTGCAGGACATCCACAACTACGGGGTGGTTGGCGCGAAGCCCAAGGCTACCCCCACCATTGGCAGCGTCCAGGTGCAGGGCGGCCAGACGATCACGCAGGCGGGGAGCACGATCACGCAGGCCAATCCAGCGGTCCTGTCGGTTACTGGCACCATCTCCGATCCGAACCCGACTACGCCCATGAGCCGCTATGATGGAGCGGCGGTCACGGTCTACGACGGCGCTCGCCTCGTCGGCCAAACCACCATCTTGGGCGGCAGCTTCACCGTGGCCGATGCCGACCAGCATGCCTCGGTTGCCGACCAGACGGATAAGGACCCGGCTGGCAACAGACTCCCGGTCTCCGGCGACAACATCTTCCGCTATGCCGATCCGACGATGCGCTACCACGCCACGCTGACCGATCCGGTGACGGGCATCGTCACGCGGTCGGCCGTGTTCCGCGTCAGCGTGGAGACGCCGGTCTCCGTGGATGGTGGCGCGGGCTTCGACGTGCTGCAGGTCACGGACAAGACCGCGTATCGCCTGACCGCTGCGACGAACACGATGGTGGCGAATATCGAGGCAATCGACGCGGCCGGGTCGTCCGCGGGCGTCAGTTTCTCCCTCGTCAACCAGACCGAGGGTTTCTCGATTTCCGGCAGCGGGCATTCGGACACCATCGCCGCCTCCAACGCCTCGTCGGAGCTGTATGGCGGCTATGGCGATGATCGCCTGACGGGCGGCACTGGGGCCGACCGGCTCGGCGGCGAAGCCGGGGCCGATACTCTCGCCGGTGGTGGGGGGGCGGATACGATTGATGCCGGTGGCAGCGATGCGGACCGCGTTGCCTTCGCGGCCGGGGATGGCGCGGCGGCAGGTGATGCAACCGGTTATGACATCGTTACCGCGTTCAGTTCGGCGGCCCGGATTGCCATCGACGGTTTCGTGGACCGCAACAACAATGCCGCGCACTTGCTCTTTGAAAGCGGGGAGGCGGGAGACGAGAAGGCACTCTCCGCCAACACGGAATTGCTCGTTGTCGGCGCTTCCGCGGTGCCCGACGGCAGCGGCCTCGCCTCCGCCATCGCGGCCGCGCTCGACGGTGCTTTCAACGTCTCCAACCTCGTGGACGGCGCCGTGGCATTCTCCGTCAAGTCCGCGACGACCGATGGCTTCTGGGTTGGCCTTTACAATGACAGCGGCACAGATGATACGATCCAGGCCGCCGACATCACGGTGCTGGGGCATGTGACGACAACAGGCAGCGACGTTGATGAAGGTAGCTTCTGGCTACCGGCTTTCCGGGCGCCGCAGGCGGTAAGCTTCGCCTTGACGGCCGATACCGGCTTCAGCACCACGGACGGTATCACCAGCAACCCGCAGATCACGGTCACGGGGCTCGCAGCAGGCGGTCGGCTGTACTGGAGCGAGGATGGCGGCGTGAACTGGACGACCGGTGCCGCCAATGTCGCGACTTTCTCTCTCTCGTCGAACACAACCTTCGCCGCGGGGCAGATACGCGTCCGCCAGGTCGATGCGCAGGGCAACTACAGTGAGACGAGCGCGCCACATCTCAGCACGGTGAACAGCGCCGTCATCATCACCGACACGATTGCACCCAGCGCCACCATCTCGATCGACGATACCTACCTGACGATCGGGAACGTGGGCACGGCAACATTCAATTTCAGCGAGGGCGTGGTCGGCGTCTCGATCGGCGTTGGAGAGGCAACGACGAGTAGCGGCGATATCGTGCTCTCGAACCTGACAGGCAGCGGCGCCACGCGCCTTGCCGACTATGCGCCAGCCGCCAGTACCGCCTCCACCGGGCACACGATTTCGCTCACAGCGGGTAGCTACAGCGATCTGGCAGGCAATGTGGGCGCTAGTGCGACATCGGGGCAGATCGATGTTTTCAGTGTGGTCGCGCTCAGTGCAAGCTTGGTGAACGGCAAGACGGCCGTCCTCGTCGATAACGGAACCGATGTCAGTCCGGACGCGACTGACTATGGCTTTCTGAACATCTTTGAAAATAGCGCCCGGACTCTGTACCTGGGCAGCGGTGCCGTCGAAGATACCTACGGCGCAATCCTGCTGAACAGGAATGCGCTTGACTCCGATGGCATCTCTTCCAGCTTCCATGATTGGTTCGCCCCGGGCTCCGCTTCATCCGTTATCTTCGGCAACGAGGGTATCGGGAACCTTGCCGTTGATACCTACATCATCATAACGGGCTTTGGTGGCACGGTGGTCTATGATGTGGACTCCGCTGATGCGGTGGTCACTCCGGATCAATATATCCTTGGCAACAAGGTTGCCGACACGGAGGCGCCGGCCATCTACCGGCTGCCCTATGACATCACATCGTCCGATATCGTCTGGGTGTAATGCGGCAAGGCGCTCGCCATTCTGTGCCCGACAGGGCGAGAAGGGTTGGGTGCCGTGTCTTTTTCTCCCCAACGCGTGCCGCCAAGGGCTGTGCGCTGGCTCTCGCACCGCGGCAGCCATCGTCGCCGTCCGGCAGTGATTGCCTTGCCGGGCGCCAGGCTGTAGCCACGTATTGGCGGTGGGGAAGGGTTTCAAAAAAACCCCACTAGATTGGCGAACGACGAGTTGCCGGGCTTTTGCTGGTTGCTACGACATAGCCGCCACTCTCCGCCTCCACTTCGGCGCGCGTGTTCTGGGAGGCTATGGCGTGGATAGCATTCTCGAAACCAGGGCCATGCTGTTTGCCGCAGGTGTTGCTGGCCTGATCGGCAGCCTGCTCTTGCTGCGCAACAGCGACTATGCCCTGCCGGGGCGGGCCAGGGCTGTTCCGGGCGCTTGGCTGGCTGCGGGTTTCCTTCAGGCTGTGGTGGTGTTCGGCCCCTTGCTGTGGGGCAGGTTCCCGCCAGCCATGGTGTTCGGCCTGCTCAACACGGTTCAGATTCTCGCTGTCAGCTTGGTCTGGCTCGGGGCTGGCCGGTTGAATGGCGTTGCAAGGCCAGCCTGGATGGCTTGCGTGCCGTCGGCGATCTGGCTGGCGGCTTCCTTGATACCCAGCGTCATGGCCCTGCAGCCTCTCAGGCTGGCGGTCTTTGTGCCTCTGGCTTTCGGGCCTTTGCTCTGGTCGGTCGTTGACCTGTTCTGGTTCTGGCGCCGGCACCGGGTGCGGGCGGCGCTCGACATGGCGGTCCTGGTCGGCATCGTTGCACTCAGCCTTCTTGCCGTTTTTCTCTACACCATCACCTTCCCGCGGATGCCTGACCGGCCCGGGGCGGTGCTCATCGGTGCTCCGGGGCTGCTTCTCGCCCTCTATGTCACGACGCTGCCCTTCCTCATGCTCGCGGTGGTTCGTGAATGGGACTCGATCGAGGAGAGCGGGCGTCGCGAGGCCGCGCTGCAGGCCGGGCGCAGGGAGGTTGAGCGGCTTCACGCCGGGCTGCCGGCCATCGTGTTCCTGTCCCGCGTGACAATGGACGACAACGGGCTGCACATCGTGCGCGATTATCGGGGCGGCGACACCGTCGCCGTCCTCGGCTGGCCGGTAGGCGATCTTGCGGGCATGCATGATCTGCAAGCGATCGCCGACCACGGGGGCGCGACGCCCGCCGAGCACTACCGGCAGACCGTCGCGAGGGGCGAGCATGAGTGGGAGTTCCGTATCAGGCGGAAGGACGGGTCCTGGAGCTGGATCCGCACAAGGGCGAGGCTGCTGGAGGTGCTGCCCTGCGGCGGCGCGGAAGTTGTCGGCTACCACCTCAACATCGACCGGGAGCGGCAGGCGGAGGCGCGCGCCTTGGCGGCCGCGCGGCTGGCGTCGCTGGGCGAGATGGCCGCGGGCCTGGCCCATGAGATCCGCCAGCCCCTCCAGAGCATCTCGCTCGCTGCCGAGCTGGCGCAGATCAGGATCGGGCAGGGCGATGGGCCGGAAGCCCTGAACCGGCTCGACTGGATCGTGGAGCAGACGCAGCGGACATCGGATCTGATCGAGGGCCTTCGCCGCTTCGCCCGCGGCGCGCGAGGGGAATCTTTCCAGCCCGTCTGCGTCATGACGGCGGTCGAGGCCGCGCTCGAACTCGTACGCGGCAATCTGCGGGGTGCGCGGATCGAGGTGGAGATCGAGATGCTCGACCGGCCGCTCTTCGTCCAGGGCCAGGCGGTGCTGATCGAACAGGTGGTGTCCAACTTGCTGCTGAATGCGCGGGACGCGCTGGCGGCGCGCCCGCCGGAGGCCACGCGGCGGATCAGGATCGCGGTGGCGGCCTGGCGGGATGACACGGTGCGCCTGTCGGTCGCCGATACCGGCGGTGGGATCGCCGAGGAGGTGTTGTCGCGGCTGTTCGAGCCGTTCGTGACCACCAAGGGCCCGGACAAGGGCACCGGGCTCGGCCTGTCCATCTGCCATGGCCTCATCAAGGACATGGGCGGCTACATCGAGGCGCGCAACGACGCGGAGGGCGCGGTCTTCACCATCACGCTGCCAGCCGCGCCATCGCAAGTCGAGCCAGAGGTCGCGCCTGGCCAGGCCGCGTCGTAGCACGCCGCTCCACAAAACGCCGCAGGCGGCTGTTTCTGCTGAACGATAAACCACAGGACTCCGCATGCGTCGGCGCCGCTTTTGCGCGACGGTTTAGGCATGAGCCATTCTGAAGGCCGTCGCGATCACGGACGCGTCCCACGGCGTTCCCTGCTGCCCGCGACCCTGTGCGCCGCGCCGCTGCTGCTGCGGCCGCGGGCGAGCTTGGGCACGCCGCCGCCGGGGTCTTTGACGTGGCGCGGCTTCAAATCCCGCTTCGTGTCGCAAGATGGGCGCGTGGTCGATCCCGCGGCGCCGGAGGTCTCGCATTCCGAAGGCCAGGCCTGGGCCCTGTTGCTGGCAGAGCATCATGACGACCGGGAGGCGTTCGGACGCATCCTGGCATGGACTCGGCAGCGGCTTGCGGTCCGGCCCGACCGGCTGCTGGCGTGGCGCTGGCGTGTCGATGCGGGTGGCGTCGTGGATGATCCCAACAACGCGACGGATGCGGATCTCTGCTTCGTCTGGGCGCTGCTTCGGGCATCGCGTCGGTGGCCCCGCGATGGCCTGCAGGGCGTCGCCTTCGCGGCGGCGGCGGATATCCGGCGGCTGCTCCTCCGCAGCGTCGGCGGCCGGCTGGTGCTGCTGCCGGGCGCGCGGGGCTTCGAGCATGACCGCTTCGTCGTCGCGAACCCGTCCTACTATGTGTTCGCCGCGCTTGATGACCTCGCCTCCGCATTGGAAGACGAGACGTGGAGCCGTCTTGCAGATCATGGCGAGCGCCTGCTGTTCGATGCGCGCTTCGGCCGCTGGGCGCTGACGCCGGACTGGGTGCGCGTGGCGCGGCAGGACGGGCGGGTGAGCATGCTGCCCAACCGTGGCGAGCGCTTCAGCTATGACGCGGTGCGCGTGCCGCTGTACCTGGCGTGGTCGAGGCGCGGGACGCCCGTGATGCTCGATCCCTTCGCCGATTTCTGGACCGACAGGACGCACGCCTATCTGCCGGCGTGGAGTTCGCTGACGAATGACGGGCTGTCGCCCTACGCGGCCGGGCCTGGCATCCGCGCCATCGCGTCGCTGACGCTGGCCGCGGCGGGCAGGTCGCCGGCCGGGCTGCCGCCACCTGGTGGAGAGCCGCTGAACTACTACCACTCCGCGCTGGCGCTGCTGGCCGAGGTGGTGGGCCGGGAAACCGGCCTGGGGCCGGCCGCTCTCCGCGCATCGGCGACATGAGTGCATCGCTATCAACACGTCTTGGGATGACCGGCAGATGGATGGATCGAACGAGCCGATGATGCTGTCTCGGCGTCGGCGGACCTATAGCGAGAGCCTGGATGTGGCGTTGGGGCAGCGCATCCGGCGTCTGCGCATCCTCAGGAACATGTCGCAGAACGATCTGGCGCGGCACTTGAGCATGACCTTCCAGCAGATCCAGAAATACGAGATGGGCCGCAACCGCATCTCCGTCGGGTCGATGGTCATGATCGCGCAGGCACTCGGCACATCCGTGGCGCTGCTGATGCATGGACTGGAATCGCATCTGGATCGCGGCGTGCGGGAGGAGGAGGCATCGCTGTCCAGCCGTGACCTGATGCAGGAGGCGCAGCAGCTCGCCGAAGGGCTGGAGATGATGGGCCTGTTCAACGCCATCGTATCCACGGAGGCCCGCGCGACGCTGCGTTCGCTGGCCACCATGTTGCAGGCACTGCCGGACGAAGGCCATCGCGACGCCGTCATCCAGCAGCGCTGCAGCCGGGCGCGGTTCGAGGCGGGTGACAGCCAGCCCGCCTACGCGATGGCCGATTGACCGGGTCGTCCCGCGTGCGGGTCTAGGCGCCGATGCCGATGGCCACTGCCTCGATGCACCGCACTGCGTGGCGCCCTGTGCTGGCGCCGGAGCGAGGCAGGGCCGCGGCGGAGATCGACCTTGCCGCGCCGTTGCATCGCGTGATGCCGCTGCGCGCCGCCGGTCCGGTAATGCCGCGGCTGCTGCATGGCCTTGGCACGCGATCGGCCGCGCGGTTCATCGCCCGGGGTGCGGCCGTCGCGACGGAGATCGCCGGCGCCGCCATCCTCGATCTCGCCTGGCCGCGGCGTGCGGCGCGGCCGGTCGTGGAGGAGGGGCGCGCCAGGGATGCGGGCGCGTCGCTCGCGCTGTTCCTGCATTGGTCGCCTGATGGACGTGTCTCCGGGATGGTGCGCCGGCAGCTGGCCCTTTGGCGGGATCAGGGCTTCACGGTCGTCTTCGTCTCGAATGCGAAGGTACCCGCGGCAGACCGGGATGCGGTTGCCGAACACGCGGCGCTGCTGATCCTGCGCGGCAATGCGGGACGGGATTTCGGCGCCTGGCGGGATGCCTTCGCCATCGCCACGCGCCGCTTCGGCATGCCCCGTGAATTGCTGCTGGCTAATGACAGCGTGCTCGGCCCGATACGTCCGCTCACCCCCATCGTCGATGCCTGGCGGCGGGCCGGTGAGGGGATGTTCGGCATGACGGAGAACATCGCGCCGCGACCGCATCTGCAATCCTACCTCCTCCTGGCGGCCGGCGAACGCACGGTCGCGTCGGTGGCCCGCCATCTCCTCGGCTTCCGCGATTCGCGCAGCAAATGGCGGATCGTGCAGAAGGGGGAGATCGCGCTATCGGCACGGGCGGTCGCCGACGGCATCTGCTGCGGCGCCGTCTTCGACTATGCCGCGGCGTGCCGCGCCATCGATCCGCTGACGCGGCGCGAACTCGGATCCCGCTTCGTGGAGGAGGGCACGGGGCGGCACTGGCCGCTCAATCCGACCATCCATCTCTGGCGGCCGCTCGTCGCGCAGCTCGGCTTCCCCTACCTCAAGCGCGACCTGCTGCGCGCCATGCCGGATGCGACGGGTCCGTCGGCGGCATGGCGGGCCCTGGTCGGGGACGGTGACGCGGCGCTCATCGTCGATCACCTCCGCATCATGGGCGTGCGCTGACGGTGCCCTGGCCGCAAGCGGCGTGACCGCGGCACTGAACGGCCGGAACTTCAACGGAAAGCGTGATGTCTGAAGAGCGTATCTGCGTCTACACGGTGCTGCTGGGTGACTATGAAGCGTTGAACGAGCAGCCGCTGGCCAGGGCTTCATCGCTTCCCTTCATCTGCCTCACCGATTCCCCGACGCTCAGGAGCGCAAGCTGGGAGTGCCGGCTCGTGGAGCGTCCGCTGGCGATGGATGCCGTGCGGAGCCAGCGCGACATCAAGATTCGCCCGCACCGCTACCTGCCGGAGTTCGACGGCTCGATCTACATCGACAACAGCGTCGTCCTCGATCGTCCGGCGGATGCGCTATGGGCCATGCATAACCGCGAGTCAGGCTTCACCCTGGCTCGTCACAGCGGGCGGGAGACGCTGCTCGACGAGTTCGTCGCCGTCATGCGCCTTGGCCTCGACGATGGCGCCAAGGTGGCCGAACAGTTCGACCATCTGCTGCTGGCAGAGCCGGGCGTGCTGGCGGAGCGGCCCTGGTGGGCGGGCATGCTGCTGCGGCATCACCATCGCAAGGACCTGGTCGACCTTGCCGAGGCATGGGCGGTCCATGTCCACCGGTATTCCCGGCGGGACCAGCTGTCGCTCAACGGCGTTCTGGCCCGGCGCGGCCTCAGGCCCGGCATCCTGCCGATCGACAATGGCCAGTCGCCCTTCCATCACTGGCCGGTCCGCGTGGGCGCGCGGAAGCGGCCGAGGGCAGCGGAAACACCACCAGCGGCGATGCCGCATCTCCTCCGGCAGCGGATGCTGGAGGACCGGGAGGCGGCGGTCGCCAAAGCCCAGCAATCGGTCGCGTGGCAATGCGATCGTGTGGCCCGGTGGCTCGGCAGGACGCTGCGCCAGCAGGCGGATCGGGCCCTTCGTCCTGTCTCACAGCCACTGCGCCGGGCGCTCTGCGATGCGCCCGTGCTGGGCCGGCATTTCCTGCGGGCGGAGATGGTGCGGCGCTACCGGCGGGCGCATCTGGTGGCGCCGCGGCTCAATCCGCCCGTGACGTTCAATGAGCATGTCGTCGCGCGCATCCTCCACGACCGGGATCCGCGCCTCAAGGTGATCTGCGACAAGCTGGCGGTGCGGGAGTTCATCCGCGACAAGGTCGGTGATCGCTTCACCGTGCCGCTGCTGGGTGTCTGGAGCGACGCCGCCGCGATCGACTGGGCGCGGCTGCCGGCCCGCTTCGCCCTGAAGCCCAATCACGCTTCCGGACCGGTGGCCCTGGTCGGCGCCGGCAGCACGAGGGATGTGGCCGCGCTCGCGGCGCAGGCGGCGGCGTGGCTTTCCGTGGACTACTACGATATCTCCTTCGAATGGGGCTATCGCGGCATTCCCCGGCGATTGCTGGCGGAGCCGTTGCTGGAGGCGACGGGCGGCGGACCGCCGCCGGAGATCTACGTCTACGTCTTCGGTGGCAGCGTGGCGCTCATTCGCGTTTTGGAGGGTGGAAAGCTGTCCCCCGCGCGGCGCGATTCCTGGTTTGGCGCTGATGGATCGCCGATCCCGGTCCGGCTGAAGGGCGGCGTAGGGAGCTACGAGCCCGATCTGGCGATGATCCGCGACGTCGTCGCGATCGCGGAGACGCTGGCCGCTGGATTCACGCATCTTCGGGTGGACCTGATGTTGACGAGTACGGGCCTGCTCGTGAGTGAGCTGACGGCCTACTCCCACGCCGGCAACGCCATGTGGCAGCCACGCTCCTGGGATGAGCGGCTCGGGCGGCTCTGGACCATGGCCGCCAAGGGTCAGCGCCCGGTTCTGGAGCCCTGCGCCAGCGGCGCGGGCGCCGGGCCGTGACGCGCCGCCGGACTGCCGTGCCCGCCGCCCTGGCCCGCCGCTGCCGCGCCTAATGACACAAACGATATTGGGAATGATACAATGGCAAGCTCCGTAGCCCACCGCACGCGCAGCGATGCCGTGGCGCAAGCCCTGCGGCAGGCGCAGCAGCTTTACGAGCAGGGACGGCTGGCCGAGGCGGCGCGGCTATGCGAGGCGATCATCGGCAATGCGCCGCGGCGGCACGACGCCTGGCTGTTGCTGGGCCACATTTGCCTGCGTGGACAGCTGGGCGAGAAGGCGCTGGAGGTGGTGCGCAAGGCCGCGCAGCTCGCCCCCGCATCCGTTCCCGCGCAATGCGCGGTGGCGGAGGCCTTCGCGGCGCTCGCGCAGTACAGGCCGGCACGGCAGGCGCTGGGGCGCGCGGCCAGGCTGGCGCCTGGCGATGCCGGGCTGTGGCTGCGCCGGGCGCATCTGGCGCAGCAGGCGGGGGCGATCGAGGACATGGCCGCCGATCTCGACCAGGCCGTCGCCCTGCGGCCCGATCTGGCGGAGGTCTGGCTCGCGCGGGCGGATCTGCGGCTCCATCGCGGCCAGCATGACGCGGCGTTGGCGGATTACGATGAGGCGCTGCGGCGCGCACCCGGCTTGGCGGGGGCCAGGCTGAACCGCGGCAATGCGCTGCATGCGCTGGGGCGGGTGGGGGATGCGCTGGCGGAATACGATGCGGCTGTCTCGCTCGCGCCCGACATGCAGCAGGCGCACGCCAATCGCGGCAACTGCCTGCTGGCGATGGGCGCCGTGGAGGCCGCGATCGAATGCTACGACAGGGCCCTCGCGATCGATCCCTCGTCCCCGCATCTGCTGTCGAGCCGCGGCGCAGCCCTGCACGGCGCAGGCCAGTTGCAGGCGGCGCTGATCGATCTGGAGGACGCCTTGCGCTTGGCCCCGGGCCACCTGCAGTCCCTGGTGAACTACGCGAACGTGCTGGAGGCGCTCGGCCGGCATGAGGAAGCGCTGTCAAGCTATGACCACGCGCTGCGCCTGCAGCCCGCCCACGCGGCGGCGATCGCGAACCGGGATGCCGCCATGCGAGCGCAGGGCGCTGCATGACGGTGCGTTATTCCTACCGATCATCATGATGGCCAGGCGCGTGGCGTGCCGCGGAGGCGGCGCCGCGCGCCGCTTGTCAGTGCAGCCTAGGCGGGGCGAGCGGCCCACACCCCGCGACGATCGCGCGTCGTAGCCCCACTTCCGTCGGCGACCGGATGCAGGGACGTGTCAGGCTCCTGGGCTCGCAGCATCAGCAACCCGATCAGATCCGGCGACCGGCGCAAGGTGCGGCGAAGCATCCGGCTGCGGATGGCGGCGCGATCATCCGGCTGCATCCCGCCCCTCAGCCCGTCGCGCCAGGCGGCGTCGCCGGCCAGAAGACCGATGCGCCACTCGATGAGCAAGCGCAGCTGCAGATCCCACGCGGCGGCCTGGCCGAGATTGGGGTCCCAGCCGCCGACCCGTTCCAGCGCTTCCCGCCGATAGACAAAGGCGTGGGCGGTCTCGCCAATGCCTTGCAGCGCATCCTCGAGTTCCACCTCGACTCGCGACGACAGGGCAACCTCTGTGCCGCTGGTGGGCACGGCGATGGCCGCCAGGGTGGCGGCATCCGCTTCGTGGAAGCGATCCTGGGCGGCGCGGAGATAATCCGGTCCCCAGCGATCATGCGTGTCGAACACGGCGACCAGCGGACTCCTGGCCTCGTCGCAGAGCAGCGCGAGCCGCGAGCCCATGATGTCGGTATGCGGGACGCCGACACGTCGCACGGCGACAGAGGCGGACAGGCTGGCAGGGACAAGGTCGCCACAGCCTTCCACGTCCTGCACGGCAAAGATGATCTCGGCAGGCAGCAGCGTTTGCCGCGCTATGCAGCCGAGCGCGGCTTCCCACGCGGGCGTGCCCGGCGGGGCGAGAACAAGGACGGCGACGAGGCAATCCTCGGCAGGCAGGGCGTCGAGCGTGGGGAACACGGAACAATCCCAGAGCGTGAAGTTGCTACGCCCATAGAAGGAAATCGCGCTTCGCCTGGATAGCCCGCGTATTGTCGTTGTTTGTGCTGGCGTGTGGAGCCGCTTCGTGGGCCGAAAAGCGATATGCGCGCTGCGACGCGGCGGGCAATGCTCGTCGTCGCCGCGCGCATTGGTCCACGAATGCTCTACAGGACTCTCATGGAGGTGGGTCTTCAGGCGCGTCAGAATGCGGCGAGAAGAATGACGGTCGCAGGTGGTCGAAGATAATGAGCCGAAACTCGCGGGCCTATTGCCGCTCCTCCAGAAACGCTGGCGCCCTGGTGCGGCGCGCCTTGCTGTTGGTCGCGACCACTGGATTGGCGGCATGCGGCGCACTTCAGCCTGGCGATGAGGCCGAGGCCCTGCGCCTGGCGTCGGATCGACCTTCTGTTTGCCGCGTGGCGGCGCCGGAGACCTTCCAGCTCGCGACCGGGCGCGAGACGGCGATGACGACCACCAACGAGGGGCTTTGGTGCGGATTCTTCCTCAACCATGTCTCGGGCGTCGCGGCGTCACTCTCCCCGCCGGGTCCTGACAGCCCGTCCGCGCGTCGCTTCGACACGCATCTGATGGTCGAGGCGCCGGCGAATGGCGAGGTGCGGCTGTTCACGTCGTCGAACCGCTCCCTGGTGATGTATCGCGCGTCGCCCGGCTATGACGGTCCGGATTCGTTCACGATGCGCCTGTTTCCGGGCGGTGGCTTCTATCCTGTTGCCGTGAACGCGATCCCTGTGCTGGATGGCGCGCCTCCGGTCGGGCGGGTGCTGTTCGAGACGGATCGCGCCGTCCTGAAGGCGGAGTGGCGCCTGATCCTCGATGGATTTCTGGCCGATCTGCGCGTCGTCACGCGGGTGGAGGCGGGGCAGACGCCGCGGCTGCCGCCTGGGACCAACCTGCGCATCGCCGGCTTCGCTGATCCGCGCGGCGGGCAGGGCTATAACTTCGAGCTGGCCATGCGGCGGGCGGCGGCGGTGCGCGACTACATCGTCGAGCGATCGGGAATCGATGCGTCCCGCGTGCTCGTCGAAAGCTTCGGCATGACGCGGCCTGCCGATACCCGCTTCCCGGCCGCGCCCGTGAACCGGCGGGTCGAGGTCTTCCTCGAGGGCGGGGCAGCCGGAACGCCCGGCCAAGCGCCGGCTGCGAGTGACCGGGCCGTAAACCGCACGGCATCGGTCCGGTGATCGCCCGCGGTCTCGCCCCTGCGTTGGTGTGCCTCGCGCTGTGCGCGGGCTTCCAGCCGCATGCTGCCTTGGCGCAGGGGTATGGCGAACAGCGTGGGCTGCCCTTCCGCGTGCACGGCCAGGACACGAATACGAGGCTGTCGCGCGAGGCTACGCGGCAGAGCCTGTCCCTGCAGTTCACGGCGCGTCAGCAGGCCGGCATTTCCGGCGGCGCGAGCGGCGCGTCGTCCCTGGATACGCGGTCGCAGGCCACCACGGGGATGAACAACGTCGTGCAGTACTACGACAACAGCACCATCAATGTGGCGGTACCGGGCAGCGGCAGCACCGTGTCGGTCGGCGATGTGCTCAATGCCGGGCAGACCTCCTCCGGCACGCGGCAGCAGGCCACCAACACAACGGACAGCACCACCGCCAGCCAGCCCCTGACCAATCGCCCTGTCGTGGCTCGTTGAACATCGGTCATGGCAGGCGGGTTGACCGGGACATGTGGCGGCCTACCTGCATTTTTCTGCTCATGGTGCTTGCGGCATGCGCGCCCGTCAGGGCGCGCGACAATGCCCCCCTCATCAACGGGCCCGCGCCGTACCGGAACACCACGCCGATGAGCGAGGCGCTGACCTGCATGCGGTCGCAGCTCGCGCGGCAGGAGGATATCCGCATCGGCATCGCGGACCTCGTGGATGGCACGGGCGCGTCGCTCGGTGAGGGTGACAATGCCGGCCGCATGGTGACGCAGCGTCCCGACCTCATGCTGCTTGTCGCGATGAGCCGCGCTGGCGCGCGGCTGGTGAACCGCACCTCCATCGGCGTGGTGGAGTGGGAGATGCGTGAGGCGATGGCGCGGCGGCTCGGTGAGGGGCGCGAGGCGCGAGTGGGCGACACGACCTTTCCCTTCCGGCCAGTCCGGGTGGGGGAGATCGTGGGGTCGAGCTTCTACGTCAGTGGCGCCGTTACAGAATACAACTACAACATCTACAGCGACGTGCAGGAAGCCGGGATATTCGGCGTTACCGCGGGCCGGCGGAGCTACCGCGTCTCGGTCGCGGTGGACCTGGTCGTCACGCGTTCCACGACGACCGAGGTTCGGCTCGCGCGGTCCTACGGCAAGCAGCTTGTCGGCCAGGAAGTCGGTGTCGGCGTCTTCCGCTTCCTCGATATGTCGGTTGGCAACACGCGGACGGAGCTGTTCGAGGCCAATATCGGCCAGCGGCAGAACGAACCGGTCCAGGCGGCGCTGCGCTGGGTGATTGAGACTGGGGCCTACGACATCCTGTCCGAGCTGTTCGGACGCAGTGAGGCCTGCGACAGGCTGGTCCCGGGCTATGATCCGGGCAGCAATGCGCGGGAAGCAGGCGATCCGCGCCGCCCGTCATCGCCCGCGGCCGTCCCAGGCGCCACTCCCGGGGCCGCTCCCGCGCCTGCGTCCCCGGCCGCGCCTGCGCCTGCCGACATCCTCCAGTTCGAGCAGACCGCCCCCGGGCAGCCTGTCGCCCAGCAATCCCCCCCTGCGGCACAGCAGCAGTCGCGCGCCGCACCGCCCGACGCGATTCCGCCACCGCCTGCGGCGGCGCGGACGGTGGTTGCGGAGCAGGTGGCGCGACCGTCGCTGATGAGCGCAATCGCACGCCTCTTTGCCGCAGCCCCGGCTAACGATGCCGGCACGGCGGCCAGCCCAGCGCATAACGGCCCTGCGGCTTCCGGCACGCCACCGTCCGCCACGGCAACGGCCGCGGCGGCAACGGCCGCCACGCCACCGCCCGCCACGGTAACGGCCGCGACGGCAACGGCCGCCACGCCACCGCCCGCCACGGTAACGGCCGCGACGGCAACGGCCGCCACGCCACCGCCC
>NZ_JBHYGL010000010.1:0-55418 GCF_051859025.1 Falsiroseomonas sp. | reverse complement strand
CACGCCACCGCCCGCCACGGTAACGGCCGCGACGGCAACGGCCGCCATGCCACCGCCCGCCACGGTAACGGCCGCGACGGCAACGGCCGCCACGCCACCGCCCGCCACGGTAACGGCCGCGACGGCAACGGCCGCCATGCCACCGTCCGCCACGGTAACGGCCGCGACGGCAACGGCCGCCACCGTCGCCGAAGCGGATCGCCCCATGGCGGCGCGGCTCGTCACCCATGCCGGCGATGGCGCGGTCATTCCGGCGCTCTTCGTGCCTGGCGGCCATGGCGATGCGCAGCGACGCGACGGTGCCGTCACGATCCATCTGAGGGAGATCGAAGGGCGTTCCGTCGTCGGCTTCGAACTGCCTGCGCGCGTCACCTACGAGGTAGTGCGGCGCGGAGAGCGTTGGCTTCTCCTCCGCTTCGCTGGCCACACCCAGATCCGCCTGCCTGAGGACAGCGACCCGCGCTTCCTGGTCCGCATCCACGGCGACAGCCTGCTGATCGGATCGCGCATGCCGCTGGCGGTGAGGGAGGCGGATCGGGACGGCTTGGTCGTCATCGAACAGATCACTGCACGCCATCGCCCTGTGGCGGTGGAGCCGCGTCGGGTGCGCACGCGCCTTGCGGCGATTGGAGGTTAACCCATGATCCGATACAGCCACCGGGTCGCTCCCCGTTCCCTTCGCTGGATGCTGGCGGCGACGCTGGCCTGGGCCATGCCATGGTCGGGTGCGGCCCTGGCGCAGGGCGATGTCCTGAACGCCCCGCAGCGTTCGGCGCCGCCGCAGCAGCAGCAGCAGCAGCAGCAGCAGCGACAGCAACAGCAACAGCAACAGCAACAGCGACCTGCGGCGGCGCCCGCGCCGCAGCGCGTGGCGCCGGCGACGCCGGCTGCACCGGCCGCGCCCGCGCAGCAGGCCAGCGCCGTTCCGGGCGTGGATGGCTGGGTGCATGAATGCCCGCAATCCCAACCCTGCCGCATCTTCCGCCGCGTGATGCGGGCTGATGGCCAGGGGCAGCTGGCCATGCTGAGCGTGCTGCGCGACGTGCGCGACCAGCGTCGCCTGGCCGCTTCCGTCCTGTTGCCGCTCGGCATCGGGGTGCGGGAGGCGGTGCCGCTGCTCGTGGATGATCGCTACCTCGCGTCCATCCCGATCGAGACCTGCCTGCCGATGGGCTGCACTCTGTCCATCGCCATGCCGGCGGAGCTGGTGGAGGTGCTGCGACGAGGCAGCGTGATGCGGTTCCTCGTGCTGTCGCTGGATGGCCAGACGGTGCCGATCAACCTGCCCATCGATGGCATCGCCGACGCGCTGCGCCGGATCACCGGATGAGCATGGGCGCCAGCAGGACGTCGTCGGCCCGGCAGCGGCCACGCGTGGGGGTGCCCCCGTGGGGTGCCGGAAGCATGAACAACCAATCGAAGGAGTCGAAAGTAATGATGAGACATTCAAGGTCGATGCTGATGGCGGCAGTTGCCACGGCGGGGCTGATCCTGCCGGGCATGGCGGCTGCGCAGCAGAGCTGGACCTCGCGCTTCACCGGCGCAGGAAGCGCGGCCGGCGGGTCGGTCGTCATCTCCCAGAACGGGATCGGGAACGTCGCGAGCGGCCTGAATGGCGCGGGCGGCATCTCGGCGACTGGCTACCTTGCCAGCGGCCCTGCCGTAACCGGCTGGCCTGTCAGCCAACCCTTCGGCCACTTCGCCGCGCGTCCCTACACGACGCAGTGGACCGGTTCGCTGGTCAACTACGGGCTGCCCTGCCCGCCGCTCAGCCTGGTGCCCGTCTATCGGCCGGTGAACTACGTCTTCACCCCCGTCGTCCATCCGAACCCGGTGCACCCGCTGCCCTCGAGCTCCGCCATCGGCGGGAATGTGGTGATCAGTGGCTTCGGCGGTGGCGGCAACGGCATCGGCGCGGTCGGTGGCAACGGTGTCGCCACCAACAACAACGCCATCAACACGGTCAACAATGTGAACTACGCGGTGACGAACAACTCCACGCGGAGCAACGTCGTCACGAACAACATCGTCAACAATATCAACAACAGCCGTACGACGAGTTTCGTCAACAACAACTACTACAACAATAGCTTCAATACCGGCAGCCAGAACTCGAATACGAATGGCGGCATTGGCGTCGGCGTCGGCACCGGCGGTACCGGGCCTGGTGTGGCCGATGGCCGCGGCGCGACGCTGTCGCCGCCGCCTGTCTTCTGGAACATCCCCGTTGTCTGGCAGCCCGGTCCTGCGGCGCCCCAGTCCGATGGCGGTGGTGATGGTGGTGACGGCGGCGCCGGCGGTGGCGGCGCTGTCTGAGGCCGGCTGACAGCCGGCTGCCCCGCCGCAGCCCAGGTGGCTCGGCGGGGAGGGGGCGCGTGGTGGCGTGGGAACGTCACCCGCGATCGTGGTGAGGCTAGCTGGCGCCCGCCTGGCGGGCTGAAGGCCACCGGTACCGCGCCCGCTTCGGCGGCGCGCGATCGGGCTTTGAGATGAAACGCGCCGCACCCATGACGGGGTGGCGCCATTGATGAAGGCCAAACGATGCGAAATCTTCTGACACTCACGACGGCACTGTCCACCGGCGCGCTCGCGCTGATGGTGGCGGTCGCACCGTCTGCCCGCGCGCAGACCGTGATCAACCTGACCAACCTCGACAACACGCTGGTCGGCGTGGACACCACTGCCGGCAGCAACCAGGGCTTTTCGGCCAACACGGTTCTCGACAACGTCAATGTCGGCGACGCGCTGAGCAATGGCGGCCTGTTCGGCGGTGCGGCGAACATCCTCGACCAGCGCGCCTACAACCAGCTGAACGCGATGGGCGTGACCGCGCCTGGCGTCGTGACGCCGGTCGTGCTCGGGACCGTGGCCGGCTTCCCCGGCGGCAACCCGACGACCGTCGAGATCAACATGCTGACCTCCGCGGCCAGCCTGGGCTCTGGCGGCAGCACGCTGTCCGGAACGACGTCACTGACCAGCACCAACACCAATACCGCCAATGTGGTTCGTCCGAACGTCATCCCGAGCGCCGGCGTGGGCGTGCCTTCGCTGCTGGTCGGCTACTCCGCCGGCCCGGCTTCCGTGGGCGGCAGCCAGGTTGGCATCAACTCCGCCAACGCGCTCGGTGCGGCTTTCGCGCCCGGCACGACGGTGTCGCTGAACCAGATGCCGATCGGCCTGGCCAACGTCTCGACGGGCGGCCCCACCACCGCGTCCAGCACGGGCGGCCAGCAGGGCCTCCTGAACATGAGCTCGGTGAACAACCTGGTGGCCTTCACGGCGCAGGGCAGCTCCGAGGTCAATGGTTCCGCCACGGGCGTCGATGCCAATGGCAACCCGATCACGGTGGCCGGCAGCCAGATCGCGCAGAACCGCTTCAACACCGCCGCGATCTATGGCGATGTGGCGCTGGTGCTGGGCCAGAAGGCCGATGGTCTGAATGCCGTGGACACGGCCTTCACCTCGGCCAACATGGCGGCGGCGTACAGCGCCAACCTGGGCAGCGCGGGCATTGATCCGACGGTTCGCAACCTGAACCAGGGCGCGGGCGTGGACATCAACACCCTGGCCCTCGCCCCGGTGGGCGGTGCCAGCGGCGCGGTGACGCTGAGCGGCCAGCAGAGCATCTTGGGCGCTGTGACCGTCAGCGGCCCCGGCGGCGGCACCTTCGGCACGGTGGTCCCCGTGGTCACCAACCAGATGGTCGCCTCCACGGTGGCGAACAGCCTCGCCGCGGTGGCTGCTACCCAGCCGAACGCTGGCGGCGTGCTCGGCGGGGGCGTTCTCGCCCTCACTGCGCCCCGCAACTTCGTGAACGGCGCACCGGCCGCGGCTGATGTCGGCCTGTCCAATGTGGGCCAGACGATCGCGACCGCCTACAACCGCGTCGATGCGGGCAACATGGCGATCACCGCGCTGCCGGCGACCGGTTCCAACAACGGCACGGGCTTCTCGCAGGTGGCGAACGAGATCGGTGCGATCTCCGGCGTGGTGCAGGTCGGGACCTCGTCCTTCGGTGTCGGCGCGCTCAACAACGCCCTGGCAGACACCGTGGCCGGCCGTGCCAGCATCGATGGGCTTGCCCAGAACTACCAGATGACGGCGAATACCCTGAACTCCAGCGCCAATGTCACGGGTGGCTTCACCCAGACGGCGAATGCGCTGAACTTCGCCGCCGGCGTCGCGGCGCCTGCCGGCTTCAGCAACGGCGTCGTGAATCAGGGTAGTGGCGGTGCGGCCTTCGCCGCGGCCGGCCAGCCTTATGAGGTCGCGCTGCAGAATGGCGGCGGTGGCCTGCAGACCAACAGCGCGGGCGCCGTGACCATCCTGGGCGGCAACGCATCGCTGGCCGGGACGACGCAGCGCACCAACGTGCTGGCGAACGTCCTGTCCACCAGCGCTGCGCTGACCACCACCTCTGCCGGTGCGGTTGAGCAGAACCTCGGTGCGATCGCCGGCTATGGCGGCACCGGCTCCATGCAGTCCCTGGGGGCGCTCTCGGGCAGCATTGCGGGTAGCGGTCTCGCCTCCGCGACCGGCTATCGCCAGGATATCGGCCTGACGGGTAACCTGGTTTCCGCTTCCGGCCTTTCCGGGACGGTCACCCAGCAGGGTCCGTCCATGTTCAGCGACGGCACGGTGAACTATGCGCAGGCCATCTCCGGTGGCCGTGGCGATGCGACCATCGGGTCTGCCCTTCTGTCCGGGACGGGCGCGACGTCCGGCATCCAGACGACGGCGCTGACCATGAACCGCATCGACTCGACCGGCACGATCGGGTCCGCGGCGACCCCCGCGGCGCTGAGCCAGGCGAGCGGTGGGGTCAACGTGGGCAACAACCTCGGCTTCAACGGCGCGTCGAATGTCGCCGCCGTTGCCGCGTTTGGCACGTCCGGCAACGCCGTGGGCAACAACCTGGTGCAGCAGGCCAGCGTCAACTTCAACAGCCTGGCTTCCACCGGGCTGCTGGTTGGCAATGCGAACCAGACCTCCAACGGCTTCCTGTCGGCGAACGGGAACTCCGCGACCGCGAACGCGGCGGGCTGCGGCTCGGTCTGCAACGGCACGGGCAATGCCACGCTCCTCGGCACGCAGCAGGTGGTGGGCCAGACGCTCAACACCATGGCGCTCGCCGGTGGCGCGACGGGTCTGCTGAACCAGGTCGCGGCCGGCGGGACGGACATCCTGTCCCGCAACACTGTCCGCACGCAGTCCGCAAACGGCTACGCCATCAACACCGGCGTGCAGGTTGCGACCAACGGCGTGAACGTCATCAGCGCCGCCCGCTGATCAGCCTGACCCGGGCCGCCCATCCTTCGGGGTGGCGGCCCGGCCTTTGTGATGTTCCACTCCTGTCGTGTCGCCGTGGCGGCGCGGCGCGGGTGGAGGAGGGGCCCCGGTTCGCGCCGGGGCCCTTTTTTTAGTGCCGTGCCAGGCCCGGCGCCCGCATGGACCGGAGGCCGTAGCGTCCTGCGCCCTGCCTGCGGAAGGGTGTCTCCGCGCCGGATCGAGTTGCAGGCGCCGTCGCCCAGGACGGTCCGGCATTTGGGCCATGTGGTCGTGGGTTTCCCCGACCGCGAGGCTGGTCGATCAGGCTGCGCGCGCTGGCGCCCTGACGAGGCATGGCAGGCGGCGCCTCGTTGTGGCGGCGTACACACATCACGACAGAACAACGCAAAAAACGAGGTAGTCGCGACGCCACCATCCGTCCACGAATGGCGTTGGGCGCGATCGCTTGCCGGGAATGTCTGCCGCTGTCGGTCCCGCCAAGGATCCGCAGCGGTTTCCTGGCGGCCGAGTTCATGGTCGCAAGCTGGGAGGCTGCGCCGCAGGTAGGCCAACGGGCGGAGCGGCCTGGTTGGGCGACGGAGGCGAGTGGGTGCGTGGCGGTGCGGGAGCGCCGCCCACGGGAGTGGGGTGAAGGCTGACGCCCACGGGGCGAATTGATGATGGCCGGCATGCGATCGATTCGGTGCCGGGTTGCGACACGGAACGCGCCGCCCCATGACGGGGTGGCGCCCTTGATGAAGGCCAAACGATGCGAAATCTTCTGACACTCACGACGGCACTGTCCACCGGCGCGCTCGCGCTGATGGTGGCGGTCGCACCGTCTGCCCGCGCGCAGACCGTGATCAACCTGACCAACCTCGACAACACGCTGGTCGGCGTGGACACCACTGCCGGCAGCAACCAGGGCTTTTCGGCCAACACGGTTCTCGACAACGTCAATGTCGGCGACGCGCTGAGCAATGGCGGCCTGTTCGGCGGTGCGGCGAACATCCTCGACCAGCGCGCCTACAACCAGCTGAACGCGATGGGCGTGACCGCGCCTGGCGTCGTGACGCCGGTCGTGCTCGGGACCGTGGCCGGCTTCCCCGGCGGCAACCCGACGACCGTCGAGATCAACATGCTGACCTCCGCGGCCAGCCTGGGCTCTGGCGGCAGCACGCTGTCCGGAACGACGTCACTGACCAGCACCAACACCAATACCGCCAATGTGGTTCGTCCGAACGTCATCCCGAGCGCCGGCGTGGGCGTGCCTTCGCTGCTGGTCGGCTACTCCGCCGGCCCGGCTTCCGTGGGCGGCAGCCAGGTTGGCATCAACTCCGCCAACGCGCTCGGTGCGGCTTTCGCGCCCGGCACGACGGTGTCGCTGAACCAGATGCCGATCGGCCTGGCCAACGTCTCGACGGGCGGCCCCACCACCGCGTCCAGCACGGGCGGCCAGCAGGGCCTCCTGAACATGAGCTCGGTGAACAACCTGGTGGCCTTCACGGCGCAGGGCAGCTCCGAGGTCAATGGTTCCGCCACGGGCGTCGATGCCAATGGCAACCCGATCACGGTGGCCGGCAGCCAGATCGCGCAGAACCGCTTCAACACCGCCGCGATCTATGGCGATGTGGCGCTGGTGCTGGGCCAGAAGGCCGATGGTCTGAATGCCGTGGACACGGCCTTCACCTCGGCCAACATGGCGGCGGCGTACAGCGCCAACCTGGGCAGCGCGGGCATTGATCCGACGGTTCGCAACCTGAACCAGGGCGCGGGCGTGGACATCAACACCTTGGCCCTCGCCCCGGTGGGCGGTACCAGCGGCGCGGTGACGCTGAGCGGCCAGCAGAGCATCACGGGCAGCGGGAACTGGAACGCGGGCCCGAACAGCGGCACCGTTGGCACGGTAATCCCCGTTGTCACCAACCAGATGGTCGCCTCCACGGTTGCGAGCACCCTCGGCACCTTGGCCGGTACCCAGCCGGCTACTTCAGTGATCGGCGGTGGTGTTCTCGCGTTCGATGCGCCCCGCAACTTCGTGAATGGTGCACCGGCCGCGGCTGATGTCGGCCTGTCCAATGTGGGCCAGACGATCGCGACCGCCTACAACCGCGTCGATGCGGGCAACATGGCGATCACCGCGCTGCCGGCGACCGGTTCCAACAACGGCACGGGCTTCTCGCAGGTTGCGGGCGAGATCGGTGCGATTTCCAGCGTGGCGGTGCCCTTTGGCGCCGGCTTCGCGGTGCGCGCGCTCAATAACGCCCAGGCGGATACGGTGGCCGGCCGCTCCAGCATCGATGGGCTCGCCCAGAACTACCAGATGACGGCGAATACCCTGACCTCCACCGCCAATGTCACGGGTGGCTTCACCCAGACGGCGAATGCGCTGAACTTCGGCGCCGGCGTCGCGGCGCCGGCCGGCTACGGCGCCGCCCAGGGCGGCGTCTCGGCCCAGGGTAGCGGCGGCTCGGCCTTCGCCGCGGCGGGCCAGCCCTACGAAGTCGCGCTTGGTACCGCCGCCCCGTTGGGTCTGATGACCAACAGCGCCTATGCCGGGAACCAGTTTGGCGGCAATGCATCGCTGACCGGGACGACGCAGCGCACCAACGTGCTGGCGAACGTCCTGTCCACCAGCGCTGCGCTGACCACCACCTCTGCCGGTGCGGTTGAGCAGAACCTCGGTGCGATCGCCGGCTATGGCGGCACCGGCTCCATGCAGTCCCTGGGGGCGCTCTCGGGCAGCATTGCGGGTAGCGGTCTCGCCTCCGCGACCGGCTATCGCCAGGATATCGGCCTGACGGGTAACCTGGTTTCCGCTTCCGGCCTTTCCGGGACGGTCACCCAGCAGGGTCCGTCCATGTTCAGCGACGGCACGGTGAACTATGCGCAGGCCATCTCCGGTGGCCGTGGCGATGCGACCATCGGGTCTGCCCTTCTGTCCGGGACGGGCGCGACGTCCGGCATCCAGACGACGGCGCTGACCATGAACCGCATCGACTCGACCGGCACGATCGGGTCCGCGGCGACCCCCGCGGCGCTGAGCCAGGCGAGCGGTGGGGTCAACGTGGGCAACAACCTCGGCTTCAACGGCGCGTCGAATGTCGCCGCCGTTGCCGCGTTTGGCACGTCCGGCAACGCCGTGGGCAACAACCTGGTGCAGCAGGCCAGCGTCAACTTCAACAGCCTGGCTTCCACCGGGCTGCTGGTTGGCAATGCGAACCAGACCTCCAACGGCTTCCTGTCGGCGAACGGGAACTCCGCGACCGCGAACGCGGCGGGCTGCGGCTCGGTCTGCAACGGCACGGGCAATGCCACGCTCCTCGGCACGCAGCAGGTGGTGGGCCAGACGCTCAACACCATGGCGCTCGCCGGTGGCGCGACGGGTCTGCTGAACCAGGTCGCGGCCGGCGGGACGGACATCCTGTCCCGCAACACTGTCCGCACGCAGTCCGCAAACGGCTACGCCATCAACACCGGCGTGCAGGTTGCGACCAACGGCGTGAACGTCATCAGCGCCGCCCGCTGATCAGCCTGACCCGGGCCGCCCATCCTTCGGGGTGGCGGCCCGGATTTCTTGCGGCGACACCCGAACCGGGCCGCTACGGCTTCGCGCTGCGGGTGATGGGCGGACCCCGGTTCATGCCGGGGTCCGCTTTTTCGTGTTGGGGCCGGCCCGTAGCGGCCCCCAGATCCCCGAGAGGCGTTGATGCAGTCAGGCAGCTTGGCCGGGTTTCCCCGCTTCCTTCCCCCGGACCAGTTGCTCGTGCGGGACCTTCTGGGGCAGCTCCGCGCCTTCGAATCGGCGCCGCCGGCCATCCAGCGCGCGACCCAGGCCGTCCAGCTCGGCAGTCTTCTGCGTCACGCCACCACCTGGTCCCCCTTCTGGCGCGCCCGCATCGCCGCCGCCGGGATCGACGCCCGCGCGCCCTTCGGCATGGAGATGCTGGCCCGCCTGCCGATCCTGTCGCGCACCGACGTCCAGGCGAATGGGGCGACGATGCGCGCCCATGTGCCGGGCACGGTGCCCGGTGATGTCGAGACATCGAGCACATCAGGATCGACCGGACTGGCCGTGCGGGTGGAGAAGTTCCGGCCGCTCTACAAGCCGCTCTACGAGGCGGCGTATCTGCTCGATCACCAGTGGCATCAGCGGGACTCGCGGCAGTTGCTCGGCGTTTATGTCCGCACGGTGCGAGACGAGGATGGAACGCGGTGGGGGCCGCCCATCAGCTGGTTCGAGACTGCGGGCCCCGCCTTCCTTCGATCCACGGCCACCACCAGCGCCGAGGCGTTCCTCGACATCATGAGGGAGCGGCAGCCCGCCTACGTCGCCACCTATCCTTCCGCGCTGCGCGCCCTGGCCGCGGTGGCGCTGGAACGTGGGGGCGCCATGCCGCCCGTGCGCCAGTTCATCACCTCCACCGAACCGGTGACGGCGGCGACGCGCGCGCTGGCGCGGCGCGTCTTCGGCGCCCGCGTGACGGACCGGTATTCCTGCGAGGAATGCGGCTGGCTGGCCCATCAATGCCCGATCCATGACCATTACCACGTCCTGTCCGCCCAAGTGGTGCTGGAAGTTGTGGACGATGATGGGCAGGCCTGCGCGCCGGGCCAGCCAGGGCGCGTCCTGGTGACGGCGCTGCATAGCTACGCGATGCCACTCATCCGGTACGACGTTGGCGATCTCGCCGTCCTGGGGGAGGGCTGCGACTGCGGCATCACGCTGCCGGTGCTGTCATGCATTGAGGGGAGGGAGCGAGAGTTCTTCGTGCTGCCCGACGGAACAAGGCGAAGTGCGGCCTTCAACCTGGCGCTCGCGGAGCCCGATGCGGATATCCTGGAGCAGCAGATGCGCCAGTACAGCTGCGGGACGATCGAGGTGCTGGTCCGGGCCGCGCGGCCCCTCGATGACGCCTGTCGCGTCAGGATCGCGCGCTTCGTTGGCGGGCTGTTGGACAACGCCTTTCCGGTACAGGTGCGGCAGGAGGCGTCCATCAGCTGGACGGGACAACGCAAGCACCTGGCACTCCACCGGGTGCACCGACCCTACAGGGAGGATGGGCTGGCGGCCACGTTCATCTGAGGCCGGAGGGAGATGGCGCGCGGCCCCTGCCATCCGCGTGTGGAACCAGCGGCCATCGGAACGATGCGCATCGAACATCGGCATGTCTCGATAGGGGACATCGGCTGCGGTCGCCGCGCGGGATGGGCCGGTGCGGGTGGCGCTGCCCGTTAACTTTCCAGTATACTCTGCCTGCTAGGCCCAATGTCGGCGACGGAAGCGACGTCGTGCCTCTCAGTCTGGAGTCGGGGCAGCGCAGCCTGCGTCCGCAAAAACTTGGAAAGATGCCATGGGCCGCGAAACATGAGCGATCCGGCGTATAATCCCACAATGTTCGATGCGAATAAGACGCGGATCCTGCTGGTCGATGACGATCCCGGCTTCGTCGATCAGCTATCGGCGTATCTGTCCACGCAAGGATTCGAGACTCATTGCCTGCTCGAGGTCTCGCACTTCATCCAGACGCTCGACAGCTTCGCGCCCGACCTCGTCATCCTCGACCAGCGCCTGGGTGTCGTGACGGGCACCGAGTTGCTGAAGTACATGCGCGAACGCAGCGACGTTCCCTGCATCATTCTGACCGGGCATTCGGACCCGCTGGACCGCATCGTCAACCTTGAGTTCGGCGCAGATGACGAGGTGAACAAATCGGTTGCACCGCGGGAAGTGCTGGCGCGCATCCGGAGTGTTCTGCGGCGTGCCCGCGGGCAGGCGTCGCTACCGCGGACGCCAGGGGCTGTCGCTGCCCAACCGGGGTGGCGGCTGGATAAGGGGCGGCGATCGTTGTTGAGGGCTGATGGTCGGCCCTGTCCACTGACGACGGCGGAATACGAGACGCTTGCCCTGCTGCACGACAATAGCGGCAGCCCTGTCAGCCGGGATGCGATCAGCCTCCATGTCTTTCGCCGCCCCTGGCGTGAGGGCGACCGCGCGGTCGATACAGTGATCAAGAAGCTTCGCCGTAAGATCGAGCCGACGCCGGAGGATCCGGAGTCGATCAAGACAGTGCGGCAATTGGGCTACGTGTTCGTTGCTTTTCCCGTAGCTGACGAAGACCGATGACGATGCGTGCGACGACGGTAGTCGACAGCAGATAGCCGGCGGGTCGCGTCACGTGGTCGGTTCTGACAATCGACCTGGCGGCGGAGACAGCCGCCTTAGCGATGGCGCGGGCGACATCGGCGACAGAGAACATTGCATCGCCCGCATTCTTGCGAATTCGAGGCATGGCGATCTCGGTTAGCCGCGGCTCCGTCCGACGTGGAGCGGCAGCCGTTGGCGTGACCGCCGATCGTGTCCCATCGCGTGGTGCAGGAGCGCGCTGATCGTCGGCGGGCTGGGCCGCCGGGTCAGGCGGGCACAGCCTCGCGGATCTTCACGTATGGTGCGTCGAGCCAGAGGCAGGGGCAGTCGCCCTCGATGGGGCGGGCGAGGAAGTCGCGCATCCGGTCGTCGATCTCGGCGGAGAGGCGGCTGACCTGGCTGCGGCTGATGCCCTCCATGCCCATGGCACGGACCAGGTCGTCCACCGAGCGCGTCGGGAAGCCCTGGACGTAAGCCTCCTGGATTGACGGCCGTCAGCGCCTTCTCGGCGGTCCTGCGGGGCTCCAGGTTGCCCGGGAAGTAGGAGCCTCGCCGGAGCTTCGGGATGCGAAGCTCGACGGTGCCGGCCCGGGTCTGTCAGTCACGGACCACTGCGACGTCGCTCACACGATGGGAGCATCAACGCTGGGAGCCTGCGCCTCATCCTGCATCCTGGTCGGATGACGCACTGAGCTCGGCGACCGTGAGCGGTGCTTGCCACAAGCCGCGACGCATTGAGAACTGGGTCAGCTTCTCCAGCTCCGCCGCAGTCGCCGGATCACGCGCGAGTTCAGCAAGGCGATCCCCAAGCGCAGCAAGATGGCTGGCCTTTGCTGCAAGTGCCGTGCCCCAACGATCATGCAGAGGAAGGGGGCGACGAAACAGGCTGTCTGCGACGGCCCTCCCGAACAGGACCTGGAGCAGATCGAGTCCAGACGGATGCCTGACGCCGAAGGTCACGTGCATGCTGGCTTCGGCTTCCGCAATCGCACTGTGGTACCAGCCATGTGGCAGATAAAGCACGTCGCCTGGGCGAAGAATCACCTGGCTGAGTAGTTCGCCCTTTCGGCTATCGCCGTCGTCGGATTGCGCGGCTTTCTCGATAATGGTCCTTCGGCCGTCTTGCTCACCCTCACGCGGCCACTCCTCGCGCCCCTGCCAGATGTTCCAGATCTTCTGCCCTGATGCCTGGAGTATCCATACGTCATGGGTATCGCAGTGCGCCTCCAGCGCCTTGCTCCCCTTCTGGGAGATGTAGATGTTGGCCCATGACTCCGCGAAGCCGGCCGCCAAGAACATCTGCTGAATGACGCGAAGGCCACTCGTGTATGTTTCGACGCCATTCAAGACGACACTCGCGCCCTGTGCTATCCAGTATCGAACGCGATCTGCATCCGGCCGGAAGATAACGTCTCCGGCCCTCGTGCGTACCGTGTAGCAATACTGCTCCGTTGGGACGCGTCGGCCAGAGAAGAGAAGCTGTAGATCCTCGTGAGCCCAGATGTCCGCCGTTGCCAACGCTTCATTGATGCTGTGAGCGGAAAGCAGTTGCCCCAAGCGATAAGGATTGCCCGTGAGGTGAACTGGCTTGATGTCGAGGTAGGAATCAAGAAACTGCGCCCCGGTCAGTGGCGCGAGAAAATCATCAAACTGCATGGCTAAAAATCCTTGGCGACTTGATTTGTAGAAGCGAGTGGAGCGCGCCTTTAGGAGGCCAAGCGACCTTACGGGTGCGTTGTCCCGCTACTACTGACAATCGCCTTTGGCGCGTCACCACCAGAGTTGCATTCGTGCGAAATCGACAAGACGGCGCGTTGCAAGCCACCAAACAGGGCGCTGGCCGGCGTCGAGCCGGGCCATGCCAGTCATGCCGGGTCGCCACCATTCCTCAGCGCTGTCGACCTGGCCGCGGACAACCACCGCATTCTCACCGCCCTGAAGGCTCGCCATGGGCACGATGTGCGAGACTCGAATGGCCGTGGCGATGGCTGGTTGGCCGACCAGCGCGACCTCCCCCGTGGTGCCGGGATGGATCAGACTGATGTCCGACTCATGGACAAGGATGTCGACGTAGATTCCCTGCCGGCCAGCAACCCTGAAGCCAGGTTCGCCGCGGCGCAGGGGCGCCCCCAACTGCTGAGGAAGATCGCCCTCGACGACCAGGCCATCAATGGGTGAGCGAACCTCGGCAGCGGCGTGTCGGTAGTCAATGTGCTGCAGTCGCGCCCGCGCCTGCTCCACCTGAGCAAGCGCGATGCGCATATCGGCTCCCGCACCAGACGCCTGATGCTTCTGTGCCTCACGCTCGTACTGCGCGATATCCGCAAGGGCGCTCGCGCGTTCGAGCAGAAGCTCGCGCGTCTTCAGGCGGAAGAGAACCTGCCCGGCGACGACGGGGTCGCCAACCTTCACAAGCACTGCGTCGATGAAGCCGTCGAAAGGAGCGCCAACCTGTGCAAGTTGATCGGTCCTCAGCACGGCCGGCGCGTGCACCCGGTGCTCAAGGGGCATCATCGCCAGTCCAGCGAGCACGCTTACGGCGACCGTCGCAAGGAGAGACCTTCGCAAAGTCAGGCTCTGTGCGAAGCGGAGACTCTTTCCAATCTGCTGCCAAAGCCGAGTGGCGAGCGGGCGCTCCGCCTCATGATGAGCGATCAGCCGCGTTACCGCTTGATCCGCGAGGAGACGGAGTAGCCATAATTGAGGTTCAGAAAGCGGCCTCTCCGTTCCCTCCACAACGAGGGCGCCGATGAAATCGCCTCCTATCCCCATCGGGACGACGACAACGTTTAGAGCGCCACTCTCTCGTGCATAGGCGGTCAAGGCCCAAGTCCGAGCGCCATCCCCGGACGGCAGGGGCCATATCAACTCGCGTCCCTGCTGCAATCCCTCATCCACGGCCTCTTCCATCAACCGCGCCAACTCTGTGCGGCGCGGTATTGAGTCCATGTGGCTGACGGCGACCACCTTAACCCGCTTTCGCGGCCGCCAGCAGAGTGCGACCTGGGATGCCTGCATGTAACTGCAAAGACCATCGACCATCTGCTGCGCCGCGACCTTGAATCGCGCAGCACGATCAACGCGGCCGACTATGTCGATGATCTTGCCGAGTCGCTCATTCTCTAGCCGCGTTGACGTGAGTGCGCCGCGAAGCCGCATCGTGTCGGCAGCTAATTGGACCAGGGGCCCAGCGATAGAGACGGCGCGCGGCAGATCGGGTGAGTCGACAGAAACCATGACGACAACGCTGCTGCCGGGCCGGTCACCGCCCAGCGTAAGGGCGATGAGCGCGCGCCCCGCGCCCGCGCTTCCACCACGTATGAGGCAGGCAGCCTCGTTGACCGCCCGATCGGCGACGTCCTCGAGTAGCCGGGCGCCAACAGTCAGCACCTCGGCGGTGCCGTCGGTTGCGCCTGCTGCGCGCCACTGTCCACCTTGCGCGCTACGAGCCAGCAGGATGGCGGACCTTGCGTCAAAGAGCGCACGGATATTCGCCAGCAAGGCCTGGCTGCCGATCGCCTCTGCGTCTTCGGCGGAA
The DNA here is from genome assembly GCF_051859025.1 of Falsiroseomonas sp. Taxonomy (GTDB): domain Bacteria; phylum Pseudomonadota; class Alphaproteobacteria; order Acetobacterales; family Acetobacteraceae; genus Falsiroseomonas. The sequence goes on along the minus strand of NZ_JBHYGL010000010.1, from coordinate 40,464 downwards.
GCAAAACGAACGAGCAGACTGCTGGGGAGGGCGAGCGATTCGTCGGTGGAGTGCATATTGATCACAACCCTGCTTCTTCGAATCGCAGATCACTCGCGAGCACCGTCCGTCTCGAGGCAACGCCCATCCTGGCGTGACGCGCTTGCGCAAGTCGCAATAGAACCGCTCCAGTTCTGCTGGCGATGCCTGGGGGGAACAGACAAGCATATCTCAACAGACGCTGAAGGAGGGGCGCCTTGACCGTCTGGAAGACGAGATCGTCGGGAGAGAGGAAGCGACGAGAGGATCCTGGTTCGCCCTGACGAGCGGCCCTGCCGGCCATCTGGCGATCGATGCGGGACAGATCGTTCACTTCGGCGAGGATGACATGCAGGCCCCCTGCAGCAGCCACGGTTGCCGGCAGCCTGATGTCGGTGCCGCGACCCGCCATGTTGGTCGCAATCGTGACTGCAGACGGCTCGCCAGCCGCAGCAACGACCGCGGCCTCGACAGACTCATCAGACGCGGTCAACAGCCTGGACGTTCCACCGATGCGATCAACCAGGCTGGCGATTCTCTCGGCGGTGCCGATCGTTCTTGTGCCGACCAGCACCGCACGCCCCTGCGCGGCAACAGAGACCGCTTCCGCCGCGACGGCAGCGAGTTTGACATTCCGGTCAGTCAGGAGTTGCAGTGGAAGGTCGCTGCGTCTGGAGGGGAGATGAGGGGGAATGCGTACAACCGACATCTGGTAAATGAGCCAGAACTCCTTTGCAGCCTCCGCTGCGGTACCTGTCAGGCCTGCTAAGTGCGGGTAGGCCCGAAAGAATCGCTGAAAACTTCGGCGACCGGCGATCTCGGACAACGGCGTTGGTTTTAGCCCTCTGACGATCTCAAGCGCCTGATGGAGGCCCTGGGACAAATGTCGCCCTACGGTGCGACGGCCGGTCTGCTCGTCAAGCAGGATCAATTGCTCATTCTCGATGACGAAGTGCCGGCCGTGCTCGAGAAGATGGCGTGCCGTCAGCGCGAGATTGACAAGATGGACAACGCGCGTCGGAGATGCCCATGGAGATCTGAAGCCATCGGTGTCGGCAGTGGCAACCTGCACGCCCAGATCATTCAGTCGTACGCGTCTGACTTCGGGGTGGACGTCAAAATGGACTTTCTGCTCTAGCGTGCTGGCAATCCGAACGGCTTCCCGCATCGCATCCTCGAATCCGGCAAGCGGCTTCTCTGTGGCGATGATCAAGGGCGTTACTGCGTCGTCGATGAGTAGACTGTCTGCTTCATCGACAATCGCCACGCCGAGGCCGCGACCGACTTGGCCGCCCTTTACACCCCCTGAGGACAACATCTGAAGGCACAGCGCAGTCGGCGTTGGTGTTCCGCCAATACTGATCTCGTCCCGGAGTATATCCGCCAGCAGTTCCTTCGCGGTCGTGTAAACGATATCCGCGGCGTATGCGACACGCCGCGCCGGCGCTTGGTCGGCATCACCGATTGATGCGACGCGCAATCCACAAGCCGCGTAGAACGCCTCGAAGAAGGTGGCATCGCGAGCGGCGAGATACGTGTTGCTCGTGAGGACGTGGCAGGGTGGGCCAGTCCAGGAAGACATCACAGCGGCAAGCGCGGCTGTCAGGCTCTTCCCCTCTCCCGTCTGCATCTCCACCAGATAGCCGCGGTTCGTGGCAAGCGCTCCCATGATCTGGACGGCATATGGCCGCATGCCCGTTGTCCGCGATGCCGTCTCGCAAATCAGCGCAAGGGCGTCATCCTCATCAGCGATGCGAAAGGAACGCGCCAGCACGATCCAATCTCTCTGCTCACGCAGGCGCCGCTGTAAGTCGAGGTCCGATAGATGCTGTAGGCGTTCGGACAGTGCATGGATGCGGATGGCCTGGCGGCGCAAGCCCCGCGCGACCCACCATCCGAGTTGGAGGTGACGTTCGGCCCGCCAGGCAAGGGCCTTGAGCCCGCCGGGCAGCGGGACTTCTGCATAATCCGAACCGACCATCCGGCGGAGGGGAGCGATCACAGGCGATAACGCCGCTGAAAGAACTGCCGTGTGGCTTCAAGCCAGCGCGCGCCAAGGCTGCGGTGGGGCAAATCGATCCGAACCCAACATGACCGGCGATGCACAAGAAAGGCATGATCGGGTGCGCTGATCCGTCCCTCAATCTGGAAGATGGGTTCCACGCTCGCAGTGCCCGTTGGATCGTGACCAGAAACTGCAATATCACCACCGCTCGCCGAACCGAGCGCCGGATTGGGGAGCCTCGTGATGGCGAGCGGCACCATGCGCAGGTCGTACAGATGTATCATCGTTCGAGCGTCGCCAGAGCACCGGACAGTGCCGGTGAGATCGGCCACGCTGGCTACCCTTGCGGCTGCGCTTTGCGGCACCACGGCGATCAAGCGGTGGTCGGCCTGGGGTATGAGTGTTCCGAGTTCAGTGCCGCGCTCGACCCAACCATGCATATGATTGTGAATAGCTGGCGCCGCCCAGTATCCATCAGCGGGCGCGCGGACGAGCAGAAAAGCGATGTCAGCATCTGTCTGCCTCAGCGCCTGCTCCAACGATCGTCGGCGCTCCCGGATGGGGTCGAGATCCGCCGTCCCGCTGGCGAGGGCGCGTCGCTCCATCATTCCATTGCGGACAAGCTGCAGCTCGATTGTCCTTCGTTCCAGGGTGAGTTCAGGATCTTCAAGCCTGACAAGTGGCTCACCGGCCCGGTGTACCATGTTCGGACGTCCGATCACTTCGACAACGCGGCCGGCGGTACCCGTTGAGACTTGCTGTGCGCCGATGGCTTCGATGCCGGCCGGGAGGGTATTCCAGTCAGGCAAGGGGCTGAGTATCAGCGCGCATAGCAGTCCGAGCGAGACGCCGCCGCGCAGCCATGCGTGCCCCGGGATGGAAGACACCTCTGCCCGGTTCGTCCGCCATGCTGCGAGCATTCGGAGCGCCGGCGGTCCTGATGCGCTGAGTGTCAGTACGATGGCGGCAAGCAGCCCAAGTCCGAAATACTGATCGGCGATGAACAGCACGATGCCTCCGATCGCGAAGATCCTGTAGCCGAGGGCCAGTGCGCCAAACGCGGCAAGCCCGTGATGATCGACGGCGACTTCATCCTGATCGCGGCTGGTGGACCTGCCGAGAAAGAACGTCCTCACCGCACTACCGAAGGCCGCCGAGGACTGAGCCGCCAGGTTGGGAACATCAATCAGATCACTGAGGATGTAATAGCCATCGAAGCGCATGAGCGGGTTTGCATTGATAACGAATGCATAGATTGCCGATGTGAGCATCAGGCTGAAGGCGGCGTCATTGACTGGTCCTGGCGGTGTCGACGACCATGCGATCGTCGCTAACGATGCGACGAATGCATCGACAAGCATGCCGCTGGCACCGACGGCGACCCGGGCAGCCCTGCTGCGAAATCCCCAGGCGGAACTGACATCCGCGTAGGGGATCGGAGCGAAGATGAGGAGCATCACACCAAGCGTATGCACGGCGCCACCATGGCGACGGCACATGCCTGCATGACCCAATTCGTGGAGTGCCTTGGATATTGTGAACGATACAAACAGCAGGATCGGATCTGGCGCTGCGAAGATCGCGCTCGAAGCGTCGATCACGCTCTCCCAGCGCTGGACTAGCGTCGTGAGACCGAGAAGAACGACAAGTGCCCATATCGACAAGCCGATCGGCCCGAACACGATCCGAAGAAGCGGCGCCATGTGCCGCAGCGCGCGGTCGGGGTCTATCAGCGGTATCTGCAGGAACAGGAGACTCTGGGCCCGTTGAAGGGCGGGTTTACGCAGCCGGCGCCTGCCTCTTTCCGTCAGCCGCGCGCTGTCAGTAGGTGTGCTGATTGCCAGGAGATTGCGACGGTAGAGTGCTGAGATGAGCTGTACTACCCGGTGCTGGGTAAGCGCTCCAATCTCGCCTCTGTCGTAGGCAGCCTGCCACGCTTCCCCGACGCAGCGATGCGAAGGAAGGGAAGCGATGAACCGCCAGCCATCAGCGCGTAGCCTGGCGTACTCGTTGCTCATTGGATCATGCAGCATATGCCAGGTCTCGCCGCCAATCTCACGCGCAGCAACTCGGACCCTGCTGTGAATTCTGATCTGCAGCCCGCTAACGTGGAGCCAGCGATCGCTGAACATTGTCGTTCCCCTGCCACGCCGGCCACTGAACGAATGTAGGGCGTCTGACCCGCAAAGCGGCGACCGATACCAAGCGCGGTCCAGCAATCATACGCGGCATGAAGAACATATTTGTAGATAAGCGTGGACAATGGGGATTGGTGGGGTGTCGGTTGGTGCTTGAGACGTTCCTGTTGGGGACAAAAGAACGCACAATGCGGCCGTGATCGGTGGGGTCGACGTGGTAGTCTTTCCCGCTTGCGAGTCAGTCTGCTCGCGGTTCGTGATGCGCAGTCTGATTGGTCGAAGGATGTTCTGCTGATGGCGCGTCGTTCAACTCCCTCGTCCCGCCGCCGCCAGCCCAGGGTGGGCCTCCTGGATGTGCTTGAGCCCCGGATTATGCTCGCCGGCGACGCGCAACTTCTTGTGCAGGACGTGCTGCTGCCGGTCACTCCGGCTGCCGTATCGCAGCAGGCGCCTGGCGTCTTCGATCAAGTCTCTGGTGACGACACAGGTTCTCTTGCTGGAGACCTTGCTCTGCTCTCTGCGGATGGAGCTAAGCACGATGTTGACGACGAGGCGGGCAGCCTCGTCGTTGGGGCTGGCCAGGTTCTCGTTGGTAGTGGCTCTTTCGACGGTGCTGTCTCGAACGAAGGCTCTGTTTCCCCCGGTCACTCCCCGGGCACGAGCTCGTTTGACACCTACACTCAGGCGTCAGGGGGCAAACTGACCATAGAAATCGCCGGCGCGACGACGGCCGGTGTGGATTATGACGAGGTTGCGGTAACTGGCGCTGCCAATCTAGATGGGACGTTGGAGATCGGTCTGCTGAGTGGCTTCGTGCCGACGGCCGGCAACGTCTTCAACATCCTCACCTACGGGAGCAGGAGCGGAACATTCGCCGCCATCACCGGAAACTACGCCGGAAGCGGGATAGCGTTGACCGCGGGGTATGGCGCGACAGGTCTCAGCCTCACGGCAGTGGCGCTTCCCGGCGGTATCGATCTGAGTTTCTCTGACTCCACCAAGGCCGATTCCCTTGCGGCGCTTCTGACAACTGCCGGTGCGACAGGCTCTGTCGTGGCTTCTGGTTGGTTCTCCGCGGGTGGAGTGCGAGCTACCGGTGACTTCGTCATCGATGTAGCCTGGGATGCGACGAATTCCGCTGCGATTGCGGGGGTCAGGGTCACCAATGCGATTGTCGCTCTGATTGACTCTCCTTCCAGCGCGCTGCTGACTTCCGCGAGTGGCGTCCTGCGCATCAATGGTGGTGGTGTCGCGGGGAGCTTCACGGGAACGGCGACGAGTGCCGTCCTTTCGGATGCGACTGTCAGCGGCTCCAATGTCCAGCTGGCCGTGAATACGGCGAGCCAGGCGGTCAACGAGTCCGTCACTGTTGGCGGCTCGAGCACCGCACTTGCTCTGGGCGCCAGTCTGACGCCAACCCTTTCAGGGACGCTGGCGATTGTTCGGGGTGGAACTGGCCTAAGCGGGACCATGTCGCTCGCCTATAATGCCGGTGCCAGCGCGTGGAACGGCACGATCGCGAGCGGGGGCACCTTCGACCTCGCCAGCCACCTTCGCTTGACGAACCTGTCTGGCGCCACCTCCGGTGTCTCGACGCCCGCCGCCACCTTCACCCTCGCATCCTCTGGCTCCAGCGTCTTCGACATCCAGGGGAGCGCTTCCGTAATCGGGGTCAGCGGCCTCTCGATCGCGGGAACCTTCACGGTGTCCAGCGATGGGACGCAAGTCGCCGGTGACGCGGCGATCACGGCGACCGACCTGCCCGTCATGCACGCGGCGGTCTCCATGTGGTCGCAATCGGGGCAGCTGCGCATCTCTGGCAGTGGCCTCTACGCCGACATCTACTCCGTTTCCGACCCCGCGACGATCGTCGGCCGGTTCGCGGCTTCCAGCTTCGCCATGACCCTGGCCGGAACTGGGTACGCAGCGCGGGCGGTCGGTACCTATCAGGCGACCGGCGCGAACACATCGGAGACGGCGACGCTGGAGGCGAATACGACCGGCGCCAGCCTAAGCGCGCCAACAGCGACGACAGGTCTGCCGGTTGATCTGAGCTTCGGCACCGCGTCGAAGATCTCCCGCATCAAGGTCGATGCATCCTCGGTAGCTTTCACTCAGGCCTTCATGACGTCGCTGCGCGCCGCGGCGCTCAAGCTTGAGGCAGTCGCGCTGGGGGCGGAGGTAACCTACACGACCACAACGTCCAACCTCGGCGTTACGACGACCGCGACGACCGGCGCGGCCGACCTGGATGGTGACCTCACCGACCTGAATGCATTGGGGGAGGCGCTCGACGGCCTCGGCTACAATCTGAACCAGCTGCTGCACGCGAGCGATGTGCTGTATCTGGGCCGCTACATCGAACGCTACCTGCGGCCAGCACTCGGGCTGGATGCAATCTTAAGTGATACCATCCCGCTTGGCGACGCCGTCCCGACGATGGCGGGCCTGATCGCCTATCTGCAAACCAACTGGCGCCCGACGACGGAAGATGTCGGCGCGGATGCGCTTTCGGTGGTGATTGACGGCCGCGGCTACGGGTTGGACCTGCAGACGGCGGCGGTACGCAGCGAGACGGTCAGGATCGCTGCGCAGGAGGCACTTCTCGCCCTCGGGGTCAGCCTTGATGCGGCGCCAAGCACGACATTGGCTGTCCGCGGTGACATCCGCCTCGGCATCGGGTGGTCCGGAAGCACAGCATCGTTCCGCCTGGACGACTTTGCTTATGACATCCGCGCCAATGCAACGGGCCTTTCTACGACCGGTCGCTATGGCGCGCTGGGTATCGAGGTCACTGGCGCAACCGCGGCTGTAAGCCTGGTTGGTGACGTCACCCTCGTGTCTGATGTCGTTACGGTCAGTCCGACCACCAACTCCATCGCCGTCAACCTGCCAATCTCCGCCTCTCTGGCTGGCGTGAGCGTGACGGCAGGGTACACGCCGACCGTCGCCCTTGCGGGGGCGCCGGTGGGCGGCGGAGTTGTCTCTGCCTCGGTGAGCGACTTCGCGCCGCTAGCAGGCTTCCGCAGTCTGACAGTCGCTGATGCGACCAATGCTCTGCTCCGCCTCGTCAATGGTCTCGATACGACGCTTGAGTCGGCGGCGCTCACGACCGCCTTGCCCTACGTAGATGGCACGCTCGCGTCCGGGGTCGATCTTGGCGGCGCGTGGCAGACGTCCGTTCTGGATACCATCGACTTCCGCAAACCCCGTGTTGATCGCATCAGTGGCTCCGCCGCCAATGGAAATGGTGCGGCCATTTCGCTCGGGACTGTGTCGGTCGACCTGAATGGGGTCGCGCTGACCGAGGCGAAGAACATCAATATACTGACGATATCGGCCGCAGGGCGCGACGTCAGCACCGGCGCGGCCCCCTCTGCGACGAGCCTCTTCACAGCCTCCCTGATCGGCAAGCAGGTCAGCCTTTACACCGGTGCTGGCGCCCTCGTCGGAAGCTACACCATCTCCGACGTCGACGTGACCGGAGCCGACGCCGGCTACCGATTGGAACTTGCGGGTTCAGTGACGGCGGCAACCGGGCTGACCTACGTCGTGCACGACGTTCGCCAGGCATTGTCAACGCTGCAGGACTGGATCGCGGCGGTGAACGCCGGCACGCCATTCGGCAGCGGATCGATCTCGTATAACAACACCACGCGCCAACTCACCCTTCCATTTGTCATCGATACGACAACCACGACCGATACGATCGCTCTCGACCTGGACCTTGGCAGCGATGACCTGAGCCTCAGGACTAATGACAGGGCCACGATCACCACCACGGTATCCGGCACGGCGACCCAGGTCATTGACATATCGGGCGCGCTCCTGTCCGGCACGGGCTCCATCGTGGCCGGAAGCGATACCTTCACGACGTCCAGCGACATCTTCACCAACGCCATGCGGGCGTTGCCGACTGCCAGTAGCGATGGGCTTTCCTATTCGACGGGCAAGCCTCCGAAATGGGAGGTCGCCGTTGGGTCAGAGATCTACCTGATCGAATCGGTCGACTGGCCGTATCAGCTAAACCTGACTCTGCCCACGTCCTCCACCGGCGCGCTGACGTCGGATGTTGCCCTCCGCCTTCGCGTCGGCTTGTCGACCTTCGCCGTCCAGACGGACATTCTGCTGAGTGCGGCCAACACGACGTCTAACGTCGGTTTGGGCTCGATCGTCGCGCAGCTGCTCGAAGCGATGGCCGGCGCGACATGGACGGTTGTGGAACGCGCGACCGGTGCGCCCGATCTGGGCTCGGCCTACAGTTTCGACGCAGCGCGTCCGGACCTGACCGTGTCTGTCGTCAATGGCAGTGTCCAGTTCCAGGGGCCGAACAGCTTCTCGATATCGAAGGCATCGACAGATGCCGGGCTGGATGCGGCAACAGCAGTCACGGCGACGCATTTCACAACGCGGACTGTCGTTCTGGATCGGGCCGCCACCGCAGCCGCCAGCGCGTTCACCCTTCGCAAGTCGACCTTTGGCGTTAGCGCGCTGAACTTCAGCGGAAGCATCACCACGGCCGCGCAGAACTTCTATGTCGCTGGCAACTACGGCTTCATCGGCATTGAAGCTGGCGGGACTGGCACTGGTACGAGCCTGGCTGGCAGCGCGACATTCTCGGTCGCGCTCGACCTCGGCGGTGCGGCCATGTTGGATCCATCGGCGTTTGCCGTCGATGCGGAAACTGGCCTCGTCTCAGGCCTTACAGTGGGCCGTAGCGGCAGCGGCGAAGTCCGGATAGGTGGCATTGAGTTCGCCGCGGGCTTCGATGCGGGTCAGACGTTTGGCGGCCAGGCGCAATTCGTCGGCTTCGCGCCGACCCTCGACGATACTATCCCCACCGTCGTCACGCAGAATCTCTCGCTCTCGCCGGTGCTGGGGACACTTGTCTCCGATGGCAAGGCGGTCGCAGGGACCCGCGTGAGCGTTCTGCCGTCTCTGTCCGATGGCTTGTGGTGGTATGCTGAGTTGGCTTACGCCGATATTGCCGCGGCAGTGTCCGAAGGCGCGACTGCCATCGCGGATGCGCTGTCCGCGCAGCCATTCTACACTCAGAATCTGCCGGGCCTCTCTCGCTCCATTCAGGCGCTGACGGGCTTCGCCACGGAGATTGCTGCGGGCGGCGCGAGCGCGTTGACCGGCACGGCAACAACAATCCAGGCGGCCACCACTGCCGTAGCGACCGCCTTCGGACTGAGCACGTCGGCGGTGAGCATGACACTGGAAGGCGCCACGCTTCGGATCCGGCTGAGCCTCTCCGATACCTTCAGTGAAGACTATGGCTTCTCCCTGAACGTTGCGACACTGAAGGATCTGGCGAAGAGCGCGTCGACGGGTCTCGATGGCATTGCCGCGCTGGTCGACCGCAGCGGTAATTCCGACACGATGGCGTTCAGTGCCGCGATCACAACGACGATCGATGTTGGTCTTTCCCTGAGCCAGCCGAACCGAGTTAGCGAGAGTGTGCTCACCCCGAGCACTGCGGTCGCCTTTGCAACCGACAGTGCCGTTGTCACCAATGCCCAGTATGCCTCCCTTGTCGCGGCCCTTGCCGCTGTTTTGCCGGCTTCGCTGTCGGACGGCATGGTCCTCCAGGCGACGGTGGCCGGCCTTCGGACGTCTGCCGAGAGCGCAGCGATCGGGACGTCGCGTCAGTCGGCTCTGCGCGGTCTCGCCGATGATCTGACGACGTCGCTTGGCATTGAGGTAGAGCTGATTGAGGGAGAACTGGCCACGGTCGCGAATCTCGCGACGGCCAACGTGTTGAGCGCCGTCACGCTGGCGACGCCGAACCGGGCGATTGCCGTCTATGAAGGCGGAACGAAGCGGGTTGTGGAGAGTACTCTCACTCCGAGCACTGCGGTCGCCTTCGCAACGGGTAGCGCGAACGTAGAAGACGTCCTTTACGATTCCCTCGTCGCGTCTCTTACCGCCATTCTACCTGGCACCCTGGAAGCCGGCTCGCGCTTGCAGGCGACAGTCGCCGGCTATCGGACTGCCGCGGAGGCGACCGGCGTCGACGCGTCTCGCCAGGCGGCCCTGCGCGCCCTTGCTGACAGGTTGTCGACGTCAATCGGCGTCGAGGTCGAACTCTTTGCGGGCGACCTCAGCACGGTAGCGAGCCTGGCAAGCGCTAACGTTCTGAGCGACGTCACGCTGCTGCGCCCGAACGGCGCCGCGGCCGGCACGACCACGACGCTGGACATGTCCCTTCGCGGGACTGGTCTGAAGATGAAGTTCTTCGCCGGTGGCATCCACATGCATACCGACACCGGCTACCTCGTGATTGATGGAGACGGCCTCACCTCCACGACGAGCGACAAGGCATCGCTGACCGTCGCGATCAATTCTTCCACCGGCAACAGCTACAATCCCGCCACCCAAACGCTCGCCAGCTCAACCAGCGCGACAGTCTCGGGTAAGCTGTCGGCCAACCTGCCGCTGATCCTGGAACTGAGTGGCTCTGCCGATACCAGTGCCGGGACGCTGATCGCTGCGACGCCCACGAACACACTGGGCACCTTCTTCTCCGAGATGGCAGGCGCTACCATCACGGGTAATGCGCTGACGCTGACCGTTCCGGATGTGACCGGCACCTTCGCCACGATGGGTGGCGACACCAGCATCATGTCGGTCATCAAGGATGTTCAGGAATTCAAGGACAGCCTGAAGTACAGCCTAGATGCGGTGTATGAGGCGCTCTACGCCGCTGTCCCCCAGGAACTCTACATGCTGGAGGGGACGGCAACAAAGTCCGTTGAGTGGTTCTCGCAGCTCAGCGAACGTCTGGCGACTGCCATCGCGAACGTGACGTCTGAGGGGGACATCGTCCTCGCCTTCCGCAACGCCATCTACAGCGCCTTCGGACCCACTGCAGGCACCTGGGCCGTGCTGCAGGACACCTATAGCTCGACCGGCGCAGCCAGCTCTTCCTCGACCGTCGACGCGAACGACGTCTATGTCAGCTGGCGCAAGGAAGACGGAACCCTGTTGCAGCGGTGGACGCCTGGAACGACCACGGACCCGACATTGGCCGATGCGCTTCAGTTCAATCTGAAACTGAAGGGCACCTTCTACATCACCGATAGCGGTATGTCGCTGAAGCTCAATGTGGGCGACTTCAAGATCGACATCCCCCTCGGTGCCTATGAGGAGAAGAACGGCATCCCGCTGAAGGATGCAGACGGCCATGCCGTCAACAAGTCGACTTGGACGAATGGTGGCTTCGCGGTCCAGGTCGAGTGGGCCTACAATATGGGCTTCGGCATCAGCAAGACGAGTGGCTTCTACCTGGCGACGGCGCCGGTGACGCAAGCCGGCGGCGTGAACGTCTATGCGCCCGAGATCACGTCGAAGCTGACGGCCTACCTGGACGGCACGCCGAGCGACCCGACGACGGCAACGGACTACAAGGCCTTTGGGCCCATGAATATCTTCCAGGCGTACCTGGAAGACCGCAACACCAAGGGCGCCGCCACGGCAAGCTCCGTGACGATGAATGTGAAGCTCGATCTTGTCGGCGGGTCCAAGAACCGCCTCACGCTTGATGATCTGTTCAGTGTCACGCAGGCGTCCATCTATGACGCGGTTGAGGCTGTTGAGGCCCCGTACCTGCTGAGCGGCATCACGTCCAAGGCCAACGGTACCCAGACCACCAGCTTCATCACGAGCTTCGTCGACGCAAAGATCGACATCGACCTCGAGGCAACGCTGAAGCTCTACATGGGCAAGGCGCCGAACGGCAATTGGTATGAACCCGTTAGTGCAACAACGAACATCAGCATCTTCTGGGTCTTCCAACAGGGAGTAGACTACAAGATCCCAACGGTGGATCTTACGGACTTCACAGTCGATGCGGGGGCTATCGCGACCTTCCTGGTCGCCTTCACGGCGCCGATCACCATCGTCCTCGCGCCCATCTACGCCGCGATCTATCCGTTCCTGATCCCCATCCCCGCGCTCAGCATCCTCACCGGCACCCCGGAGCCCTGCGTCGGCGATATCATCAACATCTTGCTCTATATGCAGGGCAAGGAACTGATTCCGATGGCCTATCTGAAGGCGGTGAACTACGCGTATCAGATCTCCGCCGAACTGACCAAGATGGCGTTGGACCCCACGGAGAAGTACAATCTCGGTTCCCTCAAGGACATCGCCAACCCTGATGGCCATGAAGTTGTCTACGGCGTGCCGGACATCAAGGAAGGTGTCAGCGGTATGCAGACCATGGGGTCCCTGAAGCTTGGCAAGGCCGCTGCCGGCGGTACGAAGCTCGCTACGGGACTGCAGTTCACCTATCTGCTGAGCATCGACGCCTGGTACGACATGATGGTCGGTAATGCGACCGACCTGGTGACGCTGGATCTGCCGCAGATCGGCTATCCCTACGTCAATCCCGAGAATCCCTACGACATCAAGACGCTCGACATGGATCCGATCCTGTTGGCGCAGCTGAACTACGGCGTTCTGGAGTTCAAGATCGAGGCGGTCGTCAAGCTTTCCCTAGCGCTCGACATCAGCTTCGGTTTCGACACCAGCGGCATCCAGAAGGCGATGGAAACCGGCAACCCGGCCTGGTTCCTGGATGGCTTCTATGTCGGGGACTACACGGTCGACCAGCTTTCCGGCAGTGGCGCCATCGTGCGGAACACCGGGGGCAAGGAGAAGCCGGAAGCCTATGTGAAGCTCGGTGTCGGCCTGGCAGCCAGCGCGGGCGTCGGCCTCATCTCCGGCGGCTTCGAAGGACTTATCGAATTCGCTGGCAACTTCGATCTGCACGATGTCGGAGCGCCCAAGCTCTACTTCGACAGCGCGGGACGTACGACTGGGGCGGCGCCACAGGATGGCACTACAATTGGTGGCCTCAACCTGTACTACAGCAGTGGAAGCAACGAGTACGAGGAAGAGGCCGATGGCCGCCTGCATCCCAGCGAGATGTGGGCGCTGCTGAGCTATACGGGCCCCGGCGCGGCCGGGCCCTTCAACCTCTTTGACCTCTACCTCACCGTCGACTTCGTGGTGAACCTGTTCGTCACGGCCGAGAACCCTTTCACGGGGAAGGGCATGACGATTGTGGAGCTGGAGATCCTCCGCATTAACCTGTTGAACATCCCGTTCTGGACTGCGCCGGACATGCAACCGACGCTTGGCTACGTCGGAACCAATGCATACGGCCTGTCCAATGGCATCCTGACGCTGAACTCCGGTTCGCGGGCCGGCCAGCGTGAGCGCCTCGACAAGGATGACGATGGCGAGACCTGGGAAGTCTTCACGCCCAAGGATAACTCTGACCTGACAACGGTCGTTCTCAACAAGACCTGGATTTGGACGTACCGGGACATCACCCGCATCGTTGTCGACCTTGGCAAAGGCGATGACTATTTCGACGCGCAGCGCCTTTCCAGCGACGTCGCCGTCTCCATAACCGGCGGTTCCGGTGACGATACCATCATGGCGGGCGTTGGCCGCTCTGGCGGCTACTACTTCATCGATGGTGGCGATGGTGGTGACCGCATCGACGCCAGCCTGGCAACGATCGCGACTACGCTGATCGGCGGCATCGGCAACGATACCATCTATGGCGGCAGCGCGGCGGATACGATCGAGGCTGGCGCGGGTAGCGACAAAATCATCGCCGCAGGGGGCGCTGATACCATCTCGAGCGGTACGGGCGACGACCGCATCTCGGGCGGCGAAGGCGCGGATACATTCGTCCTCGGCGATTCCTTCGGTGCCACCCTGATCACCGACCGGGTCGGGCTCAGCACGTTGAACTTCTCCTCCATGACCAATGCGCTTGGCGTGAAGGTCTCCGGCCTTGGGCTGTCCGCTTCCTCCCAACGGGCCGACGGCACTATCGACGTACTGCGCGCGCCGGGGCTGCTTGTCAGCCAGATCGGTTTTGGTGCCGGCAACGACACGCTTCGTGCCAGCGTCTTCCCCTCCCGCAGCATCACCGTCACCGATACCGGTGGCAATGACGATTACTACTTCCTGCTGGGCACAGCGGCCAGCGAGGCGACAGCCGGTTCCTTCGGCATTACGGACAGCCAGGGCAGCTTCGACGAGGTGCAGGTCGAACAGCGGCGTTCGGTGGACGTCATTCGCCTCGGTTCCGGCTCCGTCGTGAACGGGCGCGAGTCCATCAGCTACAACAACCTCGTCGAGCGTCTGACCCTCCTCGGCAAGACTGCGCTCTATAGCGCGACGGACATCACCTCCTTCGGTACCAACGTCACTTTCCGCGCGCTGACCGATGCCGGAACGATCAATCTCGGCACGACCGGGCTTCGCGTCATTGCGAACTCGGTTACGCAGGGCGCCGAAGTTATCGCCGCGCATGTGATCATGCAGACCCTGGCGACGATCGAGGTAAACTACGACATCACCGCGCTTAGCGACGGATACATTGACCTCGCCACCTTCGGTGACGATGCAGATGTGCCTGACATCGCGCTGAACGCGGATTTGTATGTTTCGTCCACCTCGTCAAAGGGCGGGGCCGGCTCCGGCTGGGTTCGCCTTCAGACAGCCCGTGGTTCCATCACGAGCACGGCCACGAGTTCGATCAACGCTGCGGGTAGCCATCTCACCATGGCCGCCTTCGGCGACATCGGCAGTTCTTCCGTCAAGATGACGACAGACGTTGCCAGCGCCTCGATCTTCACGGCGGCGGATGGCACGGGTTCGGCGTTTGTGTCGGAGGCCGATAGCCTCACCCTGCGCTCCGACGCTACTCTCACGACCGTCGAGAATGGCGGCTTCGTCATTGGCAGCGCCACTCTCCAGGGACACTGGGAGAGTGCGGTCACCTGGGCCGCCTCCGTCACGCAGGCTTGGAAGAACATCCTCTCGAACAACTACGTGCTGTCCGGCGCCGTCATGGTCGCGGGCGGCTTGACGACAAGCCTGCGCGGCAACAACGCCCTGTTGCTGGCAAACGATACGGTCACAGCGGGCGACGATATTCTGCTTGAAGCGGATGACCTCGATCTGCATGCCGGCGCGCGTAGCTTGCTCGGCACGGACACGCTGACCATCCGGACGATGCATACCACGCAGGCCTATGCGATCGGCACGGCCGCGGAGGCGCTGTCTGGGACGGAGGTCCTCGCAGAGGTAACGGACCGCGACGACTACCTGGAACTCTCTTCGCGCGATCTCACCGCGATCGGGACCGGCTTCAGCACCCTCATTATCGGGCGTTCCGCGACTGCCGGGACGATGTATCTCGGCGACGTCAAGGATTCGACACTGTCGAAGATGTCTTCGACCGTTCGGGCGTCCGGATCCAGTATCGCGGCTTCCGATCTCGCCGCCTTCCGCAACACGACGCGACTGCTGGCCGATACGGTTCATGTCCAGGGCGATGTCCAGGCGCCGGCCGACAGCCTGACGCTCGAGGCGCGTATCCTCCAGGTGAACACCAAGAACTGGCACGATCCGAATGGAACGCCGGATTCCGGCGCTTCGGCGGATACCCTCGTGGTGCAGGTCAGCGAACAGGCGGTGGTCAGCGGGTGGCTGAAGGGTACTTCGGCGCTGACGGTTAACGTGACGGGCAGCACCGGCGTGAACGCGCTGGAGAGCCCTCAGTACGGGGCCCTCAGCCTGGCCGTCGACACGACGGGTGTTCTGGAGGCCGTGGCTGACGGCGCGGCCCTGGACGTTACAGTTAGTGATGCGGTGGAAATCCGCGGCATCATGAAACTCGGTGGCGCCAATGGCTCGCTGGTGCTGAAGGCGGGTGGCCCGGTCATCGTGGATCGCGGCGGCACCGTCTATGCGCGTGGGGCCAACACCTCGATCACGCTGGAATCGACCGGCGACGTCCTGGCGGTGGCTAGCGGTGGCGCCGTCAGTGGCGGCATCGCCTACACGACGGTGGGGAGTGACCAGATCCCGGGCGTGACCGGGGCTAATGCCTCCATCAGCCTGATCAGCGCGAAGGCGATGCGCCTCGACGGTGCGATCGTCGCCAGCAACAGCCTGACGGTCGCTGCCGGGAATAGTGTCCGCGCTGACGCGGCTTATGGCGCTGTGGCGAACCTCGACCTTCACCCAGCCTACGGCATCTTCAACCAAGCGGGCTACTTCAGCCAACTCGCCACGGTGATGCCGACGCATTACCTCGCCAAGTACAGCGAGGGCTACGGGCTGCTTGTGACCGGTACGTTGAGCGTGCTGGCCGACAGCTCGACAATTGACCTGCACGCTGAGAAGGCGGTGGTCCTGCGGGCCAATGTGAGCACGCCAGGCGCGAATTCGGAGATTGTTCTTCGTTCCGCGGGGTTGATGTTTGTTGAAGGCTACCTCAACGCCACCAAGGGCATCACCATCAAGGGCGGGTACGCCGCGGGAGGCGCCGCGGTCGCTTCCGGCGGGTATGACGCGAACGGCACCAGCGTTGCATTCGGCCCTGCGAGCCGACTGTGGACAACCGAATCCGGGAGCAAGATCCTCGTCAAGGCGCGCGCCGACGTTGTTATCGATGCGGATATGCTGGCTGGCGGCACGGTTGGTGTCTCGGGCGCTACCTGGACCGGGAGCGGCGCGGATATCGAGATCATCTCCGGTGAACGGATTGATATCGTATCAGTGCTGCAGGCAAGTGGCGACATCAGCATCACCGCCGGTGATGCGGGCGCCGATGATTCGGGTCGAGCGCTTGTCACGGGCATCGCGTCCAGCATCGCGGCAGCGGGGCGTGGCTACGGCGCCACGGGCAGCAATGTCACGCTTGCGGCGGATGGCGCCATCGAGATTGCTGGTCGCGTTGTGTCTGGTGCGACACGCCAGCTGGTGGCGGGCGAAGCCACGACGGTTTGGACCAGCGGCTGGGGGGGCACTTCCTCGATCAGCATTGATGGCGAGGACGTGGTGGTCCTAGGCGGCACGACGACGGTCAATCTCGCTGAAGTCGAAGTCGGCGCGACGCTTGAAGCAGCGGATACCATCACGGTGACGTCCGGCGCAAATAGCGCCGGCATGGGCGTCCACGTCTATGCCGCGACTGTCGCGGTAGCGAACAATGCGGATGGCACGATTGTTATCGGTGCCGGTGGCGACGCCTATATCAGCGGCGTGCTGGTTGCCGGCGGTACGGTCACCAATGAACTCGATTCGTTGGGGGACTATCTCGGTCGTTCCTTCACGTATAGTGACGGCGACTCGTCGATCTCGATCAGCTCTGTCGCCCAGGTACGGCTTGCGCAGTCGCTGACCGCTGGCGCTTCCATTGCCATCACGGGTGGCGTTGATCCGGTCGTCGAGTCAGAGTCCTATACCGGAAACGCGATCCTCCTCGAGGGGTCTGTCCGCCTGCAGACCACGCAGGACAACAGCAGCATCAGCCTCGAATCCCAAGGTGCGATCCGCATCTTCGCACCCGCCGCGACCTATGAGCTGACGGGTACCGGTTGGCCTGTGACGGCGGATGGGCGCCTCACCAGCGATGCTACGCTGCGCATCGCAATTGAACATGGGAACTATACTGCCCAGGCCGATGTCGTCGTTTCTGTCTCGAACACGGCAACCAACACGTCGACAGCCGATCTGGTCGCAGACCTCAACACGGCCCTGCGCACAGCAGCGTGGACCATATCCGCCACGAATGGCCGCCCCACGGATCCCGTGCTCGGGGCCGAGCACCCGTTCGACGACACCCAAAACCTGGAACTCGAGGCCGCGCTGCTCGAGGGGCACATCAAGCTGCGTGGGCCCTACTCCTTCTCCATTCTCTCGGCCAGTACGAATGAGTCGCTGCTTGGCTTTGACGCGCCGACAACGATCGAGGCCGCCGAAGCCTTCGCAATCAACGCGCAAGGCGACAACTCAAGCGTCAGAATCGATTCGACGCTGCTGAGCGCGTCCACTTCCCAAAGCCGCCTCGTGCACATCTCCGGCATGATCGGTGCGGAGGCGAAGATCGAGATCGAGGCAGGCGATGAGGGCTTGCTGCTTGCCGCAGCCGGGGCCCTCGACGTCCGTGCCGGTAGTTTGACAGTCGATGCCGGTGCCCAGGGCGCCATCAGCGGGCGTCTGAGCGCGGCTGGCGCTGGCAACGATGTTACCATCACGGGGACCGGGCAGCTCACGCTGAACGGTGAAGTCGCGGCCAACAACAACATCACGATCGATGTGCAGGGCAGCGGCACTGGTTTGACCATCGCTGCCACCGCGGATCTCCACACGACGTCTGGCGGCACGATCTCCATCGAAGCCGATGGCAACATCGCGCTCAACAGCAGCATTGGCGAGGATAGCACGGGTCTGACGGCCATCACGGTCACGTCCACGGCGGGCGCTGTCACACTCGATACGATGACAGGCCGCATCGTGACCGATGCGACGGTGGCGATCTCGGGCGTCGACGTCACGCTCAACGGTGTTGTCACGACGACGGCAATCGGTGCCGCGAATGCGCCGGCGCTCGCGGTCGAGGCCACCACGGGCGACCTTGGCATCTACGGCACCATTACGGCCAGTTCGGGCACGATGGATGTGTCGGCGGGCGGCATGCTCACCATTGCCAGCGGCATGGTGACGGCGAAGACCATTGAAGCCGATGCCAACGATATCCGGATCGGCACATCCAGCCTTTCGGGCATCGTCCTTGCGACCTCGAGCGTTGACCTCAGCGCTGCAGGCGAGCTCACGGTCGCCGCCGGCGGTGTTGTCCTCTCCTCCGGCAATGCTTCGAGCATCACGCTTGATGCCGGTGCGATGGCGCTCCGCGGTGAGGTGAATGCCGGCGCGACCCTCACTAGCGGGAACGTCGTAACCGCCGGCGCTGACGCGACGTTGACGATCAATGGCAGCCAGCTGACCATTGGTGTGACCGACGCCGGCGCCAATGTGACGCCTGGCGCCGCCATCCGCGCGACGGGGTCGATCACGATCGACCTGTCGGCCGGCAGTGGCGACATCACCATGGGCGACACCAGTGAGATCGCCATCATTCAGGACGCCGGCTCGCTGCCTGGCGCGATTACGATCGAGGGTGGCGGGGACATCACCCTTCGCGGCGCGATCCAGACAGAGGGCAGCCTCGGCAGCCTCACTGTCGACGCGGCCGGCTTGCTGGATGTGGGTGCTGTGATCGACGCCGGCGCTTCGATCACCCTGGGTGGTGGTGCCGATGCCGATGGCGATGGCCTGACCGTCAGGGCGCTGACTCTGGAGACGAACGCTGCTGGCCAGAACATCGACGTGGCCGGCAATGCCGTCGACGCGGATGGCCTGATCGTCGATTCGGCCGGCGAGCTCATCCTCGATGGCAACGGAGCGGTCCAGGAGGGCGGGCTGCTGACGCGGGTGAGCGGCGCATCGCTCAATGTCGGGTCCGCCGGCACGATCGCGCTGGCGGCCACCGGCACTCTCACCATCAATGGCGAGATCGGCCCGATCTATCGCGAGAATGGTGTCGTCAAGGTCCGCCCCGCATCCGTCGATATCGCTGGTGATGCGGCGGTGCTGATCGCGGGCAACGTTTATGCGCGCAGCACGATCACGGTGAGCGGCACAGATGTGACGCTTTCCGCCGATACCAGCCTCCGGGCGCGGGAGTCCGTTGGCACCGTCGCGATCGATGCCTCCGGCGTTGTGACGCTCGCGGCCGATTCCTATCTGGCCGCGCCCGCCGGTATCTCCATCACCGGCAACACGCTGGATCTCGCCGGTGTGGTCGACAGTGGCGCCCGCCTGCTGACCAATTCGGGCGGCAATACCACCGTCACGGGTTCGCTGGACGCCGATGGGGCGATCGATGCCCGCGCTGGCGTCAATCTGTCCTCGTCGGATGCGGTACTTCAGGGAACGCTGACGACGACGGATCTGTCCGGCGGCAACATCGTCATCGAGGAAGGGGGGGCGCTCTCCGCGGCCGGGGCGCTCACGCTGCTCGCGGGTGGTTCGGTCACGGTGGATTCCGGCGTGGTGAACGCCGGGAGTCACACGCGCACGGCCTACAGCCTGACCCCACAGAGCCAGGTTGTTTCCGTCGTGACCGGCACTTCGCTGGTCGCTTCGGGCACTGTCACGCAGGAAAAGACGGTTTGGGAGACAACCGTCGTGACGGAGCAGATCGGCACCGAAAGTGTCAAGATCGGTTCAGAATACTATACGATGAACGTCACCCTGACCCAGACGGGGTACTGGAACGGCAAGATATTCCGCGAGTTCTTCGTCCAGGGCACGGATTACAACAACGTTTCCGGCACCAACACCGTAGCCTGGTCCGCCTACAACCTGGCTGCGCCCGCCGCCAAGGCGACCTTCGGCCAGCTGACCGACGCGCAGCGCTCCGCCGTGCTGGATACGCTTGGCTACAAGCCGCTCTACCAGTTCACCTACAGCAACTACACGCTGCAGCGGACGGTGGATGGCGTCACGACCTCCACCGCCGCTGTTCCGGTCTGGTCGGGTTCCATGCAGAGTACGATCGCATCCCCGCTGCCGGGGTGGGAGGGCATCTATATAAAGCTGCCCGATGGCGCTTCGGACGATCTGTTGCGCGTCATCAGCCAGGGCGAGACGGCCCGCGCGCAGGAAACGGTCGGCCGCTACCAGGACAGCGCCAAGGTCAAGTACCTCCAGGACAGGACCACGCTGGTCGACTACACCACCAACAAGCGCACGGTCCACAATGCGGCCGCCAGCGCCGTGGTCGATGACCAGGACAACAGCCCCGCGCGCTGGACGGTTTCCTACGTCAGTGGCGGCACGCGGACCTATGAGGTCTATGACGGGCGAGAGGGTACCGCCGCGGTCGCCCAGACCGCCACGCCGCTCTGGACCGTCGAAGCGAACAACAGCACGAGCAAGACGGATACCGGGACGGGCCGGAACGTCATTGCGACGCAGACCTACCTTGACACAACCCTGAGCACGACGGGCGCGACCTCCGCCGGCACCACGTACGTCGCCCATGCGGGGCTCGATCCTCATGCGACGAGCGTCGACACCAGCGCCTATGGCGATTGGGTGTATAATTGGGGCAACTGGGACAAGGTCGGCGGTGACCGGGACGAATGGAGTTGGAGTCGCGACTGGTACGAGGGGAACCGCCATTGGCAGAGCATGCGCGAGTCCGACAGGAAGGGTACCGCCGGCTCGTACAACTACTATGTCAAGGAATCAAAGCGCTACCAGGACTGGAACACCTCCGATAGATGGGATTCCGGCTGGGTCGCGGAGACGATGCAGCACTACAACTACAACTGGAAGTCGACCTGGAACACGATCACTGATACGCGCCTGACCATGAACTTCGCCGCGGTGACGAAGCCGACGGATGTCATGGCGGATCGGCCGGTCTACGCGACGTTCGAACGCCAGAACGCGACGGTTCAATCCTACGAGAGCACTGCCTACACGCAGCAGACGACAACGTCCGACCGCACCGTGACGCGCCTTGTGCGCGTGTCGGATGACAGCAGCGTCAATTTCGGCGCCTTCAGCGGTACCGCGATTTCCGGCCAGTCAGTTTCCATCGGTGCCGGGAGCGATGTGAGTGTGTCCGGCGCGGTGACGGCAACCGCGGGGACCCTTGCCATCACGGCGGGCGACGACATTGCGGTCCTCGGGAAACTGCCCGATGGCACGACGGCGGCGGATACCGACGCGGCGATCTCCTCCCTGAGCGCGACGAGCAACATCGCGCTCACGGCCGGGGAAGTGATGACCCTTGGCGCGGCTTCGTCCGTTGCCGCGACCGGAGCGACGGCCGCAGTGACGGTGCTGGCCGGTGGGGCGATTGATCTGGGTGGCAGCGTTGCGACGGGCGGCGGGTACGCGACCTTCCTCGCGGGTCAGGCGTCTGCCGGCGGCGGCTCTGTGACCGGTACGGTCGGGACATCGATCCAGGCCGGCGGCGTCACCATGACGGCGGGTGGTACCTCCGGCGACATTGATACGAATGGCGCGCGCATCGCAGCGGCGGGCACGCTGACCCTGACGGCGGCCGCAGGTTCGGTGACGGCTGAGGGCGATGCCGTATCCGCGGCCGTGCTCTCGGCGACGGCGGCTGGTGACTTGTCGGTCACGATCGACGCCGCCAGCGCTAGCGCCACGGTGACAGGCAGCGGGGATATTGCGCTGAGCGCGCGCGGCGCGATGAGTGTTGTCACGGCGCAAGCGGCAACAGGTGACGTCACTATTGAGACCCAGGACAGCGGAACGGCACTATCCGTTGGCACCATCAAGGGCAGCACTATCACGCTGACGGCTGCAGGGACGCTGAGCCAGCATGCTGGTGGGCTGGTGACCGGTACGGACCTGATTGTACTGGCCGCCGGCGGTATCGACCTGGATACGAAGGTGGCGAGCATCGATCTGATCGCGGCGGCCAGCGGCGGGATCACGGTGAGCAATGCGCGTTCCGCGGGCCTTGTCGTCACGCGTGCGGCGGCGACCGACGGCGACATCACCATCAGCAACACAGGCGGCCTTGCCGTCAAACTGGTCTCGGCCGGCACGGCCAGTACGGACGTCGCGCTGACATCGACGGCGGGTGCCATCACCGTTCTGGGGACGGAGGCAATCACCGTTACCGGTGCCGCCGTCTCACTGACGGCGTCGACCGGCATTACGGGCCTTGGCCTCGCGACGGACGAGATCACGGCCACCACGACGACCGGCAACATCAGCCTGTCGATCGACCCTGTGGCTGGCACAACGTCCGTCACCTTGCACGACGCGACGACTACTGCCGGCAACGTCACGATCAACACAACCGAATCCTTGACGGTGATGAACGCAAGAGCCGGCGGTGCAGCGGGTGAGCTTGTCCTCACGGCGGCCGGCGATCTCCTCGTCGCAGACGGTAACGGGTCTGGCGCAAGCGGCGGCCATTCCCTGACGCTGGATGCGGGTGGCACATTGCTCATCGAGGGAGTGGCGGACGCCGCCAATACGGTCACATTCATCAGCAGCGGCGTGTTCGCTCTGCCGACCGGCGCGGCGTACCAGGCCCTGAACATCGTCATCGAGTCCGACGCCAACGTGGTGATCGACGGGGCCGTGACAATGGGCGGGAATAGCCTGGAGATCCACTCCGGCGGCAACATCACCGTGGCGGCGCCCATCCGGACCGCCAGTGGCCAGGCAGTTTCGGCGCTCGTCCTTTCGACGAGCGGTACGGTCGGCCAGATAGCGCAGTCGCTGGACGCCAATACCGGCGACGCGATCTATGTCGGCACGAGCGGCGCAACGTATTTGAAGGATGCGACCGGCTATTACCAAATCAAGCGTAGCGGCCTCTATATCCATCGCGGTATCGAATTCGATGGCAGTGGTGGGTCCACCACGGGCACTTTCCTGACCAACTCGGCTGAGGCCGTTGGGTCGGACACGGCGGGCATCGCCATTTATTCGGCGGCGGGCGCACTGATCAGCGATAGCACCAGGCTCTCCCGCATTGTCATCGGTGGCTTGCAGCGAGACTACATGACCAGCGCGGCCATTGCGGACAATGCAACAGCCACGACCCATACCGAGTATACCAGCACGGTTACGCTTGATGCGGGCTCGCTTGTTCCTGCATCCGTTGACATCACGGCGCTCGGCCCGGACGGCCAGGTCTATCTGACAGCAGATGGCAGCCTGGATCTGGACAAGGTCGGCATCACGGCGACCGGCGCGGTCTTCATCGACGCAGGCGGTTCGGTCACCAATGCGTTGAATGGTACCAGCAACACCGCTCTCAAGACCTTGTCGGTCGGTTCCTTGACGGTGGCGGCGGGGAACAGCATCGATCTGCGTGCTGCCTTGTCGGGCGCGGCGAGCGACGTCGGACTTAGTCTGTCCTCCGCGGGCAATGTGAAGTTCAGGGATACCTCATCGGCGTCATCGAGGACGGTCACGCTCGACGTCGATATGAAGTCCGGCGTCCTGTACGTATCGACCAGGGGTACGTTGGCGGTGGGTTCCGCCGTTCTGGCCAACGACGTCGCCACAAACAGCGTTACCCTGCAGGGCGTTGCCGGCGTCACTATCGATCTCGTGGACGCCGGCTACAACAATGGCGGCGTGGAGGTCCTGACCTCGGCTTATCTTTACGAGGCGTCGCTGGATGACGTTTCGATTGACGTTCGCTCCTACAGCTTCAACGCGCAGAGCCTTAACGACGACAGCCATCTGAATGGCCTTGAATTCTACAGCAAGACGACGCCCGTGGCGTCCGGCACCGTGGACAAGGTGCTTACAGTGCAGGCGGGCGGAAGCATCGCCGGGAACTATGCCGGCATGCTGGATGTCACCGCGCTGGGCGATCTCACCATCGGTAGCGAACTGAATGCCGGCGTCTCGATCAAGATCGTTGCGAGTGGAACCGTCTTCATCTCCGACAGCCTGTCGGCGTACGACTTGCTCGACATCACAGCGTCCAGCATCGTCTTCACCAGCGGCGGCATTTCAACAAATGGATACAGCAGCACGCTGACCAGTACGGTTGGTGACATTACCATGAGTAGCGGCACGTCGATCGACGTCGGTGCTGCGACACTCACGGTGCATGCAGCGGATGACGCGACGCTATCCGATCTTTCCGGCGGCACGATAACCATCACCAGCGGTGGCGACGTCTCTACCACCTTCGGTTCGATGGTATCGTCGGCGTTCCTGACAATCGATGCCGGCGGCGCGGTGGGATCAGCGGCACAGGCGTTCGTGGTGAATGCGCCGACCATCAGCAGCGTCACCTCTCATGGTGATGCGACGCTCCAGCTGTCAGGGGCGGTCACCATTGGTACGGTGACGACGAATGGCGGGTACCTGGCTGTGAGCGCAGATGATGCGTTGACCTTCAGTTCGACTGTCACTGTGGGACGTGCCGACATCGACGTGGCGGGCGGGTCGCTCGAAATGGGTGCCGGCTCCAGCATCTCCGCGGGTTCGGGGGCCATCATGCTCTCTGCGGCCGGTGACATGACGCTTGCCGAGATCACCGGCGGCGCCGTTACGCTGGAGGCGGTCGGTTCGATTGGCAGTCAGTCGAATTCCGCCGACGTTGTCGCCAGCGCCTCCCTCGCTATCGATGCCGGTGGTGATGTTGGCAGCGTTGCGACGCCACTGAAGGTGTCAACACCGAGTATGACGGCCGCCGTGGTCGTCGGTGACCTGGCGATTTCCTTCACGAACACGATCGCCATGGCCGGGCTGGACGTCGGCGGATCGGTCACGGTGGATGCCACGGCGGGCGTTACGTTGGCGGGCAACAACACCGTCGGCTCCGCGACTATCACCACCAATACGGGCGATGTGGCGATGAGTGCGTCGTCCTCGCTCAGTGCGGGTAACGGTGCAATCAACATTGATGCCAACGGGTCCGCTACCCTCCACGGCGTGACTGGCGGAGCGGTTGATGTGACGGCGCGGAGCGGGGGTATCCTGAATGTGGGATCGGGCCTTGCGATTAGCGCGACGAGCCTGACACTGGATGCCGGTACGGCGGTGGGAGCCGCCGGCAATGCGCTTCGAATTTCGGCGGCGACGGTCACGGCGGTCGATGCCGATGGTGCCGTACGGCTTGATGTGGCGGGGGCGACGACGATTGGCCGCCTCACCGCGGGTGGTGTCATTGATGTGGACGGCACGGGCACGGTGTCCACGGCTGGTGCTCTGAGTGGTTCTGGCGTCTCGATCACCAGCAGCGGCGGCGCTGTCTTGATGGGGCAGAACTCCACCATCGAAGCGGGTAACGACGACGTCACCCTTGACGCCAGTGGCGACGTGACCGTTGCGTATGTCACGGGCGACGATGTCGTCCTGAACAGCGCAGGCGGATCGCTGCTGAGCAGCAAGTCGGGGGTGAATGTCGAAGCGACTACCGTGAACGGCGTCATCGGCGGTGCGGTGGGCGCGGGCGCCCAAGCGCCTATCGTTCTCGCGGTCGACACGATCGGCTCGCTCACGGCGGGCGGGTTGCTGGCCGTGGAGGCGACGACAGCGATCTCCATCGGCACCATGTCGGGCATCGGCGCCGTGAGCGTACAGGGCGATGAAGCGGTGACCCTGACCGGGAGCATCTCGGGTGAGGGCGTGAGCATCAAGACGACGGGGCTGGGCAGCGCCGGCGACTTCCGCATGGCCAGCACCGCGACGCTCGATGCGGGAGACAGCCAGGTGGAGATCGCCGTCACCGGCGACGCCGTGATTGCGCAACTGTCGACCACCGCGGACGCCACAGTGCATGTCGAGGGTGACATCAGCGCGGTGGGTGGCAACTCGCTCATCTCAGCAAGCGTGCTTTACATGACGGCGGGTGGAAGCCTTGGTTCCTCTGCGAAGGCGGTGGCGATCGCGGCGCCGGTCATCGCCGAGTTCGAGGCAGGGTCGGACATCAACGCCACCTTCAGCGGCGCGACAACGCTCGAAGGGGGCGATGCGGGGGGTAGCATCGATATCAGCGCCGATGCGGCACTGGCGATCACCGACATGGTGCAGTCGACCGATGCGCAGAACATCTCGGCCGGTAGCATCGCCTTCGTTGTCGGCGCCACGGCTGGCAGCCTTCAACTGAACGGGGCGGCGGACGTCAATGTCACGGCGACCGCGGGCGACGTGACGATGGATGACGGGGCAACCCTGATCTCGACATCCGGCAACATCGGGCTTGACGCCTCTGGCAGCGTCGTCCTCTCCGACGTGCAGGGTGGGGCGGTCACTATTCAGGCGGCGTCGGGCAGCATCGGTACGGCGAGCGGCCAGTTGGATGCCGTTGTCATGGCAACGAGCGTGACGCTGGATGCGGGCACGACGATTGGTATGACTGGCACGCCGCTATTGCTTGAGGTCACGACGGTGACCAGCATCACCGCCGGCGGCGATGCGGTCATCCGGACGACGCGAGAGAGTGTCGTTGGCGCCATCACGATGGCGAATGGCGACCTCGCCCTGTCATCGACGCACGGTCTGACACTCACGGCCGATTCCGCCGTGGCCAGTGCGTTGGTTGAGGCCGAAGCCGGTGACATCGTCATGGGCGCGGGCGTGACGCTCGATGCGGCATCGGGCGCGATCACCTTCGTTGCGACGGGCGACATCACGCTCGGCGACGTGGTCGGGGGCGTCGTCGACCTCACCGCGGGCGGTGAGATCCAGGGGGACCCAACCGTCGCGGTGCCGGACGTCAAGGCCACGGTGTCGCTGACGATTGACGCGGGCGGCGACGTTGGCATGACGTCCGCACCGCTGCGAATTGAAACGCCACTCCTTCTTGCCGCGGATGTCGGTGGCGCGATGTACGTGACGACGGCCGGCACGGTAGCGGTGACGACACTGACTGTCGCGGATGACCTTGTGATGGCGGGCAGCGGAGCCATCACCTTTACCGGTACGACGACCGCGGCCTCGATCGATGTCTCCACGACCGCCGGGAACATCACGGTCTCGCCGACCGCGACGATGAGCGCGGGTAGCGGCGCTGTCAGCATCGACGCGGCAGCCAGCGTGTCGCTCCACGGCGTGACTGGCGGAGCGGTTGATGTGACGGCGCGGAGCGGGGGTATCCTGAATGTGGGATCGGGCCTTGCGATTAGCGCGACGAGCCTGACACTGGATGCCGGTACGGCGGTGGGAGCCGCCGGCAATGCGCTTCGAATTTCGGCGGCGACGGTCACGGCGGTCGATGCCGATGGTGCCGTACGGCTTGATGTGGCGGGGGCGACGACGATTGGCCGCCTCACCGCGGGTGGTGTCATTGATGTGGACGGCACGGGCACGGTGTCCACGGCTGGTGCTCTGAGTGGTTCTGGCGTCTCGATCACCAGCAGCGGCGGCGCTGTCTTGATGGGGCAGAACTCCACCATCGAAGCGGGTAACGACGACGTCACCCTTGACGCCAGTGGCGACGTGACCGTTGCGTATGTCACGGGCGACGATGTCGTCCTGAACAGCGCAGGCGGATCGCTGCTGAGCAGCAAGTCGGGGGTGAATGTCGAAGCGACTACCGTGAACGGCGTCATCGGCGGTGCGGTGGGCGCGGGCGCCCAAGCGCCTATCGTTCTCGCGGTCGACACGATCGGCTCGCTCACGGCGGGCGGGTTGCTGGCCGTGGAGGCGACGACAGCGATCTCCATCGGCACCATGTCGGGCATCGGCGCCGTGAGCGTACAGGGCGATGAAGCGGTGACCCTGACCGGGAGCATCTCGGGTGAGGGCGTGAGCATCAAGACGACGGGGCTGGGCAGCGCCGGCGACTTCCGCATGGCCAGCACCGCGACGCTCGATGCGGGAGACAGCCAGGTGGAGATCGCCGTCACCGGCGACGCCGTGATTGCGCAACTGTCGACCACCGCGGACGCCACAGTGCATGTCGAGGGTGACATCAGCGCGGTGGGTGGCAACTCGCTCATCTCAGCAAGCGTGCTTTACATGACGGCGGGTGGAAGCCTTGGTTCCTCTGCGAAGGCGGTGGCGATCGCGGCGCCGGTCATCGCCGAGTTCGAGGCAGGGTCGGACATCAACGCCACCTTCAGCGGCGCGACAACGCTCGAAGGGGGCGATGCGGGGGGTAGCATCGATATCAGCGCCGATGCGGCACTGGCGATCACCGACATGGTGCAGTCGACCGATGCGCAGAACATCTCGGCCGGTAGCATCGCCTTCGTTGTCGGCGCCACGGCTGGCAGCCTTCAACTGAACGGGGCGGCGGACGTCAATGTCACGGCGACCGCGGGCGACGTGACGATGGATGACGGGGCAACCCTGATCTCGACATCCGGCAACATCGGGCTTGACGCCTCTGGCAGCGTCGTCCTCTCCGACGTGCAGGGTGGGGCGGTCACTATTCAGGCGGCGTCGGGCAGCATCGGTACGGCGAGCGGCCAGTTGGATGCCGTTGTCATGGCAACGAGCGTGACGCTGGATGCGGGCACGACGATTGGTATGACTGGCACGCCGCTATTGCTTGAGGTCACGACGGTGACCAGCATCACCGCCGGCGGCGATGCGGTCATCCGGACGACGCGAGAGAGTGTCGTTGGCGCCATCACGATGGCGAATGGCGACCTCGCCCTGTCATCGACGCACGGTCTGACACTCACGGCCGATTCCGCCGTGGCCAGTGCGTTGGTTGAGGCCGAAGCCGGTGACATCGTCATGGGCGCGGGCGTGACGCTCGATGCGGCATCGGGCGCGATCACCTTCGTTGCGACGGGCGACATCACGCTCGGCGACGTGGTCGGGGGCGTCGTCGACCTCACCGCGGGCGGTGAGATCCAGGGGGACCCAACCGTCGCGGTGCCGGACGTCAAGGCCACGGTGTCGCTGACGATTGACGCGGGCGGCGACGTTGGCATGACGTCCGCACCGCTGCGAATTGAAACGCCACTCCTTCTTGCCGCGGATGTCGGTGGCGCGATGTACGTGACGACGGCCGGCACGGTAGCGGTGACGACACTGACTGTCGCGGATGACCTTGTGATGGCGGGCAGCGGAGCCATCACCTTTACCGGTACGACGACCGCGGCCTCGATCGATGTCTCCACGACCGCCGGGAACATCACGGTCTCGCCGACCGCGACGATGAGCGCGGGTAGCGGCGCTGTCAGCATCGACGCGGCAGCCAGCGTGTCGCTACACGGCGTGACTGGCGGAGCGGTCGATGTGACGGCCAACGCCGGATCGATCAGTAACAGCGGACCAGGTTTGGCGGTAAAGGCGGATTCACTCGATCTCCATGCCGGCATCGATATCGGTAGTTCCGCCACGCCGTTCGCCGTCATGGCGACGACCATTGCCCGTAGCAGGGCGACTGCCGGTTCTACCTATATCGACGTGACGGGTGCGACGAGCATCGGCAGCGTGACTGCCGGCGGGCTGGTCGAGCTTGACATCACGGGGGCTGCCACAATCACGGGGACAGTTTCCGCCGGTGCGGGGGGCGTTCTCGACTCGATTACACTGGTCACGACTGGCGGTGCGATGACAATGACGTCCGCCGCGGTCATCAGCACTGATGGCGATGTTGAACTGACGACGATCGGTGGCGGCTTGACTGTCGCAAGTGTGACTGGCGATGACATCACCCTGAACATTGGCGGCGCCGTCTTGTCGGCGCTGTCTGCCGGCTACACTAACCTCACCGGCGCAACGCTGGATGGTGTCGCTTCGGGCTCCATCGGTAGTTCTACCCTCACGCCCATCACCATTGCTGTCGCGCGGATCGGGTCTCTGACAGCCGGCGGCTCAATCTACCTGCTGTCCGAGAGCGCGCTCTCCATCGGCACGATCGGCGCTGATGAAGCCCTCGATCTGGTCGCCTTGAAAGCAGTTCAGTTGGAGACCGTCATGGCCGCCGAGGGTGTCACCCTCGAGACGCAGGGCAGCGGCGCGACGGGACGCTTCACAATGGGGGCTGGCGCACTCCTTGATGCAGGAACGGGTTCTGTGTCGATCACCACAGCGGAGGACGCGCGACTGTCCCTGGTGAAGGGCGAGGGCATCAGCATCAGCGCGGTAGGCAGCGTGCTGGAAGTCGACTCGCTTGCCCTCATTACGGCGAACACGGCGCTGGTGATCGTGTCGTCGACCGGCAGCATCGGTGCTCCATCCAGCCTGCTTTCCGTGACTACGCCGCTGATCTCGAATGTTTCCGCCATTGCGGGGTCGATTCACCTCGACGTGGCAGGCGCAACGACGCTGACAACGATGCAGTCGGCGGGAGTAGCGAAGCTAGAATCAGACACGAGCCTCAGCGTCACGGGCAGCGTGTTTGCATCTCAGGTCTATCTCGCGGCGTTCGGGGGCGTGCTGACACTGCAGGACGGGTCGGTCGTCGAGGGCACTACGTCAGTCACGCTCATTGGCAACGGAGACGTCGGCGTATCGGCCGTCTTGGCGCCGGCAGTCTCGATCTGGAGCCAAACGGGGGACGTCACAGACACGACTGCAGCCGAATTCGCGAACGTGACATCGAGCGGCACGTTGACACTCAACGCCGGCGGTAGGGCCGGCGCACCGGGTGTGGCCGACCTCGACCTGGATGTGCGCAATCTCGCCGGTTGCACGGCGGGCGGTGCTGCTTACCTCGAGACGTTCGGGGCGGTGAACATCGTCGACCTGAGTGTGGGAGGCAATCTGGTTGCAACGGCGCATGGCAGCCTGACTGTCACCCAGTCTATCGATGCCGGTTCGGTCGATCTGACTGTGCTTTCGACGGGAAATAGCGCCGGGTCGTTCCTCATGGGGACCGGGTCCAGACTGACCAGCGCGGGAACCGTCAGCATTTCGGCGATGGCGGATATCTACCTCACGTCGTTGGGCGGGACGGAGGTAACGCTCACGGCAGACGGGAATATCGTCGACAATAAGGCGGGTTCTCTCATCAACCTGGACGGCACCATTCTGACCCTCGATGCGAAGGGCAGCATCGGTGTGTCAAGTGAAAGCTCCGGCCTGGTGGTCGATGCGGACGTTCTCAAGTCGGCAACTGCCAACGGATACATCGCCATCACTGCGGCCGGGTCGCTGCAGGTCGACTACGCACGTGCAGGTCTGTCATTGGTGGTTGACGCAGGACAGGCTTTGACGTTGACCGACACGGCGCGCGGTACGCACGCCACGCTCCGTACCAGGTCCGGGGACCTAACAATGAACTCCGGCAGTCTGTTGGACGCCGGCATGGGCACTGCGACAGCGTCGGCCTACGGGAACCTGCTGGTGTCTCAGATCATGGGCAACACGGCAGTGCTGAATTCCGACACGGGCTCGATCAGCGATAATCAGGCCGGGTCCTCGCGCAATGTCAGAGCCAATATGGTCATCCTATCGGCGCCGCAGGGTGGTATCGGCGGGACGGCAGCGACGCCGCTGTACATCGACTCGGCGAGCATCTCGTCGGCCACCGCGGGGGCAGGAAACGTCGCCTTGATCCTCCTGGATCCCACTGTAAGGGGTTCGTCGAATTCCATCAGCATCGGGACTGTGACGGCCACAGGCGCTGCCTCGATAGCCTCGAGTATGTCCCTGTCGATCCTCAACGCGATTCAGGCCGCAAGCGTCGATGTTGCGGTAGATCTCGGGTCTATTGCGATGGCGTCGACGGCCATCGTGAGTGCCGGCGGTTCGGGCGCGGCCCGGCTTACGGCCGCCGGGCAGATGACGTTGGCGAGAGTCACGGGTGGTGCGGTTACGTTGATCAGCACCGCTGGTTCGATTGTCGATGGAACAGCAGCGGAGGCAAACAACGTCACGGCAGCATCCCTGGATCTCACCGCTGGCGGTGATGCCGGCCAGGTCGGTCTTGCCGACCTGAATGTTGCCGTAACCGGCACGATATCGGGCAGGGTCGCGGGTGGGACGTGGCTGACTTCGTCTGGAGGTGTGTCTCTTGGCGCGCTTGCATCGGGCAGGTCCGCGACATTCAAGTCTGGTGGGGGCGTGGGCGTGTCGGGCGTCGTCTCCGGGACGGGGCTGGCGCTGACAGCCGCCGGCGCGCTCACCATGTCCGGCGATGCCGCGCTCAATGCCGGGTCCGGCATTGTCAACGTTACTGCCAACGGCGACGTGAGTGTTACTAGGGTCACGGGTGGTGCCGTCTCCCTGCAGTCGTCGACGGGTTCGATTATCGATGTGAGTTCGGATGAGGCAACTAATGTAGCGGCCGCGACGCTTTCCCTGATCGCGGGGAAGGGGAGCATTGGTGCTGCTCTCGATGGCCTCGATGTCGGCGTCACTGGCGCGGTATGGGCGGTGGCCGGAGGCGTCCTGACTCTATCGAATACCGGTGCCTTGACCCTGGGCGCTGTATCGGCGGGCGGTGCGCTGAGTGCCTCGTCAACGGGGTCGATCTCGCTGCTCGGACTGGTCAAGGCTGCATCTGCTGACCTGGCGAGTTCCGCAGGGGGTCTCAGCATGGCAAGCGCAGGCAGCGTGGCGGTGGCCGGCATCGCCCGTTTGTCAGCGAGTGGTAGTGTTTCCCTCAATCGAGTGACCGGCACTGCAGTCTACCTGACCAGTTCCGCGGGTTCGATTCAGGACATAAGCAGCGACGAGAATGCGAATGTCATCGCATCGACGCTTGATCTGCGGGCGGCGCTTGACGCCGGCACGGTCGGCGCGGGCAACCTCAATACGGTGATTTCCGGTGCGATAACCGGGAGTGCACGTGGCCTATCGCTGAGCAATGTTGGCGCGACCACCCTGGGCACGTGGAGCACCAGCGGTGCGCTTACGCTTGCATCAACTGGGACGCTTCAGCTGGTCGGGACGGTTAGTGCGGCAGGCGTGAACATGGTGGCCGGGACCACCCTGACCATGGCGGATGGTTCTGCCATTGAAGGCGGTTCGACCGCGATTACCCTCGCCGCCGCGGGGACCGTCACACTGAGCAAGGTTGCCGGTGGGACGGTGGGAATCACGTCCAGCACCGGTTCTATTCTTGACGGCACGGCGGCGGAGGCCGCCAACGTGACCGCGAACACACTGGTGATGACGGCTAGCGGCGATATCGGCACTAGCTCGTCCGCTCTCGACGTGGACGCCACGACCTTGGTGTCTGCCCGCGCAGGGCGGTTCCTCTCGCTCCAGGGGACCGGAGCGCTCACGTTCGGCACGATGACGGCGGGTAGCGCCATGTCCTTGAGGGCTGTTGGCGAGATGACGCTTACGGGTGAGGTCAAGGCGACATCGCTCTCTATCACCTCGGGCGCCGCGGTCATGATGCAGGGAACGTCGAGCATCATCGCTAATGGGTCTGTGTCGATCTACGCGAATGGCACAACGACGCTGACTCGCTTGCGTGGCGGCGACGTGAACTTGACGAGCGTCACAGGCGCAATTCTTGACGCGACTGGCACGATGACCGCGAACGTTACCGCCACGGCCCTGAGGATTCAGGCTGGGCTCGACATTGGAGCGGCCGGCACCGGTGGCCTGGATGTCGCAGTATCTGGTGCGATCAGCGGTTCGGGCCGGAATGTGTGGTTGGCCAATACAGGGGCAACGATCGTGAACGGGCTCAGCGCGACGGGCGCTATGACCTTGTCGGCGACGGGAGGTCTCTCGTTGCTCGGCGCAACCTACGCGACGGGCCTTACGATTTCCTCGGGGTCCGCGCTCACGATGGGCGCATCAGCCACTGTCGATGGTGGTTCTGCTACCGTTAACATGACGTCGGTAGGCAACTTGACGTTGACGTCGATTGCCGGAGGTGCGGTCGCTTTGGCCAGTACAACCGGCTCCATCATCGACGGCAGCGTGGCAGAGGGTGCGAACATCACGGCATCGAGTTTGTCTCTCAGGGCAGCGGTTGCCGCCGGTGTGTCCGGAGCGGGCGACCTTGATGTCGCTGTCAGTGGATTGGTTTCTGGCTCTGCCAATTCGGTTCATCTGCAGGCAGCCGGAAGTCTGACGCTCGGTACGCTGGCGGGTGCCAGTGCGCTCTCGGCGGTGGCCGGCACCTCAATCACGGTCAATGGGGCGCTTTCCGGTGTGGTATCCCTTGCCGCAGGCACGACGCTGTGGATGGCTGATGCCGCGACAATCCTGGGCGGTACGACGGCCGTCACGCTGAACGCCGGCGGTGACATGACCCTCAGTCGGGTGGTCGGCGGTGCGGTGCGACTGCAGAGCTCTGGCGGATTCATTCTTGATGGAAGCGCTGTCGACACGGCGAACATCACCGCGGGCGCACTGACGCTCCTCGCGTCGGGTGGGTTGGGCACCAGCAGCGATAGGCTCGACCTTGCGATTACCGGTGCCCTTTCCGCCACTGTGGGCGGGAGTGCCTGGCTGAACAGCATCGGTACGGTAAACGTTGGAACGGTGCAGGCCATCGGTTCCTTCGACATGTCTGCGACGGGCGCGATGACACTCAGCGGTGTCACATCGGCGGCGAAGGTTTCCATGGCGGCAGGTGGGGCGCTGACGATGGCGGCTGGCAGCGGTATCGTTGCTACTGGTGATGTCAGCCTGCGTGGGGTCTCGAATGTCACGTTGACGCGGGTCAGCGGTTCGGGGGTCACTCTAGCCAGTACGACTGGATCGATCCTCGACGGTAGTATCGATGAAGTCGCAAACGTGACCGCGGCGTCCCTGGTTCTGAGTGCCAAGCTCGATGCGGGTATCGGCGGCGCCGGCGATCTCGATACAGCGGTCTCCGGTGCTATTTCGGGTTCCGCAAGGGCACTGTCGTTGGCCAACACCGGCGCGACCATCATCAACGCATTTGCGACGGACAGTACACTGACTGTCTCGTCCACCGGTTCGCTGCGGCTGACTGGCAGCAACACAGCAGTGGGCGCTGTTTCGTTGATCGCGGGGAGTGATATGGTGATGTCGGCGGCGACACTGAATGCCGGTAAGGCGGCGGTGTCGATTTCCGCGCAGACCAACATAACGCTCGGCCGGATCGCCGGCGGTGCAGTCTCCGTGACCAGTCGTGCGGGGGCGATTCTCGATGGCACGACTGACGAAATGGCGAACATCTCGGCGTCGTCGCTTTACCTCTCGTCTGCGCTCGGGCTCGGTAATTCCGGGGCCGATGACATCGACGTGTCCTATACCGGGCTTCTGACGAAGATCACCGCGGCGGGGAAGCCGTCCTTTGTGACGCGGATTTAGCCCGTAGTTTTTCATATGAACATGGAGCTTGATGATGAGTGATACCGATGTGGCGGCCGTTGAACTGCCGGTCCCGGCTGTGGCTACGGAGGCAGAGGCGAACGCCAGCGCCGTATCCATCCGTTTCGATGACAAGGGCATGGTGACGACCTACGCGAATGTGGCGAGCGTTGCCGCAACGACTGATGAAATCCTGCTCCTATTCGGGATGAATAAGGGCTGGGGCGTTTCCGGCGCTCCAATGGAGGTCGGCCTGTCGAACCGAATCATCATTACCACGAGTGTTGCTCGCGGCCTCGTGGACACCCTTACGCGCGTCCTCAATGCGGGACGCGTTTAAATCTGCGTGCCAGCGTCCTTTGGCGGTGAGAGTAAGAGCGGTTCCCACGTACATCCGTTGAGACGGGTATTTGCATGATGAACGATGGCAGCACGAGCGGGGCCGAGACGACACCCGCGCGGGGACGGCGCGACATTGATGCGCCATCGACCGCCGCCTCCATCCGCTTCGATGACGCGCGGATGGCGACGAGTTATGCCAATGCTGCCAGCGTCGCATTCAGTTCGGACGAGATCCACCTGCTTTGCGGCATGAACAAGGGCGTGATGGTTCCCGGTGCTGGATTTGAGGTGACGCTTGCCAGTCGCGGCATCATTGCGCCGACCGTTGTGCGCGGTCTGGTGGAGACGCCGACGCGACTACGGGATACGTCTCGACGTTGACGGCAGATGGTATGAGCGGCCGGATTGGGAGATATTCATTGTCAGTGTCGGTGTTTTTTAAGTGGAGCGGATTGATCGCGCTCGCCGCAGTGGCATGGCAACCCGCCGCCGCGGAGACCGCGTTGTCACTGCGGGCGTTCGCCGAGGCCGTACTGCTCGCGGACGACACGTTGGCGGGCAGGCGACTTGATATTGATATAGCAGGAGCAGATCTTCGGGGGGCACGAGGGGCATTTGAACCTTCGGCGTTCATCAGTGGGCGGCGCGACCGGTCGAACGTCGAGAACACAGCGCAGGAGCGACTTCAGAGAGGCTTGTCGAATTCCTTCGACAGCAGAGTTACAGACTTCAAGGCGGGGCTTGCATCGCGGACTGAGACGGGTGGCGATGTTGAATTTGCCTACCGGATCGATCGGTATCGCAATAATTTGCAGCCGCAGAGCCTCTATGGGCGCGAGTTCAGGTCGGTGGTGGGCGTGTCAGTGACGCAGCCATTGCTGCGCGGCGCGGGACGCGCGTTCAATAGAGCGCCGATCAACATCGCAGAATACGAGGAACGCCTGGCGGAGGAGATCTTCCGCCTGTCCGTCCAGCAACGGCTAGCAGACGCGGTGGGAAGCTATATCCAGTTTCAAGAGGCGACCGAACGCGTCGAACTGCTTCGCTCCTCGCTTGAGGTTGCGGATCAGCTTGTCCGAACGGCGCAGCGCATGGCGGCACTGGGCGCGCGCCCAGGTTCAGTCATCATCGAAGCGGTCGTGTTCAGGGACACCCGGCGGCAGCAACTCGAACAGGCGCGGCAGGATATGGTGGAGGCGCGGGCTTCAATGCGTAGCCTGCTGCTGGCGACTGAGGGCAGGCTTCGCGACGGCGCCGCGCCCGCCGCCGTCCAGATCAGGAATGTTCCGAGGATCGGAGATCGCGCGCTGACGGTGCCGGACGTCGAGTCGATGCGCAATACTGCCTTCGAACGACGCTCGGAGAGCCGGATAGCCGCCCTTCGTGTGGCTAGGGATAGCATTCGAATATCTGCGGCGGAAAACCAGATGCTGCCGCAGTTGGATATCACGGCGCGCTACGATTTGGATGGTCTTTCGGATTCCGCTCAGGCCTCCGTGGGGCGCGCCGCGCGTGGGCCTAACCGCGTATGGGGCGTCGGTATCGAGTTGCGTGTACCGCTGCAGGGAAATCAGCGTGCGCGGGCCGATCACGACGCGGCGCGACTGCGTCGAGATCAGTCGGAGCTCGCGCTTGTTGCTGCAAGGCAGCGGATCGCCAATGAAGTCGAGAGCACCCGCGAAGCGGCAGAGGGCGCGGTGAGGCAGTTGGAGAGCCAGCGCGCGCTCGTCATGAGCCAGCGCGAGCTGTTGCGTTCGGCCGACGTGCAAGCGGAGGGCGGACGCATGTCCGGTATTGAACTGCAGCGGCGGCGGCTAGAGCTACTCCAGGCGGAGGAGCAATTGCTGTCGCGGAAGGCCGCCGCCTATCGGGCACGATTCGCGATCGCGTTCACGAGCGGGAGACTGGCTGAAGAGCTGGAGCGGGACTGATGTGGTTACGTCTTCGGGAAGCATTTTGGCTTCTTCTGCTGCTTTCAGCTCATCCCGCTCTCGCTCAGGATATCTGGCTTCCAGGATACACACGGCCGCTCTTCGACCTCAATCTATCGCTCCCCGTCACCGGACGGATCGAGGAATTGCTGGTGCGTGAGGGCGACCGCGTAGAGCCTGCCGCGCGCCTCTTGGCGGTTGATAGCAATCTCGAAGCGATGGAGTTGCGTCGGAGGCGTGCGATCCTTGAGAGCCGGGCGGAACTGGCTGGTGCACTGGCCCGGCAGCCGCTTATCCTCGCTCAGTTGCGGGCGGCAAGAACGATGCATGCAAACGGGGTGGCCATCAGTCGAGAGGACCTTCAGGCACGCGAGCTTGCCGCCATCGTCGTGGCCACGGAGATCGAGGTCAGGCGGGCGCAAAAGCAGATGGAACTGGTCGACTACGAGATCGCTGGAGAAGTACTCGAGCGACGTTCGTTGCGGGCCCCGATCGCGGGCCGTATCGCGCGCATCATGCGTTTCCCCGGCGAGAGTGTTCTGGCCAACGAGCCCATCATTCGGCTCGTGGCCGTCGATCGCCTTCTGTTTGTGGGGGCGTTGGAGGCACGGGTGGCTGCACGGTTCAGGTTGGGTGCCTCTGCATCGGTCAGGGTCGACGATGTATCGGGGGAAGTCGAAGTTCTCGGAACGGTAACGCTGGTCGGCCCCGTTGCCGACCCTGCTAGCGGCCTCGTTGAAGTGCGTGTCGAGTTTGCGAATAGCAACGAGTCGTTGCGTGCCGGCGTACCCGCGCGGTTGCGCTTGGTCGAATGACGGCCGATCGTGTCCCATCGCGTGGTGTAGGAGCGCAGTGATCTTCGGCGGGCTGGGCCGCCGGGTCAGGCAGGCACAGCCGAGAGCCTGACGGTGGCGTTATCGCTGACGGTGCTGATGGCTTCCAGGGTCATGTAGCGGGCGCGCTGGGTGGCCCATTCGTCGGACTGTTCGAGGAGAATAGCGCCGGCTGATCCTCCCCCCTGCCTGGGATCCGCGTGTGATGAGAGAGTCGGCCTCCTTGGGAGGAGGCAGGGATGCCGAGGAAGCGTCACATGGCGGAGCAGATCATCGGTCTGCTGCGGCAGGCTGAGGTGAAGTTGGCGCAGGGCCGGACGGTGGAGGAGATCTGCCGCCTGCTCGCGTTATCGGAGGCGACGTTCTATCGCTGGCGATCTGAGTATGGCGGGCAGAAGGTGGATCAGGCGCGTCGGCTGAAGGACGTCGAGCGCGAGAATGCGCGTCTGAAGCGGGCGGTGGCGGAGCTGACGCTCGACAAGCAGATCCTGAAAGAGGCCGCGGAGGGAAACTTCTAGGCCCCGAGCGCCGCCGGGCTGGCGTGCGGCATGTGCAGTCGGTGCTCGGGGTGTCCGAGCGCCGCGCCTGCCGCACGCTGGGCCAGCCACGGTCGACGCAGCGCAAGGTGCGGGTGGTGCGGTCCGACGAGGCCGCGCTGACCGAGGCGGTGGTGTCGCTGGCGGCGGAGTATGGCCGCTACGGCTACCGCCGGATCACCGCGCTGCTGCGGGCGAAGGGCTGGCGGGTCAACGCCAAGCGCGTGGAGCGCATCTGGCGGCGTGAGGGGCTGAAGGTGCCGCGGCGGCAGCCGAAGCGCGGCCGACTGTGGTTGAACGACGGGTCCTGTGTTCGGCCGCGTCCGTGCTGGCCGGGGCATGTCTGGGCGTATGACTTCGTACAGCACCGGACGCATGACGGGCGGCGCTTTCGCATGCTGACGGTGATCGACGT
Source organism: Falsiroseomonas sp. (assembly GCF_051859025.1). Classification (GTDB taxonomy): domain Bacteria; phylum Pseudomonadota; class Alphaproteobacteria; order Acetobacterales; family Acetobacteraceae; genus Falsiroseomonas. Next base: position 683 of record NZ_JBHYGL010000010.1, on the reverse strand, counting down.
GTACACGCGGGAGTGCCAGGCGATCGTGGTGGCGCGGCGGCTAACGTCGGGCGACGTGATGCAGGTGCTGACGGATCTGTTTGTGGAGCGTGGTCCGCCGGGGCACATCCGCTCTGACAACGGCCCGGAGTTCGTGGCGAAGGTGGTGCGCGGTTGGCTTCGCCGGGTCGGGATGACGACACTGTTCATCGAGCCCGGCAGCCCCTGGGAGAACGGCTACAACGAGAGCCTCAACGGCAAGCTGCGGGACGAACTGCTGGACCGCGAGATATTCTATTCGCTGCGGGAAGCAGCGGTGCTGATCGAGCGCTGGCGGCGCCACTACAACACGGTCAGGCCGCACAGCGCGCTGGGCTATCGGCCGCCGGCGCCGGAAGCGGTGTTGCCCTGGCCGGCTGGCCCCGCCTACGCTCCGCTCCGGCAGGCCCAGCCGGCAAGGCCAGAACACGGGCCAAGTCTCTCATAGCCCGTGGATGCCCGATCTGGGGCAGGTCAGCATCGTCCAAGTCCCGGCTACTCGCCCTCGGTGCCCTCGCGGTCACGTTCGCCTCGGTAGTCGCCGTCGCCCAACACGCACCCGACCACGCGCCGATGAGCGGCAGACATGCGCATGGAGCCATGCATCACGGTAACCGTCGTCTGGGACCCACCTTGCGGCGCGGGCTTCTGATGGTGCGCTGTCG
>NZ_JBHYGL010000009.1:0-130364 GCF_051859025.1 Falsiroseomonas sp. | reverse complement strand
GCGTGATGCCGTCCATCGTCCGCACCACCTCCGTCACCACCGCGCCGCCGCGCGTGGCGATCTCGCTCGCCGAGGCCGCGAGCTTGTTGGCCTGCAGCGCGCTCTCGGCGTTCTGCTTCACCGTGCTGGTCAGCTCCTCGAGGCTCGCGGAGGTTTCCTCGAGGCTCGAGGCCTGCTCCTCCGTCCGTTGCGCCAGGTCCGCATTGCCGACAGCGATCTCGCGCGACGCGGTGGTGATCGTGCCGCAGCTTTCCGTCATGGCGCCCAGCACGCCGGTCATCGTCTCCAGCAGGCCGTTGACGCCGCCGCAGAGCGCGCCGATCTCTCCGGTCTTGCCATCCAGTGGCACGCGGCGGGTCAGGTCATTGGCTTCCGCCGCGGCCACCACCGCCTGCGTCTCGCTGACCGCCTCGCGCAGGGCCTCGCCGAAGCGGAACTGCTCCGCCATCCCTTCCACGATACGGTTGAGACCACCGGCAAGGCGCGCTACCGGCCCTTCGACGCCATCGGTCGGGACGCGAAGCGTGAAGTCATTCGTCAGCGCGGCGCTGACGGCTTCCTCGGCCTTTCCGACGGTCGCGGCCAGCATCCGCGCGGCCGTCACCTCCGCCGTCACGTCGCTGGCGTATTTCACCACCTTGAAGGGCCGGCCGTTCAGATCGAGAATCGGGTTGTAGCTCGCCTGGATCCAGATCTCCCGCCCGCTTGCGCCCAGGCGGCGATAGCGCCCGGCATCGTATTCGCCGCGGCCCAGCTTCTCCCAGAAGGCGCGATATTCCGGCGCATGCCTTTCGGCCGGGTCCAGGAACATCGAATGATGCTGCCCGCGCACCTGGTCGATGGTGTAGCCAAGCGTGGCCAGGAAATTGCCGTTGGCCGTCAGGATCCGGCCATCGAGGCCGAATTCGATCACGGCCTGCGCCTTGTCGATCGCGCCGATCTGGCCCCGGAAGTCCGCTTCCTGCAACGCGGCAGCGGTGACATCGGTGGCGTATTTCACCACCTTGATCGGCTTGCCATTGGCGTTCAGGATCGGATTGTAGCTGGCCTGGATCCAGACCTCCCGCCCGCCCTTGCCGATGCGGCGATAGCGCCCGGCATCATGTTCGCCCCGCGCCAGCTTGTCCCAGAAAGCGCGGTAGGCCGGCCCCTGGCGATCGCCCGCATCGACGAACATCGAATGATGCTGGCCACGAATCTCGTCCAGCGAATAGCCGAGCGTCGCCAGGAAGTTCTCATTCGCATCGATCACGCGGCCATCCAGCGTGAACTCGATGACGGCCATGACCTTGTTGATGGCGGTCAGCCGGCCATCGGCCTCGGCCTCACGCTCGCGCATCGCCGTCACATCCGTCGCATACTTCGCCACGCGAACCGGCTTGCCATCGGCGTCCAGCACGGGGTTGTAGCTGGCCTGCAGCCAGACCTCCCGCCCGCCCTTGGCGACGCGCCGGTAGCGTCCGGTGTCGTATTCGCCGCGTGCCAGCTTCTCCCAGAAGGCGCGATAGGCCGGACCATCCCGGTCGGCCGGATCGACGAACAGCGAATGATGCTGGCCGCGGATCTCCTCCAGCGTGTAGCCGACGAGGTTGAGGAAATTGGCGTTGGCGTCGATGACGCGGCCATCGAGCCCGAACTCGATCGATGCCATGGCGCGGTCCAGCGCCGTCATGCGCCGCCCGAGGCCCGTCTGCCGCGTGATGTCCCGCCATTCGACCAGCCGCTGCGGCGTCCCCTCCAGCGAGGTCGCGGACACGCTGAAGCGCGCCTCGGCGATGTCGATCTCGGCGCGTTGGACACCGCGGCGGCGGGAGAGCAGGTCACGCGGCAGACCATCGATCCGGGTGCCTTCCAGCTGCGTCGGGTCGGCTTCCGGCCAGAGGGTGCGGAAACCGGTCTCGTGCTCGCGCAGCATCGCGCGCGCCGCGTCATTGGCGTGCAGCACGGTAAAGTCTTCGTCCACCAGCATCATCGGCGAGCTGGACGAGGCGATGGCCGTGCGATCGAGGAGACCGCGTGCCTCCGTGGCCGCCAGCGCCGTCACGTCCCGGGCGATCACGGCAACCGCCGGCGCGTCGCCCTCCTCCACCGCCATCGGCGCGGCGGAGAGTTCCAACAGCACGGCCGCGCCACCGCCAGCCTGGTGCCAGAGACGCACCATCGCATCCTGTCCGCGCGCCAGCTGGTCAAGGAAGCGCCGGTACTCGACGCCATCACGCTCCACGCGCGTCAGCAGCGCGGCGTGCGGGCGGGCGACGACGGCATCCGCCGCCATGCCGAGCAAGGCCGCGAAGCGTTCATTGGCTTCCAGGACCTCGCCATCGGCGGCCAGGGTCAGCATGGCCTCCGCCCGCTGCAGCGCCGCCTGCGCGGCGACCAGCCTGCGCATCGTCGCACGTCGATCACGGCCTGAGCGGCGATCCGTAAACCCGGCAGGCAGCAGCGCGCGGGCGGCACGTCCCATGAACATCGTTAGCCTTCCTCAGATATCTTCTAGTGAGCCAGCGCCAATTCGGCGTCCGGCAGGTTGAGAAGGTTGTCGAGCGAGACGAGGGAAACCATGGCACCCTCACGCGGGATAAGGCCCGACAGCAGCCGTTCCGGCACGCTCATGCCGACTTCCGGCACGGCCCGGACTTCCTCCGCGCCGACGGTGATGATGTCGGACACGCTGTCCACCAGCAGCCCCGCCATCCGCGTCGCCGTCTGGATGATCACCACCACATGCATCGCCGTCGCCGCCGTCTGCCCCAGCCCGAAGCGGGACCGCAGGTCGAGGATCGGCACGATGGTACCGCGCAGGTTGATCACGCCCCGCACCCAGGCCGGCGCGTGCGGCAGTGCAGTCGTCTCCGACCAGCCCTTGATCTCCCGCACCGACAGGATGTCGATCCCGTATTCCGCATCGCCCAGCGTGCAGGTGATGTATTGCGCCACGTCATTGCCGCTCAATGCAGCACCGCGGCGGCCAGGGCGGCGAGGCGGGTGCCACGGCCGCGGTCGCTGGCCTCCGCGAGGCCCGCGACATCGAGGATCAGCGCCACGCGCCCGCTGCCGAGGATGGTGGCGCCGCCGATGCCCGGGATCGGGCCGTAATTGCCTTCCATGCTCTTCACGACCACCTGGTGCTGGCCGACCAGGTCGTCCACCAGCAGGCCGACACGGCCGGCATTGTCGGTTTCCGCGATGACGATGATGCCGCGCGACGGGTCGAGCACAGCATCGGAGACGCCGAAGACGCGGTGCAGGGCCAGGAGCGGGATGTAGGCACCGCGGATCGAGAGCACCTGCCCGCGGCCCACGACATCATGGATGTCCTGCGGCCGCGGCCGGAGGCTTTCCACGATGGCGGAGATCGGCAGGATGTAGGCCTCCTTGCCGACGGAGACGACGAGGCCGTCCATCACCGCCAGGGTCAATGGCAGGGACAGGACGAAGCGCGACCCTTCGCCGAAGCGCGACTCGACGGCGATCCGCCCGCCGAGCGACTGGATATTGCGGCGCACGACATCCATGCCGACACCACGGCCGGAGACGGCGGAGACGACGGCGGCCGTGGAGAAGCCCGGCATGAAGATCAGCTCGTCGATCTCGCCATCGGTCAGCACGGCATCGGGCGCGACGATTCCGCGCTCCTTCGCCCTTGCGAGGACGCGGCTGCGGTCGATGCCGCGGCCGTCATCGTTCAGCTCGATCAGGATGCGGCCGCCGCGCTGTTCCGCCGACAGATGCACCGTGCCCTGCCGCGGCTTGCCGGCGGCCTCCCGCACCTCGGGCGTTTCCACCCCGTGGTCGAGCGCGTTGCGCAGGAGATGCGTCAGCGGGTCGGCGAGTTGTTCCACCACCGTCTTGTCGATCTCCGTGGCCTCACCGGTCACGACCAGGCGCACATCCTTGCCGAGCTGCGATGACAGTTCCCGGACGAGGCGCGGCATGCGGGAGAAGACGGACTTCACGGGCTGGGTGCGGATGGCCATGACGCCTTCCTGCAATTCGCGCAGGTGCTGCGACAGGGTCTCCAATCCGGCGACGAGGCCGGGGCAGGCCTCCGGCGGCACGGCGCTGCCGAGCTGGACGAGCATGGCCTGGTTGATGACCAGCTCCCCCACCAGGTTCACCAGGCGATCCACCTTGGCGACATCCACGCGGACCGATTGAACGGCGGCCGCCTGCTCGGCCCGGGGACCAGCGGCCAGGACTGCCGCTGCCGCCGGTACGTCCGATTCCGCCTCGGCCACCTGCGCGACAGCCGGCTGAAGGGAATTGATCAGAAGATCGCAGTCATCGACGACGAACTCGAAGATTTCCTCGATGTCGGCGCGCGGCACGGGCGCGGCCAGTTCCAGCGTCCAGGCGAGGCAGGCATCCTCCGGCTCCAGCGCCTCCAGCCCCGGCAGCCGGTCCAGCATGGCGGAGACGGAGAGGGGCCCGAGCGCCCGCAGCGCGCGGATCAGCAGCAGCGGTTCATTCGCATGCCTGAACAGCGCGGCGTGTGGCCGGAAGACGATCCGCCATCCCGCCCCCTGCATCGCAGCAGGGGCGGCCGCGGCCGGAACGCCTGGCTTCGCTGCGCTGCCGGGCGATTCCACCGCAGCGGCAAGCGCTGCGATCAGCCCATCCTCGAAGCCTGCGGGCATCGCCTCGTCGCGCTGCTCCGCGCCCAGCAGGTCCGCCAGCGCATCCGTTGCCTTCAGCAGCAGCGCCACGCGATCCGGCGTGCCGGCCAGGCTGCCATCGCGCAGATGGTCCAGCAGCGTCTCCATGACATGTGCGAGGGCGACCAGCCGCGCGAAGCCGAAGGCGCCGCCGCCACCCTTGATGGAATGGATGGCCCTGAACAGGGCATGCATCGTGTCACCATCCGCGCGATCCTCGGCCAGGGCCGAAAGCTGCGCATAGGCGCTTTCCAGGAGTTCGGCGCTTTCCTCGAAATAGGTGGCGCGGAGGTGATCGAAGCTCATGGTTCAGCCCGCGACCCGCTTGACGACATCGACAAGCTTTTCCGGATCGAAGGGCTTCACCAGCCATCCCGTGGCGCCGGCGTTCTTGCCTTCCATCTTCTTTCCGGAATCGGATTCGGTCGTCAGCATCAGGATCGGCAGCGACCGGCATTTCGGATCGGCGCGCAGCGCGCGGATCAGCGCCACGCCATCCATGATGGGCATGTTCAGGTCCGTGATCACCACATCCACCGGCCTGGCCTGCAGGGCGGAGAGCGCCTTCTGCCCGTCCTCGGCCTCGCTCACCTCGAACCCCGCCTTGCGGAGGGTGAAGCTCACCATCTCCCGCATCGTCCGCGAATCATCCACGGTCATCACACGCTTCGCCATGTCACCTGTCCCCTTCCAGGGCCTTACCCAGCCCAAGATCATCGATCGCATCGACCATCGCGGCCGATGCGTTTTCCAGCCGGAAGACGATGCCCCTTGCCCGCGCCGTCGCGGCCGCGGCCGCCAGAACCTGGAGGCAGGGCGTCGTCACACGTTCCACCGCCTCTCCATCCACGCGGATGGGCCCGTCGGGCAGCATGGCGCGCAGCACCGTCGCCAGCGGTTCCGCCGCCGCCAGGTCGAGCACGGGGGACAGCCGGTATGCGGCGGCGCCATCGGCTGTGATTGTCGTCTCTACGGTCATCCGTTCCATCCCGCCGGACCAGGCCGGCGCTTCGTGCCGCACGGCACGTCAGAAGAGTTCGATGTCGCCCGCACCGGCATCCTCGTCGACAAGGGGCGCGCCCTCATCGTGCAGGAGGCGGTTGAGGAAGCGCTGGCGCACGCTGCTCAGCGATTGCTGCTCCAGCATGCGGCGCAGCAGCGGGCCATCCGCGCGCACATTCGGCGCCAGGGTCGGCAGGGCGCGCATGGTATCGGCCTGCAGGGCGCCTGCGGCTTCGCCGATCGCGCCCATCGCCTCGATCACATGGGTCAGGTGCTGGGTCGTCCGGTCCTGGAACTGCGTGCCGGTCACCAGGCTGTCGACGATGGCGTCGATGCCGGCAGCGGCGTCGCGCGCCTCGGACAGCGTCTCCGACAAGGCACGGTTCTGTTCCACCATGCCCGCCATCACGGCCGCGAGGCGCGCCTGGCCGTTGCTGACTTCCGCATTCTCGCTGCCCGCGATGCGTGCCAGATCCTGCTGCGCGGCACTGACACCGCGCCCCGCGGCGGTGATGCGGTCATGCACCAAGCGCGACGTGGCGTTGGTTTCCTTGGCCAGTTCCTTCAACTCATGCGCGATGACCTTGAAGGTGCCGCCGGCGCCTTCGGCGCGATGCGCCTCGATCGTCGCGTTGATGGCGACGAACTGCGCCTGGCGATTGATCGCCTCGATCCTGGTGACGCATTGCTCGACGCCGCGCACTTCCCGCGTGACCTCGTCCAGCGCCTTCATCATGCGCGCGGCCTGCGCGGCGGCATCGAGAAGACCGCTGACGGCACGCCCCAGCATCGCCTCGACGAAGGCCGTCGCCTCCGCCAACGGCATGGGGCGCCCATCCACCTCGATCATCCGCGCGATGGAGGCAACGCGCTCGACGCGCGCCGTCTGCGCTTCCGCCGCTTCCGCCAGCTGCCGGAAACGGGCGCTCAGGGTGACGGTGCTGTCCTCGATGAGGCGGGAGGAGGCGCTCACCTCCTCCGTCATCGCGATGAAGGCGCGGCGCTCGATCTCACCAAGTTCCACCCACTGCGCCAGAAGCGCCTCGGCCGCGCCGAAAGCGGCGACCGGCGCTGGGTCAGGCGCGGAATGGGAATCGTAGGGGGCCACAGGGCATGTCCACTGGTGGGGGTGATGACCCAACCTGCGAGACAAGTGTTTAGCTTTTGTTGATTCCCGACTGGTGCGACATTTCTCAACCGTTGCCGACGCCGAAGCCCTGCACCAGGCTGCCCGCGATCAGCTGCCAACCATCGACCAGCACGAAGAAGACGAGCTTGAAGGGCAGCGAGATCGCCGGCGGCGGCAGCATCATCATGCCGAGGCCCATCAGCACGCTGGCCACGACGATGTCGATGATCAGGAAGGGCAGGAACAGCAGGAAGCCGATCTCGAAGGCACGGCGCAATTCGCCGACCATGAAGGCGGGCACCAGGGCGCGCCAGGGCACTTCCTCCCCGGCCGCGGGAACGGGCAGGTTCGCGAGGTCGAGGAACAGTGCGAGGTCGGCATCCCGCGCATGCGTCACCATGAAGGCGCGGAACGGTTCCGCCGCCGCCTTCAGCCCCGCGATCTCATCCAGCGTGCCCTGCGACATCGGTTGCAGGCCCAGCGCCCAGGATTGTTCCATCACGGGCTGCATGACGAACCAGGTCAGGAACAGCGCCAGGCCGATCAGGACGGGGTTCGGCGGCACGCCCTGCGCGCCGATGGCGCTGCGCAGCAGCGACAGCACGATGATGATGCGCCCGAAGGCGGTCGCCATCACGAGCAGGGACGGCGCGAGCGACAGCAGGCCGATCAGCGCCGTCAACTGCACCAGGCGGGCGGTCGCGCCCGCGCCGCCCTGCTGGCCCATGTCGATGTTGACGCTCTGCGCCAGCGCCAGGCTCGGCACCAGCAGTATCATACCGCCCAGGAGGCAGCCCAGGAGGATCAGGATGCGGCGCATCAGCCCTCCCCCGCCTGCGACGTTGTCGAAAGGGGCATGAGCACGTCCTGCGGCCCGCCGGTGAGAAGGAGCATCGGGCGGTTGTCGCAGCGCAGCAGCAGCAGACGGCGGCGGCCGTCGATCGGCAGCGATTCCTCGACTGCCAGGCGGCGCGTGCCGCTGCCGGCAGCCGCCGGCGCCCAGCCGAGGCGTCGCATGCCGCGCGCGAGCAGCATGATGAGGATCAGGACGCCAGCCAGCGCAGCCAGTGCCGTCCCGATCGATTGGGGGTCCATGAAGCCGGCCTCCTGCCGTGCCAGTCGATGGACCTGAAGGAGAACCCTGGCCGTTTATTCGCTGTTAACCGAGCGGATCAGGCGCGGACGGAGAAGGCGACCGCGCCGGCACCCGGGCGCGCGGGGCGCGCATAGCCGGGCATGCCATTGCCTTCCGGCCGCGTGGCGACGCGCGCGATGGCCTTCACCACGCGGGCCTGCAGCGCCAGCGCATCCTCCAGCGCCGCGCGGTTGGCGGCGGCGCTATCGCGCAGCCCGTCCACTAGCATCGCGACGCGGTGATCCAGCGGGCCGTCGGTATCGAGGCTGGCGCGGACCTTCACGAAATGCTCCACCGCGATGGTCTTGGCTGGCTGCAACGCCGCGGCGGCGCGCAGGTCGCCGGCCTTCAGCGCGGCCGTCTCCTCCCGCAGCAGGGCTTCCAGGACCTCGGCGGTCTCGATCAGGTTCATGGTCATCGGCTGGTCCTCTGCATTTCCCTCAAGACCGACGCGGCCAGGCCCAATCCGCCCTGGCGCGCGACGGCATTGCCCATTTCCTGCACCAGCATGGGGCGCCATTGCGCCTCACCCGGTCCGCCGGAGAACAGGCCCTTGCTTGCCATGCCTGCGAACATCGGCTGGAGCAGCGCGCCCAGCACCTGGCCCTCGAAATTCTGTGCCGCGGCGCGCTGCGCGGCGGTTGTGGTCCCGGCGGCTGGCGCGCGGGGCGCGTTGATGGCGGGCATGATGCCGCCTGGCGGACGCGATGGGATTTCCATGGCCACTACCTCACTTCCAGTTCGGCCTGCAGGGCGCCGGCCGCCTTGATGGTCTGCAGGATGGAGATCATGTCGCGCGGCCCGACACCCAGCTGGTTCAGCCCCTGCACGAGGTCCTGCAGCGTGGTGCCGCCGCGGAGGATGCCGAGCCGCCTTTCGTTCTGGTCGTCCACTTCGATGTTGGTCCGGGGCACCACCACGGTCTGGCCGTTGGACAGAGCCCCCGGCTGGCTCACCTGCGGCGTTTCCGTCACGCGGATGGTCAGGTTGCCCTGCGCGATGGCCACGGTGGAGATGCGGACATTCGCGCCCATGACGATGGTGCCGGAGGCTTCCTCGATCACCACGCGCGCGACGTTGTCGGGCTCCACGCGCAGCTGCTCGATCTCCGCGATGAAGCCGATGGCGTCGCGGCCAGCGAGGGAGATGGTGACGCTGCGGGGATCCGTCGCGCTGGCGGGGTTGCCGGGGGCGAAGCGGTTCACCGCGGCGGCAATGCGCCGCGCCGTGGTCAGGTCCGGGTTGCGCAGCGCCAGGCGGACGACGGGGCGGGAGGCGAAGGCGAAGGGCACTTCCCGTTCCACGATCGCGCCATTGGTGATGCGCGCCGCCGTCGGCACGCCGCGCGTGACGGAACTGGCCGCGCCGCGCGCCGCGATGGCGCCGGTGGCGACGGCGCCCTGCGCCACGGCATAGACTTCGCCATCCGCGCCCAGGAGCGGCGTCACCACCAGCGTGCCGCCGGTGAGGTTCGTGGCATCGCCCAGCGCGGAGACGGAGATGTCGATGCGGCTGCCGGTGCGGGCAAAGCCCGGCAGGTTCGCCGTGACCATCACGGCCGCGACGTTGCGCGTCTCCAGCTGGCGTTCCTGGTCGCGCGTATTGACGCCGAGGCGTTCCAGCATGCCGATCAGCGACTGGCGCGTGAACACCGCGTTGCGCAGGCGGTCGCCGGTTCCGTTCAGGCCGACGACGAGGCCGTAGCCCACCAGCTGGTTGTCGCGCATGCCTTCGACATCCGCGATGTCCTTGACGCGCACGCCGCCCTGGCCGAAGGCGGGCAGGGAGACGAGCAGGCCGAGCAGGAAGATGAGGCTGCGCATGGTCAGAACGGCAGGATGATGTCGAGCAGCTGCTGCCCGTAGCGGGGCTGCTGCACATCGCTCATCGTGCCGCGCCCGCCATAGGCGATCCGCGCTTCCGCCAGCCGGTCATGCTTGACCGTGTTGTCGCTGGCGATGTCCTGCGGCCGGATGATGCCGGAGACCTGGAGGTCGCGCAGTTCATGATTGACCCGCACCTGCTGGCGCCCCGCGACGACAAGGTTGCCGTTCGGCAGCGTCTGCGTGACCGTGGCGGCAACGCGCAGCGTGACGGTTTCCGTCCGCTGGATCTGGCCGGAGCCGGCGGAGGAACTGTCGGAAGCGCCAGAGACGAGGCGGGAGGGATCGATGCCCCCTGGCAGCAGGCGCGCATAGCTGGATTCGATGCCCAGGATCCGCGGCAGCCCCAGCGATTCGGTGTTGGCGCGCGACCGTTCCGTGGTGTTCTGCAGCTGTGCGCGATCCTCGATGGCGACGAGGACGGTGACGAGGTCGCCGACCTGTGCCGCGCGCTGGTCGCGCAGGAAGGTCCGGCTGCCCTGGCGCCACAGCGAATTGGCTTCCGCCGGCACAGTCTGCGCGGCCGGCATCGGCATGCTGATGGGGCGGGCACCGCCCGGGTTCTCGATCGGCGCCATCGAAGGCGCGCGGCCGAGTTCCGACAGCCGTTCCGAACAGCCCGCCAGCGACAGGACCAGGATAAGGGGGAGGGCGGGCTTCATCTTGAGGCTTGTTCCCTGCGGTTGACGCGGGCGGCGATGGCGGGAGGCAGGCTGTTGGCGGGTGCGGTGCCGATGGCGCGGGCGCGGCCCGGGCCCAGCACCTCCGCCTGCACGACGCTGCCGGTGCCGAGGTTGAGGACAAGGACGGTCCGCCCGCGGAACCCGTCCTCCAGCGCGCGGGCCTGCGCGATGAGTGTCAGGCCGGGCGCCTGATGCGTGAGCTGCACGATGGAATCGCGGGGGATGACCGGCACGGCCACGACATCGGCGGCGGCCAGTGCCTGTCCAGCGGCGACGGCGCGGCGAAGGCGCTGGCCCACGACCAGATCCGCATCCTCCGCTGCATTCGCGGCGGCGCGATCCACCGCGTGGCGCGTGACGGTGACGTCGGCGGGCATCACCATTTCCCCGGCCCGCAAGGCCCGGGCGGCGACGACGACATCGCGCATGGCGACGGCGCGGCCGCTGACACGCTGGTTGAAGGTGGGCATGCCCTCCGCCACCACGACCAGCGTGGCGGAGAAGCGGCGCGTGGCGCCATCCCACAGCGCGCCATCGACGGCGATGCGGGCATCCGGTGCGCCGGCGGGCAGGTTGGGGGGCTGGAAGCCCGGGATGTCGAGTTCCAGTTCCGGATCGGCGCCCAGCGCCACCAGTTCCAGCCGCAGCGGTTCCAGCACTTCCTCCCGCCGCATGGCGCGGCCGGGGCGTTCCACGACAACCCGCTCATCGCCCGCCATCGGGCGCCAGGCCAGGCCGTAGTCGCGCGCGATGGCGGCGAGCTGCGCTGCCTCGACCACGAAGCGCCGGCCCGGCGCGGGGGCGGGGCCGAGCGTCGTATCGGCGCGCGGGCCCGCATTCTCGAAGATGTCGCCCAGCGTCACGACCGACGCCTCCACCACCGCCTGCGCGCGGGGCGCGGGGGCCTGCGCGCGCGCTGCAGGCCCCTGCACGAGAACCGGCAGGGCGAGCAGCGACAGCGCCAGCAGGGACGACAGCGCGCGCATCAGCGCATCCGCGTCAGGGTGGACAGCATCTCGTCACCCGCAGTGATGACCTTGCTGTTCATCTCATAGGCGCGCTGCGCGGTGATGAGGTTCGTGATCTCCTGCACCACGTTCACGTTGCTCGACTCAAGAAAACCCTGCTGGATCTGGCCGTAGCCGACCGCGCCGGGCACGCCGGGCTGCGCCTGGCCCGATGCGGGCGTGGCGAGGAAGAGGTTGTCGCCTGTCGCTTCCAGCCCGCCCTCATTCGGGAAGATCGCGACCTGGATCTGGCCGACATTCTGGGGCTGCACCTGGCCATCCAGCTTCACGAGCACTTCACCGGCCGCGTTGATCGTCACGTCGCGCGCCGCGGCCGGCACGACGATGCCGCCGGCGACGGGGAAGCCATCCGCCGTGACGATCGTGCCATCCGGCGCCAGGCCGAAGCTGCCCGCGCGGGTATAGGCGGTCTCGCCGGACGGCAGCGTGATGGGGAAGTAGCCATTGCCGCGCACCGCGAGGTCGAAGCGGTTTTCCGTCTGTGTCAGGCTGCCCTGTTCGGAGATGCGGTAGATCGCCGCCGTGCGCACGCCGAGGCCGAGCTGCGCGCCGGAGGGCAGCACCGTGCCCTGGTCGGAGCTCTGCGAGCCCGCGCGGCGCAGGTTCTGGTAGATCAGGTCCTGGAATTCGGCACGGCGGCGCTTGTAGCCCGTCGTGCTCATATTCGCGATGTTGTTGGAGATGACTTCGACGTTGGTCTGCTGGGCCTGAAGGCCGGTCGCGGCGATATCGAGTGCGCGCATGGCGTTGTCGGTTCCTGTTCGTTCAGCGGCGGCGGAGGATGCGGTCGACGGCGGTGCCGAGCCGCTCGCTTTCCTTTTCGATGAATTGCGCGGCGAACTGGAATTCACGCAGGCCCGCGGTCAGGCGCGTCAGCTCCGCCACCGGGCTGACATTGGATTCCTCGACAGCCCCCTGCACCACGCCGGGTGCCTCGACGGGCAGCGCATCCATACCCTGCGGGGCGTTGAACAGGCGGCTGCCTTCGGCCTGGAGGCGCTGCGCATCCTCGAACCGCACCACGCGAAGGCGGCCGATGGGCCCGCTTTCGCTTTGCAGCGTGCCATCGCCCTTCACCTCGATCCGCACATCGCCGGGCGGCAGGGTCAGCGGCTGGCCGCCCTCGCCCAGAACGGCGTTGCCCTCGGCGTCCACCACGCGGCTGTCGGGAGACAGGGTGAAATGGCCGGCACGGGTGAAGCGTTCGCCGCGCGGCGTCTCCACCGCGAAGAAGCCGTCGCTGCCAAGCGCCAGGTCCAGCGGATTGCCGGTCTGCCGCAGGCTGCCGGCGGCCATGTTGCGCCAGGTGGCGCGGTCCTGCGTGAAGGCGAGCTGGTCGCCGCCCGCCGGCGTCTCCGCGCCCGACTGGCGCGCGATGTGCTGGGCGAAGATGGTCTGGCTGGCCTTGAATCCCGGCGTGCCGGCATTGGCGATGTTCGCCGCCAGCACATCCGTGGCGCGCGATTGCGCGGCCAGGCGTGACAGGACGATGTAGCCAGGCGTGTCCATGCGCCGCGGTCCTTCCTGGTCGCATCCCCCGAAGCCGGGCGATGCGCGATGGGGCAGGCGGTCGGGATCTTCGCGACCGCCTCGTCGGCCTTCCGGCCAGCAAGGGTCCACGGCAGCTCTTCCGCCTCGGGTCTCGATCTACGGTCCAGTTGTTGCCGGGGTCTGAAGGGGGGTTCCACCGGGCAAGGACGCGTTAACAGCCGGGGCATAGATCGATCCTGCATTCCAGGACGGGGGCCCCATGACCGACGGCGCAGCAGCAGCGAAGGACGCACCGGCGAAGAAGGGAAAGTCGCGCCTCATCATCATCGGTGCCGCCGTGGTCCTGCTCGCCGGTGGCGGGGCGGGCGCCGCCTTCTTCCTGCAGCTCGGCCCCTTCGCCGGCGGCGCCGCCCAGCATGACGAAGTGGGCGCTGCGCAGGCCGCGCCGCCGGTCTTCGTCGAGATCCCCGACATCGTCGCGAACCTCAATGCCGGGGCGCGCCGCCCATCCTTCGTCCGCCTCAAGGCGCGGCTCGAGGTCGCGCGGCGGGAGGATGTGGCGATCGCCACCGCCGCCATGCCGCGCCTGCAGGACCTGTTCACCACCTATCTGCGGGAGATGCGGCCGGAGGAGCTGCGCGGCAGCGTCGGCACACAGCGGCTGCGGGAGGAATTGCTGGCCCGCGCCAATCTGGCGACGCGCGCCGGCACCGTCACGGATGTCCTCTTCGTCGAACTGATCGTGCAATGAGCGACGACCCGACGCTTCCCGCCGCCGAGGAACCCGCGGAGGATGATTGGGGCGCCGCCCTGGCCGAGGCCGGGGAGGATGACCTGGCCGCCCAGGCGGCGGCGGAGCGCATCCTGCTGGAAGCACCCCCCCTGCCCGCCGCGGCGGAGCCGACGCGGGTGCTCAACCAGGCCGAGATCGACAGCCTGCTCGGCTTCGGCAACGGCGATGGCGGCAATGATGGCGGCGGCAGCGGGATGGAGCGCGTCATCGCGCGCGGCCTCGTCTCCTACGAACGCCTGCCGATGCTGGAGATCGTCTTCGACCGGCTGGTGCGCATCCTGTCCACCACGCTGCGCAACTTCACCTCCGACACGGTCGAGGTCTCGATCGACGAGATCCAGTCGCTGCGCTTCGGGGACTACCTGAACTCCATTCCCCTGCCCGCCATGCTGTCCGTCTTCAAGGCGGAGGAATGGGACAATTACGGCCTGGTCGTCGTCGATTCCGCGCTGATCTATTCGGTGGTCGACGTGCTGCTCGGCGGGCGGCGCGGCACCTCCGCCATGCGGATCGAGGGGCGCCCCTACACCACCATCGAGCGCACGCTGGTGGAGCGCCTGGTGAACGTCGTGATGAACGACCTGTCGGAGGCCTTCGCGCCGCTCTCCCCCGTGCGCTTCAAGTTCGAGCGGCTGGAGGTGAACCCGCGTTTCGCAATGATCTCCCGCGCCTCCAACGCCGCGGTGCTGGTGCGGCTGCGCATCGACATGGACAGCCGAGGCGGCGAGCTGCAGCTGCTGCTGCCCTACGCGACGCTGGAGCCGGTGCGCGACCTGCTGCTGCAGCAGTTCATGGGCGAGAAGTTCGGCCGCGACAGCATCTGGGAAACACATCTGGCCGAGGAGTTGAGGCAGACGGGCGTCGCGCTCGACGTCGTGCTGGATGAGCAGACCATGGCCCTTTCCGATGTGCTGCGCCTGCAGGTAGGCGACCAGATCCTGCTGAGTGTCGGCCCCGGCGCGCCGGTGCGGCTGCGCTGCGGGGAGACATCGTTGTTCGAAGGGCTGGTTGGCCGCCGCAACGACCGTCTGGCGGTGCGGATCGAGAATGTGCTGGCGCGCGAAGACGCCGGCCGGGCGGCGGAGGATGCGGCATGAGCGCGGCGATGATGGAATGGCTGCTGGAAGCGGCGCTGGTGGTGGGGATCGTTGCCGCCCTGCCAGCCGCGCTGCGGCTGGAACGGGCGCTGAGCAGCCTCAGCAAGGACAAATCCGCCGTCATGGACAGCGTGCGCGGCTTCACGGAAGCGACGAAGCAGGCGGAAGCCTCCATCGTGCGCCTGCGGGCCACGGCCGACAGCGCGTCCCGCAGCGTGGCGGAACAGGTGCAGGCCGCGTCGGCGCTGCGCGATGATCTGCGCTTCCTGACGGAACGCGCCGGCGTCGCGGCGGATCGCCTGGATACGGGCCTGCGCGGCGGCGGGCGTGGCCCGGCACCGGAACCCGCGGCAACCAGCGCCATACCGCGCGCACGCGCCGAACAGGAATTGCTGCGCGCCATCAGCCGGAGCCGCAGCGCATGAACGCCGCCAATGCCGTGCGCGTCCTCCTCGTCATCGCGGGCTTCCTGCTCGGGCTGAAGGGCATGGCGCTGGTGCGCGAATTCCCCGGCATGACGAGCGGCCTCACCAGCTTCTCGGCCCCCGCCATGGCGGCGGACCCGCCGCCTGCGGCGGCACCCGCCGTCGCGGCCAGCGCCACCGATGCGATGGCCGCGGGCCTGAGGGCGCGGCGGGAGGCGCTGGAGGATCGCGAACGGGCCATCGCCACGCGGGAAGCCCTGCTGGCCGTGGCCGAGCAGCGCCTGGCCGCGCGGCTGTCGGAGCTGACCGCCCTGCAGGGCCGCCTGGAACAGGCCGATATCGATGCGCGGGACCGCGAGGAATCGCACTGGCGCACCATGGCCAAGCTGTATGAGACGATGCGGCCGCGCGAAGCCGCCGCCGTCTTCAACGAACTCGACCTGCCCGTCCTCGTGCAGGTCGTCGAACGGATGAACGACCGCAAGGCCGCCCCCGTTCTCGGCGCCATGCTGCCGGACAGGGTCCGCCAGCTCACCGTCGAACTCGCCCGCCTCCGCGCCGCACGCCCCCCCGCCTGACCGCGGATCGCGTGACCCATACGGCCTGAACACGCCGCCTGAACAGAAGGGACAGGACTGCCATGACCATCGACCGCAACATGAAGGTTCTCGTTGTCGACGACTACAAGACGATGACGCGCATCATCCGCAACCTGCTGAAGCAGATCGAGTTCAACGAGACCGACGAGGCGTCCGACGGGCATGAGGCACTGGCCAAGCTGCGCGCCGGCAATTTCGGCCTGGTGATCAGCGACTGGAACATGCAGCCGATGACGGGGCTCGACCTGCTGAAGGAGGTTCGCGCCGATGCGCGCCTGAAGCACCTGCCCTTCATCATGGTGACGGCGGAGAGCAAGACGGAGAATGTGGTCGCCGCCAAGCAGGCCGGCGTGTCCAACTACATCGTCAAGCCCTTCAACGCGGAGACGCTGCGCGACAAGATCGAGAAGGTGCTGGTCCATGCCTGACCAGGCGCCGTCCGTCGCGATCCGGGGCGACCTGGACACGACCGTCCAGTCCTTGATGTCGGAGCTTGATGCGTTGAGCCGCATCATCGCCGATGCGCGGCAGGAAGTCGCCGCGCTGCGGGCCGATGATTCGGATGTCGCGGACATCCCCGGCGCGACGGATGAGCTGGCGGCCATCGTCTCCCACACCGCCCAGGCGACGCATGAGATCCTGGACAGCTGCGAGGCGCTGGAAACGGTGGCCGCCCGCGTCGGCGACGTGGATGCCGATGTCCTCCAGCACGCGATCACGCGGATCTACGAGGCGTGTTCCTTCCAGGACATCACGGGCCAGCGCATCGCCAAGGTGGTGGCGGCGCTGCAGACGCTGGAACGGCGGATCGCACGGGCGCGGCAGGGGATTCCCGACCGCACCCCCGCGGTTGCCGCGGCGGCAACGCTGCTGAACGGCCCGCAACTGCCGGGCAACGGCATCAGCCAATCCGCCATCGACGCGTTGTTCGACTGAGGGCACGGGCGCAGCGCCGCCCGCGGCCCTGTGCCCCTTCCTGCCCCGTCACCGGGGCTCGCCCAAGCCGAGGTTTCGCCCGATGTCCCGCACCCGTGTCGCCGCCTGGCTCTGCGCCGGCCTTCTCGCCCTGGGTGGACCCGTGGCCGGGCAGGACGTGCGGAGCGGATCCGCCCCTTCGGTCCGCGTCCGTACCGGCATCCACCCGACCTTCACGCGCATCGTCTTCGACTGGCCCGAGAACGTTCCCTACAGCGTCGTGCAGAACGGGGAGACGGCGGAGCTGCATTTCGGCCGCGCCGCGCGGCTGGACACGACCGCGCTCGGCCGCCCGTTGCGCAACCTGGCGGGGGCGGAGGCATCGGCGGAGGGCATGGTCTTCGCGCTGCGCCCCGGCGTGCGGGTGCGCCACCTCACGGTCGGGACATCCGTGGTGGTGGACCTGATGGATCCGGTCGCGCCCGTCGCGGCGGGGCCGCGGGGTCACCAGGGCCCCGCGCCGCAGGCACCAGTTCACTCGCCGCAGGCGCGCGCGCCGGATCGGACGCAGCCTTCGGCCAGCCAGGCCCCTGCGCCGCCCCCTGCGCCGGCCCCTGCGCCGGCCCCTGCGCCGCCCACAGGCAAGGCCATGCCGCCTGCCGCCGCGGCGCCCGTCCCGCCACCCGCACCCAGCGCGCCGGCGGCGGCCCCCATCGCCGCACCGCCGGCGCCCATCGCCGCGCCGCCGGCGCCCGCCGCCACGCCGGCCGCCAGCGCCCCCGTGTCGCCGCCGCCCATCGTCGCCGCATCGCCCGGGACAGAAGCCGGCCCCGCGCCCATCCGCCTGCCCTTCACCGGCGCCACCGCCGCCGTCATGCGCGGTGACAGCGTGCTGCTGGTGTTCGAGGACGCGACCGCCCCCGACATCGCCATGCTGCGCCGCATCAGCCCATTGCTGGCGGGGGCGGAGATCGTGGAGATGCCCGGCGGCACCGCGCTGCGCCTGCCCGCGGCATCCGGCATCAGCCGCGATGCGCAGGGCTGGCTGATCACGCCCGCCACCGGCCCGGCCCTGCGCGGCACGCCGATCGACCCCACGCGGCTTGGCAATGCGCTGTCGCTGCTGCCGGATGCGCGGCACCCGATGGCGGCGCATGCCAACATCCCCCGCCTGCTGCACCTGCGCGACGAATCCGATTCGACGCTGCTCGCACGGCGGCAGGAGCTGATGGCGCGCATCGCCGCCGCGCCCGCCGCCACAAGGGACTCGCTGCGGGGCGAATTGGCGGAGACGCTGCTCGCCCTCGGCCTGGCACCGGAAGCGCAGGCCGCGCTCAAGCTCGCCACCGGGGATGATCCGCGCCGGGTCCAGCAACCCCAGGCGCTGCTGCTCTCCGCCGCGGCCTCGCTGATCGCGGGCCGGCTGGAGGAAGCGCGGGAGGCCCTGGCCCATCCCGGCCTGCCTGCGGATGGGGAGGTTGCGCTGTGGCGCGGCATCGCCGGGATCCAGGAGGATGGGCGCGTCGCCGACCCCGCCTTCCGCGCGGCGCTGCCGCTGCTGACCGCCTATCCCGGCGCGCTGCGCAACCGGCTGCTGCCGCCCATCGCCGCCGCACTGGCCGAAGGCGGCGCCATGCGCGACGCGGCGGCGCTGGTGGAAGCGGGGGGGGAGGCATCGAACCATCCCCTCGCCCGCTTCGCCTGGGCCCGCGTGCTGGAGGCACGGAACGAGGTGGAGCCCGCGCTGCTCGGCTACTCCGTGCTGGCGGACAGCCGGGACCGCGATGCGCGCGCGCGCGCCATCGGGCGGCTGGCGGAGCTGCGCCTGGCGACCGGGCGGATCGATGCCGGCGCGGCGGCGGAAGCGCTGGAAGCCTCCATCCCCGCCTGGCGCGGCGACCGGCGCGAATTGCAGCGGCGGGAACGGGCGGCCGAACTCCGCAGCCGCGCCGGCCAGCACGCGCAGGCGCTGGCACTGATGCAGGATACCGCCGGGGCCTTCCCGGAAGCGGCGGAGAGCCTTCGCGTGGCCATGCGCGGCGCCACCGTCGCCGCGCTGGCGGATGCGAACATCCCGCCGATGGATGCGACGCGGCTGCTGGCGCAACAGCGCGCCAACCTGGTGCCCGACCCCGCGCTGGACGCCGCCGTGGCGCGCATCGCCGAACGGCTGATGGCCATGGAACTGCCCGCCCAGGCCGCGACGCTGCTGCGGGAAGCGGTGCCGGCCAGCACCGATCCCGGCGGCCTTTCCGTGCGGCTCGCGGAGGCACGGCTGGCGGAAGGCGATGCGACGGCGGCGCTGGAGGCGCTGCGCAACAGCGGCGGCGCCGCGCTGCCCGGGGAGATCGGCCTGCGCCGCGCGCTGGCGGAGGCCAAGGCCCGCCGCCAGACCGGCGACCGCGCGGGCGCGATCGGCGTGCTGCGCGCCCTCGGCCCCGATGGCGCCGCGCCCCTGTCGGAGCTGCTGGCGGAGACGCAGGACTGGACCGGCGCCGCCAGCGCCCTGGCCAGCCACATGGAGCGCTCCATGCCGGTGGACGGCCCGCTGGACGATGCCGCGCGCCGCGACCTGCTGCGCATGGCCGCCTTCCTGGCGCTGGCGGGGGACCAGACGGGCCTCGATGCGCTGCGCGACCGCTACGCGCCACGCCTGCCCGCCGGCGCCTTCACGGAAGCCTTCGCCGCGCTGGCAACACGCAGCACCGGCGCGCTGAACCTGCCGCGGCTGCGTGATGAGATTGCCGGCGCGCGCGCGCTGCAGAACCAGGCCCGCGCCCTGCGCTGACGGGCATGCGGCGCCTGACGGCGCTGACGCGCCGCCTGGTTAACAACGCTGAATCACCCCCGCGCGAAGGTCACGGCATGGACAGCAACCGCACATCGCCCATGGCGCTGGCAGAACGGCGCCTGCACTGGCTGGAACAGCGCCAGCGCGTGCTGGCGCAGAACATCGCCAATGCCGATACGCCGGGCTTCCGCCCGCGGGACCTGACGCCCTTCGCCCAGGCCATGAACACGGCGCAGCAGGCGATGGCGCAGACATCGCCGCGCCATCTGTCCGGGCCGAATGGCGATGGCCGCGCGCGCCCGGACCGGCACGCGGTGGAAACCAGCCCCGATGGCAACGGCGTCTCCCTCGACCGAGAGGCGCTGAAAGTCGCCGAGACCGACCAGGCCCATGCGATGGCCCTGGCGCTCCATCGCCGCTGGGCCGGCATGTACCGCACCGCGCTCGGCCGCGGCAGCTGAAGGAACAGGACCGCATGGATCTCGACCGCGCGCTTTCGATCTCCGCCGCCGGCATGGCCGCGCAATCGACGCGGCTGCGGGTGGTGGCGGAGAATCTGGCGAACCGGGACAGCACGGGGCAGACGCCCGGGGCCGATCCCTATCGCCGCCGCACCGTCACCTTCACCAACAACATGGACCGCGCACTCGGCGCGCCGACGCTGCGCGCGTCGCGCATCGGCACGGAGCCCGGGGCCTTCCCCGAACGCTACGAACCGCAGCACCCCGCGGCGGATGAGCGTGGCTATGTGAAGACGCCGAACGTCAACAGCCTCATGGAAGTGATGGACATGCGCGAAGCCCAGCGCAGCTACGGCGCCAATCTTTCTGTCATCGAAACTACGCGCGGCATGCTGATGCGCACGATCGAGGCCCTCCGCGGATGATGATCTCCCCGAACAACACCCCGGCGGTTGCCGCCTATCGCGCCACGGCCGGGCTTGGCGGCCCGGAGGCGCCCGGTGGCGCCGGCATCGGCGAAGGCTTCGAAGCGGTGCTCGGCCAGGTGATGCAGCAGGCCGTGGGGAAGGCCCGCGCGGCGGACCACGCCACGCAGGCGGGGCTGACCGGGCAGATGGGCACCACGGAAGTCGTGATGGCCGTCGGCCGCGCCGAACTCGCGCTGCAGACCGCGGTGGCCGTGCGCGATCGCATGGTCACGGCCTACCAGGATGTGATGCGCATGGCGGTCTGACGCCGCCCCGCGATCCGAACTGAACCGCAGGAGGCGGTTGCACCATGGGTGATGGCGATACCATCGCGCTCGCTGGCCAGCAGGCGCTGTGGACGGCGCTGCTGCTGGGCGGGCCGCTGCTGGTCCTGCTGCTGGTCATCGGCATGGCCATCGCGGTGGTGCAGGCGCTGACGCAGATCCAGGAAGCGGCGCTGGCCTTCGTGCCGAAGATGCTCGCACTGGGCATCGCGCTGCTGCTCGGCGGTTCCGCCGCCGCCGGCATCATGCGCGGCTTCACCACCACGCTGTTCGACCGCATCGTCGCGGTGGGTGGCGCGGGGTGACCATCCATTTCGTCCGCGCGGCATGACCGGTACGCCCGAACTGGCGGAGATCGCCTTCGCCGCCATGCTGCTCGTTGCACGCCTGGGCGCCTGCGGCCTGCTGCTGCCGGGGCTGGGGGAGATGGACATCCCCGCCCCCTTCCGCCTGGCGCTGGTGCTGGCCCTGGTGCCGCTGCTGCTGCCGGGCCTGATGCCAAACCTGCCGCGCGCGCCCGACGATATCGGCGCCTATGCGCTGCTGATGGGGGGCGAGGTCGCGATCGGCCTCTGGATCGGCATGCTGGCGCGGCTTGTGGCGCTCGCGCTGGTGATGGCGGGGCAGCTCGCCGGCAGCTTCATCGGCCTGTCCAGCATCTTCGCGCCCGACCCCACCATGGGCGCGGGCAGCACCGCGCTGTCCCGCTTCATGGGCCTGGCCGCGGCGGCGCTCGTGCTGTCCACCGGCCTCTATGCGCTGCCGCTGCGGGCGCTGGCGGAAAGCTATGCCGTGCTGCCGGCCGGCGCGGTGCTGGATGGCGGCTTCGCGGCCCATGCGATGGTCGAGACCAGCGCCGCCTGCCTGGTCCTCGCCATGCGGCTGGCGGCGCCGCTGCTGCTGCTGGCCGTCGTCGCGCAGGCCGCGACCGGCCTGCTGGCCCGCGTCGCGCCACAGGCGCAGGTCTTCGTCCTGGCCGCCCCCGCCCAGGTGCTGGCGGGCCTTGCCCTGTTCGCGCTGCTGCTGCCGGCGATCTTCGCGCAGTGGACGGATAGCGCCCGCGCCGCCTGGTCGCTCCTGCCGGGCCTCGGCTGAGCCATGTCCGGGGACGACAAGGACGCCGACGACAAGACCGAGGAAGCCACACCGCAGAAGCTGGAAAAGGCGCGGCGCGAAGGCGATGTCCCCCTATCGCGGGAGATGGTGCACGCCGCCTCCCTCGGCGGTGCGGCCCTCGGCCTCGCGATGCTGGGGCCGGAATCCGGGCGCGCGATGATGGAATCCGCCAGCGCCCTTTTCGCCAATGCGCACCAGTTGCAGGCGAGGGAGGCGGCGATCGAGCTGCTGGTCGCGGCGGCGCCCGCCATGCTGGGCGTTGGCGGCCTGGCCGCGATCGGCGCCGTCGCGGCGACGCTGCTGCAGACGCAGTTCCTCGTCTCCGGCAAGAGCATGATGCCCCAGTTCTCCCGCATCAACCCGATCGCCGGGGCGAAGCGCATGTTCGGGACGCATGCGCTGGAGGAATTCGCCCGCACGCTGGTCAAGCTCGGCGCCGTCGGCGTCGCGCTCTACTGGCAGGTCGAGGACATCGGATCGCTCGTCGCCGCGCTGGCGGAGGGGCCGGGCGCGCTGACGGGTGTCATCTCCACGCGCCTCGGCAGCCTGTTGTCCGCCACCCTCGTCTCCCTCTGCGGCATCGCCGCGGTGGATCTCCTCTGGGTCCGCATCCAGCACGGCCGCAAGAATCGCATGACGCGGGAGGAGATGAAGGACGAGTTCAAGGAAAGCGAGGGCGACCCGCATTTCCGCGCCCACCGCATGGCCAAGATGCGCAGCCGCGGCCGCCGGCGCCAGGTGGCGGAGGTGGCGAACGCGACGGTGCTGGTCACGAACCCCACGCACTACGCCGTCGCGCTGGCCTATGAGCGCGGCAAGGACGCCGCGCCGCGCATCATCGCCCGTGGCGTCGACGAACTCGCGGCCAAGATGCGCGCGGCGGCGGACAAGCACGGCGTGCCGATCATCCCGAACCCGCCACTGGCGCGCGCGCTCTACAAGCTGCCGGAGGATGCGCAGATCCCGGAGGAGCATTTCCGCGCGGTGGCGGAGATCATCGCCCTGGTGTGGCGCCTGAAGCAGCCGCGCCAATAGGCGGCTACAGCGCCCGCAGGCCGCGGCGCTGCGCCGCCTCGTCCAGCGCGTTCTGCTCCGCGCGCATCGCCTTGTCCCGCGCATCCTGGGCGCGGCGGTCCAGCAGCCATTCCACCGCGCGTTCGCGTGCGCGCTGCTGGGCCAGGGCGGAACGGGCAGCCTCCACGGCCTGGGTTGCCAGCGCGGCCTCGCCCACCGCCCGTTCGCGCGCGGCGCGGGCCATGGGCAGCCAGGCGGCCAGGCTGTCGGCGAATTCCCCGCCGCCGGCAGCCAGTTCCAGGTCCAGCGCGCTTCGTGCCACGGCCTCACGCTCCGCCGCCGCGGCGGCGCCGGCCTGGCGTGCCACAAGGTCACGTCGCGCCGTGGCCACTTCCAGCCCGCGCAGCTTCAGCAGCGCGGAAAGCGGATCGCGCTTCGCCATCAGCGCATCGTCTCCGCCAGGCGGATGAAGGCGTCATCGACGCCGGCACGTGCCTCATCCTTCCGCTGCGCCAGGAAACCCTCGATGCGCGGCGCGAGGCGCAGAGCCTCATCCACCGCGGGGTCGGTGCCGGCGCGATAGGCACCGAGCCGCACGAGGTCCGCCATCTCCGCCGCGATGGACAGGATGGCGCGCGCGCGCAGCACCACGGGGCGCTCCGCTTCCGTCAGGCAGCCCGGCACGGTACGGGACAGGCTGCGCAGCACATCGATCGCGGGCCAGCGGCCGCGTTCGCCGATCTTGCGGTCCAGCACCACATGGCCGTCCAGGATGCCGCGGACGGCATCGGCCACCGGCTCGTCATGGTCATCGCCCTCCACCAGCACGGTGAAGAGGCCGGTGATGTGCCCGCCCTGGTGTTCCAGGCAGGGGCCCGCGCGTTCCAGCAGCCGGGGCAGTTCCGCGAAGACACCGGGCGTATAGCCGCGCGTCGCGGGGACCTCCCCGGCCGCCAGCCCGATTTCACGGCAGGCGAGGGCGAAGCGCGTCACGCTGTCCATCATCAGCAGCACATGCTTGCCTTCGCGGGCCAGCGATTCCGCGATGGTCATCGCCGCGAAGGCGGCTTCCCGCCGCATCGGCGCGGGCGCGTCGGAGGTCGCGCAGACCACGACGCTGCGCGCCAGGCCTTCCGGGCCCAGGTCATCCTCGATGAATTCGCGCAGCTCGCGCCCGCGTTCGCCGACCAGGCAGATCACCGCCGCATCGCAATCCGCGCCGCGCGCCAGCATCGACATCAGCGTGGACTTGCCGACGCCCGATGCCGCGAACAGGCCAAGCCGCTGTCCGCGCCGCATGGTGCAAAAGCCGTCCAGCGCCCGTACGCCGAGGTCCAGCCGCGGGCCGAGCCGCGCGCGCAGCGCGGCCTCCGGCGCCTTCACCCGCACCGGCAGCGCGACGGGCCCCATCGGCAGCGGTCCCTTGCCATCCACCGGGCGCCCCAGAGGATCCACCACACGGCCGAGCCAGCCCGGCCCCGGCGACAGCGTCGCCGTGCCCGCCAGCGCGACCGGCGCGCCGAGCCTGATGCCATCCAGCGGCGCGAAGGCCACGGCGCGCGCGCCGCGCGCGGAAATGGCCACGACCTCCGCCGGCACCTCCCCTTCCGGGGAGGCGAGGGAGAGGCGCGATCCGACCGCGACGAAGCCGCTCAGCCCCGTCACCTCCACCGACAGCGCATCGATGGAAGCGACCGCGCCCGCGATCCGCTCCCCCGATCCCACGACGCGGAGCGCATCCGCGGCGCGGCGCGCGGAGAGCACGATGTTCATACGCGTAGCCACGCGATGCTCATGCGCGCTTCCACACCCCGCGCAGCCCGGGCACCGCCGCCAGCGGTGCCTGCAGGCCGAGCAGCGTTTCCGTGGCACCGAGGCAGATGACGCCATCCGGCGCCAGATGCGCGGCGCAGGCCGCGACCACGCGTTCCTTCGTCGGCGGATCGAAGTAGATGAGGACGTTGCGCAGCAGGATCACGTCGAAGGTGCCCAGCGTGCGCAGATCACCGAGCAGGTTCAGCGCCTCGAACCGGCAGCAGCGGCGCAGCTGTTCCGCCACGCGCCAGCCATCGGCCTCATGCCGGAACCAGCGCGTGCGCTGCGCGGCGGACAGGCCGCGCTCCATCTCGAAGGAGGTGTAGAGCCCGGCCCGCGCCCGTTCGACCATCGCGGCCGAGAGATCCGTGCCGAAGATGTCGAGGCGCCGGCGGAAGCCCGCTTCCTCCGCCGCGATGGCGACGGAATAGGCTTCCTGGCCGGAGGAACAGGCGGCGGACCAGATGCGGATCGGCACGCCGGCCGGCCGCGCCGCATCCAGTTCGGGCAGGACCGAATCCGCGATCTGGCGGATCGGCAGCACGTCGCGGAAGAAGCTCGTCTCGTTCGTCGTGGTCGCTTCCGCCATCTCCCGCAGCAGCGCGGGCCCGTCCGCCGTCGGCAGGCGGTTCGCGAGATCGGTCAGGGAGGACAGGCCACGCTGCTTCATCATCGGCGCGAGGCGCGCCTGCAGCAGGTAGCCCTTGTCGGCGGAGAGGGCGAGGCCGGAGACGGCGCGGATGGCCCGCGCGATCTCCGTGAATCCGGCATCAGTCATGCGGCACCTGCGATTTCGGCAACGCGCCGGGCGAGTTCCTGGATGGGCAATACTTCACGCGCGGCACCGCGTTCGACCACCGCGCCGGGCATGCCCCAGACCACGCTGCTCGCCTGGTCCTGCGCCAGTACGAGTCCGCCTGCGGCATTCACGGCGACGGCGCCGGCCCCGCCATCGCAGCCCATGCCCGTCAGCACCACGGCCGCGGCGCGGACGCCGAAGATGGCGGCAACGCTGCGCAGCATCGGGTCCACCGCCGGCCGGCAGAAATGCTCCGGCGGCGTCGTGGCCAGCGTCACTTCCGGCCCCGCCGCGACGACCAGGTGGGAACCACCCGGCGCCAGCACCGCCGTGCCGGGCACGAGGCCCGCATGGTCCTTCGCCACCGTCACCGGCACGGGGCCGAGGCGCGAAAGGTGTTCGGCCAGCATCGGGATGAAGGCATCGGGCATGTGCTGGGTCAGCAGGATCGGGATCCGTGGACGCACGCGGAAGGCGCGGAAGATCGTGGCCAGCGCTTCCGGCCCGCCGGTGGAGGCGCCGATGGCCAGCACCGCCGGCCCGCAGCCCGGCGCGATGGGCGCGCGCCGCACCGGCGCGGCCGGGGCGGGCGCGGGTTGCGGCGGCACGCCGCGGCGGCGCAGCGCGCCATTGCCCTTGATGCGGGCGATCAGTTCTTCCGCGAAGATGGCGTCCTGGCCCGGCGTCGGCTTGCCAAGGCAATCGACCGCGCCCAGCCGCATCGCCTTCATCGCGACGCCCGCGCCCTGCGCGCTGAGCGAGGAGACGACCAGCACGCGCAGCCCGGGATCGGCCTGCAGCAACAGCGGCAGGGCCGTCAGCCCGTCCATCACCGGCATCTCGAGGTCGAGGAGCGCGACATCGATGCCGCCGGCGCGTACCGCCTCCACCGCCTCCCGCCCGTTGCGGGCGCGGGAGACGACGCGGATGCCGGCCTCCCCGTCCAGGATGCGCACCACGGCGGCGCGCGCCACGGCGCTGTCGTCGCAGACCAGGACGCGCAGCGGCTCGATCGTCATCGACGCATGTCGCCGCCGCCGCGCGCCCCGAAGGCAAGGATGCGGTCGGCATCCAGTTCGATCAGCAACCCGTCATCCAGGCGATGGACGGCCACCGCATGTTCCCGCCAGGGACCACGCAGCGTATGCGGCACGTCGTCGCGCGATTCGGGGTTCACCGACAGCACTTCCCCGACGCCATCGGCCAGCAGGCTGTAGAGTTCGCCGCGCTCCTCCACCACCACATTCATGCGGGCGGCGTCGGGCGCGGCGGGCGGCAGGCCGAGGCGGTCGCGCAGATCCACCGCCGTGACGATGCGGCCGCGCAGATTCAGCAGCCCCGCCACGCCGGGCGGCGCCAGCGGCACGCGCGCGATCCTTTCGCAACGGATCACGTCGCGAATGCGGGAGACGGGGAGGCCGCAGAGCCTGCCGCCGACCTGCAGGGTCAGCAGCAATTCGGTCCCATGCGAAGCGGTGGCGGTCATGCCCGGTTCTCCTGGCCGATGGCCGCGGACAACGCGCTGAGCACGCGGTCCCGGTCGAATTTCGCGACGAAGTCATGGAAGCCGGCAGCACGGCCGCGGGCCACTTCGGTGGGACCGGCGCGACCGGTCAGCGCCACCATCGGCGTGCGCTTCCACGGGCCGTCGCGACGCACTTCCGCGAGTAGCTCGAACCCGTCCATGCCCGGCATCTCGATGTCGGTCAGCACGGCATCGAACATCGCGCCTTCCGCCCGCAGCTGCAGCGCCTGCACGGCATCCGCCTTGGCAGTCACGTCGTAGCCGGCGGAGGTCAGCGCGGGCACGACGATCTGCCGGAAGAAGCCGCTGTCTTCCACCAGCAGCAGGCGCGGCACCGTCGCATCCGGCTTGCCGAACCAGCTGGGGTCGCCCTGGCGCAGCCAATAGGCGCAGTCCAGCACATCGGTCACACGGCCGGAGACGATGGCGGAGCCGAGGAAGCCCGCCTGTTCGGCGGAGGGCCGCAGCGCCAGCGATTCCTCCACCACGTCCACGATCTCATCCACCACCAGGCCGAGCTGGCGCGAGCCGTCCTGGAAGACCAGCACGGGCTGCATCGCATCCGGTGCCGGCGGCATCCAGTGGCCGATCGGCACCAGCGGCATCAGCTGGCCGCGATACTGCGCGGCATGCTTGCCGCCCGCGACCTCGATGCTCTTGCCCGGCAGGGATTCAAGCCGCGCGATGACGCCGAGCGGCACGGCGATGGGCGTCGGCGATCCGCCGGCGCGGAACACCAGCACCTGCGTCAGATCCTCCGTCTCCACCAGGCTGTCATCCACCACGGCGCTGCCGGCGCCGACCCCGGCCATGCGGGCGATGCCGGCGGGATCGAGGATCATGATGACGCTGCCATCGCCCAGAATCGTGTTGCCGGAGAAGCCGGCCAGGTCGCGCAGGATCGGCGCGACGGGCTTCACCACGATCTCCTCCGTATCGAAGACGGTATCGACCAGCAGGCCGTAGCGGCCGGCATCGCCCTGCAGCACGGCCACGAAGCCGCCGACCGGCGCGCCGCCATCCCGCGCCGCCTCCAGCCCCAGCAGCGCGCCCAGCGCCACCAGCGGCAGCAACTGGCCGCGGAGGCGCAGCACCGGCGCGGCGTCCAGCCATTCCACCGATGCACCGCCGCCACCAAGGCCCACCAGTTCCACCACCGTGGCCTGCGGCACCGCGAAGCGTTCGCCCGCGGACTGCACCACAAGGGCGGAAACGATCGCCAGCGTCAGCGGGATGCGGATCGTCAGCGTCGTGCCGCGGCCCGAGAAGGTCTGCAGATCGACCGTGCCGCCGATGCGTTCGATGTTGCTGCGCACGACATCCATGCCGACGCCACGGCCGGACACGGCGGTGATCGCCTCCGCGGTCGAGAAGCCGGCATGGAAGACGAAGCGGGCGACATCCTCGTCCCGCATCGCCGCCAGCTCGGCCTCCGTCGCCAGGCCGCGCTGGAGCGCGCGGGCGCGGACGCGGACGAGGTCGAGGCCCCGGCCATCATCGGCGATCTCGATCACGATGCGGCCACCTTCCTGCCGCGCGGTCAGCGCGATGCGCCCCGTCTCCGGCTTGCCGGCGGCGCGGCGCAGTTCCGGCCCTTCCAGCCCGTGGTCGCAGCTGTTGCGCACGATATGGGTCAGCGGGTCGCGGATCAGTTCCAGGACCTGTCGATCCAGCTCCGTATCGCCGCCGGACATTACCAGGTCGATCCGCTTGCCGAGTTCGGTGCCGAGGTCGCGGACGATGCGCGGCAACGGGCCCCAGGCGGCGGAAACGGGCTGCATCCGCGTCTTCATCACCCCCTCCTGCATGTCGGAGGTGATGCGCGACAGGCGGGACAGCGGCGCGGCGAAGGGGGAGGCTTCCTCCCCGCGCGCGATCTGCAGCAGCTGGTTGCGGACCAGCACGAGTTCCGAGGCCAGCGTCATCAATTCGTCGAGCACGCCGAGGGAGACGCGGATGCTCTGATTCGGCAGGGCGGCGGCGGGCGCGGCCGCGGCTTCGGCCGGCGCGGCGGCCGGCGCTTCGGCCACCACGGGGGGCGGTGCGGGCAAAGCCGGCGCCTCCGTAACCACCGCGGCCTTCTCGCCTTCAGGCGTGACCCGCGCGGACGCGGCGGCGGACGGAATGGCGACAGGGGCAGGATCGCCGTTCGCCGCCGCATCCAGTGCCGCCACCAGCGCGGCATCGTCGCCCGCAGGCTCGGTGCCCGTCTCGGCCAGGCCGGAGAGGATGGTGCGGATGGCATCCACCGCGCCCAGCACGGCGGTGACGCCGGCGGGGCTGACGGAGGCCGCGCCATCGCGGTAGAGGCCCAGCAGGTTTTCCGCGGCATGGGCGACGGCGCCCAGGCGGTGCAGGCCGAGGAAGCCGGCGGCGCCCTTCACGCTATGGACGGTGCGGAAGATCTGGGCAAGCGTCTCCTTGTCCCCGCCCTGGCGTTCCAGCGCGACGAGGGCGGTATCGAGATCCGCGAGAGCTTCGCTTGTCTCTGCGAGAAACTCGGCGAGCAGGTCTTCCATCGCACATCCAGACATTTATGGCAGCGCATGGATCGCAGGCATTTGGTGCCGCGGTGTTAATCGGCCCCGGTTCCGACGGGATGCGGACCGACGTCAGGAACGGCGTGTTCCGTCAACACCTGGGCAATAGGTGTGCATCAGCTTCCCCTCACCGCCGCTCCATGAACGAGCGGACCGGATGGTGCCGGGGATGATCCCGAAGGCGACCGTCTTTCCCTTGGTGCCATGCCCCAGAGTGGGCCGCTGGCACCACGCCCCCGGAAGATCCCGGGGCGATGTCGCAAGAGGATGACAACCATGGCTGCCAACTCCGTCATGACGAACTACGGCGCGATGGTCGCGCTGCAGTCCCTCAACCGGACAGCCGACGAAATGTCCACGACGCAGAAGCGCGTCTCCACCGGCCTGCGCGTCGCCGACGCGAAGGACGATGGTGCCGCTTTCGCCGTGGCGCAGAAGGTGCGTGGCGACGTGGCGGGTGTGACCAGCGCGAACGAGCAGCTCGGCAATGCCAAGGGCCTGCTCGACACGACGCTGGCGGGCCTGACGCAGATCGGCTCCGCGCTGAAGGACGTGAAGAGCGTCATGATCAAGCTGGCTGACGACAACGTCACCGGCGACGATCGCCTGAACTACATGAAGCAGTACGACCAGCTCGCCAAGCAGATCGGCCAGTATGTCAACGACGCGACGTACAACGGCAAGACCCTGCTGGGCACCTCGGCGAATGCGGACGGCGCCACCGTCGGTGCCGGCACCGACTTCAACGTCGTGCGCAACGAGAAGGGCGACACCTACAGCTTCAGCGGGCAGGCTTCGGGCGCGTTCGACCTGACGCTGGCTGACGACGTGGATGCGGACCCGACGGATGCCGCGGCGGCTGCCGCGCTCTGGAAGACCGCGCTCGCCGGCAACGCCGCCGGTGACTTCGGTGGCATCGAGGCGCAGACGAACCTGGCGATGGCGACGTACGGCAACGACAGCCGCGCGATCGACAGCCAGATCGCCTACAACAAGGACAAGCTCGACGCGCTCAGCGGTGGCCTCGGCGCCCTGATCGATGCGGACCTGGCCAAGGAAAGCGCCCGCATGCAGTCCCTGCAGATCCGTCAGCAGCTGGGCACCCAGTCGCTCAGCACGGCGAACCAGGCTCCGCAGGCCCTGATGAAGCTCTTCCAGTAAGCCTCGACGGATATGGGCCGGGGAAAACCCCGGCCCATGACCACCTTTCCACCCCTCTCCCTTCCAGGCGCCCTGCGCGCCCTCGCCGAGGAAGACACCGGCCATGCTGTCCGAGGCCCAAGATGTGCCGCGTACCCACGCCGCCCTGGCCTTCCGTGCCTATGGAGTCGCCAAATCCGGCCGCTCCCAGCGTGAGCAGGAGGCGGAGGTCTTCGCGATCCTCGCCGCGCGCCTGCGCGCCGCGATCCGCGACGCGGCCCCCATGGCGGCGATCCGCGCCGCTGCCGATGCACACCGCGTCTTCGTCACGGTCGAATCCATCGTGCTCGACCCGGTTTCCACCCTGCCGCGCGATCTGCGCCTGAACATCGCCAGCGTTGCCCGCCGCGCCGTGAAGGAAGCGAATTCGGACAAGCCCGATCTCGATTTCCTGGCCGCGATTGCCGAGGATTTTGCCGCGGGCCTCGGTGCCCGCCAGAGGACCGATCGATGAGCGCCGCCATGAACACCCCGGGCCGAAACAGCCGCCTGGTGCTGGAATTCCGCGCCGGCGACAAGATGCTCGTCAACGGTGCCGCCCTGCAGTTCCAGACGCGCGCTTCCGTCGTGCTCTCGAATCGCGTCCGCTTCCTGTTCGGCAAGCAGATCCTGGCGCCGAATGATGCGAACACGCCGGCGCGCCGGCTCTACTTCGCCATCCAGGCCGCCTATATCTGCGACGATGCGGAACGTCCGCAGTTCCTGGACCTGGCCCGTGGCCTGGCGGCGGACTACGCCGAGGCCAGCACCTCCCCCACCGTCAAGCGCCTGATCGATCGGGCGACGGAGGAGCTGGAGGAAGGCAAGTGCTGGGAGGCCATGCGCCGCGTGCGGGAACTGTTCCCGCATGACGACGCGATGCTGTCCGCGCCGCCGCAGGAGTAGCGATGATGCTTTCGGGGTCGCAGCTTTCCACGCTGTTCGGGACCACTACCCAGACCGTCACGCTCTCCGCCCCCGAACGCTTCACCTTCTACAAGACCAGCCTCTCCTCCGCGGAGAAGGAGACGGCGCGGCTGAAGAAGGATCCCGCCATCATGCGGGACATGGCGCGGCTCGACCGTGTGTTGGCCAAGGCGAAGACGCCGGCCGACCTGTTCAAGGATACGGAAGCCACGCGCGTCATCCTGCAGGGCCTCGGCCTTGCCGACAATGCGCAGAATGTGGGCCTGGCGAGGCGCGTGCTGATGTCCGATCCCTCGGACAAGAAGTCGCTTGCCGCCACCATGCCGGACAAGCGCTGGAAGGCGGCGGCCGAGAAGCTCGGCTTCGCCAGCACCGGCCTTTCCACGCTGCGCCTGCCCTCCACCCGCCAATCCATCCTGGACGGGCTGGTGGACTACAAGCGCCTGACCGCGATCGAGGAGAAGAGCCAGGCGGTCTCCGACGCGCTCTACCTCAGGACCATGTCCACCACGACCAAGACCGGCGTCTATGACGTGCTGGGCAACAAGGTCCTGCGCCGCATCGCCAGCACCATCGCCGGCCTGCCCAAGGAACTCGCGCTGCAGGAGATAGAGGCCCAGGCGCGGACGCTTCAGCGGGGCTTCAAGCTGGATGACCTGACCGACCCCGCGAAGAAGGAGAAGCTGATCCAGCGCTACCTCACCATCGCGGAGGACAAATCCTCCGTCCAGGCGCCGAATTTCGGCTTCAATATCTGATCGCATCCCCATGGTGGTGACGCGAAGGGCCCGGTGCATCGCGCCGGGCCCTTCCTGCGTGGACCATGCGCTGGCCGACCCCATCCTTCCCGCCGGCCGCGCGCCCTACAGGGCGCGGGCCAGCGCGGTCGCGTCCATCGCCGCCATGGAATTGGGATAGCGCAGCAGCAGTGGCGCCTGCTTGCGGATCGCGTCCGGCACCCGTTCATCGCGCCGCAGGATGCCTGCCACAGGCAGGTTGCGGCGCAGGAAGGTGCGGCAGGCATGCTGCAACGCCGCGGCGGTGCGCCGGCCCGCGGCCTCGTCCCGCGCCTGGTTCACCACCAGCCGCGCATCGCCATCCGGCCGGTCACGGCCATGCAGCTTCAGCACGGCATAGGCATCCGTCAGGCTCGTCGGCTCATCCGTCGTCACCACCAGCAGCGTGTCCGCGACGGCGGCCAGGTGACGGTTCCCCGCCGCCAGCCCGGCGCCGAGATCCAGCACCACCACGTCCCACGCATTGGCGGCGCTGCGCATCAGCAGGCCGACATGCTCGATCGCCTCCGTCGGCAGGTTGGCCATGGCGGTGCCGCCGGAACGGCCGGGCAGCACATCGAACCCGCCCTCCGCATGGTGCAGCACGGCGCCGCGGAAGCTGGCGCGGCCGGACAGCACGTTCATCAGGTCGAGCGACGGTTGCAGGCCGAGCTGCACATCGACATTGGCGAGGCCGAAATCGCCATCGGCCAGCAGCACGCGCAGGCCGCGCTGCGCCAGCGCCTGCGCCAGCGTGATGGAGAGCCAGGTCTTGCCCACGCCCCCCTTGCCGGAAGCCACGGCGATGAGGCGGCCGTTTCCAGCACTCATGATCCCACTCCCTCCCACGCGGAGACTTCGATATGCGAACGCCGCCGCAGGCGCGCGGCCAGCCAGGCCGGCTCCATCATCGTGAGCCCATCCGCGGCCTGCGATCCCGTGCCGGCTTCCGCCAGCGCAAGCCCCGCCGTCGCCGCCGCCGCCAGCACCGCGCCGATGCGGCGGGAGGCATCGAGCCGCGTCGCCACCAGATGCGTGGCACCCAGCGCGCCGAAGGCCCGCGCCACATCCGCGGCTTCCGCGGCATCCATGCTGCCCGGCAGCACCAGCGCGACGGAAGCGCCCGTCACCGCGACCAGGGATGCAATCATGCGCGCCTGGGCGGGGTCGAAGGGATCGCAGCCGGCGGTGTCGATCAGTACGGGCTGGCCGGGGCTGCGCTGTTCCATGGCCAGCGCCACCGCGGCCGGCGTCAGCGCCACGGCCAGCGTCGCGCCCAGCAGCTGCGTGAAGGCTGCCAGCTGTTCGGCGGCGGCGGGGCGTTCGCCATCGGCGCTGATCACCAGCGGCGGCTCTTCGCCTTCCAGCACCCGCCGCGCCGCCAGCTTGGCGCAGGTCAGCGTCTTGCCGGCGCCGGGCGGGCCGGCCAGCAGCAGCGGCCGCGCCACGCCATCCGGCAGCCGCGCGAAACGCAGGCTGGCTTCCAGGGATGCTTCCAGCGGCGCGGCACAAAGCCGGCGCGCCAGCGCATCCGGCACGCGATGGAAATCGAGCGCGATCGCCGCGCTGTCATCCTGCCGCCGCTGATGGCAGGCGGCCGGCAGCGGCGCGCGGGGACGCGGGCCGATCAGCACCGGCAGTTCCTCATCCTCATCATCGAGGTCGAGGCCGCCCGTCACCTCGACGCCGCCATTCACCGGGCGGCTCGACAGCAGGGCCGCATCGGGACCCAGCTCATCGCGCAGCCGCGCCATCGCCTCCGGCATGGAGGCCGCCTTCAACACCCGGATGCGCATGGGATCAGACCTGTCCGAGGGTGCGGATGCGGGCGCGCGAGTGGATCTCGCCCTGCGCCATCACCGTGGTCATGGGGCGGAAGCGTTCCACCACGGCGCGGACATGCGCCCGGATGGCGCCGGAACAGACCACCACCGGCGTCTCCCCCTGCGCCGCCGCCTGGTCCAGCGTATCGCGCAGGCGGCGGACGAATTCCGTGAGGCGGGAGGGCGCCATGGCGAGCTGCCGATCCTCGGCCGGGCCGACCAGGGCCTCGCCGAAGGCGGCTTCCCATTCGGCGCTCAGCGAGACCAGCGGCACATGCCCGGCCGGGGCGCGCGCCGCATCGGTAAGCTGCCGCGCCAGGCGCAGCCGGACCGTGGCGACGATGGAGGGCACCGCGCGGGCGCCGGCGGAACAGGCTTCCTGCACGCCTTCCAGGATGGTCGGCAGGTCGCGGATCGACACGCGCTCCGCCAGCAGGGTCTGCAGCACGCGCTGCACCGTGCCCATGCTGGCCTGGGCGGGGATCATCTCCTGCACGATGCGGCGCTGTTCGTCCGGCAGGCCGTCCAGCAGCCTGCGCGTATCGGCGTGGGACAGCAGCTCCGCCATGTTCTCGCGCATGATTTCCGTCAGATGCGTGGCCAGCACGCCGGCGGCATCCACCACCGTGCAGCCGCGCGCCAGCGCTTCCTCCCGCTGCTGCTCCTCGATCCACACCGCGGGCAGGCCGAAGGCGGGTTCCTGGCAGCGTTCGCCGCGCAGCGTCGGCTCCCCGCCCGAAGGATCGATCGCGAGCAACTGGGAAGCGCGCAGCGAGCCGCGGCCGGCTTCCACTTCCTTGATGCGGATCAGGTACTGGTCAGGCTCCAGCGTCAGATTGTCCTGCACGCGGATGGAGGGGAGCATGAAGCCCATCTCCCCGGCCAAGGTGCGGCGCAGCGCGCGGATCTGGTCCGTCATCCGCGGTGCATCGCCGGCCGCCAGCGACAGCAAGCCGTAGCCGAGCTCCACGCGCACGCCATCCACGCGGAGCGCTTCCTGCGCCTGCGCTTCCTCCGCCGCCGGGCTGCCCGGCGCGGCGGCGGCCATGGCGGCTTCCACCGGCTTCTCCTTGCCATGCGCGCGGCCGATCCAGGCGGCACCACCGGCGGCGCCGGCCAGGGCCAGGAAGGGCAGCATCGGCATGCCGGGCATCAGCGCCATCAGCACCGCGCCACCGGCCGCGATGGCCAGCGGCTTGGGCGCGGAGCCGAGCTGCGTCGCCAGCAGCTGGTCGGCACGTCCTTCCGCACCAGCCTTCGTCACCACGATGCCGGCGGCGACGGAGACGAGCAGGGACGGGATCTGGCTGACCAGGCCGTCGCCGACCGTGAGCAGGGAGTAGGACTGCACCGCATCGCCCAGCGGCATGCCGTGGCGGCCAAGCCCGATGGCGAGCCCACCCAGCAGGTTCACGAAGGTCACGAGGATGCCGGCGATGGCATCGCCGCGGACGAATTTTGCGGCACCGTCCATGGCACCGTAGAAGCTGCTCTCCTGTTCCAGCTCCCGCCGCCGGCGGCGCGATTCGGTCTCGTCGATGATGCCGGCGGAGAGATCGGCATCGATCGCCATCTGCTTGCCCGGCATGGCGTCCAGGCTGAACCGCGCGGCGACTTCGGCGATGCGGCCCGAACCCTTGGTGACGACCATGAAGTTCACGAGGAGCAGGATGGCGAAGATCACCAGACCCACCAGCACGTCGCCGCCCATCAGGAAGGCGCCGAAGGCGGATACCACCTGCCCCGCCCCCGCCGGGCCTTCATGGCCATGCGTCAGGATGGCGCGCGTGGTCGCGACATTGAGACCGAGGCGCAGCAGCGTCGTCAGCAGCAGCACGGTCGGGAAGCTGGTGAATTCCAGCGGCCGCTGCAGGAACAGCGCCACCATCAGCACGAGGACAGAGGAGGTGATGGAAATGGCCAGGCCGAAATCCAGCAGCACCGTCGGCAGCGGCACCAGCATGACCGCGATCAGCGCGACCACGCCCAGCGCCAGGGCGATATCGCCGCCCGGCCGCGCATTGGACATCCACCCCGGCACGGAAAGCCGCGTCGTCGTCGTGCTCATCGATCAATCCACCGCATAGCCGGGCGCCGCAGGCACGGAGAGGCCGGATGCGCGATAGTCATGGATCTTGTTGCGCAGCGCGCGGATGGAGATGCCGAGGATCTCGGCCGCCCGCGTGCGGTTGCCGAGGCAATGCGACAGCGTGCCGATGATGAGGTCGCGCTCCACTTCTTCCACCTTGCGGCCCACCAGGCCCTCGACGCTGCCCTGGGCGGGGGTGGGGGCGGTGGCAGCCATCGGCGCGCAGGGGGCAAGCTCGATCGCCTCCGGCCCGATATCGGTGCCTTCCGCCAGCAGCACCGCGCGATGCACGGCGTTCTCCAGCTCCCGCACATTGCCCGGCCAGGGATGGCGCAGCAGCGCGGCGCGTGCGGCCATCGAGAACAGGCGGCGGCCGAGGCCATTCGCATCGGCGTAGCGGCGGGCGAAATGCTCTGCCAGCGGCAGGATGTCCGAAGGACGCTCCCGCAGCGGCGGCAGCTTGAGGCGCACGACATCGAGGCGGAAATACAGATCCTCACGGAACCGCCCGGCGCGGACTTCGGCGGCCAGGTCACGGTTGGTCGCGGCCAGAATGCGGACATCCACGCGCACGGGGCGCGTGCCGCCCAACCGATCCACTTCCCGTTCCTGGATCGCGCGCAGGAGCTTGGCCTGCAGGCGCGGGTCCATCTCCCCGATCTCGTCCAGCAGCAGCGTGCCGCCATCGGCCTGTTCGAACTTGCCGCGGCGGGCGGCGACGGCACCGCTGAAGGCGCCCTTCTCATGGCCGAACAGCTCGGATTCCAGCAGCGCCTCCGGCAGCGCGGCGCAGTTCAGCGCCACGAAGGGGCCACGGGCGCGGCGGCTGGCGGCGTGGATGTGGCGCGCCAGCACTTCCTTGCCAGTGCCGCTTTCGCCGGTGATCAGCACGCTGGCATCAGCCCGCGCCACCTGGTTGGCGCGCGCCAGCACCGCCAGCATGGCGGGGTCGCGCGCCACCGGCGCCTGCGTGCCTTCCCCGTGACCGGCGGCGGCTTCCAGCATGGCGGCGATCAGGTCCGCATCCGGCGGCAACGGAAGAAAATCCCGCGCGCCGGCACGGACGGCGGCGATCGCCTCCGCCGCCGATTCCTCCGGCCCACAGGCGATCACGGGACAGGCGATCCGTTCCGCCGCCAAGCCGCGCAGCAGGCCGGCGACATCGTGGCCGACATGGCACAGCACGAGGTCCGCACCGGGCCCGCGCAGATGCGCCAGCGCCGCGCCCAGATGGTCCGCCTGCGCGATCGCCGCACCGCGGGACTGCGCCATGCGCGCGGCGACGCCGAGCGGACCGGACAGCGCGCCGAGGATCAGCAGGCGGGACATCGGATCACCCCGCCCTGTCGGTCTTGACGATCTCGGTCATCGTGATGCCTAGGCGATTGTCGCCCACCATCACCACTTCCCCGCGGGCGACGAGGCGGTTGTTGACATAGATGTCCACCGCCTCCCCCAGCTTGCGGTCCAGCTCGATCATCGCGCCGCGGCCGAGCTTCAGCAGCTGGCTTACCTGCATCGTCGCGCGGCCGAGCACGGCGCTGACCTGCACGGGGATGTCGTAGATGGCGCCGAGGTCGCCGCTGCCTTGCGCGGCGCGGCGGATCGCCGGGTCCACTTCCTTCAGCTCGTCCAGCACCAGGGGATTGCGCGTCTCGCTCATGGGTCTCTCCCTACGCCAGGCCGAAGCCAGCGAATGCGTCCATCACCACGCGGCGCGCCGCTTCCGCGTGCCGCGCCGCTTCTCCGCCACGCCAGGATGCGCGGGCATCGCCGCGCGCCAGCGTCGCATCCGCATGCACTTCAAGCCGCGGCTGGTCGGCGAAGCGGGCGGCGACGGGGGCCACCAGGTCCGGCGCCACGCGCAGCGCCACGCTGGGCTCGCCCGCCAGGCAGGGCAGCAGCCCTTCGGCGAAGCGGATCACCTCCGCCTCCCCGCATCGCGCCGCCAGCGTCGGCAGCGCGGCCAGCACCGCGGCCAGGGCAGCACGAGCCACCGCATCCGCCGTCTCCTCCGCGACCTCCCGCGCTTCCGCCACGCCGAGCGACAGGGCGGAAGCCGCATCGCGCAGCGTCGCCGCGGTCGCGGCCTCGATGCTGCGCATCGCCTCCTCCCGCCCGGCGTCGCGGCCGGCGGCGAAGCCCTCGGCGCGCGCCGCTGCCAGCAGGGCGGGCAGCGGATCGGGCTCGGGCTCCGGCGCGGGCTCCGGCTCCGGCGCGCAGACGACCGGCTCCTGCTCGCTGAAATCATCCAGGGAGAAGGCGTAGGGCGTGCCGGCAAGGGCGGAGCTGCGGGAGAGCGGGCGGGGCAGCGCGGCGTACCAGCCGGCGCCCCCTTCGTCGGGCGTGCTCATTCCACCATCATCTCCTGTCCGCCGTCGGTCAGGCGCAGCGCGCCCTGCTGGGAGAGGTCCTTGGCCAGCGCGACGATGATCGCCTGCGCTTCCTCGACATCCTTGAGGCGCACGGGGCCGAGGGCCGCGATGTCGTCGCGCAGCATGCGGCCGGCGCGTTCGGACATGCCGCGCAGGAACAGCTCGCGCAGCTGCTCGGACGCGCCCTTCAGCGCGATCGCCAGCTTGTCCTTCTCCACCGCGCGCAGCAGCACCGGGATGCCGTTGGCGTCGAGGCGCTTCAGATCCTCGAAGGTGAACATCAGCTGGCGGATGCGGGACGCGCTGTCGTCGGACACGCCTTCCAGCGCCGCCATCATGCGGTTCTCGGTGGAACGGTCGAGGTTGTTGAAGATCTCGGCCATCAGCTCATGCGGGTCGCGGCGCGTGGCGCGCGCCAGGTTCGACATGAACTCCGCCTTCAGCGTGCGCTCGACGCCTTCCAGCGCCTCCGCCTGCGGGCTTTCCATGCGCAGCATGCGCATGACGACTTCCATGGAGAAGGCTTCGGGCAGCAGCGACAGCACGCGCGCCGCGTGATCCGGCCGGATGCGGGACAGCACCACGGCGACGGTCTGCGGGTATTCGTTCTTCAGGTAGTTCGCCAGCACGTTCTCATTCACGTTGCCGAGCTTGTCCCACATGGTCCGCCCGGCCGGGCCGCGCAGCTCATCCATGATCAGGGAGACGCGTTCCTTGGGCAGCGAGCGCAGCAGCAGCCGCTCGGTCGCCTCCCACCCGCCCATCAGCGACCCGGCATCGCCCAGCGCGTCGCTGAACTCGTTGCAGAGCTGTTCGACGGTGGGGGCGGAGACGGGGCCAAGGGACGCCATGGCGGCGGAGACGTCGCGCACCTCGTCGTCATGC
Organism: Falsiroseomonas sp.; assembly: GCF_051859025.1. Taxonomy (GTDB): domain Bacteria; phylum Pseudomonadota; class Alphaproteobacteria; order Acetobacterales; family Acetobacteraceae; genus Falsiroseomonas. The sequence goes on along the minus strand of NZ_JBHYGL010000009.1, from coordinate 90,663 downwards.
ATGCGGCCGAGCAGCATGGCCGCCCGTTCCTCGCCCAGCGCCAGCATCAGCACGGCGGCCTTGTGGGGGCCGGACAACGATGCGGTCGCGGCGTTGGAATAGGTCATGCTCATCGACGATCCTCCGGCGACAGCCAGCGGCGGATCAGGGCCAGCGCCTCATCCGGATGCTTGTCGACCAGGCCCGAGACGCGGCTGAGCGAGGAGGCGCGGAGCTGGCCCTGCACCATCGCGACATCGACATATTCCTCGGCGGCCGGTGCTTCATTGGCATTGGCGGGGCCGGGCAGCGCGCCAGCCGACGCTGGGGCGATGGCGCCGCCTTCCGCCGCCAGCATCGCGCCGCCGCCCGCCGCCAGCGCCGGCTGCGGCTGCATGGAGGCGGTGATGCGCGACACCACGGGGCGGCCCAGCAGCAGCAGCGCCATCAGGGCCACCAGCGCCAGCAGCGCGCTTTCCGTCAGGCGCGTCACCACCGCCGGCGTCAGCAGCGTGGCCAGCAGGGTCGGCGCATCCTCCGCCGCCGGGCCGCCCATCGGCTCCGCGAAGCGCAGGCTCGCGACCTCCAGCCGGTCGCCGCGGCGTTCGTCGAAGCCGATGGCGCCGCGCACCAGGGCGGCGATGCGGTCCAGCTCCTCCCGGTTCCGTTCGCGGAAGCGCGGCGCGGTGGCGCCATCGCCCGGGTCCATCACGCCATCGACCAGCACGGCGACGGACAGGCGCTTCAGCACGGGGGCCTGGCGCACCGTGGTGCGGCTGGTCTGGCCGATCTCGAAATTGGTCGTCTCCTCCTGCTTGTTCTCGGAGGATTGCGGGCCGGAGGATTGCGTCGTCGGCGCGCCCGGCAGCTGGTTGGCGACGGAGACGTTCTGCGGTTCGCCGCTCCGGTTCGATTCGGTGGAGGAGGAGGTGCTGCGCGGCACCTGGTTGTCCGGGTCGAAGCGCTGCTCGGTGATCTGCACGCGGTCGGTATCCAGCTCGACCGTCGCCTCCACCCGCACCCGGCCGGTGCCGAGGGTGCGTTCCAGCATCTCCTCCACCCCGCGGGCGATCCGCATCTCCTGCGCGCGCTTCATCTCCTCCGCGCTCAGCGCCATGCCCTGTTCGGAACCGGGCAGCGCCTGGCCGCCGCGCGCCAGCAATTCGGCGCGGCCATCGACGATGGAGACGTTCTGCGGCTTCAGGCCCGGCACGGCGGCGGAGACGAGGTGCAGCACCGCCTGCACGCCTTCCCGGTCCAGCCGCTGGCTGCCGCGCATCTGCAGCACCACGCTCGCCTGCGCCTCGCCACGCTCGCGGGAGAAGGGCTCCCGCCGCGGCATCACCAGGTGGACGCGGGCGGCGGAGACGCCGTGGAGCGTGCGGATCGACCGCGCGATCTCCCCTTCCAGGGCGCGCACGCGGTTGAGGTCCTGCTGGAAGGGCGTGGCGGTCAGGCCGCCCTGGCGGTCGAAGATCTCATAGCCGACGGAGCCGCCGGCGGGGATGCCATCGCGGGCGAGCTGCAGGCGGAGGCGGGCGACCTGTTCGGTCGGCACCATCACCTCCGCGCCATTCTGGCTGATGCGGTGGGGCACGCGGGCGCGTTCCAGCGCCTGGACCACCTGCGCGGCATCACGCTGGTCGAGATCGCCGTAGAGCAGCGCCATCGGCACATCGGCGCTGCGCAGCGCCAGGAAGCCGATGATACCGAGCGTCGCCAGAGCGACGAAGCCCAGCGCGATCAACCGCGCGGGGCCGAGGCCACGGAGAACCACCAGAAGGTTGCCGAGGCCACCCATTACCGCCCCGCCTTCATGCCCGTTGCCAGCTTGCGCACCATGCGATCTCCCGGGCGGCGTCCTGCCGCGCGGTGGGCATCTTCTGCCGGGTGCCTTTACCTCCTGTTAACCGCGGCTCGTTCCGGCAGCATCGCTTACTGAGTCATTTCAAGGCGAAACAACGCCCGGCAAGCCATTGATTCCGGGGGCGTGGCACCGGCAATCCCTGCCGGGTACCCCGCCCCCGGGGTCGCCATCACCGCACGCGGCGTAACGAATCGAAGCCGGTTGTCATGGCGCCGACGGCCAGTTGCACGCCGTCCCTGTCCTGGGAGATGCCGGTCACGGTGCCCGCCACCACGGCGGACAGGGCGCCGGTGGTGCCGCCGGTCGCGTCCACCCCCGTCACGCTCAGCCCGAAGCGGCCATCGGCCAGCCCGCGGCCCTGCGCGTTCTTGCCATCCCAGCTCCAGCCGGTGGCGGCAGAGCCGAGCGGCACGACGGCATCGCGGATCACCGCGCCGGTGCTGTCCGTCAGCGCCACCCGGGCGCGCGTGACGTTGCCGGAGGCCGGCGGCAGCCGCACTTCCTGCGCCGTGCCGTTGGAGAGTTGCAGATGGTCGGCGGAGACCTCCACCTCCCGCCCCATCATCGGCGTCGCCGCGACGAGGGCGGAGGTGCGTTGCAGGCCGAGCAGCGCTTCCATGTGCTGGTTGGTGGCGATCTGCTGCTCCACCCCCGCGAATTGCGCGAGCTGCTGCGTCAGCTGGTTGGGGTCCATGGGCTGGGTCGGGTCCTGGTGCCGCAGCTGCGTGGTCAGCAGCTTCAGGAAGGTCGTCATGTCGCCGCCGAGCGACCGCGCCGCATTGGCGGCGGCGGAACTCGTCGCCGCATTGGCGGTGGCGGTGCTGGTGGCCGTGGCGGCACCGGTGGTGCTGCGCGTCGCGGTGGCGGTGGCGGTGGTTGCGGTGGTCATCAGGATCCTCCCTTCAGAGAGCAACGTCGAGCAGCCCGCGCGCGACCAGGCGCTGGGGTGCGATGGCAACCATGTCGGCGCCGGCGGCGCCGCGCTGAACCCAGGGCTGGGCCGGGCCGCGCCCATCCTCGGCGCCCTGCCGGCCACCGCCCTGCCCCTGGCCGCCGCGCTGTCCCGGCTCCCCCAGGCTCATGCTGAGCGTGTCGGCTTTGGTATCGATCCCGGCGGCCTGCAGGGCCTGCTCGATCGCGCCGCGGTCGCGCGCCAGCAGCATCAGCGTCTCCGGCCGCTCCACCAGGATGCGCACCTGCGTGCGGCCGTCCCGGCTGGCTTCCACCGCCACCTCCACGCCGCCGAGTTCGGCCGGGCGCAGCTGGACGATGAGGCGGGAGGCGTCGCCGCCCTTGGCGACCTGCGCCAGGATCACCGGCGCCAGCTGCTGCGCGGGAACCGCAGCGGCATGGGCGTAGGGGCGCTGGGCGGCGGCAGGGGCTTCCGGCGGCGGGGCGGCCGCCAGCGCCTGGTGGGGGCTGGCGGCGGGCACGGGCGCGGCGTCCGGCTGGGGCCCCGGCTGGAGTGCCGCCAGGCCGGGCTCCGGCGGGGTGTCGGCCGTGGCGGCCTTGGTGGCGATGTCAGGCTGGGTGCGCGTCGCGTCGCCGGTCGCGGGGGCCGGGGGCTGCGCGGCCTCCGCGGCGCCGGGCTGGTCGGGCACGCCCGCGGACGGCTCGGTGCGGGCGGATGCCGCAGCGGCGCCACCGGGCTGGGAGGATGAGGGGATCGTGGATGCCAGCGTGGCCGCCATCGCCATGCCAACCGCCGCCTCGCCGGCCGCCACGGGTCGCGGGGGCGGGGCGCCCGGCATCGCGGCACCGGGGAGGGCGGCGTCGGCCAGGGCCGCTTCGGGCAAGGCGGCGCGCTCCGCGTTCTCACCCGCCTCGGCCGTTCCCTCCGCCCCAGGCTTGCCGGTGCCCTCGGCCTCAAGAGGCGCCTCTGCGGCCATGGCGGCCAGGCGGGGCGCGGGGTCTCCATCGGTGGCGGGCGGGGGGTGCACCGGCTCCGCCTGGGCCTGCGGGGATGCCTCGCCCGCCTGGTACCGGGCCGTCTTGTCCAGGGCCGCCGGTGCCTCCGCCGCGTCGAGCGCAGCCGCGAAGCCACCGCGGGATGGCGCCGCCGCGGCATCGGAGGAGCGGGAGGCAGCAGCGGGAGGGGAAGCCGGGGTCGGGACGGGGGACAGCATGATCGGTGGTGATCCGTGGCAAAGGTGCCGAAGCTGTGAACAGCAATGAACGGGCCACCCGCCCCTTCACGCCCTGCCAAGGATTCCGTCCCGCCACGGTCGCCCTGGGTGGCGATTCCGGCCCGGCCAAGGATGCCGGGCCGGCATCTATTGCCGGGCGGTCAACGCCGCCTGGCCCCGTAAACCTGGCCATAAAGCTTGTCTCGGGTTCTGGCACGGACCTTGCGCTGTCCCTGGCACCGCCACCCCTCGCCTTCCCGGGCGACAGGACCGGCGATCAACCCTCGGGCGAACCCACAGGAACCAAGGTCAGCCGCATGTCCCTCTTCAACTCCCTCGCCACCGCCGTCTCCGGCATGAATGCCCAGGGCCGGGCCATCGCGAACATCTCGGACAACGTCGCGAACAGCCAGACCACGGGGTACAAGCGCCTCGACACCAATTTCGAGGACATGGTCGTCAACGCCGGCACCAGCCGCTTCACCGGCGGCGTGGTCGCCAACACCGTCGCCACCAATGACGTGCAGGGCACGATCAGCCAGGTGGACAACCCCCTGGCGATGGCGATCAGCGGCCGCGGCTTCTTCAGCGTGGCGCGCCCGATCGCCAGCGCGGCGGGGGAGACCAGTTTCGACAGCCGCGCCATGTTCACCCGCGCCGGCGATTTCCGCATGAACAGCGAGGGCTACCTGCAGAATGGCAGCGGCGACGTGCTGCAGGGCTGGTCCGTGGACCCCGCCACCGGCCGGCCGGACGCCACGCGCCTGTCCCCCATCCGGATCGACCGCGCCGGCCTGCCGCCGGAGCCGACGGAGGCCGTGACGCTGTCCGCCAACCTGCCGGCCGGCGCCGCCACCGGCGCCAGGGGATCGACCCAGGCGCAGGTCTTCGACCAGCTTGGCAACCTCCATCCCCTCGATCTCGGCTGGACGCGCGGCGCCGATGACAACAGCTGGACGCTGGCGGTGACGCGCCCCGCGCCGGGCGGCGGCCAGGCGGCGGAACTCGGCACCTTCACGGTGAATTTCGGCACCAATGGTGCCCCAGCCGGCACGATCGGGGAGGTGCTGGACGGCGCCGGCAACACGGTCGGCCGCTTCGACCCCGTGAACCCCGCCAATGCCCTGCTGAACGTCACCGGCAATTTCGGCGGCACCGACCAGGCCATCGACATCGACCTCGGCCGCTTCGGTTCCACCCAGGGCGTCACGCAATATGGCGGCGCGGCCTATGAGCTGCGCAGCGTGTCCCGCGATGGCGGCCCGGCCGGCGCCTTCGCCTCCGTCAGCACCCAGGCCGATGGGAAGGTCGTGGTGAACTACGACAATGGCGAAAGCCGCACCGTCGCGCAGGTGCCGGTGGTGAGCTTCGCCGACCCGGACGCGCTGGAACGGCTGGACGGCCAGGCCTTCGCCGCGACGCAGGAGGCCGGCCGCCAGCAGGTCTCCGCCATCGGCGCCAACGGCACCGGTACCTTGCAGGCCGGCGCGGTGGAGGGCGCGAATGTCGACATCGCCGCCGAATTTTCCAAGCTGATCGTCGCCCAGCGCGCCTATTCCGCCAACACCAAGCTGGTGACGACGGCGGATGAGCTGCTGCAGGAAACGGTCAACCTGAAGCGCTGACGCGGCACCCGATGGCGGGGGGTGGCGAGGATTGCCGCCCCCCGCCCCGCGGCAGGATGCCGCGCTGGTTCGCTCCGCGGCAGGACGCCGCGCTGCTTCCCCCGCGGCAGGACGCCGCGCTGCTTCCCCCGCGGCAGGACGCCGCTGGGCTCACCCGGCCTCGCGGTCGCCAGGATGGCGTCCGCCGGCGGCCGGGATCATCGCCCGATCGCGTCCGCGCCATGCCAGGCCGATGGTTGACGCTGCGCGTCCATATGCGACAAATCATCCCGGATGTCGGGATTTCCACGTGCCTGCCGGCACCGCGAAGGCCCCGCCGCAAGAAAACCGGGGAAACTCCAGCATGACATCGCCCAAGCCGCGCCCGACATCGGTTCTTCTCGCCGCCGCGACGATGGCAGGGCTCGTCGCCCCCCTGGCGGCGCCGCCCGCGGCCGCGCGCGACATCACCATGGGCCGCGTGGCCGAACACGCCGCCATCGACCCGCATTTCAACAATGCGGGCAATGACGCATCGACGATGCGCAACATCTACGACAGCCTGCTGAACTTCGACGTCAACCAGGCGATCGGCCCCTCCCTCGCCGCCTCCTGGCGCGTGCTGGATCCGCTGACCTGGGAGATCAAGCTGCGCGACGGCGTGCGCTTCCATGACGGCTCCCCCTTCACGGCGGAGGATGTCGTCTTCTCCCTGACCCGCGCGAAGGACGTACCGAACAGCCCGTCGAGCTGGGCGCGCAATGTCGGCGACATCGCGACCATGACGGTCGTGGACCCGCTGACCATCCGCATCACCTCCGCCGTGCCGACGCCGCTGCTGCTGGAACAGATCGGGCAGGTCTACATCGCGTCCCGCCGCGCGGCGCAGGGCGCGACGACGGCGGATTTCAACAGCGGCCGGGCCGCGATCGGCACCGGGCCGATGCGCTTCGTCTCCTGGACGCCGGGCGACCAGATGCGGCTCACGCGCTTCGATGGCCATTGGCGCGGCCCCAGCGAGTTCGAGCGCGTGACCGTGCGCTTCATCACCAACCCCGCCGCGCGGCTCTCCTCCCTGCTCTCGGGCGGCGTCGACATCATCGATGGCGTGCCGCCCGGCGACGTGGCGCGGCTGGAACGCGAACGCGGCATCCGCGTGACCTCCATCGTCACGCCGCGCATGGCCTACATGGCACTCGACAGCGCGCGGGATGAAAGCCCCTTCGTGACTGATGCCGAGGGACGCCCGATGGCGCGCAACCCGCTGCGCGACCCGCGCGTGCGGCAGGCCATGTCGATGATGATCAACCGGGAAGCGCTGGTGAACACGCTGCTGTCCGGCGGCGGCGTGCCGGCCGGGCAGATCGTGCCGGTGGGCCAGGGCGGCTACGATCCCGCGCTCGCCCCCATGCCCTTCGACCTGCCCCGCGCCCGGGCATTGCTGGCGGAAGCGGGCTGGCCCAACGGCTTCGGCCTGACCATCCATTCCTCCAACAACCGCTTCCCGCAGGATGCGGCCATGGCGCAGGCCCTGGGGCAGATGCTGGCGCGCGGCGGCATCCGGGTGAACGGCGTCACCACCATGCCGTTCAACGTCTATATCGGCCAGGCGACGGACCAGCGCTTCTCCGCCTTCCTCTTTGCCTATAACAGCGCCTCCCCCCATTCCGCCGACGGGCTTCGCGGGCTGCTCGCCACGCGGGACCTCTCGCGCGGGCTCGGCGGCACCAATCGCGGCCGCTATTCCAACGCGGAGTTCGACGCCGCCCTCGCCCGCGCCCTGGCCGCCTTCGATGAGGAGGAACGCAACCGCCTGCTGGTGGAGGCGACGCGCATCGCCATGGCGGACCAGGGGATCATCCCGCTGCTGTGGCAGAAATCCTTCTGGGCCTCGCGCGGGGATATCGAGCACGCCGCCAACATGCTCGACGAAACCTCCGTCCGCTTCGCGCGAGTCGTGCGATGAGCACGCATCGGAGTATCATCAGGTGAGCACCACGCTGCGCGTGCCGATGCGGGACGGCGCGACGCTCGCCGCCACGCTGTATCGGCCAGAGGGCGCCGGGCCCTTCCCGGTGGTGCTGGAACGCACGCCCTATGGCCGCGATGCGCCCCGGCGCATCGAGGTCACGGCAGCCGACCCGGTGCCGGTGGATGGCCCGCGCCTGGCCGCGCATTTCACCCGCGCGGGCTACGCCGTGCTGCTGCAGGACAGCCGCGGCCGCGGCGATTCCGACGGCGTGTTCGAGAAATACCTGAACGAGGGCGCGGACGGCTTCGACAGCTGCGCCTGGATCCTCGGCCAGCCCTGGTGCGATGGTCGCATCGCCACCATCGGCATGTCCTATGGCGCCCATTCCGCCGCGGCGCTGGGCTGCCTGGACCCGCCGGGGCTGGTGGCGCAGGTGCTGGATTCCGGCGGCTTCGACAATGCCTGGCGCAACGCCGTCCGCCACAACGGCGCCTTCGAGCTGAAGCAGGCGAGCTGGGCCTTCAACGAGGCACGCCGTTCCCCCGAAGCGGCGCGCGACCCCGTGCTACGCGCGGCGCTGGAGGCGGAGGACCTGGCCGCCTGGTTCACCCGCCTGCCGTGGCGGGCCGGCCATTCGCCGCTTCGCCACCACCCCGACTACGAACGCGTGCTGCTGGACCAGTGGCGGGCCGGGGCCTTCGACGCCACCTGGCAGCGCAACGGGCTGTGGGCCGAGGGGTCCTACGGCCGCTACAGCCGCGCCGCCGTGCTGCACATGTCGTCCTGGTTCGATCCCTATCCCGGCACCGTCACCGCCAATTACGGCGGGCTGAAGCGTGCCGGGCGCGGGCCCCAGCGGTTGATCCTCGGCCCCTGGACGCATGGGGAGCGCAGCCAGCGCGTATTCGGCGATGTCGATTTCGGCGCCGAGGCACCGATCGATTCCTGGGCCGGGGACTGGAACCGCCAGCGCGTCCGCTTCCTCGACCACGCCGTGCGCGGCATCGCGGATGGGGAACCGCCGGTACGGGTCTTCGTCATGGGTGGCGGCAGCGGGCGGCGCACGCCGGCCGGGCATCTGGACCATGGCGGAAGCTGGATGACGGCGCCGGACTGGCCGCTGCCGGATGCCGCGCCGGCCACCTTCCACCTGCAGGGCGATGGCGCGCTGCGGCCGGAATCGCCCGCCGCCGGCGCCACGCCGGTGAGCTTCCGCTTCGATCCGGCCCATCCCGTGCCGACCATCGGTGGCGCCTTCTCCTCCCTCGAACCCCTCGCGCTGCCGGGCAGCCAGGACCAGATGGAGGGCCCTGCCTTCTACGGCTGCACGCCCCCCTTCCTGCCGCTGGCCTCCCGCCCCGATGTGCTGGTGTTCCAGACGGCGCCGTTGCGCGATGCCGTGCGGGTGGTGGGGCCGGTGGAGGTGGAGCTGTTCGTTGCCACCGACAGCCCGGATACCGACTTCACCGTCAAGCTGGTCGATGTCCACCCGGCCTCCGCGGATTATCCGCGCGGCTATGCCATGCTGCTGGGCGATACCATCCTGCGGCTGCGCTACGCCGATGATCCGTCCCGCCCGCGCCTGGCGGAGCCCGGGGAGGTGCGGCGCCTGCGCGTGGCGCTGCCCATCGCCAACCTGTTCCTGCCGGGCCACCGCATCCGGCTCGACATCTCCTCCTCCAACTTCCCGCGCTTCGATGTGAACCCGAATACCGGGGAGGCGGAGGGCATGGCGCGCGGCCTGCGCATCGCCACCAACACCGTCTTCGTCGATGGCGGAAGGCCGAGCCGCGTGGTGCTGCCCGTGCTGGATTGAGGCGCGCGCCCTCAATCCAGCCGGATATTCGCGCTCTCCGCGATCGCCTTCCACATCGGCACCTCAACGCGCATCCGTTCGCCGAGTGGCCCGGGGCCGGAGAGGACGAGCTGCGCGCCGGCAGCTTCCAGCCGCTGCGCCAGGGACGAACCCTGCGCCAGCGGCGCCATCTCCGCCGCCAGAGTGTCCACCACGGCCTGCGGCGTGCCCTTCGGCGCGAACATCGCGTACCAGATGGTCACGCCATAGCCGGGCGCGGCTTCCGCGAGTGAGGGCACATCGGGCAGCACGGGGCTCCGCTGCGGCGACGTCACGGCGATGGCGCGCAGCCTTCCCTCCCGCACATGCGACATCGTCTCCAGCAGCCCCACGATCAGCAGGTCCGTGTCCCCGGCATAGAGCGCGGTGACGCTCTGCCCCGCGCCGCGATAGGGGACATGCAGCAGGTCGATACCCGCGCGCGCCTTGAACAACTCCCCGCCCATATGCGTGGTGGCGCCATTGCCGGCGGTGGCGAAGGAGATGCTGCCAGGCCGCGCCTTGGCGCGCGCGACCAGGTCGGCCAGGTCCCGGATCGGGCTGTCGGGCCGCACCAGCACGCCCATCGGCGCGTCCAGCACGATGGAGACCGGCATGAAATCCGCGATGGGATCGTAGCCGGGGTCGCGCATCACCGCGGGGAGGATGGTGATGGCCGATGTCGTGAACAGGAAATTATGCGCATCCGGCGTCGCCATCACCGCGCGCGTGCCGAGCAGCCCGCCCGCGCCCGGCCGCGTCTCCACGATGAAGGGCTGGCCGAGGCGACGCTGGAGATGTTCCGCGATGAAGCGCGCGGGAATCTCCACCGGGCCGCCGGGCGCGAAGGGGATGATGAAGCGCACGGGCTTGGTGGGCCAAGTCGGTTGCGACACCACGGGCAAGGGCAGCAGCGTGGCGGCGGCACCCATCAGGGCACGGCGGGTGATGCGCATGGCGTTCCTCCTGGTTCTTGAGGATGAGCCTAACCCGCACCCCAGGGCCCGGCTACGCCCTCTGCGGGTCCCTGACCGTCAGCAGGATCGCGGCGCCGATGCCGAGAAACACCAGCACCGTCGCCATCCCCAGCCGCTGGCTGCCCGTCGCCATCGTCACCGTCGCCAGCGCCGCGGGGCCGAGGAAGCCCGTGATGCGGCCGGACAGCGCAAACAGGCCGAAATGCGCGGCCATCTCCTCCGGCGGCGCCAGCCTCGCCATGAAGGTGCGGCTGGCCGCCTGGGCCGGGCCGAAGAACAGGCCGAGCGAAAGCGCCAGCACCCAGAAGCCCGTCTCCGTCGTCGCCAGCAGCAGGCCGGTGCCGAAGACCAGCATCGCGGCCAGCGCCAGCAGCACCATCTGGCGGGACCCGATCCGGTCCTCGACCAGCGCGAAGCCCGCGGCACCCAGCCCCGCCGCGACGTTCATGGCGATGCCGAACAGCAGGATGCGGTCGATCCCCATGCCGAAGACGCCCGCCGCATAGATGGCGCCGAAGGCGAACAGCGTGTTCAGCCCATCCGTGTAGAACAGCCGTGCCAGGATGAAGCGCGCCAAGGCCGGGTTGCGGGGCAGGGTGCGGACCAGCGCCACCACCTCCCCCACCCCCCGCCGCGCGGCCTCCCCCCATCCCGGCTTCGGCCCCGGCGCATCCGGCACCGCCAGCAGCACCGGCCAGCCGAAGACCAGCAGCCACACCGCCACCAGCAGCGCCGCCGCCCGCACATGCTCCGCCTGGCCACGGTCGAGCCCGAGCGGCGAGGGGTTGGGCTGGATCAGCAGCACCAGGCAGACACCCAGGCACACCAGCCCGCCGGCATAGCCGAGACCCCAGCCGAGGCCGGAGACGCGGCCGATCTGCGCCGGACCAGCGACGCTCGGCAGCATCGAATTGTAGAATACCGTGGCGAGTTCGAAGGCGATGGTGGCGAGGCCGACGCAGACCAGCGCATAGACCATGTAGGCGGGGTCCGGCTTCGCGAACCAGATCATCGCCGTGCTGGCCGACAGCAGCAGGGTGAAGAAGCCCAGCATCAGCCGCCGCCGCCCCCCCGCATCCGCCACCGCGCCGAGCAGCGGCGACAGCAGCGCCACGCCGAAGCCCGCGGCCGATTGCATCCAGCCCCATTGCGCCTGGCCCGTCGCCGGATCGGGGGCGATGCCTTGCGCGAAATAGGCCGCGATGACGAAGGTGGAGACGACGGTCGGGAAGGCGCTGTTTGCCCAGTCATAGAAGGCCCAGGCCCAGATGCGCCTGGCCTCCACGCGATGACCAATCACGCGAAGCCCGTCCCGCGCGCGCAATCCCGCCAATGGTGGCGCAGTTTTTCCCAGTGGCCGTTGGCGGCCGAAGGGCTCGGCAGCACGAAAAGGGCGGGCTGCCCCGACACCACGGGCTGCGCCCCGAAGGCGATGTCCCGCTTCCGGCGCCCGAGCGCCAGCGCGCCCGCCTCCTGGCTCGTGAAGGCGATGGCGCGCGGCGCCCAGTGGCGCATGGAGGCCCAGAAACGATCGATGTCGAAATCCCCCGGCGACAAATCGCGATCCATACCGCGCCCGGTCTTGGACATATCCGTCAAGCCGATTCGGTATTGCCTCAGTTGCGCATACTCCGCCGGGCGCAGAAGCGCGGGCGTGAACCGGGCCTCCGCCAGCACCGGCCAGAAGGCGTTGCGCGGGCCGGCGTAATAGGCGCCGATCCGCGCGGATTCAGGGCCGGCAGCGGTGCCGCAGAAGACGAGGCGGAGGCCCCAGGCGAGGACATCGGGCAGCACATCCGCCACAGATCACTCCGATCGATGGGGAAGGCGCTGCCTTCCCCATACCCCATCCGCCCGCTCTTGAAGATTCGGGAGGCAGAGCCTCCTGGACCATCATCAATGGGATACAGCGGCAAGGGCGCGCGCCGCCACGCCGATCGCGACCAGATCGCCAACGCCGGCGGCCTCCCGCGCCAAACGCGCGGCCTCCGCCGCACCATCGCCGCCATGGCGGCCCGCCAGGCGGGCCCGGGCCAGGCGGGTCTGCACCCCGGCCAGATCCGCCAGCACCTCCGCCTTCGCCCGCGCAGCGAAGGGGCCGGTGGCGCGCGCCGCCTCCGCCGCCACGCGCAGCGCCTCCAGCGCGAAGCCATCGCCCACCGCACGCCAGGCGGCGGCGGCATCGGCCGGCGCGGCGCCCGTCTCCGCCGCCAGCCGCACAACCGCCGGCGCCGCCGTCAGCCGGGGCGCGGCACCAGCCAGCGCGGCGGCCTCAGCGGGGATCCCGGCATCACGCAGCAGCGCGGCCTCCGCCCCCGGCGCGGCGACCTCCGCCGCCACCAGCGCCACGACACCGGGGCGCAATGAGGCCAGCGCCGCCTCCAGCGGTGCGGCCGCGCCGGCCAGCAGGTCCCGCGCCGCGCCTTCCTGCAACCGCCGCAGCGCCAGCAGGGCGGTAAGCCGCGTCGCCGCCGGGGCTGGAGCCGCATCGATCGTCGCCACCGCGCCTTCCAGCCCGAACAGCGCCCCCGCCAGCCAGGCCGCGCGCGCCACCGCCGCGCCATCGCCCGCCGTCCCCGCCAGCCGCCCGAGCGCCGCGACGCCCAGCCGGTTGACGACCTGGTTGCACAGGGCGGTGGCCAGCAATTCCCGCCGCAGTCGGTGGCGGGGGATCAGCGGCCCGAAGCGCTCCCGCAGCGCAGTGGGGAAATACGCCACCAGCAGCGGCGCCAGCGCTGCCTCCTCCGCCAGGCCGCTCGCCTCGATCGCCTCCGCCAGCCAGAGCTTCGCCGCCGGCAGCAGCGCGGCGAGTTCCGGCCGGGCCAGCCCCTCCCCCGCCGCCGCGCGCGCACGGATCGCCGCCGCATCCGGCAGGACGGAGACGGCACGGTCGAGAAAACCCGCCGCTTCCAGCCGCGCCATCAGCGCGGCATGGGCGGACAGATCCTCCACCGCCGTCACCGCCTCCAGGCTCAGCGCGATGGATTGCGCGTGGTTGTCGGCGAGCACGAGGTGCCCGACCTCCTCCGTCATCCCCGCCAGCAATTCGTCGCGCTGGCGCCGCGTGAGCGAACCCTCGCGCTCCGCCTCCGTCAGCAGGATCTTGATGTTGACCTCGTGGTCGGAGGTACTGACCCCCGCGGAATTGTCGAGCGCATCGGTGTTGATGCGCACGCCTGCGCGCGAAGCCTCGATCCGCCCGGCCTGGGTCACGCCGAGATTGGCCCCTTCGCCCACGATCCTCGCGCGCAGGTCGCGCCCATCGACGCGGATCGCATCATTGGCGCGGTCGCCGGCCTCCGCCTGGGTCTCCGCGCTGGATTTCACATAGGTGCCGATGCCGCCGAAATAGAGAAGATCGACGGGCAGCGTCAGGACCGCGCGCAGGATGGCGGCGGGCTCCGCGCGCTCCGCCTCGATGCCCAGCAGCGCGCGCGCTTCCGGCGACAGCGGCAGGGTCTTGGCGTTGCGCGGCAGGATCGCGCCGCCCTTCGACAGCAGCCGCGCCTCGTAATCCGCCCAGGAGGATCGGGGCAGCGCGAAGATCCGCTGCCGTTCGGCGAAGGAGACGGCCGGATCGGGATCGGGATCGATGAAGATGTGTCGGTGGTCGAAGGCGGCGACCAGCTTCGATTGCGCGGAGACCAGCAACCCGTTGCCGAAGACGTCGCCACTCATGTCGCCGACGCCCGCGACGGTGAAGGGTGCGTCCTGCACCCCCGCGCCGCGCGACTCGAGAAAATGCCGGTCGATCATCACCCAGGCGCCACGCGCGGTGATGCCCATGCCCTTGTGGTCGTAGCCCGCGCTGCCGCCGCTGGCGAAGGCATCGCCCAGCCAGAAGCCGTAATCCGCGGAAAGCCCGTTGGCGATGTCGCTGAAGGTGGCGGTGCCCTTGTCCGCCGCCGCGACGATGTAGGGATCCGCGCCATCCCGCGGCACCACGAGCGGCGGCGTCACCACCGATCCATCGGCGGCGAAATTGTCGGTCAGGTCGAGCATCCCCCGCACCAGCGTGCGGTAGCAGGCGATGCCTTCCGCCATGAAGGCGTCGCGGTCGCTCGCCACCGGCGGGTGCTTCAGGATGAAGCCGCCCTTGGCGCCCGTCGGCACGATGACGACGTTCTTGAGGCGCTGCGCCTTCATCAGCCCCAGCACTTCCGTGCGGAAATCCTCCCGCCGGTCGGACCAGCGGATGCCGCCGCGCGCGACGGGGCCGGCGCGCAGATGACAACCTTCCATGCGCGGCGAATGCACGAAGATCTCCCGCCACGGCCTCGGCGCCGGCATGTCGCCCGCGCGCGCGCTGTCGATCTTGAAGGCCAGGTAGTCTTTCGCCTGGAAGAAGTTGGTCCGCAGCATCGAATCCAGCACGGTGCGCAGGCGCGACAGGATGCGGTCCTCATCCGGGTTCGCCACGCCGTCCAGCAGCGTGCGCCAGGCCGAATCCAGCTTCTCCTCCTCCCGCACCGCGACATCCGGCGCGAAGCGCGCGTGAAACAGATCAACCAGGATGCGCGCGGCATCGGGATGCGCGGCCAGCGCGGCCTCCACGCTGTCCTGCGCGAAGGGGAAGCCCACCTGCTTCAGCCAGCGATACATCGCCCGCAGCAGCCAGCAATCCTTCCAGGACAGGCCCGCGCGCAGCACCAGGCGGTTGAAGCCATCGGCCTCCACATCGCCGCGCAGCAGGGCGTGCAGTGCGCCCGCCACGTCATGCAGCCTTTCCTCCTCCACATCCGCGCGCGCTTCCAGCCGATAGGCATGCAGCACCACGACAGGCCCGCCTGTGGGGTCCAGGCGATAGGGCACTTCCTCGATCGCGCGCAGGTCCAGGCTTTCGAACAGCGGCAGCGCATCGGCCAGCGCGAGCGGCCCGCCGGGGCTCGCCAGCCGCAGCATCACGCTGCGCGGGCCGGCGCCGGGGGGGCGGGAGAGTTCGCCGCGGGGCCGGCCGCCATGGGTCAACTCATTCGCCAGGAACAGGTCGCCGATGGCGGTGGCCACCGTCTCCGCCTGGCGATAGGCGGGGGGGAAGGCATCGCGCCAGCGCGCCAGCAGGCCGGCGCCGTGCTCCGCGCCCGCTTCCCGCAGCAGCGCTTCCTCCAGCCGGTCGCGGAAGCCGCGCGTGGCCTGGGCGATGGCGGCTTCCAGCGCCGCTTCCTCCACCGCCGGCACGGCGCCGGGCGTGGTGCCGATCACGTAGTGCACGCGCGCCAGCGGTGCGTCGCCCAGCAGCGTGTAGAAGGCGGAAAGCCGGCCCGCGAAGCTGTCCGCCAGCAGCCTTCCCACCCTTTCCCGCATCTGCGTGTCAAAGGTATCCCGCGGCAGCCAGGCGATGACGCTGACGAATCGCTCGAACGGATCGCGCCGCACCACCAGCGCCGCACGCGGCCTGATCTGCAGGTCGAGCGCCCTTCGGCATCCCGCCAGGATCGCGTCCTCCGGCGCCTGGAACAGTTCATCCCGCGGCCAGGTGTCGAGGATGTTGCGCAGCGCGCGCCCGTCATGGCTTTCGGGATCGAGGCCCGCCGCCGCCAGGATGCGCAGCACCTTGGCGCGCAGCAGCGGGATGGATCGCGGGTTGCGGTTGTAGGCGCCCGCCGCGAAAAGCCCGAGGAACAGCCGCACCCCGACCGCGCGCCCGGCTTCGTCCTGGATGCGCGTCATCACCACATCCGCGTGCTGCGGGCGATGGACGGTGGCGCGCATATTGGCCTTGGCGACCGTCACCGCCTCCAGCCGCTCCAGGTTCGCGCGGACGGCGCCGGGCAGCGCCGCCAGGTCCCGCAGCGCGTCGAAGACCGGGACGGTGGCGTCGCGCAGCAGGCCGAGGTCTTCCTCCGCCGCCACCGAAAGTCCGGCCTCGGTCAGCGCCAGCCGGCGGTGGCCGAGCAGGACGAAATTATCCTCCCCCATCCAGCGCAGGAATTCCCGCGCCTCCTCCTCGACGGGCGGCAATTCGCCTGCCGCATCGCCCAGCCGGGCGAGCATCGCGGGGAAGTCATCGACGGCGAGCCGCACATCCGACATGGCCCGCGCCAGCGCGGCCTCGACGCCCGCCCAATCACCGGCCACCCCCGCCAGGGCCAGGGTGGCGCCGGGGGCGAGGGCGATGCGCATCATGCTTTCCGCCGTGCCGCCTTCCAGCGCCAGCAGCGCGCCCTTGGCATCCCGCGTCACGCGCAGCACGGGATGGAGAAGTTGCCGGACCACGCGCCCCTGCACGGCCAGCGCCGCCAGCACGCTGTCCACCAGGAAGGGCATGTCGTCGGTGACGATCTCCGCCACCGCCATGGCGCGGCCGGGGCCCGGCGGCAGCAGCCGCACCTTGGTCTGGCGCGGGCGGCGTTCCTGCGCGAAGGCAAAGAGGCTGGCAGCGGCCTCGGCCAGGGCCTCCGGCGGCGTCGCGGCCAGTTCCGCCGTCGGCACCGCGGCCTGCAGGCGCGCGAGGAGCCCAGCCGCCATCGGCGGCAGCCCCGGCGCCAGGCGCCCCAGCGCGGCCACGGCCTCCGCCAGCACCTGCGGCCGCACGCCGTCTGCTGCGCCCCTCCCTGCCGCGCCAGATCCCGCCGCGTCGTTCATCGCGCCTTCCTCCTGCCGCCGCTGTCACCGGGGCGGGTGCAGGGCGGTTCCTGGAAGGTGGCGTCGCCCCACCACCCGCCGCAAGGGCCGGCTTCAGGCAGCCCCAAGGACCGATGACGGATCACGACCATGTGCGGTAGTCTGTGGCCATGATCGAAGATCTCGCCGCGCTCCTCGCCCCCGTCACCCCCGCGACCTTCTTCGCGGAGCATTACGACAAGGCGCCCCTGCATGTGCGTGGCGATGCGGCGAAATTCGCCCAGGTGCTGTCCTGGCGGCAGATCAACCGGCTGCTGGACATGTCCCATATCTGGACCTCCACGAGCCTGAAGCTGGTGCTGGACAGCCAGGCGATCCCGGCCGAGCAGTTCTGCACCCGCGCCACCAGCCGCGACAACGCCGCTGTCCTGCAGCCCGATGCGAAGCTGGTGCAGGCCTGGATCGCCAAGGGCGCCAGCGCCGTGATGAACGACGTGGACAGCCTGACGCCGGGCCTGGCCGGCATCTCCGCCGCGCTGGAGGGCGCCGGCCTCGGCAAGGCGCAGGCGAATGTCTACATCAGCTGGCAGAGCCACAAGGCCTTCCATACCCACTACGACACGCATGATGTCTGGGCGGTGCAGGTGGAGGGCGAGAAATCCTGGAACATCTGGGAAGGCCGCGCGGAGTACCCCATCCCGCACCCCGTCTTCCGCGGCCAGCCGCAATCCCACCATGACCAGGCGCGCGGCAGGCTGCGCGGCGTGGTCCACATGAAGGCCGGGGACCTGCTGTACCTGCCCCGCGGCTGGTACCACGACGCGCTGGCGGAGGCGCCTTCCTCCGTCCATGTCGCCTATGGCGTGCACGCGCCGCTGGGCATGGACCTGATGAACATGCTGGCGGAGCGGGTGCTCTATGACGCGGAATTCAGGAAGCCCCTGCCGCGGCAGGACGGCACCGCATCGGCAACATTCGCGTTGACGCAGCGCGCCGGGCTGCTGGGCCAGCGCCTCCAGGAATTGTGCAGGGATCCGAAGGTGCTTCAGGTGCTGGCGCAATTCGTGGCGAATTACCGCTTCAGCCGGGGGGGATACGACATCCTGGCCGCGCGCGGCCTGGGCAGCTCCGCTGCCGGGGGACTGGGCAGCACCACCGCCACGGATGGCGACGCGCCCGGCTGGCGCATCCTGGCCCCCGGCGCGAAGCCCGTGCGGCGCGGCGCCGATTGGGTGATGAAGACGGCGCAGGGCGGCGTCACCGTCAGCCCGCTGGAAGCCGAGGCCACCATTTGGCTGTTCGGCAAGCCCGAGGTCACGGAAGCCGAGCTCATCGCCCGGGCCCCCGGCATCGATGCGCCCGCCCTGCTGGCGCGGCTGGAGGCCGCGGGCCTGCTGGCGCGCGCCGCCTGATGCGGTTGCTTCCCATGCTGCTCCTGCTGCTCGCGGGCCCCGCCGCCGCGCAGCCCCGCAGCTTCTCCTGCGTCGGCGCGGAAGCGCTGGAGGATGACGTCTTCGCCGTGCCCTTCACCCGCGGCAGCACCACGCTGCGCGATGCCGGGCGCAGCGCCATCGCCGCCGCGGCGCAGCTGGCGGAAGGCGACCGCGACCGCAACATCTGTGTCCTGGGCCATGCGGACCGCAGCGCCGGCGCCGGCACCAGCACGCAGATCGCCGCCCAGCGCGCCCGCGCCGTGGCGCAGGCCCTGTCGCAGCAGGGGATCGAGCGGGACCGCATCCGCGCCGAAGCCCGCGTCGGCGCCTTCAGCGGCCGGCAGAGCGAACCGGAAGCCCGCGCCGTGACGATCGTGGTGCTGCCCAACCTGCCTTGAAGGCACCCTGCCCTGCCCGGGGGCGGCGAAACACGCCGCAATCTTGAAATTTAAGCCATCTGTTACGCTCGGTCTGTAACCTTCGCAGGATATGCGCAAGGATATGTTTTGTGACGCTTCCGGCCTCAACCCAGGGTCGAACCCGTCGCAGCGACCCGATCCCGCGCTTCGCGGATCACCCAAGCCAAAGGCCGATCAAGGCCCGCTAGCCAGGACCGAGGAAAGCGCCGGATGACCGACCAACCCGAGGAAAAGCCCCCGCTGCGCCGCCGCCTTTTCGTGCTGCGCCTGGCCGCGCTCGGCGGCGCGGCCCCGGCGCTGGCGGCCTGCGTGCCGCAGCAGCCCATCTATGTGCAGCAACCCGTCTACCAGCAGCCGGTGGTGCGCCGCGGCACGGGCATCAGCGACAGCGATCCGACCGACGCCCCCGGCAATGGCCGCGGCGGCCACCGCGGCAGCGGCGTGACGGACAGCGACCCGAATGACAGCCCCGGCTTCGGCCGCGGCGGCTATGCCCGCCGCACCGGCGTCAGCGACAGCGACCCGAACGACCCGCCCGGCGGCGGCCGCGGCGGCGTGCGCCGCACGACGGGCATCACGGATAGCGACCCCTCCGACGGCCCCGGCAATGGCCGCGGCGGCTATCGCGGCGCACCTGTCCGGCGCACCGGCATCACGGACAGCGACCCGTCCGACGGCCCGGGCAACGGCCGCGGCGGAAATCGCGGCGGCGGCTACCGCACCGGCCTGACCGACCGCGACCCCTCCGACGGCCCGGGCCGCGGGCGCCGCGGGTACTGAGGCAAAGCGACCAGGCCAGGCCCGCCACGTTCCTGGCGGGCCGATGCGCCGGACAGGAACCGCCGTCAGGCGGCGGCGAACAGATACACCGGCATGGGCTGGGTGTTGTCCACCACGCCCTTCACGCCCGGCACATTCTCCGCCAGCACGCGCAATCCGCGCTGCACCGCGGCGCTGCGGCTGAAGCCGTGGAACTCCACCACCGCATCCCGCACATCGACCAGCGCATAGAAGGTGTCCGCCCAGGGCTCCTTCTTCATCGCCGCCATCACCGCGCGACGGATGCGGTCATCGGACAGCTCCGCTTCCACCGGCGCCGGCGCCACCAGCGCGCGCAACAGATCGGCGCGGGAGACCAGGCCCTTCAGCCGACCGCCTTCCGTCACCAGCACGCGGCGGATGCCTTTCTCCTCCATCAGATGCGCGATCACGGATGCGAGCGTGTCGGGATCCACCGAGACCGCGCCTTCCGTCATCACATCCGCCGCCGTCACCCCATGCGTCCGCGCATAGCGTTCCGCATCCCGCGCCGGATTGGCGAACATCGCGGCAAGCCACCCCACGGGCTTGTCATCCTCCCCCGCCAGGCGGCGGATCAGGTCGGCCTCCGTCACGATGCCGGCCACGCGGCCCTCCGCATCCACCACCGGCACGGCGGAAATGCCGCGATCCGCCAGCAGCCGCGCGATGGCGATCACCGGCGTGGAAGGCGGCACGGTGACGACATCCGCCGTCATCAGGTCACGCGCACGAAGACTGGTCATGGCTCAATCCCTCCGAGGGTTGGTTCCCATGACCAGGACGCTACGCCCCGCCCGCCCCCACTTCATTGACGCAGGTCAATCCCGCGCCGCCCCATCCGGGCTCCCCATCCGGGCTCCCCATCCGGGCTTCCACCCCATGCGACACACCTGTATTCCTGGCACACAAACAAACGGGAGGGTCCGGATGATGACCAGCAACATTGGCCGCCGCAGCCTGGCGGCACTCGGCGCGGCCGTGATCGCGGCACCGACCATCGTGCGCGCCCAGGGCACGCAGATGGCCATCGCCACGGGCACCACGGGCGGCGTCTACTACCCGCTCGGCGGCGCGCTCGCGAACTACCTCTCCCGCGGGATCCCCGGCATGTCCGCGACCGTCGAGGTCACGGGCGGTTCCGTCGCCAACTTCCAGCTGCTGGGCGCCGGGCGCGTCGGCATGCTGTTCGGCCAGGTGGACGCCGCGGTCGATGGCCTTCGCGGCGCCGGGCCCTTCCGCGGCCGCGCCGTGCCCGCCCGCGCCATCGCCGTGCTCTACACCAACCGCATGCAGGTCGTGACCACGGCCGCCACCGGCATCCGCTCCATCACCGACCTCCGCGGCAAGCGCGTCTCCACCGGTGCGCCCGGCTCCGCCACCGAACTCTTCGCCTTCCGCGTCATCGCCGCCGCCGGCCTCGACCGCGAACGCGATTTCCGCGCCCGCGAACGGCTGAGCCCAGCGGAATCCACCAACGCCATCCGCGACGGCAAGCTCGACGCCTACTTCTTCGTCTCGGGCGTGCCGACCTCCGCCATCACCGACCTCGGCGCCACGCCCGGCACGCAGATCCACCTGGTGGACCACGCCGACCTGCACGCCCGCATCGTGCAGGAGAACGGGCCGGTCTACTTCCCGGAAGTCATCCCCGCCGGCACCTACCCCGGCCAGCGCACGGACAACCAGCAACTCTCGGTGGCCAACATCCTCGCCGTGCGCGACGACATGTCGGCCGAGATGGTCACCAACATCCTGCGCGTGACCTGGGAAAACCGGGAAGACTGGGCCCGCGTCCACGCGGAAGCGCGCAACTTCACCCTCGCCGCCCAGAAGACCGCCGCCGCCGGCATCCCCTGGCACCCCGCGGCGGAAGCCTTCTGGCGCTCGGCCGGCGCGACGCTGGCGTGATGGGGCGGCTTGCAGGGGGACGCTGTCCCCCTGCACCCCCTGCCAAAGGGCAGCGGCCCTTTGGAAACCCCGTTGATGGGTGGCGTGGAGGAGGGGCACCGCGCGCGCGCCTCACCCACGGTCCCGCCATGCCCCTCCTCCACGCCGCCCATGAATCCATGGGTTCAAAGGGGCCGCTGCCCCTTTGCGGGGTGCGCGAGGGGCAGCGCCCCTCGCTTGCTCGCCTCCTCACACTCAGCAGGTCCCGCCGATGAGCTCCAGCGTCCTACCGCCCGAGGTGCCGAAGGGCGCGTTGGATGAGGCTACTGCCGCCCGTGTGGAGGCGTTGATCGAGCAGGAGGAGGGTGCGCAGAACCGGCTGCCTGGCCTGCTGGGTCATGCTGCCGTCGCGGTCGCGCTGGGGATGTCGCTGTTCCATCTCTGGGCGGCCTGGGACATCGTGCCGACGACGACGCTGCGCTACGTGCATGTCGGCTTCGCCATGGTGCTGGGCTTCGCGCTGTTCCCGGTGGACCGGCGCTTCCGGCATCGCATCATGCCCTGGGACTGGGCGCTGATCGCGGCGGGCATCTACTGCATCTGGTATCTCATCGCCGGCGGCGACGACCTCCAGGACCGGTATGTGTTCCCGGAGCCGATGGACATCGTCGTCGGCTGGATGCTCATCGCCCTGGTGCTGGAGGTGACGCGCCGCGCCACGGGCTGGATCATGCCGGCGGTGGCGATCGCCTTCCTGCTCTACGGCTTCTTCGGCAACTACCTGTCACCGCCCTGGCGCCACCAGGGCTACGACATGGAACGCCTGATCCCCCATGTGACCATCACGCTGGAGGGGATCTTCGGCACCGCGATCGATGTCTCCGCCACGCTGATCGTGCTGTTCACCATCTATGGCGCCATCCTGCAGGCCACGGGCGCGGGCAAGTTCTTCGTCGATTTCTCGTTCAGCCTGACGGGCGGCAAGCCGTCCTCCGCCGGGCGCACGGTGGTGCTGTCTTCGTTCCTGCTGGGTGGGCCTTCGGGGTCGGGGGTCGCGACGACCGTCACGCTCGGCACCGTCGCCTGGCCGATGATGCGCCAGGTCGGCTACCGCGCGGATGACGCGGGCGGGTTGCTGGCGGCGGGCGGGCTGGGGGCCATCCTGTCGCCGCCCGTCATGGGCGCGGCGGCGTTCCTGATCTCCGAATATCTCAAGATCGGCTATCTCGACGTCATCGTCATGGCGATCGTGCCGACCTGCCTCTACTACGCATCGCTGCTGTTCATGGTGGAACTCGACCAGCGGCGCATCGCGGCGCGGCGGGCGGCCGATCCCAATGCGGTGCCCCCGGTGCCGATGAAGGTCGATCCAGTCGGCAAGCTGTTGCGGGAATACGGCTTCCACTTCTCCACCCTCATCGCCATCGTCGCCTTCATGGCGGTCGGCTATTCCGCGACGCTCAGCGTGCTCTACGCCACCGTCGTCGCCGTGGTGCTGTCCTGGATCAAGCGGGAGACGGCGATCACCCCGCGCAAGCTGGTCCACGCCCTGGCCAGCGGCGCGGTGCAGTCGGTCGGCATCGCGGCCACCTGCGCCTGCGCGGGCATCATCGTCGGCGTCATCACGCTGACGGGCCTCGGCCTGAAATTCTCCGACATCGCCATCCAGGCGGCGGGCGGGTCGCTGGTGATCACCGCGATCTACACCGCGCTGATCGTCTGGGTCGTCGGCCTCGCGGTGCCGGTCACCGCCAGCTACATCATCTGCGCGGTCGTCGCCGCGCCGGCGCTGATGAAGCTTGGCGTGCCGGACTACGCCGCGCATATGTTCGTCTTCTACTATGCCGTGCTGTCGGAGGTCTCGCCCCCCACCGCGCTCAGCCCCTTCGCGGCGAGTGCGATCACCGGCGCCGGCCCCTACCGCACCACCCTCCAGGCCTGGAAATACACGCTGCCCGCCTTCGTCCTGCCCTTCGTCTTCGTGACCGACCCGGAAGGCGTGGGGCTGTTGCTGCGCTTCACCGCGACGATGACGTGGGTGGACGTGGCCTGGCAGATCATCCTGGCAACGGCCGGGCTCGCGGCGCTGGCCGCCGCCTGCCAGGGTTTTCTCGTGCGCGCCATGCCGGGCTGGGAACGGACGGCGCTGGCCGTGGCGGGGGTGCTGATGATCTTCCCCGCCTCGCTCGATGCGCTGGCACCGGGGGTGGTGCCCTTCCCTCACTGGATCGGCCTTGGCCTGGCGGCGGGGCTGACGCTGTTGCAGATGCGCGCACCCCGGGCCCACCCCGCCTGATGGGCAGGCGCCTTGCCTCGGCCCGGGCCCCGATCCTGGTGCCCGTCCTGGCGCCCATCCTGGCGCTGCTGCTCTCCGCCTGCGGCGACACGCCGGTGGCGGAGGCGCTGCGCGGCGTGCTGCCCTCCGCGGAGGCACCCGCCCCGCCTTCCCCGGGCGGCCCCGGCCTTCGCCTGGCCGGGCCGCGGCAGTCCATCGTCTTCACCCTGGCGCAGCAGACCGGCAACCGGCGCCTCTGGCGGGCCGATGGCGGCATCGCCGTCGCGACGGAGGGCCCGCGCATCACCGCGACCGCGGGCCTCGGCCAGATGCTGACGGCGACGCGGCAGGAGGGGCCGGACCCGCTGGACGATGTCCTCGCCCTGCTGGGCAATCCCGGGGGCAATCCCGGCAGCACCCGCCGCACCGTGGACCTGGCGGGCGCGAGCCGGGAGCCTTCGACCATGCGCTTCGGCCTGGTGATCGAATGCCGCCTCACGGCCTCCCGCCGCCTGGGGGAGATCCTGGTGCGGGAGGAATGCACCAGCCCGGCCGGCCCCTTCGTCAACCGCTTCTGGGCCGATCCCGAAACCGGCGCCGTGCTGCGCAGCGAACAATGGGTGGGGAACGAGGCGCCGGCCGTGACGATGGAAATGCGCTGAGGGGAAATGCGCCGAGGCTCAACGCCAGCCGAGCCCGGCCACCCGCATCCGCCGCACCACGAAGCCCAGCCAGGCCAGCTGCCCCGCCAGCGCCGGCACCACCACCAGCGGCTTGAAGCCTGGCGGCAATTGGAGAAAGGCCAGCGCCAGGCCCGCGTGGAACAGCGCGAAGCCCCAATGCACCCCGGCCACCACCCGCACCGGAACGCCCGATCGCTGCGCCAGCTGGTACAGGTGCGTCCGGTGCCCCTCCGCCAGGCGTTCGCGCATGATCGCCCGCCGGCCGAGCGTGAAGGCCGCGTCGAAGAGCAGGGAGAAGATCAGCAGCGGCACGATGAGGAAGGAGACCTGCAGCCCATCGAAGCGGGATGCCGCGACCGCCAGCACCGCCAGCATGAACCCCGCGAACTGGCTGCCCACATCCCCCATGAAGATCCGGGCGGGATGCAGGTTGAACGGCAGGAAACCCGCGAAGCCGGCGGCCAGGAACAGCGCGGCGGCATAGACGAACCACCCCCCCTGCAGCGCCGCCACCAGCGCCAGCGCGGCACTCGCCAGCAGCAGCGTGCCGCCCACCAGCCCGTCAAGCCCATCCATGAAGTTCACGGCATTGGTGCAGCCGACGATCCAGACAAGCGTCAGCGCCACGCCGACCCAGCCGAGTTCCACAACGCCGATCCAGGGCAGCGCCAGCTTCTGGACCACGAGCCCGCTGGCCACCGCCACCAGCGCCGCCAGGCATTGCGCCGCCAGGCGCAGCCGCGCGGAGAGGTCCCGCACATCATCCACCAGCGCCACGCCGGCGATCGCCCCGGCCGCCAGGATGACGCCGATGAACTGCCCATCCGCCACCCGGGCGAAGGTGGCGACCTGGAAGAGCACCAGCATCCCCGCCATGAAGGCCAGCACCACGCCGACTCCACCGCCGCGTGGCGTCGGCCGCGCATGGGCGCTGCGGGCATTCGGGTGGTCGAGGATCGGGAAGGCGATCATCAGCCGCGCGGCCAGGGCGGAGAACACGGCCAGCGCGCCCGCGAAGGCCAGGTGTTCCAGGAGGGCGGGGATCGTCATGCCGGGCCGGTCAAGCACGCGGGCGGCGGATGCGGCAAGCCGTTCACGCGCGTACCGGCCGTCACGCCCAGGCCATGAAATCCCCGCCCATGATCGACTTCAGGGGCCGCCGGCCGCCATCGAAGCGGCCCGAATTCACCAGCGCGTCATCCAGCCAGGCTGTGGGGTCGAGCAGGTCGCTGCGCCGCTGGTAGGGCGGGTTGGAACGGTCCGTCAGCGCCCCCTTGGCCGTGCCCGCATACATCTCGAAGTGCAGCATCGAGAGCTTCAGCCCCTTCAGCGCGCCGACCTGGCCGATCTGCGCGCCGGGCAGCACCTGCGCCCCCTTGGCGATGCCGGGGCCGACATCCTTCTTCACCTCGCCGTAGCGCACAATGAAGTCGCCATGATCCACCTCCACCGCCCAGCTGGAGAGGTAGAATTCATAGACCGCCAGCACCTCTCCCGCCGCGACGGCGAAGACCGGCGTACCGATCGGCGCATAGAGATCGCAACCCGCATGCAGCCGCGTGCCCTTGGCGCGGGACGCACCGAAGCGGCGCGGCGATTCGTGATAGCTTTCGAGGGGGACGAACTTCAGGGGGAACAGCATCCTGCATGTCTCCGATGCCGTCCACGTTCCGAAGCGGCACCGGAACAGTCGCACCCCGACACGCATCGGTCGAGGGCTGCGCGGCCCTACCCGCTCAGCCGCCCCGACTCCAGGCTGGCATAGACATCGCCCGAATTCGCCTCATGCGGCAGGGTCGCGATCCACGCCGCCATGGCCGCGGCCCCGATCGGGCCGGCATGGGAGAAGCGCATGCCTTCCCCCAGGCAGGCATTGAACTGGCGGAACCCTAGCGCCGAGAGCCTTTCCAGGCATTCGGCCGCGACGCTGCGCTGGATGGTGGTGAATTCGAAGGACAGGCTGCGCGGCGCGCGCGTCAGGCCCGCCAGCGCCACCGCCTCATACCCTTCCACGTCGATCTTCACGAAGTCGGGCATGCCATGCGCCGCCGCCAGCGCGTCCAGCGTGGTCACGGGCAGGTGGAGTTCGCGGTCCCAGACCTGGCCTTCCCACCCCGCCGCGCCATCGGCGGCCGCGACGAAATCGGCGCTGGCCGTGGCGACGGTCGGGTTGGCGGAATTCACCCGCAGCACCGCCTCGCCCACCGCCTCGCCCACCAGGGACTCCACCAGCACGAAGCCGGCATCCCCGCGGAAGGCGCGGCGCAGGAAGCGCGCCAGCAGGGGCTGCGGCTCCACCGCCACCGCCCTTGCGCCGATCCGGCGGAAACTCGCCGCCCGGTCGCCCACATGGGAGCCCACGTCGAAGCCGAGATCCCCCGGCCCCAGGAACCGCGCCTGGAATTCATCCAGCGCCGCCGCCCGCCCGGGCGCCCGCAGATAGGTCCGGATGGAGGCGCGGACCGCCGCGACCGAGGTCACTGGAACACCACCGCCGCGCCGCCGGCGGCCTCCGGCGGCACCATCAGCCCGTCCGGCGCCTCCCGCAGCGGCAGGCCCGCCAGCACGTCGCGCGCGGCGCGGCCCTGGTCGCTGGTCCGGATGACCATCCCGGCCATGAAGGGCAGCGAAGGTGGAACAACCCCCGGCAGCACCCGCCCCAGAGCATCCGGCGGCAGGACCCGCACGACGGTTTCCATGGCTGGGGAGAAGGGGCCCGCGGCGCCCACTGCGCCCGGCAGCCTCAGACGAAAGCCCGCCACCGGATCGGGCTCCGCCGGCCGGCCCGTGAGGCGCGACAGGCGCGCGGTCGTCTCCGCCGGGTCGGCGGCGGCCAGGATCGCCACCACCAGCGCCTCCGCCCCATTGGTGTGGCCCATCCAGCGGGGGTCCCAGACCAGTTCCGGCGTCATGTGCTGCACCAGCTGTACCCGGCCCTCCGGCGCATCCGGGAAGGGCAGCCGGGCGAAACGGGCGATCGGCCCGCCTGCTTCCACGGGGCGCTGCAACCAGGCGATGCCGGGGATCGCCATCCCCCCCGCCCGCAGCCGCGCCAGGTTGCCCTCCGCATCGTCCATCCCGAAGGCGCAGATATGGGTGCCCGCGTAGCGCGCCAGGAATCCGTCGAGCCCGTTGGAGAACAGGGCGGGGTCATGGATGCCCAGCAGTTCCACATAGCCGTGCTTCAGGAAGGCGCAGCGGTTGGCGGAACCGAAGGGCTCCACCGGGCCTTCCGGGGTCCGGCGCCCCGATTGCTGCGCGAAGGGGGAGAGCACGAAGCCCATCCGCTCCCACGCCGCCCAGAGTGGCCCGGGGTCCCGCGCGCAGAGGCCGAGATGGTCGAGGACCGTGGCGCTGCTCATCACAGGGCCGGGTTCTCATACTTCTCCAGCAGCCAATCCGCGGGCTCGGCCGCGGCCTCCCGGTACCAGCGATCGACCAACGGATGCGCCCGGACGGCCGCGACATAGGCGCGGGAGGTATCGCCCAGCGCCGGCTGCCAGGTCAGGAAGCGCGCCACCACCGGCGCATACATCGCATCGACCAGGGTGAAGTCGGCACCCGCCAGGAAGGGCCCGCCATAGGCGCCGATGGCCTCCGCCCAGATCGCCTCGATCCGCGCGATGTCGGCCAGGCTGTCGGGGTTGCGGCCATGGCCCGGGAATTCCCGGCCGAGGTTCATCGGCATCGCCATGCGCAGGGCCCGGAAGCCCGCATGCATCTCCGCTGCGATGCTGCGCGCATGGGCGCGCGCCGACCGCTTGCGGGGCCAGAGGTCCGCCTTGAATTCCGCGCAATACTCGGCGATCGCGATGCTCTCCCACATCCGCGCGCCGCGATGTTCCAGGTAGGGCACCATGCCGTTGGGGGAGATCGCCTTGATGGCCGTGGTCCCGCCGCCACCGGCCAGCGGCACCACCACCTCCTCCACATCCAGCCCCGCCAGCTGCACCATCAGCCAGCCGCGCATGCTCCAGGAGGAGTAGCGCTTGGTCCCGATCACCAGCCTGCCTTCGGCCATGGCCGCGTTCCCCTGATCCGTTTCGCGATTCATGGCACGGTCGGGGGCGGCTGTCCCGAGGGGGGGTATCGCCCTTCGCCGATGGGGAAGGCGCTGCCTTCCCCATACCCCATCCGCCCCCTCTTGAAGATTCGGGAGGCAGAGCCTCCTGGACCATCGTCAATTACCCCCGGTCCAGGGTCCGGCTGGACCCTGGACCGGGGGTGCAGGGGGGCAGAGCCCTCCTGCGGGGAATCATTGGTGCAGGGGGGCAGCGCCCCCCCTGCCACTAGCGAGCACGCACGCGCAGGAGTAGCAACCGGGCATGGCTGCTTCGGCTCGGGACCGCATCCTCCTCAACCTCGCCCTGGATTCGCTGGTGGCCGCCCTCGCGCTGCCCGCCGCGGTCTGGCTCTCCGCGCCCGGCGCCTCGCCACCCGCCATCTGGTGGGCGGGTGCCATCCCCGGCGCCATCGCGGCCCTGATGCTGGTCGGCGTGCCGCTGCGCCTGCCGCAGCAATACTGGCGCTTCGCCTCCCTGCCGGAGGCGCTGTCCACCACCGCCGCCGCGGCCGGCGCGGCGCTGATCACCGCCATCGGCCTGCACTGGTCGGGGGCATGGGCGCCCCCCAACCCGGGCTTCCCCGCCATCCATGCTTTGGTCCTGGCCGCGCTGCTGGCGGCGCCGCGCATCGCGGCGCGCCTGCGCCATGCCGGCCGCGGCGGCCCGCTTTCCGACACGCCAGCCGCCCCCGTCCTGCTGGTCGGCGCCGGGGATGGCGCGGACCTCTTCATCCGCGCCATCGGGCAGGAACGCAGCCCCGCCTACCGCGTCACCGGCATCCTCTCCCTCCGCTCCCGCCAGCTCGGCCGCCGCATCCATGGCCTGCCCATCCTCGGCACGGCGGAGGACGCGGCCGCCATCCTGGACCAGCTGCGGGAGGAAGGGCGCCTGCCCGCCCAGATCATCCTTGCCACCCCCCAGCTCCAGGGCCTGGAACTGCAACGCCTGCTGGATGCCGCGGACCGCCACGGCCTGCCGGTGAAGCGTGCCCCCACCCCCACGGCGCTGGGCCCCGCCAGCCGTCGCCCCGGCGAACGCGCGGAAGCCGAGCCCCGCGTCACGCTAAGGCGCGTTGAGATCGAGGACCTGCTCGACCGCCCGCAGGTGCCGCTGGACCGCGAAGGCATGGCCCGCCTGGTGCAGGGCAAGCGCGTGCTGGTGACAGGCGCGGGCGGCACCATCGGCGGCGAACTCGCCCGCCAGGTCGCCGCACTGGGCCCCGCCAGCCTGACGCTGCTGGATCACGGCGAATACGTCCTCTACGAGATCGACCTGGAACTGCGCGAACGCCACCCCGGCGTGCCCCGCCGCGCGGTGCTGGCCGATGTGCGCGACAGCGCCCGCATGGGCCGGCTGATGGCGGAGATCAGGCCCGAGCTCGTCTTCCACGCCGCCGCCCTGAAGCACGTGCCGATGGTGGAGAACGACCCGCTGGAGGGTCTGCTCACCAACGCGCTCGGCACCCGCATCGTGGCGGACGCGGCGCGCGCGGCGGGCTGTTCACTGATGGTCTTCATCTCCACCGACAAGGCGGTGAACCCGACCAGCGTCATGGGTGCCTCGAAGCGCCTGGCGGAGATGTACTGCCAGGCGCTGGACCGCGGCGCGCGCACCAGCGGCACCGGCATGCGGCTGGTGACGGTGCGCTTCGGCAATGTGCTGGGCTCCACCGGCAGCGTGGTGCCGCTGTTCCGCCGGCAGCTGGAACGGGGCGGCCCGCTGACCGTGACCCACCCCGACATGCGCCGCTATTTCATGACGGTGCGCGAAGCGGTGGGCCTCGTCCTGCAGGCGAGCGTCGTCGGTGCCACGGATCGGCAGGACCAGCCGCCGGAACTGCGGGAGGGCGGCATCTTCGTCCTCGACATGGGCGACCCCGTGAAGATCGTGGACCTCGCCCGCCGCATGATCCGCCTGGCGGGGCTGAGGCCGGAGGAAGACGTGGAAATCCGCTTCACCGGCCTTCGCCCCGGGGAGAAGCTGTTCGAGGAGTTGTTCCACGGCCAGGAACCCCCGAGCCCCACCAATTTCCCGGGCCTCCTCGTCGCCGTGCCGCGCACGACGGATGCCGGGGAGATGGGCCGCGCCATCGATGGCGTCGCCGCGCTGGCGGCGGCCGGGGACCGCAAGGGCGCACTGGCCCGGCTGAACGCCCTGGTGCCCGAATTCGAGCATGAGCTGAACGGCCAGGCGCCGTAGGGAAGGCCGGGGCCGCGGGGCGGCCCCGGGCAGTTCACGCCGCGCGGATCGCCACCAGGAACCCGTCCACCTTTCCGCGCAGCCCTTCCGCCTGCTGCGCCAGTTCGGCGGAGGCGCTGCGCACATCCGCCGCCGCGCTGCCCGTGCGCTGCGCATCGGCGCTGACGCCGGCGGCGTGGTCAGAGGCCTGGCGCGTGCCGGATGCCGCCTGCGCCACCGCCACGCCGATCTCCTGCGTCGCCTGTGCCTGCTGCGCGGCGGTTTCCGCCACCTGCGCGGTGGCGGCGTTCAGCGTCTCGATCGTCCGCGCGATGGCCTGCACCACCTCCACCGTCCGCCCCGTCTCCGTCTGCATCGCCGCGATCTGGGCGCCGATCTCCTCCGTGGCCTTCGCGGTCTGCGCGGCCAGGGTCTTCACCTCGGACGCCACCACCGCGAAGCCCTTGCCGGCCTCCCCGGCCCGGGCCGCCTCGATCGTCGCATTCAGCGCCAGCAGGTTGGTCTGGCCGGCGATGTCGCCGATCAGCCGCACCACGTCGCCGATCCGCGATGCGGCCTCCGACAGGCCGCGCACCGTCGCATCCGTGCGCTCCGCCGCCGCCGTCGCCTCCCGCGCCGCGCCCGCGCTCTGCTCGATCTGGCGCACGACCTCGGCGATGGAGGCCGAGAGTTCCTCCGTCGCCGCCGCCACGCTGCCGACATTGGCGCTGGCCATGGCGGTGCTGTCCGCCACCGCCGCGGCACGGGCGGAACCGTCCTTCGCCGTCGCCGCCATGCCGGTCGCCGTCGCGTCGAGTTCCGTCGCGGCGGAGGCAACGGCGCGCAGCACGCCGGCCGTCTCCTCCCCGAACTCCGCCAGCAGCGCATCGACGCGCTTCGCCCGCGCGGCCTGCGCCTCCCGCTCCGCGGCCTGCGCGGCTTCCAGCGCGTTCCGCTCGGCGGAGGCCGCGCGCAGCTGGTCCACCGCCTGCGCCACATCGCCCAACTCGTCGCGCCGCGCGCTGCCGGGCACCTCCAGCGTCAGCTCCCCGCCGCCGATCCGCCGCACCACGCGCGCCAGGTCGCCGAGCGGGGAGACCAGGCGCCGCAGCAGCAGCACCAGCGCGGCGCCCATCACCAGCAGCGTGGCGAGTGCCATGGCGCCGATGATCGCCAGATCCTGCCAGCCCTGCGCGACCATGGCCTCGCCCTGCGCGATCGCTTCCTCCAGCGCCGCGTCGCGCACGCCGACAAGCTGCGTCAGCGCGCCGGTGGAAAAGCGGCGATGCGCCGTGGGGTCGTTCGGCCAGGCTTCCGTGCCGCCGGCCTGCCGCAGGCCGCCGATACGGACCAGGTTGCGGAAGCCGGGCTCCCCGGTCACCAGGTAGCCCTGGCGGATGGAGCTTTCATGCGCCCGCGCCAGGGTGGCGGAACCGCTCGCCTCCACCAGCCGCTCCAGCGTCGCCAGGATCTCCTCCACCCGGCCGGTCAGCTGCTGCGCGGTGGCCAGCGCCTCCGGCGTGATGGTGCCGCCGCCGACCCAGCCATTCAGCAGCAGGCCGCGCCGGCCCGCGATGTCCCGCAGCTGTCCGCCCTGCATCGCGGTTTCCAGCAGCGGCGCCAGCGCCGGTGCCAGGCGGGACAATTCGCGCGCCCCTTGCCGCGCCATGCCGCTCAGCCGGTTGCCATGGTCGTTGCGCACCTGGGCCAGGTCCCGCACCACGCCGGCATCCCGGGCCGCCGGCGGCTGCGATGCCGCGGCCAGCGTGCGTTCGGTCAGCGCCGTCATCGCCCGCAGCGCGTCGCGTGCCGGCGCGGGGTCCAGCCCCACCGCGCGCGCATTTGCCTCCGCCGCGGACAGCAGCCGCTGCATCTCCTCCTGTCCCGCGCGCAGATCGGCCAGGTCCGGCTGCGCCACCACCATGGCCGTGCTGATGCGCGCGGATTGCAGCGCGAAGGCGGTCTGGCCCCGCAGGACGTCGCTGATCAGGCGCGTGGAGATCACCACCCGTTCGGTCTGCCGCACCTCCCGCCAGGCTTCGCGGGCCTGCCAGGCCAGGGCGACCAGCCCGGGCAGGGCGACCAGGGTGAAGCACAGCAGCAGCAATTGTCGAACGCGCATCCTGATCGTTCCTCGTCCAGGCCCGCCGGGGGCCGCATGCATTCCAGGAAGTCGGGCCAGGAAGTCGGGCCAGGAAGTCGGGCGGGCTATGCCGCGCGGATGGCGCCCAGGAACTGGTCCACGCGCCCGCGCAGCCCTTCCGCCTGGCGCGCCAGGTCGGCCGATGCGGCGCGCACTTCCGCCGCCGATTGCCCGGTCTGTTCCGCGCCCTGGCTGACGCCCGTCGCGTGGTGCGATGCCTCCTGCGTGCCCTGCGCCGCCGCCGCCGCCGCGCGGCCGATCTCCTGCGTCGCCTCCGCCTGCTGCGATGCCGCTTCCGCCACCTGCGCCGTGTTGCGGTTCAGGGCCTCGATCGTGCCGGCGATGGCGCGCACCACCTCCACCGTCCGCCCCGTCTCCGTCTGCATCGCCGCGATCTGCGCGCCGATCTCCTCCGTCGCCTTCGCCGTCTGCGCCGCCAGCGCCTTCACCTCCTGCGCCACCACCGCGAAGCCCTTGCCCGCATCGCCCGCCCGCGCTGCCTCGATCGTGGCATTGAGCGCCAGCAGGTTCGTCTGCCCCGCGATGTCGCCGATCAGCTTCACCACGTCGCCGATCCGCGATGCCGCTTCCGACAGCCCGCGCACCGTTACATCCGTCCGCTCCGCCGCCGCCGTCGCTTCCTGCGCGGTCGCGGCGCTGACCTGCACCTGGCGCATCACCTCGCTGATCGAGGCCGAGAGCTCCTCCGTCGCCGCCGCCACGCTGCCGACGCTGCCGGATGCCTCCGCCGAGGATCGCGCCACCGCGCTCGCGCGCTGCGTCCCATCCGCCGCCGTCGCCGCCATGCTCGTTGCCGTCGCGTCCAGCTCCGTCGCCGCGGAGGCCACGCTCCGCAGCACATCCGCCGTCTCGGCCTCGAACTCCTCCAGCAGCGTGTCGATGCGCTGGGCGCGTTCCAGCTGTGCCGCCTGCTCGGCTTTCTGCGCGGCTTCCAGCGCCTCCCGCTCCAGCGACGCCAGCCGCAGCTGGTCCACCGCCCGCGCCATCTCCCCCAGTTCGTCCGGCCGGTCCCGCGCCGGCACCGCCAGGGTCAGCTCACCCTCGCCAATCCGCCGCACCGTGCCCGTCAACTGGCCAAGCGGCGCCACCATGCCCCGCAGCAGCAGCAGCAGCGCCGCCGCCATCACCGCGCCCGTCACGACCATCCCGGCGATCGAGATCGCCAGCTGCATCCGGGCAGACGCATCATCCGCCGTCGCGCGTTCCACCGCTTCGTCCAGCGCCGCGTCCCGCATGCCAAGCAGCTGCGCCAGGGTCTGGATGGTGTAGCGGGAATAGGTCGCGGCATCCTGCGGCCAGGGCGTTTCCGCCGTGGCCGGCTGCAGGCGCAGGCGCGCCACCCGCATGAAGCTGCGCCAATAGGGATCGGCTTCCTGCCCGAACAGGCGCTTCAGCTCCGCCTGCGCGCGCACCAGGCGCGGCGCCCCGGAGGCTTCCACCAGCCGCTCGATATTCGCCATCGCGTCCGTCAGCCGGCCGCTCAGCTCCACCAAGCCTTCCAGGGCTTCCGCCTGGATCGGCGCGCCGCCAACCCAGGGGGAGACGCCGAGGGCCCGCCGCCCCGCCACTTCCCGCAGCGTCATGGCATGCAGCGCCACCTCGATGAAGGGCGCCACCGCCGGCGCGGTGGTGGTGATGACCCGTGCCGCATCGCCGCCGACCGCGTTCAGCCGGGTGCTGAGGTCGGTCCGCTTGGCCAGCACATCCGCCAGCAGGGCGGGATCGCGCGCCGGCACCGGCTGCGCGGCCGCCGCCGTCACCCGGCGCATCAGATCCTCCAGCGTGGCGGTGGCCTCCCGCACCACCGCGGCGTCGGTGCCCGCGGCCGCCATGCTGCGCGAAGCGGCCGCCAGCCCCTGCATCGCGGCTTCGTGCGTCTGGCGAATCCCGGCCAGGTCCGGCGTCGGCGCGCGCAGCGCCACGGTCAGGTTGCCGGTCTGCACCGCGAAGCTGGATTGCGCCCGGCCGATATCGCTGAACACCTGCGTCGCCCGGATGGCGCGTTCGGCCCGGGCGGAGTCCTGCCAGGCGTCGCTGGCGAACCAGGCCGACAGCGCCAGCCCGGGTGCGGCGATGGCGATGAACCCGAGCAGGAAACGGGATTGGATGCGCATCTTGGACCTTGCACCGAGGAATTCCGGCGCAGGATAGAACGGGCAACCTTGCGGCTCGCTTAACCAGCCGCCGGATACCGGGCCGGGCCGGAGCCCGGCATCACGCCGCGCGGA
Source organism: Falsiroseomonas sp. (assembly GCF_051859025.1). GTDB lineage: Bacteria > Pseudomonadota > Alphaproteobacteria > Acetobacterales > Acetobacteraceae > Falsiroseomonas. The sequence goes on along the minus strand of NZ_JBHYGL010000009.1, from coordinate 55,608 downwards.
TGGCGCCCAGGAACTGGTCCACGCGCCCGCGCAGCCCTTCCGCCTGGCGCGCCAGATCGGCCGATGCGGCGCGCCCATGCGCCGCCCCGGCAACGCCCCGAAACCCCCGGTGATTTGGCCGACGCGGCACCGCGGGGCTATGGGTGCCCGGCAGACCGGATGACGGATGACCATGACCACCCTCCCCCCCATCGCCCTGTTCGACATGAAGGCCCAGCAGGCCCTGATCCGGGCGGAGATCGACCGCCGCCTGGCCTCGGTCCTCGACAGCGGCCGCTTCATCAACGGGCCGGAGGTGCAGGAGCTGGAGCAGAGGCTGGCCGAATTCGCGGGCTGCGCCCATGCCGTTGGCGTCTCCTCCGGCACCGATGCGCTGCAGATCGCCATGATGGGGGCGGGCATCGGCCGCGGCGACGCCGTCTTCCTGCCCGCCTTCACTTACACGGCGACGGCGGAGGTTCCCCTCGTGCTCGGTGCCACGCCCATCTTCGTGGACGTCCATCCCGGCACCTACAACATCGACATCGATGACCTGAAGCGCCGCATCGCGCTGGTGGAAAGCCAGGGCCGCCTGCGCCCCGCCGCCATCGTTGGCGTGGACCTCTTCGGCCTGCCGGCGGATTGGCCGGCGATCGAGGCGCTGTGCGCGGAGAAGGGGATGTTCGCCCTCGATGACGCCGCCCAGGCCTTCGGCGCGGGGCTGCATGGCAAGCGGCTCGGCCGCTGGGGGCATGCCGCGGCGCTCAGCTTCTATCCCACCAAGACGCTGGGCTGCTACGGCGATGGCGGCGCGCTGCTGACCGATGACGCGGACCGCGCGGAGCTGTGGCGCAGCCTGCGTACGCACGGAGAGGGCAAGACCCGCTACGAGGTGGAGCGCACCGGCATGAACGGCCGGCTCGATACCATGCAGGCCGCGATCCTGCTGCCGAAGCTGGGGCTGCTGGAGGCCGAACTGGCGTCCCGCACCCGCACCGCCACCGCCTACAACCAGGGCCTGGCCGGCAAGGTGCAGACCCCCGTCACCACGGAAGGGGCGGACCACGCCTGGGGCCTCTATTCCATCCTGCTGGAGGATGAGGCCGCCCGCGCGCGGGTCCAGGATGCCTGCAAGGCCGCCGGCGTGCCGACCGCCATCTACTATCCGAAGTCGCTGCACCGGCAGCCCGCCTACGCGCAGGCCCATGCCGAGGGCATCAGCAACGCGCCGGAACTGCCGGTGGCCGAAATGCTCTGCCGGCGCATCATGTCGCTGCCGATGCATCCCTACCTGACGGAGGCGGAGGTCGCGCGCGTGGTCGCCGCCGTTAGCGGCGCGGTCTGATATCCGCCGTTGGCGGCGCGGTCTGATATCCGCCGTTGGCGGCGCGGTCTGATATCCGCCGTTGGCGGCGCGGTCTGAACCTTCCCAGCGCCAAAATCTTTATTGAGGCTTGAACCGGCACGCCGCGTTGCTGTTGCATGACGGGACCAACTGACGCGGAGGCCACCGATGCGCCGCAGGTCCCTGATTGCCGCCGCAGGCGCGGCCACGCTCAGTCGCATCGGCCCCGCTTGGGCGGATGAACCAGTCGATGTCGCCCTCGTCCTCGCCGTCGATGTCAGCCGCTCGGTCGATGAGGATGAGGCCCGGCTGCAACGCGAAGGCTACCGCGCCGCCATCACCGACCCCAAGGTGGTGGAAGCCATCCGCGGCGGCATGCTGGGCTCCGTCGCCCTCTGCTACATCGAATGGGCCGGCATCGAATACCAGCGCACCGTCATCCCCTGGACCCGCATCGGCAGCCAGGCCGATGCCGATGGCTGGGCCGGCACGCTGGAACGGGCCCCGCGCGCCTCCCTCTCCTGGACCTCCGTCTCCGGCGCCATCGAGGCATCGCGCCGCGCCATCGGCGAATGCCCGCACGAGGCGACGCGCAAGGTCATCGACGTCTCCGGCGACGGGGTGAACAATTCCGGCCCGCCGGCGGAGGTGGCCCGCGACCGCGCCGTGGCGGACGGCATCACCATCAACGGCCTGCCCATCCTGAACGACCGCCCGACCTTCGGCCGCGCACCGCCCGTGCCACTCGACATCTACTACAGGGACAGCGTCATCGGCGGGCAGGGCGCCTTCATGATCGCGGCCGAGGATTTCGAGGCCTTCGGGAACGCGGTGCGACGCAAGCTGATCCGGGAGATCGCGGGACTGCCGGGACCGCCAATGAACTATGCCTGACCGTGGGGAAGGCGTTGCCTTCCCCACACCCCATCCACCAGGGCCGAACCGGCCCTGGACCGTCTCGAGTCAGCGTTCGATTTCTTCCAGGCTCAGGCCGAAGGCCGCGACGCCCTCGCTCAACAAATCGCCCAGATTGTCGATGCCCAGCAAGTAGTCGGCGGCATCGCGGCCATCATTGCGTTCCGCGGCCAGGCCCACCGCCTCATCCCACTCGGCCGCCTCGTAATCGCCGCGGCCGACCCAGCACAGCCCGATCAGCGCCGCCTGCTCGTCATCGTTCAGCTCGGTGATGTAGGCGCGGAGCGTATCCTCCGTGACATCATCCGGGCCGGCCACGTCGGTGTCGTCGCCACCATCATCGGCCGCCGCACCCAACTCCGCCTCCTCATCCCCCTGCACGGCCCGGGCCTGGTCCACGATGGTCGCGACCTTTTCCAGGCTGATGCCCAGATCGATCTCGTCGTCGGATGCTGCCGCCATGGAATTCCCCTCCTGCCTGGGCGCCCATTACAAAGCAGCGCGACGTCACAGTTCCAGACGGGGGGCAAAAAAATACGTCCGCAACGCCTCGGCGCATCCCCGCGTTGCGCCCCGACAAGCCCCGGAAACCCCACGGGCAAGCGGAGGTCCCGCCATGCGCGCCTGGCCGATCCTTGTCCTGACCCTGGCATCAGCCTTGCCCGCCGCGGCGGAGACCCTGCCGATGGAGCCCCTGCCGGAGATCGCGCAGATGCGCGGCCCCGGCTTCGGCTGCGCCGCCCCCTTCCTGTTGCACGCCGCGGAGGAGGCACCCCGCCAGGTGGCGGTGGGGGAACCCCCGCCGCTGCGCCGCGCGATGCTCACCTGCCTGGCCACCCCGGGAAACCCGAAGCGGCCCCTGCACCGGACGTGACCGGCTACCCGTTCACCCAATCCGGCGCCATGCCGGGATTCACGTAGCGCCGGTCCTTCGGCAGCGCGGCGATCGCCGCCAGGTCATCGGCATCCAGCCTGACATCCAACGCCGCCATGTTCTCCGCCTGCCGCGCCGGGCTGGCCGCCTTCGGCACGGCGGAGACGCCCGGCATGGTCATCAGCCAGGCCAGCGCCACCTGCGCCGCCGTCACGCCATGCTTGCGCCCGATGGCCTGCAGCACGGGGTCGGACGGCGCATTGCCCTTGCCCAGCGGGGAATAGCTGGTCAGCACCATGCCATTCGCCGCGCAGATCGCGCGAAGCCGGGACTGGTCCAGCAGCGCATGGTGTTCCACCTGCAGGCAGGCGAGGCCCACACCCTCATCGATCGCCCGCTGCAACAGCCTGGGCGGGAAGTTGGACACGCCGATCGCCTTGGCCCGCCCCTCCGCCCGGATCGCCGCGAGCGCGCGCATCGCATCCGGCAGGTCGAGCTCCGGCGAGGGCCAGTGGATCAGGAACAGATCGACATAGGGCGTGGCCAGGCGCTGGAGGCTGGCATCGAAGGCGCGGCGGATCGCATCGCCCTTCGGCTTGTCGTTCCAGACCTTGGTGGTCAGGAAGATGTCGCCCCGCGCCACACCGGATTGCGCGATGCCGGCGCCGACCGCTTCCTCATTCCCGTACATCTCGGCCGTGTCGATGTGGCGGTAGCCCATGCCGATGGCGGAGATCACGGCCGCCGTGCAGTCATCCCCCTTCATCGGCCAGGTGCCGAGGCCGAGGCGCGGCATGCGCAGATGCGCCGTCTCCAGGATTTCCATGGGCTCGCTTCCCTCTACCGCTTCGACAGATCGACCACGCCGCAGAGCCCGGCTTCCGTCCCGAAGGCGAGGTGCGTCCCCGCGGCATTCCAGGCCAGGGTGGAAACGGCGCTGCCCTTCGGCGGCGCCACCGGCACCACCTTGCCGCTGGCCACTTCCGCCATCAGCACCAGCCCATCCCCGAAGCCGGCCGCCACCACCTCATGCTGCGGATGGCAGGCGACGGCGCTGCAAAGCACCTCGTCGCCGCCGGCGAGTTCGGTCGGCGCCTTGCCCATCGGCCCGCCACCGAAGAAGGGCCAGAGCACCACGCTTTCCGCCCCGCTCGTCGCCAGCCAGCGGCCGCGGGAGGAGAAGTGGATGCTCCGCGTCTTTCCGGGATAGCCGGACATGCGCATGTGCTGCCCATCCGCCAGGCGCCAGCCATGCAGCGCCGGTTCCTGCATCGCGGTCACGACATGGGTGCCATCCGGGCTGAACAGGATGCCGTGATGGCTGCCCTTCCATTCCAGGACCTTGGGCTTGTCCTCCTTGGACGCCACGAACCACAGCGACGCGCCGCCGTAATGGCTGGCGGCGATCCGCTTGCCCTTGGCGTCGATCGCGATGCCGCCGACCGTCGTCGGATGCGCCAGCGCCTTCAGCTTCTGCCCCGCGCCATCCAGCACATGCACGGTCTTGCCGACGGAGGCCGCGCGCACGCCACCCTCATGCGCCGCGACGTGATCGACCCATTTGGACCCGAAGCTCGCGACCTCGTTCACCGTGCCATCAGGCAGCACCTGCACCAGCCTGCCGTCATCGCCGCCGGAGAGCACGCCGGCGCGGCAATCCGCGACGGCGGAGAGCACGGCGCCGTCATGCGCCTCCACCCGCTGCCATTCGCCGTCCTGGGCGCCGACCGGCATGACATGCACGGTGCCATCGGCCAGCGCGAAGGACAGGCTCCGCCCTTCCCGCCCGAACACAGCCGCCACGGCCCAGGCGCCGAGTTCGCGCGCCAGGCCACGGCTGGCCAGCAGGAAATCGGCTTCGGTCACTTCGGCCATCGGTCAGTCCCGCAGATGATGCCGCCCGCCTTCGTCGCGCGGGCGGCGCCTGTCAACCCAAGGTCAAGGCAGCTCAGGCCGGCACCTGGCACGCCTCGAAGCCGCGCCGCAGCTGCGGGCGGTTCAGGTTGCGGCCGATGAAGACGATCTTCGACTTCCGTTCATCGCCATCCTTCACCGGGCCGATATAGTCGCCATCCGCGATCATGTGCACGGCCTGGAAGGCGAAGCGCCGGTCGTCATTGGCGTAGTAGAGGATGCCCTTGGTCCGCAGCAGGTCCTGGCCCTTGGACTGCAGCAATTCCCCGATCCATACGTTGAACTTCTCGGCGTCGATCGGGCGCGAGACCTGGAAGGACATCGAGTTCACCTCGCTGTCATGCTCATGGGTGTCCTCGCCGGAGAGGAATTCCGGCTCCCGCTCCAGGATCCGCGCCAGGTTGAAGGCGTCCCGCCCCACCACGCTGTCGATCGGCACGTCGGACTTCGTGCTGCGGCGGATCTCGGCATAGGGGTTGATGCCGCGGATCAGGCGCTCGACCTCCGTCGCCTCGTCCTCGCTCACCAGATCCATCTTGTTCAGCACGATGATGTCGGCGAAGGCGATCTGTTCCTGCGCCTCCGTGCTGTCCTTCAGCCGCGCGGGCAGGTGCTTGGCGTCCACCACGGTGACGATGGCGTCGAGCTTGGTGGCGCGCTTCACATCCTCATCCGCGAAGAAGGTCTGCGCGACGGGGGCGGGGTCGGCGAGCCCGGTCGTCTCCACGATGATGCCGTCGAACTTCCCTCGGCGCTTCATCAGCCCGCCGATGATGCGGATCAGGTCGCCGCGCACGGTGCAGCAGATGCAGCCATTGTTCATCTCGAACACTTCCTCGTCCGCATCGACGACGAGGTCGTTGTCCACGCCGAGTTCCCCGAACTCGTTGATCACCACCGCGTATTTCTTGCCGTGGTTCTCGCTCAGGATGCGGTTCAGCAGCGTGGTCTTGCCGGCGCCGAGGTAGCCGGTCAGCACGGTGACGGGCACAGGGGGGGGAACGGGGGCGGTGGTATCGGTGGCGCTCATGGATCGGGGGCCTCTCGGGGCAGTCAGTCGGGGTTGCGCCGTTATATGGGGATGCGGGACTGATTCCAGGCCCCAGGGCCCGCCAGGGCCCGGGGCCAAATGTCCAAGGGCCCTACAGCGGCGTCCCGCCGGCCCGCCTGGCCCGGTTGGCCAAGGCGCGGGTGATGACGGCAGTCAGGTCGGCGGCCGAGACGGGCTTCACCAGGAAGGCATCCATCCCCGCGGCCTCCGCCAGGGTGCGCACATCCTCCCCCCCCTGTGCCGTCACGGCGATCACGGGCAGGCGGCCTGCGGGGCCGGACAGGGCGCGCAGCCGCCGCGTCGCCTCCAGCCCATCCACATCGGGCATCTGCAGATCCATCAGCACGGCGGCATAGGGGCGGGACTGCACCAGGGTCAGCGCGGTCGCCGCATCGCCCGCTTCCTCATGCCCCCAGCCCGCGCGGTCCAGCACATGGCCGAGCAGCCGGCGGTTCACCGGCACGTCATCCACCACCAGCACCGGCGGTCCCGGCCGACGGGACGGGCTGGGGGGTGCGGGGGCGGGGGCGGCTTGTTCGGGCGGCACCACCTCCTCATCCGCCACCCGCGGCAGCGGCAGGGTCACGGTGAAGAGGCTGCCGCGCCCCGGCGCGCTGGTGACGGCGATGCCACCCCCCATCCGCGCCGCCAGATCCCGGCAGATGGAAAGCCCCAGCCCCGTTCCCTGTTCGCTGCGCTGGAAACGGTCGAACAGCGTCGCCATCCGGTCGGTGGCGATGCCCGCCCCGGTATCGCTGACCGAGAGTTGCAGCAGCCCCGCCGCCGTCTCCCGCGCCTCGATCCGCACCTCCCCACCCTCGGTGAAGCGGATGGCGTTGGCGGCCAAATTGGTCAGGATCTGGCGGATGCGCGCTGCATCGCCCCGCCAGGCCGGGTGCGTGCCCGTGGCGATGGCGACGGCCAGGCGGTTGCCATGCGCCGCCGCCCGGGCGCGGAGCAGCGCCACCACCTGGTCCATCGTCTCATCGATCCGGAAGGGATCGCTGGCCAGCGGCGCCTTCACCTCGCCCGGCACCTCGATCAGGTCCCGCAGCAGCAGCATCAGGTCTGATGCCGCCTGCCGCGCCGCCTGCGTATCCGCCCGCGCGGCGCGGGACAGGCCCGTGCCCCCCAGCACCAGGTCGAGCAGGCCGAGCACCCCGCCCAGCGGCGTCCGGATCTCATGCGCCGCGGTCGCCAGCATGTCGGCGTGCAGCTTGGCGGCGTGCTGTTCCGTCTCCGCCTTCGCCGCCGCGGCCCGGGAAGCGGCCTCCGTCTCCGCCCGCGCCACCTCGCCCCGCCACAGCACCGCCGCGACCAGCGCGACGCCCGCCAGGATGATGACGAGCGTCAGCAGAGGCCACTGCGCGCGCTCCGCCGGCAGATGGGACAGCACCGCCGCCCCCAGCACCCCGGCCAGCGCCAGGATGACGAGCAGCAGCGGCGCCAGGCGGCGGGGGCGTGTCAGGCTGGCACGGCCCGGATGGCGTCGGCCAGCGTGCCGAACAGCCGGTCGATATGCGGCTTTTCCACGATCAGCGGCGGCGAGAGTGCGACGATGTCGCCCGTCACGCGCGTCAGCACGCCCTTGTCGAAGCAGGTCTTGAAGACGTCCATGGCGCGCGCCGTCGGCTTGCCCGCCCGCGGCGCCAGTTCGATCCCCGCCACCAGGCCCATGTTGCGCACATCGATCACGCCGGGGACATCGCGCATGGAATGCGCCGCATCCTCGAAATAGGGCTCCATGGCGCGGGCCCGGCCGGGCAAATCCTCCGCCCGGTGCAGTTCCAGCGTCGCGATGGCGGCGGCGGCGGCCAGCGGATGGCCGGAATAGGTGTAGCCGTGGAACAGCTCGATCCCCGCCGGCACGCCGTTGACGATGGTGTCATAGACCTGGTTGCTGGTGGCGACCGCGCCCATCGGCACCGCGGCGTTGGTCAGCCCCTTCGCCATGGTCATGATGTCGGGCGTGACGCCCAGGCGTTCCGCGCCGAAATTCGCGCCGATGCGGCCGAAGCCGGTGATGACCTCATCGAAGATCAGCAGGATGCCGTGCTTCGTGCAAAGTTCCCGCAGCTTCTGCAGGTAGCCCTTCGGCGGTACCAGCACACCGGTGGACCCCGCCAGCGGTTCCACCATCACGGCCGCGATGGTGTCGCCATGCAGCGCCACCAGGTTTTCGAGCACCTCGGCCAGGTTCGCCCCGTTCTCCGGCTGGCCCTTGGCGAAAAGATTGCCCGGCACGCCATGGGTGTGCGGCAGGTGGTCCACATAGGGAAGCTGCGCGCCGAACTGCTTGCGGTTGCCGCCGATGCCGCCCACCGACATGCCGCCGAAGCCGACGCCGTGATAGCCGCGTTCCCGCCCGACCAGGCGCACCCGCTGGCTGTCGCCGCGCGCCTTGTGCCAGGCGAGCGCGATCTTCAGCGCGGTATCCGCGGCCTCCGACCCCGAATTCACGAAGAAGACGCGGTCCATCCCCTCCGGTGTCATCTCCGCCACGCGGGCGGCGGCTTCGAAGGCGATGGGGTGGCCCATCTGGAAGGTCGGCGCGAAATCCATGATCGCGGCCTGCTTCTGGATCGCTTCCACGATCTCCCGCCGCCCATGGCCGGCGTTGCAGCACCAGAGGCCGGCGGTGCCGTCCAGGATCTCCCGCCCCTCCGGCGTGAAGTAGGACATGCCTTCCGCCCGCGCCAACATGCGCGGCTTGTCCTTGAAGGACTTGTTGTCGGTATATGGCATCCAGAACGCGTCGAGGTTGTTCGGACGCGGGACGCTGATCTCGTTCATGGGGCGACGATCCTTCTGCGCGGCCACCAAAGCAAGCCGCCGATTGCGCTGCAAGGTCAACCGATGGACGGAACAAGATGCGCGCCTTACAGCAATGGCATGCGCCTGCTCGTCCTTGATGGTTCGCTGGCCCGCTGTTCCGCCGCCCTGCTGGTGGATGGCGCGCTGGCCGCCCATGCCTTCCACGCCGGCGCCCGCGGCCAGCCCACCGCCCTGCCGCCCCTGGCCGAGCAGGTGCTGGCGGGCGCCCGCCCCGATGCCGTCGCGGTGGTCGTCGGCCCCGGCGGCTTCACGGGGCTGCGCACCGCCATCGCGCTCGCCGAGGGCATCGCGCTGGCAACCGGGGCGCGCCTGGTCGGCGTCACGACCGGGGAGGCCCTGGCCGCTGCCCTGCCCGAGACGATCCGCGACACGCGCGCCGTCTGGGCCGCCATCGACACGAAGCGCGGCCGCTTCCTGCTGGAACGGCTGGAGGCCGGCGCCTGGCACGCCGCGACGCCGCCCGAGCCGATGGCGGAGCGCGACATCCCCGCGCCGAAGGGGCCGGTCGCGCTGGTCGGAGACGCCGCGCCCCTGGCCGCCGCCCGGCTGCTGGCGCGCGGCTTCGACGCGACGCTGACCGACAGCCGCCTGCCCGACGCCGCCGCCGCCGGCCTGGTCGCACTGCGCCGCCTGGCGGGCGATATCCCCTGGCGGGACGCGTTTCCCCTGTATGTCGAGCCCCCCGCCGTCCGCCCGCCGACCCTGAGATGACCCCCGCCGAAGCGCCGGAAGCCGCCCGCCTGCACGCCCTGGCCTTCCCCACTGCCGAGGCATGGGGCCCCGACGCCATCCGCCTGATGCTGGAGATGCCCGGCGCCTTCGGCGTGCTGCGCCCCGGCGCCGGCTTCATCCTGGCCCGCGTCGCGGCGGATGAGGCGGAAATCCTGACCCTCGCCGTGGTGCCGGAGGCCCGCCGGCAGGGCCTGGGCGGCGCCCTGCTGGCGGAGGCGATGGCCGGCGCGGTGGCGCGCGGGGCGGGGGCGATGTTTCTGGAAGTCAGCGACCGCAACGCGGCGGCGCGGGCGCTGTATGCGGCGGCGGGCTTCGCGGAGGTGGGGCGGCGGAAGCGCTACTATGGGGATGGGGCGGATGCGCTGGTATTGAGGCGGGGGCTGGAGCCGGGCTCGCGCGCCTGAGCCCCCTCACTTCCGCCTGACGAACACCTCCAGCACCCCCTCCCCCGCCTCCCGCATCCCCAGCACCCCATGCCCCTGCTCCGCCGCCGTGCGCGGCACGTTGCGGCGGGGCTCGTCCCCCTTCATCCGCACCAGCAGCACCTGGCCCGGCTGCATCCGGTCCAGCGCCAGGCGCGTGCGCACGAAGGTCATCGGGCAAGTCTCGGCAGTGATATCCAGGGCCACATCGTGACTCTGTTCTTGCAGTCCGGGGTGATTCATCACGAAACGGCCTTCCTGAACACCAAACGTCATTGCGAAACGGCGATTCACGGCAATATGGTGGTCCTGGCGCGTCGCGGCACCGGGCATGGCGCCCGTCCGCCGGGGAAATGATCGGGCATCAGCCGCCCGACGACGCGGGCAGGACACGATTCATGGCCGATACATTGGCGTATCCTGGGGCGAACCCCGATCTGCTCGGCCTGACGGCGGAAATCGTCTCGGCCCATGTCTCCAACAACTCCGTCGCCGTGGCGGATCTGCCAAGCCTGATCCAGGACGTCTACCGCACCCTCGCCGCCATCGGGCAGCCGGCGGCGGAGGCGCCTGAACGTCCCCAGCCCGCCGTGCCGGTCAAGAAGTCGATCACCCCGGAATACCTGATCTGCCTGGAGGACGGGAAGAAGCTCAAGATGCTGAAGCGGCATCTCAAGACCTCGTTCAACCTGACGCCAGACCAGTATCGCGAGAGGTGGAACCTGCCCTCGGACTATCCGATGGTGGCGCCCAACTACACCAAGCACCGATCCTCCCTCGCCAAGCGCATCGGCCTCGGCACCAAGCCGCGCGGCCGCATCCCCGGGCGCGGCCGCGCCACGCCGGCGCGGGAAGGCTGACCAGCCCCCGGGTGGTGGCCCCGCGCGGCAGGCGCTATTGATGCGCCCGCCCCGGCCGGGCTGACCCCCGGCCGCCCGCAGGACACCACGCCCCCCGCATGCAGAGCCACGATCGCCACGCCGAGACATCCCGCCCCGATCCCTCCCGGATCGAGCGTCTCTGCGTGGAACGCGGCCTGAAGATGACCGGGCAGCGCCGCCTCATCGCCCGCGTGCTGAGCGAGGCGGAGGACCATCCGGATGTCGAGGAACTCTACCGCCGCGCCGCCGCGCTCGATGACCGCATCTCCGTCGCCACGGTCTATCGCACCGTCCGGCTGCTGGAGGAGAAGGGCATCCTGGAACGCCGCGATTTCGGCGGCGGCCGCGCCCGCTACGACCCGACCGACCGCGGCCACCACCACCACCTGATCGACGTGGATACCGGCCGCGTCATCGAATTCGAGGATGCGGAGTTCGAGAAGGTGGCCCGCGCCATCGCCGAACGCCTCGGCTTCAGCCTGGTCGGCCAGCGGCTGGAACTCTTCGGCCGCAAGGGCGCCCCCGCCCCCGCCCCCCGTGGCCGCACCAAGCCCAAGGCCTGAAGCCCCATGAGTGTAGACGGCCCCCTGCCCGAGGATGCCCCCCTCCCGTCGGAACCCCCCCGCGCAGCCCCGCGGGCCGAGGGGTTCGAGGAGCTGCGCGCCGGCAATCTTGGCCTGCGCATCGCGGAGACGGCGGCGGAGATCGATGCCGCCCAGGCGCTGCGCTTCCAGGTCTTCTATGAGGAGATGGGCGCCAAGGCCGATGCCGCGACCATCGCCGCGCGCCGGGACCGCGATGGATTCGACGCGGTGGCGGACCATCTGCTGGTGCTGGACCATGACCTCGGCAACGGGCCGGAAGCGGTCATCGGCACCTACCGCCTGATCCGCCGCGCCGCCGCCGACCGGCTCGGCCGCTTCTATTCCGCCAGCGAATACGACATCGGCCCGCTGCTGGCCTTCCCGGGTGAGGTGCTGGAACTCGGCCGGTCCTGCGTCGCCGGCCCCTATCGCACGCGGGGCACGCTGCAATTGCTGTGGCGCGGCATCGCCGCCTTCGTCTTCCGCCACAAGATCGACCTGATGTTCGGCTGCGCCTCCCTGCCGGGGACGGACCAGGATGCCCTGGCGGCGCAGCTTTCCTACCTCCATGCCAACCACCTGGCGCCGCCCGCGCTGCGGCCCCGCGCCGTGCCCGACCGCTTCGTGGCGATGGACCGGATCCCGCCGGGCGGCCTCGACATGCGCGCCGCCATGGTGGCGCTGCCGCCTCTGGTGAAGGGCTATCTCCGGCTCGGCGGCTTCGTGGGGGATGGCGCGGTGATCGACCACCAGTTCAACACCACGGATGTCTGCATCGTGGTGAAGACGGACCTCATCACCGACAAGTATTACCGGCACTACGAACGCACCGCCGGCGGCTGATCACTTCCGCAGCACGAAGACGCCCACCACCAGCGTCACGCCCGCCAGCACCAGATAGGGCACCAGGTAGCCCCCGGTCAGCCCGATCAGGCCCCCGAAGATGGAAGGGCCGAAGACGGATCCCAGCGGCGTGATCACCATGAAGACGCCCATCGCCGCGCCGATCTGCGCCCGCGGCGCGGCCGTGGCCGCCGCCCCCTGTGCCACCCCCGCGAAGCCCGCAATGGTCATGCCGAGGCCCAGCGCCGCCGCCGCCGCGGCCGGCGCCCCCAGCCCCGCCCCCAGCGCGAGGCCCACGAAGCCGAGGCAGGAGGCGAAGGCGATGATGCGCAGCACCCGCGGCCCATCCCCCCGCCAGACCCGGTCCGCCAGCAGCCCCCACAGGATGCGCGCGATGGCGGAGACGACATGCGTCGCGCCGAAGATCAGCGCCGCCACCGCCGGGGACAGCCCCGCCGGCCCCACCAGGTACAGGACCAGATAGGCGTAGAAGGCCCCCTGCGCGGTGTTCAGCAGGAAGGTCGTCAGGCAGACCCGCATCAGCGCCCGGTTCCGCAGCACCGTGAGCAGCCCCACCACCACCGGCCCCCGCGCCACCGCGGGCGCCCCGCCCCCCGGCGTCACCACCGCCAGCACCGCCGCCAGCGCCGCCGCTACCGCGACCGCCCCGGCCGAGACTCGCCAGGCATCCGGCCCCGCCAGCCCCGCGATGATGGCCGCGATCAGCCCGCCCGCCGGCACGCCGGCCTGCTTCACGCTCATCATCGTGGACCGCCAATCCGGCGGGAACCAGGTGACGACGCCGACGCTCGTCGCCGGGTTCACCAGGGAATAGGCGATGCCCGCCAGGATCAGCAGCGACGCCGCCATGGTGCCCCCGGCGGAGACCGCGAAGAACCCCGCGCTGATGCTCACCCCGGCCATGGAGAGGGCGAGCGCGGCCCGGACGCCGATCCGGTCCACCAGCCACCCACCCGGCAGCGCCACCAGCGGCTGCGCGCCGTAATAGGCCGCGACCAGCAGCCCGAAACTGGCCGTATCCAGGCCGAGGTCCCGCTGGATGGCAGGCGCGAAGGCCATCACGCCCATGATGTTGATGGTGCCGACGCAATGCGCCGCGAACAGGAGGAAGAGGCGGACTCCCCCCGAAAGCCTTACCCCCACTGGGCCGCTACCCCAGCGGCGCCGTGCGGAACAGCGTGACGCGCATTCCCCCATGCGGCACGGGCGGGCCCGGGGCCACGAAGGGCAGCCGCGTCTCCCGTGCCAGCGCCGGCTCCGCCGCCACCAGGCCGACGCGCCAGCCGGCGAAGCGGCTCATCAGCACCTGGCCCAGCGCACGGTACAGGGGCCCCAGCGACTTGCGGTCCCCGATCCGGCTGCCATAGGGCGGATTGACGATGATAAGCCCCGGCGCGCCGTCCGGCCGCTGCAAATCGCTGATCGTCCCCTGCGCGAAACGCGTGCCGGCCGAAACGCCGGCGCGTTCGGCATTGGCGATGCTCATCGCGATGGCCCCCGCATCCCGGTCGAAGCCGAGGCAGGCCACGCCCTCCATCCCCGCCCGCGCCACGGCGCGCATCCGCGCCCAGGCCTCGGCGTCGAAGTTTTTCAGATTTTCGAAGGCGAAGTCGCGGGCACGGCCGGGGTTGAGGCGCGCGGCCATCTCGGCGCCCTCGATCACGAAGGTCCCGGCACCGCACATCGGGTCCAGCAGCGTCTCCGTGCCGTCATAGCCGCACTGCATCAGGAACAGCGCGGCCATCGTCTCCCGCATCGGGGCCGGGTTCACCGCCTGCTTGAAGCCACGCTTGTGCAGCAGATCGCCGGAGGTATCGACGCTGAGGGTGCAGAGGTCCTTTTCCATTCGCGCGCGGATCACCACCGGCGCGTCATCGGCCTCCCTCGCCCCCACACTCTCCCGGATCGCGGTCGCGACGCGCTGCGCGACGGCGCCGGAATGCCAGAGCTTGGACGCCGCGCAGGACGCCTCCACCCGGAAGGCCACGTCCTTCCGGAGAAGGCTGTTCCAGTCCACCGCGCGCGCCCGCTCATCCAGCTGCGCGAAATGTACCGCCCGGAACTGGTCGATCCGCGCCAGCACCTTGCTCGCCCCGCGCAGCCAGAGATTGGCGCGCCACACATCGGGCCAGCCGCCCGTGGTGACGACGCCGCCGGGGACCACCTTCGGCTGCCGGAACCCCTTTCTCGAGATCTCGGCGGCCAGCGTCTCCTCCAGCCCCGGTGGGGCCGCCAGGAAGATCTCAAACTTCTCTTCGACGCCGGTCATGGAAGGGTCTTTGTCGGGGACATGTCCCCGGGCTGTAACACCGGGGCGCGGGGGTGGCGATGGCGGCGCGGTGGCCCCCTTGAGCGCAACTTCGCATAAAGATATGTTGATATGGCGTTGGTCCCGCGCGAGCGGGTGAAAAGGGAAGTCCGTGCGGGCGGGGAAACCCCCCAAGTCGGACGCTGCCCCAGCAACTGTCGGCGGGAAGCCGCCGGCCCGATTCCTCCCTTCCCGAGGGAGGGGGGACGCCACTGCGCAAGCGGGAAGGCAGGGCCGGTGGCGAAGGGCGCAAGCCCGGCACCCGCGAGCCAGGAGACCTGCCCGCGCCGTGCACCCCGGAGACAAGGGGGCGCGCCACCCCCACGGCCGGGCTGGGTGCACCGGGCGACGGAGACGTTTGCGATGACCATCGCCGCCAATCTCGGCTACCCGCGTATCGGCCCCCGGCGCGAACTCAAGACCGCGCTGGAGGCCTTCTGGGCCGGCAGAACAGGGGAAGCAGACCTGCACGCCACCGCCGCCGCGCTGCGCGCCGGCGCCCGCGCCCTGCAACAGGGCAGCGGCATCAGCCATGTGCCCTCCGCCGATTTCGCGCTCTATGACCATGTGCTGGAAACCGCCTGCGCCTTCGGCCTGATCCCGCCGGGCTATGGCTGGGGGGGAGAGGGCCCGGCCTCGCTGGCCACCATCTTCGCCCTCGCCCGCGGGGCGCGCGGCAGCGTCGCCGAACGCGCCGCCGGCATCCCCGGCGATGCGGTGGCGCTGGAGATGACCAAGTGGTTCGACACCAACTACCACTACATGGTCCCGCGCCTGTCCGCCGCCACGCGCCCGCGCCTGGTGGACAACCGCTGGGCCCGCGCGCTGCGTGAGGGGATGCAGCACGGCGTCCGCACCCGCCCCGTGCTGCTCGGCCCCGTCTCCCTGCTGCTGCTCTCCAAGGCCGAGGACGGCACGCGGCCGCTGGACCTGCTGCCGGCGCTGCTGCCCGCCTATGCCGATGCGCTGCGTTTCCTGGCCGAGGCCGGCGCCACCTGGGTTCAGATCGATGAGCCCTGCCTGGTGACGGATCTGCCCGCCGGCGCGGCCGGGGCCTATCGCACCGCCTTCCGCGCCCTGGCCGATGCCGCGCCCGGCCTCGACCTGCTGCTGGCGACCTATTTCGAGGGGCTGCGCGACAACCTCCCCCTCGCCGCCTCCCTCCCCGTCGCCGGGCTGCATGTGGATCTGGTGCGCGCGCCGGCGCAGTTGCCGGCGGTGCTGGAGGCATGGAAGCGGGACCGGTGGCTCTCGCTCGGCCTGGTGGATGGGCGGAATGTCTGGCGCACGGATCTCCGCCAGGCGCTCGCGCAGGTGCAGCTGGCGCAGCAGGCGCGCCAGGGGCGGCGGCTGATGGTCGCGCCCTCCTGCTCCCTGCTCCATGTCCCGCACAGCCTGGCGATGGAAACGGCGCTGGACCCCGCGCTGGCACGGCGCCTCGCCTTCGCGAATGAGAAGCTGAAGGAGGTCGCGGCGCTCGCCCGCGCGGCGGATGAGGGGGAGAAGGCGGTCGGCGCCGCCTTCGCCGACAGCGACCGCGCGATCGCCGAGGCCCGCGCCGATGCCAGGCTGCACGACCCCGCCGTCGCCGCGCGCCTGGCCGCCGTGACGCCCGCCATGGAACACCGCGCCAGCCCCTACGCCACCCGCGCGGCGGCGCAGCAGGCACGCCTCAACCTGCCCGACCTGCCCGTGACCGCGATCGGGTCCTGGCCGCAGACAACGGAGGTCCGCAACCTGCGCGCCCGTCTCGCCCGCGGCGAGATCGACCAGGCGACCCATGACGAGGCGATGGAGGCCCTGACCCGCGACGCGGTGCGCTGGCAGGAGGAGATCGGCGTGGACGTGCCCGTCCATGGCGAGTTCGAGCGCAACGACATGGTGAAGTACTTCGCCGAACAGCTCGGCGGCTATGCCTTCACGAAGCATGGCTGGGTGCAGAGCTATGGCAGCCGCTGCGTGGCGCCGCCGATCATCTGGGCGGATGTCACGCGCCCCGCGCCGATGACGGTGCGCTGGTCCGCCTTCGCGCAATCCCTGACCGCGAAGCCGATGAAGGGGATGCTGACGGGGCCAGTGACGATGCTCCAATGGTCCTTCCCCCGCACCGACATCGCGCGGGACGTGGTGTGCCGGCAGATCGCGCTGGCGCTGCGCGACGAGGTCGCGGAGCTGGAGGCCGCCGGCATCCCCATCATCCAGGTCGATGAGCCCGCCTTCCGGGAGGGCCTGCCGCTGCGCCAGGCCGACCGCGCGGACTACCTGCGCTGGGCCGTGGCCTGCTTCCGCCTCTCCGCCAGCGCGGTGCGGGACGAGACGCAGATCCACACCCACATGTGCTACAGCGAGTTCAACGACATCATCGACAGCATCGCCGCGATGGATGCCGACGTGATCTCGATCGAGACCGCGCGCAGCGACATGGACCTGCTGGAGGCCTTCGCCGCCTTCGACTACCCGAACGCCATCGGCCCGGGGGTCTGGGACATCCATTCGCCCCGCGTGCCCGCGCCGGAGGAGATGGCGCGCCTCGCCCAGCGCGCGGCGCAACGCATCCCGCGCGGCCGGCTCTGGCTCAACCCGGATTGCGGCTGCAAGACGCGGGGCTGGGCGGAGGTGAAGCCAGCGATGGAGAACCTGGTCGCGGCCGCGCGGATGCTGCGGGCGGAAGCGGTGTAGGCCGCTTCCACTTCCGCACCATGGCCTGCCGCCCTACCGTCCCCCCAACGCTCGGGGGGCAGGCGATGGCGGCGGGATTCGGCAGGCGGGTGGCGATGCGGGCGGTGGCGGGCGGCAGCCTGCTGACGCTCCGCTTCGCCCTGCCGGCATCGGCCCAGGCTGATACGGCATCCGGCGGCGCGCTGAACGCCTTCCTCCGTATCGACGCCGACGGCATCACCACCATCCAGGTCCCGCACCTCGAGATGGGGCAGGGCGTGGCGACATCCCTGCCCATGCTGGTGGCGGAGGAGCTGGATGCCGAGTGGCAGAAGGTCCGCTTCGCCCTGGCCCCGGCCGGGGAGGCCTTCAAGCGTCCCGGCGGCAAGCGGCAGATGACGGGCGCCGCGCTCAGCATCACCGAACGCTTCCTGCCGATGCGCCAGGCCGGGGCCGCGGCGCGGGACATGCTGCTGCGCGCCGCCGCCGCGCGCTGGGGCGTGGCCCCGGCGGAATGCAGCACCGAACCGGGCGCGGTCCTCCACCCCGCCAGCGGCCGCCGCCTGCCCTATGGCGATCTGGCGGCGGAGGCAGGACGCCTGACGCCACCCGCCGATCCGCCGCTGAAAAATTCGGCTGACTTCCGGCTGATCGGCCGGTCGATGCGCAGCCTTGATGCCGCGATCAAGGTGAATGGCAGCGCCATCTACGGCATGGATCTCCGCCTGCCCGGCATGCTTTGCGCCGCGGTGAAGCGCAGCCCCGCCCATGGCGGCCGCGCCGTGCCGCCGCCCGGGCCATTGCCGCCGGGCGTGCACGCCATCCTCCCCATTCCGAACGGCATCGCCGTGGTGGCGGATCGGCACTGGACGGCGAAGCGGGCGCTGGCCGCGATCGACATCGCCTGGGAAGGCGGCGCGGTCTTCGATGATGCGGGGCTGGAACGCACGCTGCGCGCGGGGCTCGATCGGCCAGGCGTGGAGATGCGGCAGGACGGCGACGCCAGCGCGCATGAAGGCGCCACCGTCACCGCCGATTTCTACGCCCCCCTGCTGCACCACGCCTGCATGGAGGTGCCCAACTGCACCGCCCGCATCGCCGATGGCCATTGCGAGGTCTGGATCGGCACCCAGGAACAAACCTATGCCCGCACCCTGGCGGCGGAGGTCGCGGGGCTGCCGGAGGATCGCGTCACCATCCACACCATGCTGGCCGGCGGCGGCTTCGGCCGGCGCTACGAACGCGACGAGATCGTGCAGGCCGTAACGCTGGCCAAGGCGCTCGGCCGCCCCGTGCAGGTGCTCTGGTCGCGGGAGGAGGATTTTGGCCAGGGCTACTACCGCCCCGCCGCCGCCACGCGGCTGTCGGCGAAGCTTGATGCCCAGGGCTATCCGGTGGCGCTGTTGGCGCGGACCTGCACCGCATCGCTGTTGCAGCGGGCCTTTCCGCAGTTCTTCCATAACGGCAAGGACGGCACCTCCACCTACGGGCTGAAGGAGATCGCCTATGCGATCCCCAACCTCCGCGTGGAGTTCGTGCTGGCGGAGGCGCCGCGCCCCGTCGGCTTCATGCGGGCCGTCAGCTACCAGAACAATGTCGCGGCGGTCGAATTGTTCATCGACGGTCTCGCCCGGCGCGCGGGCCGCGATCCCGTCGCCTATCGCCGCCATCTGCTGCGCGACCAGCCCCGGCTGCTGGCGGTGCTGGATCGTGTCGTGGCGATGAGCGGCTGGGGCGGCGCCGTGCCGGAGGGCCGGGCGCGGGGCGTGGCCGTGCATGAATGCGATGGCGCGCATGTCGCGCAGGTGGCGGAGGTTTCGCGCGGCCCGCAGGGTATCGTGGTGCATCGCGTCTGGGCCGCGGTGGATTGCGGCCGGATCATCCATCCCGACCATGCGCGCGCGCAGATGGAGGGGGCGATCATCTTCGGCCTGTCGAATGCGTTGCGGGAGGTGATCACGGTGCGTGGGGGCGCCGTGGTGGAGACGAATTTCGACGCCTATCCGCTGCTGCGCCTGGCCGATGCCCCGGCGATCGAGGTGGCGCTGATCGACAGCGGCGAGCATCCTGTCGGCCTGGGCGAGGCTGGCGTCCCGGGTGTTGGTGCCGCCGTCGCCACTGCCTTGGTATCGCTGACAGGCGTCGTGCCAGTGCGGATGCCCCTGGCCTGAAGACGGTCCAGGGGGGTCTCCCCCCTGGCATGGGGGGTGTGGGGGGAACAGCGTTCCCCCCGCTCTACCTTCCCCGGAAGTCCGGCTTCCGCTTCTCCCGGAACGCCGCCTGTCCTTCCTTGAGGTCTTCGCTCTCCGCGCATTCCCGCCCCAGCGCCGCGATGCGTGTGGCATCGCGCAGAGCCGGGTCGCCGCTGATCTGGTCGATGGTGATTTTCGCCGCGCGCATGGATAGTGGCGCGTTGCGGGCGATGATCCGCGCGTAGTCCATCACCGTGTCTTCGAGCTCGGCCGCCGGCACCACGCGGTTCAGCAGCCCGCGCGCGAAGGCGATGTCGGCCGGGTAGTTGGTGCCGGTGAACAGCATCTCCTTCGCGAAGCCCGGCCCGACGAGCGCCGTCAGCCGTTCCAGGCTCCAGGTCGCATAGGCGATGCCGAGTTTCGCGGCGGGCACGCCGAAGACGCTATCCTCCGACGCCACGCGGAGATCGGCGCGGAGTGCCAGGGCAAGCCCGCCGCCGATGCAGTGCCCCTGGATCATCGCGACCAGCGGTTTTTCCAGTGTATCGAGCACGGCGCGCGCGGCGCTGGCGCGGGCGGCATATTCCGCCGCCCGGCCTTCCGCGCGCATGCGCTCCATCTCCCCGATATCGGCGCCCGCGGCGAAGGATTTTTCACCCGTACCGCTCATCACCACCAGGCGCACGGACTCGTCGTTGATGAAGTCCGTGACGGCGGCTGCCATCGCATCCCACATCGCCAGCGTGATGGCGTTGCGCTTGGCCGCGTTGTTCAGCGTGATCCAGCCGATGCCATCGGCCTTCCGCGCCAGCACCAGATCGGTCGGCAGGGCGATGTCCGTCACACCACGCCCTTCTCGCGGAGCGCCGCGATGGCGGCCTCGTCATAGCCGAGGGAGGCCAGGACCTCCGCCGTGTGCTGCCCGTGGCTCGGCGTCGGCAGGCGGATGCCTTCCTCGACGCCGGCCATGTTGATGGCCGTGCCCACCATGTGCTGTTCGCCGAGGCGCGGATGGGTGACGGGCTGCGCCATGCGCAGATGCTGCACCTGCGGATCGGCGAAGACCTGGTCCACCGTGTTGATGGGCCCGCAGGGAATCCCCGCTTCCTCCAGCAGCGATATCCAGTGCGCGGAAGGCTGCGTGGCGGTGACGCCGGCGATGGCCGCGTTGATCGCGGCGCGGTCCTTCGACCGTCCGTCCATCGTCTGCCAGTCCGGCCGCTGCAGCCATTCCGGCTTGCCCACCACCTCGCAGAACCGGATCCAGTGGCGGGCGGAGGATGCGGCGATGGTGATGGGGCGATCCGTCGTCGGGAAGACGCCGGTCGGGATGCCCGTCGGATGGTCGTTCCCCGCCTGGCCCGGCACCTCGCCGGCCATCAGCCAGCGGGATGCCTGGAAGTCGAGCATGAAGATCATCGCTTCCAGCAGGCTGGTCTGCACCCATTTCCCGCGGCCCGTCGCCTCCCGCTCATACAGCGCCATCATGATGCCGAGGGCGAGGAGATTGCCCGCGGTCAGGTCCGCGATGGGAATACCCACGCGCACCGGCCCCTGCCCCGGCAGGCCCGTGATGGACATCAGCCCGCCCATGCCCTGCACGATCTGGTCGAGCCCCGCCCGCGCGGCATAGGGCCCGTCCTGCCCGAAGCCGGAGATGGAGCCGTAGACGATGCGCGGGTTCAGCGCGCTCAGCGTCTCGTAATCCACCTTCAACTTGTACTTGACCGGCGCACGCATGTTCTCGACCACCACATCGGCCTCGGCGGCCAGGCGGCGGAAGATCGCCTGGCCTTCCTCCGTCTTCAGGTCGAGCGTCATGCAGCGCTTGTTGCGGTGCAGGTTCTGGTGGTCGAAGCCATCCTGCTTGCCGGTGATCTCGCCCGCCGCCGAACCGGGCGGCTCGATCCGCAGCACATCGGCACCCCAGTCGCCGAGGTGCCGCACGCAGGTCGGGCCGGCCCGCGCCAGCGTCAGGTCCAGCACCTTGATGCGCGACAGCGGCAGGGTTGCACCGATCATGACTCTATCGTCCTCATTCCTGCAGGCTCATGGCGCCGAGCACGGCGCGGAAGCGCGCCTCCCTCTGCCGCATCCCGGCCAGCGCCGTGGCGCCATCCAGATCCACGGGCGTGAGTTCGGCGGCCAGCAGGCGTTCGCGCAGCGTGCTGCCGTATTTCTCCATCACCGCGCGATGCGCGGCCAGCAGCCGCGCCGTCACGGCCGGCGGTAGCCCGCGCGGCCCCGCCACGGTGTTGGTGAAGCCGAGTTCCACGTCATGCCCCAGCTCCCGCATCGTGGGCACCTGCGGCGCGAAGGCCAGGCGCTGCGGCGCGGAGGTCGCGAGCACGCGGACGCGGCTGGCATCGCTGCTGCCGCCGAGCGACCCGGTGATGCCGATATCCACCTGCCGACCCAGCAGCGCGACATTTGCCTCCGCCGTGGAGCGATAGGGAATATGCGCGACATCGACGCCCAGCGCCCGCCACAGCATCGTGCCGCCGAAATGCGCCAGGCTGGCGATGCCGTAGCTGGCATAGGTCAGCTTGCCCGGATCGCGCCGCGCCGCTTCCGCCACATCGGCCAGGGAGTGGTAGGGCGATGCCGCATTCACCGCGACAAACAGCGATCCGACACCGTAGGAGAACAGCATGGTGAAGCTGTCCAGCGTATAGCCCGTGTCATTGCGCGTCAGCGGCACGGTGACGAAGGAGGAATCGCTCGCCACCAGCAGCGTGTAGCCATCCGGCGCCGCCTGCGCGACGGCGCGTGTGCCGATGGCCGAAGCGCCGCCCGCGCGGTTCTGGATCACCACGGGCTGGCCGAGGAACTCACTCCAGAGCGGCGCCAGCATGCGCGAGGAAAGATCGAGCGTCCCGCCCGGGGAGGTCGGTACGATGAGCTGGATCGGCCTGACGGGATAATCCTGCGCCGCCACGGGACGCGGCGCGACGAAGGCCGCCAGCAACGCGACCAGGGGCGCGATGAGGCGCGCCGCGGAAAGGGCCATGAACATTCTCCCGGGCCCGCGGCGCGATCAGCGCGCCATGGGCCGGGGAAGACGACCGGATGCGGGTGGGCGTGTCAATCGGAGGCGAGGGCCGCAACGCGGCCAACGCCATCAGGCATCAAATCTCCGCCGCGCCGGCCTCCGCCGCGAAGGCCTTCACGATGGACAGCAACCGGCGGCGGGATTGCGGGTGGCGCATGGCGACGAAGGCGGAGACGAGTTCCGCCGTCTCCCGCTCATCCGGCCCCGGATGGGGTGGCGTGGCGATGGCATCCTCCCCCTGCACGCCGGCCAGCAGCAATTCGGTGTCCACGCCCAGCATTCGCGCCAGGGTGGGCAGCATGCGGGCGGGCAGGCGGGTCTTGCCCGTCTCGTATTTCTGCACCTGCTGGTAGGTGACGCCGAGTGCCTGGGCGATATCGGCCTGCGACAGGCCGCGCAGGCGGCGCAGCTGGCGGACGCGGACGCCAAGGCGGGCGTCGGAGGTATCGGCGGCCCGGCTGCTGATTGGCCGCTCATCCGGGCGCTCATCGAGAACCTGGGCATGCATGTCGGGCATTCCTGCTGCTCCCGCGGTCAGATCGCGACGCCGAAGGCGGCCACGGGGTTGCCGATGCCGGGGCGGGCGCCGCTGGACGGGGCCTCCACCCGGTAGCCCACGCCCCAGACGGTGCGGATGATGTCATCAGCGCCGGCCTCGGCCAGCTTGCGGCGCAGGCGGCAGACGAAGACGCGCAGCACGCCGGGGGCGGCATCGCCCTCCCCCTCCCGCAGCGCGTCGCAGATGCGTTCCTTGCCCAGCACGCCGCCGCGCGCACCCATCAGCATGTCCAGCACGCGCAGCTCGCAGGGCGTGACCTCCACCGGCTGGCCGGCAACGCTCAGCAGCCCGCTGTCGCGATCGATGCTGACATTGCCGCAGCGGATGCCCGCCACCTTGCGGGTGGGCGCGCGGCGGCGGATCGCCTCGATCCGCGCCATCAGCGTGGCAGCGGGGGCGGTACGGGGCATCACGGCATCGGCGCCGAGGTTGAAGGCCTCCGCCTCCGTCCCCGGCGATGCCTGGGCCAGCATCAGCAGGGGTAGCTTGTGGCCGGCATCGCGGAAGCGGCGCAGCAGCTGGAAGCCCATCCCGGCCAGGTCGCCGGTATCGATCACGACGCCATCGATGCCGTCATCCAGCGCCTGTTCCGCCTGGGCGATGCCGCCCGGGGTGGTCACGCGCGTCCCGACATGCGCCGCCGCCAGCTTTTCCGCGATTCGGTTGGTCCCGTTCGCCGCATCGGCAATGATGAGAACCTGCATGATCCTGCCCCGTTCCTGCCACCCACACCGCTCAACTCACGGGCGAGTGATCATTCTCTAGCGCCAGGAATGTCGCGGCGCCTGTCGGGCTTCGTCATGAATTCTCGTCGGCGGGGAACCTTTCCGGGGCTGCGGGGCGCCGGATGCCTGGAGGGGCCTCTCAGCCTTCCGCCAGCACCAGCGCGGTCGCCGCGGGCGCGGTAAGGGGGCGGCCCAGCAGGTAGCCCTGCGCGGCCTCGCAGCCGGCCTGGCGCACAACCTGAAGCTGACCATCCGTCTCGATCCCCTCCGCCACCACGGTCAGGCCCAGCGCATGGATGGTGGAGACGAGGCCCGTCAGCAGCCGGCGTTCCCGCGTATCCGTCACCACGCGCATCACCAGCGCGCGGTCGAGCTTGACGGTATCCACCGACAGGCTGCCCAGCACGCCGAGGGAGGAATAGCCCGCGCCGAAATCATCCAGCGCCACGCGGATGCCGAGCGCGCGGATCGCCTCCACCACCTCGCCCGCCTTGGGGCCGAGGGCGACGGTCTCCGTCACCTCCGCCACCAGCGCCTTGGCCGGCAGGTTCTCGGCCTCCAGCGCCGCCTTGAACAGGCCGGCGACATCGGCCTCCGCGATCTGGCGGCCGGAGAGGTTGACGGTGATGTAGAGGTTCCGCGTGGTCCCGGCCCCCCACTGGGCGGCCTGCGCCGCCGCGACGCGCAGCGCCCAGGCGCCGAGGTCGAGGATGACGCGCCCCTCCTCCGCGATGGCGATGAACTCGCCAGGCGAGATGAAGCCGAGCGTCGGGTGCCGCCAGCGCATCAGCGCCTCGAACCCCAGCAGGCGGCGATCGGCGATGTTGAAGATCGGCTGGTAGTAGATGGCGGTTTCCTGCCGCGCGACGGCATGGGGCAGGTCCCGCACCACGGTCAGGCGGCGTTCGGCGGCTTCCTGCATGGCGGGGGTGAACAGTACGCAGCGGCTGCCGCCTTCGCGCCGCGCCACGCTGCCGGCCACCAGCGCGGCATCGTCCAGCGCCACGCGGTCCGCCGTGGCGCGATGGGCCACGCCGATGCTGGCGGTCAGGTTCAGCGCGCCGGTGGGCTGGGGGACCGGTTCCTCGATCGCGGCGCGGATGCGTTCCGCCACCGCCAGCGCTTCCGCCTGGCTGGCGCAGTCGGCGGAGGCGACGGCGAATTCGTCGCTGCCGATGCGGGCGACGACCCATTCGGGCCCCGCCGCCTGGCGCAGCCGCGCGCCGATGGTCTGGAGGATGGCATCGCCCGCCGCGCTGCCACCGGCCTCGTTCAGCGCGGCGAAGCCATCGAGGTCGAGCGCGATCACCGCCATCCCGCTGCCGTCGCGCGCAGCATCCACCGTCATCTCGGCCAGGCGGGCGCTGAAGGCGGCGCGGTTGGGCAGGCCGGTCAGCGGGTCCCGCGCCCGTGCTTCCTCCCGCTCCGCCTCCGCCGCGGCCAGGCGGCGGCTTTCCTGCACGCGGTTGCGCGCTTCCTGCCGCTTGGTCGCGGCGCGGGCGCGCGCGGCGGCCACCACGGCGATCATCTCATCCAGCGTGAAGGGCTTGCGGACGAAGTCGAAGGCACCGGCGCGCACCGCGGCCACCGCATCCTCGATCGTTGCATGGCCGGTCATGACCACCGTCTCGATCGCGTCCGTCTCCGGCCGGTTCATCACCAGGCGGCGGACGAGTGACAACCCATCCTCCCCGGGCATGCGGATGTCGGTGACGACCACGCCGATATCGATGGTTTCCGCCAGCGCGGCCTGGGCGGTGACGGCTGACGTGGCGATCTTGACCGCCATGCCGGCCTCTTCCAGCCCAAGGGCCAGTTCCTCCGCGATCCAGACCTCGTCATCCACGACGAGGACGACCAGCCTGGCCTCCTCGGCCGGCGTCCCGTCACCGGGTGCCCCATCACCGGGCGCGGGCTGGGTCTCGTTGGCGAACATGCCTGATCATCCTTGGCAATCTGTCTTCGGCAACCAGCGACCGACGCTGGGGAACCGGGCGGGGCGGCGCCAGACAAGCAGGATGATATTAGCAACTGCTGAAGCACCCACCACCGTAGAGAAACCAGGATAAGGAAACTTCTTCTGTCGACTTTGGTGTAGTGAACCCGGCTACGCGCGGCGCCGCATCCGGTCCGACGCCGGTCGCCGCGGTCAATCCTGCGACGGGTTCCGCCGGCTGTCCGGCACCGACATCCCCGCCCGCCGCGCACGTGCCAGGTCCAGCCCCTGGTCCACCGCGCGTGCCAGATCATCCCAGGCGAAGGGCTTGTTCAGCACCGCCAGCGCGCCGGCCATCAGCGCCGCCTGCTTCTCGGCGGTGGAGGCATGGCCGCTCATCATCACGATTTCCGGGGTGGCGCCGGCGCGCGCAGGGTCGCGCAGCCGGCGGATCAGGCCGAGCCCATCCATCCCCGGCATCCGCAGGTCCGTCACGACGACGGCGATGCTGCCGCCATCGCGGTCCAGCAGCGCGATCACCTGTTCGGCGGAATCGGCCACCAAGGTCTGGAACCCATCGGCGGCGAGGCCTTCGGCGATCTCCCGCGCGATGTCGGGTTCGTCGTCAACCACCACCACCATGGCGCAATCGGTGGATGACACGGTGCCAATGTCCATTACCAGGTCTCGCGGGACCCCCTGCGGGTCCTGTGCCGAAGGGGGCGGTTCCGTGGTGCGGGGCACCCCGCAGCGCTGTTCACGCCGCCCGCCTTCATGGCCGCAGGATATTGGCGGAAGAGAGGGCTTTGAGTTTGTCGAGAAGTGTCGGATTTTCTGGCCTGCTGTCCCGAAGATACCCAGAGCGCTCGGATTCGGGGCATGATCGGTACGATGCAGGCTGCGGATCGGGAGCTTTGGTGTTGTCAATGTCGTCAGGCACGGAACTAGGCGCCGAGGAGGCGGGCCCGGCGCCCAACGTCCTGATCGTCGAGGACGACGAGGCGCTGGCCGAGGAAATGGCCCTCACCCTGTCCGACTACGGGATGCGCCCCACAACGGCCGCCACCTGGGAAGCCGCCATCGCGGCGGTGGAGGCATCGCCACCCGACCTGGTCGTGCTGGACCAGCGGCTTGGCCGCGTGGACACGCTGCCGCGAATCGGGACGCTGCGCAGCCTGACCGACGCGCCCGTCCTGATCCTGACCGGCAACCGGGCGGAGACGGACCGCATCGTGGCGCTGGAGATCGGCGCCGACGACTTCCTGCTGAAGCCCATCTCCGGCCGCGAACTGGTGGCCCGCATCCGCGCCCATCTCCGCCGCCTCCAGCAGACCCGCCCGCCGGAGAGGGAGAAGGAACGGGAGAAGGAGGCGGAGCAGGCCCTGCCCGCCAACTGGACCCTGCTGACGGTGGAGCGGGAACTGCGCCGCGCCGATGGCTCCGTCGTGCCGCTGACCGGCGCGGAATTCGACCTGCTGGCCGTCCTCGCCGAAGCCCCCGGCCACCCGGTGGACCGGGAGACACTGACCAAGCGCGTGCTGCGCCGGCCCTGGCGGCCGGATGACCGCGCGCTGGACAATCTGGTCATGCATCTCCGCCGCAAGCTCGGCCCCGGCGGCGAACGCGCCATCACCGCCATCCGCAGCCAGGGCTACGTCTTCACGGGATTCCCGCGGGGATAACGCCGGTGAGCGAAGGAGGCAGCCCGGCTTCCAGGCCTGGCGCCCACACCAGCCCGGCACCGCGGCGCCAGGGCCCGGCGCGGCCGTCGCTGGCCGGTCCCGCCGCAGGCCAGGGGCTGCCCGCTAGGCACCCCGGCACGCGTGGCCGCCGCCACACTCCGGCAACACAAGCGCGCCAAGGTGCCGCCGACTGCACCGCACCAGGCCTTCCCACACCCCCATCATGCCCCTTGCGATCCGTCCCATGAATGCGCTCGCCCTGCCCGCGCGCGGTACGCCACGGCGCTGGCTGGCCTGGATCGCCGCGCTCGCCATCGCCGGCACCCTGCTCTTCGCCGGGGAAGCGCTGATCGCCCGCCTGTCGCGGGACGCGACGGACAGCGCGCGGGTGGAGGCGGAGGCCGCCGCCGACGTCGTCCACCAGGTGCTGCTGCGCCGCCTGGAAGCGGTGGAGGTGCTGCACCGCCTGACGCAGTCCTGGCTCGTGCTGCGGGAATCCGGCAACGACCAGGGCCGCTCCGCGATCGAGACCGAGCTGGCGAGCACCGTGAATGCCGGCCAGTTCGGCTTCATCCAGGTCGCCATCATCGGCCGCGACGGGTGGATGCTCTGGTCCTCCATCCCCGGCTCCGGCGCGCCGGTCTATCTGGGGGACCGGGAGCATTTCCAGGTCCATGCCAGCGGCCTGCGCGGCCTGTTCATCAGCATCCCGCTGGTCGGCCGCGTCAGCCAGCGATGGACGGTGCAGCTGACCCGCCCGCTGCTGGGCCCGGATGGCGCCTTCTCCGGCGTCGCCGTCGTCTCCATGGACCTGCACGATTTGTCCGATGCGCTGGCGGAAATCCAGTTCCGCCCGCAGGACAGCGCGATGATCCTGCGCGGCACGCTGCGCGCCGCCCATAGCCGCCTGCCCGGCACCGCCATCGGCACGGAACTGCCGGCGGATGACCCGCTGCGGCGGGCCCAGCCGGACCAGATGACGGGCTCCACCCTCCGCAACACGCCGGAAGGGCGGCCCAGCATCACCGCCTGGCGCCGCGTGGCCGGCACCCCGCTGACCGTCGCCTACATCCAGGACTATGCCGCCAGCCAGGCCGGCGTCGCCAACCTGGCGCTGCTGGTGCGGCTGACCGCGGGCGCCGGCGGCGCCATGACGCTGATGCTGGTCTGGCTCGGCCTGTCGCTGCGCGCCCGCGCCGCTTCCCGCCGGGCCGCGGAAACGGCGGATATCGAACGGTCCCTGGCCCAGACCGCCAGCATGACCTATGCGCGCCGCATCGCCGGCCTGCCCGGCCTCATCTATGGCGGCGATGTCAGGCCGGATGGCAGCTTCACCCTGACCCATGCCAGCGAAAGCGCCGAACGCGTCATCGGCTGGACCGCCGCCCACCTCATCGACATGCCCGACCCGCATGACCTGATGGAACCGGAGGAAGCCGCCCGCCAGGCGGATTTCTACGCCGCCGTGGCCCAGCACGGGGAGGGGCAGCGCGAATTCCGCATCCGGCGCGCCGATGGCCTGTGGATCTGGGTGCGCGATTCCGCCCGGGTGGTGGACCGCCGCGCCGACGGGTCGGCCGAGATGGTCGGCTACATCGCCGACATCTCCGACGAACGCGCCATCCAGGCCAAGCTGCAGAATGCCGGCCGCCTGAGCACGCTGGGCGAGATGGCGACCGGCCTGGCGCATGAACTCAACCAGCCCCTCGCCGTCATGTCGCTCGCCGCCGACAACGCCTCCCGCGCCCTGCAGCGCCGCGGCGCGGCCGCCCTGCCGGACATCCAGGAAAGACTGTCGCGCATCGGCCAGCAGGCCCAGCGCGCCCGCGACATCGTGGACCATCTGCGCGTCTTCGGCCGGTCGGATGAGGGTGAGCCGGAACCGCTGGCCCTGGACCAGGCGGTGGAGGGCGCCTCCGTCCTCACCAATGGCGCGCTGCATGCCGCGGGCATCGACCTGACGATCGACCTGCCGGCCGAGCTGCCGCCGGTGATGGCCCGGCTGGTGCCGCTGGAACAGGCCATCGTGAACCTGCTGATGAACGCCCGCGACGCGATCGAGGAGCACCGCAGCGATCGCGATGCGCAAGGCTGGATCCGCATCGCCGCCGCGGTCGAAGGGCCGATGGTCGCCATGACCATCGCCGACAGCGGCGGCGGCATCCCCGCCAGCCACATCGACCGGCTGTTCGAGCCCTTCTTCACCACCAAGGCGCCCGGCAAGGGCACGGGGCTCGGCCTGCCGCTGGTCCATGCCGCCATGAAGGCCTTCGGCGGTTCCATCACCGCCACCAATGGGCCCGACGGCGCGGTGATGACGCTGACCTTCCCGATCGCCGGCACGGCGATTGCCGACAAGGCGTCGGGCACGACATTCGACTGACGCGCGCCTGACATCTCGGAACGTCGTGCCAGACATTTCCTGACAGAGTCACCCAAACACGTAAACGAGAACTGGCGGCGTAGACCAAGCATTAAGAAAGCCGACTCGATCCGGGGACCCCCTCCAGCGACACTGATCTCGTTACGGAACAAGGGCGGACGAACATCGTTCGCTGCCGGGCGAAGATCGCGAGGGATACCGACATGCGCATTCTTGTTGTCGCTTCCACCCTGCCGGCGGGTCAGAGGCTGAAGGTTGCCCTGGGTCATGAAGGCCTGATGGTGGACACCGTCGCACTGGATGATGATCCCGGCGCCGTCGCCGCCCAGACCGGCCCCTACGACGCCATCCTGATCGAGGCCGCCGGCCTCAGCCACGCCGTCATCGCCGGCATCCGCGCCGTCGCGCGGCAGCGGCTCGGCGTTCCCGTCGTCGTCCTGGTCGCTTCCGCGACGCCGGAGAGCGAGGCGGAGGCCCTGGATGCCGGCGCCGACGATGTGCTGATGGCGCCGATGGCGATCACCACCCTCGTCGTCCGCCTGCGCGCCCTGCAGCGCCGCATGCTCGGCCACCTCTCCGCCTGGATCACCATCGGCAACACCACGCTGGACCAGGCGAATCTGGCGCTGACCGTCGATGGCCACGATGTGCGCATCACCCGCCGCGAATTCGATGTGCTGGAGATGCTGTTCCTGCGCCGCGGCAGCCTGGTGACGAAGGCCGATTTCCTGCAGCGCCTCTACGGGTCGGATGAAGGCCCGGACAGCCGCACCCTCGACGTCTTCATCTGCAAGGTGCGCCGCAAGCTGGCCGCCGCCGGCGCCGCGGAATTCATCCGCACCGCCTGGGGCCGCGGCTACATGGCGGAGGAGCCGCCGCTGGCCGCCATCGCCGCCGCCCGCTCGCGCTTCGCCGATGGCCATCTGCGCCGCCCGAACCGCCTGACCAGCCCGGCCAAGGCGTGGGCGGAGGCCGCCTGACGGCGGCGGGGGCCGAAGCCGCCTGATGGCACCTTCTGGCGATTGACCGCGAAGACCGAGGCCCAGCCGGATGGCAACATCCGGCCGGGCTTCGTCGTTCCGGGCGTCGACACTACGTTTTCCCTGGTCTTTTCCGATACTTGCGGCCGGTTTCTGAACCTTCCCGACCGAACCCGACGCGCATTTTGCGCCGCAATGCGGCAACGATGCGCCAAGCTCGTCGTGCCCCAGGAAGGGAGCCATGGACGACGCGAAGGAGTCTCTTGGCCATCACCGAAGCGTCCTGCACGCCCCCAGCACCCGCGCGAACCGCGCGGCTTGGCTCCGTGGTTCCCGGACGGCGCGCCTTGCTCACCCTCGGCCTCGGCGCCGCGGCAAGCCTGACCCTGCGCCCCCTGACCGTCGCCGCCCCGGCGGCCAATCCCGGCATCCTGCATCTGCCGCCCGCGCCGCCGCTCGCCTCCAGCGCCGACAGCCGCGACATCGCGGAATGGCGCCAGTTCCGCGACCGCTTCGTGACCCGCGACGGCCGCGTGATCGACACCGGCAATGGCGGCGTCTCCCATTCCGAAGGCCAGGGCTTCGCGATGCTGCTGGCCGAATGGTGCGGCGACCGCGTCAGCTTCGAACGCATCCTGGGCTGGACGCGCAGCAACCTCGCCCGGCCGCGCGACAATCTCTTCGCCTGGTCATGGCGGCCGCACCAGACGGTTGCCGTGCCGGACAACAACAACGCGACGGATGGCGACATCGCCATCGCCTGGGCGCTGCAGCGCGCCGCCGCGCGCTGGTCCGTGCCGGCCTGGGAAGATCTGGCCACCGCCATCACGCAGGACATCGTGAAGCTCTGCACGCGCGACATCGCCGGGCGCACGGTGTTGCTGCCCGGCGCCTATGGCTTCACGCGCCCCAATGCCTGCGTGGTCAATCCGTCCTACTACAACCTGCCCGCCATCCGTTCCCTCGCCGCCCTGCTGCCGGGGACGGAGATGCGGCGGCTGGAAGCCGATGGCCGCCACATCCTGGCCGCCGGCCGCTTCGGCGCCTGGCGCCTGCCGCCGGACTGGCTGCATATCGATGCCACGACCGGGCGCATGACCCCCGCCACGGGCTGGCCGCCCCGCTTCTCCTGGGATGCCATCCGCGTGCCGCTCTACCTCGCCTGGGCCGGGCTGCATGAGGCGGAGTCGCTGCGCGCCGCGGCGACCTTCTGGGAAGCCGCGCGGCCGGACACGCTGCCGGCCTGGACGGATTTGCACACCGGCGCGCTGTCCCCCTATCCCGGGCATGAAGGCGTTCGCGCCGTCGCCGCGCTGACGCTCGCCACACGCCAAGGGGGCGGGCTGGTGGGCGGCGGGGTGGTCCGCCCGGAATTTCCCCAGGTCGCCACGGCGACGGACTACTATGCGGCGGCCCTGATCATGCTGGCGCGCATGGCGTCCATGGAAGCGGGGCGCGGCGCGGCGGCGGGCTGGGTACCCGCCGAAGGCGCCGCCTGACCGGGTGGCGGATCGTTTCCACGCCGGCCCGGATCGGGCTATGGTCAGTCATGGGACTTCGCTTCGGCCTTCGCGGCAACGGCCCCGGTACCAGCAGTAGCAGTAGCAGCGGCGGCGTGCCGCGTACCGCGCTGGTCGTCCTTGCCCTGCTGGTCGCGCTGCCCGCCTGGCTGCTGGCCGAGGCGGTCATCGACCGCGCGGAAAGGCTCAGCGCGCAGGACGCCTATCTCCGCGCCAGTGCCGCCGCCGCCGCCGTCGGCCATGTCGCCTCCCATGTCGTGGACGATGCCAGCTTCGCCACCGTGCTGGCGCGCCGCTGGCTGGCGCTTCACCGCAGCAGCGACGCCAGCGCGCGGTGGGAGACGGAGCAGATGATGCGCGCCATCATCAGCGAAGCCGCGGCGGGACGGACGACGCTGACCAGCATCGTCATCGCCGGCCCGGCCGGGGAGACGGTCTGGCATTCGGACCCGGAGATGAGCCCCTTCTCCGTCGCCGACCGACCCTATTTCATGGAGGCCGCCTCCGGCATCCAGGGCCTGCGCGTCAGCGCCCCCTTCGCCGGCCGCGCCACCGCCCAGCCCCTTTTCGCCGCCGTCGCGCGGCTGGAGGATGAGGCCGGGCGCTTCGCCGGCATCGTCATCGCCTCCATCAGCCCGCGCGACGTCTCCTCCCGCCTCGCGCAGATGACGCCGCGGACGAATGATGTCGTCGCCATCCTGCGGCAGGACGGCGAATTGCTGGCGCGCAGCCACGATGTCGCCTCCCTCCTCGGCCTCATGATCCCGCTGCCGGCCGACGCGATGGCATCCCTGCGGCGCGAAGGCGGAGGCACCTTCCGCCAGCCCAACCAGGTCAGCGGCCGGGACCAGTTCATGGCCGTGCAGGCGGTGGACAACACCAACCTTATCGCCTTCGCCGCGGTGGATGCGGAAGCCGAGATGGAGGCGATGCCGCTGCTGCGCGGCGCGGCGCGCGTCGCGGTGCTGGCGCTGGCTGTCGGCGTGCTGCTGGCGCTGTTCTTCGGCCGCGCCGCGCGCCGCAACATGGCGCTGGCCGACATGGCCGCGGTGCTGCGGCAGGGGCGCGAACAGGTGGAAAGGCTGCATGCCGCGCTGCCGGTCGGCCTCTTCCTGCTCGATGTCTCGGCGGATGGCACGGCACGGCTCCTGTATCGCGCCGGCGGCGCGCAGGACCCGCCGGTGGAAGCGCTGCGCACCGCGCTGCTGGCCGCGCTGGCTTCCGGCACCGCCGGCTTCGAATGGGTCGCGCCTTCCGCCTTCGCCCCGCGCCCCATCCTCGTCACCAGGCTCCATCGCCTGTCGCTCCGCGCCGATGGCGGGGGGGAGGTCGTGGGCTACAGCCGCGACGTGTCGAAGGAACGGGAGGCCGCGGCGCAGGTCGAAACCGCGCGGCGGGAGTTGGACCGCACGCTGGAAGCGGCGCCGATCGTCGTCTTCCGCGTGACCATCGCGCCCAATGGTCGCGGCACCAAGACCTACATCAGCCGCTCCATCGAACGCATGACCGGCTGGCCCTACGAAAAGGTCAACGCCACCGGCGGGCTGCGGGCGATCTTCGATCCGCCCCAGGCCGGCTACCCGGGTGATCCATCGCTTCTCGCCGGCGCCGATGAATGGTCGAAGGACCTCCGGCTGCGCTGCGCCGATGGCCGTCTGCTGGCGGTGAAGGTCACGCTGACGGTCATCGCCCGCCTGCCCGACGGCAGCGCGGACGCGGTCGGCTACATCGCCGACGTCACCGCCGAACGCGCCGCCGATGCCCGCGCCATCGCCGCCGCGCGCCTGGCCTCGCTGGGGGAGATGTCGGCAGGCCTGGCGCATGAACTGAAGCAGCCGCTCCAGGCCATCGCGCTGGCCGCCAACAATGCCCGCACCGCCATGCGGCGCGATCGCGTGGATGTCGCGGAACAGCGGCTGGACCGCATCGCCGGCTACACCCAGCGCGCCGCGGCCCTGATCGAGCATCTGCGCCGCTTCGCCCGTGGCGTGGACGAACACGCCCCCCCGCAGCCCGTGCCGCTGGCCGAAGCGGTGGAAGGCGCCATGGCTCTGACCGGCGGCACGCTGCGCGAAGCGGGGATCGAGGTCCGCTGCACGCTCGGCGACCCGCCGCCCATCATCATGGGCCACCTGGTCGCGCTGGAACAGGTGCTGGCCAACCTGCTGGCCAATGCGGGGGATGTGCTGTCCGCCCTGCCGCCGGAAGCGCCGCGCTGGATCAGCATCGCCGCGACCCCGGCGGCGGATGGCTTCACCGAATTGCGCGTGGCCGACAGCGGGGGCGGCCTGCCCGACCAGGTGCTGGACCGGATGTTCGAACCCTTCGTCACCACCAAGGGCCCCGATCGCGGCACCGGGCTCGGCCTGTCCATCTGCCACGGGCTGGTGGTGGCAATGGGCGGGCGCATCGCGGCGGCGAACGGGCCGGACGGCGCCGTCTTCACCATCCACCTGCCGGAC
Source organism: Falsiroseomonas sp. (assembly GCF_051859025.1). GTDB lineage: Bacteria > Pseudomonadota > Alphaproteobacteria > Acetobacterales > Acetobacteraceae > Falsiroseomonas. Next base: position 20,755 of record NZ_JBHYGL010000009.1, on the reverse strand, counting down.
GCGCCCGCGGCGCCGGAGGCCGATCCCGCCACCGCCACCAATGCCGCTGAAGGCGGCACCTCCACCTATGCCGCTGAAGGCGGCACCTCCACCTATGCCGCTGAAGGCGGCAACGGTTAATCCAGGGGTCACATCCCCGGCGTCTCCTCCCTCGGTCGGAATGCCGCCCTGGCGGCCTTTCGAATCGGAAGACCCAGACAGGCCGGGAACATCCTGGCGGAGGACGAAGCGGTGGCCGGGATGGAAGCCTGCAAGGCAGAGGGATCGCCGTCATGAGCCTGGAATCCGCGCTGCTGCGGGCCACGGCCGGCATCCGCGTCACCTCCCGCCAGATGGAGGCCACATCCCAGAACGTCGCGAATGCGGGGGTGGAGGGCTACACGCGCAAGGCCGTCCGCGGCGAGCAATCGGATGCCGGCGTCCGCAGTTCCACCCCCCAGCGGGACGTCGACCGCTCGCTGCGCAGCGAAGCCCGTGGCGCGCGCGGTGAAGCCGCCGCCGCGGCGCTGCGCGCTGGCGTGCTGGGCCCGCTGGCGGAGTTGGAAGGCGCGCCCGCCGACGGCGCCAGCATCGGCGGCCAGATCGGGTCGCTGCGCGACCGGCTGACGGAACTGCGCGCGAACCCGAACGACACCGCCGCGCAGGCAGAAGCCCTGGGCGTCGCCCAGAACGTGGCGACGCAGCTGAACGACCTGTCCGGCGCCGTGACCCGCGCCAGGCAATCGGTGCAGGACGGCATCCGCGCCGATGTCGATACCGCCAATAGCCTGCTCCGCAACGTCGCGGCGCTCGACAAGCAGGCGCGCGGCATGCGCAGCGCCGGCCTCGATGACAGCGGCCTGATGGATCGTCGCGACACCGCGATCGGCCAGCTCTCCGAACTCATCGGCGTGACGCCGGCGGAAGGCCAGCGGGGCGAATTGACGCTGATCCTGCAGGGCGGCGCCGTGCTGCCGCTGGATGACACGGGCAGCCCCCTCGGCATCGCCGATACCGTCGTCGCCCCCGGTTCCTATTACGGCGCCCCCGCCGGCACCCTGCCGGGGCTGACGCTGAACGGCGTGCCGCTGTCCGACGTGCCCCGCGGCGGCCGTATCGGTGCCGGGCTGGAATTGCGGGACGAGACGCTGCCGCGGATGACGGCGGAACTCGACACGCTGGCCGCCACCCTGGCCGGGCGCCTGCGCGACCAGGGCCTGACGCTGTTCACCGACAGCGACGGCGCCGCGCCCCCCGCTTCCGACAGCGACCAATCCGTCGGCTTCGCCCAGCGCGTGATGGTGAACCCCGCGGTGAAGGCGGCGCCCGCGCTGCTGCGCGACGGCACGGCCGACGTGCCCGCCTTCCCGCCGAACCCGAACGGCCAGGCCGGCTACACGAAGCTGCTGGACCGCGTGCTGGACTTCGCCTTCGGCAACCAGCGCGAAGCGGGGGTGCCGCATACGGCCATTCCGGGCACCGGCCTCGGCCCCGGTGGCAAGCTCGCCTCCTCCTTCTCCCCGCCCCGCGCGCTGCTGGACTACGCGGCGGCGCTGACCGCGTCGCATGCCAAGGAAGCGGGCGACGCGACGGCGGAGGAAACCACCACCGCCACCCTCTCCACCCAGATCAACGCCCTGGTGCAGAGGCGCGAAGGTGTCGACGTGGATGCCGAGATGGCCTCGATGGTGACGCTGCAGAATGCCTATACCGCCAATGCGCGCGTGATCTCCGCCATCCAGTCGATGTGGGACGCGCTCATGGGCATGGTGCGCTGAGGGAATCATGGCCATGACCATTTCCGGCTTCGCCGCCGTGGACCGCGTCTCCGAAGCTGCCAGCCAGCTGCGCGCCAGGCTCGCGGACCAGACGCGGCAGACCTCCGGCGGCCAGCGCGCCGCCACCTATGCGGGGCTTGGGGCCGATGCGCGCCGCGCGATCGACCTGCGATCGGAAGTCGCGCGCCACGAATCCCTCGCCCGCGCCGCGGAACGAGGGGAGGCGCGCGCCGCCGTCACGCAATCCGCGCTGTCGCGCATCTCCAGCATCACCACCGACATGGTCGCCACCGCCACCGCGCTGCTGAGTGGCGGCGCCACGCAGGTCAGCGCCGCCGCCATCGGCGCGCGGTCCGCGCTGCGGGAAGTGACCGGCATGATCAACGAACGCTTCCAGGGGGAGAGCCTGTTCGGCGGCGCCGACCTGGATGGCACGCCCATCCCCGGCCGGGTGGAGGACGGCAACCTCTTCGCCGCCATCAAGGACGCGATGAAGGGCATGCCACCCGGCGGCGGCACCGCGCTGCGCGGCACGATGCGCGACCTCGGCGCCAGCAACGACCCCGCCATCACGCCCTTCTCCGCCTATGCCACCGCCGCCGCGACGGGGGAGATCGAGGACAGCCCGGCCTCCGTCCCGGTCAGCGAGGGTGGCGCGGTGGAGATCGGGCTCTATCCCAACCGCAATGCCGGCGCGACGCCGTCCAAGGACGCGGACAGCACCGGATCCTGGGCGCGGGACCTGATCTACAGCCTGTCGGTCATCGCCAATCTCGACCAGCTCGGCACCACCGGCGGCGCGGATTACCAGCAGATCGTCACCGGCGCGCTCGGCGCGCTGCGCGCCGGCCTCTCGGGCGTGAGCGACGAGGCAGCGGGGCTCGGCACCGCGGAGCAGCGGCTGTCGGATTCCCGTGTGCGCCACAACGATCTGGCGACGCAGCTGGAGGGCCAGCTCTCCGAGGTCGAGGGCGTGGACCTGGCGGAGGCGATCAGCCGCGCCCAGGCCACCCAGACGCAGCTGGAGGCCAGCTACCGGTCGCTGGCCATGCTGTCCAACCTGTCGCTGACCAAGTTCCTGGGCTGACGCCAGGCCACATCGCGGGCTGAGGAAGCCGCGCCATCCCGCAGGGGGTGGCGCGGTTTTTCGTTGTCTGGACTGGAGAGTTGGGGAAGGCGCTGCCTTCCCCAAACCCCATCCGCCAGGGGCGAGCGGGCCCCTGTACCCCAGGCCTGAATGAACGGGGATCGAAGGGGCCGCTGCCCCTTCGCCGGGGGGTGCGGGGGGACAGCGTCCCCCTGCGTACAACACCGGGTGCGGGGGGACAGCGTCCCCCTGCGCTCAACCACCGTCGCTCAGAACAGCCGTCGGTTCCCGATCCCGCCCAGCCCGACCTCCGCCACCACATGCGGCGCCCGCGTGGCGGCCAGTTGCACAGGCGCGGCACCCGATGCCGGGTTGGCCGCCGGGGCCGGCAGATTCTGCCCACGTCCCGCCACCGGGATCGGCGCGGCGCGGTAGGCATCCAGCGCCCCGCGCGCGGGCGGCGCGGCCGCCTGCATCCCCAGGCCGCCCGGCGCCGCCGGTGCGGCCGGCGCAGCCGCCAGGCTGGGCTGGGGGGCCGGCTCCGGCGTCGGCGAACGGCGCTCATTCGCCAGCATCGTCGCCAGGCGCGCGCGATAGCGTTCCGCGAATTCAGGCGTCTGCGAATGGTAATGCCCCGCCGCCACCGTCCAATCCCCCGCGCGCTGCTGCAGATTCGTCAGGAAGCGCGCGGCGTAGCGGGCATTCGCCTGCGGGTCGAAGGCTTCCTCGAGGCTGGCAAAGGCATTCGGGTGGTGGCGCAGGTTGATCTGCATGCAGCCCACATCGATGGACCGCATGCCGGAAGCCTGCAGCGCGCGCACCGCCTCGATCGCCGCCTCCCGCGATGGGAAGAAACTGCCGCGTCCTTCCGCGTTGATCACCCAGGGCCAGGGGTCGAAGCTGCCGGTCTGCGGATCGCGCCGCCCGCTTTCCACGCGGCCGATGCCCAGCAGCAGGCGGTCGGGAATGGCGAACTCGGCCTCCGCCGCCGTGATCGCGGCGCGGCACAGCGCGACCTGCGCGCGCGCGGGCGCGCCGGCAAGAAACAGGGACAGCAGCAGAAGGGAAGCAGGGATGCGGATCATGCCCCCCGCATCGCAACGCCCATGCCAGCACCGCTACCATTTCTGAACCGCGGCGATCATCGGCCCGCATCCAGTCACAGGGGCGGGTGCGGCGGCGGGCCGGGGCGGCGCCCGCCCCATTGTTCACACCGCAGAAATCGACGGCGCGCACATGGGCAATCCTGAAGCCCAGAAGGGGTAGCCCTGCCCATGTTGCGCGTTGCCACCGCCGCCCCCCCGCCGCTGCCGATCGCGGCATCGCGGCTGCGTGCGTTGCGCGGCGATTTCGGCGCGATGCTCGGCTGCTGTGAATCAGGCGGCGGCGTGATGGCCAGCACCGGCCCGCAGGGCGCGGCCGGGCTGCTGGCGATCCAGGGCGATGGCGATCCACCGCCGCGCCGCCGCCGACCTTCCCCCCAGGATGCGGCCAGGCAGGGGATCGCGCTGCTGCGCGACATGCAGCGCCGCCTGCTGGCCGATGAACCACCGGCGATGGAGGTGCTGGAAGCCGCCGCGGCGGAAGCCGAATCCCTCGCCGCCGAAGGCGCAGAGGCACATCGCGTCTGCGCGCCCGTGGCACTCCGCCTGCGCATCGAGATCGCCAAGCGCCTGCCGCCTGACCACACCGCCAGCGGGCTATCGCCCGACCTTCCCACCAGCAGCCACGCGTAAGGCGCGGTGGACATGTCCTTCTTCAGCGTCGTCCCGGCGCCGCCCACATCCCCTGCGAAAAACGCGAGGCAAAGACCGATGAGAATCCTGCTCGGCGTCACGGCTGACGATCACGCGCCGTTGCGCCGGGCCCTGGCGGGTTCCGGGCGCTTCGTCGAACAGGCGGATGATTTCGACGGCATCGGCGCCACGACGGCGGAAAGCGGCCCCTTCGATGCCGTTGTCCTCAGCGTCGATGATCTGTCGCGGGAAGCGCTGCCGGTGCTGCGGGACATCCGCCGCCACGGCGTGCAGGCGCCCATCCTGGTCATCGCCGGGCCGATGACGCCGGCGGAGGAAGCGGCCGCGCTGAACCATGGCGCCGATGACCTGGTGGCGCGCCCGGTGGCCAGCCCCGTCGTCGTCGCGCGCGTGCAGGCGATGGTGCGGCGCACCGCCGCGCATGCGCCCTCCCTCCTCCTCTGCGGCAATGTCGCGCTGGACCGGGACCGGCAATCCGTCACCGTCGATGGCCGCCCCGTCAACATCACGGGCCGGGAGTTCGAGGTGCTGGAGACGCTGCTGCTCCGCCGCTCCGCCCTGCTGAGCAAGGAACGCTTCATGAGCCGCCTCTACGGCGATGAGGAAGGGCCCGACCAGCGCATCATCGATGTCTTCGTCTGCAAGCTGCGGCGCAAGCTGGCGGCGGCCGGCGCAGCGGAAATCGTCCGCACCGTCTGGGGCCTGGGCTATGTGGCGGAAGACCCCGGCCCCGCCGCCGTCGCCGCCGCGCGGGACCGCTTCGCCGCCGGCCAGCCCCGCATGCGCCGCGCCCACCTGGTGCCCGCCGCCGGCTTCGGCCTGGCCGGCGCCTGACCGCGGCAAGGGCAGGAGAAACCCCGATGCCGAAGCCCGGTGGCAAGGGCAACATCGCCCCGATCGTGATCAAGCGGATCGAGGAAGGCGAACACGCCCACCACGGCGGCGCGTGGAAGATCGCCTATGCCGACTTCGTCACGGCGATGATGGCCTTCTTCCTGCTGATGTGGCTGGTGAATGCGACGACGGAAGCGCAGCGCCGCGGCATCGCCGATTACTTCGCGCAGCCCAACGACCTGGCGCGCGGGCCCAGCGGCTCGGGCCAGCCCTTCGGCGGCCGAAGCCTCTACAGCGATGGTCCCCTCATCGCCGACGCGCCGCTGGTACCGCGGCTGCAGACCGCACAACCCGGCCTGGATTCGGAGGAGGAGGAGGAAGGCCCGGAGATCCGCCTGCCCCGCCCCTCCGCCCGCCAGCAGACGCCGCCCGCCCAGTCCGTGCCGGAAGGCGACGCCATGGCGGATGCCGCCCGCCGATCGGGGGAGCTGGAAGCCGCGCTGCGCGGCGCCGGCAATGTCGCACGCCAGGGCGCGGATGCCGCCGCACGCCAGGGCGCGGATGCCGCCATGCGCCAGGGCGCGGATGCCGCCATGCGCCAGGGCGCGGATGCCGCCATGCGCGGCGGCTCCGTGGACAATGAGGCGCTGCGCCGCGCCGCGGAAGCCGCGCGCCAGGAATTGCTGACCCGCGCAGCGGAGGAAATCCGCCAGGCCGTCCGCAACGACCCCGCCTTGGCCTCGCTCGGCCGCCAATTGATCGTGGAGGAAGTGCCGGAAGGCCTGCGCATCCAGCTGGTGGATGCCGAAGGCCAGCCGGTCTTTGAAACCGGCCGCGCCGCGCCCAATGAACGCGGCCGCGCGCTGCTGCTGCGCGTGGCGCAGGTGCTCGCCCGCCTGCCCCATCCCATCGAGGTCACGGGCCACACCGATGCCGCACCCTTCCGCAGCGGCGGCGAACGGTCGAACTGGGACCTTTCCGCCGAACGCGCCAATGCCACGCGACGCCTGCTGGTGGATGCCGGCATCACGGACCGCCGCATGCGCAGCGTGACCGGCCGCGCCGAACGCGACCTCCTCGTCCCCGCCAACCCGCTTGATGCCGCGAACCGACGGGTCGCGGTGCTGATGCTGCTGCCAGCCCAAGGAGTGACTGCGCCATGATCCTGATCGGTGGCCTCGCCATCCTGCTGGCCTGCGTCTTCGGCGGCTACATGGTCGCGGGTGGCCAGATGGGGCCGATCCTGCACGCCCTCCCCTTCGAGATGCTCATCATCGGCGGCGCCGCCGTCGGCAGCTTCCTCATGTCCAACTCGATGTCGGACGTGAAGCACACGATGGGCGGCATCGGGAAGGCGATCAAGGGCAGCAAGTACAAGACGCAGGACTACCTCGACCTCGGCGTGCTGCTGCACAAGCTGCTGAAGGTGGCGCAATCCAAGGGCGCCGCGGGGCTGGAGCCGCATATCGAGAAGCCGGCCGAAAGCGCCATCTTCCAGGCCTATCCTCGTATCATGGCCGACCACCACGCCACGCATCTGATCTGTGACTACCTGCGCATGGTCGGCATGAACGCCGACGATCCGCACCAGATCGAGGACATCATGGCGAGCGAGCTGAAGAAGGTGCGGAACGAGGAACTGCACGCCGCCCATGCGCTGCAGAACATGGCGGACGCCCTGCCCGCGCTCGGCATCGTCGCCGCCGTGCTCGGCGTCATCAAGACCATGGGCTCCATCGACAAGCCACCGGCGGTGCTGGGCGCGATGATCGGATCGGCGTTGGTCGGCACCTTCCTCGGCGTGCTGCTCGCCTACGGCCTGGTCGGCCCCATCGCGGTCCGCCTGAAGGGCGTGGTGGAGGAGGATGCGCGGTTCCTGGAGGTGATCCGCGCCGTGCTGGTCGCGCATCTGCATGGCAACGCGCCGCAGGTCGCGATCGAGGTCGGCCGCAAGACCATCCCCTCCGGCCTCATGCCCAATTTCGCCGCGATGGAGACCGCGCTGCAGGAGGCGAAGTAGCGCCCCCTTCCCTGGATCACGCTCCCCGTCGATGATGCGCCCTTGATCGGCGGGGGGAATGACGGGCATGGCTGGGATGGCGGAGGAAGCCTGGGCGCTGGGCTTCGGCGATATGTCGGTCGAGGACGGTTTCGCACTGCGGGAGAGCACGGATTGGCGCCACTTCCCCGCCAGTGACCCCGCCCGCTACGCGCCCCTGCTCTCCATCGCGGACCTCGATGCCTTCCTGGCGACGGATGCCGCGCGGCGGCCCCGCATCTCCATGGCCGATGGCAACCGCCAGGGCGGCGCGGCGGTGCCGGAGGATGAGTATGCCACCGCCGATGGCGCGGCCGACCTGCCCCGCCTGTTCCACGCCTTCGACCGCGGGGCGACGCTCGTCATCTCCCAGTTTCATGAATTGCACCCGGCGCTGGGGCGCTTCTGCCGGGGGCTGGAACAGGTCTTCCTGCATGCGGTGCAGGCCAACATCTACCTGACGCCCCCCGGCGCCCAGGGCTTCCGCATGCATTACGACACGCATGACGTGCTGGTCCTGCAGGTGCAGGGGGAGAAGCACTGGCGCATCTGGCCGGGCCAGCCCTTCCCCGCGCCGACGCGCCGCACCCCCTGGGTCGGCGGCGTGGAACCGCTGGCCGATGCGGTGGAGATCACCATGCGGCCGGGCGATGCGCTCTATGTGCCCCGTGGCGTGCTGCACGATGCCGCGGCGCAGGACGGCACAGCGCCGTCGCTGCATGTGACGGTGGGGTTCATGGAACCCTCCTTCGCCAGCGTGCTGCGCATGGCGGTGGATCTGCTGGAGGAAGCGGAGCCCGCGCTGCGCGCCGCCTTCCCCACCTGGCGCCTGGCGGATGGCCCCGGCGCGCTGGCGCCCCTCGCCCAGCCCCTGGCGGCCATGCTCGCGCAGCCCGCCTCCCTCGAACGCACCGCCCTCGCGCTGCTGGACCGCCTGGCGATGGACCGCGCGCCCATGCTGGGCCGCGGCCTGTTCCCGCGGATGCCGGATGGCGCCACGCGGCTGCGCCTGGCGGGCGGGCTGCTGCACGCCCTGATCCCGGATGAGGAAACCGGCGGCGCCTGGCTGCGCTGGGCCGGGGACCCGCTGGCCCTGTCGCCGGCGGAGGCCGGATGGATCGGCGCCCTGGCCGAAGGCGCCACGCCCGACGCCTTGGGCGAGGATGCGCTGGCCTTCTGCCACCGCCTCACGCGGCTGGGATTGCTGGAGGAGGATCGCGACTGATGCGCCTCGCCGGGATCAACCCGCGCGCCGCAGCCCTTCCTGTTCCATGAAGGTCGGGTCGTTGAAGTCGAACAGCTTGTTGTCGAGCCTGACGCCCGTCTCGACCTCATAGAGCGTCACCCGCGTCTCCCGCCCCTGCGCGTCCAGCACCACCCATTGGCGGAGTTCCATCGGCTGTTCCTGGAAGGCCAGGGTCAGCCTTCCCTCCTGCGGCGCGCCGGTGCGGTGCAGGCCGACGCGGAGGAACCCGCCCGAGCGTTCCGTCCCCACCACCGTGATGTCGCCGGACAGCCGTATCTCCGACCGCAGCAGCAGGCCGAGCGGGGTGGAGGATGCCGGCACCGTGCTGGGCTGCCGCAAATCCCGATCATACATCATCACCTGGCCGCCGGAGGCCACCAGCAGCATCGGCTCCGGCGGGTTGTAGTCGAAGCGCATGCGGCCGGGCCGGCTGATCAGCGCCGTGCCCTCCGCCGAGGCGCCGTTCTGTGCCACCTGCAGGAACCGCGCCTTGAGCGTGCGCAACCCGTTGAGATACGCTTCCACCCGCGCCAGCGCCGCGCGGTCGATGGCGGGCGCAGGGGCCGGGGGCGGCGCGGCGGGCCGGGATTGCTGCGCCAGCGCGGGGGCGCTGAACAGGGCGGCGGCGGCGATCAGGGTGCGTCGTTGCATCGCTGGCAGATGGCCCATCCGCGGCCCTGCGGAAAGTCCCCGCGGAATTTACCCGTCGTCAATCCTCGGTGCGCTTTTATGGGCCTACGCGATCCGGGCCAGAACGGCCGGCACCACCCGAGGAACGGGATCCCACTTCCCGATCCCGGTCACGGAGCTTCCCATGCCCTTCGATTTCGCTCCCGCCTCCCTCGCCGCCCACACCCTGCTGCCGATCGATGCCGGCACCATCCATGGCGTGCCGCGTCACGAACTGGTGGCCCATGCCATGGAACAGCTGGCGCCGGGCCTGCGTGGCCAGGTGGCGGAGATCGAGCTGACCGCCGGCGGCCAGTTCTTCCACATGGGCATGGTGTTCGACCAGGTCGCCTGGCGCGCCGTCTGGCGCCGCCCCGGCCTGCCCGTCGCCTCCGGCAGCTTCCCGGTGTGGAACGGCGCCCCCGTTTGACGCGACCCCTTCCGCGCGTCGGTTTGACGCGACCCGCGCAACGCCCCTAGCGTCCCCCGCCCGCGACCAGCGGGAATCAGGGAGACGCCTTCATGTTCGATGCCCCGCAGACGCGCGACGCGCGCATCGCCGGCGCCGCCGCCCTGCTGGCGGATATCCGCCGCGGCCGGCGCGAGAAGCCGGAAGGCCTCCCCCCCGAACTCCGCCCGATCGACCAGGCGGAAGCGGAAGCCGTGCAGGTCGCGACCTATGCCGCGCTCGGCTGGTCCATCGCCGGCTGGAAGGTGGGCCGCGCCAACGCCCATGTCTTCGCCGCCCCCCTGCCCGACGCCGCCGTCGCGCCCGTCTCCGACAAGCCGCTCCGCCTGCCGCTGCACAGCGGGATGGAGTTGGAAGTCGCACTCCGCCTGACCCGCGCGCTGACGGCCGCCGACCTCGCCACCCTCACCCCCGCCGCCATGCCGGATATCGCGGAGATGGTGATGCTCTTCGAACTGGTCGAAACCCGCTACGCGCCCGGTGCGAAGCCCTCGGACCTCGAGAAGATCGCCGATGTCGTCTCCAACGGCAGTTGCGTCGTCGGCTCCTCCGTCGGTGCCTGGACCTGGCCGGATGTCGAGAACGCCGCCATGCGCCTGACCGTCGATGGCATCGAGGTCGCGAAGCACGAAGGCACCCACCGCGCCATGCCGATCGCCCAGCTGGTCGAGGCCTGGCGCGACCGCTGCCTGGCCATCGGCCATGAACCCCGGCTGGGGGAGGTCATCACCCTCGGCAGCCTCACCGGCCTGCTGCCCGTCCCCGCCGCGGGGGGCGTGCTGCATGGCGAATTCGTGGGCCGCGGCACGCTGACCATCACCGTCGGGCCGCTCGGCGCGTGAAACGGCGGCTGGCGCGCTAACCGCCCGTCAAGCCTCCCCGGGCTATGCCCCTCGGCCGGCAACAAGCCGGCCGAGCGGGAGAAGCCCATGAATCGCACCGACCAGCAGGATCGAACGACCCCGGCCGCCGGCTGACCGCGGGCGCACACCATGGCTCCCGCCCTCACGGCGATCCGCTGCGTCTTCCTTGTCGCCCTGCATCACGGGCTGCGCCTGCGGCCGGACCAGCTGCCGGCCGTGGCGCCGGGCGACATGCTCGCCCCCGTCCTGCGCGCGCTGCGCGATGCGGGGCTGAAGGCGCGCGCGCTGCGGGGCTGCGGCTGGGACAAGGCCGCCGCCCTCGGCACCGCCTATCCCGCCTTGCTGATCAAGCGCGACGGGTCCTGGTGCGTCCTCGTGCAGATGGTGCCGGGGCCGGAGGGCACGGGCATGGCCGCGGTGCTCGACCCCGCCGCCGAACATCTCGGCGTCCAGCTGGTCCCCCCCGATCGCTTCATGGCGGAATGGGGCGGAACGCTGCTGATGGTGAAGCGCGTGCATGCGCTGACGGAGGAGAACCAGCCCTTCGGCTTCCGCTGGTTCCTGCCGGAGATCATCCGCCACCGGCGCCTTTTCGCCGGCGTGGCCGTCGCCGCCATCGTCGCCAACCTCATCAGCTTCGCGACGCCGCTGCTGATGCAGGTGCTGATCGACAAGGTCATCACCCACCAGGCCTACCAGACGCTGGTCGCCGTGGTGGCGGTGTTCCTGCTGCTGACGGTCTTCGACAGCGCCTTCAGCTACCTCCGCCAGCAATTGATGCTGCTGGCCAGCAACAGGATCGACGCCAAGCTCAATTCCCGCACCTACCGCCATCTGATGAGCCTGCCGCTGCACTTCTTCGAATCCCATGCCGCGGGGGTGCTGGTGCGGCACATGCAGCAGACCGAAAAGACGCGCCACTTCCTGACGGGGCGGCTGTTCCAGGTGATGCTGGACGCGCTGCTGCTGCCGGTGCTGCTGGTGTTCCTGGCGCTCTACAGCGGGGTGCTGACGGCCGTGGTGCTCGGCTTCTCCCTTGCCATCGCCGCCGTCATCGGGGCGCTGGTGCCGGCCTTCCGACGGCGGCTCGATGCGCTCTATCAGCAGGAAGGCGCGCGCCAGGCCTATCTGGTGGAAACGCTGCACAACATGCGCGCGGTGAAGTCCCTGGTGCTGGAACCCGCGCGGCAGAAGGCCTGGGATGACCGCATCGCCGGCGCCGCCCGCCAGCACGAAGCCGTGGGCCGCATCTCGGCCGCCGGCAACGTCATCACCTCCACGCTGGAGAAGCTGATGCAGATCGGCGTGCTCGCCATCGGCGCGCTGCTGGTCTTCGACGGGTCGCTCACCATCGGCGCGCTGGTCGCCTTCACCATGCTGTCCAACCGCGTCACCGGGCCGCTGGTGCAGATCGTGGCGCTGATCAACGAATACCAGGAAGCCGCGCTGTCCATTTCGATGCTCGGCACGGTGATGAACACGCCGCCCGAGCGTGGCGCGCATGACCGCACCGCCCGCCCCACCATCACCGGTGCCCTGCGGTTCGAGAATGTGGTCTTCCGCTACCCCGGCGCCGCCACCGCGGCGCTGGACCGCGTGACCTTCGCGATCGGCGAAGGCCAGGCCATCGGCGTCGTCGGCCGGTCCGGTTCCGGCAAGACCACCGTCACGCGGCTGATCCAGGCGATCCACGCGCCGCAGGACGGTCTCATCCAGCTCGACGGCATCGATATCCGGCACATAGACCTCGACCACCTCCGCCGCTCCGTCGGCATCGTTTTGCAGGACAATTTGCTGTTCCGCGGCACCATCCGGGACAACATCGCCGCCGCCCGGCCCGACGCCACCCTCGATGAGATCATCGAGGTCGCGCGCCTGGCCGGTGCCGAGGAATTCATCCAGCGCCTGCCGCTCTCCTACGACACGATGGTGGAGGAAGGCGCCTCCAACTTCTCCGGCGGCCAGCGCCAGCGCATCGCCATCGCCCGCGCTTTGCTGACCCGCCCCCGGCTGCTGATCTTCGACGAGGCGACCAGCGCGCTCGATCCGGACAGCGAGGCGATCATCCAGCGCAATTTGGCGGAGATCGGCCGCGGCCGCACCATGATCATCGTCTCCCACCGGCTGTCGTCGCTGGTGCAGGCGGATGCGATCCTGGTGCTGGACCAGGGAAGGCTCATCGACTGCGCGCCGCACGCCGTGCTGCTCGAACGCTGCGACATCTACAGGCACCTATGGCAGCAGCAGACACAGCACCTGCGCTAGCCCCCACCCCGGCACCCGCACCGGCACAGGCACCGGTCGCCCTCGCGCGCATCGGCAGCAGCCGGCGCGTGCGGGGAAAACCGCCGCGCCTGGCGCCGGAAGCGATCGAGTTCCAGGACGAGCTGGATCGGCTGATGGAGGAGCCGACGCCGCCCTCGCTGCGCTTCTGGCCCTGGGTGCTGGCCGCGCTGCTCGGGGGCCTGGTCACCCTGGCCAGCGTGGCGGAGGTGGATGTGGTGGTCACCGGCAGCGGGCGGCTGGCCGCGGATGCGCCGCCGCTGGTGGTGCAGCCGATGGAACGCGCCATCATCCAGGAAATCCGCGTCCGCCCCGGCCAGGTGGTAGTGCAGGGGCAGATCCTGGCGCTGATGGACCCGACCTTCGCCGAGGCCGACCGCATCAGCCTGGTGGCGCAGCGCCGCAGCCTGGCCGCGCAGATGGATCGGGTGGATGCGGAACTCGCGGGCGCCCCCGCCCCCATGCCGCTGACAGCGGATGGCACGCTGCAATCCCTGCTGCTGGCGCAACGCGCCGCGCTGTTCGCCGCGCGCATGGCGGGCTACGCCGCCGATATCCGCGCGCTCGAATCCTCCATCGCCGCGCTGCGCGATGGCGACGCCATCCGGGCCGAGCAGACCGCCATCGCGGCGGAGGTCGAATCCATGCGCGGCCGCCTGCTGGCCAGCCAGGTCGGCTCCCGCCTCAATGCCCTCGCCGCCCGGTCGGATCGCCTGCGCGCGGAACAGGACCAGCGCCAGGCCCGCCACCGCGCCGATGAACTGGCGGGCGTGCTGGCCGCCAAGCAGGCGGAACGCGACGCCTTCCGTGACGATTGGCGCCGCCAGCTGCTGGAGGAACTGGTCCGCCTGCGCGGCGAATTGCAGCGGACGGAGGACCAGTTGTCGAAGGCGGAGCGCCTGGCGGCGATGAGCGTCCTGGTCGCGCCGGAGGATGGCGTGGTGCTGGACATCGCCCGCCGCTCCGCCGGTTCCGTGCTGAGGGAGGCCGAGGCGCTGGTCACGCTGGTGCCGCTGCGCGCGCCGCTGGTGGCGGAGATCACGCTGCGCTCCAGCGACATCGGCCGGCTGCGCGGCGATGATCCCACGGTGGTGAAGGTGGATGCCTTCCCCTTCCAGCGCCACGGCGCGCTGCAGGGCCGCCTGCAAAGCCTGGCCCCCGATTCCCTGCCGCGGGAGGGCGAGGCACCGGGCCCGCCCGTCCACCGCGCCCGCATCACCTTCGACACGCCCAGCCTTCCCGGTGCGCCGCCGGGCGCGCGCCTCATCCCCGGCATGACCATCTCGGCGGAGGTCCAGGTCGGCACGCGCCGCGTCATCGCCTTCTTCATCGAACCGCTGCTGCGCGGCTTCCGGGAAAGCATCCGGGAACCGTGAACCCCTTCCTCCAGAATGGAGAATCCCCCGTGTCCGACGAAGACGGCTTCATCTACGGGTCCGATGCCAACCCGGACCTGCTGGCCCGCATCCCCCGCGATGCCGCGACGATCCTCGATGTCGGCTGCGGCGCCGGCGCGCTGGGGGCCGCCTTCCGCCGCATCAATCCGCGCACGCGCGTCATCGGCATCGAACCCGACCCCGCCCTGGCCGCCCGCGCCCGCCGTCATGTGGATGAGGTGCTGTCGCTGGACATCGAGGCAACGCGCCCGCCGCTGGAAGACGGTTCGCTGGACGCGATGATCTTCGGCGACGTGCTGGAACATCTCCGCGACCCCTGGGCGGTGCTGAAGCGCGATGCATCGCTGCTGTCGGACCAGGGCGTGCTGCTGGTCTGCATCCCCAATCTGGAACACTGGTCCTTCGCCGCACGGCTGCTCGCCGGCGCCTGGAACTACGAGGATCACGGCCTCTATGACCGCACGCATCTCCGCTGGTTCACGCCGCGCATGATGCAGCAGGCGCTGTCCGATGCCGGTCTGGTGCCGATCGAGGTCGCGCCCCGCATCTTCCTGCCCGAACAGGCGGAAGCCTTCGCCGCCGCCATGGCGCCGGCCCTCGCCGCGCTCGGCATCGACCAGGCGGGATGGCTGGATCGCAGCCGGCCGCTCCAATATGTCTGGCGCGCCACGCGCCGCGCGCCGCGCACCATGATCGTCGGCGCGCGCACGCTCGCCGATCCCGTCGCCGCGATGGCGGAAGTCCGCGTGCTACAGCCGATGCGGGACATCGCGACGGCACCGGGCATCGGCACCATCGCCTCCGCCGACCTGCCCATGCCGCCGGGTGGGGTGGAGATCGATCGGGTGATGATCCTGCAACGGCTGTTCCTGCGGCCGGGCACCGATTCGCTCGGCTACATCCACGGCCTGCGCGGCAGCGGCGCCGTCATCGTGCAGGAATTCGACGATGATCCCGAACGCTGGCCGGACATCGCCGCGGCGGATGACATGACCTTCCGCGCCGTCCACGCCGTGCAGACCTCCACCCCCCACCTGGCGCGGCTGCTGCGGCAGTGGAACCCGGAGGTGGAGGTATTCCCCAACAGCATCGAGACACTGCCCATCCCCCGCAACTTCCGTGACCCCGGCCAGCTCACGATCTTCTTCGGCGCGCTCAACCGCGAAGCCGATGTCGCGCCCTTCCTGCCCGTGCTGGACCAGGCGATGGCGGAAGCCGGTGGACGCCTGCGGATCGAGGTGGTGCACGACCGCGCCAGCTTCGACGCGCTGGCCACGCCCCACAAGCGCTTCACGCCAGCCTGCGACTACGCCACCTATCGCGGCATCATGGCGGGCTGCGAGATCGCCTTCCTGCCGCTGGCACCCACGCGCTTCAACAGCATGAAGTCCGACATCAAGGCGGTGGAGGCCGCGTCGCACCGCCTCTGCTGCCTGGCCAGCCCGACGGTCTACGAGGACAGCATCCGGGATGGGGAGACCGGCGTGATCCTGCCCGACCCCGCCGCGTTGCTGGCGGCGCTGCGCGGCTTCATCGCCAATCCCGATGCCGCGCGGGCCATGGCGGAGGCGGCGCATGGATGGGTGCGGGATGAACGGATGGCGGCGTACCAGATGCGACGGCGGATCGACTGGTACCGGTCGCTGTGCGATCGGCGCGTGGTACTGGATGCGGCGCTGGAAGCGCGGCTTGCGATGTTGGCGCGGGCGGCTTGAAGGGGGAGCGCTGCTCCTCCTTCACCCCCTCGCCAAGGACCAGTGGGCCCTTGGAACCCTTGTATTGACGATGGTCCAGGGGGCTCTGCCCCCTGGCGGATGGGGTCCGGGGAAGGCAGCGCCTTCCCCGAAATTCACCGGCGCCGCATCACCCCGCGCAGGCTCGCCTCCAGCCGCGCCGTGAAGGTCGCCGTATCCCCCAGCGTCCGCATCCACGCATCCCCTGCCAGCGCCGCCTTAGCCCGCGCCTGCATCGCTGGCTGCGTCGCCAGCGCCACTGCCCGCGCGATGTAGTCCGCGCGGCTGGTCACGATCCCCTCCGGCAGCCCGATCGCCGCCAGCAGGCTGCCCGCCATGCGCGATGCGAAGGCCTGGCCGGATTGCGTCAGAATCGGCAACCCCATGCGCAACGCATCGGACGCGACCGTGCCGGCATTGTAGGGCGTGGTGTCGAGGAACAGATCCCCCAGCGCCAGCCGCGCGCGATACCGCGCGGGATCGACGCGAGCCGCGAAGACCAGCCGATCCTGCCCGATGCCCGCTTCCGCCGCGCGCGCCAGCAGGTTGCGCCGCCCTGGCGCATTGTCATCCACCAGCCACAGCACGCTGCGCGGCACCTGGCGGAGGATCTCCATCCAGGCGCCGAACATCTCCTCCGTGATCTTGTAGTAGTGGGAGAAGTTGCAGAAGACGAAGGCATCTTCCGGCAGCCCTTCCTCCGCGCGCGATACCGCCGGCAGCGCGATCGGCTGCGCATCATTCGCCTGGTAGAGGCCCGGCAGCGCCAGCGGCGCGGGCGCGTAGAGGCCAGCGGTCTCCGACGGGATGGTGCGCCCGTCGCAGATCAGCCAATCCAGCTCCGGCACCGGCACCGGCCCGATATAGCCGAGCCAGGTCGCCATCACCGGCGCCGGCTTCCAGCGCAGCGCGCCGAGCCTGGCGCCGCGCGTCAATCCATTAAGGTCGATCAGGATATCGATCTCATCCGCCCGGATCCGCCGCGCCACATCCTCCTCCGACAGCGCGCCGACGGGGACGTGATGGTCCAGCGCGGCGATGACGCGCGCGCGGATGTCGCTGCCATCCTCGGGGGAGGAGCAGTAGCCGAAGACCTCGAACTGCTTGCGGTCATGCCGTTCCAGCACCTCCGCGATCAGGAAGCTCATGGCATGGCGGCAGAAATCGGAGGAGAGGTAGCCCAGCCGGATGCGCCCGTGCCGGTAGCCCTGTGCGGGCGCGAGGCGTTCCGGCGCCGCCGGCACCTTGCGCGCCACCCATCCCGCCGCGATGCGATTCTGCAAGGCCACGTCATCGAACAGCGCGAGCGCGCCGAGCGGCCCGGCATTCAGGCACAGCTCCTCCAGCCCCAGGCCGGGGATGTCCGGCTCCAGGATCGGCCAGGCACAGATGCGCTGGCGGAGATGCGTGAAGTGCTGCAGCACGTCGGGCTGGTGCGGGTCGATCAGCAGGCTGGACCGCAGTGCCGCCACCGCTTCCTCCAGCGCGCCGCGCAGTTCCAGCAGCCGGCCGCGATGGTTCAGCAGGGCGATGCGCGAATCATCGGGCTGCAGCGCCTGTCCCCAGGCCGCCAGC
Organism: Falsiroseomonas sp.; assembly: GCF_051859025.1. GTDB lineage: Bacteria > Pseudomonadota > Alphaproteobacteria > Acetobacterales > Acetobacteraceae > Falsiroseomonas. The sequence goes on along the minus strand of NZ_JBHYGL010000009.1, from coordinate 3,047 downwards.
GCCGCTTCCCCCTGGCCGCTGGCTTCCAGCGCCAGGCCCAGATTGACGGCCGCCTGGTGCAGGTCCGGCTTCAGCAGCAACGCGTTGCGATAGGCGGTGATGGCGTTGCCGTGGTCGCCCGCCTGCGCGAATTCGACGCCGAGGTTGAACCACGCAGCGAAGCCCTGCGGCGCGCCGGCATTGGCCCCGATCCAGGCGCGATAGCCCGCGATGGCGATGTCCCGCCGCCCCCGCGCCACCGCCGCCTCCGCCCGCGGCAGCAGCGTTTCCAGGCCGAGCCCGGCGAAGCGCGGATCGTCAACCATGGCGCCGGAATCAGCGAAGAAGTCATCGAGCCAGGTGGGATGGATGCTGTCGAGCATGGCGTCACGCTGCCTCCGCCTGGGTGGCCGTGCGGGGCCACAGTCGCTGATCCGCGCCGAGCGGGCTGAAGGCGTCCCGACGCGCCAGCGCATCCCGCCACCGCGCCGCCAGCGCCGCCGCATCCGCCGGCGCCGCGCCATCCAGCGGGAAGGCCGCGCCGATCTCAAGGTACTCGGCCAGGTTCGCCAGGTCCGGCCGCGGCAGCCGGCCGCCGGTCGCATCACGCCACATCCCGCGGAACAGCCCTTCCAGCGCCCGCACCAGCGCTTCCGTGTCGAACAGCACCGATGTCATCCGCCCCGCCAGCAACCGAGCGCGGGCCTCCGCCAGCGGTGCGGGGTTGGCGGCCAGCGTGATGGCGCGCCGCGCGTAATCGTCCCAGTCCCGGCAGAGGAAGTCGCCAATCCCCGCCGCCTTCACCAGGCTGCCGCAGACGCGCGACGCGAAGCTCTGCCCCGGCACGGTCAGGATCGGCGTGCCCATCCACAGGCAGTCGGATGCCGTGGTGTGCGCGCCATAGGGCCAGGTATCCAGGAACAAATCCGCCGCGCCGTAGCGCGCCACGTGGTCCGCATTGCGCAGCGGCGGCGCGAAGATGAGCCGCGCGGGATCGATCCCGGCCACTGTCGCATGGCCACGCAGCGCGGCCTCGGCCTCCGCCCCCCCCTGGATCAGCCACAGCACGCTGCCCGGCGTGGCGCGCAGGATGGCCATCCAGCGATCGAAGACGAATTGCGTGATCTTCTGCATCCCGTTGAAGCAGCAGAAGACGAAGGCGTCCTCCGGCAGGCCGAGCGCGCCGCGCGGCGGCGTCGCGTTGACCAGGCGATGGCGATCATTCGGCTGGTAGCAGGGCAGGCGCCGCACCGCCTCGGAACAGCTATGCTCCCGCCCCGGCGGGATGATCATGTCATCGGCGATGATGTAGTGGTGGAAGGGGCTGCCCATGGTGCCGGCGAAGCCCAGCCAGTTGACGATCACCGGCGCCGGCCGCCGCGCCAGCAGCCCCAGCCTGCCGCCGCGCGTATGCCCGTTGAGGTCGACCAGGATGTCGATCCCATCATCGCGCATCAGGCGCAGCGCGGCGTCGTCATCCATCGCGATGATGTCGCGCCAATGCTCGACGGATGCGCGGATACGCGCCTTCGTCGCATCCTCCCGCGCCATGCCGCAATCATAGACGAAGATTTCGAAGGCTTCTCGGTCATGGTGGCGGAACAGGTCGGCCGTCAGGTGCCCCACCGCGTGGTCCCGCAGGTCGGAGGACAGGTAGCCGATCCGCCGGCGACCGGCCCGCTGGAACTGCGCCGCGAAATCCGCTGTCACATGGAAATCCGGCGGCATCGGCGCCTCGCGCCGCGTGCAGGCGGCCGCATGGGCCAGCAGCAGCATCGCGTCCTCCGTCATGTTCGCCAGCGTCAGCGGCGCCGCATCCCGCAGCAGCGCGGCCTTCGTCATGCCGGCCGGCGGTTCCAGCAACGGCCAGGCGCAGCGTCTCTGGCGGAGGCTCAGCCAGCGTTGCAGCACGTCGCGCTGCGTGGGATCGATCTCCAGCAGCTGGCGCAGCCCATCTTCCGCCTGCGCGAAGGCGCCGAGGTCCTCCTGCAGCCGGGCCATCTGCTTCATCGCGCCGGCGCGGTTGGCGATGCCGTCGCGCGTCACCGCCTGCAGGGCGTTGGCGACGTAGTGCCAATGCTCCAGCGCCTGCACCACCTCTCCCCGGCGTTCATGCGCCAGGCCGATGCTGATGAAGGGTGGCAGGAAGCCCGGGTTGCGCTGCGCGGCCAGGCGATGGGCTTCCGCCGCCTCCTCATGCAGCCCTTCCCGTTCCAGCAGGACGGCCAGGTTGAAGGCAGCGGCGTAGAGAAGCGGATCGTCGCCCCGCGCGGCGATCCAGCCCCGATAGGCCGTGATGGCATGAGCCGGCGGCATGGACTGCGCGGCGGCGATGAGGTCGGCGATCCTGGCCTGATGCATGCTCCGTTCCTGGCGCAGTGCTGAGGGTCCTCCGCTACGCTGCCAGGGCTGAACAAGCGGTTACCGCCCATCCGGATCGACGTCGCATCGGCTTTCACGATGCGGAAACCCATCGGCCGTTAGGGTGCCCTCGAGCCGGGAAGACAAGATGTCACCCCCGCGTCGGCGCCTGTGATCCGTCCTTCAGGGACGGACGGTGCTGGCTTCGCGAATGCGATCCTCCAAAGCGGAGCGGGCCGATGTCGATTCTTGTTGGTTTCACGACGACCCAGATTCAGGGTCTTACCACCACGACCATCGGTGTTCTCTCCACCACGGATATGCGCGCGCTGGCCTCCACCCAGCTGGCCGCGCTGACGACGACGCAGGTCGCGGTCCTCAGCAGCACGCAACTCGCGGCGCTGACCAGCACGCAGGTTTCGGCACTCGAGACGACGGACCTCGCGGTCCTGGCAACCACGCAGCTGCGCGGCTTCGGATCGGCGCAGCTGGTCGGGCTCACCACCACGCAGCTCGGCGCGTTGACCACCACGCAGCTGGAGGGTCTCACCTCCACCCAGGCGGGTGCGCTGACGACGACGCAGGTCGCGTCGCTGACGACGACGCAGCTGGGTGGGCTGGGCTCCACCCAGATCGCCGGCCTTACCTCCGGCCAGGTCGCGTCGCTGACCACCACCCAGATCGGCGCCCTGACGACGACGCAGATC
>NZ_JBHYGL010000008.1:52868-139185 GCF_051859025.1 Falsiroseomonas sp. | reverse complement strand
GCCGGGCGGCGCGGCCGCGGGGCGTCCCCCCCACCCCCCGCCCATCGAGGGGGCCGGGCAGCCCGACGGGGGGGGGGGGCGGGGCGGCGGGGGGGGGGGGGGGCGGCGGCGGGTCCAGCGCATCGGGGTCGCGGCGGGATTGCCGGCCGAGGTCGGGCAGATCCTCAAACCCCGCTGTCGCCAGCAGCATGACGGGCGATGCCGTGCCGGTCAGCAGGGCATTGGCGGGCAGGGTGGTGGCGATGGTGATGCTGGCGGGAGTGATGTTCTCACGCGTGCAGAAATCGATGATGGCAGCGGCGATATCGGTGGCCTCGGCACGCGGCCGCTTGGCGATGCGCGCAACGCCGCCATCGAGCGGGGCCGCGATGAAATCGAGAAAACTGCCGCCCTGGTCGATCGCCAGGGCGTGGCGCGCCGTCACGCCGCGCGCCGGAAGCGGGTGGGGGAGAAGGGGGCGAGGTCCACTTCGGTGTCGCGCCCGGCCACCAGATGCGCGACCTCCCGCCCCGTGGTCGCGGCGCCGCACATGCCGACATGGCCGTGGCCGAAGGCGAACCAGGCATTGTCCACGCGGGGCGCCTGGCCGATCACCGGCATGGAATCCGGCAGGCAGGGGCGGTGGCCCATCCATTCGCTGGTGCGCGACGTGTCTAGATGCGGGAACATCTCCCGCCCCCTTTCCAGCAGCGCGGCCGCGCGGCGCATGTCGGGCGGCGCCTTGAGCCCGGCGAATTCGACGGAACCCGCGAGGCGCAGCCCCATGCGCATCGGGTTCACCATCATGTTGTGCTCCACGGCCATGACGGTGTGGCGCAGCGCGAGGTTGTTGCTCTCCACCGTGACGTGATAGCCGCGCTGCGTCTCCAGCGGGATGGCGGGGCCGAGCTGCGCCGCGAGCGTCGCGGACCAGGCGCCGCCGGCCAGCACCACGCCCTCGGTCTCCAGCGTCTCGCCGCTGTCCAGCGTGACGCCGGTGACGGAGCCGCCCTTGACCCGAAGATCCGTGACGCGGGCGCGCACAACCTTCGCACCATCGGCGACGCATTGGTCGAACAGCGCGCGCGTCAGCGCGGCGGGGTCGAGCGTCGATCCATTCTCCGGCGCCAGGATGCCGAAGCGGAAGCGGCCCTTCAGGTCGGGCTCCAGCGTGACGAGTTCGTCTTCCTGCACGTCGCGCATCTCGACGCCCAGGCTGCGGCGCAACCGCATTCCCCAGGCCCATTGGCGGGCGACGGCCTCCCCGGAATAGACGTAGAGGCAGCCGGATCGGCGCATCAGGCCGGTGGCGTTGGCGCGTTGCAGCAGGGGTTCGTAGCAATCGAAGATCGGCGCCAGCAGGCCGCGCATGGCGGTGGCGATGCGGGTCACCTCCGCCGGTGTGGACGCCTGGAGGAAGCGGGCGATCCAGGGTGCCACGATGGGCGCATACCACCAGCGCACGGTCAGGGGGCCAAGCGGGTCCAGCAGCCAGCGCGGCACCTTCTTCCACATCCCCGGCATGCCCACGGGCAGGCAGGCGGAGGGGGAGAGGGAGCCCGCATTGCCGAAGGACGTCGCCTCCGCCGGGCCCAGCGGATCGATGAAGGTGACCTGGTGGCCATCGCGCTGCAGCCAGGCGGCGCAGCAGGTGCCGACGATGCCGTTGCCGATCACCGCGATGTGCATGAGGTGTCCTTCTGGGGCGACAGGGCGGGAGCGTAACCGCCGCCTTTGCAGGCGTGAACCCCGCTGCCATGCTGCGCCCAACGACCAAGGAGGAAACACCATGACCAGCCGCCGCACCCTGCTGGCCGCCGCCATCCTGGCCGCGCGCCCCGCCTTCGCCGCCTTCCCGGACCGGCCCATCCGCGTGATCGTGCCCTTCGCGCCGGGCGGCAATGCCGATGTGGTGGCGCGCCTGCTGCAACCGCGGCTGCAGGAACGGCTGGGCCAGCCCGTGGTGGTGGAGAACCGGCCGGGTGCCGGCGGCAGCGTCGGCGCTCAGGCCGTGGCGAGGGCCACGCCGGACGGCTACACGCTGCTGATCGGATCGAACGGGCCGCTCAGCGTGAACCCGGTGGTGCAGGCGCGGCTGCCCTATGACGCGGTGCGCGACTTCGCGCCGATCGGCATGGCGATGCAGGTGCCGCATTGCCTGGTGGTGCAGGCCAGCGCGCGGCAGCGCCGGCTGGCGGAACTGGTGGCAGCATCCCGCGCACAGGCCGATGGGCTCGGCATCGGCACGGCCGGTGTCGCGAGCGCCACGCATCTGTCGATGGAAGCCTTCGCCGCGGCGAGTGGCGCGCGGCTTCTGCACGTGCCCTATCGCGGCGGTGGCGCGGCGGTGCCGGACTTCATCGCAGGCAACATCCCGCTGCTGTTCACGGAATTCTCGACCGCGCTGCCGCTGCACCGCGCGGGGCAGGGGCGCATCCTGGCCATCGCCTCCGCCACGCGGCTGCCGGCGCTGCCTGATGTGCCGACGATGATCGAGGAAGGGACGGCGGGCTTCCTCGCGGGGTCCTATGTCGGGCTGCTGGCGCCGGCAGGAATCCCGGCGGAGGCAATGGCGGCGCTTGGCGCGGCGATGGCGGCGATCGTGCGGGAGGAGGATTTCCGCAACCGCATGGTGGCGATGGGCGGAGAGGTCGCCTCCGCCACGCTCGCCACCCCCGCCGGCTTCGCGGCGCTGATCGCGGAGGATCTGGAACGGTCCCGGGTGGCGGCGCAGAAGGCGGGCATCCGGCCGGAATAGCGGCGCCTGGACAGGCGCGCGCCACGGCGCGACAACCGGGCCAACAAACAGGAGGAAACCGATGAGCCGACGCATATGGCTGGCCGCGATGCTGGGCGCCGTCCTGGCCCTGCCGGCCGCGGCCCAGACGGGTAGCCAGGAAAGCTACCCCACCCGCGCCATCCGCTTCATCGTGCCCTTCGCGGCTGGCGGGCCCTCCGACATCGTCGCTCGCATCATGGCGCCGCGCATGACGGCGACGCTCGGCCAGCCCGTGGTGGTGGAGAACCGCGTGGGCGCGGGCGGCGTCACGGGCGTGGATGTGGCGGCCAAGGCGGCGCCGGATGGCTACACCTTCGCCATCGGCAGCGCCGGCGCGCTGGCCATCTCCCCCAATCTCGGGCGGGGCACGCCCTATGACCCGATGCGGGATCTGGTGCCGATCACGCTCGGCGTGCTGGTGCCGGAACCCGTGGTGGTGCCGGCGGTCTCGCCCTTCCGGACCATCCAGGAACTGGTGGCGGGTGCGAAGGCCAGGCCGGGGTCGCTGAACTTCGGCTCCACCGGCAATGGCAGCATGCCGCACCTGGCGGCGGAACAGCTGCGCGCGGCGGCGGGGATCGAGATCGTCCACATCAGCTACAACAGTGGCGGACAGCTGGCGACGGCGATCCTGCGGAACGAGGTGCAGCTGGGCTTCGCGGACCTGCCCGTGCTGCTGGCGCAGATCCAGGCGGGCGCGCTCAGGGCACTCGCCGTCGGCACGCCGCAGCGCCTGTCCTGGCTGCCCGATGTGCCGACGATGACGGAGGTCGGGCTGCCGGCGGTGGATGCCAGCAACTGGCACGGCCTGGTCGCTTCCGCGCGCACCCCCGCGGGGCCGTTGGCCGCGCTGCGCCGGGCCGCCATCGGCGCGTTGCAGGACCCCGAGGTGATCCGCCTGCTGGACGCCCAGGGCGCCATCCCCGGCGGCAACAGCCCGGAGGAGTTCGGCGCCTTCATCCGGCGCGAGAACGAGAAATGGGGCGAGGTGATCCGCCGGAACAACATCCAGGCGGATTGACGCGTTAGGCAGTTACACAACCCGCCGTCCCGCAAGGGGCGGCGGGTTTTTCATGCGCGCAGTAAACTTGCGCGTATGACAGTTTTGTTGCAATGGGATGGCAGGAGCGCGGGGCGACGGGGGGCTGGTGTGCCACGCCCGCGGTATCACACGGGGACAAGGAACAAGAACCATGCAACGCCGCCTGCTGATCCCGGCCCTGGCGATCGCCTCGCCGCTGGCCTTTGCCGCGCCCGCCGCGGCACAGGGCACGCTGAACCTCTACTGCTCCGTTCAGATCGAGTGGTGCCAGGCCATCGCCACCAACTTCACGCGCGATACCGGCATCCGCGTGAACATGACGCAGCGTGGGTCGGGCGAGAGCCTGGCCGCGATCCGCGCGGAATCGCAGAACCCCCGCGGCGATGTCTGGTTCGGCGGCACGGGCGATCCGCATTTGGCGGCGGCGGAGGAGAATCTCAGCCAGGCCTATGAGAGCGCGAACAACGCCGCGCTGCATCCCTGGGCGCTGACGCAGTGGAACCAGTCCGGCCGCCGCGCCATCGGCGTCTATGCCGGCGCGGTGGGCTTCGGCTACAACAGCGAACTCCTCGCGCGCAAGAACATCGCGCCGCCGACCTGCTGGGCGGATCTGGTTGATCCCCGCTTCCGCGGCGAGATCCAGGTGGCGAACCCCAACTCCTCCGGCACCGCTTACGTCATCATCGCGACGCTGGTGCAGTTGATGGGGGAGGAGCAGGCCTTCGACTACATGCGCCGCCTGCATCCCAACGTGAACAGCTACGCCCGCAGCGGCACCGGCCCGATCAAGGCCGTGGCGCGCGGCGAGACGGGCGTGTCGCTGTCCTTTGTTCATGATGCGGTGACGGAGCGGAATGCGGGCTTCCCCGTGGCCTACAGCACCCCCTGCGAGGGCACGGGCTACGAGATCGGCTCCATGTCCATCATCCGCGGCGCGCGCAACCTGGCGCAGGCGCGGCGCTTCTACGACTGGGCGCTGACGGAACCCGCGCAGCGCCTGGGCTTCGAGGCCGGCGGCCAGCTGCAGCAGCCCTCCAACCGCGCGGCGCCGCTGCCGCCCAATGCGCCGGACCTCGGCCAGATCCGCCTCATCGAATATGATTTCGCGAAGTACGGCCGCGCCGCGGAGCGCCGGCGCCTGATCGAGCGCTGGGACCGCGAGGTCGGCTCCCTGCCGCGCTGAAGCCTGCCCTCCTGCCCGATGGAATCCTGCCCATGTCCTTTCGACTGATTGCCGCCACAGGCGTGGTTTTCGCGCTGTCCTCGCCCGCCATGGCGCAGGGCAGCCTTAACATGCTCTGCGCGCCCGCTGCCGATTGGTGCGAGGCGATCGCGGCGGGGTTCCAGCGGGATACCGGCATCCGCGTCGCCATGGCGCGGAAGTCGGCCGGGGAGATCCTGGCGCAGATCCGGGCGGAGGCGCAGAACCCGCGCACCGATATCTGGTTCGGCGCCTCGGCGGAGACGCATATCTCCGCCGCCGAGGGCAACCTGCTGCAGCCCTACACCTCGCCCAACATGGCGGGGCTGCATCCCTGGGCGCAGCGCGTGCATGCGATGTCCGGCGAACGCTGCGTTGGTGTTTCCTCCGGTGCCATCGGCATTGCGTGGAACCGGGAGTTGATGGCGCGGAAGAACCTGCCGCTGCCCGCGAGCTGGGCGGATCTGCTGAACCCCGCCTATCGCGGAGAGGTCCAGCTGCCCAACCCCAACTCCTCCGGCACCGCCTACACCATCATCGCGGGGCTGGTGCAGCTGTGGGATGAGGACCGCGCCTTCGACTACCTGCGGCGCCTGCATGCGAATGTGAACGCCTATACCCGCTCCGGCGCCGCGCCGATGCAGGCGGTGTCGCGGGGTGAGACGGCGCTCGCCGTCAGCTTCAACATGGAAGTCACCTCCATGCAGCAGGCGGGCTTCCCGATCGAGCTGGTCTTCCCGACGGAGGGCACGAGCTACGAGGTGGCCTGCATGTCCATCATCCGGGGCGCCCGCAACCTGGCGCAGGCGCGGCGCTTCTACGATTGGTACCTGACCCCCGCGGCGCAGAACATCGCGACGACGGTGAACCAGTTCCACACGCCGGCGCACCGGGATGCGGCGCCTGATGCGCGCATCGCCGACCTCTCCCGCGTCAACCTCATCAACTACGATTTCGCCGCCTTCGGCCAGGGCGACATGCGCCGCCGCATCCTGGCGCGCTGGGACCGCGAGATCGGGTCCCTGCCGCGATGAAGCGCGTTCTGGGCCTTTCCGCCATCGCGCTGCTGCCCGCGCTGCCGGCGGCGGCGCAAGGGCAGCTCAACCTCTACTGCGCTGCCACCATCGAATGGTGCACGCCCATCGCGCGCGGGTTCGAGCGTGAGACGGGCATCCGCGTGACGCTCAACCAGAAATCGACCGGCGAGATGCTGGCGCAGTTGCGCGCGGAAGCGCGCAACCCCCGCGGCGACGTCTGGTGGGGCGGCACGGGCGATCCGCATGTGGCGGCGGGCGAGGAAGGCCTGACGCTGCCCTATGAAAGCCCGCGGATCGCGGAACTGCATGACTGGGCGCAGGCGCAGTGGCGGCAGACCGAAGGCCGCACCGTCGGCGTCTATGCCAGCGTGCTCGGCTTCGGCTTCAACACGGAACTCATCGCACGCCGCAACCTGCCGGCGCCGCGCTGCTGGGCGGACCTCCTCAACCCGATCTACCGGGGCGAGATCCAGATGGCGAACCCCAATTCCTCAGGCACCGCCTACATCGTCATCGCGACGCTGGTGCAGATGATGGGGGAGGAACCGGCCTTCGATTACCTCAAGCGCCTGCATGGCAGCATCAACGCCTATCCCCGCAGCGGCACCGCGCCGATCACCGCGGTCGCGCGGGGCGAGACGGCGCTGTCCATCTCCTTCGTCCACAACGCGGCGGAGGAAGCGGCGGCGGGATTCCCGGTGGGCCATGCCGTGCCCTGCGAGGGCACGGGCTATGAGATCGGGTCCATGTCCATCATCCGCGGCGCCCGCAACCTGGCGAATGCGCAGCGCTTCTACCACTGGGCGCTGAGCGCCGAGGCGCAGATCACGGCGAGCAGCGAGGCGAAGAAGCTGCAGACCATGGCCAACCGTCGCGTGCCGCTGACCGATGGCGCACCCAACATGGCGACGGCGCGGATCATCGACTACGACAACGCCCGCTTCGGGGCGAGCGCGGAGCGCCGCCGCCTGCTGGCGCGCTGGGACCGTGAAGTGGGCGCGCTGCCGCGATGAGGTTCACGGGATCGTCGCTGTTCTTCTGGCTGGTCGCCGCGATCGGCACCGCCATCGTGCCCTGGCACATGCAGCAGGACGGGCTGACGATCCCGGGGCTGATGGCGTTCGGCCAGGGGGATGCGGAAGCGTCCTCCGCCCTCTGGCAGGCCATGGCGCATGGGCGCTGGTGGTTCTGGCCGGTGGTGGCGCTGCTGGCGGTGGCGCTGCCGGGCGCGCTGCCGGCGGGGACGAACCGCGGGCGATCCACTTTCCTGCTGTGGGGTGGCGGGCTCGGGCTGGTGGCGATCATCGCGCAGGGGCTCGCGATCGGCGTGCAGGGCTGGTCCTTCCCCTGGCTTGAGGCGAGTTTCGGCGAACTCGGGGACAGGCAGTTCGGCTTCGGCCTCGGCGCCTGCATGGCCTTCGTGGGCTGCCTGGTGATGCTGACGGATGGGCTCGCGCTGCGCGGGCTGTTCAAGGGGGATCGCTTCGTCGCGGGCTCCGTCGGCCTGCTGGTGGCCTCCATCATCATCTTCACCGCCTGGCCGGTGCTCACGATGATGAGCGAGATGTTCGCGCCACGGCCCGACATGACGCTCGGTGCCTCGATGGCGGAGCGGCTGTTCGACAACAAGATCTGGGGCCTCGGCTGCGTCACCGGTCGCGTCAATTGCGGCGTCTTCTGGAACACGCTGGTGCTGGCGACCAGCACGGCAACGGCGGCGACGATCCTCGGCCTGTGCTTCGCGCTGATCGTGACGCGCACGGCCTTCCCGGCCAAGCGGGCGATGCGGCTGCTGACGGTGCTGCCCATCATCACCCCGCCCTTCGTCATCGGCCTCGGCCTGATCCTGATCTTCGGGCGGTCGGGCGTGGTGAACCAGATCGTGCTGGCCGTCTTCGGCGTCGAGCTCGGCCGCTGGATCTACGGCTTCGACGGTGTCTTCCTGGCGCAGGTCTTCTCCTTCACTCCCACCGCCTTCCTGGTGCTGATCGGCGTGGTGGAAGGCATCTCCCCCACCATGGAGGAAGCGTCGCAGACGCTGCGCGCCAGCAAGATGCGCACCTTCCGCGCGGTGACGCTGCCGCTGATGGTGCCGGGCCTCGCCAATGCCTGGCTGGTTGTCTTCGTGGAAAGCCTGGCCGATTTCGGCAACCCGATCGTGCTCGGCGGTTCCTACGGCGTGCTGTCCACGGAGATCTTCTTCGCCGTCGTCGGCGCGCAGCAGGATTTCGGCCGCGCGGCGGTGCTGGCGGCGATCATGCTGGTGGTGGGGCTGCTGGCCTTCATGCTGCAGCGCGCGGTGGTTGGGAAGCGGTCCTATGTCTCCGTCACCGGCAAGGGCGATGGCGGGTTGCAGCAGGTTCTGCCGCGGGCGGTGAAGATCGTGGCCTTCGCCATCGCCATCCCCTGGGCGCTGCTGACGATCACCGTCTACACCATGGCGATGGCCGGTGCTTTCGTCCGCGTCTGGGGGCGGGACTGGACCTTCACCCTCAGCCATTTCCAGCGCGCCTTCGCCATCGAATGGGCCGCCGATGGGCGTATGCTGTTCAGCGGCGGCGCCTGGCATTCGCTGGTGACGACGATCCAGCTGGCGGCCGTCGCGGCGCCCATCACGGCGGGCATCGGCTTGCTGGCGGCCTGGGTGCTGACGCGCCAGCGCTTCGCGGGGCGCACGGCGCTGGAATTCGCCCTGATGCTGACCTTCGCCGTGCCCGGCACGGTGATCGGCGTCGCCTATATCCTGACCTACAACATCCCGCCGCTGGAGATCACGGGCACCGCCTTCATCCTGGTGGCCTGCTTCGTGTTCCGGAACCTGCCCGTCGGCGTCCGGTCCGGTGTCGCGGCGATGAGCCAGCTGGACAAGTCGCTGGATGAGGCCGCGATCACCTTGCGCGCCTCGACCTTCCGGGCGCTCACCACCGTGGTGCTGCCGCTGCTGAAGCCGGCCATCGTCACCGCGCTGGTCTATTCCTTCGTCCGCGCGATGACGACCGTCTCCGCCGTCATCTTCCTGGTCTCCGCGGAATACGAGATGGCGACGGTCTTCATCATCAACCGCGTCATCAACGGTGATTACGGCTTGGCCATCGCCTATTGCGCCGTGCTGATCGTGCTGATGATGACGGCGATCGGCCTCATCAACCTCGTCGTCGGCCGCCGCCGCCTCGGCCGCCGTAGCACCCAACCTGCAAATGGCCAGCCTGCCGGAGCCGCCGCATGACCCTGCCCCTGAAGCTCAGCGGCGCGGAGGTGCGCCTGGCCGGCATCGGCAAGCGCTACGGGCAGGTGACGGCGGTGAAGCCGCTGGACCTGGTGATCGAGGGGGGCACGCTGGTCACGCTGCTCGGTCCCTCCGGCTGCGGCAAGACGACGCTGCTGCGGATGATCGCGGGGCTGGAACAGGCGACGGATGGGCGGCTGTTCATCGGCGGCAAGGATGTGACGCTGCTGCCGGCGGGTGAGCGCAACGTCTCCATGGTCTTCCAGTCCTACGCGCTGTTCCCGCACATGTCGGTGCTGGACAATGTCGCCTACGGCCTCGTCTCCTCCGGCTTCAAGAAGCGGGACGCCCATGCGAAGGCGGAGGCAGCGCTGGAGACGGTGGGGCTGAAGGGCTTCGGGACCCGCCTGCCATCGGAGATGTCGGGCGGCCAGCAGCAGCGCGTGGCGGTGGCCCGCGCGCTGGTGCTGGAGCCGGAGGTTCTGCTGTTCGACGAGCCTCTGTCCAACCTCGATGCGCGCCTGCGTCGATCGATGCGGGAGGAAATCCGCGCGCTGCAGCAGCGCCTCGGCCTCACTGTCGTCTATGTGACGCATGACCAGGCGGAGGCGCTGGCCGTCTCAGACAAGATTGTCGTGATGCGCAATGCGGAGATCGCGCAGGCCGGCACGCCGGAGGAACTCTACACCCAGCCCGCCAGCGTCTTCGTCGCCACCTTCATGGGGGAGGCGAACCATGTACGCGCGGAGGTGGAGAGCATCGATGGCCCGACCGCGACCGTGGTGCTGGGCGGCGAACGCCTGGCGCTGCCGCATCGCGGGACCAGGCCGGGGCCGGTGGACCTGGTGATCCGACCGGAAGCGATCCGCATCAGCGATTCAGGCCAGCTTTCGGCCAGGGTGTCGCGCGCGACCTATATGGGATCGCACACCGAGTACTACTTCTCCATCGCGGCGGGGGAGTTGTTCGCTGTGGGCGCGGATCGCCTCAAGCGCCGCGCGCCGGGCGAACAGGTCATGCTGGCGCTGGACCCCGAGGGCGTGGTGCTGGTTCAGCCCTGAAGGGTGGTCGGCAGCCGGGCCGAGGCCGCCAGCAGCGCCCGCGTGTAGTCATGCGCGGGCGCGTCCAGCACCTGGTCGCGGGGGCCTTCCTCCACGATGCGGCCATGCTGCATGACCACCACACGATCCGCGATCTCCTCCACCACGCCCAAATCATGCGTGACGAAAAGGCAGGCGAAGCCGCGCTTGCGCTGCTGGTCGCGCAGCAGCGCGATCACCTGCTTGCGGACCGTGGCGTCGAGCGCGCTCACCGCTTCATCCGCCACCACGAAGGCGGGGTTTCGGACCAGGGCGCGGGCGATGGCGACACGCTGGCGCTGGCCGCCGGACAGCGCATGCGGGAATCGGTCGCCGAAGCCGGCCAGGCCGACCTCCGCCAGCATCGCGTCGGCGCGCGCCAGGCGTTCGGGCACGGGCACGCCGGCGGGCAGGCGCAGCGGCTCGGCGACGATGTCCCGCACCCGCATCCGCGGATCGAGCGAGGAATAGGGGTCCTGGAAGACGATCTGGCAGGCCAGGCGGAAATCCAGCAGCGCCGGGCCTGACCGAGCCGTCAAATCCTGGCCGCGGAACAGCAGCGACCCGCCGCTGGCGGGCAGCAGGCGCAGCATGGCGCGCCCCAGCGTCGTCTTGCCGGAACCGGAACCGCCGACCAGGGCCACGACCTCCCCGGGATGGATCGAGAGCGACACGCCCTGCACCGCCTGCATCGGCGCGGCGCGGCGGAACCAGCCGCCGCTTCCGGGATAGGCCACCGACAGGCCGCGCGCCTCGATGAGCGGTGGCGCCGGGGGGATGGCGCGCGCGGGGCCGCGGCGGGGCAGGGCGGCGACCAGCGCCCGGGTGTAGGCGTGGCGCGGCGCGGCCAGCAGCGGCCCGGCGGGGCCTTCCTCCACCGCCTGGCCATGCTGCATGACCAGCGCGCGATCGGCATGGCGCGAAACGAGGCCGAGGTCATGAGTGATCAGCAGGATCGCGCTGCCCTGTTCCCGCGCCAAATCCTTCATCAGCGACAGCACCTCCGCCTGGGTCAGCGTATCCAGTGCCGTGGTGGGTTCGTCCGCGATCAGCAGGCGCGGCCGCAGCAGCATGACGGAAGCCAGCATGATGCGCTGGCGCATACCGCCGGAGAATTCGTGGGGATGGGCCTGCAGGCGACGCTCAGGATCGGCGATGCCGACGCGTTCCAGCATGGCGATGCAGGCGCTTCGGCGCTGGGGCGCTGACAGGCTGGTGTGCAGCGCCAGCCCCTCCGCCATCTGCGCGCCGATGCGCTGGGCGGGGTTCAGGGACGTCATGGGTTCCTGGAACACCATGCCCATGCCGGGACCGCGCAGCGCGCGCAGCTTCGCGGGCGGCGGCGCGGACAGGTCCTGGCCCGCCAAGGCGATGCGGCCGCCGGAATGGCGCAGGCCGGGTGGCAGCAGGCCGATCACGGCGCGGGCCGTGGCGCTCTTGCCCGATCCGCTTTCGCCGACCAGGGCCAGCGTCTCCCCTTCCGCGACGGTGAAGGAAAGATCGCGCACGATGTCGCGCGGGCCGGCGGCGATGCGAAGGCCCGCGACCTCCAGCACGCTCACGCGCCGTCCCTCGGGTCCAGCAGGTCCCGCAGCGCGTCGCCCAACAGGTTCACGCCGAGCAGGCAGATGGCGATCAGCGCGCCGGGGGCGATGGAGAGCAGAGGCGCCTCCCCCATGAAGGGGCGGGCGGAGGCCAGCATGTTGCCCCAGGTGGCGGCGGGTGGCGGCACGCCGAGGCCGAGGAAGGACAGCGCGCTTTCCGACAGGATCACCCAGCCGAACAACGATGTCGCCAGCACGATGACCGGTGCGGCGGTATGCGGCAGCACGTGGCGGAGCAGCGTATAGCCCTCGGAATTGCCGAGCGCGCGCGATGCCTCCACGAATTCGCGTTCGCGGATCGACAGCACGCTGCCGCGCACGACGCGCGCGACGGTGGGGGCGTAGGCGAGGCCGAGTGCCAGCACGATGCCGCTGCGTGACGGGCCGATCACCGCCAGCAGCCCGAGCGCGAGCAATATCCCGGGAAAGGCCAGCAGCGTGTCGTTCACCGCGCCCAGCACGCGATCCACCCAGCCCCGCAGGAAGCCGCTGGCGAGCCCGATGGCGATGCCGATGACCAGCGCCACCACCACCGTCGCGGCCGCGACGCCAAGGCTGGTGACGGCGCCCGCCATCAGGCGCGATGCGACATCGCGCCCGAATTCATCGGTGCCGAGCCAATACTCGGCCGATGGCGGCCGCAGGCGGCGCCGCAGGTTGGTCCGCACGGGGTCATAGGGTGTCCAGGCCAGCGCGACGACCGCCAGCGCCAGCACGGCCCCCATCAGCGTACCGCCGATCACCAGGTTCAGCCTCGGCCGCTTCACGAAGCGGCCACTCGCGGATCGAAGACGGGGTAGAGCAGGTCCACCACCAGATTCACGCCGACATAGACCAGCGCGATGAACAGCATGACGCCCTGGATGACGGGATAATCCCGCGCGAAGATCGCCTCCACCAGCAGGCGGCCGAGGCCGGGCAGGGTGAAGACCGTCTCGATCACCGCGATGCCGCCCAGCAGGTTGCCCAGCACCAGGCCCAGCAGCGTCAGCGTCGGCGCGAAGGCGTTGGGGAAGGCGTGGCGCAGCAGCACGCGGGATTCCGGCACGCCCTTGGCGCGGGCATGGGCGATGTAGTCGAGGCGCAGGACCTCGATGGTCGAGGCACGCGCCATGCGGATCAGCACGCCGATCTCCACCAGCGCCAGGGTGGCGACGGGCAGGGCGATGTAGTGCAGCGCGGCCCAGGCATCCTCCGCGAAGGTGACGTAGCCGACGACGGGAACCCAGCCGAGCTTGAGGCCGAAGACCAGCAGCAGGATGAGGCCGAGCCAGAAGGACGGGATGGAGAGCAGCAGCGTCGCCAGCGACACCGCCGCGATGTCCCCCCAGCTGCCCTGCCGCCACGCCGCCAGCATCCCGGCCGGCACCGCGACCAGCGCCGCGATGGCGACGGCCGCCAGCACGATGGCAGCGGTGACGCCGAAGCGGTCCAGGATCAGCGGGCCCACGGCCTCCCCGGATGTGATGGACAGGCCGAGGTCGCCGCCGGCGAGTTGCGCGAGCCAGAGGCCGAACTGCACGGGGATGGGGCTGTCGAGCCCCATGGCGGCGCGAAGGTCGGCCACCGATTCCGGCGTCGCCGCATCGCCCAGCACCAGCAGCGCGGGATCGCCGGGGATGAGGCGCATCAGGAAGAAGACGCTGGCCGCCACCAGGAACAGGGTCGGGATGGCGGCCAGAAGGCGCTTCAGGACGTAGAAGGCCACCTCAGCGAGCGATCCTGACGCCCCAGGCGCGCGGCGCATCCACGGCCCATGAACGATAGCCCTGGACATGGCGCGGCGTGACGCCATGGGTGGTGGAGGAATAGAGCGCGATCATCGGCACCTCCTCCAGCAGCCGCGCGTGCAGCGCCTCGAACCCCGCGCGCCGGCGGGCGGAATCCGTCTCCGCCATGGTCTGGTCCAGCAGCGCCTGCGCGGCGGGGCTGTCCCAGGCCTTGCGGGGCTGCGTCGCCTTGGGGCCGGTGAACATCTCATAGGACAGGGAAGGATCGAGCCGGGCCGAGAAGCCGAAGGCCATCATCTGGTAGTCGCCGCGGCTGTAGCGATCGAGCTGCGTGGCCCATTCCAGCACTTCCAGCTCACTCTCGATGCCCGCTTCCTTCAGCATGTCCTGCACCACGACCGCGATCTCGTAGAAGGCCTCGTAGCGGCGCGTGGTGATGATGCGCAGCCTCTGGCCGCGATAGCCCGCTTCCTGCGCCAGCCGGCGCGCCTGCGCCAAATCCCGCGCCGGCACTTCCAGCATGGCTGGCGTGTTGAAGGCGGAGGCGGGGGGGATGGGGGATCGGCTGGGGCGGGACCCACCCTCGCTGACCGCGCGCACCAGTTCCGGCACGTCGATGGCCAGCGCGATGGCGCGGCGCATGCGCACATCCTGCAGCAGCGGATCGCGCGTCTGCATCAGCACGGCCTGCAGGTCCATGGACGGCGAGGAATGCACGGTGAAGCCGGGCCGCGCGCGGATGTCCGGCAGGTCCCGAGACCTGGCATCGGGCAGGACATCGATATTGCCGGCGAGCAGCGCGGCGCGGGCGGCGGCCTCATCCGGGATGATGGTGAAGCGCACGCGTTCCACCATCGGCGTCTTGTTGCCGCCAAGGCCCGTGGGCTCCCCCGGCAGGGCGGCGTAGTCGGCGAAGCGCGTCAGTTCCACGAACTGCCCGCGGCGCCATTCGCCCAGGCGGAAGGGGCCGGTGCCGATCGGCGCGCGCCAGCTGCCATCCGCACTCAGGCTGTCCCGGTGCCAGATGCCGGCCTGGCCGCAATCCGGGCGGGCGAGGATCGTCAGGAACAGGGCGGATGGTTTCTCCAGCCGCATCACCACGGTGCGGTCATCCGGCGTCTCCACCGCGACCAGGCGCGTGACGGCCGAATCGAGGTCCCCCCGGCAGCGCCAATTCACCTCACGCCGCATGTAGCGCTGCATGGCGAAGGCGACGTCGGCCGAGGCGAGCGGCTGGCCGTTGTGGAAGCGGATGCCAGCGCGCAGCGGAAAGGTGTAGGTCAGGCCATCGGCGGAGACATCGACACGCTCCGCCAGCATGGGCGCCACGGTGGCATCGTCGCGCAGCGCGACCAGGCCCTCCACGATGTGCCAGGCGATGCCATCGGTGTTCGCGTCCCGGTTCACGCCGGGGTCGGTGGAGCGGATGTCGGCATTGAGGCGGATGCGCAGCGTATCCTGGGGCTGCGCCGCCACGGGCAGGGCCAGGGCGCACAGGGTGGCAAGCGCGGCGATGGCGGTGCGACACTGCATCAGGAAATCCCTCTCGCAGCCGGTTTCGGTTCTTCATTTGCACGAAATACCAAAACGGCGTTAGGTTCAAGCGTGACGATGACAGCCCCGATCTCCCCCCTGCATCACGACCTCGCCCGCGCCGCCCGGCAGCTGTGGCTGGCGGAAGCCACGCCGCCCGGCAGCCCGGTGGTGGAGGCCGTGCTGGCCGGCCGCCTGGCCGTTTCCCGCACCCCCGTCCGGGCCGCGCTGCGGCTGCTGGAGGAAGCGGGCATCACGCAGCGCCGCGGGCGCCTGATGGTGCTGGCCGATCCCGGGCGGGAATTGCCGGCGATGGAGGCGCGCGATCCCGTCGATGCGCTGGTCAGCGCCATCGCCCGCGCGCGGGCTGAAGGCGCGCTGGCGGAGGTGGTGCGGGAAGCCGACCTGATGCGGCAATTCGGCCAGCCCCGCGGCCTTGTCTCCCGCGCCCTGGCGCGGCTTTCGGCGTTGGGCGTGGTGGGGCGCAACCCCGCGCAGGGCTGGCATTTCGCCGCCACGCTGGCGGGGGCGGAGGAGCGGACGGCCGCCATGCGCTTCCGCCTGGTGGTGGAACCGGCCGCGCTGCGGGAGCCCGGCTATGCGCTGGACGCTGGCTTCGCGCGGGCGATGCGCGATGCGCATGAAGCGGTGCTGGCGCGGCCCTGGCGGGATGTGGAGGCGGTGCGGCTGTTCGAGATGAATGCCGCCTTCCACCTGGGCCTCGCGCAGGGCAGCGGCAACCGCTTCTTCATCGATGCGGTGGAAGCGCAGAACCGCCTGCGCGCGCTGGTGAATGCGGATTGGCGCTTCGGCGACAACCGCGCGCATGACAGCTGCCGGGAACATCTGGCGGTGCTGGATGCGCTGGAGGCCGGGGACAACGCGAAGGCCGCGCGGCTGCTGGAAGACCATCTGCGCTGCGCGGGCCCATGACCGTGCCGCGGCAGCGATCCCTCTGGCTGGCGACCGCCACGCCGGCGGTGGCGCTGCTGCCGCTGGATGGCGTGGCGGAGGCCGAGGTCGCGATCATCGGCGCCGGCTATACGGGCCTGTCGACCGCGCTCGCCCTGGCGGAGCGCGGCGTGGCGGTGACGGTGCTGGAGGCAGAGGCACCGGGCGCCGCGGCATCGGGGGCCAATGGCGGCCAGGTGATCCCGGGGCTGAAACACTTTGTCCCCGATCTGGTCAAGGATTTCGGTGAGGTTCTCGGCCCGCGGCTGCACGAGGCCGGGGCCAGGGACGCGGATGCTCTCTTCGCGCTGATCGAACGGCTCGGCATCGAATGCGAGGCGACGCGCGCGGGCTGGCTTCAGGTGGCGGACAATCCCGTAGCGCTGGAGGAATGCCGCCAGCGATGCCGCGCCTGGGCCGAATGGGGCGCGCCGGTGCGGATGCTGGGGGCGGAGGAGGTGCGCGCCATCACCGGCGCGGCCGGCTACCTCGGCGGCTGGATCGACGAAAGGGGCGGCAGCGTGCAGCCGCTGTCGCTGGCGCGCGGCCTGGCGCGGGCGGCGCTGGCGGCGGGGGCGCGCATCCATGCGCCATCGCGCGTCACCGCCATCCGCCCCGATGGCGCGGCCTGGCGGCTGGAGACGGCATCGGGCGCACTGCGCGCGCGGCGCGTGCTGCTGGCGACCAATGCGGCGCCGGGCGCGCTGTGGCCGGGGCTGGCGCATACCATCATGGCGGTCTGGTCCTTCCAGACGGCGACCGCGCCCGCTTCGGGGGTGCTGCCGGGCGGGCAGGTGGTGTCGGATACGCGCCGGGTGCTGCGCTACTGGCGGCGGGATGCCTCTGGGCGGCTGGTGGTGGGGGGGAAGGGCACGCTGCGGGCGCCGCGCGGGCTACGATCCTTCACCGTGCCGGAACGGATGCGCGCGCGCCTCTATCCCGCGCTGCCGGACCAGCCGCCGTCCTTCTGGTGGGGCGGGCGCGTCGGCATCACGCCGGACCGTCTGCCGCGGCTGTTCCGCCTGGCGGAGGGCGTCTTCGCCGTGATGCAGGACAACGGCAAGGGCGTGGCCTGGTGCACCGCCGCCGGGCCCGCGCTGGCCGATCTGCTGGCGGGCGCGCCGGCGGAGGATCTGCCCCTGCCGCCCGCGACGCCCCTTCGCCCCATTCCGCTGCACCCCTTCCGCAGCGTCTATGCCGCCGCCGGATCGCTGTATTTCCGGGCGCGGGATGCGCTGGATCGCGCGAGGTCCGCATGAACCACCTGCCCAACACGCCAGCGCTCGAGGATGGCGTCTGGCTGCCCTTCACCGCCATGCGGGGATTCACCGACGCACCGATGATCTTCGAGCGTGCGGAGGGTATGCACTACATCACCCCCGATGGCCGGCGCGTGCTGGACATGATGGCGGGGCTCTGGTGCGTGAATGCGGGCCATGCCCATCCGCGCATCACGGCGGCGATCCGGGAGGCAGCGGGGACGCTCGATTTCGTCTCCTCCTTCCGCATGTCGCATCCCGGCGCCTTTGCTTTTGCCAGACGCCTGCTGGATGCGGTGCCGGGCATGGCGCGGGCCTTCTTCAGCAATTCGGGGTCGGAGGCCGTGGACACCGCGCTGAAGATCGCCCGCGGCTACCACCGCGCCCGCGGTGATGCGGCGCGGGTGAAGTTCATCGGCCGGGCGAAATCCTATCACGGCGTCGGCTTCGGGGGTCTCAGCGTCGGCGGCATCGCGCGGCACAAGCGGGATTTCGGGCCGCTGCTGGCGGATGTCTTCCACATGCCGCTGCCGCATGACCCCGCGCAGCGCTTTCTGCGCGAACGCCCGGCCGCCGGTGATCACTGGCTGGCGGGGCTCGAGGAAATCCTGGCGGTGCAGGACCCCTCCACGGTGGCGGCGGTGATCGTGGAGCCGGTGACGGGATCGGGCGGCGTCTATCCCCCGCCGGTCGGTTACCTGGAGGCGCTGCGCGCGCGCTGCGACCGCCACGGCATCCTGCTGATCTTCGACGAGGTCATCACGGGTTTCGGGCGCCTCGGCGCCTGCACGGCGGCGGAGGCGCTGGGCGTCTGGCCGGACATCATGTGCATGGCGAAGGGGCTGACCAACGGCGCCGTGCCGATGGGCGCCACGCTGGTGAATGGCCGCGTCTTCGACGCCTTCATGCAGGGCCCGGCCGGCGCGCCGGAATTCATGCATGGCTACACCTATTCCGCCCATCCGCTGGCCTGCGCGGCGGGGATGGCCGCGCTGGACGCCTACCAGCAGGAGGGGATGTTCGAAGCCTCCACCGCCATCGCGAAGCCCTTCGCGGCGGCGCTGCTGGCGCTGCAATCCGCGCCGCATGTCATCGATGTGCGGCACTGCGGGTTGCTGGCTGCGGTGGAGTTGGAACCGCGCGCCGGCGCACCGGGCGTGCGCGGCGCGGCAGTGGCCGATGCCTGCTTCGCCGATGGCGTGCTGGTGCGCGCGGCCGGCGACACGATGGTGCTGTCCCCGCCGCTGGTGGTGACGCAGGCGCAGGTGGCGCAGACGGTGGACGCGATGGCGCGGGCGTTGCGCGCCATCGCGTAGCGCGGGCTATTCCGCGGCCTTCGCGACCGTTTCCGGCTTCAGCCTGTAGGTCGTGAAGACGCGGTTCAGCGCGGGCAGGGGCGCGATCTCCATGTGGCCCTCCGCGGGCTTCATCAGGATCATGGCCACGGTGGCGGAGAGGTTGCCACCCAGGCTCATCCGCGGCGGACGGCAGACGGCCCAGGGCGATTGCCAATCGTCGAAGAAGGCTTCGCGCAGATCATCCATGGTGATTGCGCCGCGCCTGGCGCGCAGCGCCGCCATCACGCGCTGGTCGCGATAGACGCTGTCCGGCGTGGTCTGGATGCCGGTGTCCCGCAGCTTCGCCAGCGCCACCGGCGATTGCCAGTGGTTGGCGTGGACCAGCAGCCCGTCCTGCGCGTGCAGCAGGAAACTCTCATCCGGCGCGCATTCGATGTCGATCGCCCAGCCGGAGGCGTGGGAAAGCATCACGTTGTTCGATGCCGATTTCGGCGTGGCGTAGATGGCGCGCACCGCCAGCGCCACCTGCTCCTGCTCCAGCACCTTCCGGCGCAGCAGGGACAGCGGCACGCCTTCCGTCCGGTAGTCGCGATCCGATTCCAGGTAGTTGGCGGTGATGGCGATGCCCGCGGCATTCAGGCCGGCGCGGGCCAGGCCGCCGGCCTCCACGAAGGTCAGGATATCCGGTCCGTCATCGCGCCGGATGCGCAGCACCACGCCTGTCTCCGCGCATTCGCTTTTCCAGTCCCAGTTCTGGCCGTGCAGCAGCGTGCCATCGGCGGTGGCTTCGGGAGTGACGATCGCGCCGGTGCAGCCATCGGGGTCCTCCTCGGGTAGGCCTCGCTTGGCCAGTTGCAGGATCTCCGTCCGGCAGTTCAGCAGCATCACATCCTCGAACGCCACATCGGCGCCGCGGGCGATGCCGCGCATCTCGGCGACATAGGCCGGATCGAAGGCCTCCACCCGGGGCACGAAGGCGCGGGCCAGGCGGTGGATGCGCCCGGCATCCAGCCCGCCGCCGGCCAATTGCGCGTGGTAGTGGCCGATGCTGCTCCGGATTCGCAACGCCGCCTGGCGGCCATAGGACTCGCCCCGAGCCTCCGGCGCGCCCGAGAGTTCGTAGAGGGGGAAGGGAGCGGCGGCTTCCATGGGTTCTCCGTGCGCAGAAAGTACCGGACATCTTGCGCGTGCCTGCCTTGCCGGTCGAGGGGCTGACGCCGCGCCGGGTCCCACCCTAGAACGATACCGAGCATGGGGGAGGGCCAGCGATGCCACAGCGGCGGTTCAGGGCGGTGTTCATGCGCGGCGGCACCTCCCGCGCCATCATGTTCCGGCAGCAGGATCTGCCGGCGGATCGCGCGGAATGGGACGCGATCTTCCTCGCCGCCATCGGGTCGCCGGACCCGGAGGCGCGGCAACTCGATGGCATGGGCGGCGGCGTCTCCTCGCTCAGCAAGGTCTGCATCGTGGGGCCGCCGACGCGCCCCGATGCCGATCTGGACTACACCTTCGGACAGGTGGCGGTGAAGGAGGCCCTCGTGGATTACGGGGGCAGCTGCGGCAACATGTCCTCCGCCATCGGCCCCTTCGCGTTGGATGAAGGAATGCTGCCGCACGCGCCAAGGAATGGCCCGGTGGAGGTCCGCATCCACGACACCAATGCCGGCCGCATCATCCGCGCGCGGTTCGAGGCGCGGGACGGGGAGGCGATGGTCGATGGCGATTTCGTGCTGGATGGCGTCGCCGGCAGCGGCGCGCCCGTCCGGCTCGATTTCCTCGACCCCGGCGGCGCGCGCACCGGCGCGCTGCTGCCGAGCGGCCGCGTGCTGGACCGGCTGGAAGTGCCGGGCGTCGGGGCGGTGGAGGCGACAATGGTCGATGCCGCCAGCCCCTGCGTCTTCGTCGCGGCGGAGGCGATGGGGCGGCAGGGCGTGGACACGGCGCAGGCGCTGGATGGGGAGGGCGCGCTGCTGGAAAAGCTGGACGCCATCCGCCGCCACGCCGCCGTGGCGATGGGCGTCGCCAGGGATGCCGAGGCCGCCCGCGCCCGGCCGAGCCTGCCGCGGATCGCGATGCTGTGGGCGCCGGTCGAGGCCAGGCTGGCCAATGGCCGCGTTCTCGCCGCGTCGGAGGTTGATCTGCACATCCGCATCATCTCCATGGGCCAGCCGCACCGGGCGGTGACGGCGACGGGCGCGCTGTGCCTGGCGGTTGCCTGCCGCATCCCGGGCAGCGTGCCGGCGCGGCTGCTGGGGCCGGCCGATCCCGGCGCGCCGATCCGCATCGGCCATGCCTCCGGCATCGCGGTGGTGGATGCGGCGGTGGTGGCGGACGAGGCGGCCAAGGGCGGCTTCCATTGCGACCACGCGACCCTGTTCCGCACCCAGCGCCGGCTGTTCGAGGGTGCGGTGCTGGTCCGGGGATAGGCGTCTGTCGCGGCGGGGTTGATGCTGGTAGCGTCGCCTCGCCTGAATGGGGAAGGGGCTGGCGGCATGGAAGGCGGCACCACGACGCGGCCCGCGGCCGATCCGCTGCCGCGCCTTTGGCGGGGCGATTTCGCGGGGGTGCTGGCGCTGGCCCTGCTGGGCTTCGCCAATCTGGCGGCCTTCTACGGGCTGGAGCCCTGGCTGCGCGGCAAGGGGCTGGATGCGGCGCAGGCCGGGGGCACCATCGCGGCCTTCACGCTGGTGGCGCTGGTGCTGATGCCATCCGTGGCGGCGCGGGTTTCCGTGGCCAGCGCGGGGTGGTGCACGGTGGCGGGATTCACCGTCACGCTGCTGGTCCTGCCGCTGTATCTGGTGGCGGATGGCTTCGCTGCCTTGGTGGGGCTGCGGCTGCTGCACGGCTTCGGCTTCGTCCTGACGCTGGTCGGCATCACCACGCGCTTCGTGGCGCTGGTGCCTCCGCAGCGGGCGGGGGAGGCCTACAGCCTGTTCTCGGTGGCGGATCTGCTGCCCTTCGCGCTGCTGCCGCCGTTGCTGGAACTGACCCTGCCATCCTTCGGCGGCGATGCGGCCAACCAGTATGCCGCGATGGCGCTGCTGCAGGCCCCGGCGCTGCTGCTGGCCGTGGTGCTGGCACGCCGCGTCGCGCCGCCGTCTTCCGATGTCGCGGGCGCGCCGGGCGCGAAGGCAGGCTGGCGCGGCGGGCCGGTGCTGGCGCTGCTGCTGATCAACACCGCCGCCTTCATCGCCCACGCCGTGCTGTTCAGCATGGCCAAGGGCCGCGCGCTGGAGATGGGGGGCGAAGCGCTGGTCGGCCTGTTCTTCGCCCTGCAGACCGGCACCATCATGGTGCTGCGCCTGTCCGCGGGGAAGCTGTTCGACCGGCTGGACCAGCGGCGCGCCTCTGCCTTCGGCGCCGCGGTGGTGACGCTGGCGCTGCTGCTGCTGGCGCTGCCGATCGGGGGCACGGCGATGGGCGCCTGGGTGCTGGTGCCGGTGGCGCTGCTGCTGGGAATCGGCTTCGGCGCCTGCCTGCCGCTGCTGAACGCGCTGATGCACCGCCATTCGCCGCCGGCGCAGCGCGGCGCCAATATCAACCTGATGATGCTGACGCTCCAGGTGGGCTACCTGTTCGGGCCCCTGCTGGGCGGCCTGGTGGTGAACTGGGCGGGCTATCCGGCCGCCTTCGTGATGGCGGCGGTACTGCTGGCGCCGGCCGTGCCCCTGCTGCTGCGCCTGCCGCGCTGAAGGGGCGCTTGCGGCGTCGGGTGCAGCCCGCTTGCGCGGGGCGGCCCGGATCGGCCAATCAGCCACGACGTGCCTGCCACTGACATAACGGGAAATCGCCATGTCCATCCTCCACCCCGCCCAGGCCGCGCCGACGTCGCAGCGGCTGCTGCACCAGGGCATCGTCCTGCTGGCCGGCGTCGCGCTGATGACGCTCGCCGCCCGGATGCAGATCCCCTTCTGGCCCGTGCCGATGACGTTGCAGACCATGGCCGTGCTGGGCTTCGCCATCCTGGCCGGCCCGCGCATGGCCACCGCGATCATGGCGGCCTACCTGATGGCCGGTGCAACGGGGCTGCCGGTCTTCGCGGGATCGCCGGAGCGTGGCGTCGGCCTGCTGTACATGGCGGGGCCGACGGGCGGCTACCTCGCGGGCTTCCTGCTGGCCTCCTGGCTCACCGGCACGCTGGCGGAAGGGCGCGGACTGCTGGGCCGCTGCCTGGCGCTGCTGGCGGGCGTGGTCGCGATCTATGGGCTGGGCGTCGCCTGGCTGGCCTTCTTCGTGCCGGCGGACAGGCTGCTGGCCATCGGCGTGCTGCCCTTCCTGCTGGGCGAGGCGACGAAGATCGGCCTCCTCATCGCCGCTTCCGCGCTGTTCCAGCGGCGCGGCTGATGCGCGGCTGATCCGGGCCTGGCGGGGGGTGTTCAGCCCTCCGCCAGCACCTCCTCCAGCGCCGTCGCGAAGGCCGCCATGGCGGCGGCGGGGCCGAGGCTGACGCGCAGCCAGCCCGGGTAGCGGAAGCTGGTCATCGCCCGCGCCATGACGCCGCGGCCCATCAGCCGCCGATGCGCCACCGTGTCGCTGACCGGCAGGCGCAGCATGCAGAAATTCCCGACATCACCGACCATGGTCAGGTTCAGGCGCCGGGCCAGCGCGGCGATTCCGGCCCGCGCTTCCCGCATATGCGCCCGCGTCGCCGCCACATGCGCCTCGTCCCACACCGCCGCGCGCGCCGCTTCCATCGCCAGCAGGTTCACGCTGTAGCTGATGGAGGTCTTCTTCACCGTCGCTGCCACATCCGGGCTCGCCGCCATCCAGCCGATGCGAAGCCCGGCCAGGCCCCACATCTTGGAGAAGGTGCGGAAGACGATGAGGTTGGGGTGGCGCTGCATCAGCGCGAAGCTGTCGGGGAAGGCGGGGTCTTCTGCGAATTCGGCATAGGCTTCGTCCGCCACCACGATGGCGCGGCCATCCACCGCGTGCATGAAGGCGTCCAGTTCGTCATGCGTCCACCAGGTGCCGGTGGGGTTGTTGGGGTTGCAGACGAAGATGACGCGCGTGCGGTCATCGATCGCGTCCAGCATCGCCTGCGAATCGAAGGCGTAGTCGCGCAGCGGCACCAGCTTCGGCTCCACGCCGGAAAAGCTCGCCAGCCATTCATAGACGGCGAAGGTGCGGTCGGCGGTGACGATGTTGTCGCCCGGCTCACAGAAGGCCTTGATGACGAAGGCGATCACCTCGTTCGCGCCATTGCCGAGGATCAGCTGCTCCGGGTCGATGTCGAATTGCCGGCCGAGCGCGCGGCGGAGGTGCCAGCCATCGCCCTGCGGATACAGCGCCGCCTGTTCCGGCTTCCAGGCCGCCATCATCGCGCGCGCGGCCTCCGGCGGGCCCAGCGGGTTCTCGTTGTTGTTCAAGCGATGCAGGTGGGGCACGCCGAAGCGCCGGCACAGCACGTCATCCGGCGGGCTCGGCACATAGGCTTCGAAGGCCCGGACATGCGCCGGGACCAGCCGATCCAGCGCGAATTCCGTCATTCCGCGGCGGCCAGCAGCAGCAGGTCCCCGGCGGCATCCGGGATCAGCGCGGCAGGCGCCAGGCCCGCCTGCACCAGCCCCTCCGCGAAGGCGGCCTGGTCCGGCTTGCCGAGGTCGAGCAAAGCGCGGATCTCGGAGAAGCCCTGGTCGCGGAACAGCGCGACATTGCCGGCCGCGACCGCCGCCGCATCGCCCGCTGCGATCAGCGATCGCAGCGTGACGCGGCCGCGCGCGCGGTCGGTCTCGGCGGCCATGGCGGCGCCGGTGGCGCGCTTGGGGCGGGCCGGTTCCTCGATATCCCGGCCCAGCGCCAGGCGGCGGGTGCTGGCCGTGACCCAATCCTTCAGCGCGGGGGAGACCCAGGAAATGCCGCCCGGGTCTTCCTCCAGCGCCCGGAACAGCACGGGCCAGGATGCGCCATCGGCACCGGGCAGGTGGCCCACCGTCTCGAACCCCGCGCGGGGCATGTCGGGGGAGGGTTCCAGCACCACCAGGCCCTGGATCTTCTTCCGCACCAGGCCCGCGAGGGCCGCTTCCAGCAGCGCCTCCGCCACCGCCGCGCGGGGCTCCCCTTCCGGCAGCAGCAGGGCGGGGCCGGCGAGTTCCATCAGCCGGCGCCCGAAGGGCCGCCAGAACAGCCCGCCGACGGGCCGCCGCCTGGCATCCAGCGCGACGCGGGCGAACAGGTCCCCCTGCGCCCGCTGGTCCAGCACGCGGGGCGCTGTGCGGAAGGCGGGGCCGCCGAGCCCGGCTGCCTCCGCCCACTGCACCAGCAGCGCCAGCGTCGCGTCATCGGGGTCCGCCGCCGCGCCGCTGATCGGGCCAAGCCCCGCCGGCGCCGCATCCGGCGCCAGCGCGGGATAGGCGCGGCCCACATCGAAGGCGAGCCGCAGCCCGCCCCGGTCCAGCGGTTCCGTCGTCAGCCGGTCGGCGAGCCGCGCGGCGAGGTAGAGGCCGATCTCTTCCCCTTCCTCGATATCCCCGCGGCGGGATTGGTCGAGCCCCGCGAGGTCGAGGTCGGAGGCGGTGAAATCCACGGAAAGCCGCATGCTGTGCCGTCGGTCCGCCAGCGTGATGCCGACCAGCCCGGCATTGGCGGGGGCGGCGCCCAGCACTTCCTCCGCGATCAGCGCCAGGCGGTTGGCGAGCCGTTCCTCCGCCCCGCCCGCGATGGCGCAATCCCGCACGAAGGCGGCGCCGATGCCGGCGTGGCGGGGTCCGGGCGGCAGTTGCGCGCGGGGGTCGAGCGTCACGGCCGCATCCCGCAGGGCGGGGACAGGGGGTGCTGGTTCATGCTGGCATCCTCACGGCGTAGCGGCACGATGAGGCTACATCAGAATCGCTCGCAGGCCAGGCATCCCGGGGTTGTGTCGACGCAGCCTGAGGTTGCTTCGCGGCCATGGTCAAGGCAGTTGCAATTCTTGTGTTGCGGTGCAGCACGAATGGGTCATACCTCTGACCCAAGACCATAGGTACCCTCAATGCCCGAACTTCTCGTCGTCCAGACCCGCGAATACCGCCTGCACCGCATGGAGGTGTTCGACCGCGGCAAGGCCGGCTTCACCGTGCTGATCCACCCGCCCGCCAATCGCGGCCAGACGCGGGAG
Source organism: Falsiroseomonas sp. (assembly GCF_051859025.1). Classification (GTDB taxonomy): domain Bacteria; phylum Pseudomonadota; class Alphaproteobacteria; order Acetobacterales; family Acetobacteraceae; genus Falsiroseomonas. The sequence continues at coordinate 113,371 of NZ_JBHYGL010000008.1, read as the reverse complement.
ATGGCGCGCGAACACCCCGGGGAGACGCTGGGCGAGATGCTGAACCGCGCCAAGGCGGAGATCGATGTGGTGATGGGCCCGAAGCGCCCGCCGCCGAGCCGTGTTTACGGCCGCTGAAGATCGCTGTGATGCCAAGCCCTGCGTTGCGCCATCCCTGAGCCACCGCTAGCGTTCCCCGCGACGGCGCGGAGACGGTGATGGACGGATCGGTGGCGCTGGCGGCGCCGGATGCGGTAACGGTCGAGATCATCAAGGGCGCGCTGCGATCCGCCCAGGCGGAATGCGAGGCGCTTCTCGAACGCACCGCCATGTCCCCGGTGATCCGGGAGAAGCAGGATTATTTCATCGGCTTCTACGCCGCCGATGGCAGCCTGGTGACGGGCACGAAGCTGCCGCTGTTCGGCGACGTGATGCGCCCGATCCTCGATCGCTTCCCGGCGGAGGACATCCGGCCCGGCGACATCTTCTGGTACAATGACTGCTACATCTCGAAGGGCGGCGTATCGCATACGTCGGACCAGGTATTCGCCACGCCCGTCTTCGTAGGCGGCGAATTGGTGGCCTTCGCGCAGAGCTGGGCGCATTTCCGGGATATCGGCGGCGCCTGGCCGGGGTCCAACACGCCGGGCACGGAAAGCGTGTTCCAGGAAGGCATCATGGTGCCGCCGGTGCGGCTTTACCGCGAAGGCGTGCTGAACACCGACCTGTTCGAGGTCTTCGTCCGCAACTCCCGCTTCCCGCAGCACGCCCGCGGCGATACGCGCGCACTGACGGCCGCCGTCCGGCTCGGCGAGAAGCGGCTGGCCGAACTGTTCTCGCGCTTCGGCACCGGCGTGCTGCTGGGCGCCATCGCGGCGATGCGGGAGCAATCCGCGCGGCTGTTCCGCCGCCGCCTCTCGGAGGTCTTTCCCGCCGGCGGCAGCTGGAAATTCGCCGATCGCGTGGATGGCGATGGCAAGGGCGGCGGCCCCTTCACCGTACGCTTCGGCCTGACGGCGCGCGACGATGGCTTCACGCTGGATACGCGGGACTCGGATGGCCAGGCGAAGGGGCCCATCAATTTCCTGATGAACCCGACCGTGCCCAACACGGTGTTCGGCCTCTATCTGCTGGCCAATGAACCCGACGTGATGATGAATGATGGCCTGCTGCGCACGATCGACGAGGTGCTGGTGAAATCCGGCACCATCGTGCAGCCGGCCTTCCCCGCGCCGCTCGGCCAGCGGTCCAACACGCTGGCGCGCGTCATCTCCGGCTGCCTCGGCCTGCTGGCACAGGCGACGGATGGCAACAGCCCCGCCGCGAGCTCGATCTACACCATCTACACGCTGACGGGGCGCCAGCCCTCCGACGGGTCGCTGTTCTACAAATCGGGCGGGCATGGCACGGGGCAGGGGGCCAGGCCCTTCGCCGATGGGCTCGATGTCATCTACTACGTCGCGCAGCAGAACTACCCGATCGAGTTCCTAGAGACCGACATGCCGGTGCGCATCCGCACCTATGCCATCCGCCCCGACAGCGGCGGCCCCGGCCGCTGGCGCGGGGGAAGCGGGATGATCCGGGAGATGGAGATCCTGGTGGATGGCGCGACGCTCAACACCCGCATGGACAATGTGGAGAACCCGCCCTGGGGCGTGAAGGGTGGCCAGGCCGGGCGGCCCGGGCGCTTCATCATCAATCCCGGCCGCGCCGATGAACGCGAGGTCGCCAGGCTGGCACAGGGGATTCCGGTGCAGCGCGGCGATGTCGTGCGCATGGAAAGCACCGGCGGCGGCGGCTGGGGGCATCCCTTCGACCGCGAAGCCTGGCGCGTGCGGCAGGATGTGCTGGGCGGCTTCGTGACGGCGGAGGCCGCGCGCGCGGATTACGGCGTGGTGTTGCGCGACACGCCGGACCGGGAGGTGGATGAGGATGCGACGGCCGCCCTCCGCGCCGATCGCCCGGCGGCGGAGGGAATGTTCCACCGCGGCGGCGTCTATCGTGACGCCGATGCCTGGTGGGACGCGATGGCGAGCTGACGCTACCCCGCGGGAACCTCGACCACGAGGTTCCCGAAGGCGTCCATCACCGCGCTGTCGCCGGGATGCAGGTAGGTCGTCGCATCCATCTGCACGATGATCGCCGGCCCCAGCACCGTGGCGCCGACGCCCAGCGCATCCCGGCGCCAGACCGGCACGCGGGCCAGGCCGGTTTCCAGATGCACCGGGAGGTGCGTGTAGGGCGCGCCCGGCCCGGCCATGGGCGCGGATGCCGGTGCCGGGCCAGGCAGCGTGCCGAGCGCCGCCACTTCCAGCGTCACGATTTCCACCGGCGTGTCGCGCTGCGCGAAGGTGTAGAGGCGCTCATGCTCCGCGTGGAAGCGGTCGATGGCCTCGGTAAGCCCCGCATCATCCGCCGCGCGACCGGGCCAGTCCACATAGAGCTCGAAGCCCTGGTGCATGTAGCGCATGCCCGCGCGCCAGCGGATCTCCCGCGCCGCGGCCGGCACGGCTTCCGATTCCAGCCAGGCGGCCGCTTCCGCATCCAGCGCACCGAAGGCGGCGGCGAGCGGCGCGGGATCGGCGATCGGCGCCCGCATCATCACGGTCCGGGAGAACTCATTGCGGAGCGGCGCGGCGAGAAGCCCCTCGGCGGAGAGGACGCCGGGGCTGGCCGGGACCAGGATGCGCCGCATGCCGAGGAGCCTGGCGATGGCGCCGGCCTGCAGCGGCCCCGCGCCGCCGAAGGGCAGCAGCGCGAAATCCACGGGATCATGGCCGCGCTGCACCGACACCACGCGGATCGCGCCCGCCATGGCGTTGTCCGCCACAGCGATGATGCCGCGCGCGGCGGCGTGGAGGTCCATGCCCAGTGGCTTCGCGATCCGCGTCTCGATCGCGCGCGCGGCGGCATCCACATCCAGCGTGATGGCGCCATCCAGCAGCGATGGCGGCAGGCGGCCGAGCACCAGGTTGGCATCGGTCAGCGTCGGCTCCACGCCGCCGCGGCCATAGGCGACGGGGCCGGGCATGGCGCCGGCACTCGCGGGGCCTACCAGCAGCGCGCCCTCCGGCGAGACACGGGCGATCGATCCACCACCCGCACCAATCGTGTGGATGTCGATCATCGGCAGGCTCAGCGGCCAGTCACCGACCTTGCCCTCGCTGGTCAGGCGCGGTTCGCCATCGATGAGGCTGATATCGGCGGAGGTCCCGCCGACATCCAGCGTGATGAGCTTCGGATGCCCCGCGCGCAGCCCGAGCGCGCGGGCGCCGACGACGCCGGCCGCGGGGCCGGAGAGCGCCGTCTGCACCGGCTGCTTCGCTGCGCCCTCGCCCCGGATCACGCCGCCCGAGGATTTCATCAGCAGCAACGGCGCGGCGATGCCGCCTGCCTTCAGCCGATCCTCGATCCGGCGGACATAGGTGGCGACGGCGGGCATCACATAGGCGTTGAGCGCGGTGGCCATGCTGCGTTCGTACTCCCGGAACACCGGCAGCACTTCGGAGGACAGCGTGATGGGGATGCCGGGGAGTTCCTCCGCCAGGATCGCACCCGCGCGGCGTTCATGCGTGGGGTCGGCGTAGGAATGCAGGAAGCAGACGGCCACGACCTCCACGCCCAGGCGTCGGAACTCCGCGGCGGCGTCGCGCACATCCTGTTCCACCAGCGGTTCCACCACGGCACCGCCGGCGGCCAGGCGTTCGCGGGCCTCCCGCACATGTTCCGGCGGGATGGGGCGGCGCGGCTTCTGCCAGGCGTAGAGGTTGGCGTGCCGCGGGATGTCGTGGCGGCCGATCTCCAGCACATGGCGCAGCCCCGCCGTGGTCAGCAGCCCTGCCTTCGCGCCCTTCTGTTCCAGGATGACGTTGGTCGCGACCGTCGTGCCGTGCAGCACGTGGCTGATCTCCGCCGGGCTGCGGCCCGCGATGGAGAGCACCTGCGCGATGCCCTCCGCGAAGGCGCGGGACCGGTCATCGGGGGTGGAGGAGACCTTGGCCTGCCAGCGCTGCCCGCTGGCGCGGTCCACCAGCACGATGTCGGTGAAGGTGCCGCCCGCATCGACCGCGACCGAGAGCGTGCCGCGATCGTCCGTCCCATCCATCATCCGCATTCCATCCATGCCAGCACGGCAACGCGTGCGTGTGCTCAAGGGATGCTAGGCATCGGCACGAAGGCGCGTCAAACCTGCGGGCAGGGAGAACAACGTCATGACGCTGCGCTGCGAGCTGATCATCCGCGATGCCACGCTGGTCGATGGCACGGGCGGCCCGCGCCGGCGCGGCGATGTCGGCGTGAAGGGCGACCGGATCGTGGCGGTGGGCGACCTGTCGGGGATGGGCGCGGATCGTGACGTGATGGCGGAAGGCCGCGTCCTCGCCCCTGGTTTCATCGATGCCCATACGCATGACGACCAGGCGGTGCTCTGCGGGCCCGCCTGCATGCTCTGCCGCGTGTCGCAGGGCGTCACCACGGTGGTGGTGGGCAATTGCGGCATCAGCCTGGCGCCGGAACCGATGGCCGAACGCCCACCCGCACCGCTGGACGGCGTCTGCGCCCCGGAATGGTGGATTTTCGACAGTTTCGGCGCCTATGCGGAGCATCTGCGCCGGCAGCCATCATCGGTGAACACCCTGGCGCTGATCGGCCACATGTCGCTGCGCGTGGCGGCCATGGGCGGCGATACGGCGCGCGCTGCGACGGACAGGGAGGCCGAGCGGATGCGCCGCAAGCTGGCGCAGTCGCTGGCCGAAGGCGCCGCCGGCTTCTCCACCGGGCTGTTCTATCCCCCCAGCAGACACGCGCCGGAGCAGGAGGTGATCGCGGTGGCGGAGGCGCTGCGCGAGCACCGCGGCCTCTATGTCACGCATATGCGGGATGAGGGCGATGGCGTGCTGGACAGCATCGAGGAGACGCTGCGGATCGGGAAAGCCGTCGGCGCGCCGGTCATCATCAGCCACCATAAATGCATTCAGCCGGAGAACCATGGCAGGTCGGTCGAAACGCTGCCGCTGATCGAACGCCACGCGGCTGACTACCCCGTGGCCTTCGACGTCTATCCCTACACCGCCTCCTCCACCTCGCTCAGCGCCCGCAAGCCGCGCGCCGACGTGCCGGTGCAGGTCACGACGTCCTTGCCCCATCCGGAGATGGCGGGCCGCGCGCTGGACGATATCGCGCGGGAATGGGGCGTGACGCTGGAGGAAGCGGCGATCCGCCTGGCGCCTGGCGGCGGCGTCTTCCACAACATGGCGGAGGAGGATGTGCGGCGGATCATGGCGCATCGCCTGTCCATGATCGGCAGCGATGGCGGGCCGCTGGCGGAACATCCGCATCCCCGCCTCTGGGGTACCTTCCCCCGGGTGCTGGGGCGCTATTGCCGGGAACTCGGCCTGTTCAGCCTCGAAACCGCGGTCCACAAGATGACGGGCCGCACCGCCACCATCTTCGGCATTCCGGATCGCGGCACGATCCGGGAGGGCGCCTTCGCCGACCTGGTGCTGTTCGATGCCGACACGGTACTGGACCGCGCGAGTTTCGTGGCCCCGCGCCAGGTCGCCGACGGCATCATCGAGACCTGGGTGAACGGCCAATCCGTCTATACCCACGCCGCCGGCGCGAGCGACACGCCGGCGGGGCGGCTACTGCAGCGCCAGGTTCAGTAGACCGCGGCGATGCACTCGATCTCCAGCAGGAATTCCGGGATCGGCAGCGCCGCCACGACGCAGGTGGTGCGGGCGGGCAGGTGATCCGCCGGGAAGGCCTCGGCATAGAGGCGGTTCATCAGGCCCACATCCTCGATCCGCGTCAGCAGGACATTGGCCTTCAGGATGTTCTGCATGTCGCTGCCGGCTTCCTTCAGTGCGCGCTTCAGGTGCTGCATCACCAGGGCGAACTGCGCCTCGAACCCCTCCGGCACCCCATCCGGGCCCATGGGGCCGATGCCGGAGACGTAGAGCGTTGGCCCATGGCGGACGGATTGGGCGAAGGGCGGGTATTTCCGGCCGCCCTGCGGCGGCATGAAGCGCGTGATTTCCGGCATCGGGTGTTCCCCCTAATCTTGCGGAGGCATGGATGCCGGTTCCACCATGTCGGCGCAACAGCCACGGGTTCCCGCACGCCATGCCGAAGGTCGATACCGCCCGCTTCCTGGCCGATCTGAACGAGTTGCGGCAGATCGGCGCCTACAAGACCGGCGTGCATCGGCCGACCTTCTCGCCGGAGGACATGGAAAGCCGCCGCTGGCTGATGGACCGCATGCGCGAATGCGGGCTGGCGCCGACCATGGACGGCATCGGCAACGTCATCGGCCGCCACCAGGGGCCAGGCCCGCATCTGCTGGTCGGCAGCCATATCGAGAGCCAGAACTACGCGGGCTGGCTGGATGGCGCGCTCGGCGTCATGGCCGGCGTCGCGCTGGCCCGCGCCGGGCTGCCGGTGGATGTGGCGGCCTGGGCGGATGAGGAAGGGCATTACGGCGGCTTCATCGGCAGCCGGTCCTTCATCGGCGAGCTTCCGGAAGACGAGATCGACCGCCTGACCAACCGCTACCACGGCAAGCCGCTGCGGACCGCCTTGCAGGAAGCGGGCCTCGCCGGCCTGCCGCGCATCGCGATGGAGCCGGGGCGCCACAAGGGGTTTCTCGAACTCCATATCGAGCAGGGGACGCAGCTTGAGGGTTCCGGCCAGCGCGTCGGCGTGGTGACGGGTATCGTCGCCATCTGGCAGTACCGCATCACCATCACGGGCATGCAGGACCATGCCGGCGGCACCACCATGGCGGAACGCAGGGATGCCGGCCTGACCGCCGTGCGGCTGCTGGCCATGCTGGACGACCGCATGCCGATGGTCTGCGGCCCGCGCAGCACCTGGACCTGCGGCCGCATCGCGCTTGACCCCGGCGCTTCCTCCATCATCCCCGGCCGCGCGGAGGTGCTGTTCCAGTTCCGCGACGTGGAGGAGAGCGTGCTGGCCCGCATGGCCCATTGCCTCGAAGCCTGCGTGCAGGAAAGCAACCGCCGCGAACGCTGCACCGCGGTGCTGGAGGCGATGAGCCTCTCCAAGCCCGCGCTCTGCGATCCCGCGATGCAGGCGGCGCTGGCGGGGGCGGCGGAGCAATTCGCTCCCGGCGCCTGGCGCCACATGCCATCCGGCGCCGGGCATGATGCGCAATACCTGGCCAAGCGCATGCCGGCGGCGATGCTGTTCAGCCCCTCCATCGGCGGCATCAGCCACCATTGGAGCGAGGACACGAAGGAGGAAGACCTGGCGCTCTGCGTCGAGGTGCTGGCCGAAGGCGCGGCGCGCTACCTGGCAGGCTGAGCGCGCGGCCCCATCTGGTTGCGCAACAAGGGGATGGGTCCATGAACACGATCGGGATCGTCGCGCTGCTCGCAACGCTGGCCCTGGGTGCGCTGGCGGGGTTCCATTACCTGACCCGGACGCGGAAGCGCTGGGTGGTGACGGCGCATCTGGTGGCGGCGATCGTCGCGCTGGCGGTGGTGGCGGCGCGCGTCGTGGCCGGGCCGCCGGGGCCTATGCCGGCGCTGGTGCCGCCCCTGCTCGTCGCGCTGGCGCTGGCGGGCGGCTATGGCGCCTTCCGCTGGCTGCGGCGCGGCGGCGGCGCGGTGCTCGGCCTGCATGTGGCCTTAGGCGCTGCCAGCTTCCTGGTCTTCCTGGCCTATATCCGCACGTCGTGAAACTCCGTTAGGCTTGCGCGACAAGAAGCCTTCCGGAGGAACGACCCATGGAAAGCCTGCGTTTCGCGCGGCGTGCCGCGCTGATGATCGGATTGGCGATGGCGGCGACCCCGACCCTGGCCGCGGACTACCCCGCGCCCCGCGACGGCAGTTGGGTGGCGCGCGATTTCCGCTTCCACACCGGCGATGTGATGCCCGAACTCCGCATCGGCTACACCACCGTCGGCGAACCCTCCGGCATTCCGGTCCTTGTGCTGCACGGCACGGCCGGGTCCGCGCGCAGCATGCTGACCCAGGCCTTCGCGGGGCAGCTCTTCGGCGAAGGCCAGCCGCTGGATGCTAAGCGGCACTTCATCATCATCCCCGACGCCATCGGCACCGGCCGCACCACCAAGCCGAGCGACGGCCTCCGCGGTGCCTTCCCGCGCTACAACTACGACGACATGGTGCTGGCCCAGCACCGGCTGGTGACGGAGGGCCTGGGCATAAGCCGCCTGCGCCTGGTGATCGGCAATTCCATGGGCGGCATGCATGCCTGGGTCTGGGGCACGAATTTCCCGGATGCGATGGACGCGATCGTGCCCATGGCATCGCAGCCGACGGAGATGTCCGCCCGCAACTGGATGATGCGGCGCCTGCTGGTGGAAACGGTGCGGCGCGACCCGGCCTACAACAACGGCTTCTACACGCAGCAGCCCGCGAGCCTCGGCCTGGCCAATGTGGTCTACGCAACCGGCACGAATGGCGGCACGCTGAACCTTTCCGCCATCGCGCCGACGCGCGAAGCCGCCGACCGGCTGATCGACCAGCGCCTGGCCGCGCCGCCGCCGGCGGATGCCAACGACTTCATCTGGCAGTGGGATTCGTCGCGCGACTACAACCCCGCGCCGAGGCTGGAGCGCATCAAGGCGCGCGTGCTGGCGATCAACGCCGCCGATGATGAACGCAACCCGCCGGAGACCGGGCTGATGGACGCCGCCATGCGCCGGGTGGCGAATGGCCAGCTGCTGCTGATCCCCGCCAGCGCGCAGTCGCTGGGCCACGGCACCACCGGCAATGCGCGCTTCTGGGCGGAGGATCTGCGCCGCTTCATGGCGACGCTGCCATAGACGGTCAGTCCAGCAGCGCGGCGGCAATCCTCACCAGGCTGCCGCCGGGCACGCGCAGCGCCTCCAGCACCCGGAAGTGATCGGCGCCCGGGATCGGCACCAGCGGCCCCGGCGCCTGCGCCGCGCTGCGCAGCTCATGAAAATCGCGGCTGTGGCGCACCAGTTCCGGCAGCTCCGCCGCGCCATAGGCGATGGCCAGCGGCTTCATCACCACCGGGCGGCGGGCGGGGGAGAGGTTCTCGACCTCATCCGCCGTCAGCTTGAGTGCCGCATCCAGGTAGGTCTCCCGGATCGCCTCCAGGTCGAAGACGCCGGAAATGGCGAGCCCCGCCGTCACCGCCGGATGTTCCAGCGCCATCGCGGTCAGGTGCCCGCCGGCGGACCAGCCGGAGGCGACGATGGGCCCCGCGATGCCGTGCGCTGCGCCATGCGCGGAAAGCCAGTCCAGCGCCGCATTCACCTGCCAGCAGATGGTGGTGAGCGTGGCTTCGGGCGCTAGGGTGTAGCCGCAAAAGGCGGCGGACCAGCCCATGGCCAGCACGCCTTCCGCCAGGTGGCAGAAATCCTGCCGCTTGTTGCGCTGCCAATAGCCGCCATGGATGAAGACCAGGCAGGGCGCATTCGCATCGCGGCCCGGGAACAGGTCCCAGGCCTCCCGCTCATGCGGCCCGAAGGCCAGGTCGAGATGCCCGGGATGCGCGGCGCGAAAGGCGGCCGCCGCCGCATCGCGCTCCGCGATCAGGGCCGGGCTGTCGGCGACGGCTTCGGCGTTGTTGTAGGCGCGGTCGCGATCCGCCTGGCTGGCCGTCGCCCAGAAATCCGGCAGCGCCTTCATGGCGCCAGCACGCGGATCGGGTTGCCGGCCATGAAGGCCTCGATCACCTCTACCGCGCCCTTGAAGTAGGCGCCGTAATTCTGCTTCGAGACATAGCCGAGATGCGGCAGCAGCAGCGCGTTCGGCGCCGACATCAGCGGATGCGTCGCGGGGATCGGTTCCTCGTCGTACACGTCGAGCCCGGCGCCCGCGATGCGCCCTTCCTGCAGCGCCGCGATCAGCGCGGCCTGGTCGATCAGCGGGCCGCGGCTGGTGTTCACGATGAAGGCGCTGGGCTTCATGGCGGCGAGTTCCGCCGCGCCCACGATGCCGCGGCTGCGATCCGACAGGATCATGTGCAGGGACACCACGTCCGACTGCGCGAACAGCTCCCGCTTCTCCACCCGCGTGACGCCGACCGCGGCGGCGGCCTCGCTCGTCAGGTTCGTGGACCAGGCGATGACCTTCATGCCGAAGGCCTGGCCTACCTTGGCCACCGCGGTGCCGAGCTTGCCGAGGCCCAGGATGCCGAGCGTCTGCCCGCCCACCGCGGTGCCGACGCTGGTCTGCCAGGTGCCGGCGCGCAGGCTGGCCGCCTGGGCCGGCAGGTCGCGCATCAGGTTCAGGATCAGGCCCCAGGTGATGTCCACCGTCGGCGCGCCGCTGGACGACGTGCCGCACACCGTCACGCCCTGCGCATTGGCCGCGGCGATGTCGAGCGACCGGTTGCGCTCCCCCGTCGTCATGAGGAGCTTGAGGTTCGGCAGGCGCTTGATGAGCGCGCCGGGGAAGGGGGTGCGTTCGCGCATCGCCAGGATGGCATCGAAGGGCAGCAGCCGCGCCACCAGCGCATCCTGGTCCTTCAGCGTGTCGCGGAAGACCGTCACCTCGACCCCCGCGGGCAGCCGGTCCCACGGGCCCATGGACAGGGCGACGCCCTGGTAGTCATCAAGGATCGCGATCTTCTTCAGTGGCGTCATGTCGTTTCATCCCTACCCGGACCGAGTGCCCGCAATGCGTTGAGCACGACCGCGACGTCAATGCCCTCCTGGATCAAAGCACCCTGCACGGGGCTGAGATACCCCAGCGCGGCTGCGACCATGCCGAGGATGGACAGCGTGATGCCGACGGCGACGGATTGCTTCGCGATGGCCTGCGCCCGGCGCGCGGCGAACAACGCCGTGGCGACGCGGTCCAGGCGGTCCACCAGCACCACCGCATCCGCGGCCTCCCCGGGCGCCGCGGAGCCCCGCGCGGCCATGGCGATGCCGACATCGGCCATGGCGAGCGCCGGCGCGTCATTCACCCCATCCCCCACCATCAGCACGCGGCCCGACCGGCGCTCGGCCTCGATCACGGCGAGTTTCCGGGCGGGGTCGTGATCCGCGAAGACCGCATCGGCGCCGACCTGCCGGCCCACGGCCTGGGCCGGCGCTTCCGCATCGCCGGACAGCAGCACAACCCGGGCAATGCCGGCGCGGCGCGCGGCGGCGACCATGGCGGGCGCATCGGCGCGCAGCGCGTCCCGGAACAGCAGCGTGCCGGCGAAGCGGCCATCGATGGCGACGGTGACGGCGGCGGTGCCGGGCTCATGCGGGGCGGCCTCCGGCAGGGGCGCGTGGCGGCCCGCGAAGCCACGCGTGCCGATGGCGATGGCGCGGCCTTCCACCAGGCCGGCCAGGCCCGCGCCAGCTTCCTCCCGCACCTCGCCCGGCATCGGCAGGTCGTGGCCCGCCGCCCGCGCCGCGGCCACCAGCGCCTCCGCCAGCACGTGGCCGCTGGCCTGGTCCAGCGCGGCGGACAGGCGCAGCAGATCGCCCTCCGCCACCCCCGGCGCGGGCTGGATGGAGACGAGGCGCGGCCGGCCTTCCGTCAGCGTGCCGGTCTTGTCGAGGACGAGGACGGAGACGCTGGCCAACCGTTCGAGCGCCGCGCCCGATTTCACCAGCACCCCCGCCCGCGCGGCGCGGTTCATCCCCGCCACCAGCGCCACCGGCACGGCCAGCAGCAGCGGGCACGGGGTGGCGATGACCAGCACCGCCAGCGCGCGCGCCGGATCGCCCGTCAGCAGCCAGGCGAGGCCGGACAGCGCCAGCGTCGCGGCCAGGAAGGCGACGGACCAGCGCTCCGCCAGCCGTGCCATGGGCGGCTTGGCGGCGGCGGCGCCTTCCACCAGGCGCACGATGGCGGCGTAGGTGCTTTCCGCCGCCGGGCGCAGCGCCACCAGCACCAGGCTTTCCCCCGCATTGGTGGCACCGCTGCGCGCGGCATCGCCGGCGGGGCGCGTCACGGGCAGGGGCTCGCCGGTCAGCGCGGCCTCATCCAGCAAGGCGGGGGCTTCCAGCCGGCCATCCACCGGCAGGACCTCACCCTTGCGGATCAGCAGGCGGTCGCCGGGGCGGATCGCCTCGATGGGAATTTCCGTCAGCCCTGAGGCGTCCTGACGGAGCGCGGTGCGGGGCTGGCGGGCCAGCAGGGCCGTCATTTCCCGCCTTGCCCGCGCGCTGGCGCGGGCTTCCAGCACCTGGCCGCCGGCGAACATCAGCGCCACCACCGCACCGGCCAGCCATTCGCCCAGCGCCAGCGCGCCGGCCATGGCGAGTGCCGCCACGACATCCAGCGCGAAGTCCCGCTGCGCGATGCTGCGCGCGATCTGCACCAGCAGCGCGCCCAGCACCACCGCGGTCCCGGCGGCGAGGCTCAGGGATGACAGTGTCGGAAGGCCGGCGAGGCGCAGCGCCAGGCCCATCGCCAGCCCGCAGCCGGCGGCGATCAGCAGGTACCGTTTCGCCGTTTCATCCATGGTCCATGCGTCGCGCCGGATGGAGCGGCTGTCCAGCCCTCAGGGAGCGAGGAGATCCCAGCGAACGGTGCGGCCCGGGCGAAGCGGCAGCGCCCCCGGAGGCGCCCCCGGAGGCGCCCCCGCCACCGAGCCATCGGGGGCGAGGGTGGCGACGGCGCGGCGGTCGAACTGGCTGTGCGGCCCGTCCGGATCCTGCTGGTCGAGGTCCGCGGGCAGCGCGCCGAGCGGATCGGCCGCGAGGGCAGCGGCCAGCCTTGCCACGGGGGTATGCACGGCCAGGATGCAGGTGGCGGGGGGGGACCCGGCCTCGCTGTCCGGCAGCACCAGCGCGAAGCCGCCGGCCTCATCCGTCCAGGTCACGACGCGCATCAGGCCGGCATCGGTGCTGGCGGCCAGGCGGGCCAGGGCGATGCCGCGTCCCGCCGCATCGCGCAGCGTGCCGATCACGGCCGTCATGCCCGTCGGGATGGCGCGAGCGGGCGCCGGGCGCAGCAGGATGGTGCGGCGCACGGGGTGCGGCGGTACCGGGATGGGCGGTCCGCCGGCGGTGGGGCGCTGGGGGTAGCGGTCCGGCACCTCCACCATCACGGCCGCGGGCAGGTAGCGGCGATCGGGGTCCGTGACCAGGATGCGGCGGGGGCCGGGCGGCAGATCCGTGAAGCGCATCTGGCCCGATGCCGCATCCCAGGCCGTCCGCGCGCCGATGATGCCGATGGCCTTCATCACCAGCCCCGCCACCGGGGGCAGCATGCCGGGCTGGCCCTCGGCGCGGTAGGGCAGGGCGCGGATGCCGAGGATCGCTTCCCCCGGCGGCATGGCCGTGCGGCTGCCGAGGCGCCAGGCCGGCTGCGTCCCGATGATGCTCATGCCCGCCCGCCTGCCACGGCGCATTCTCCCATGCTGCTGGCGACCCTAGGCGAGTTGCAGGGGGTGCTGCAACTATCGGTTGGTATCAACAATCCCAGTAACGAGAATTCCCGACGCAGCCTGACGAAGCCGGTCGGGAAGCGGCGTGGGCCGGCGCTGCGTGGCGCGGTCCACATAGACATGGACAAAATGCCCCTCCGCGCTCGCCGTCTCTTCCTCGGCCTTGAAGATGCCGATGCCGTAGCGGATGGAGGTATTGCCCAGGCGTTCCACGCGCAGCCCGGCGGTGATCTCCTCCGGGAAGGCGATGGGGGCGTGGAAGCGGCACTGCGTTTCCACCACCACGCCGATGACGGGGCTGTCCACCAGGTTGATGGCGCCTTCCCCCAGCAGGAAGCGCGCCACCACCGTGTCGAAATAGCTGTAGTAGGTCACGTTGTTGACGTGGCCGTAGATGTCGTTGTCCATCCAGCGTGTCGGGATGGGCAGGAAGAAGCGGTAATCCGCGCGGGTCGGCAGCGCCTTCGTCACCCCAGCGCCTCCTGCACCACGGCGTTGTCGATGCAGGCATCATAGCCTGGCGCGGCGGGAATGGCGCCCGCGCGCAGCATGGAGGCTTCCAGCGATTCATAGGCGTCGCGCGGGAAGAATGGGGTCGGCGCCCAGAGGCCGAGCTTCCTGTAGCGCGCGATGCCGCCTTCCAGCGTCGCGCGGTCCATGCCCGCGAAGAAGGGCGCGACCGTCGCGGCAATGGTCGCGGCATCGCTGCCCTGCAGCCAGCGCTGCATGGAAGCCAGGCCGCGGATCATGCCGAGGATGGCGGGTCGGCGTTTCGCCAGGATGGCGCGCGTCGCGTAGAAGGCGGTGTAGGATGTCGGGCCCCGATCCGCCTGCGCATGCCACACCGCGCAGCCCTTCGCCTCCGCCATCGTCGCGAAAGGCTCGAACACCTGCGCCAGGCCGAGCGTGCCGGCCGCCACCGCATCGGCATTCTCCGCCATGGTCCGGCCCTGCACCGTCTCCAGCCCCGCCGGGTCGATCCCCGCCTCCAGCAGGTCCCGCTGCAGGCACCACCAAGGGGTCGGCACCTCGCTCACCACGCCCAGCGAATGGGTGCGCAGGTCGCGCAGCGTGAAGCCGGGCTTCGGCCCGCGCCCGACCAGCAGGAAGGGGTCCTTCATCACCACCGCGCCGAAGCTGACCAGCGGGCTGTCCGGATTCGCGGCATGGTCGCGGATCACGCGCATCGGGCCGGACCAGGCCATGTGCGCCGCGCCGGACAGCAGGTTCGCCACCGCGCGATCGGGCTCCCCCACCGTGATGAGCGTGACATCGACGCCGGCGGCGGCGAAATCGCCGCGGGCGATCGCGGCGTAGAAGGGCGTGTAGAACAGGGCGCGGAAGGGCTCCTGCAGCGTGATGGTGTTCATGGGCCCGTGCTCCGGCTGTAAGACTTCGCGCGATGTGACATGATTGCGGCCTGCCGGAGAAGAGGGACCCCCCTGATGACGTTGTCGCGCCGACTGGTTCTGGGATCATTGGCGACGCCGCTGCTGGCGCGCGGCGCGCTGGCGCAGGCGCCGCGGCCGCTCCGCGTGGTGGTCGCCTTCGCGGTTGGCGGCCTGACCGATGTGGTGGCGCGCATCCTGGCGGAGCACATGACCATCACGCTCGGCCGGCCGCTGGTGATCGACAACCAGGGCGGCGCGGGCAGCACCATCGGCGCCACCACCGTGGCGCGCGCGGCACCGGACGGGAACACCATCCTGGTCGGAAGCGTCGGGCATTCCGCGATGGCGGCGCTCTACAGCAACTTCCCCTTCGACCCCATCACGAGCTTCGCGCCCGTCGCCCTGGTGACGCGCCAGCCCTTCGTGGTGGCCGTCCATCCCGGCGTGCCGGCCACCGATGTGCCCAGCTTCCTCGCCTGGCTGCGGTCCCGGAACGGGGAGGCGAATTTCGGCACGGCGGGGATCGGTGCGTCGTCGCACCTCGCGGCCGAACTGCTCCGCAAGCTGACGGGCGCCAACTTCACCGTGGTGCCCTATCGCGGCACGCCGCAGGCGGTGGCGGACCTGACGGCCGGGCGCGTGGACTTCATGATCGACAGCCAGACGCTGCTCGGCCCGCTGATGGCCGATGGGCGGGTGCGCGGCCTGGCCGTCACCAGTGCGCAGCGTTCGACCATGCTGCCGCAACTGCCGACCCTCGCGGAAGCGGGTGTCACGGGCTACGACGCCTCCGCCTGGCAGGCGATGTATGCGCCGGCCAATACGCCGGACGCCGTGCTGCGCCCCATCGCCGATGCGGCGGCCCGGGCGCTGCGGGACCCTGGCGTGCAGGCCAGGCTGGCGGCCGCCGGCGTCGATGCCTTCGCCGATCCCTCGCCGGAGGCAGCGCGCGCCCATCTGGCGATCGAGGTCGCGAAATGGGGCGGGCTGGTGCGGGAGCTTGGTATCCGGCCGGGCTGACCGCCCGATTCGCACCTCAGGGCGCGTGTGAAGATCGCGCGCCTATCGTCTCTATTCCGTCATGGCGGCGCGAGAAGGCTTCGCTCCGCCCGGGGGCGCGGCTATAGGGTGGGGATGGCCGCGCGCTGCCCCCCGGCGCCTGGCCCCCTGTCCAGAGGAACCCCCCGCCGCGATGTCCTTCGCGCCCAGCCCTTCCGCGCCGCGCCTCGAGCCCTTCAGGCTGCGCGGGGCCAATTTCAATCTGCTGGTGATGCGGCTGCTGGATCATCGTGTGGAGGCCGTGGTGCCCGCGCTGGGGGACCAGTTCCGCCGCGCGCCCGGCTTCCTGCGCTTCGCCCCCATCGTGGTCGGACTGGACGACATCCAGGCCCGCCCGCATGAGGTCGACTTCGCCGGCCTGGTGCAGCAGCTCCGCGCCATCGAGATCGTGCCCATCGGCACCGTCGGTGGCACGCCGGAAATGCGCGTCGCCGCCCAGGGCGCCGGCCTGCCGCCGCTGCGCATGGTCGGCGGGAAGGAGGAGGAGGTGCCGCTGGCGCCCCCTTCCGCCGCAGTACCGGCGCCGCCCGTCTACCAGGCACCCCCGCCCCCACCGGCACCCGCCCCGGAACCGCAGCCCCAGGGCATCGCCCAGGCCGCCATGGTGATCGACCAGCCCGTCCGCGCGGGCCAGCGCATCTGGGCGCAGGGCACGGACCTCATCATCGTCGGCACGGTGAACCGGGGGGCGGAAGTGATCGCGGATGGCAACATCCACGTCTATGGCCGCCTCCTGGGCCGCGCCATCGCCGGCGGGCAGGACAATGCGGAAGCGCGCGTCTTCGCGCAGCATTTCGACCCCGAACTCGTCTCCATCGCCGGCTACTACGCGGTGCGGGAAGGGCTCGGGGAAGCACCGATCGGCAAGGCCGTCATGGCCAGGCTGGTCGGCGAGCATATGCGGTTCGACCCGCTCGGCTGAGCGGGTTTTCGGTCAAGTTGGCAGCGCCCCGCGGCGCGCCGGGTGAAGAAGGGCAGGGGGTCAGCATGGCGGAAGTCATCGTCGTCACATCGGGCAAGGGAGGGGTGGGCAAGACCACGTCATCCGCCGCCTTCGCCACGGGCCTCGCGCAGCGGGGCAAGAGGACGGTGGTCATCGACTTCGACGTCGGCCTGCGCAACCTCGACCTCATCATGGGCGTCGAGCGCCGCGTGGTGTTCGACATCGTCAACGTCATCAGCGGCGAAGCCCGGCTGAACCAGGCGCTGATCCGCGACAAGCGCGTGGATTGCCTGCAGATCCTCCCCGCCTCCCAGACCCGGGACAAGGACGCGCTGACCAAGGAAGGCGTCGGCAAGATCATCGAGGAGTTGTCGAAGGACAACGACTACATCCTCTGCGACAGCCCCGCGGGAATCGAGAAGGGTGCGCTCATGGCGCTCTATTTCGCGGACCAGGCGATCGTGGTGACGAACCCCGAAGTGTCGTCGGTGCGCGACAGCGACCGCATCCTCGGCGTGCTGCAATCCAAGTCCCGCCGGGCGGAGGAGAAGCGCGACCCGGTGAAGGAACACCTGCTGGTCACCCGCTACGACCCCGCCCGGGTCGAGAAGGGGGAGATGCTGAAGCTCGACGACATCCGGGAGATCCTGGCCATCCCGCTGCTCGGCGTGATCCCGGAAAGCGAGAGCGTGCTGAAGGCGTCCAACACGGGCAACCCCGTGATCATGGACCAGGAAAGCGTCGCCGGTCAGGCCTACAAGGATGCGGTCTCCCGCTTCCTGGGCGAGAAGGTGGAGCACCGGTTCCTGGAACCCGCGAAGAAGGGCATCTTCTCACGCCTGTTCGGGGGGAGGGCGGCATGAGCTGGCTCGCGGACATCTTCCGCAGCCGCAAGCCGGAGCCGGCAACGGCATCCCAGGCGAAGGAGCGGCTGCAGATCGTTCTGGCGCATGAGCGCATCGGCCGGACGCGGGAGGATTTCCTGCCGAAGCTGCAGCAGGAGATCGTGGCCGTGGTGGCGCGGTATGTGTCGATCGATCCGGGGCGGGTGAATGTCTCGCTCGACCGGGGCGGGGACATGTCCACCCTGGCGATCGAGATCGACCTGCCCGGCCCGCCCGCGCAGGCGGCCCGGCGCGCAAGCGCCTGAAGCCTCCCGGCGCGCAAGCGCCTGAAGCCTCCCGGCGCGCAAGCGCCTGAGGGCAACGGCCCGGCCCCCGCGACCAGGGGCCGGGGGCGCGCATCACGCCAGCAGATGCGCCTCCGGCAGGGTGGGCGCGCCCAGAAGCTCGACCTCGAAATCGGCCACGCCATCGCCGGTCCAGTCCAGCTGGAGCAGCCCGTTCGCGTAGCGCGCCTGACCCCCGTGAGTGAAGGCGGCGTCGCCGATGAAGGCGAAGGGCTGGCGACCGTCGATATCGGGGTTCGCATCGATCCGGCGCAGGTCGATGACGTCCCCGTCATCGGCATCGAAGTCGGTGATCACGTCACGCAGCGCGCCGGGGCGCGAATGCGGGGCATTGAAGAAGAAGGTGTCGGGCCCCTCTCCCCCGGTCATCCGATCCGTGCCCGAACTGCCGAACAGCACGTCGTTGCCCGCGCCGCCAACCAGCGAATCATTGCCCGTGCCGCCATCCAGCGCATCCGCGCCGTCGCCACCCAGCAGCGTATCCGCGCCGCCCTGGCCGCGAAGGGTATCGCCGGCGGTGCCGGAGGAGAGCGTGTTGGCGGCCGCATCGCCATCGACCAGCAGGTGCTCCGTGCCTGTCGCGACCAGGGACAGGGTGAAGGTCGAGGCGCCGGTCTGCGTCACCGTCGCGGTGAAGGCGCCGTTGAAGCCGGAGAGGTCGATGATGTGGTCCGCCACCCGGTCGGAGGTGCTGTCGATGGCGAGCCCCTTCAGGATGTAGGTGCCATCGACCCACACATGGTCCAGCAGCACGACCTGCCAGCCCTCGAACCCCGTGAAGCCGTCCAGCCCGCGATAGACCGGCACGTTCGTTGACGTCAGGCCCTGCTGGCGCGTGAAGTCCAGCGCCACGGTCTCCCCCACCGCCAGGTCCAGGATGGTGGCGGTGACGGGGGTGGAGGAGACGCGCGTGATCGTCATGGCGAAGCGGTCGGTACCGAGGCCGCCTTGCAGCAGGTCGCCATCCCCTGCGGTCAGCGTGTCATTGCCGCCGAGCCCTCGCAGATGGTCGTAGCCGTCCGTGCCGGCAAGCAGATCGCCATTGGCCGACCCGTTGCGCAACGCCCGCGCGACCTGGAAGACGAGGCTTCCCGGCGCCGTCTCTGCCAGGGTGAAGTCGCCGTTGCCCACATTGATGAACGTCTCGCCGACCCCGTCGCCATCCCGGTCGATCTCCAGCCCGAACCGGTAGAGCCGGACCTCGCCCGCCATGCCGGAGAAGGCGGCGGTGCCGACAAAGGACAGGCTCGACAGGAAGGAGAGATCCAGCACGTCGCCCAGCGCGAAATCCGCGATGGTCGCGCTCGCGATCTCGCCGAGGACGAATCGATCCGCGCCGATACCGCCGCTGACCGTATCGCCGGCCCCGACGACGATCAGGTCCCGCCCCTCGGCGCCCCGCACCAGATCCGCGCCGTCGCCGCCGACCAGCTTGTCGGAATCCGCGCCGCCGGACAGCGTATCGGCGCCAAACCCGCCCAGCAGCGTGTCATGCCCCGCCTGGCCGCTGATCGCATCCGCGCCATTGCTGCCGACGATCAGGTCATCGGCCGCCGATCCGGGCAGCGTGACGGGAAGGCTGTAGCCGAATACCAGGCTGCCTTGCGTCACCTCATCCAGGGACAGGATGCCGCGCGGCTGGGTGATGGTGATCTGGCGGTCGGCGATGGCGTCGCCATCCATGTCGATGGCGATGCCGGTGCCGGTCACCAGCACCTCCCCCGCCTGGCCGGTGAAGCCGCCGCGCACCAGGCGAAGGAAGCCCGCCATGGCGGAAAGGTCGATGAGGTCCCCGCCCTCGGCATCGGTGATCAGGTCGCCGCCGAAGGAATCGAGGCTGCCGAAGACGAAGCGGTCGTCATGGGACCCGCCGCTGAGCGTATCGGCGCCGGCGCCGGCTTCCAGCCGATCCGCGCCGCGGCTGCCGCTCAGCACGCTGCCCGCATCGCCCGCCACCAGCGTATCGTCGCCCAGATCGCCCATCAGCGTGTCGGCGCCGGTGCCGCCCACCAGCAGGTCGGCCTCCGTGCCGCCGGACAGACGGTCATCGCCATCGCCGCCCAGCACCGTGTCGGCGCCGGCATTGCCATTCATGCTGTCGGCGCCCGCGCCGCCGGAGAGGCTGTCCGCGCCGTCGGAGCCCAGCAGCGTATCCGCCCCGTCGCCGCCGCTGATGATATCGTCGCCTGCGCCGCCATTCAGCAGGTCCGTGCCGAAATGGCCGAGCAGCGTGTCCGCGCCGTCCTGGCCGAAGGCGGCGCCGCCGGCGAGTCCCATGCGCACCACATCGTCGCCACCCTGCGCTCGCAGCGTATCGGCGCCGCCGGCGGCATCCAGCGTGTCCGCCCCGGCCGTACCGTTCATCACGCGGTTGGCGAGGATGGTGAAGACCCCGCCGCCTGCCGGCGCGACATAGACGCCACCGGCGAGTGTCAGCGTCGCATCTGCGGTCTGCAGGCTGAGTGCGGCGGTGCCATCCTCCAGCGTCACGCGGACAGCGCGGATCTCATTGCCGGCGCCGGAGAAGGCGGCCGAGCCGATGAAGGTGAAGCCGGCGGCGAAGGACAGGTCGAGCCTGTCCCCGGGCCGCGCATCGCCGATGATGTCGCCCGCCATCTCCGCGGCACTGGCGAAGCGGAAGGTATCGTTGCCGGCGCCGCCGCTCAGCCGGTCCGCCTCCAGCCCGCCGAGGATCAGGTCATCGCCGTCGCCGCCGGCCAGCGTATCCCGCCCCGCGCCGCCGACCAGCGTATCCGCGCCGCCCTGGCCGAAGATGATGTCGTGGTCGGCACCGATGCCGGCGAGGGTTTCCGCCGCGTTGCCGCCGATCAGCGTGGCCATGATGTCAGATACCCCGAATGGTTAACGGCCCGAATGGTTAACGGCCCGCATGGTTAACGGACGATATCGACGGCCATGCGGCGTCACCAGGGCAGGGAGTGATGCCTCACGGAGGCGTGAGCGATGCGCTTTCCCGTGGGGGCGCCCCGGCGAACAGGATGAAGCGCCTGACAATGCCGAGGCGCGTCAGCACCGCGCCCCGGCTGGCCTGCCAAAGGGCCAGCAGGAATCCAGGCGCTAGCAGCCACGCCGCCCGGCGCCCGGCGACGGGATCGCTCAGCGGGGGCAGGGCGCTTCCCCGCCGGGCACGGCGACCAGCGTGCCATCGGCCAGAAGCTGCGCCACGGTCGCATCCGTCAGCAATTGCGTCGCGCCGCCCGGCTCCCCGAACCAGGGCAGGGCATAGCCCACCCGCGCCACCAGCGGCGCCTGCACCCGATAGACCCGGTAGGGCAGCGTCGCGCAGTCGCTCGGCAGGGCGCGGGCGCCGAAGGCGGCGCCACGCGGGCTGAAGAAGCGGCCATTATCCTGGCCGAAGCGGTCCAGCAGCATCCCCGGCGGCAGCACCAGGTAGGTGGCGCGTTCGCCGAAGCCGTTATCCGGCGGCCAGCGATAGCCCTGCGGCGTCACCCATTCCCGCGCCAAATCGGGGCGCGCGCCCGGCGGCAGCGGCGGCGGCCCGGCGCAGGCGGAGGCCGCCAGCGCCAGCAGCAGCACGGCACGGCGCCGGGTCAGATCTCCCACTGGAACCCATCGATGACGATGTGCTGGCCCGTGATGAAGTTCGGCTGCTCCGCGGCCAGGAAGGCGACGACGCGCGCCACGTCCTGCGGCTTGCCGACGCGCCCCAGCGCGATCTTCTTCGCGAGTTCCGCGCCGCGGGAACGGGTCAGCGTATTGCCGATCTCCGTCTCGATCACGCCGGGGCAGACGGCGTTCACGGCGATGTCGGGGCCGAGTTCCTTGGCCAGCGCCCGCGTCATGCCGAGGATGCCGGCCTTGGCGCTGGCATAGGCGAATTTGCTGACCGCGCTGGTGACGCCGCCGGTGTGCGCGTTGAGGCTGGACATGGAGACGATGCGCCCGCCGCCGACCTTCCGCATCAGCGGCACGAAGGCCTGGATGTAGTTGAAGCAGGATTTCAGGTTGATCGCGATGGTGCGGTCGAACTCCTCCTCCGGGCATTCCATGATGGTGCGCGGGTTGGACTTGCCGGCGTTGTTCACCAGCACGTCGCAATGGCCCCATTCCGCTTCGACGGAAGCGGCGATCTCCTTGGCGCGGGCGTGGTCGGCGACATCGGCCTCGAAGGTCAGGCATTCGCGGCCCATGGCTTCCAGCTCGGCCTTGGTGTTGGCCATCTCGGGCGCCAGCAAATCCACCAGCACCAGGTCGAAGCCGCGCTCCGCCAGCGCATGGGCGCAGCCGCGACCGATGCCCCGCGCGCCGCCCGTCACCACCGCCACCTTGCGATCCGCCATGCCCGATTCCTCCGTGAAAGCCGTGCCAGCGGGCAGCTTCGGCCGGAACCGATCCCTGCGAAAGGGGGCCGTGACGGCGCCGGCGGAATGGGGCATGATACGCCTAATAGTTATGTATCATAACAGTCAGGAGGTTTCCCATGCGCACCCAGGTAGGCATCATCGGCGCGGGCCCCGCGGGGCTGCTGCTGTCGCATCTCCTCCACCTCCAGGGCATCGACAGCGTGGTGCTGGAAGCGCGCAGCCGCTCCTATGTCGAGGAACGGGTGCGGGCGGGTCTGCTGGAACAGGGCAGCGTGGACACGCTGACGGAAGCGGGTGTCGCGGACCGGCTGCACCGGGAGGGCCTGGTCCATCACGGGATCGAACTGCGCTACGACGGCATCGGCCATCGCATCCCGGTCACGGACCTCACGGGCCGCGTGGTCACGATCTATGGGCAGCAGGAGGTGGTGAAGGACCTCATCGCCGCGCGGCTCGCCGCCGGCACCCATTCCGGCAATCCGGCGATCCTCTTCGATGTGGAGGATGCGGCGGTGCATGACGTCACCAGCGACAATCCCCGCATCACCTTTCGGCATGATGGCCAGGACCAGGTGCTGGATTGCGTCTTCATCGGGGGCTGCGACGGCTTCCACGGCATCTGCCGCCCCGCGATCCCGGATCTGCAGATCTTCGAGCGCGTCTATCCCTTCGCCTGGCTCGGCATCCTGTCGCGATCGAGGCCGGTATCGGAGGAACTGATCTATGCCCGCCACCGCGAAGGCTTCGCGCTCGCCACCATGCGGTCCAACACCGTCTCCCGCCTCTACCTCCAATGCACGCCGGATGAAGATATTCGCGAGTGGCCGGATGCGCGAATCTGGGAGGAGCTGCACCGCCGCCTCGGTGTCGGCGGCGAGTTGGAGGAAGGCGAGATCTTCCAGAAGGGCGTGACGCCGATGCGCAGCTTCGTCTGCGAGACGATGCGCCACGGCCGTCTGTTCCTGGCCGGTGACAGCGCCCACATCGTGCCGCCGACCGGCGCCAAGGGCATGAACCTGGCGATCGCCGATATCCGCGTGCTGGCGCGCGGGCTGGAACGCTTCTTCGCCAAGGGTGAGACGGATCTACTCGACCGCTACTCCGACATCTGCCTGCGGCGGATCTGGAAGGGGCAGCGCTTCTCCTGGTGGATGACGTCGATGCTGCACCGCTTCGACGGCAACGACCCCTTCGAGCACCGCGTGCAGGTCGCGGAGCTGCAATACGTCTCCACCAGCAAGGCGGCGATGACGACGCTGGCGGAAAACTACGTCGGCCTGCCCTATGAGGTGTGAGGGCGCATCAGCCGCATGAATGAAAACCGCCGCCGGGCAGCGGCGCGAGTTCCAGGATGCCGAGGATGGCGGGGCCGCGCGGGTCGATGACCAGCGCGGCGCCCTCCGGAAAGGTGCGGCCGGCGACTGGGTCGCCGAACACCATGATGGCGGGCGTGCGGTGCCCGACCAGCACGCGGTTGCTGCCGTGCGGCGGCGCCTCCCCGAACAGCCGGCGATGTTCCGCCACCACCCAGGCCAGGCGGTCGCCGGCATAGTCATCGGCCAGCAGGCTGTCCGTGACCTCCACGGCGCCGAAGGCGTGCTCCGCCGTGTCCCGCGCGCGGTAGACGGGGCCGGCCAGGATCGGCTGCGCGAGCGGAATGCCGAGATCGCGCAACCGCTGCCCGATCAGCACGGATTGCGCGCGGCCACTGGAAGAAATGTTGCGCTGGCCGGGGCGGTCGCCGATGCGGAAGCTGATGTCGCAATTCTCGCCCCGCGTGTCGGCATGGCGGAAGAACAGCACCAGGCCGCCCTGGCGCAGCCGCGCGACCAGCGCCGCGCCAGCCGCGGTGTCTGCCGTGGTGGGCACCATGCGCGGCTGCGCGGCTGCCGGGGTGGCCGCGAGCAGCAGCGCCAGAACGGCGCGGCGGTCAGCCCGCAAGGATCGCCTCGACGATCTCCTGCACTTCCAGCGCCTCCCGCAGCGTGGCGAGGTCGACGCGCCCGCCCTGCGTCAGTGCCGCGAGCTTGGAGAGCTGGCCGCGCAGCACCATCGGGCGCATCTCTGCATTGGGCAGCGCGTCCTGGGCGGGGCGGAAGCTGCCGTCGGCGTCGCGCTTCTCGGCGAAGGACCAGTCGCGCAGGCGGATGCTGCCGCCCTCGCAGGACAGGCGCCATTCATTGGCCTCATCCGCCGTGGTGGTGCCCACGCCGCCGCGCAGCGCCACGGGCGTGTCGCCGGCCATCAGCGTGGCGCGCACCGCCGTCTCCGCCCCATCGCCCGCGGGGAAGGTCGCGTCGCGGTCGAGCAGCGTGAGGCGGCCGAGCTGGCGCCGCGTCAGGAACAGGAAGTGCGACAGCACTTCCCGCGTGAAGCCGCCATCCGCGCGCTTCGCCAGCCAGGACGAAGCGCCCATCTGCCAGGCGCGCGGCCAGTGGGCGAAATCGGCAGTGATGGACAGGGTGCGCGGGCTGCCGATCTCCCCGCGCCAGGCGGAAAGCTGCGCCACGGCGGGGGAGGAGGCCATAGGAAAGTTGACGGCGGCGCGGGCGCCGGAAGCCTCGGCCGCCGCGACGAAGCGGCGGGCATCGGGCAGGTCGCTCGCCAGGGGCTTTTCCAGGAAAACGCTGCGGCCGGCGGCGAAGGCGGCCTCGGCATGGGGGATGTGGGAGGAGGGCGGGGAGGCGATGTAGAGCGCGTCGCAGGCCGCGATCACCGCCTCCGCACTGGGCAGCATCGGCAACCCCGGCGCGATGGCAGCGAGGCGCGTGGCGGCGTCGGGGGAGGGGTCCCAGACCGCGACGGGGGCGATTTCAGTCGCGTCATGCGCCAGCGCCGCGCGCAGCAGCCTCTCGCCCATGATGCCGAAGCCGACGATGCCGAGCCTGACTGCCATGCGCCCCATCCTTCCCACTATCAGCAGGGCTTTAACGTGCCGTGCCGTCCCGTCCAGCCCGCAGCGCGAAGACGATGCAGGAAACCACCGCCAGCACGCCGCAGGCCGTCAGGAAGGGCAGGCGCCAGCTGCCGGTGGCGGTGACCGCCCAGGCGAAGGCGGTGGGGGCCGTCAGGTAGCCGAGGAAGCAGAGCAGGATGGCGCCCGACGATGCCTCCGCCACGCGATCGGGCGGCGAGACGCGGGCGACCTCCGCCAGGAAGATGCCGTTCCAGCTGGCGGCGGTGAAGCCGGAGAGGATCGCCAGAGGGAAGGCCACCAGCCAGTGGCTGCCCGCGCCGAAGGTGATCCACAGCGCCGAAAGCCCCGCGGCCAGCAGCCCGTGCAGCGCCAGGCTGCGCGTGGCATCGCCGAGGCGATCCGCCGCCCAGCCCAGCACCAGCCGCCCCGTGACGCCGGCCAGTTGCATGGCGGCGAAGATGCTGCCGGCGGCGGCCAGGCCCATGCCGTGCTCCTCCACCAGCCAGGTGACGGTGAAGCTGAACAGGCTGCCCTGCAGGCCCGCGAAGGCGAAGGCCTGGAGCGTGAGCGGCGGCAGCACGGGGTGCATCCGCAGCGCCACCAGCGGCACCAGCAGGCGGCGGAAGGTCAGGCTCTCGCGCCAACTCCGCGTCTCGTCCCTTTCGGCATCGAGCGCCGGGCGCAGCGGCTGGATGCAGGCGGCACAGCACAGCGCGATGCCGATCGCGACCCACATCGCCACCTGCCAGCCGAAGGCGGCGGCGAGCGGGGCTGCGAGGAAGCCCGCCAGCGCGCCCCCCGCCGGCGCGCCCGCCTGCTTCACGGAGAAGATCAGCACGCGGTGCCGCTTCGGCGCGTGCTGCTGGAGGATGCGGCTGCCGGCCGGCCCCGTCGGGCCATAGCCGAAGCCCAGCATGAGCGCCGCCAGCGGCATCAGCCAGGCATGGCCGAGGGAGGCCACCACCAGCGCCACGCTGCCGATGACCGCACCCGCCTGGATCATGCGCAGCGGCCCGTGCCGCGCCACCAGCGGCGTGCCGAACAGAAGAAATGCTATGGCGCCAAGGGTATTCAGCGACGAGAAATTGCCCACGGTCTGCGGCGGCAGGCCGAGGTCGTTCATCATCAGCGGCGCCACCACGGGGATGACCTGGTTCAGGAAGCTGCCGACCGTCTGCATCAGCAGCGTGGCCGACAGCGCCGCGACCCAGGCCTTCATCCCGCTGTCGCCGTCAGCGCCTCAGCCGGATGTCGAGGCCCTGGCGGATCCAGCGGCCCTCGATCATGTCGAGATCCGTGATGCCGGAAGGCCGCGACTTGGAGGGCTGTTCGCGCAGATGCGGCGCGCGCTCCCGCTTCCAGATGTCATACAGCCGCCGCAACTCCACCAGCGGCAGCGGGTGGTCATCGACGCGGATGGAGAGGTCCGGGAAATCCTCCGTCGTCGTCAGCACCAGCGCGGCGGATTGCCGGCCGCGACGGTCTCCGCCCGCGGCTTCCCCGGCATCGAGGGCCGCCAGCAGGCGCTCCGCCAGCTTCAGGTCGTGGTTGGCGGCGAAGGCGGCGTAGGTATCGGCCAGCACGGCGGGGCCGGCCAGCATGTTGCCGGCGAAGGAGACATGGGCGGAGGTGACATCCCCGCACCACTCCACGCAGTTCTTGCCGGTATAGGCGGCGCTGCGGCCGTGGCGGTCCACGGCGTGGATCTGCCGCAGGCCCCGGCCCTCATCCGCCGCCAGCGCGCTTTCGATGGCGGCGGCGGGCGACAGGCCGCGCGCCATGCCATCCAGCACGGCGGGACCGAGGTAACGATTGGTCATGGACTGGGTGGAAACGGCGCCGACGCCCGACCGGACGAAGGGGCAGGAGGCACCGACAGCGAAGGCGCAGGTGGTGACGGCGACGGCGAAGGCGCCCGTCTCCGGATCATGGGCGACGACCGACCAGGTCATGGCGAGGTTCCGACTCTAGAATAGGGCGCAGACTACAGGCCGAAGTGCCGTTGCGCGCCAGGGGGTCTGCGGCCATTTTGCGGCTAAGTTCACCAACGGGAGGATATCGTCCATGCGCCAGCCGATTTCGCGCCGCAGCATTCTCGCGGCCCTGCCTGTCCTTGCCGCGCCCGCCCTCATGCCGCGCATGGCCTTCGGGCAGGGCGCCTGGCCGGACCGTCCCATCCGCCTGATCGTCCCCTTCGGTGCCGGCGGCGCGATCGACACGCTGTCCCGCACCGTCGCCGCCAAATTCGCCGAGGTGACGGGCGGCCAGACGCTGGTGGTGGAGAACCGGCCCGGCGCGGGCGGCACCATCGCCGGCGCGGCGGTGGCGCGCGAGCGGCCGGATGGGCTGACGCTGATGATGGCCGATATCGGCGCCAATGCCATCGGCAAGGAACTCATCCCGACGCTGAGCTACGATCCGCCGACCTCCTTCACCCCCATCATCCACCTGGTGAGCCTGCCGGCGGTGCTGATGGCGCATCCGACGGTCACGGCCACCACGGTGCAGCAGGTGATCGCGCAGGCGAAGGCGCGGCCGGATGGCTTCACCTATTCCTCCGCCGGCAACGGCAATGGCAGCCACCTGTTCATGGCGCTGTTCCTGAAGGAGGCCGGCATCCAGATGGTGCATGTGCCCTACCGCTCGGGCGCCGAGATGGTGACGGCGCTGATCCGCGGCGATGCGCAATTCGGCTTCCCGACCGTATCCTCCGGCCTCGGCCAGATCAGGCAGGGCAATGCGAAGGCGATCGCGGTGGGCAATGCGGCGGGCACGCCGCTGCTGCCGGGCATTCCCGCCGTCTCCACCGTGCTGCCGGGGTTCGAGGTGGCGGTGTGGCACGGCATCGTGGCGCCGGCGGGCATGGATCCGGGCCTGGCGCTGCGCATCAACGAGGTCTTCGGCCGCATCGCCGCGATGGAGGATGTGAAGCAGCGCATCTTCGACACGCAGGCGGGCACGGTGGTCGGCGGCTCTCCGCAGGATTTCGCGAACCACATCCGGCGCGAGGTCGCGCGCTGGACGCCGGTGATCCGCGAGGGCGGCATCCGCGTGGAATGAGCCCGGCGCCCGCGCTTCGTACACTCTCCGCGGTTCTGGTGGTGGGCGATGTCGCGCGGGCGATCGGCTTCTATGTCGAGAAGCTGGGCTGCATCGAGTGTTTCCGCGTCGGCGATCCACCGCATTTCGCGGCGGTGGAGCGCGAGGCGCTGGTGCTGAACCTGATGCCGGCATCGCGCGCGCCGGCGGCGCTCGGCCAGGCGCAGCTGCATGTGATGGTGTCCGGCCTGGATGCGCTGCATGCCGAGATCGCCGGGCGGGGCGTGGCGATCGAGGTGACACCGACCGATTTCGACTATGGGCTGCGGGAATTCTCGCTCCGCGATCCCGATGGCAACCGGATCACCTTCGCGGAGGAGCTCCGGGTGTGACATTGAGGTCACTAAATGCATTTAGGGCATTTTAGAATCGCTCAAATTTTGAGGGATTCCGCGATGTGCTTGATAACGTTCATGAATCCGCGGATTCTAAAACGCATTTAGGACATTTAGTGCATTTAGTCCGGGTCTTCGGGACGCTGCCGGCGACGGGCATGGATCGGCCGCTGCCAGGACGGAACATAACGCGAATCTACCGGGGTGTCGAAGGATTTCCACGGGCGAGGGGCGCGACCTCGGCTGGACGGTCCTGTCGTGGCGGCGCAGCATCGATCCGGGTGCGGGGATCGGGCGATGCTGGACATGCTGGACGAGGCGCCCGCCTGGGCTGGCGCCGTGGTGGCCCTGGTCGGGCTGGTCCTGGCCGCCTTCGGTGCCTGGTCCTGGCGGCTGTGCCAGCAGGTGCGGGGCGCGCGGCTGGTTCCGGTCGCCGGCCCCCATGCCGGGCAGGGCCCGCGCGGTGGCGCTGCGGGGCCAGGCGGAAGTGCCGCCCGAGGGTGCGCTGGCCGCGCCGCTGACCGGCCGGCCCTGCCACTGGTTCAGCTTCCGGGTGGAAGCCCTGCGCAAGCAGGCCGGGCAGGACCAGGAGCGCTGGGTGGAGATCGAGCGCGGGACCAGCTTCAGGGACATATTGCTGCGGGACGCGACCGGCCTGGCCAGCATCGACCCGGCGGGCGCGACCATGACGGGGACGGAGACGGAAAGCTGGACCAGCAATGGCCCGCCGCCCGCGGCCGGCATGGGGGAGGCGCTGGCGACTATCGCCTCCGTCGCCATCCAGGGGCGGCTTGAGACGCGGCGCTATACGGAGGAGGTGATCCCCGCCGGCGCGCCCCTGTTCGTGCTGGGCAGCCTGACGCCGGCCCCATCCGGCCCCGCTGCCGTCCGGGCGCCGGAGAGCGGCTATTTCGCCATCTCCACCCTCTCGCCGGAGGCGACGGCCCGGCGCCACCTGCTGGCCGCGGCGGGGCAGGGGGCGGCCGGCGCGGTGCTGGTGGGCGCGGGCGTGTTCATGACGATGCGGCGCCGGGCGGCCGGCCCCTGATGTCGGCGGGGCTGGTCTCAGCCCTTGCGCCTACCCCTTCCGCGCCAGCAGGGCGAAGGCCAGGGCGTAGTCCGGCCCGGCGCGGCGGCCGAGGATGCGGGCGGCCTCCACGAATTCGGGGTCTTCCTCCAGCGGCGCCAGGGCGGCGGAGGCGCCGGGCAGGGCCCAGCCGGGGGAGAGGAACAGCCCGTCGCTGCGCGTCACGGTCAGCCCCACGGCGCGCAGCATCCCGGTGAGTTCCTGCACGCCGAAGCCCCGCCCGGGGATGGGCAGGTCCAGCCGCCGCAGGGCGCGCAGCGGCAGGCTTTCCTTGTTGTGCGCCGTCACCATCAGGCGCCCGCCGCGGGCCAGCACGCGCGCGGCCTCCGCCAGCGCGGCCGCCGGGTCGGCCAGGGAATCGATGGTGTCGATCATCAGGGCGGCGTCGAAGCTGGCCTCCGCGAAGCCGAGGCGTGCGGCATCCATGCGGGCGAAGGCGAAGGGGGATGGCGCGGGGTGGCGCGGCAAGGCGCGGGCCAGGGCGCTGTCCGCGATGTCGATGCCGGCCACCAGCGCCGCACCCGGCAGCAGCGCGCCGAGCCGCCCGGCGCCGCAGCCGATATCGAGCACCGCCAACCCGGCGCTGGGGGCCAAATAGTCGGCGATCAGGCGATCCGTCTCATCCTGGAAGGCGCGTTCCCGCGCCACGCCGGGCACGCCTCCGGGGGCGAGCCAGGGGCGGGGGGGCGCGTCCCGCTGCTCCGCTTTGGAGAAGCCGCGGGCCGGGCGGAGGGCCGGGATGGCGGTGGCGAGGGCGGCGGCGAGGGCGGGGGGCGGCGCGATGTGGTCGGGCCTCCGGGCCGCCGCCGGGCGGGGCGGTTCCGGCGGCAGGGCGTCCCGGTTGGCGTGGAAGGCGCGGACATGGGGGGTCTCGTTCAGGTCGGCGTCGCCGGGCAGGGGGGCGGTGGCGAAGACGACGAAGACCTCATTCGCGAAGATCGGCCGCGCGGCGGTGGTGAGCGCCGTCAGGAAGCCGCGGGGAATGTCCGCGAGCTGGCCCTTGTGGACGACGATCCAGGCGAAGGCCCGGGGCTCCGCGCCCTCGGCCTCCGCATAGCGCTGGGCGCGGGGGATGACGAAGCGGAAGGGATCCGGCGCCAGGACGCGATCGGGGGCGGCGAGGCGGGAGCGGAGGAATTCCGCGGTGGCGGCCCAGGGCTTGTCGTCATGCGGGAAGGACATGGGGATCCAGTGGGACGGCGGGGGAGGGGAGTGTCGCGGAGGTGGGGGGAGGGGGCAAGCGAGGGGCGATCCTGGTGCTGTCGCGGCGTTCAGCGGGGCCATGCGGGCAACCTGGCGCGTGGCAAGGGCGCCTTCAGGGTGATGCACCCGGCTCGGCTGGCGCTTCTGGCAGATCGGGCCGCACGATCAGCACCTTCGACACCACCTTGATGACGCGCACCGTTTCGCCGTTGGGCGGTGTGGGCGTGAAGGGCGGGAGCTTGGCGGGCCAGACCTCGCCTCCGAGCTCCACCCACAAATGGCCGGGATCGATCACCTCCTGCACGCGGGCCAGCTTCCCGACATGAGGGTGTGGCGTTCCTTGCCGGAGATGCTCGTCGATTCTTGCGCGCCCGCGGTCAAGAAAACCGCCCGGAAATTGAATCCAACTGTACAGCACGACGACGGCGGCAACGGCGAGGACGCCTATCGCGAGCGCGACGTAGTAGAAGACGTCCATCAGTGCGTTCATCAGGTCCTCACCCGGATCGCACTCGTTCTGACCTTCTGCCGCGCTGCACACAAGCGATGGCTGGATGTGCCCCGCGGGCGCCATTGGTCCTTTCGTGGCCGTTCAGCGCCAGCCCCTCAGCCCGGGCACCCCATCGCATCCGCCAGCGCCCCGAAATCCGGCGCCACCACGTCCCAATCCTGCGCCGGCGCCAGATCCTTCGTCTGGCCCGCCCCGTGTTCCAGCGGCCGGGGGATGAACCCCGTGCGGAAGCCGGTGCTGCGGGCCGCGGCCAGGTCGCCGTTATGGGCGGCGCAGAGCATCACCTGTTCCGGCCGCAATCCCAGCACGGCGGCGGTGTTGAGGTAGGCGGCGGGGCTGGGCTTGTAGGCCTGGGCGACTTCCGCGCCGAGGATCGCGTCCCAGGGCAGGCCGGCGCGCTTGGCCATGTTCAGCAGCAGCGCGATGTTGCCGTTGGATAGCGGGGCGATGATGTAGCGGGTCTTGAGGCGGGTGAGGCCTGCGACGCTGTCTGGCCAAGGGTCCAGGCGGTGCCAGGCGCGATTCAGGTGGTCCAGTTCGGCTTCGGGGACCGTGGCGGGGTCGAGGCCGTGGTCGCGCAGGACGAGTTCCAGATTTTCGCGGTGCAGCACATCGAGCCGCGTGAAGGGGCGGGCGCCGCTGCGCACCGCCTCCATCCCCGGCTGGTAGCGTCGGCGCCAGGCATCGGCGAAGGCGGCGGGATCGACGGCAATTCCGTGCCTCGCGAGGAAGGGCGCGGCCTCCCTCGCGATGCCGCTGCGCCAGTCGACGACGGTGCCGAAGACGTCGAAGACCAGCGCCTTCACGCCGGCGATGCCGCTCATTCCGCGGCCTTGGCGGGCGGCAGGTTGCCGGCGGCTTCCGCCCACTTCCGGTCGAATTCCCAAACGTCGGGAAAACCCATCAGCTCGCACATCTTCGCAAAGCTGTAGTCGGCGTTGACGGTCATGTTGTTGGAATGGCCATCGGCCTTGAGCTGGCCATAGGCGCGTTCCAGGGCGCCGGCGATCGTCAGGAAACCGACCGCCGGGTAGATGGCGATGCGGTAGCCCATGGCATGCAGGCGGTCCGCCGGCACGATGGGGGTGCGGCCGCCCTCGACCATGTTGGCGAAAAGCGGCTTCTTGATGTGGCGGCCGACCTCGGCCATCTCGGCCTCGCTCTCCGGGCTTTCGATGAAGATCACGTCGGCGCCGGCCTCGGCATACATCAGGCCGCGGCGGATCGCCTCATCCAGGCCGAGGGCGGTGCGGGAATCGGTGCGGGCGATGATGAGGAAATCCTCGCTCTGGCGGGCCTCCGCGGCGACGCGGATCTTGAGGGCCATCTCCTCCGCCGGGATCACCTTGCGGCCCGGCGTGTGGCCGCACTTCTTGGGGACTTCCTGGTCTTCCAGCTGGATGGCGGTGACGCCCGCATCCTCATAGCCGCGGACGGTGTGGCGGACATTGAGCAGCCCGCCATAGCCGGTGTCGGCGTCGGAGATCACCGGCGTCTTGCAGCCCTTGGCGATGGTGCCCATGCGGCTGACCATGTCGGTGTAGGTGGCGATGCCCGCATCGGCCAGGCCGAGATGGGAGGCCGTGACGCCGAAGCCGGTGGCGTAGAGCGCCTTGAACCCCATGCCGTCCGCGACCTTGGCGGAGATCATGTCGAAGACGCCGGGGGCGAGGATGAATTCGTCGTTCTTCAGCGCCTGGCGCAGGCTGGGATGCGGCATGGTCTGGGTTTCCTTCAGGCTTGTTCGAGCAGGTAGCCGACATTGGCGCGCAGCGCGATGTCGCGGATCTGGCGATCCAGGGCAGGGGGAATGGGGATGCCATCGGCCAGGCGGGCCTCGCGTTCCGCATTCTCGGGATCGCCGGGGATGAGGACGGGAAGGGCGGGGTCGGCGGGGGGCGTCGCGCGCAGCACCTCCACCATGTCGTCGAGGTCGTGTTCGAAGGCGCCGGGCATGCGGAAGGCGGTGGGGTCGATGGCCAGCATGAAGTGGCCGATATTGTCGGGGTCCTCCGGCCGCTGGGTGCGGTTCCGGATGGGGGAGAAGGAGGCGCCGGACAGCGTGGCGCCGAGGATATGCGCCATCATGCCGAGGCCGTAGCCCTTGTGGCTGGCCATGTCGGGCGTGCCGCCGACCGGGGAGAGGCCGCCTTCGGGCTTGTCGAAGACCTGGGCGACGGCGGCGGCGCCATCGGTGACGGGATTGCCCGCGCCATCCATCACCCAGCCCTCCGGGATCGGCTTGCCGCGCAGCGCCTTGGCGCGAACCTTGTTGGCGGCGGCCGTGGTGGTGGCCATGTCGAGCACCACGGGGGACTGGCGGCGGCCGGGGGCGGCGAAGGCGATGGGGTTGGTGCCGAGCACGGGCACGGCGCCGCGCGTCGGCACCATGGCCAGCGTCCGGGTGCCGCTGGTGACGAGGGCGACGCAGCCCTCCGCCGCGGCCTGGCGGACATACCAGCCGGCGGCGCCGAAATGGTGGGAGTTGACGACGGCGACGGCGCCGACGCCGACCTCCTTCGCCTTCTTCACGGCCAGGCGCATGGCGAAGGCGGCGGCGGGGTGGCCGAGGCCGGCGCCGCCATCGACCAGCGCCACCGGCCCGCCTTCCCGCAGCACGGTGGGGCGGGCGTCCAGCTTCACCTGGCCGGCGCGGCGCATGCCCTCATAGCTCGCCAACATGCCGATGCCGTGGCTGTCCACGCCCATGAGGTCCGTGTCCAGCATGACGGTGGCGGTTTCCTCGGCCAGGTCCCGGGGCATGCCCCAGGCCGTGAGGATGGCGAGGATCTGTGCCCTCACGCTGTCTGCTGTCGCGCGCATGGTCGCGTTTCTCCCCCGAGAGGGCGAAAGGGGTGGACCGGCCCGGCTGACACGTCAACGGGGCG
The DNA here is from genome assembly GCF_051859025.1 of Falsiroseomonas sp. GTDB lineage: Bacteria > Pseudomonadota > Alphaproteobacteria > Acetobacterales > Acetobacteraceae > Falsiroseomonas. Next base: position 79,071 of record NZ_JBHYGL010000008.1, on the reverse strand, counting down.
GCGCGTCAACGGGGTGGGCCGGGTGGAGGGGCTGGGGGGGCTGGCGGGGCGTTATCTTGAAATCGATACGATTGCATCGGACTGACACAAGCGATATGAATTCTGCGTTGATCTGGACAGGTCCCCCCATGGCAGACCAGCGAACCGAAGCCCCGCCCGCCGTCGAGGCGCCAGCCAACCTGGCCACGCAGCGTCGTGGGCGGGCCGATCCCTTCGCGCATGGCGCGCTGCCGATGCGGCCGAACTATTTGCCGGAGGAGGATGAGGGGGGCGGCAACCGGTCCGAGTTATGGGGCCTGGCCAAGGCGCTGCTGATCGCGGCCGGGGTGATCCTCGTGATGGGATGGCTGCTGGCGCGATCCGCGTAGCGGCATAGACTGCCCCGGCACTGTCGGGGAGGCTGCCATGCCGAACGAGACTCCGCCCCATGCGCCGAGCCCGAGCCAGGGGAGTTCCCAGGGGACTTCCCGGGGGACTTCCCGGGGGACTTCCCGGGGGCCCGCGCACCATGTGCTGCCGCATTCGCTGCCCGAGGGCGCGGCGGCCCGGCACGATCCCTTCGCGGTGGAGGGGGACCACAAGATCATGCGGCCCAATTCCCACCCGGAGGAAAGCGGCACCGGCGGCGATGGCTGGACCGCGGCCAAGGGGGCGGTGCTGTTCGTCCTGGGGGCGGCGGTGGTGGCCTTGCTGCTGTACAGCCTGCTGGCCTGAGGAGAGCGGCGTATCGCAGGATTTGCAACGGGTTTGGCGCTTCGGTATTCCTGGCGCATGAACACGGCCCGTCGTCCCCTGCTTGCCGCCGCCCTGTCCCTGGCCGGGGTGCCGTTTGCCGCGGCACAGACCCCCGAGAGCACCAGCGCCACGCTGCGCCTGGTGGAACGGCTGCTGCGGCTGGATGAGGATGGGCTGGACCCGCGGCACTACGGCATCCCCGATACCGCCCTGGCGGCGGTGGATGTGGCGTCCTACCGCCTGGCGCTGCACCGGGCGGCGTCCCTGGCCCTGATGGACCTTCTGGGCGGGCGGGTGCGGGAATTGCCGGGCCGGCCCGATCTGCGGCGTGACCTGGCGGCGGTGGGCATGGATCGCTGGCTGGCGGAACTGGCGGCGACGCCCGATCCGGCCGCGCTGATCGACCGCGCCGCGCTGCTGCCGCCCGGCGCCGCGGCGCTGAAGGCGGAATTGCTGGCGCAGAAGCAGATCGCGCGCCGCGGCCAGGGCGCCATCATCCCGGGCGACACGACGATCGATCCCGGCAGCGTCGATGCCGTCCGCATCCCGGCGCTGCGGGCCCGGCTTTCGGTGGAGGACCCGGTGCTGGCCGCCGCCCCCGATGCCGGCGCGCGCTATGACAGTGTGCTGGAAGCAGCGGTGCGGCGCTGGCAGGCGGCGCAGGGGCTGGAAGTGGATGGGCGCGTTGGCCGCATCTCGATCGGGCTGCTGAACCGGCCGCTCGCCGCGCGGGTGGACCAGGTTCGCGTCGCCATGGACATGGCCCGCGCGCGGATGCCGGAGCCGTCGGAGCGCCGGATCGACGTGAACGTGCCCGACTATACGCTGCGCGTGGTGGAGGAAGGACGCGACCTGCTGACGATGGCCGTCATCGTCGGGCGGCGGGACCGCGCCACGCCGATGCTGCGCGTGCGGATGACGGCGCTGCAGTTCAACCCGCCCTGGGGCGTGCCCGAACGCAACGCGCGGGAGGATCTGCTGCCGCGCTTCCGCCGCGACCCCCAGGCGATGATCGACAAGGGTTTTCGCGTTTTTGGCATGGTGGACGGGCAGCGGCAGGAGATCGACCCGCGCACCATCGACTGGGCCAGCATCAACCCGCAGCGCATCCCCTTCTTCATCCGGCAGGATGCGGGGGATTTCTCGGCGCTGGGGCGCATCAAGTTCATCATGCCGAACAATGACGACATCTACCTTCACGATACGCCCGACCGGCATCTGTTCCGGCGGCCGGACCGGGCCTTCTCCTCCGGCTGCATCAGGCTGGACCGGCCGAATGACCTGATGGCGCTGCTGCTGGAGGGGATGCCGGGCTGGGACCTGCCGCGCGCGCTGCGGGCGATCGAGGCGCGGACCACCAGCGCCGTGTCGCTCCGCCGGCAACTTCCGCTGCTCCTGCGCTATGACACCGTGACGGTGGAAGCGGGGGGTCGCGTGCGGATCAGGCCGGATATCTACGAACTCGACGCGGCCTATGCCCGTGCCATGGCCGCCGTGCGGCCCGTGCAGGTCGCGGCGCGGTGATGCGGCTGTTCGGGGCGGGCTGCCCCTGCTGCGACGGCGTGGAGCATGGCACGTCGCGCCGCGGCTTCGTGGCCGCTGCGGTGGGCGTGGCCGTCGCGGGCGCGGCAGCCCCGGCCATCGCCCAGGGTGCCATTGCGCAAGGGGGCGCGCCGCGCGTGCTGCGGGTCCGTCGCCAGGTGGTGGGGGATAGTTTCTCCGGCGTCTACTGGCGCGACGGGCGGTATGACCGGGATGCGCTGCGGCAACTCGACACCGTGTTCCGCGACCTCTCCGCCGCCGAACTCACGCCGATGGACCCGCGGCTGTTCGACGTGATGTCCACCCTGGCGTGGACGCTGGACAGCGACGAGACCTATGAGGTCGTCAGCGGCTACCGGACGCCGGAGACGAATGCGCGGAATGCGGGGCGGAGCCGCCGCGTCTCCACCGTGTCGCTGCACATGTCGGGCATGGCGGCGGATTGCCGTCTGCCGGGGCGGCAGGGGCTGGGGCTGGCGAGGGTCGCGTCCGAACTGCAACTCGGCGGCGTCGGGCTCTATTCCCGCGACGGCTTCGTGCACCTGGATTGCGGGCCCGTCCGGCGCTGGTAGCGCCTACTTCCTGAAGGCCCTGACTGCGAGCGCCGCGCCCGCTGCTGCCAGCATGGCGCCGGCCAGGCCGGTCCAGGCCAGGCCGGCGGCGCCGATGACGATGCCGCCATAGGCCGCGCCGGCGCCCTGGCCGGCGAAGGTGGTGGCCCCGTTCAGCGCGATGGCGACAGCGCGGTCCTGCGGCGCCAGGTGCATCAGCCGCGTCTGCACCAGCGGCGCCAGCGCGAACAAGGCCACCGAGCCCGCGAAGACACACAGCGCCAGCGGCGCCGCGTGCCAGAAGGCCTGGGGCGTGAGTTGCAGGGCCGTGTAGCCCACCAGCGCCACCGCCAGCAGCAGGAACAGCGCGACCGGCGTGCGCGGTCCCACGCTGTTCGCCACGCGGCTGCCCATCGCGATGCCGGCCAGGCTGCCGATTCCGATGAAGACCTGGATGGCGCCGATGCCGCTGCCCTCGATGCCCGTGGTCGCCGTCACGATGGGGCCGAGATAGGCGGCGATGCAGAACAGCCCCGCGAAGGCCAGCAGCGTGGTGCCGAGCAGCGTCGCGATGGCGGGCTTGAGGATGATGCCGAGGGACGCCGCGCCGCCCCGGTCCGTGCTCGGCAGCCTCGGCAGGCCGAACTGCACGCCAAGCGCCGCCAGCGCCGAGAGCGCGCCCGAGAAGATGAAGCAGCCCCGCCACCCCGCCACGCCGCCGATGGCGGTGCCGAGGGGAATGCCGAGGGAGAAGGCCAGCGTCAGCCCCGACAGCACGATGGCGATGGCGCGGCCCCGCTGTTCGGCGGGGACCAGCATGGAGGCCGCGACCCCCGGCATCACCAGCGTCACCGCCAGCCCCGCCGCGACGCGCAGCCCCAGCGCCGTGGTGAAATCCGTCGCGAAGGCGGTCGCGATGTTGAGCACCGCCACCAGGCCGAGGCCCCAGACCAGCATGGCGCGGCGATCCAGCCTGGCGGTCAGCGCGGCCACTGGCGCGCCGGTGATGGCGTAGGTCAGCGCATAGGCGGCGGCCAATTGCCCTGCGGTGGCCAGCGACACGCCGAGATCGGCGGCCAAATTGGCGAGCAGCCCGGTGAAGGCATAGGCCCCGGTGGCGGAGGCGAATTGCGCCGCGGTGAGCAGCCAGATGCGGCGATCCATGGATATGCCTATGGCCCCTTGGGGGCGCGGGCGGGACGGCCGAGCCGTTCGCCGAGTTGTTCGAGGATGGCGATGGCGCCTGCCTGGTCGCCGAGCTCGGCCGCGACCGCTTCCTGCGCCGCCTGCCACAGCGGCAGGGCGGTGGCGAAGCGGGCCTCCCCGGCCGGCGTCAGCGCATGATCCGGCGCCAGCAGGCCGGCGGCCCCCAGGGTCGCGAGCGCGCGCAGCAGGCTGGTGCGTTCCAGGCCCAGCATCTCGGCCAGGTGGGTCAGGTCCCGGTGGCATCGCAGGCGCAGCGCGGCAAGCACGCTGAACTGCGTCGGCTTCAGGCCGGCGGGCGCCAGGTGCCGTTCATAGTGCCGCGTCAGCGCCCGCATGGCGCGGCGGGTGCGGAAGCCGAAACAGGCGCGGAGGTCAGGCTCTGGCGTCACCCTGGTGCATATGCACCAGGGGCCGGGCGCCGTCACATGATGCTTTGGTCACGGCGTCTCCCCCCACGGGTCGGCGAAGCGCAGCCCGGCGCGGCGGAAGGCGCAGCCCATCTCGATGGCGGCGGCGGTCGCGGCATAGGCGTCCCAGGGCGGCATGCGGCGCAGCAGGCAGGCGAGTGCCTCCCGCCTCGGCCCGCGCTGGGCGCAGGCGAGTGCCAGGAGCAGGGCCGGTTCCTCCCCCACCAGGCGGGGGCAGAGGGGGCAGCCGACCGTCAGGGGGGATTGTGCCAGGGCGCGGAGAAGGCGGTCCAGCGGCTCCGCGGCCTCACCGGCGTCCTCCGTCGCCAGCAGGTGGCGGATGGCGGGCAGGGCGGGGGTGCCGGTGCGGGCGGCGCGGGCCCAGGCGCGGGCGGCGTCGATCGCCAGGCGCTCGGCCACGGGCAGGGCCTCGGCCTCGGCATTGGTCCAGGGCCAGCGGGGAAGGCCGGTTGTCGCCATGGGGAATCGCTCCTGTACCTGTCGGAGCCCAGGTCTATCGCAAATGAGAAGCGTTCGCAATTAGCGGCGGCGGTTCGGCGGTCACAGCAGGGCGAGGGTGTGGGGGTCCGGCTGGCCTTCGCAGTGGAGGGAGAGGGCTTCCGCGAACAGAGGGTCGGCGGCGGCGGCGGCGAAGAGGGTCATGGAGGAGCGGAACTTCAGGGCGTCGATCCCGCCGAGGATTTCCGCCAATTGTCGCGGCGCGGCGGCGTTGACCAGTGCGGTGCAGTCCCGCAGGCGGGGGCCGAGGATGGGGTGGGCGAGCCAGTCGCGTGCCTCGTCCAGGGAATGCAGGGCGTAGTGGCGGGCAGTGTCGCTGCGGGCCAGGCCGTCGAGCTGGGGGAAGATGAACCACATCCAATGCGTGCGCTTGCGGCCGGCGGCGAGTTCGGCGCGCACCTGGTCGATGACCGGGTCCTGGGCGGCGAGGAAGCGGGTGGGGTCCCAAGGGTGGGGTGATGGGGGCATGGGTGTACCCTACCCCCACCCCGACCAGCCTGCGGCGTTGCGGCAGCGCCGCAACCCCCGCGCAAGCGCGGGGGAGGGGGCAGTCGCGTGGGGGCGTTACGACGCCTGCCAGAGCTTCTTCGCGATCTCGAAGATCTCCTCCGGCGCGTAGTCCGGCGTGAAGGCGGAGGAGGCGCCGGCGAGGTCGGGGATCTTGCCGGATTCAGGCGGGCCGTTCATCACGACCAGCGGGCCGGTGCCGTCATAGGTGGTCTCGTCCTCGGACCAGATGCCGGCGATCGCCTTGTAGTCCTCCGGGCTGTTCGTATACAGGCGGCGATGGATGCCCTCCGCCTCGTACTTCGCGGATTCCTTGATGTTGGACAGCGGGATGTTCGGCACGGGCAGCATCTTCTCGATCGACACGCCGGTGATCTTCTTCAGCGCCAGGGCGTAGGCCTGGGCGTGCACGCTGCCGCGCACCAGCAGGTAGCCGCAGACCTCCCGCGCCGTCTTGTCCGACACCGTCTCATAGACCCGCAGCTTGTGCATGCGCGCGCCGCATTCGAGAAAGAAATTGTGCAGCAGGTCCAGCACCAGGTTGCCGGTGTGGAAAACGAAGGTGCCGTTCCAGGGGCGGCCCATGCTGTCGAAGGGCAGGCCGGCGCCGCCGCCGCTGAAGAAGGCGGAGGGGTCGCGCACATCCTTCATCATGTCGAAGGGCGTGTCGCCAGGCTCGCCCTTCGGCGCCTTTTCCGGCGGGCCGTTGGCCAGCAGCGCGCAGCCATTCGTCACCAGTTCGACATGGCCCAGTTCCTCGGCCGTGATGGAGGCGACCAGGTCGTAGAAGGGACGCAGCTTCGACTTCGAGCGGAAGTTGAAGGACTGGAACATGTAGTTGTTGAGGGTCGACATCTCCCCGAACTTGCCGCCGAGCAGTTCCTGCAGCGCGGCGGCGGCGTTGGGGTCGGCGGAGGTGGGCTCGGGCAGGTCGATCAGCAGCTTGTCGGTGCGCATGAACATCGGGGGCGTCTCCGTTGGTGGTTCGGAGGGGCAACGCCGGCCGCGCGGGATGGTGCGTGGATGTTCCGCGTGGGGGGTGCAGATGGCAGGCGGGATGAGCGAGTGCTTGTTGCGCTAACGAAAGTCGCGCGATGGCGGCATGGCGGTGGCGTTCCGTTTCGCGTCGCGGATGGTGGGGTCGCGGGGGTCGTGCAGGTTCGGGCGCTCCACCTCATCCGCGCGGGCGAGGGTGCGCTTCCAGCTGGGGTCGTCGGCATCGAGGCGGTGCAGGCCATCGAGCATCCCGGACCAGTCATGCAGCCGCTTCACCAGCAGATGGATGATGGGCACGGCGGATTGCTCATGCCGCTCCACCCGGCCTTCCGCCATGACCAGGCGGGCGGCGACGACGGCGGCGCGGTCGCGCGTCACGACATCGGGGTAGAGGACGAGGTTGGCGGTGCCGAATTCATCCTCCACCGTGAAGAACACCACGCCCTTGGCGCTGCCCGGGCGCTGCCGCACCAGCACCAGGCCGGCGAGCTTGATCCAGCTTCCCTGGCGTGAGGCGATGAGGCCGCGCGTATCGACGGCGCCGCGGTCCCGGATGGCGGCGCGGAGCAGCGCCATGGGGTGGCGGCGGAGCGAGAGGCCCGTCGCGGCGTAGTCCAGCACCGTCTCCTCCCCGGCGGTTTCCGGCGGCAGCAGCGGCAGTTGTGCGTCGCGGGCCTGGGAGAGGGGGAGGGGGGCCTCGATGCCGGCGGCTTCCCAGAGGGCACCGCGGCGGCCCTGGGCGAGGGGGCCGAAGGCATCGGCGCGGGCCAGCGCCTGCATGGCGCCGCGATCCAGCCGCGCGCGGCGGGCGAGGTCGGGGATGTCTGCGAAGGGGGCATCGGCGCGCGCGGCCATGAGGGATTCCGCGTGGTGCTGGTGCAGCCCGGCGATGAGGCGGAGGCCGAGGCGGAGGGGGGGTTGCGCAGACCCCCACCCCGACCAGCCTTCGGCGTCGTGGCAGTGCCGCAACCCCCCGCAAGCGCGGGGGAGGGAGTGTTCCAGCGTGCAATCCCAATCCGACCGCGTGACATCCGCGGGGCGGACCTCGACGTGGTGTTCGCGCGCGTCCCGCACGATCTGCGCCGGCGCGTAGAAGCCCATGGGCTGGCTGTTCAGCAGGGCGGCGGCGAAGGCGGCGGGGTGGTGGCGCTTGATCCAGGCGGAGATGTAGACGAGCTGCGCGAAGCTGGCCGCGTGGCTTTCGGGAAAGCCGTAGGTGCCGAAGCCCTCGATCTGCTTGAAGCAGCGCTCCGCGAATTCCTGTTCGTATCCCCGCGCGACCATGCCGCCGCAGAAATCCTGGCGGAATTTCCAGATCTCGCCGGTGTTGCGGAAGGTCGCCATGGCGCGGCGAAGCTGGTCGGCGCGGGAGGGGGAGAAGCCGGCGCCGACGATGGCGATCTGCATCGCCTGTTCCTGGAACAGCGGCACGCCGAGCGTCTTTTCCAGCACGCCTTTCAGTTCGGGCGAGGGGTAGGTCGCTTCCTCCTCCCCGTTGCGGCGGCGGAGATAGGGGTGGACCATGTCGCCCTGGATCGGGCCGGGGCGGACGATCGCGACCTGTACGACGAGGTCGTAGAATTTCGCGGGGCGGAGACGCGGCAGCATGTTCATCTGCGCGCGGCTTTCCACCTGGAAGACGCCGACGGAATCCGCGCGGCGCAGCATGGCATAGGTGGCGGGATCGTCCTGGGGGACGGAGGCGAGCGTCCAGCCTTTCCCTGTCGCACCCTCGATCAGATCGAAGGCGCGGCGGATGCAGGTGAGCATGCCGAGGCCGAGCACATCGACCTTGAGGATGCGAAGCGCCTCGATATCGTCCTTGTCCCATTCGATGGTGGTGCGGCCTTCCATCGCGGCCTTCACGACGACGGTGTGTTCGATCAGCGGACCCTTGGTGATGACGAAGCCGCCGACATGCGTCGCCAGGTGGCGGGGGAAATCCTGCACCTCCTCCGCGATCTCCATCGCCATGCGGAGCTTCGGGTCTCCATCGGGGGCGTAGCCGCTGTCCTCCGCCAGGTCGTTGAGGGATTTGTCGCCGGAGCCCCAGACGGATTTGGCGAGGCGCGCGGTGACATCCTCCGTCAGCCCCATCGCCTTGCCCACTTCGCGGATCGCGCTGCGTTCGCGGTAGCGGATGAGGGTTGCCGTCAGTGCCGCACGATCGCGGCCGTAACTCGAAAAAATGTGCTGGATGACTTCCTCGCGCCGTTCGTGTTCGAAATCGACATCGATGTCGGGCGGTTCGTCGCGGGCGGCGCTGATGAAGCGTTCGAACAGCATGTCGTGCTTGTCGGGCGGCACGGCGGTGATGCCGAGCACGTAGCAGATGGCGGAATTGGCCGCCGATCCGCGCCCCTGGCAGAGGATGCCCTTCGAGCGCGCGAAGCGCACGATCTCATGCACCGTCAGGAAATAGGCGGCGTAGTCGAGCTGGGAGATCAGCGAGAGTTCATGCGCGATCTGCCGCGCCACCTTGGGCGGCGTGCCGGTGGGATAGTGTTCCAGGCAGGCGGCCTCGACGCGCGCGGCCAGCGTTTCCTGCGCGGTGCGGCCGGGGTCCAGGATCTCCTCCGGGTATTCGTAGGAGAGGTCGCGGAGCGAGAAGCTGCAGGCGCGCATGACGCGGAGTGTCGCTTCCAGCGCCTCCGGGTGCCGAGGCAGGCGGCGGGCGACTTCCTCGGGGGGCAGGAGCTGGGCTTCCGCGTTGGGTTCGGCGGCGAAGCCCAATTCCTCCACCGTGACGCCGAGGCGGATGGCGGCGAGCACATCGGCGATGCGGCGACGTTCCGCCGCGTGGTAGCGCACGCCGCCGGCGGCGATGAGGCCGATGCCCGCGCTGCCCGCCAGCGCCGAGAGGCGGTCGAGCCGCGCCTGGTCGTCGCCACGGCAGCGGTGGTCCACCGCGAGCATGAGGGGCAGCGCCAGGCGGCCCCGCAGCGCGGCGGCATCGGCGCGGAGGCTGGCGCCCATGTCAGGGGAGGGGATGCGGGCGATGACCTGGCCTTCCGATGCGGCGATCAGCGCATCGCGGGTCAGGCGGGTCTCGCCCTTCTCGCCTTCCATGCGTGCCTCCGACAGCATCCGGCAGAGGCGGCCCCAGGCTGGGCGGTCCGTGGGCCAGGCCAGGTATTCGGCGGCGTCGTCCAGCACCAGGCGGATGCCGGGGACGTAGCGGATGCCGACCTGTTCCGCCGCCACCATGCCGCGCACCAGGCCGGCAACGGAGTTGCGGTCCGCGATGCCGATGGCGGGCATGCCAAGTGCCTTGGCGGCGGCGACCAGCTCCCGCGGATGGGAGGCGCCTTCGAGGAAGGTGAAGTTCGAGAGGGCGGCGAGTTCGGCGAACACGTCCTACAGATGCCCATGGATGAACCACCGCGCCTCCGCCCCGAAGCCGAGGCGGCAGACCCACAGCCGGGCGCCGGTGGCGAGTTCGACGCGGTAGTAGTCCCGTGCCTGGCGGCCGGGCGGGTCGCGCCACCATTCGGGTTCCAGCCGTTCCGGCCCCTCCGCCGCGCGCACGCGCAGCGCCTGGTTGCCGATGCGCAGCAATTGGGGCGGCGCATCGGGCAGCAGGGCCATGGCGGTGACCTCCCTCGGCCGGCGCAGCAGGCGGACGGGGCGCATGGCGCGGGGCCAGCCCTGCGGCACCGCGATGGCGGTGGTGGCGGCAACGCGCATCACCTCCCGCTCCGGCCAGTGGGAGGGGCGGGGCGCCAGGCGCCAGAGCTGGGTGCGCTGGGCGAGGCGGTCGAAGAGGCGGGCCAGCTCCTCCTCCCGCGCCGCGGCGCCGGCGCCGGCGAAGCCGGATTGGATGCCGGTGAGGGGTTCGGTGACCACGGCCGCCAGGGCCATGCGTTCGAAGCCATGGCCGGGCGCCAGCGCATCCAGCCGGTCGCGGAACAGGCGGGACAGGTGACCAGCGTCGCGGCTGGCCAGGCTGGTGCCGATCGCGATCTCCTGCACCCCGCCATCGACGCGATGCGCCCGCAGCACCAGGCGGCGGGCGCCCTGGGACTGGGCTGTCAGGCGGGCGCAGAGCGCATCCAGCAGCAGGGGCATCACCGCATCGATGCCGGTGCGGGTCGCGACGGGTTCCAGGAATTCCCGCGCGACCTCGAACACCGGGGGCGGGCGGAGCGGCGTGATGGGGGTGTGGAGCAGGCCCGATGCCTCATCCAGGGCGCGCAGCAGCCCCGCGCCGAAGCGGCGGGAGAGCGGGCCGCGGGGCTGGCGGTGCAAATCCTCGACCCGGCGGAGGCCGAGGCGCGACAGCGCCGCGATGGTGTCGGAATCGATGGGCAGGGCTGCCAGGGGCAGGGGGGCGACGGCGGCCTGGTCCCCGCCCGGCGCTACCACCAGCCCATCCCGCCCGCCGCGCGCCAGGGCGAGGGCCGCCGCGGCATGGTCCGCGACCACGCCCCGCGCCTGGATGCCGAGGCGCGCGAGGCCGGCGACGGCACGATCCAGCAGCGCATCCTCCCCGCCCGCCAGGTGGGCGGCGCCGGCGATGTCGAGCAGCAGGGCATCCGTGCCGCGCGTGGCGACCAGCGGCGTGAAGCGCAGGCACCAGAGGCCGAGGTCGCGCAGGAACAGCGTATCGGCGGCGGGATCGGCTTCCAGCGCCTGGGCTTCGGGCGCCACGGCGCGGGCATCGCCCAGCGCCTGGCCGGGACGGATGCCGGGCACGCCATCGCAGGCCACCACGGCGCGGCGGGGGCCGATGCCCTGCCAGAGCAGGACGGGACCCTGCAGCCCCAGGCGGCGGAGGCGATCCACGGGCAGGCAGGGCAGCAGCAGGGCCAGGTGGCGGCGCGCCGATTCGAGTGACGATTCGGGCCCCGCGATGTCGCTTCCGGTGCTCATGGTGGCTGTCATCCCGGCTGTCGCGACGGCCCTGGGGGCGTTAGTTCTTGTTTTGTACTCTTCAATCAGGGCTGGATCAAGCGCCAACTCATCCCCCTGGAGGCGGAATTGTGGTGGGATAATCACCCCAGGGTTGCGTGCCTCGGTGAGGTGCGGTTTCATCACGGAAGCGTGATGTGACCGGGCGGCCACCAGGCCCGGCGAAGACGAGGCAGGATGCCTGACACCAACGCGGCGCCAGCAACGATCCCGCTGGCCGCCGCCGAGTTGATGCGACGGATCGAGGCACGGGACGCCATCGCGGGCGTCATCGGCCTTGGCTATGTGGGCCTGCCGCTGGCGCTGGCCACCGCCCGGGCCGGCCATCAGGTGATCGGCTTCGACATCGATGCCCCCAAGGTCGCGGGGCTGAACCAGGGGCGATCGCCGCTGCGCCACATCGGCGATGCCGCGGTGGCGGAGGCGATCACCGGCGCGGGGTTCGAGGCGACGGCGGATTTCGACCGGCTGGAGGAGGCGGACCTCCTCATCATCTGCGTGCCCACGCCGCTGGACCGGCACCGGGAGCCCGACCTCTCCTTCGTCGAGGGCACGGCACGGGCGATCGCGCGGTGCCTCAGGCGCGGGCAGCTGGTGGTGCTGGAATCCACGACCTGGCCGGGCACCACGCTGGAACTGGTGAAGCCGATCCTGGAGGAGACGGGCCTGCTCAGCGGCCACGACTTCTTCCTGGCCTATTCGCCGGAACGGGAGGACCCGGGCAACCCGGTCTTCACCACCGCCGCGATCCCGAAGGTGGTGGGGGGGGATGGGCGGGCGGCGCTCGACCTGGCCTGCGCCTTCTATGCGGGCGTGGTCGCGCGGGTCGTGCCGGTTTCATCGGCCGCGACGGCGGAGGCGGTGAAGCTGACGGAGAACATCTTCCGCGCCGTCAACATCGCCCTCGTGAACGAACTCAAGACGATCTACGACGCGATGGGCATCGATGTGTGGGAGGTGATCGAGGCGGCCTCCACCAAGCCCTTCGGCTTCATGCCCTTCCAGCCCGGGCCGGGGCTCGGCGGCCACTGCATCCCGATCGATCCCTTCTACCTGACCTGGAAGGCGCGGGAATTCGGCATCAACACCCGCTTCATCGAACTGGCGGGAGAGGTGAACACGCTGATGCCGCGCCTGGTGGTGGAGAAGCTGGCCCAGGCGCTGGACCGCCAGGCGCGCCGCGGGCTGAACGGGGCGCGCATCCTGCTGCTGGGCATGGCCTACAAGCGCAACGTGGACGACCTGCGCGAAAGCCCGTCCCTGGTGTTGACGCGGCTGCTGGAAGCGCGCGGCGCGGTGGTGGACTACCACGACCCGCATGTGCCGGAAGTGCCGCGGACGCGGGAGCATCCGGAACTCGCGGGGCGGCGATCCGTGCCGGCGGATGCCGCCAGCGTCGCGGGCTACGACGCCGTGCTGGTGGCGACGGACCATGACGATGTGGACCACGCCACCATTGCGCGGGCGGCGCGGCTGGTGGTGGATACGCGCAACGCCTGCGCCCGGGCCGGCGTGCATGGCCCGCATATCGTGAAGGCGTGACGATCCTTCACCTGGTCGCCGCCGCGCGGCCGAACCTGCCGAAGATCGCGGCGCTGTGGCGCGCGCTGGCGAAGGATGACGGCTTCTGCACGCCGCGCATCCTGCATACCGGCCAGCACCATGACGATGCGCTGTTCGGCCAGCATCTGGATGACCTCGGCCTGCCGGCGCCGCATGTCGCGCTGGGGGTCGCGGGTGGTAGCCATGCGGAGCTGACGGGCCGCACCATGATGGCCTGCGAGGCCGCCTGGCGGGTGGAACGGCCGGCGCTGGCCGTGGTGGTCGGCGATGTGGACGGCACGCTGGCGGCGGCGCTGGCGGCGCGGAAGATGGGCATCCCCGTGGCGCATCTGGAAGCCGGGCTGCGCGGCGGCGACTGGAACATGGCGGAGGAGATCAACCGCCGCGCCGTCGATGCCATCAGTGACATCCTCTGGACGACGAATGACGCCGATGCCGCGATGCTGGTGGCGACCGGCCACCACCCCGCGCGCGTGCGGGCCGTGGGCAACACCATGGCGGATACGCTGCTGAACAGCCTGGATCGCGCCCGCGCCCGCGCCCTGCCCGCCGGGCTGCTGCGCGGGGGCTACGGGGTGGTCACGCTGCACCGGGCGGAGAATGTCGACAGCGCGGCGCGCCTCGGCGATTGGCTGGACGCGATCGGGGATGTGGCGGGCCACCTGCCGCTGGCCTGGCCCATGCACCCCCGCGCGCGGCTGCGGATGCAATCCTTCGGCCTGAAGCCGCCGCCCGGCATCCGCGTGCTGCCACCGCTCGGCTACCTGGATTTCGTGGCGCTGCTGGATGGCGCCGCCTTCGCGGCCAGCGACAGCGGCGGGGTGCAGGAGGAGGCGATGCTGCTCGACACCCCCTGCCTGACCTTGCGCGACAGCACCGAAAGGCCGCTGACGCTGTCCAGCGGGCGCCTCGTCTCCCCCGCCACGCTGGTGCCGGCGGTGGCGGAGGTGCTGGCCGGCGCCTGGCCGCGCGCGCTGCCCGTGCCCTTGTGGGACCGGGAGGTAGGCGCGCGCATCCGCGCGCACCTGGCGGAACTGCTGGCGGGCGGCTGAGGGCGCCTTCAGGCGGCCGGTGGCGCCGCGGCCTCCGCCTGGCGGTCGAGATGCGCGGCCAGGCCCGGGTCCAGCCGGAGGCGGTGGGCGAGGGCGCCGAGCCAGGCGCGTTCCGCCGCCTGGTCCGGGTCCATCACCATCCGCGCCGCCAGGTAGAGCTCCGCCGCCTGTTCCGGCGTGCGGGCCGTGGCGGCGATGGCGGCCACGGGCATGTCCTGGTCCAGCGCGTCGAAGACGAAGGCCTTGGCCTCGGGGTCGAGGCCCATTTCCTCCACCCGTTCGAAGATGCGGGCGCGTTCCGTCGCATCGACATGGCCATCGGCCTTGGCGGCGCCGATCATGGCGCGGATCAGGGCGAGTTCGAAGGGCTGGCCATCGGCGGCCGGGGTGGCGCCGGGGATGAAGCGGGGGTCGAGGTCCCGCGCCTCCGCCGGGGTCGCGGCGCCCGTGTTCGCAAGCGGGGCGCTGGCCGGCGCCTGGCCCTGCTGCCAGTTCTGCCAGGCGCGATGGGCCAGCGCGCCGAGCACGGCGGCCCCGCCATGGGTCAGCGCGCTGCCGCCCAGCTTCCGCATGCTTTTCCCGCCCAGCACCATGCCGAGGATGCCGCCCGCCGCGGCGCCGCCGGCGAAGCTGCCGCCGCTGACCTGGCCGAGCGCGGCGCGCGCCTGGTCCATCAGGCTGCCGCCACCCTGGGTGGCGCCCGGGGTAGGGGCCTGGGAGCCGTAGGGCGTGGCGGCCCTACCGGGTTGGGTCTGGCCGGGTTGGTTGAGGCCGGGTTGGTTGAGGCCGGGGCGTCCCTGGCCGAGGAAACTGTCGAGCAGCGACTTCGCGTTGATCATGGGGCGGAGATCGTGATCCCCGCCCGGTCATTCAACGGTCCCTGACGCCGGCTTCATCGCAACCGGACTCATACCCGACGGCGCCAACCCGGCCCTGGCTCCCCGGCCCTGGCTACCCGGCCCGGGCCCGGGCGCCGGTTCGGGTCAGGCCGCCGGTGCGGCGGCGCGGCCGAGCTTCGGCATGGCGCCGATGCGGATGTATTCGAAGCCGGCGCGGGCGACCTCATCCTCCCGGTACACGTTGCGGAGGTCCACGATGACCGCGGCCTTCATCAACTGGTTCAGGCGCTTGAGGTCGAGCGCGCGGTAGGCGTCCCATTCCGTGACGAGGACCAGCACATCCGCGCCCGTGGCGCATTCATAGGCGCTGTCGGTGTAGGTGACGTTGTGCAGCACCGCCTTGGCCTGGTCCATGCCGACCGGGTCATGCGCGCGGATCTTCGCCCCCGCGCGCTGCAGCGCATCGATGATGTTGATGGCGGGCGCGTCGCGCATGTCGTCGGTGTTGGGCTTGAAGGTCAGGCCGAGCACCGCGACGGTCTTGCCCTGCACGGAACCGCCGCAGGCCCGCACCACCTTGCGCGCCATCGCGGTCTTGCGCGCATCGTTGACGGCCACGACGCTTTCGACGACGCGCAGCGACACGCCGTAATCCTGCGCGCTGCGGATCAGTGCCAGCGTGTCCTTCGGGAAGCAGGAACCGCCATAGCCCGGGCCGGCATTCAGGAACTTGGACCCGATGCGCTTGTCCATGCCGATGCCGCGCGCCACCAGCTGGACGTCGGCGCCGACTTCCTCGCAGAGGTCGGCGATCTCGTTGATGAAGGTGATCTTGGTGGCGAGGAAGGCATTGGCGGCGTACTTCGTCAGCTCCGCCGTGCGGCGATCCGTGAACAGGATCGGCGCCGCGTTCAGCGACAGCGGGCGGTAGAGTTCCGCCATCACCGTCTTGGCGCGTTCGTCATTGGCGCCGATCACCACGCGGTCGGGGCGCTTGAAATCCTCGATCGCCGCGCCTTCGCGCAGGAATTCGGGGTTGGAGACGACGGAGAATTCGGCGTCCGGCCGGGTTTCCCGGATGATCTGTTCCACCACGTCGCCGGTGCCGACGGGGACGGTGGATTTGGTCACGACCACGGTGTAGCGGCGGATGGCCTGCGCGATCTCCTTCGCCGCGGCGCGGACGTAGCTGAGATCCGCGTGCCCGTCGCCGCGGCGGGACGGCGTGCCGACGGCGATGAACACCGCATCCGCATCCGCGACCGCGCTGGCGAGGTCGGTGGTGAAGGAGATGCGCCCCGCCGCGGCGTTGCTGACCACGAGGGCATCGAGGCCGGGTTCGTAGATCGGAATGCGCCCCTGCTTCAGGTCATCGACCTTCTGCTGGTTCACATCGACGCAGATCACCTCATGCCCGAAATCCGCGAAGCAGGCCCCGGAGACCAGGCCGACATAGCCGGAACCAATCATCGTCACGCGCATCGGACTACTCCATTTTTCGAAACAGGCAGGCTTTCCGGGCAGGCGGGGCCCCGGACCAGTGGGATGAGGGGGAGGGCACCGGGCGGCGCCATCCCCCTCGGATCATGACGGAACGCGGTTAACGCCCCGCCTGTCGGCTACTGCCACACCACGCCGAGGGTGTGCACCAGGACACCGAGGCGGCGTTCATCGCTGCCTTCCCCGGCCTCCGCCGGGGATACGGCGCCGGCGCGGCGCAGGCTGACAGGCACTTCCGTGCCGCCGCGGCTCAGGCGGCTGCAATCGATCTCCACCTTCTGGTGGGTGAAGTCGTCATTCTCGAACCGCAGGCTGGTGGCGACGACGCCATCGATGCGGACCTCCACCATGGCGGGGCCGCTGACCTGGGTGCCGAAGACGCGGCCGAAGAGTTCGAGGCTGAGGGTCTGCCCGGCTTCCGGCGGGCGCGGCAGGCGGACTTCCGCGCTGTCGGCATTCGACCAGCGGCCATCGGGCTCGGCATTGAACCAGCCGGTAAGGGTGACGCCCTCCATCATGCCATCGACCGAGAAGTCGAGCATGCTGCTGAGCTTCGGCACCTCCGGCGGGGCCGCGGCCTCGGCGGCGGCCTGTTCGGCGACCTGTTCGGCGACCGAGGGCGCGGCTTCCGGCACCGCCTCAGCCACCGGCTCGGGCTCCGGCGGGGTGGGGGGCGGCGGGGGCTCCGGCTCCGGCGGGCGTTCCACTTCCTGCAGCAGGCGGTGGCGGCCGAGGCCGGCGGAGGCCAGGCGGTCCCGCACCTTGCGTTCATTGATGCCGGGGCCGACCAGCAGCGCCGCCGTCAACTGCATGCCGAGCAGGCGGCCATCGGTGTTGATGCCGGCATCCTTGGGGGAGACGGCGCCGACGCGGCGGAAGAACAGGGTGGCGACCGGGGTGTCCACCAGCCGCTCCGCCAGGCCGCGCACCTCCGCCAGCACCGTGCGGTCGCCGGTGAATTCCCAGCGGTCCAGCAGCGTGCCGTTCAGCTCCACCTCCACCACCGCGGGGGCGGCGGGGGTGCCGGCGATGGTGCGGCAGAGGAAGAACAGGCGCCAGGCCTGGTCATCCCCCACCACCGGGGCGATCGCCAGGCCGCCGCCATCGCCGCGGCTCCAGCAGCCCGAGGCTTCCGCCGGATACCAGTCGCCGCGCATGGTGATGGCGGCTTCCTCCTCCTGCGCCTTGGTCGCGGGGTCGGCGCCGAACTTCAGGATGCGGTTGCTGCGCAGGATGGGCAGCGCGCGGCGCGTGACGCGGGCCAGGCGGAGGCCCAGCGGGCGTTCGTCGCTGGAGCCCTTGGCGACGAAGGGCGAGAGCGCCGCATCGACGGACAGCACCAGATCCACCGCGCCGTCGGATTCGATGGCGTGGGGCGGCACCGGCACGTCGATGCTGCCCATCCGGCCGGCATCCATCGTGTAGCGGCCCAGGATGCGGCCGCTGGCGGAGGCCACGATGTTCACGGCCGGCGCGCCCGGGGCGGGCTTGAAGCCCTCCACCTCCAGCGTCAGCAGGGCGCCGTCGCTGGCCGCGTCAGGCCCCAGCATCAGGGGCAGGGTGGCCGTCGGGCCGAAGCTCCAGGTCGCGACCCGTTCGGGGGCGTGCCAGTCGAGCCCGAGCGCCGCGCGCAGCGCCGACATCTCCGTCGCCTGCTGGCTGGAGGTGATGGCGAGCGCGCCGCCGGGCGGCAAGGCCAGGCGGCCGCGGCGCGGCGCGGTGCCGGCCAGGCGCGGCACGAAGCCGATCAGGCCGAAGCCGTAGGTTTCCTCCGCCGCGCCCAGTTCCAGCGCCTTGGGCGCGCGGGCATCGGCGGCCACCAGGTCGATGGTGATGGGTTCCGACCGCGCGCGCAGCGCGGCGGGCAGGCGGAGCGTGACGGTGGCTGGGGTGTCGCTGGTGAAGGTCCAGGCGCCCACCTCCTCCCCATTCGCCAGGGCCAGCATGAGCAGGGGCGCGGCGGCGGTCGCCACCGGGCGCAGCCGGAGGTCGAGGTCGATGTCGCGGCCCGGCATCTCCGTGAGGGAGAGTTCGAGGCGCGGGCGCAAATCGGTGCTGACCATGCCCCAGCCCGACCGCGTGCCCCAGGCGCCGGCGAGGAAGGGCTGGATCGGCGTCTCCCCCCCCACGGCATAGGTCACGCCGAGGCTGGCGCGGTGCGCGGGCCGCGTGGCGGTGCCGAAATAGACGCCGGCATCGCGCACGCCCGACAGCTGCGCCAGCGCCACCTTGGCGATGCCGAGGCCGACCAGGCGCTGGTCGTCGGATTTGCTGACCTGGCGCACCGGCGTCAGGCTGCTGCTTTCGAATTCGATCCGGACCTGGCGGCCGCGGGCGGCCAGCGCCGCGGGCACCACGGCGTGAAGCGTCTGGAGGTCGCCGCCCTTCAGCTTCCAGCGCGCCACCGGCACGCCATTGGCAAGGACACGGACCTCGAACGGCGTGTTGGGGAAGGACAGCGCGCGCGCTTCCGCCATCAGCACCAGGGGTTCGGTGGGGGAAACGCCGGGTTCGAAGATCAACTCGCTGCGGACATGGTTGGCCCAGCAGCCCCAGCGTTCCAGCGGGTGCCAGCCGCCGCCACGGATGCGCGACGCCGCCACGCGGTCCGCGAAATTGACGATGGCGCCCAGCGTGTAGGGCCGCGGCGGGCGGGCGCGTTCCTGGCTCGAGGCCAGGAGGTCGAGCAGGTGTTCGGCGGATTCGTTCCAGCCGAAGGGGCGGTAGCCTTCCCGAATGCGCGCTTCCGCCGCCGCGCGGGCGCTGCGGCTGCCGGCGTAGAATTGCAGCTTGGTGGCCCAGGCCGCGACATCGAGCGGGTCCAGCAACTCCACCAGCCCCGGCGCGATCTCCGGCACGGACGATGTGTCGGCGGCGATGCAGAGCTTGCCGTGGCGCAGGCTTTCGCCGACCGGCAGGCCCCAGCCCTCGTACAACGAGGGATAGACCGTCATCAGGCAGTTCTCGTAGAGCCAGTCCAGCACCAGGTCGTCGACGCCATCGAGGATGGTGACGTGGTCCTTCAGGCGCGCATCGCCGCGCAGCGCGCGGGCCACGTCATGGCCGTTCCAGGCGACGCCGCCGACGATGACGAGGTGGGGGCAGCGCGATCCCATGCGCTCCGCCAGCTTCAGCCACACATCGTAGAGCAGCTTGTGGTTCTTGCGCTGGTGGATGGCGCCGACGGTCAGCACGAAGGGGCGGCGGCCGAACTGCTTCTCCATCGCCGCGGTGGCCTTCGGGTCCTCCGCGTGCAGGATCTGCTGGATCTCGTCGCCCTCGCGCAGGACCAGCACCTCGGGGATGAAGAGGCCCTGGACGCGCGCGCCATAGTCCTCGACGTCGCGCCGCGTGGCCTGGGAGATGGCGACGACCTGGTCGGCGCCGTCCAGCAGCATGGTCAGGTTCTGTTCGAAGACCGGGGCGTAGCCTTCGTTGAACCAGAAGGGGAATTTGGTCGGGATGATGTCGTGGATGATGGGCGTCAAGCGCAGCTTGTGCAGGCGGGCCAGCGCCACGACGTTCTCGGCGTAGAGCGCGTTCTGCATCCAGCCGCTGCCGGGCACGATGTAGTGCGCGCCGGCGGGTAGCGACAGCAGCGGCGGCGGGTTGTCGTCGTAATGGGCGAGGAGGCGGGAGAGCTTGCCGGCGCGGATGCCCTCGAACGGCATCTCCACGAATTGCCGGGCCTTGTTGTTCCAGGCGATGAAGCGGATGTCGGCGCGCGCATCGGCGCGCAGCGCCAGCGCCAGCGCGGCCTCGACGCGCGCGATGCCGGTCCAGCGGCCGCTGTGGTTGGCGCTGGTCGTGACGTCGTAGATGATCGTGACGGGCTTGTAGTCGCCGGGGGAGGCGACGTCCTGGCTGCCGGAGGCGGCGAGGGAGCGCGGCAGGATGGGGGCCCGTTCGGGGGTGGCGGAGGCGCGGGCCTTCGCGGCCCCGATCGCCTTGGCATAGACAGCCTCGGTGCCGTCGCGGTGGCGTTCCCAGCTGTAGGTGGTGGCGATGAAGTCCTTCTGCACCTGGATCGCCGCCGTGTCGCGCGGTGCGTCATAGGCTTCCATCACCGCCTGGCGGATGGAGGCAGGGTCGCCCGGGTCGCAGTAGCGGGCGCGGTCGCCGAAATACTCGCTCTCGCCCGACTCGTCGCTCAGTACCAGGTTGGCGCCGGAGGCCGCGGCTTCGAGGGCGGCGAGCGGCGCGCCCTCGGCCCAGCTGGCCAGCACGGCGACGCGCGCGGCGGCGAAGGCTGAGGCGAGGAGGGGCGAATTGGGGGGCAGGCGGTCGATCACCGTCACATTGGGCGTGCGGTGCTTTTCCAGGATGTCGCGGTAGGGCTGGTTGGCGGTGTGGCCGATCAGCACGATCGGCAGGTTCGTGTCCCGCAGCGCGTGGACCAGCATGACCTGGTTCTTCCGCGCCTCGATCCGCGCGACGCAGAGCACGAAGTCCTTGATGCCGTATTCCTGTTCGAACAGGGCGGGATCGGCATCGGCGAAGAGCTGCGCATCGACGGGGTTGTGCACCACCGTGCCATTGTCCACCGGCGCGCCGATGCGGGCGAGGCGCGCGCGTTCCCGCTCGCTCAGGAACACCATGTGGTCGGCGAGCGTCGCCATTTCCCGCACCGCGGCGTGGAAGCCGGGCACGGCCTCGGCGCCCGGTTCGTCGCTGGCGCGGCGCGCGCGGAGTTCGGCCAGGAAGGGGGCGAGGGCGGCATCGGTGGCGGCGCCGGGTTCGGCATCCGTCAGCAGCTTCGGCAGCTTCTCCTGCCACAGGTCGCGGCGCGTCAGGTCGAGGAAGATGGGGGAGAAGACCAGCGGCCGGCCGGCCCGGTGCGCACGGCGCAGCAGGTCGAGCGCCGACCAGGGCGACCAGGTGTTGAAGGCATGCACCAGGTCTAGGTCGCCGAAACCGCGGGCGGCGGGGTGGATGCGGAGCTCGGTCTCGATCCCCGACAGCGTCAGTTCGCGCGCCAGGCGGGGCACGCGGACGGTGGGGCCGCCCTGCGACTTGTTCTCATTCCCGTGCAGGAAAAGCCCGACCTTGCGCGGGCGATCCGCGCGCCGTGCCTTGGTTTCCGGCGCGAGCAGCGTGATGCCGTGCTGCTTCGCCAGGCCCTGGAAGACGCGGTCATGCCCTTCCGCCCAGGCATCCCAGGTGCGGTCCATGACGGAGGCGCGGAGTGCGCGCTTCTTCTCCACCAGTTCCAGCAGCACGCGGCGAAGGTCGGCGACGTCGCCGACCTGGTATTCGACATGCGGGAATTCCGGCACCCAGCCGATGGCCGGCGCGATCACTTCCGTCCCGCTCGCCAGCGCTTCCACCACGCACATCGGCCCGCCTTCATAAAGGGCGGGCACCAGCACGTAGTCCAGGCTGCGGTAGTAGTCCGGCAAATCGGCGCCCGGCAGTTCCAGCGCGGGGCCGGGCCAGCCGGTGCCGGTGAAGGACCACTCGATCTCCGGGATGTCCTGCAGCGCGGCGACCAGGTGTTCGCCCTTGCGGCCGGTATGGTAGGTGCGGCCGACGACGCCGATGCGAAGCTTCGGCCGGAAGGTCTCCGTATCCACGCCGGGGGAGATGGTGGTGACGTGGTCGATGCCGGCGTCGCGCAGCACGCCTTCATACAGGCGGGCGTGGCAGACGCAGTGCTCCACCTCCCGCGCCGTCCTGAAGAACTGGTCGTAGGCCGGGCCCTCGGGCTCCAGATGGGCGAAGTAGGCGACCTCGATGGGCGACAGGCGCTGGCCGCGGCAGGAATAGGTGACGTAGTACTGGATGGCTGCCTTGGGATCGCGGCCGTCGCCGAAGGTGACGTAGGGCAGGCGGTCGGCCACCTCGGACGCCAGCTTCTCCAGGATCCAGCCCCGATCAGACGTGACGATGTTGACCGTTGTCATGCGTGGGTTTGTCCCAAGATCTGCTGCAGTCGAGGCCCCGTCTTTGGGGACAGTGTCGGCCCGGTCACCACGGCGGGGCGGAACACCGCCGGGCATGGCGTCGTGACATCCGTCTCGCGGGTCGCGATCGGGACGCCCTGGGCCGCTGCCGTCCTGGAACCGCCTGATTTATAGTCTGTAAACACCGATACCCTCAACGTCGGCGGTTGTGTAGCCTGGACGCGCGGCGGCGTTCCAGCCCCTGAGCACCGTCTTAATGTAACTGACACGACGCCCCTTGGTTGTGAATGACTGTTTTTAGTGCAACCATGCCTCGTCATTTTGCATCCCCGGGCACAAGCGGCGGTTGGGGCGGGAAACATCGTCGCGGCGCGAAACAGGCGACATCCGGGCAGGCCGGGGTGCATCTGGCGGGCAGTCGCCCTGGTCGGTATAGGTCGGGCATACCGACCGCATCCATCAGGGCAGCCTGTCGCCGTCCTCCTCCGGTGGATCGCGGAATCGAAGGAACTCGCCGATGCGCCTTTCATCCGCCGCGCAGCCTGCCGATGCCGCCGCCTGGGCGGGGCGCTGAGCCATGGGCAAGATCGTCGTTACGGGCGCCGCCGGCTTCATCGGCGCGCATGTCTGCCAGGCGCTGCTGGCGCGGGGTGAGCAGGTGGTCGGGCTCGACAACCTCAACCCCTATTACGACCCCGCGCTGAAGCGGGCGCGTCTGGCGGCGCTGACCGGGGATGCCGCGCCCGGCGCCTTCACCTTCCACCATCTGGACCTGTCGGACCAGGACGCCGTGCTGGCGATGTTCAAGGCCGATCCGGCGATCGACCGCGTCGTGCACCTGGGCGCGCAGGCCGGCGTGCGCTGGTCGCTGGAAGCGCCCTTCGCCTACACGGCGGCCAACGTCACCGGCCACCTGGCGATCCTGGAGGCGGTGCGGCGGAGCGAGGGGCGGATCGGCCACACCGTCTATGCCTCCACCAGCTCGGTCTACGGGTCCCGCACCGATGGCGCGTTCCGGGAGGGGGACCGCGTGGACAGCCCGGCCAGCCTCTACGCCGCGACCAAGGCGGCGGGGGAGCTGATGTCGAAGGTCTATGTGGACCTCTACAAGATCAAGCTGACGGGGCTGCGCTTCTTCACGGTCTATGGCCCCTGGGGCCGGCCGGACATGGCCTACTGGCTGTTCACCGACGCCATGCTGAAGGGCCGCCCCATCCGGCTGTTCAACGAGGGGAAGATGCGCCGCGACTTCACCTTCGTGGACGACATCGTGGCGGGCATCATCGCGGCGCTGGACCACGCGCCGGCGGCGCCGGCGCATCGCCTCTACAACATCGGCAACAGCAACCCCGAGGAACTGCTCGACATGGTCGCCATGCTCGAGGAACTGCTGGGCGTGAAGGCAGTGACACAATTGATGCCGATGCAGCCGGGCGACGTGCCCGCGACCTTCGCCGACGTCTCCGCCATGAAGCGGGATTTCGGCTGGCAGCCGACCACCGACCTCCGCACCGGCTTGACGCGCTTCGTCGGCTGGTGGCGCGGGCATTTCGGCTGAACGGGCACGGCCCGAACGATGTCCGCCACCATGCCGGTCGTGCAGGCCCCCATCATCATCTTCGCCTTCGCCCGGCCCGACTACCTGCGCCGGCTGTGCCGGTCGCTGAAGGCGCAGCAGGGCGTGCTGGTGGATGAGGCATCGATCCACCTGATGCAGGATGGCGCGAAGTCCCGCCGTTCCTCCATCACCTATGCCGAGCCCGCGCTGATCGAGGCCAGCATCGCCGCCTTCCGGGAAGTGTTCCCGCGCGGCCAGGTCCATGCGGCGCCGGAGAATCTCGGCGTCGCGATGAACATCCTCCGCGGCGAACGCCACGCCTTCCAGACGCTGCGCGCCGACATCGCGTATTTCTTCGAGGAGGACCTGGAACTCGGCCCGGCCTACCTCGCGATGATGGAGGTGCTGGCGGAAAGGTTCGGGCGGCACAACCAGCTCGGCTATTTCGCGGCCTATGGCGACCATCGCCGGCAGGGCGACCCGGCGGCGCCGCAGATCGTGCCGCTGGAACACCATTGGGGCTTCGGGCTGACGCGCCGCTGCTGGCAGGCGATGCAGCCCTGGCTGAAGCCCTTCCACCAGGTCTACCAGCAGGTGGACTACCAGGCGCGGCCGCATCTGCGGATCGTCGAGCTGTTCGGCGCCTGCCGCGTCTCCTCCATGGCCTCGTCGCAGGACGTGGCGAAGACCATGGCCTGCGCCGATCTCGGCTTCGCGCGCATCAACACCGATGTGGGCTTCGCCCGCTACATCGGCGCGGTGGGGGAGAGCTTCCGGGAGGAACGCTTCGCCGCCCAGGGCTTCGCCGAGGCGCCCATGGCGGAGACGCTGCCGGCGGTGGTGCCCGCCGGCGGGGGCGAGGTGCTGGAGCGGATCGCGGCCGAGAAGTTCGAGGCCTGCAGCGCCCATCGCCGCGATGCCTATGACCGCGAACTCGCCACCATGCGGGCCAGCTTCTTCAACCCGGACCTGCCGATCACGCGGGCGGAGCTGGAGGCGCTGTGGCGCCTGGTGATGGACCGGCTGCCGACGGACGAGGCCTACTTCGAGAAGAATGTCGGCGTGCGCACGCTGCGCCAGGTGCGCCGGTCCCTGCTCCGCAGCCGGGAGGCGCAGGGCAAGGGGTTCTACCTGAGCTGATGATCGGCACCGTCTGATGCCGGGACTGACTGAAGCCGGGCCTGATAAGACAAGGAAGGCGCGGCGCTTGCCGCGCAGGATGGGAAGACAGGATCGATGCGACACCCGCCCATCGCCGTGATGTCGTTCAACCGGCCGGACTACCTCCGGCAGGTGCTGGCCAGCCTGGCGGCGCAGGAAGGCGCGGCGATCGAGGAGCGGGAGGTGATCCTGTTCCAGGACAATTGGCGCAACGCGCATAGCGGGCGCGTCTGCGCCGAGGCCGCGGAGATCGAGGCCTGCATCGCCGTGTTCCGGGAGATCTTCCCGGCCGGGCGGGTGATGGCGGCGGCGGACAATATCGGCGTGGCGGAGAACTTCTTCCGCGCGGAGACGCACATGTTCCGGGAGATCGGCGCCGACTGCGCCTATTTCTTCGAGGACGATCTGGTGCTGGAGCCGAACTACCTGGCGACGCTCGACCGGCTGCGCGACGCCTGCGCGGCGTCCGGTGCCGGTGCCGGTGCCGGTGCCGGTGCGGGGGGTGGCGTGGGGCAGGTGGGCTACTTCGCCTGCTACGGCGAGCTGAAGGCGAGTGAGGAGGACCAGCGCAAGAAGGCCCGGGCGTTGCAGCGGCTCGGCCATCTCTGGGGCTTCGGGCTGTTCCGGCGGCATTGGGAGGAGATGCAGCCGGTGATGGCGGACTACTACGCCATGACGCTGGGGCGGGACTACCGGGACCGGCCGGGGGCGGAGATCCTGCGGCACTACCGGGCGCGGGGGATCGATGTCGGCGTCTCCTCCCAGGACGATGTGAAGAAGGCCGTGACCTACTTCCTCGGCCGCGTCGCGCTGAACACCGCCCTGGTCCATGCGCGCTACATCGGCGCGGTCGGCCTGCACATGAACCCGGCGAAGTTCGAGGCATCGGGCTTCACCCGCACCGTCATCCTCGGCCTGCAGGACGCCACCTTCGACTTCCCCAACGCCGCGCGGATCGAGGCGCTGCGGCAGGAGGAAGCGGTGGCGCGGGCGAAGGCGCTGGTGCGGGAGCAGGAGGCGGCGAAGGCGAAGGCCGAGGCGCTGGCGGCCAAGAAGGCGGCCAGGGCGGGGGCGAAGGGGGCGGTCCCGGGTGTCGCCGCGGAAGCGGCGCGGGAACCGGTCGCGGAAGCGGCGCGGGAGCTGGTGCGGGAGCCAGCCGCGGAGCGGGCGCCGGAACCGGTCGCGGAGGCGGCGCGGAAGCTGGTGCGGGAGCCAGCCGCGGAGCGGGCGCCGGAACCGGTCGCGGAGGCGGC
>NZ_JBHYGL010000008.1:0-52768 GCF_051859025.1 Falsiroseomonas sp. | reverse complement strand
GCGGAAGCCTGCCGAGGCGCCCGCGCGGGATGCCACGCCGGTGGATGCCGGGCCTGCCGGGGAACAGGATTCCGCCGAAGCGCCGGGTGCGGCCATCAAGATCGGCCTGCCGCGGATGTCGCGGGAGGAGCTGGCGCTGTTCCGCCAGGTGCTCGGCAGCGGGCGGCGGCGCTACGCGGAATTCGGCACGGGCGGGTCCACCCTGCTGGCGGTGCGGCAGGGGTTCGAGGCGGTGGTCGGCGTGGAATCGGACCCCGCCTGGCTCGCCAGCGTGCTGCGGGACGAGGAAGTGGCGGCGGAAGCCGCGGCCGGGCGGTGCAGCCTGGTGCATGGGAATATCGGCAAGGTCGGCAATTGGGGATCGCCGGTGGACCGTGACCAGGTGAAGCCCTGGCCGCGCTACATCGCCGCGATGTGGGAGGCATGGGACCGCCGGGGCAGCTTCCCCGACCTGGTGCTGGTGGATGGCCGCTTCCGCGTGGCCTGCTGCATCTCCGTCGCGCTGATGGCCGCGGCGCGGGGCGGGCAGGGGCCGGCGCCGCTGGTGATGATCCATGACGTGAGCGACCGCCGGCCGGGCTACCAGCGTGTCTTCGACTTCTTCCACCTGGAGGAACAGGCCGGCAGTCTCTGCGTGATGTCCCCTCGACAGCGCGTGTCGCCGGAGCGGATGCTGGCCGGATTGCTGGGCCACCTGTTCGACGTGACCTGAGGAGTATTAGACAATTATCTTGTATTCAGCGGGACTGGCGCGCGGTCGCTTTAGCTGTACCATTCGCGCATTGGTGGCAAGGACGCCATCAATTGTCGCGTGGCAGGTCGTGTCATGCGTCAGGGGGGTTGAGCAACAGCCATATCGTGGCGGAACGACGCAGCTGTCCGGCCTGGCCGGGCAGGGGCGGGCGATGGCGCATGGTGTGTCTGGTGGCTGAGGGGGTTTCACGTGCGGATGCCGGCGCCCGACGTCGTGGCGGGACACGGCAGGCCGATGGCGACGGCACCCAACCGGCCAAGGGCGAGACCGGGAAGCCTGAGACGAGGAAGCAATCGGTCGTGAGCGCAGCGAAGACGAGTGCAACCGGACCCGCGGCCGTGGCGCCAGCCGCAGCCACCGCCGCAGCCGCAGCCGCTGGCGCGGCAACCTCCGGGGCAGCAACCTCTGGGGCAGCAACCGCGGGCGCGAAGCCCGCGAAGAAGCCGGCGCCGAAGCCGATCGACCGCAAGGCGACCGTGGAGGATGTGGCCGCCGCCTATCGCCTGCTGCTGGGACGCGCACCCGAATCGGATGCGGTGGTGGCGGGACACCTGGCGGCGGCGCCGGATATCGGCGCGCTGCGGGACCGGATCATGGGATCGGCGGAATTCCAGCGCGTGGCCTATGGCCCCGTTGCCACCCCGACCATCCGCCGCGCCGCCGGCTACGACCCCGTGCCGATGGAGATCGAGGTCTCCGCCAAGGATGCGGAACGGATGCTGGCGCAGGTCAGGCGCGTCTGGACCGCGCTGGGGCAGGAGAAGCCCTATTTCTCCGTGCTCGGCGAGAAGCGCTTCAGCCCGGCGCTGGTGGAGGCCAATCTCGAGGCCTTCGGCAAGACCGGGCGCGACGAGATCGAGGTGCTGAAGCGCCGGCTGACGGCGCTGGAGATCGATCCGGCGGACCACCCGGATGCGGTGGAGTATGGCTGCGGCGTGGGGCGGGTGACGGTGCCGCTTGCCGGCCTGTTCCGGAAGGTGACGGGGTTCGACATCTCCGAGCCGCATCTGGAACTGGCACAGCAGGCGGCGCGCATCGCGGGGCGGCGGAACATCGCGCTGGCGCCGGTGAAGGACATCCGCGCGCTGGACGTGCCGCAGCACGATTTCTTCTACTCGCGCATGGTGCTGCACCGGAACCCGCCGCCGCTGCAGGCGCAGATCCTGCGCCGCTGCCTCGGCCGGATGCGGGTGGGCGGCATCGCGGTGTTCCAGCTGCTGACGCACCTCGAGGGCTATCGCTACGACACCGCGGCCTGGCTGGCCGCGAAGCCGGTGGAGGAGCCGGAAGTGCATGTGCTGCGCCAGGACATCGTCTTCGGCATCCTGAAGGAACTCGGCTTCCAGCCGCTGCACGTCGCGCGCGACCACAGCCTGCCGGGCTTCGACCGCATCTCCACCCAGTTCATCGCCCGGCGGGTTCGCCTTGACTGACGCCTGTGCCTTGACTGACCGGGCGGCATGAAGCTGGCGCATCTGGATGCGGTGACGCAGCACGGCGTCATCGAGGGCTGGGCCTGCGACCCGGACCAGCCCGCCGAAAGCCTGGCGCTGGCCGTGCTGCTGGAGGATGGGACGGAAGTGGCCGCCGGACGGGCGGAGCTGTTCCGCGAGGACCTGATGGAGGCGCAGCTTCGCTACGGCTGGTGCGCCTTCCGCCTGCGCGCGGCGCTGGCGCCGGACGCGCTGGCGGCGCAGACGCTGCGGCTGGTGGAACCCGCCACCGGCGCGGTGCTGCATGTCCAGCCCAGCCTGCCCATCCGCCACGCCACCGACCGGGACTGCGAGACGGTGGCGGCGGTGGTGGCGGAAGACCCGACCATGCTGCGCTCGATCGACCAGCTGGCGGGGTGCGGGGATTTGTTCACCCGCTTCATCGCGCGGGAAGGGCTCTCCGCCTTCATCCGGGCGGCCTATGGCTACGTGCTGGGCCGGCCGGCCGATCCCGTGGGCTTCGCGAGCTATGAGAAGCTGATGCGCCGCGGCGCGCTGACGCCCTTCGGCCTGCTGTCGATCCTGGCCGATAGCGGGGAATTCCGGTCCCGCCCCCGGCTGCTGCCATCCCCCGTCCAGTCCGCCTTCATCTTCGCCATGCCGGCGGCCCCATCCGCGCCCGTGGCGGCGGGGGCCTGATGAGCGCGAGGCCCGTCCTGCTGGTCTCCGTGCCCGCCGTCCATCTCTCGCAGATCGAGCTGCCGGGCTCGATCTATCCCTGGCGCTGCCTGCGCGACGCGGTTCTGCCGCCCGATCTGCGCCTGGCGCTGCTGCTGGTGATGCAGGCGGCGGAGGCGCAGCAGACCGAGATCCGCTTCGTGGCGCGGCCGGAGATCTTCACCCATGGCGCCGCGCGCGAATGGCTGGACGCCCAGGCCGGGGGCGCGGAGGACCACCTGGCGCTGACGGATGGCAACACGCTGCGGCTGCTGCCCGGGCTGCGCAACCACATGTTCTTCTTCCCCCTCGGCATGCCTTCGCGCGAAGCGGCGCTGCGGCGCCTGGTACGGTTGGTGCCGGAAGCCTTCGCGGGCCTCGCTTCCCAGGTGAACGGCACGATGTCCTTCCGGCTGGGCGCGCGCTGGGTCCGCCCGCCGCTGCTGCCGCTGGGCTTCGCGGTGACGCCGGCCAGCGAGCCCGCGCAATACACCCCCTTCATCTGGCTGCCCGGCAACCACGGCCAGGCCGGCGTGCTGAGCGAGAAGGAGGCGATGGCGGGCGTGCCGCTGCTGAAGCCGCCGCATTTCGTGCCCCTGACGCTGGCGGCGCTGAGCGACCATCCCTTCGTCGTGGAACTCGCGAAGCAGGTGCGGGACACGGTGCTGGATCCCGCGAAGGACCCGCTGCTGATCGGGCTGCCGGCGCTGGACCGCGACGACGCCGCCACCAAGGACCAGGTGGAGGCGGTGCTGGAAGCCTTCAGCCGGACCGGTGTCGCCCTGCCGCGGCGCTCGACCTGGTCCGTCCGCTTCGTGGCGGGGATGCCGGACCCCGCGGCGCTGGCGGGGGGGCGGCTGACGCTCCATGCCGGCGTGCCGTTCTGGCATTTCGGGCGGGACGTGCTGGATGCGGCGGCGGCGGTGGTGCTGGCGGGCAGCGGGACGCTCTCCGCCCCGCGGTCGCTGATCACCACCTGGCTGGGGCGGGATGTGACGGTGCAGCGTATCCGCCCGCAGCTGGGGCTGATGCCGGTGACGGTGGGGCAGGTGCCATGAAGCCCGCGCTGACGCTCGACATCACGCCGCTGCTGGAAAGCCAGTGGACGGGCATCCCGGTCTTCACGCGCCGCCTGGTGCAGGCGCTGGACCCGCATCTGCGCCTGCATTTCTGCATCGGCCCGAACGGGCTGCCGGAGGATGCGGTGCGCCAGGCCATCCGGATCAGCACCGGGACCTATCTGCGCGACGCCATCCACGCCGACATGGAATCGCTGGGGCAGGAAGCGGCGCGGCCGACCATCGACCCCGCCATCCCGCTTCTCTACCCCTCCGTGAAGCCCAGCCCCGGGGCGGCGGCGCGGGAAGCCAGCACCATCCACGACATCAGCACCCTGGTGATGCCGGACACCCACATGCCGGAGAACGTGGCCTTCCACCTGGACCCGCTGCGCGACCAGCTGGCCTCCGACGAGGCGGTGTTCTGCTGTTCGGAAGCGACGCGGGAGGCGCTGTGCGCCTATGTCCCCTGGGTGCGGCCCAAGGCGCGGGTGATGTACCAGTATGTGGACTGGCCCGCCGAGTTCGAGGCGATGGACCGCAACCAGCCCGCCATCCGGCTCGGCCGCTACGCCGTGGTGATCGGCACGGTGGAGCCCCGCAAGAATTTGCGCCTGCTGCTGCGGGCGCTGGAAGAACCCTCCGTCGCGGCGGATGACCTGCATTTCGTGGTCATCGGCGCGCGGGGATGGATGGCGGACCAGGCGCTGGCGCAGCTGTCGCCCGAAGCCCAGGCGCGCATCAGCTTCACCGGCTTCATCTCCGAATTCGCGAAGTACCGGCTGCTGCGGCACGCGGAATTCCTGGTCTATCCCTCGGTCTATGAGGGGTTCGGGATCCCGGCGGTGGAGGCGATGAGCCTCGGCAAGCCGGTGCTGGCTTCGCTCAGTTCCAGCTTCCCGGAGGTGATCGGGCCGGCGGGGCTGTTCTTCGACCCCTTCTCCGTCGATGGCTTCGTGGCGGCGCTGGAGGAGATGTCGAATCCCGGCGTCCAGGCGGAACTGGCGGCGCAGGCGATCCCGCAGGCCGCGCGCTTCAATGCGGGGGTGATGGCGGCGCCGGTGCTGGAGTGGCTGGCGGGGGGGTAGCCCCGCAATCCCCCGAAGCATCTTATGATCGGGCAGCGCGACGGTTTGCGGCGGCGCAGCATTTCACCGGCGCGGGTGCCTCGCCTAATGTCCGCCGGGACAGGGCTACAGGGGGACTGCCGGCTTCATGTGCGGGATCGTGGGGGTGATCGGCCGGGCCGATGCAGGGCCGCTGCTGCTGGAGGCGCTGCGCCGCCTGGAATACCGGGGCTATGACAGTGCCGGCATCGCCACCCTGGTGAATGGCCACATCGATCGCCGCCGGGCGGAGGGCAAGCTCGGCAACCTCGCCACCGTATTGGCGCAGGACCCGCTGCCGGGCACCACCGGCGTCGGCCATACGCGCTGGGCGACGCATGGCGCCCCCACCGAACGCAACGCCCACCCCCACGCCACCGCCCGCGTCGCCGTGGTGCATAACGGCATCATCGAGAACCACGCCGAACTCCGCACCGAACTGGAAGCCGAAGGCGCGGTGTTCGAGACGGAGACGGATACCGAGACCTTCGTCCGCCTGCTGGACCATCTGCTGGCCCAGGGCCTGGCCCCCATCGCCGCCTTCGCCGCGGCCCTGAAGCGCGTGCATGGCGCCTTCGCGCTGGCCGCCATCTTCGCCGGCCACCCGAAGCTGCTGCTGGGCGCCCGGCAGGGTGCGCCCCTCGCGGTGGGGTTCGGGGAGGGGGAGATGTTCCTCGGCTCCGACGCCTTGGCCCTGGCACCCCTGACGCGCCGCATCGCCTATCTCGAGGAAGGCGACTGGGTGGAGATCACGGAGGACGGAGCCCGCTTCCACGACGCCACGGACCGTCCGGTGGACCGCGCCGTGGTCGTCACCGCCGTCTCCGGCGCCGCGGTCGGCAAGGGCAACTACCGCCACTTCATGGAAAAGGAACTGCACGAGCACCCCGCCGTCATCGGCGACACGCTCCGCCAGTACCTCGACCCCGGCACCCACGCCGTGCGCCTGCCGCGCCTGCCCTTCGACCCCGCGGTGGTGCCGCGCCTCACGCTCTCCGCCTGCGGCAGCGCCTTCCTGGCCGCCCATGTCGGGCGCTACTGGATCGAACAACTCGCCCGCATTCCCTGCGATGCCGATGTCGCCAGCGAACTCCGCTACCGCGACCCGCCCTTGGCCCCCGGCGGCGGCGCCATCCTCGTCTCCCAATCGGGCGAGACGGCGGACACCATGGCGGCGCTGCGGCTGCTGCGCGACGGCGGGCAGCGCGTGCTGTCCATCGTCAACGTGCCCGAAAGCACCATGGCCCGGCTGTCCGACACCGCGCTGCTGACGGTGGCGGGGCCGGAGATCGGCGTCGCCTCCACCAAGGCCTTCACCGCCCAGCTTTCCGTCCTGGCCTGCCTCGCCCTCGGCTTCGCCCGCGCCCGCGGCACGATCGATGCGGCGGAGGAGGAACGGCTGACCCAGGCGCTGCTGGCCATCCCGGGCCACGCCGCCGCCGTGCTGGAACAGGATGACCGCATCAAGGCCCTGGCCGGGGAGATCATGGGGGCGCGGGACGTGCTGTTCCTGGGCCGCGGATCGATGTTCCCCATCGCCATGGAAGGCGCGCTGAAACTCAAGGAAATCAGCTATATCCACGCCGAAGGTTATGCGGCAGGTGAGATGAAGCACGGCCCCATCGCCCTGATCGACCCGGCTGTGCCCGTGATCGCCCTCTGCCCCAGCGGACCGCTGTTCGAGAAGACGGCCTCCAACCTCCAGGAAGCCGCGGCGCGCGGCGGGCGGATCATGGCCTTCACCGACGCCGCCGGCGCGGGGGCGCTCAGCCGCTTCGCCGAACAGGTCATCACCCTGCCCAGCATCGACCCCTTCGCCGCCCCCATCCTGCACAGCATCCCCGTGCAACTCCTCGCCTACCACGTCGCGGCCCTGAAAGGGACCGACGTGGACCAACCCCGGAACCTGGCGAAAAGCGTGACGGTGGAATAGCGGGGGGACTGACGTCGCGCCGGTGATTCACGAGGGGGCTTTGCCCCCTCGCGCTCCCCCACCAAAGGCCAGCGGGCCGTTGGAAACCAAGGGGATTGGGTGGGGTGGGGGCGGGGTGGGGGGGGGCCGGCCCCCCCGGTCCCCGGGGCGCATCCGCCCCCTCCCTCCCCACCCCATTTCTCGCGGTCCAGGGTCCCGCTGGACCCTGGTGGGGAGGGTCCGGGAGGGGCAACGCCCCTCCTGGAATCAACCCACGCAACCCAGCCCCCCGCTAGGCCCGCCGTCGCCTTGTCGCCGGCATCGGGGTTGTGTCCCCTTCGGTGTCCAGTCGGTCGAGGGTGGTGCGCCAGGTGGCGGTCCAGGTGCGGGGTTGGCCGCCGCGGCAGCGCAGCAGGTCCAGGGACCAGCTGGGGTCGCCGAGGTTGTGCTGGGTGCCGCCGAGGCCGGGCAGGGCGTTGACGCGCCAGCGGGTGAGGGCGGCGGAGGGGCCGGGTTCTTCGGTATCCGGGCGGAGCAGGAGGCCGAGCGCGCCGCCGGCTTCGGCGGCGAGTTGGAGGCGGCGGGCGGCGGTGAGGTCGATGTCCGAGAGGGTCAGCAGGGCGCCGGCGATGGCGGGGCAGCGGAGTGCTTCCTCCATGGCCCAGAGGGCGTCGCTGGGGCGGGGGGCGCGGACCATGACCAGGTCGGCGGGGGAGAGGCCGTAGCGGGTGAGGCCGGAGGGCCAGGCATCCGGGTCCGGCCCGATCCAGAGGATGGGGGCGTTGCCCCCGGGCATGGCGCTGGCGCGGCCCAGGATGAGGCTGGCGAAGCCGGTGGCGGCGCCTGGTTCGGCGGCCAGGATCTCGTGCAGCCCGGCGCGGGCCAGGCCGCCATCGGGCAGGGCGGCGTCGATGGAATCGGCCAGCGCGACGGTTCCGGCGGCCGCGCGGGCGAGGGATGCGGCGGCGCCGCCGCGTTCCAGGCGGCCGATGCGGGCGCGGAGCGCGGCCATCAGGGCAGGCCGGTCCATGGGCAGGGCGTCCATGGGCAGGGCGTCCATGGGGGGACCGTCCGGCGGGGTATTCGCGGCGAGGGGGGGAGGGATGTCGGGGGCCATGGCTGTTCTTGCTATGTTCCGACCCCGAGGTGGTCGCGGTCAAGCCATTTGGGAAGACGGAAGCGATATGATCCACCACATTTGTTTTATAACAGATATTTGCATGAATATCCTTGCAGTGGATGTGAGGAGAGGGCTGGGCGCTTCTTCCAACCACACGGCGGGTTAACCTTCATGCCGCACAACCCGGGAGCTTCTGACCGGAACCCATCGGGATGCGAGTCGCCCTTTGCTGGAGCCTGGGCCTGCTGCTGTCCCTGGCCGCCTGCGCCCGCCTGCCGGCGGAGGAGGCGCGGGCCACGCCGGCCGCGGCCGTGGCCGCCTGGGGCTTCGCGGCCCTGTCCAGCCATGGCGCGCCGCTCGGTTCCGCCGTGGCCGTGGCGCCGGGGCGCCTGCTGACCAGCGCGCATCTGCTGCCCGAGGGCGTGGCGGTGGTCGAGGCGCGGCGGGGCGACGGGGTGGGACGGGCGCAGGCCCGGGTGCTGGCGCGCAGTGACGCGATGGACCTGGCCGTGCTGGCGGTGCCGGAGGGTGTCTTCGAACCGGTGCCGGTGGCGCGCCAGGCGCCGGCGGCCGGGCAGCGCCTCTGGGCGCTGGGCGCGCCTTCCGCCGGGCCGGCCTTGGCGGTGGGGGTGGTGACGCGGCCCTCCGCCATCATGCCGGGGCGCGGCGAGGGCTTCACCGCCCGGATCGGCGCGCTGATGGGCTATTCCGGCGGCCCGGCGCTGGATGCGGAGGGTCGGCTGCACGGCCTGGTCACGGCCCTGCCGGGGGCCAGGGGCGCGACGGCGCTGGCGGCACTGACCGGGATGGATCTGGACGGCATCGCCCGGGGCGCCGAGGGCAGGGAGGTTTTCTTCCTATCCATCGCCGCCGCCCTGGCCGAATCCGAACGGATCGCGCCCGCCGGCCGCCTGCTGGCCCACCATCCCGTGAACGCCCGGCAACCCTGAGCCCTCCGCCACGTCCCCTGCGCGCCAATCAGGCGGAACACCGTGGCGGGGGCGCGGCAAGCAGGAGGAGAGCGGGATGCGGAAGACGCGGATGGCTATGGTGGCGGTGCTGGCCCTGGCGGCCTGCGCGGCACCGGCCCTGAACCCCATGGCGCCCGACCAGGCGGTGGCCAATGAAGGCGGGCGCGATGCCCAGCGCGGCCAGGCGTCCTTCTACCACCCCCATCGCTTCACCGGCCGGCCCATGGCGAATGGGGAGCCCTTCGACCCCCGCTCCAACTCCGCCGCCCACCGCACCCTGCCGCTCGGCACGGTGGCGGAGGTGACGAATCTGCGGAACGGGGAAAGCCGGACGGTCGTGATCGAGGATCGCGGTCCTTATGTCCGCGGCCGCATCATCGATGTGTCGCCCCGCACGGCCGATGAACTCGGCATGCGGGAGAGCGGGACGGCGCCGGTGGAGGTCCGCCCGATCGGCCGCCAGGCGAATGCGGGGCGGGACGAGTGATCTCATCTAGAAGTTGAATATTGCGCGGGAAATGACGACGATCCCGCGACATGTCCCTGGCCCTGTTTCCCGCCGAGCGGATCGGCGTTGCCGCGCGCATCCGGGCGGGGGCGGAGTCGGTGCTCGAGCACCAGCATGGCCGCTTCGCCCCCTGGCTGGCGGTGGCGCTGGGGGCGGGGGTGCTGCACTACCTGGCCCTGGCGGAGGAGCCGGCCTGGCAGCCTTTGTGGGTCGCGCTGCCGCTGGCGGCGCTGGCCTTCGGGGTGGCGCGGCGCTGGCTGCTGCCGGGCTGGGCGCTGGGGCTGCTGGCGGCCTTCCTGCTGGGCCTCGGCATCGCGGGCTGGCACGCCGCGCGGATGCCGCCGCCGCTGGTCCTGCCCTTCGGCGCGGTCCAGCTTTCCGGCGTGGTGGCGGAGGTGCAACCCCTGCCGGAGGGACGGCGCCTGGTGCTGGAACAGGCCCGGATCGCCGGCGGGGAGGCTCTGCCGCGGACCATCCGCGTGCGGATGCGGGCGGAGGATCCGGCCCGGCCCCTGCCGGGTGACGTTGTCAGCCTACGGGCCCTGATCCGCCAGCCCGGGATGCCGGTGGTGCCGGGCGGGTGGGATTTCCAGCGGTCGGCCTATTTCTCAGGCCTCGGCGGGTCCGGCTTCGCGCTGGGGCCGGTCGTGGTGGAGCGGGGTGCGGGGGAGCCGCTGCTGGCCGGGCTGCGCGCCTGGCTGGACCAGCGGGTGGCGGCGGCGATTCCCGGCGCGGCGGGACCGGTGGCGGCGGCGCTGCTGACGGGCACGCAAAGCGCCATTCCGGAGCCCGCCATGCAGGCCATGCGGGATTCGGGGCTGGCCCATCTGCTCTCCGTCTCAGGCCTGCACATGGCGATCGTCATCGGGATGGTGTTCACCCTGCTGCGGGGCGCGATCGCGCTGGTGCCCTGGCTGGCGCTGCGGGTGCCGGCCAAGCCGGTGGCGGCGCTGGTCGCGCTGGCGGCGGGCGCCTTCTACATGCTGCTGACGGGGTCGCAGGTGCCGATGCAGCGTTGCCTCGGCATGGCGGCGCTGATGACGGTGGCGATGCTGGCGGGGCGGCGGGTGCTGTCGGTGCGCGTGCTGGCGGTGGCCGCCGCCGCCGTCATCCTGGTGGCCCCGGCCGAGGTGGCGGGGCCTTCCTTCCAGATGTCCTTCGGCGCGGTGCTGGCGCTGGTGGCGGGGCATGAGGCGCTGCGCGGGCCGATCGCGCGTTTCCGCGCCGGGGGTGTCACGGGCCCGCGGGCCTGGCGGCGGGTGGCGCTGGTGGTGCTGGGCCTGGTCGCGACCTCCGCTTTGGCGGGGGCGGCGACGGCGCCCTTCGGGCTGCACCATTTCGGTCGGCTGCAGGTCTATGGCATCGCGGCCAATGCGCTGGCGGTGCCGCTGACCTCCTTCCTGGTCATGCCGGCGGGGCTGGCGGCGATGCTGGCCATGCCCTTCGGGCTGGAAGCCTGGCCGCTGGCCGTGATGGGCTGGGGGACGGAGGGCATCCTGTGGGTGGCGCGGGCCGTGGCCGCCTGGCCGGATGCGGCGCCGGTGATGGTGCCGCTGCCGGGCTGGGGGCTGGGCGTGGCGAGCTTCGGCTTCTGTTGGCTGTGCCTGTGGCGGGGCTGGCCGCGGCTGCTGGGGGTGCCGGTGGTGGCGGCGGGGCTGGCCGCGGGGCAGGTGACGCCGCCGCCGGATATCCTGGTCTCCGCTGATGCGCGGATCGTCGCGCTGCGCACGGCGGAGGGCGTGTTCCTGCATCGTCTGCCCGGCGCCAGCAACTTCACGCGGGATTCCATGCTGCGGGCGCTGGGCGTGGCGGCGGCCACCCCCTTGCCGGAGAGCGGGGAGGTGGCGGGCGGCGCCATCGCCTGCACCCCGGCCGCCTGCCGGTTCCGGCCGCATCCGGAGAGTGGAGAGGCTATGCTGCTGCGAAGCCCGCCGCCGGCGAGGGGCCGCAGGGCGGACCCGCCGGATGCCGCTTCCCTGGCCGCGGCCTGCGGCCGGGCGGCGCTGATCCTGGCGCTGGAGCCGGTGCGGCCGCGCTGCGCGCAGGGGGAGACGATCGACCGCTTCGCGATGTGGCGGGATGGCGCGCAGGCGGCCTGGCTGGGGCCGGCGGGGGCGCTTGTGGTGTCGGATCGCGCCTGGCGGGGGGACCGGCCCTGGGTGCCGCCGGTGCCGATGCCGGGGCGCGCCGATACGCTGCCGCTGGCGCCGGTGGATCCCGGCGGGAACTGACGCCCGCGATCAACAGGCCGCCATCGGATGGAACGGTGCCAGTTACCCTCCATTAAGACCTTGCGACCTAGATTAACGGGGCAGGAAACAAGGGAATGCAGGACATGATCGCGACAATCGCGTCCTATCCGGCGGTGGTGGAACTGGGCCTGGTCGCCATGGGTCTGCTGATCGGCGCCGGCGCCCTGACCGCCTGGCAGCGCCTTCATGCGTGGCGGCAACAGCGCTACGCCGAATGGGATCCCTATTGAGGTGGGACGGCCCGGCCTGATGGCCGGGCCATCGGCCCTTCAGTACTTGCGCAGCAGGCCGATCAGGCGGCCCTGCACGCGGACCCGGTCGGGTCCGAAGATACGGGTCTCATAGGCCCGGTTGGCGGGTTCCAGGGCGACGGAATTGCCGCGGCGCCGCAGGCGCTTCAGCGTCACCTCCGCCTCATCCACCAGCGCCACCACGATGGACCCGTTCTCCGCCGTGTCGCCGCGGCGGATGATGACGGTGTCGCCATCCAGGATGCCGGCCTCCATCATCGAATCACCGGCGACTTCCAGCGCGTAGTGTTCGCCGCCCGCCAGCAGGGCGGCCGGGACCTCCACTGTCGCGGAGGTGTCGCGCAGCGCCTCGATCGGCATGCCGGCGGCGATGCGGCCATAGAGGGGCAGGGCGACCGCGGCGGCATCGTTGGCGGATTTCTGCACGCCGGCCAGGCCGGGCGCGAAATTGCCGCGGATGACGTTCGGCGTGAAGGCGGGGGGGGTGAAAGCGGGGGCTGCCGCGGACTGGGCCGGCGTGGCGACCGGCGCGGGATCGGCCCTGCGGGGCGACACATTCTCCGGCAGCCGCAGCACTTCCAGCGCCCGGGCGCGATGCGCGCGGCGCTTCAGGAAGCCCCGTTCCTCCAGCGCCGTGATCAGGCGGTGGATCCCCGACTTCGACTTGAGGCGAAGGGCCTCCTTCATCTCCTCGAAGGACGGGGAGAAGCCGGTGGCGCGCAGATGCCGGTCGATGAACATCAGCAATTCGTGCTGCTTGCGCGTGAGCATGGGTTTCTCCACTGCCGGTTCCCCCTGGTGCGGTCCAAGGGGTGGGGGCGCCTTCGCCCCGAACAAACAAGCAACCGACGTGGATGTTCTATGTAGGTTCCTGCGACCTCGTCAAATGTTTTCCACAGACCCAGGCAAAACCTGGGGTGAATCGAGATTCTTGAGCAGCCGAAAGCGGTTGAATCCGCGCGAATCAGAGGCCGAGGCGATCCAGCGGAATCGCCTCCACCGCCGCGCCCTCGGGCAAAGCGGGGGCGTAGGGGGCGCGCAGGATCAGCGCCTCCGCCCGTGCCAGGGTCTTCAGCATGGAACTGTCCTGCTGCGGGAAGGGCGTCGCCACCACGCGGCCGTCCCGGTCGCGGGACAGGATGGCGCGGAGGTGGTCGAAGCGCTTGTCGTTCTCCGCCAGCGCGGTGCCGGCATGGACCTGGATGGTCGGCGGGGCCGCGGCGGGTTCGCCGGACAGCACGGCCAGCGCCGGCATCAGGAACTGCACGGCGCAGACCATGGCGGAGACGGGGTTGCCCGGCAGGCCGAGCACGGGGGTGGTGCCAAGCCGCCCCCAGATCAGCGGCTTCCCGGGCCGCATCGCGATCTTCCAGAAATCCAGCGCGAAGCCGTCCTGGCCGAGCGCGGTCTGGATCAGGTCGTGGTCGCCCACACTGGCGCCGCCCGTCGTCACCAACAGGTCGCAGGCGCGCGCCGCGGCGGCGGTGGCGGCGATGGCCTCCCGGTCATCGGGGGCGATGGGCAGGACCAGGGGATCGCCGCCGCCGGCGCGGACCATGGCGGCGATGGCGTGGGCGTTGCTGCTGACGATGCCGCCGGGGGGGATGGGGTCGCCAGGCAGCGCGATCTCATCGCCTGTCGCCAGGATGCCGATGCGCGGGCGGCGATGGACCATCAGCCAGGGGTGGTTGGCCGCGGCCGCCAGGCCGATGTCGCGGGCGGTCAGGCGGCGGCCTGGGGCGATCAGCGCCTCGCCTTCCTGGAAATCCAGGCCGCGGCGGCGGACCCAGCGGCCGGGGCGCACGGCGTCGCGCACCTCCACCACGCCATCGGCCGCGACGGCGTCTTCCTGCAGCAGGATCCCATCCGCGCCGCCCGGGATGAAGGCACCCGTGAAGATGCGGACGGCCTGGTCGGGGCCGACGCTGCCGGCATAGGGGTGGCCGGCGGGGGCCGATCCCACCACTTCCAGCCTGGCGCCGAGCACCGCATCGGCGGCGCGCACCGCGTAGCCATCCATGGCGGAGACATCGGCCGGCGGCTGGGTCAGGCGCGCCAGGATGGGGCGGGCGAGGACACGGCCCCAGCCCTCCGGCAGGGCCACGGCCTCGGCCGGGGTGGGGGCGAGGCCGCCCAGGATTCGGGTCCGGGCTTCCTCAACCGAGAGCATCAGGACGCCTCATAAGTCCCGGATTTGCCGCCGGATTTATGCACCAGGCGGATATCCTCGATCCGCATGGCGCGGTCGGCGGCCTTCACCATGTCATAGACCGTCAGGGCGGCGACGGTGACGGCGGTCAGCGCCTCCATCTCCACCCCGGTCTGGCCGGTGAGCTTGACGGTCGCCTCGATCTCCACCGCATCGGGGGCCACCGGCACCAGATCCACCGTGACCTTGGAGATCAGCAGGGGATGGCATAGCGGGATCAGGTCGCTGGTCTTCTTGGCCGCCATGATGCCGGCGATGCGGGCGACGCCCAGCACATCGCCCTTGCCGACCTGGCCGGCCTGGATCAGCGCCAGCGTCTCCGGCTGCATGACCACCCGGCCGCGGGCGGTGGCGGTGCGGCTGGTCTCCGCCTTGGCGGAGACATCCACCATGGCGGCGCGGCCGGCCTCGTCGAAATGGGTGAGCTTGGTCATCTCAATCCAGCGCGGTGATCAGTTCCCGGGCCGCCGCCTCGACATCCGCCTGACGCAGCAGGTGTTCGCCGACCAGCAGGCAGCGGGCGCCGGCGCGGCACATGCGGCGGACATCCTCGGGCGTGCGGATGCCGCTTTCGCCGACCGGGATGCGGTCCGCGGGGATCAGCGGGATCAACTCGTCGGAGGTGCCGAGATCCGTCACCAGGGTCTTCAGGTTGCGGTTGTTCACGCCGATCAGCCGCGTCTCCAGCCCCAGCGCGCGGTCCAGCTCCCGCCGGTCATGCACCTCCGCCAGCACGGCCATGTCGAGGGACCGGGCGACATCCTCCAGCTCCTGCGCCTGGTCGTCGGACAGCGCGGCCAGGATCAGCAGGATGGCGTCGGCGCCCATCGCCCGGGCCTCGAACACCTGCCAGGGATGGACCATGAAATCCTTGCGGAGCACGGGCAGGGAGCAAGCCGCGCGGGCCTGGACCATGTGGCCCAGGTCCCCCTGGAACCACGGGCCGTCCGTCAGGACCGACAGGCAGGCGGCGCCCGCCTTCTCATAGGCCTGGGCGATGGTCGCGGGTTCGAAGGGGTCGCGGATCAAGCCGCCGGAGGGGGAGGCGCGCTTGATCTCGGCGATCAGGCCGACGCGGCCTTCGCCGACCGCATCGCACAGCGCGCGGGTGAAGTCGCGGGGCGCATCGGCGGCGGCGGCGCGCTTCTCCATCTCATGCAGGCTGACGGCGGCGGAGCGTTCGCGGACCTCCTCGTATTTGTCGGCGAGGATGCGGGCGAGGGTGTCGGACATCACGGGGGTGGGGGCGTTCATGGGACTCAGGCAGTCGGTTCAGGGGGAGGCGGCGCCGCGGCGGCGCGGAGGCGGTTGAGCACGTCGAGCGCCGCGCCGCCATCGATGGAGCGCATGGCCAGCGGCACGGCATCGCGCAAGGTGGGGGCGACCCCGGCCACGACCAGGCCGGCGGCCGCATTCAGCAGCACGACGTCGCGATAGGGGCCGGGGGCGCCCTCCAGCAACGCGAGCAGGGCGGCCGCGTTCTCCGCGGGGTCGCCGCCTTTCAGCGATTCCGCGGGGGCGCGGGGCAGGCCGGCATCCTCGGGCGAGACCTCGAATTCCCGGATCAGCCCGTCCTTCAGCTCCACCACCTGGGAAGGGCCGGCCAGCGTCAGCTCATCGAGCCCCATGCCATGCACCAGCCAGGCGCTCTGGGTGCCGAGCCGCGCCAGGGTTTCCGCCATGGGGCGGAGCCATTCCGGGGCGAAGGCGCCCGTCATTTGCCGCGTCACCCGCGCCGGGTTCGCCAGCGGGCCGAGCAGGTTGAAGATGGTCCGCGTGCCGAGTTCGACGCGCGGGCCGGCGGCGTGGCGCAGCGCGGAATGGTGGCGGGGCGCCATCAGGAAGACCATGCCGGCTTCCGCCAGCACCGCCGGCAGCCTTTCCAGCGGCGTCTCCATCACGGGGATGCCGAGTGCGGAGAGCGCATCCGCGGCGCCGGAGCGGGACGACAGCGCCCGGTTGCCATGCTTGGCCACCTTCACCCCGGCGCCGGCGACCACGAAGGCGCTGGCGGTGGAGATGTTCAGCGTGCCGGCGGCATCGCCCCCGGTGCCGACG
The DNA here is from genome assembly GCF_051859025.1 of Falsiroseomonas sp. Taxonomy (GTDB): domain Bacteria; phylum Pseudomonadota; class Alphaproteobacteria; order Acetobacterales; family Acetobacteraceae; genus Falsiroseomonas. The sequence continues at coordinate 36,419 of NZ_JBHYGL010000008.1, read as the reverse complement.
ATGTCGATCGCGTCCGGCGGCGCTTCCACCGCGATCATGCGGGCGCGCATGGCCCGCACGGCGCCGGTCATCTCCGCCACCGTTTCGCCGCGCACGCGCATGGCCATCAGCAGGCCGGCGATCTGCGCGGGGGTGGCCTCGCCCGCCATGATCATGCCGAAGGCGGCCTCGGCCTCGCTCTCCGCCAGGCGTTCGCCCTGGGCGAGCCGCGCCAATATCCGTTTCATGCGGGTTCGAAGGCGTTGCGCTGGGCGCTGAGGGCCAGGAAGTTGCGCAGCATGTCGTGGCCGTGCTCGCTGGCGATGCTCTCGGGGTGGAACTGCACGCCCCAGATCGGCAGGTCCCGATGCGCCAGGCCCATCACCAGGCCATCGGCAGTGCGCGCCGTCGGGATCAGCGTCTCCGGCAGATCCTCCACCACGAGGGAGTGGTAGCGCGTGGCGCGGAAGGGGGAGGGGAGGCCGGCGAAGATGTCGGTGCCGCCATGGGTCACGTCCCAGACCTTGCCATGCACGGGCGTGGGCGCCCGCACCACCTTGGCCCCGAAGGCCTGGCCGATGGCCTGGTGGCCGAGGCAGACCCCCAGCAGCGGCAGGCGTTCGGCCGCGGCGGCGGCGATGACATCCAGGCAGATGCCCGCCTCATTGGGCGTGCAGGGGCCGGGGGAGAGGACGATGGCGTCCGGCTTCAGGGCCAGGGCTTCGTCGGCCGACAGGGAATCATTCCGCCGGACCTCCACCACCGCTCCAAGGTCGCCCAGGAAGTGGTAGAGATTCCACGTAAAGCTGTCGTAATTGTCGATCAGCAGGATCATGCGGCCCGATGGTCGCCCCGCGGCCGCGGTTAATCAAGTGTGGCGGAAGCGGGGCGGGGCTGCGTCAGCGCCTGACGGCCAGCGCCACGGTCAGCGCCCCGGCCGCGACGACCAGCGCATCCTCGATAAGCCCGCTCCGCGTCTGGCCCATCCTCGTCATGGCGCGCTTGCGGCCATCCAGCGTCAGGTAGGCCAGCGGGATGGTGGCCGCGACCGCGATCGCGGCGCCGTCACGCTCCCGCCCCCGCGGTGCCAGGGCGGCGCCGGCGATCCCCGCGCTGGCCACGCGGGCGACCAGGCCGAGGAGAACCGTGCGGTCCGGCGCCGATTTAAGCTTGTCACCGAACAACTCCGCGACGCCCATGAACAGGGCGCCGAGCTTGAAGACGGGATGATCCAGGAGCACCAGCCGCCCGGGCGTCAGGCGCCCCGCCAGCCTGGCGGTCGCGATGGTCGCCATCGGCGTCATGGACCTGGCGCTGGCGACGGCACCGATGAGGGCGGAGGGGAGCAGGCCGCGGATCGTCATGGCCGATCAACACGGGGAGGCGCCCGCCGGTTCCAGGCAAAACCGATTGACGGCGCCCTGCCATCTGCCATGGTAGTTGCAAGCAAACAGGAAACGTCGCCCTGTCCGTCCTTCGCCCCTTCACCGAGACCGACCTGCAATCCCTTGCCGCCCGCGCCTATGCGCGGATCCGGGAGGCCATCGTCGCGGGAAGCCTGGCGCCGGGGCAACGCATTTCCGAACGCGGGCTTGCCGCCGCGCTCGACATCTCCGCCCAGCCGGTGCGGGAGGCGCTGCGGCGGCTTGAGGTCGAGGGGATGGTGGAAACCAGGCCCCGCAGCGGGACCTATGTGGCGGATCTCGGCCGGGACCGGCTGTTCGAGATCGGGTTGATCCGCGCCACGCTGGAAGCGGTGGCGGCCAGGCTGGCCGCCGAACGCGCGACGCCCGCCGACCATGCGGCGATGCGGTCCAGGCTGGATGCCATCGCCGGCGCGATGCGGAGCGAGGATGCCGCCGCGGTGACGCTGGCGAACGAGGCCCTGCACGACGCCATCCACGCCGCCGCCGCCAGCCGCGACGTGACCAGGCTGCTGGAGGGGCTGCGCGCCTATGACCATCTGACGCGCGAACGCATCCTCTCGACCGCCGAGGAACGCGACACCGCGCAGGCCGAACACCAGGCCATCGTGCGCGCCATCATCGAGGGCGATGCCCGTGCCGCCGAAGCCTGCATGCGCGCCCATGCCCTGAGATCACTATCCGTGGCCCTGCCCTGAGCGGGGCGGCATCAACGCGTTGAGGGAGGAAACAACAATGAACCGTCGCACCCTGCTGGGGGCGCTTGCCGCTTCCGCTGCCCTGCCCATGCCGGCCTTCGCCCAGGCCCGCCCCTGGCCGTCCCAGCCCATCCGCGTGATCATCCCCTTCGCGGCCGGTGTCACCGACACGCTCGGCCGGCTGGTGACGCTGGAGATGGGCCGCAAGCTCGGCCAGACCTTCGTCGCGGAAAACCGGCCTGGTGCCGGCGGCAATATCGGCGCCGAGGCCTGCGCCCGGGCGGCCCCGGATGGCAACACCATCTGCATGGGCACGATCAGCAGCCACGCGATCAACCCGGCGATCATGGCGCGGATGCCCTATGACAACCTCCGCGACTTCGCGCCCATCACGCAGTTGTCCCACCAGCCCAACGCGCTGGTCATCAACAACGACGTGCCGGCGCGCACGCTGGCGGAGTTCATCGCGCTGGTGAAGGCGCGTCCCGGCTTCTTCAGCTACGCGACCTCCGGTGTCGGCACCTCCACGCACCTGGCGGGGGAGGCCTTCGCGCAGATGGTCGGCGCGGAAGTGGTGCATGTGCCCTATCGCGGCAGCGGCGGCGTCATGACGGCGGTGATGTCCGGCGAGACGCCGATGTCCTTCGACAATCTTTCCTCGGTTCTGCCGCTGGCCCGCGAAGGGCGCATCCGGCTGATCGGGGTGGGCAGCAAGGAACGCATCGCGGCGGCGCCGGATGTGCCGGCGATCGCGGAGGCGCTGCCGGGCTTCGAGAGCCTGTCCTGGCACGGGCTGTTCGCGCCCGCCAACACGCCGCCGGCCATCGTCACGCGGCTGCATGCGGAAGCCGTGGCGGCGCTGCGGGAACCGGCGCTGGCGGCACGGCTGACGGAACTCGGCTTCACGCTGGTCGGCAGCAGCCCGGATGAATTCAGGGCCTTCATCGCGGCGGAGACGCAGCGCTGGGGCGATGTGGCGCGGCGCGCCAATCTTCGGGTGGAGTGAGTTGATGGCAGTCACCGAGCGCGTGGCGAAGGCGCTGCGCGGGGTCTCCGGCATCCTGGTCACGCCCTTCGATGGCGATGACCAGCCGGCGCCGGGGAAGCTGGCGCCGATCGTGGACCGGGCGGTCGGCGCGGGCATCGGCGCGCTGACGGTGAATGGCAACACCAGCGAGTTCTATGGGCTGACGCTGGATGAGGCACGGCGGATGCAGGCGGCGGTGCCGGGCCTCGTCGGCGGCCGCGCCATCGTCGTGGCGGGCGTGGGCCGGAGCGTGAAGGAGGCGGCTTCGCTCGCGAAGGCGGCGAAGGCGGATGGCTGCGACGCCATCATGATCCACCAGCCGCCGGACCCCTTCCGCGCGCCGCGCGGCGTCGCGGCCTATGTGGAGCGGGTGGCGGAGGCGGCGGATGGGCTGCCGGTGCTGCTGTATCTCCGCGATGACAGCGGCGGGCTGGATGCCATCGCGTCGCTCTGCGCGGTGCCGGGGGTGGCGGGGGTGAAATGGGCGACGCCCAATCTGCTGACGCTCGCCGCCGCGCGGCGGGCGGCGCCTCACCTGGCGTGGATCTGCGGGCTGGCGGAGCCCTGGGCGCCGCCGATGACGGCGATGGGCGCGCGCGGCTTCACCTCCGGCGTCATCAATGTCGCGCCGCATCTGTCGATGGCGGTGCTGAACGCGCTGGCGGCGGGCGACTATGAGGCGGCGGATCGCGCGGTTCTCGCCATCGAGAACTTCGAAAAGCTGCGGGCGCAGGAAGGCAACGGGGCGAATGTCTCCGTGGTGAAGGCGGCGCTGGCGCTGCGGGGGGAGGATGTGGGCGCGGCGCGCCCGCCCGCCGCCTGGCCACTGGCGCCGGCGGCGACCGAGGCCCTGCGCGGCGTGCTGGCGGGTTGGGACAAGACGAGCGGCTGAAGCCGCCGTCCATCAGGGGAAGGAAGCGAACCATGAAGCGACGCCTGCTGGGGGCGCTATCCGCCCTGCTCTTCGTGCTGCCGGCGATGGCGGCGGACCTGCCGGAACGCCCCATCCGAATCATCGTCCCCGCCCCCCCGGGCGGCACCAGCGACATCATGGCCCGCGTGCTGGCGGAGGCCGCGGGCCCCTTTCTGCCGCGTGGCGCGGTGGTGGAGAACCGTGGCGGCGCCGGCGGCAACATCGCGGCGGCCGAGGTCGCGCGGGCCATCGCGGATGGCACCACCATCCTGCAATGCAGCTTCGGGCCCTGCGGCGCGAACCCGTCGCTCTACGCCAATCCCGGCTATGATCTGCTGAAGGATCTGGCGCCGGTGATCCTGACCGGCGCGGTGCGCAACGTGATGTCCGTGCGGCGCGACCTGCCGGCGCAGAACGTCCAGGAATTGCTGGCGCTGGCGCGGGCGCGGCCGGGGGCGCTGACCTACGGGTCCTCCGGCGTCGGGGCCTCCAACCATATCGGCCCGGAACTGCTGCGATCGCTGACGGGGATCGAGATGCAGCACGTGCCCTATCGCGGATCGGGGCCGGCGACGACGGATTTGATCGCCGGGCGCATCGACATCTTCTTCGACAATTTGCCGTCGATCCTGCCGCATATCCGCGCGGGCGCCGTGCGGCCGATGGCGGCGGTGAGCGCCGCGCGGCTGCCGGAACTGCCGGACCTTCCCACCTTCGCGGAACAGGGCGTGGAGGGCATGGCGATCGACAGCTGGTTCGGATTCCTCGCGCCCATGCGCACGCCGCAGCCCGCCATCGCCGCGCTGAACACGGCCTTCGGCAAGGCATTGGAGAATGAGGTGGTGCGGCGGCGGCTGGCCGACCTCGGCGTGGTGGTGCTGGGCGGCACGCCGGCGCAGATGGATACCTACATGCGCGGCGAAGTCGCGCGCTGGGCCGAGGTGGTCCGCAAGCAGGGGATTCGCGCGGAATGAGTGCCTCGTCCAGGATCACCTGCGTCCGCACGCTGCGGGTGCCGGAACGCGCCAATCTCTGCTGGGTGGAGATCGAGACGGCGGAGGGCCTGACCGGCCTCGGCGAAGCCTTCCGCGGCGCCGCGGCGGTCGAGGGGCAGATGCATGACCTCGTCGCGCCCTATCTCCTCGGCAAGGATGCGCGGGACATCGAGCGGCATCATCGCTTCCTGATGACGCCCTATGTCGGCTTCGGGGCATCGAGCGCGGAGATGCGCGCGGCATCCGCCGTGGACATCGCGCTGTGGGATCTGGCGGGGCAGCGGCTGGGCGTTCCCGTCCACGAAGCCCTTGGCGGCCTCTCCCGCGACCGCATCCGCGCCTACAACACCTGCGCGGGCTACGACTACAATTCCCGCCCGAACCGGCGCGAAGTGGCGGGGGCGGAGGATCGCACCGGCCCCTATGACGATCAGGTCGCCTTCATGAATGCGCCGGATGAGCTGGCGCATTCGCTGCTGGAGGAAGGCTTCACGGCGATGAAGATCTGGCCCTTCGACGTCCATGCGGCGGCGTCGGGCGGGCAGCTCATCAACCTGGCCGATCTCAACAAGGGCATGGAGCCCTTCGAGAAGATCAGGGCCGCGGTCGGCGACCGGATGGAGGTGATGGCCGAACTCCACTCGCTGTGGTCGCTGCCGGCCGCATCGCGCATCTGCAACGCCTTGGCGCCCATCCGCCCCTTCTGGGTGGAGGACCCCATCCTCAAGATGGATGACACGGCGGCGCTGGCGGAATTGCGGCGCATGGCCCCGGGGGTGCCGATCTGCGCCAGTGAAACCCTGGGCGGCAAGGTGGCGTTCCGTGACCTGTTGGTGGCCGGCGCCACCGATATCGTCATGGTGGATTTGACCTGGTGCGGTGGACTGACCGAGGCACGGAAGATCGCGGCCATGGCGGAAGCCTGGGCGCGGCCGGTCGCGCCGCACGATTGCACGGGGCCGGTGACGCTGGTGGCGTCGCTCCACTTCGCGCTGCACGCCGCGACGGCGATCTTCCAGGAAGTGGTGCGGGCGACGCTGGCGACCTGGTACCGGGACCTGGTGACGGTGCTGCCGCGGGTGGAGCAGGGCTTCTGCCTGCCGATGCAGGGCCCGGGGCTGGGGACGGCGCTGCAGCCGGATACGCGGAAGCGCGCGGCGATTCGCGAAACCAGGGCCTAGCCCGCTTCAAGGGCTGGCGGGGGGAGGATGAGGTCCGCCCGCCGGCCGCGGCGCCCAGCCGGCGGCTCGACCTCGATGCCCGCCTGGGGATGGCGGCGCCGGATCGGCTGCTGCTGGCCGCCACGGCCTATCTGCTGCTGCCGGGCCTGATCTTCGCGGGCGGGTTCCTGGCGCTGCCCTGGGCGGCGGCCTGCCTGCTGGCGGGGATCGGCGCGGCGGCGCTGATGCCGGGGTGGCGGGGCGGCTGGCCGCTATCCGGCCGCGCGACGCTGGCCTGCGCGGCGGGCGCGCTGGCCTGGGGCTTCGGGGCCAGCGGGACGCACCACCTTCTGTATGCCGCGGTCGATTGGCAGATCCGGGACGCGGTGCTGCATGACCTCGCCACCGGGCCCTGGCCGGTGCTCTACGCGATCGGGGACCTCGCCTGGCTGCTGCGCGCGCCACTCGGCTACTACATGCCGGCGGCGGTGGCCGGGCGGATCGGCGGCATCGCCGCGGCGCAGGCGGCGCTGTTCCTCTGGACCGCGCTCGGCCTGTTCCTGGTGCTGGCCCTGCTGGCGGCGCTGGCGCGGGATGTGCTGCCGGGGCGGCGCCGGGCGGGCCTGGTTCTGGCGCTCGTCTTCCTCACCTTCGGCGGGCTCGACCTGCTGCCCAATATCTGGCTGGACGCGACGCAGGGCGAGGGGATCGCCAGCTACTGGGGTCGCGGCGGCGAATGGTGGGCGCGGGAATTCCAGTTCTCCGGCCATGTGACGCTGCTTCTCTGGGTGCCGAACCATGCGCTGCCGGCCTGGATTCCGGCGCTGCTGCTGCTGCGCCATGCGCGCCAGCCCCGCTTCGCCGCCATGGCCGGGCTGCCGCTGGCTGCCGCCGCGATCTGGGCGCCGCTATCCGCGCTGGGCGCGGGGGTGCTGGCGGCGGCGGCTTTCGCGCATGCGGGGTGGCCGGTGATCCGCGCCGCGCTGTCCGGGCCGGCGAACTGGCTTTCCGTGCTGCTGGTGGTGCCGGCGGGGCTGTTCCTGATGGCGGGGTCGTCCTCCATCCCGCATGGCTTCCTGTTCGGCATCCATGGCTGGGAAAGCCTGCCCCGCCTGGCGCTGTTCCTGCTGGTGGAGGTCGGCGCCATCGCCGCCGCCGTGCTGCTGCTGGCGCGGTCCCGGCTGCTGGCGGTGGCGGTCGGGCTGCTGGCGGTGCTGCCCCTCTATGTCTTCGGGCCGGGCAATGAGATGACGATGCGCGGCGGCATCGCGGCCCTGGCCTTCCTCGCCGTCGCCGCGGCGCTGGCGCTGCTGCATGCCGCGCCGGGCTGGCGCCGCGCGCTGCTGGCGGCGCTGCTGGCGGTGGGCGCGGCGGGGCAGGGGATGGAGGCCTCCATCCTGTTCGCCGAACCCTGGCCGCCCAGCCAGGGCTGCACCCTGCCTGAAGCGGCGGCGCAATCCGTCTTCACCGATACGGACTGGTCCCACTACGTCATCCCGTGGCCGGAGCGGGCGCTGGCCGCGCTGCTCGCCACGCCGGCGGAACGGCTGGTGGACCCGGAGACGGTGGCCCGCTGCTGGCCGGAGCAGGGCGGATGAAGCCCACCCCCCGCCGCCGCGACCTGCTCGATCAGGCCAGCGACGTCGCCGGCAGGGCCGCGCCCGCATCCGCCAGCAGGGTCGGGCCGTAGAGCCTCGGGATGTCGTTGTGCGACGCGCTGGTGAGCAGCACGCGGAAGCGCGGCGCGCCCAGCCCTGCCTGCCCCAGCCCCGCGGCCAGGCGGCGGGACGGTGCCTCCGTCGCCGTCCCCGGGCGGGCGATGACGGCAAGTGCCGGCGGCGGCACGCCAGCCCGTTGGTCCGCCGCCCGCGTCCGCGCCCAGCGCAGCACGGGGCCATGGTCGCCATAGAGCGCGTCGAACAGATGCGCCTCATCCACCCGGAGCGCGCCGCGCAGGCTGGTCTCCAGGATGCGCGCCAGGCCGGACCCGCCGCCGGAATGGGCGGTGAGGATGAGGTGCGTCGGCGCGGGCAGACGCGGGCCGAAGCCGGAAAGTGCCTCCTCCACCACCGCCTGCAACCCGCCCGGCACGCCCATCGCCGGCCAGTCGAAGGCGCCGGGACGGCCCGGGACGGGGCGGCCACGCGGCATGATGGCGATGGTGGGGGGCGAGGCGGGCAGCACCAGGCCGCTGCCGGGCAGGCGGCCCTGCGCCAGGCGCAGCGGCTCTCCCGGCGCCGAGAAGCCGTGCAGGTGGACCACGATGCGCAGTTGTGTCGCGCCGGCGGGAATCGCGGTCCAGCGCATCACCGCATCCGGCTCCCCGGGCATGGTGCCATGCGCGGCCAGCGCGGCCAGCCTCGGCACCGCCATCTCCCCCGCCGTGACCCCGCCGGACAGCCCGGGCCGCGGCCCCGCGCCGCAGGAGGCTAGGATTGGCAGGGCGAAGAGCGTGGCGCGGCGGGTGAGGGCGACCATGCCGGCGGCTATGCCATGGCCGGGCAGGGGGTGGAACGATTCCATGGGGCGCCTCCGCTGCGTCGCCGATGCAACGCGACGGGTGTAACGCGACGGAACCGCGGCGGTTCGGGAAGCCGCGGCGTGAAACGCCTGAAACCGTCGTCACCTTGCGGGTTGCGGCCCCCGCCGCAAGGATTTCCCCATCCTTGGAGGGTGTGGCCGGATGGGCTGGTGGGAGAAGAAGTCGTCGCGCTGGCAGTCCTGCGTCGTGGCGCAGGCGGGCGGGGCGGCGATCCTGGGCGGCGGCGTCTTCTTCGTGCAGTTCCGCAGCCCGGACATTGCCGTGAAGCCCTGCTTCGTCGCCATCGCGGGCGGCGCCGGCATGGGGGGCAGCATCGGCAGCGCCGTCTCCATCCCCTACAGCGACATCGTCCGGCAGCTGATCAACCCCAGCTTCCGGCCGCCCACGGATGATTACGGCTGGGGGGCGATGAGCGGCAATTTCTCCTGCCAGGACATCCAGCGGGAGCAGTTCGACATCGCGCAGATCGGCGCCTCCGCCGTCGTGCTCGGCGCGCAGCTCGCGGCCTTCACGATCCGGGAGGTGGCGATCTTCGGGGAGGGCGACGTGATCACCGCCACGCGCTTCAACATCCCCCGCAACCTGCCGAGCTTCGGCCGCGCGGTGCTGGACCTGCCGCAGGTCCAGGGCGCGATCGGGGTGGGTGGCTTCGCCTTCCGGGGCGCCATCGTCTACATCGGGGCGGGCTGAACCCGCCCCGGGCGGCGTCCGGAGTTAGCGCCGCTGCGCGGTGTGGGGCCTTAGCGCCGCTGCGCGATGTGGGGCCTTAGCGCCGCTGCGCGATGTGGGGCCTTAGCGCCGCTGCGCGGCGTGGGGCTTTAGCGCCGCTGCGCGGCGTGGGGCCTTAGCGCCGCTGCGCGGTGTGGGGCCTTAGCGCCGCTGCGCGGCGAAGCGCACGGCTTCCTCGGCGGCGCGGAACAGGGCGCGGGCCTTCTGGTGCGTCTCCTGGTACTCGGCTTCCGGGTCGCTATCCGCCACCACGCCGGCGCCGGCCTGGACATGCATGACGCCGTCCTTCACCAGCGCGGTGCGCAGCGCGATGCAGGTGTCCATGTCCCCATCCGCGCCGAAATAGCCGACGCCGCCGGCATAGATGCCGCGGCGGGACGGTTCCAGCTCCTCGATGATCTGCATCGCCCGCACCTTGGGCGCGCCGGAGAGCGTGCCCGCCGGGAAGCCCGCCGCCAGCGCATCCAGCGCATCGAGCCCGGGGCGGAGGCGGCCCACCACCTCCGACATGATGTGCATGACCTGGCTGTAGCGCTCGACCTGGAATTTCTGCGTCACGCGCACGCTGCCGATTTCCGCCACCCGGCCGATGTCGTTGCGGCCGAGGTCGATGAGCATCAGATGCTCCGCCAGTTCCTTCGGGTCCGCCAGCAGTTCGACCTCCAGGCGCTTGTCTTCCTCCGGCGTCGCGCCCCGGGGACGCGTCCCCGCAAGGGGTCGCAGCTTCACCTCACCATGCTTCACGCTGACGAGGATTTCCGGGGACGCGCCCACCAGGGAAAAGCCCGAAAAATCGCAGTAGAAGAGGTAGGGCGCCGGGTTCAGGCGGCGCAGGGCGCGATACAGCGCGAAGGGTGGCAGGCCGAAGGGGGCGGAGAAGCGCTGCGACGGCACCACCTGGAAGGCGTCGCCGGCATTGATGTAGTCCTTCGCGCGCAGCACCGCGGCCTTGAATTCCTCCTTCGTGAAGTTGGAGGTCGGCGCGGGGGGCGCGGGCAGGGCGGCGGCGGGCGCCGGGCGGGGCAGGGGGCGGTCGAGCGCCGCCTCGGCCTCATCCAGCCGGGCATTCGCCAAATCCCAGGCGGCCTGGGGGTCCATATCCGGTTCCGGCCAGACGGCCGTCACCAGCGTCAGCGTATCCCGCACATGGTCGAAGACGGCGACCAGCGTCGGGCGGATCATCACGGCTTCCGGCACGCCCAGCACATCCGGGTTGGTCGCCGGCAGGCGTTCCATCTGCCGGACCATGTCGTAGCCGAGATAGCCGAACAGCCCCGCCGCGATGCTGGGCAGCCCCGCCGGCATCGGCATCCGCGTCGCCTGCACCAGGGTGCGAAGGCTGTCGAGCGGCGGCGCGGGGTCCGGCACGAAGGCATGGGGGGCGGACAGCGCGTGGCGGTTGATCTCCGCCTGGCCGTTGCGGCAGCGCCAGACCAGGTCGGGCTCCATGCCCAGCGCCGAGAAGCGGCCGCGCGCGGCGCCGCCTTCGACGGATTCCAGCAGGAAGGCGTTCGGCCTGCCCTGCACCAGGCGGAGGAAGGCGCCGACCGGCGTATCGAGGTCCGCGACCCTTTCGCGGAACAGCACCTGGCCGCGCCCGGCGGCGATCGCCTCCCGGAAGGTGGCGAAGCCCGGGCTCACGGGACCACCTGCTGCATCAGGGTCTGGTTGATGCGCGGTGCGGCGCGGTCCCGGAGTGCTGCGAGGTAGGCCGCTTCCAGCTCATCCGCCGACTGGCTCATCAGCGTGGTGCGGGCATTGGCGAGGGCCGCGGGATCGGCGGCGGGGTCGGCGGCGATGATCTCCAGCAGCTGGGCGACCGCGAAGCCGTTGCGGGTCGGCACCATCGTGGCCTCGCCCACCCGGAGGTTGAAGATGGCGGGCAGCAGTTCCGGCGGCACGGTCAGGCCGGGCGTGCCGGCCACGGGCTGGCGGCCGAAGGGGCCCATCCGCTCGCTCTGCGCGCCCTGTGCCGTTGCGGCATCGGCCAGTGACGCGCCGTTGCGGCTGGCGCCGAGCAGGGCGGCGGCCTTCTCCTCCTGGAAGCGGCGGCGGGCATCGACGATGAAGGCAAGCCGGACCTCATCCGCGATGCTCTCCAGCGGCTTCAGCGCGGGCGGCGTGATGGCGCGGAGTTCGACGGCCATGAAGCCCTCGGCCTGGCGGAGTTCGGCCAGGCGCGGCGCGCGGCCCATCTCCGCCGTGAAGATCGCGCGCAGCGCTTCCTGGCGCGCGGCGGCCGGGACGGGCAGGACCACGGGCAGGCCCTCGGCGTCGCGTCCCTCGGCATCCAGCTTCACGGTCGCGATGGTCATGGTGTAGCGGCGGGCCGCTTCCTCCAGCGTCGCGCCGCCGGCGATGGCGTCTTCCACCCGGTTGGCGCGATCGAAGGCGAGGTCCCCGGCGCGTTCCAGCGCGACCTCTCGCCGCAGCCGGTCCGCGACCTCCGCCAGCGGCGTGGTGATGCCGGGGGTGATGCGGGCCACGCGCATGACGTGCCAGCCGAAGGGGGATTGCACGGGGGCGGTGACGCCGCCGGCGGGGGTGGCGAAGACCGCCGCGGCCAGGGATTCGATCGGCAAATCGGCGCGGGTCAGGTCGCCGAGCGCGAGCGCCCCACCACCGGCGGCCGTCGCGGCCTGCTGGATGGCGTCGAAATCGGGGTTGGCGGTCCAGGCGGCGGCGATGGCCTTGGCCGCATCCTCATTCGGCACCAGCGCCTGCTGCAGGTCGCGGCGCTCCGGCGTTTCGTACTGGGACTTGCGGGCCTCATAGGCCGCGGCCAGGTCGGCGTCGGAGACCTCCACCTGGTCGGCCAGCGTTTCCGCCGTCAGCACCGCCACGGCGGCTTCCCGCAGCGCGGGGGAGGAGAAGCGGTCGGGGTTGTTGGCGTGGAAGCGGGCCAGGGCGGCTTCCGTCGGCGGCTCGGGCTCCGGCGCTTCCAGCAGGGGGAATTCGGCCACCTGGGCGACGCGCTGCTCCCGCTCGAACCGCACCATGGCGTTGGTGAGGGAGGCGGGCGCCATGGCGCCGGTGCGGACGGCGCCGATCAGCTGGATGCGCTGCAGATCATCCCGCACCAGTTGCAGGAACATCGCCTCGTTCATGTCGTTCTGGCGCAGCCACTGGTCGAGGATGAGGCGGTTGAAGGTTCCGCCGGACTGGAAGTTCGGGATGGAGAAGACGTATTCCTGCACCACCGCATCGGGGGTGGAGACGCCGATCCGGTTGGCTTCCAGGCGCTGGGCGCGTTCGCTGATCAAATTCTCCACTGCCTGCATGGCGACGGCGCGGCGCAGCGGTTCCTCCGGCTCGAAGCTCGGGCCCAGCTGGCGCGTCACGCGCTGCAATTCGCGGCGCGCGGCGGTCTGGGCCTCCGGCACCTCGATGCTGGCGCCTTCCATGCGGACGACGGCGGTCTCCCGCCAGAGATTGCGGACCGTGTCCTCGATCCCCCAGATGCCGAATGACAGCACCAGGAGGAGGAACAGGACCTTGGCGATCCAGGTCTGGGTAAGCGCGCGGAACCAGGTGATCATGCCCGCCGGGGTAGCCGAGAAATCCGCACGTTGCCAGCCCGGGCAGGCGTTGGTAGGGCCCTGGGCATCAAAGCAAGGGAGATGGGCATGACCCCCGGCGTCCGGCCGCTGATCGCGGGCAACTGGAAGATGCATGGCACATTGCGGGAGGCCGCGGCGCTGGCGGAGGCGGTGCGCGCCGGCGCGGTGGCGGAGGCCCTGCCGGCGGACCTGCTGATCTGCCCGCCCTTCCTGCATGTGCAGATCCTGGCCGCCGCCATGGTCGGCCAGCCCGTCGCGGTCGGTGCGCAGGATTGCCACGCCGCCGCCAAGGGCGCCCATACCGGCGATGTTGCCGCGCCCATGCTGCGGGATGTCGGCGCCACCCATGTGATCCTCGGCCACAGCGAACGCCGGGCCGACCATGGGGAGACGGATGCCGTGGTGCGCGCCAAGACGGTGGCGGCCCTGGCCGCGGGCCTGGTGCCGGTGGTCTGCGTGGGGGAGACGGAGGCGGAGCGCCTGGCCGGGCAGGCGGAGCAGATCGTCTCCCGCCAATTGGCCGAAAGCCTGCCGGACGGCTTCGCCGGCCTGGTGGCCTATGAGCCCGTCTGGGCCATCGGCACCGGCCGCACGCCGACCGAGGCCGACATCGCCGCCATCCACGGCACCATCCGCGCCACGCTGTCGACACGCTTCGGGGCGGCGGGGGCCGGGACGCGCATCCTCTATGGCGGGTCCATGAAGCCGGGCAACGCCCGCGCCATCCTGGCGCTGCCGAATGTCGATGGCGGGCTGGTCGGCGGCGCGAGCCTGGTGGCGGCGGATTTCCTGGCGATCGCCCGGGCCGCGGGATGAGGGTCAGGCGGAGGCGCTGATCAACCGGACCGGATAGGCGGGCGCATGCCCGTCCGCGGTCAGGAAGGCGGCGCCCTCCGCCAGGCATTGCGCGATCAGCAGATGGTCGAAGGGATCGCGGTGGTGCGCGGGCAGGGCCTGCAGCGCCACCAGGTGCGGGACGGCGATCTGCAGCAGGCTGAAGCCCTGCCCGCGCATCGCCGTCGCGATCTCCGCCACATCGGCCTCGAGCTTGCCGATCCGCACCTTGACTGTGATCTCCCAGAGCGAGGCGGCGCTGACCAGGACCTCGTTCACGGGGTCGGCGATCAGGGCGGTGGCCGCGGGGCCAAGGCGCTGATCGCCTGCGAGCCACCAGAGCAGGGCATGGGTGTCGAGCAGGATCCTCACCCCAGCGGCGCTTCCATCGAATCGATCAGATCCGGCGGCGTTTCGTCGAAATCGGGGGCCAGGCGGATGCGGCCGGCCAGCACGCCGGGCTGGCGCGGTGGCGCGGCTTCCTGCGGCGGCGGGCGCAGTTCGGCCACCACCCGGTCGTGCGAGGTGACGAGGAAGGCTGAGCCCTGGCGGGCTTCCCGCAGGAAGGTCGTGAGGTTGTCACGCAATTCGCGGACGCCGACGCGCTGGGGTGATCCCGGGCCTGGGCTGGGCATTGATGGCCTCCTGTAGTCACTGAGTATGTACACAAATGGCGAGGCAGGTTCCAACCTTCCCGACGATTGAGCCACCGCTGGCCTTCCCGCGCGCGGCAGGCTAGAAGCGGCGCGCCATGACCACAGTCCTCCTCGTCCTCTTCCTGCTCGTCACCTTGGCGCTGATCGGGGTCATCCTCGTCCAGCGGAGCGAGGGGGGTGGGCTCGGCATCGGTTCCTCCCAGGGCATGGGCAGCTTCATGACGGGGCGCGGCACCGCGAACCTGCTGACGCGCACCACCGCCATCCTCGGTACCGCCTTCATGGCGCTGGCGTTGGTGCTGGCGATGCTCGGCAAGGGGCAGAACCCGCGCGGTTCCATCCTGGATGCGACGCCGCCCGCCGCGACGGCCCCGGCCGTGCCGGCGGCGCCCGCCGTCCCCAACAACTGAAGTCCGCCATCCCGCGCCCCGCGCGGGCTTGGCATCTACGCCCGCGCCCCGCGCGGGCTACATGGCAGTATCCCGGTTCCACAACGCGTGAGCGGCTTTGCTTGCCCGCGCGGCTTCGCTATGAGGGGCGTCCATGACGCGGTTCGTATTCGTCACCGGCGGCGTGGTCTCCTCCCTCGGCAAGGGCATCGCTGCGGCGTCGCTCGGTGCCCTGTTGCAGGCGCGCGGCTACAAGGTGCGCCTTCGCAAGCTCGACCCCTACCTCAATGTCGATCCGGGCACGATGTCCCCGTATCAGCATGGCGAGGTCTTCGTGACCGATGACGGGGCGGAAGCCGACCTCGACCTCGGCCACTACGAGCGTTTCACCGGTGTCCATGCCTCCAAGGCGGATAACTGGACCACCGGTCGGATCTATTCCGACGTGATCGCGAAGGAGCGCCGGGGCGACTACCTCGGCGGCACCGTCCAGGTCATTCCGCACATCACCGACAAGATCAAGGACGTGATCCAGGCGGAGACGGATGGCTACGACTTCGTCCTGGTCGAGGTCGGCGGCACGGTCGGCGACATCGAGTCGCTGCCCTTCCTGGAAGCCATCCGGCAATTGGCGAACGAAGTGGGGCCGACGCGCAGCCTCTTCGTCCACCTGACGCTGGTGCCCTACATCCCGTCGGCCGGCGAATTGAAGACCAAGCCGACGCAGCACAGCGTCAAGGAATTGCTCGGCGTCGGCATCCAGCCCCAGATCCTGCTCTGCCGCTGCGACCGACCGATCCCGGAGAATGAGCGCCGCAAGATCGCGCTGTTCTGCAACGTGCGCCCCGAATCGGTGATCCCGGCCTACGACGCCGACAGCATCTACTCCGTCCCCATCAGCTACCACGCCGAAGGCCTGGACCGCGAAGTGCTGCGGCACTTCAATCTGTCCTTCTACGGGGAGCCCGACCTGCGGGCCTGGGAGAAGGTCGTCCAGTCCATCCGCGCGCCGGAAGGGGCGGTCACGATCGCCGTCGTCGGCAAGTACACGAACCTCCTCGACAGCTACAAATCCCTCGCCGAGGCGCTGGCCCATGGCGGCATCGCCCATAATGTGAAGGTCAAGCTGGACTGGGTGGACAGCCAGGTCTTCGAGGCCGGCGACGAGGAAACGCTGAAGCGCCTGGAAGGCGTGCACGGCATCCTGGTGCCCGGCGGCTTCGGCGAACGCGGCACCGGCGGCAAGATCGAGGCCGTGCGCTTCGCCCGCGAACGCAAGATCCCCTTCTTCGGCATCTGCTTCGGCATGCAGATGGCGGTGATCGAGGCAGCGCGGAACCTGGTCGGCCTGAAGGGCGCGTCCTCCACCGAATTCGGCACCTGCGCGGAACCGGTGGTGGGGCTGCTGACGGAATGGACCAAGGGCAACCGGGTGGAGACGCGCTCCGCCGGCGGCGACCTGGGCGGCACCATGCGGCTCGGCTCCTACACCGCCCATCTCGCGGAGGGGTCCCTGGTGCGGGAGGTCTATGACGGCGCGGCCGAAATCCAGGAACGCCACCGCCACCGCTTCGAGGTGAACGTCGCCTACCGGGAGAAGCTGGAAGGCGTCGGCCTGAAGTTCTGCGGCATGTCGCCCGATGGCAGCCTGCCGGAGATCGTGGAGGTACCGGACCACCCCTGGTTCATCGGGGTGCAGTTCCACCCGGAGCTGAAGTCCAAGCCCTTCGCGCCGCATCCGCTGTTCCGCGGCTTCATCGGCGCCGCGGTCAAGCAGGCTCGGCTGGTCTGATGCGGGGGGAGCGCCATGGATGAGAAGGCCAGGCTGAAGCGGCTGGGGATCGGCGCGGCGGCGACGCTGGTGCTGACCATCCTGGCCGCCATCGTCTTCGGCTCCATCGCCGTGCCGCTGGCGCTGGCCGTGGGGCTGGGCGCCACGCTGCTGCTGGGCGGTGGACTCGCCAAGAAGTAGCGCGCCGCAACCGCCCGCTAACCGTTTCGCCGCCATGATGGGCCCATGCGGACCATCAAGGGCCACGGCGACTCCGAGACCTACCTGTTCGAACCGGGGGATCTGGTGCGCCTGCTGAAGGCGGAAACCGGGCCCATCGCCAGCGCCATGCCGGGCGACTGGGGGGTGGTGATGCGCGTGCATCCCTGCGGGTCGCTCGACCTCAAGCTCGCCGGCTATTCCCGGCCCAAGGATGCGGGCATGGCCCGCGCCATGGCGATTCCCCGTGGCCATGTGGAACCCTGCGACCGCCAGGGGCTGCCGCTGCGCCGGGGCTTTTCCGCGGTGTGGGACACGCGCCCAGCGCGCTGATGCGGGCCCGCGTCCCGGCCGATGCGGGTGGGTAACATCGCGGCAAAAACCGTGGGGTCTGCTGGCCCCATGCAAAGCCATGATCCCCGAGACGCCCAGCCCACCCGGCCCATCGCCATCGGCGACTTCGTCCGCCTGCGGCGCGACGAGCCCGGGGATTTCGTCACCACCCGTGCCGGGGATTGGGGCCAGGTGGCCCGGGTCAACCGGAACGCGACAGTGGATCTGATGCTGGCGGGCTATTGCCGCCCGCGCACCACGCCGCAGCCGCGCGCCACCTCCATCCCGATCAGCATCGTCGAACGCTGCGATGCCTTCGGCCGCCCCCCGGCCGAAACGCCCCGCCGCCGCGTCTGGGGCACGGGCGAGCCGCTGTAGGGGCGGCCGCCGGTTCAGGCGATGGCCGGCTTCCGCCCGACGGGCGCCGGGCGTGGCATGGCGTAGAGCGAGAGGAGGTCCGGCGCCGCGGCAGCGGCATCGGCCAGCGCCGCATGCAGGGCGGTGGCACGCGGCAGCGCCTCCGCCGGGGTCATCCGGCCATGTCGCGTGAGCGCCAGCTGGATCCGTGCCACGCTGTTGGCACGACCGCGCTTGAGGGTCAGCAGCGTGTAGAAGGTGTGCTGCGCCGTGGGCAGCGCCGCCACCGTCACGCCCGGGATGCCGGTCAGCAGGCCGGCCTGGGCGACGTCCCGCGCGTTGCGCGCGGGATGCAGGATCGCGGCGCGGAAACACCCGTCGCTGGCGGATACGGCCTTGCGGACCCAGGGTCGCGTATCGCCGAAGCGTTCCAGGTTCCGCCGTTGCGTCGGCGTCTGCCAGCCTGCGGCCACGACGCGTTCATGATGCGCCACGCGCCAGCCCGCGGCCTCCGGCGGCCAGACGCAGGTCATCGGGCTGAAGGCGAGGACGCTGATCCGGGCGGCAGGCCGCAGCACGGACATCATCGCGGCATAAAGGATGGCGGCGTAGCCGCCGGTGCTGAAGCCCAGGACCTGCAGATCGGCTGCATCCTGCCACCCTGTGGCGGCGAGCAGGGCACGGACGACGTCATCCGCGTCGGAGTCGAAGCGCTCCATCTCCCGCGCCGACATCACCGCCAGCGGGCGGTCGTCATACCCGCTCGGGCCGAACCAGGCTGCCGTCTCCTCAATGGGGGAGGGGTGGATGATCAGGAGGGGCCGCCCCTGCCCGGGCCGGAAGTGCAGGCGATAGGAACCTGCCCGCAGCGATTCGATGCGCGCGTCGTTCATCGAGGTTGCGATCCTGCCAGCCGGTGCCCGGAAATACCCCCAGACGATGCAATAATTTCGGATTCGGGATGGCCGGACACCCCGGGATTATGGCGCATGCCGCGCGGGCGGACTATGGCGCGCGCCGCGCGGGCCGGCAGGGCCGCACCCTCAAGCCTTCCTTAGTGACCCTGCCGTTATGAAGCGCGCGGCAACAGGGGTACCCCGATGGACGGATCGAACTTCACCCTGCGCCAGCGTTCCGCCGCACCGCCTGGCGCTGTCGATGGCAGCGCCGATGGCGGGGATGCCACCCCCGAACGTGTGCTGGCGCTGGTGGACCGCGCCGCGGAGATCGCCGCCACCAAGGTGGAGGCCATCCAGGCCATCACCAGCCAGACCCGCATCCTGGCCCTGAACGCCACGATCGAGGCTGCGCGCGCCGGCGATGCCGGCAAGGGATTCACCGTAGTGGCCGGGGAGGTGAAGGCCGTGGCGGCGGAAGTGGCGCGGCTGTCGACGGAGATGAACGGCGAACTCCGCGACGCCTTCCGCGCGCTGAAGACCGTCGGCGAACGGATGGCGGCGGAGATGTCGGGCCAGCGCCTGGTGGATTTGGCGCTGAACGCGATCGAGATCATCGACCGCAACCTCTATGAACGCACCTGCGACGTCCGCTGGTGGGCGACGGATGCGGCGGTGGTGGAAGCGGCCTCCACGCCCGATGCGGCCAACTGCGCCCATGCGGCCAGTCGGCTCGGCGTCATCCTCTGCGCCTATACCGTCTATCTCGACCTCTGGCTGTGCGATCGGGAAGGGCGCGTCATCGCCAATGGCAGGCCGGACCGCTACCCCGGCGTGGCCGGCCATTCCGTGGCGGAGGAGGGCTGGTTCCGCGAGGCGCTGGCCACGTCCTCCGGCGATGATTTCGCCGTGGCCGACGTCATGGCCTGCGATCCGCTGGGCGGCGTGCCCGTCGCGACCTATGCCGCCGCGATCCGGGAGGGGGGGCAGGCAAGGGGCCGCGTGATCGGCGTGCTCGGCATTCATTTCGACTGGGGCCCCCAGGCCGATGCGGTGCTGCGCGGCGTGCGGCTCACGCCGTCGGAACAGGGGCGGACCCGCGCGCTGCTGGTGGATGCGGCGGGGCGGGTGCTCGCGGCTTCCGATGGCCTGGGCGTGCTGAAGGAAGTGGTGCGCCTGCCGGCGGGAAGGGGCGGCCATGGCTTCGCGGTGGAGCCTGGCGGCCGCACCACCGCCTTCCACCGCACCCCGGGCTATGAGACCTATCGCGGCCTGGGCTGGTCCGGGGTGATCGTCCAGGAACCCGCGCGCAGGGCGGGGGCCTAGCAGGCTGCGTTCGCTTGAACGCAGCTCGTGATCTATAAGTCATTGAATCCAGAGCGAGAAATGCGTTCAGATGATTCCATCTGAACGCATATTGCTCTAGCCGCCGACCGCTTTCGGGGATGCCTCGGGGGCCCGTTTCGTCCAGACTGTCGGGCAGCGAGGGAGCGGGCGATGGCGATGCAATCCGCGGGGGCGAGCAGGCCCAGGGTCTTTTCGCGGGTCATCACCTTCGGCATCGCGACCGCCCTGATGATCGGCGGCATCGTCAACGAAGCCTCGCCCCTGTTGATCTGGAGTTTCATCGCCGCCTGGGTCTTCGCCCTCGTGCTGCTTGTGAAAGCGACCCAGGGGATCGCGGGGGAGGCATCGATGTCGGTCGATGGCGATGGGGGCGGCGATGGGGGCGGCGATGGGGGCGGCGATGGCGGCGGCGGTGAATAGCGCGGCCGTGCCCGCACGCAGGCTTGCCGCGCGCCCCGCACAAGGTTAATCGCGCGCCATCCCCCAGCCCCGGAGTGCCCCATGGCCGCCATCGCCGACATCATCGCCCGCGAGGTCCTCGATAGCCGCGGCAACCCGACGGTGGAGGCCGAGGTGGTGCTGGACAGCGGTGCCCGCGGCCGCGCCATCGTCCCCTCCGGCGCCTCCACCGGCGCGCATGAGGCGGTGGAACTGCGGGATGGCGACAAGGCCCGCTACGGCGGCAAGGGCGTCAGGCGCGCCTGCGGCAATATCGAGGGCGAGATCTTCGACGCCATCGGCGGCATGGATGCCTATGATCAGGTCCATATCGATGAGACGATGATCGAGCTGGACGGCACGCCGAACAAGTCGCGCCTTGGCGCCAACGCCATCCTGGCGGTGTCGCTGGCGGTGGCGAAGGCCTCGGCCATCGACCTCGACATCCCGCTCTATCGCCATGTCGGCGGCGTCTTCGCCCGCACCCTGCCGGTGCCGATGATGAACATCATCAATGGCGGCCAGCACGCGGACAACCCGATCGATATCCAGGAATTCATGATCATGCCGGTCGCCGCCGGCACGGTGGCCGATGCGGTGCGCATCGGGTCCGAGATCTTCATGCAGCTCAAGAAGGCGCTGCACGATGCCGGCCTTTCCACCAATGTCGGCGACGAGGGCGGCTTCGCCCCCAACATCGGCAGCGCGGATGAGGCGCTGGGCTTCATCGCCAAGGCCTGCGAGAAGGCCGGGCACCGCCTGGGCGAGGACATCATGCTCGCCCTCGATTGCGCCGCGACCGAGTTCTACAAGGACGGCGTCTACGACATGGAAGGCGAGGGCAAGAAGCTCGATAGCGCCGGCATGGTCGACTACCTCGCCGGCCTCTGCGCCAAGTTCCCCATCGTCTCCATCGAGGATGGGATGAGCGAGGATGACTGGGCCGGCTGGAAGCTGCTGACGGACCGGCTCGGCAAGACCGTGAACCTGGTCGGCGACGATCTGTTCGTGACGAATACGGAACGCCTGCGGCGCGGCATCGAGACCGGGACGGGCAACGCCATCCTGGTGAAGGTCAACCAGATCGGCAGCCTGACGGAGACGCTGGAGGCGGTGGAGACCGCGCATCGCGCCGCCTACAAGGTGGTGATGAGCCACCGCTCCGGCGAGACGGAGGACAGCACCATCGCGGACCTCGCGGTGGCCACCAATTGCGGGCAGATCAAGACGGGCTCGCTGAGCCGATCCGACCGCATGGCGAAGTACAACCAGCTGATCCGCATCGAGCAGGAACTGGGCAGCGCCGCGCGCTACGCCGGGCGTTCGGTCCTGCGCCGCTGAAGGAAGCGCCCTGCGCGTGGGGGCGCGCAGGGTTAACCTTCTTTCGCTGGACAGGGGTGCAAACTCCTGTTTTCCTGGCGGCGCGGAGACGGGCGGGGGGCTCGAAGACGTGAGTGACGAATACGGGGCGCCGGAGCGGCGCGAGGGCATCCTCGCGGCCATCGGGCGGGGGTTGCGCAGTGCCATGCTGCCGGTCTTCTTCATGGCGGCCTGCGGCTATTTCATCTGGCACGCCGTGCATGGCGAACGCGGGCTGATTGCCAGCGAACAGCGGCTGGTGGTGCTGGCGGATGCGCGGCAGGACCTGGACAGGGCGCGGACCGAGCTGGAAAGCTGGGAACGCCGCGTGCAGGGCATGCGGGGCGACCGCCTGGACCGCGACCAGCTGGATGAGCGCGCGCGCCAGCTGCTGAATTTCGTCGGCAAGGACGAGCTCGTGATCCCCTACGGACCCGAACCCCGCCTGTTCTGAATCAGGCCGGCATCCACATTACGTCGGCGGCGGGTCCGCCGGCCGGCGCGTGCCGGCGAAGCGCCAGCCATTGTCCCGCCCGCGCAGCCGCTTCACCGCATGGTCCAGCCAGCCGAAGGCGCGCGTGCCCAGGCCCCGCAGCGCCGGGATCGCCAAATCCCCGCCCGGCCAGGGCAGGAAGGGCGTGCCCCGCGCCTGGGCCCAGATGGAAATGCGGCAGGCGAAGCCCTCGCTCAGCCCGCGGCGGTGAAAGCCGCTGGTATCGGCGATGATCAGCGTGTTGGGCTGTGCCTCCAGCTTGCGCGGGGCCTCGTAGCGCAGCCGCGCCAACTCCTCCTCCGCGATGCGGAGTGACCCTTCGCCGGTCAGCCTGTCCCTCGCCTCATGCGCCGTCCAGGATGCGCGGCGTTCCCAGGCCAGGTGCCGCCGGTTCGGCAGGTGGCTGCCGGGGATGTAGGTGAAGCCGGCCTCCGCCTGGTTCACCGGCGTCAGCAGCAGCCAGGACTTCACCGTCGGGAAGAAGGTGTCGGTGTGGTAGTGGCTCTGCACATCCGGCGGGCCGTCCCGCACGCCGGAGAAGATGGTCTGCACGTAAAGCCGGGGCAGGCGGCGGAAACTGCCGATGTAGTGGTGCAGGCCGAGGTAGCGCGGCGTCAGCAGCGCGCCCCGCGTCGCCGGCATCTGCCGCAGCGCCATCGCATCCAGCGGGATCAGCCGCGTCATCGTGTAGCCATCGATGGATTCGCGCGCGCGGGCGTCTCTGGCCATCACCTCCGCATGCATCGCCTCGAAGGTCTCGGGCGGCAGGAAGTCGGGGATCACCAGGTAGCCATCCCGCAGGAAGGCGGCGCGCTGGTCGTCCGTCAGCAGCGATGCCATGGCGGCACGTCGGCGCGCGGCCATGCGGTGCGCCAGGCGCTTGCGGGCGATGTGCAGGCCCAGGCGGTTGAGGCGGGGGCTGCCGATGACGGGGTTGTCGCGGAAGGCCTTCTCGCTGGTCGCCACGCGAAGCGCGTGCCAGGGCAGGAGCAGCCATCGCAACGGGTTCGGGGCGCTGACCATTACCAAGTTTGTTAGCGCAGGCCCGGGCACTGTGCCAACCATCCCAGCGCCCTGGCGCCAACCGCCGGCTGTCGCGGCGTGACCATGCCCCGCGCCGGCGCAAAATTCGCCATCGCCAAGGCTGCCGCCTGTTGGAGATCGACGGATGACCCTTCCCCCATTCCCGCCCCGGCCGCCGGGCTACGACAAGAAGATTGCGCTGGTGCTGCAGGGCGGCGGCGCGCTCGGCAGCTACCAGGCCGGCGTCTATGAGGCCCTGGCCCGGTCCGACTACGAACCGGACTGGGTCGCCGGCATCTCGATCGGCGCCATCAACGCGGCGATCATCGCCGGCAACGCGCCGGAACAGCGGGTGGACCGGCTGCGCCTGTTCTGGGAACAGGTGACGGAACCGCGGGGCTTCTGGGCGGGGTGGCTGGAAGGGCTGGTGCCGCCGCCCGGCCAGCGCCGGACCGTGGCGACGGCGGAGGCGCTGCTGTTCGGCCAGCCCGGCTTCTTCGCCCCCCAGCCCGCCACCGCCTGGTTCGGCACCGCGCCGCCCGCCAGCTACTACGACACCGCCGCGCTGAGGACGACGCTGGAAACGCTGGTCGATTTCGACCGCATCAACCACGGCCCCATGCGCCTTTCCGTCGGCGCCGTGAATGTCCGCACCGGCAACTTCGCCTATTTCGACAGCGCGGAGACGCCGATCCGCGCGGAGCACATCATGGCCAGCGGCGCGCTGCCGCCAGGCTTCCCCGCCATCGAGATCGATGGCGAGCATTACTGGGATGGCGGCCTGGTTTCCAACACGCCGCTGCAATACGTGCTGGAGAAGATCCCCCGCCGGTCCCGCCTGACCTTCCAGGTGGATGTCTTCCACGCCCGCGGCGCCCTGCCGACGACGCTGGAGGAGGTGGCGGAGCGGGAGAAGGACATCCGCTACAGCAGCCGCACCCGCGCGGCGACCGACACGGTGCGCGCGATGCATGACGTGCGGCACAACATCAACACGCTCTGGGACAAGCTGCCGCCGGAATTGCGCGACACGCCGGAGGGCCGCTTCCTCTATGATTTCGGCTGCGTGACGACGATGGACATCGCGCAGATCATCTACCGGCCGGCGGAAAGCCAGGGGCAGAGCAAGGACTACGAATTCAGCCGCGGCACCATGCGGGAACGCTGGGCGCAGGGGCTGTCGGACGCCACGGCGACGCTGGTGGCATCCCCCTGGCTGGCGCCCATGCCGCATGAACTGGGCGCGCGGACCTTCGATGTGCTGGGGCCGCACGGGCAGGGGGCGCCGTCGGTGGAAGCGGCGCCTCGGCGGAAGGGGAATGCGTGATCCGGGTCGGGTCGGCATCGCGGGCGGCCTGGCCATCGGCGGCGCGGTACCGGCGGCGGCGGGATCAACGCCTCCGCGCAACAAAAGAACGGTACCGCCCCGCCTCCGCGCATCATCATCGCCGCCTGTGCGGCGCCGGGTAACCGAACGCGCTACGGGGGGGCTGACAGCCCTTAGCTGGCGCCTCATTGAGGTTGCAGGACGGCGTCTCTGGAGCCGGAATGGCAATTAACCGTGTTTCGGTTAATTGTCGTATTGCGTTGCAGCATCAACGCTTTTCGCGCGAGACCGTGCCTTGCGCAGCCCTGCCGGGCCGCGTAGATGCGAAAAACAAGGCAAGCCCTGAGGAGGACACCGCATGGCCGAGACCGCCACCCGCAAGCCGCGGGGCAAGGGGGCGCCCAAGGGCGCGGAGCCCGGAATCAGCAAGCCGGAACTGACGCGTGCCTATCGCGACATGCTGCTGATCCGCCGGTTCGAGGAGAAGGCCGGCCAGTTGTATGGCATGGGCCTCATCGGCGGGTTCTGCCACCTCTATATCGGCCAGGAAGCGGTCGTGGTCGGCATGCAACTCTGCCTCAAGCAGGGCGACCAGGTCATCACCTCCTACCGCGACCACGGGCACATGCTGGCCACCGGCATGGAAGCGCGCGGCGTGATGGCGGAACTCACGGGCCGCATCGGCGGCTATTCCAAGGGCAAGGGCGGGAGCATGCACATGTTCTCCCGCGAGAAGGGCTTCTATGGCGGCCACGGGATCGTGGGCGCGCAGGTCTCCCTCGGCGCCGGCCTGGCCTTCGCCAATTGGTACCGGGAGGATGGCGCCGTCGCCGTGACCTATTTCGGCGAGGGTGCCTCCAACCAGGGGCAGGTTTATGAGAGCCTGAACCTGGCGGCGCTGTTCAAGCTGCCCTGCATCTTCGTGATCGAGAACAACAAGTACGGCATGGGCACCAGCGTGGACCGCGCCAGCGCGTCCAAGGACCTGTCCAAGAACGGCAGCCCCTGGGGCATCCCCGGTGAGCAGGTGAACGGCATGGACGTGATCGCGGTGCGGGAGGCCGGTGAGCGCGCCGTCGCCCACTGCCGCGCGGGCCTCGGCCCCTATCTGCTGGAGATGAAGACCTACCGCTACCGCGGCCATTCCATGTCCGACCCGGCCAAGTACCGGACGCGGGAGGAGGTGCAGAAGATGCGGGAGCAGAATGACTGCATCGAGACCGCGCGCCGCCTGCTGCTGGAAAGCTTCGGCGTGACGGAGGCCGAGCTGAAGGTGATCGACGACGAGGTGAAGGCGATCGTGCAGGACAGCGCCGATTTCGCCCAGACCAGCCCGGAGCCGGATGAGAGCGAACTCTGGACCGATATCCTGATCGATGACGCTTCCGTCGTGGCAGGGGGCCGCTGACATGACCCAGATCCTGATGCCCGCGCTGTCGCCGACGATGACGGAGGGCAAGCTCGCCCGCTGGCTGAAGAAGGAAGGCGAGACGATCAAGGCCGGCGACGTGATCGCCGAGATCGAGACCGACAAGGCGACCATGGAAGTTGAAGCGGTGGATGAGGGGACCCTGACCTCCATCCTGGTGCCGGAAGGCACGGAGAATGTGGCGGTGAACACGCCGATCGCCGAGCTGAACGGCGGCGCGGGCGCGGCGAAGGCCGCCCCGGCGGCAGCGCCGGCGCCCGCACCGGTTGCCGCGCCTGCCGCCCCCGCTTCCGTCCCCGCCCAGGCGAAGGCACCGGCGGCAGAGAAGGATTGGGGCCCGACCAAATCCATCACGGTGCGGGAAGCCCTGCGCGATGCGATGGCGGTCGAGATGCGCGCCAGCAAGGATGTCTTCCTGATCGGCGAGGAAGTCGGCCAGTACCAGGGCGCCTACAAGATCAGCCAGGGGCTGCTGGACGAGTTCGGCCCGAAGCGCGTGATCGACATGCCGATCACCGAACACGGCTTCACCGGCATGGCGGTCGGCGCGGCGATGACGGGGCTGCGCCCGATCGTCGAGTTCATGACCTTCAACTTCTCCATGCAGGCCATCGACCAGATCATCAATTCGGCGGCGAAGACGCTGTATATGTCCGGCGGCCAGCTCGGCTGCCCGATCGTCTTCCGCGGCGCCAACGGCGCGGCCAGCCGCGTCGCGGCCCAGCACAGCCAGTGCTACGCATCCTGGTACGCGCATTGCCCGGGTCTGAAGGTCGTGGCGCCGTGGTCGGCGGCCGATGCGAAGGGCCTGCTGCGCGCCGCGATCCGCGATCCGAACCCGGTCATCTTCCTCGAGAACGAGATCCTCTACGGCCAGAGCTTCGAGATGCCGGTGGCGGATGACTTCATCCTGCCGATCGGCAAGGCGAAGGTGGAGCGCGAGGGCACGGACGTCACCATCGTCGCCTTCTCCATCATGGTGGGCCTGGCTATGCAGGCGGCCGATGCGCTGGCGGCGCAGGGGATCAGCGCGGAGGTCATCAACCTCCGCAGCCTGCGGCCCCTGGATACCGAGACCATCGTGCGGTCGGTGAAGAAGACCAACCGCCTGGTGACGCTGGAGGAAGGCTGGCCCTTCGCCGGCATCGGCAGCGAGGTCGCGATGCAGATCATGGAGAACTGCTTCGACGATCTGGATGCGCCGCCGGTGCGGGTCCATGGCCTCGATGTCCCGATGCCCTATGCCGCGAACCTCGAGAAGCTGGCCCTGCCGCGGATCGAGCAGGTGATCGATGCCGCCAAGCGCGTGACCTACAAGTAAGGGGAGGGAGCAGGACGATGGCGACGAACATCCTGATGCCGGCACTGTCCCCGACGATGACGGAGGGGACGCTCGCCCGCTGGCTCAAGAAGGAAGGCGAGCAGGTCAAGGCCGGCGACATCATCGCCGAGATCGAGACCGACAAGGCGACGATGGAAGTGGAGGCCGTGGATGAAGGCATCCTCGGCAAGATCGTCGTCGCCGGCGGCACGGCCGGCGTGAAGGTGAACGACGTGATCGCGGTGCTGGTGGAAGCCGGCGAAAGCGCGGATGCGGCGCCCGCCGCCAAGCCCGCGCCGGCCGCGGCGACGCCGAAGACGGAAGCGGCACCGGCAACCCCGGCGCCCGCAGCGGCACCGGCCGCCGCGCCGGCAGCCTCGGGCGGCCGCGTGATCGCATCCCCGCTCGCCCGCCGCATGGCGGAACAGGCGGGGCTGGATCTGGCGGGCGTGGCCGGCAGCGGCCCGAATGGCCGCATCGTGAAGGCGGATGTGGATGCGGCGCTGGCCAGGGGCCCGGCGGCGAAGCCGGCACCCGTGGCTTCTGCCGCACCGGCACCCGCCGCAGCCCCGGTCGCTGCGCCGGCGCCGAAGCCCGCCGCGCCCGTCATCACGGCGCCGCATACCGCCGTGCCGAACAGCACCATGCGCAAGGTGATCGCGCGGCGGCTGTCGGAATCGAAGCAGAATGTGCCGCATTTCTACGTCTCGATGGATATCGAGATCGATGCGCTGCTCAAGCTGCGGTCGCAGCTGAACGCGACCTCGCCCAAGGATGGGCCTGGCGCCTTCAAGCTTTCGGTCAATGACCTGGTGATCAAGGCGGCGGCGGTGACGCTGCGGCGCTTCCCGGCAGTGAACGCGACATGGACGGAGGACGCGATCCTCCAGTACCATGACGTCGACATTTCCGTGGCTGTCAGCATCCCGGACGGGCTGATCACGCCGATCATCCGGAAGGCGGACCAGGCGGGGCTCGCCTCCATCAGCACGCAGATGAAGGACCTCGCTTCGCGGGCCAAGTCGGGCAAGCTGAAGCCCGAGGAGTTCCAGGGCGGCGGCTTCTCCATTTCCAACATGGGCATGTATGGGGTCCGCGACTTCGCGGCCATCATCAACCCGCCGCAGGCCGGCATCCTCGCCGTGTCCGCCGGCGAACAGCGGCCCGTGGTGAAGAATGGCGCGCTGGCCATCGCGACGGTGATGACCTGCACGCTCTCCGTCGATCACCGCGTCGTCGATGGCGCGCTGGCGGCGGAGTGGATCCAGGCCTTCAAGAAGATCGTCGAGGAACCGCTGAGCTTGATGCTGTGACCAGCCGCTTCTCGCTCCGCGACGCGACCGAGGCGGACCTGCCGGAGATCAACCGGCTGGTCCGGGCGCTCGCGGAGTATGAGAAGCTGCTGCATGAGGCCGTGGGCACGGAGGATGATTTCCGCCACGCGCTTTTCGGCCCCAACCCGACCGTGTTCTGCATCCTCGCCGAGGTCGAGGGCAGGGCGGTCGGCCAGTGCATCTGGTTCCCCATCTTCAGCACCTTCACGGGCCGCCACGGCCTGTATGTGGAGGACGCTTTCGTGGAGCCGGAGTACCGGGGCCTCGGCATCGGGGAAGCCTTCTTCCGCCATTGCGCTTGCATCTGCGTCGCCCGCGGCTGGAAGCGGATGGAATGGCAGGTGCTGGACTGGAACGAGCCCGCGATCCGCTTCTACCGGAAGATCGGCGCGCGCGGCATGGATGAATGGCGCGTGCAACGCGTGACCGGTGAGGCGCTGCACGCGCTCGCCGCAACAAAGGGGTGACGGCCATGGCCGACAGCTTCGATATCGTGGTGGTGGGCGGCGGGCCTGGCGGCTATGTCGCGGCCATCCGCGCCAGCCAGCTTGGCATGAAGGTCGCGCTGGTGGAGCGCGAGAACCTCGGCGGCATCTGCCTCAACTGGGGCTGCATCCCGACCAAGGCGCTGCTGCGCGCCAGCGAGATCAATCACCTGCTGCACAGCCTGGACCAGTATGGCTTCGCGGCGGACAATATCCGCTTCGACTTCGCGAAGGTCATCAAGCGTTCGCGCGGCGTCGCCGGGCAGCTCTCGGGTGGCGTCAAGCACCTGATGAAGAAGAACAAGGTTTCCGTCTATGACGGTCACGGTCGTCTTGCGGGGCCGGGCAAGGTTTCCGTCACCAAGGACGGGAAGCCTGTCGCTGACATCGCGGCGAAGCATATCCTGCTGGCCACCGGCGCGCGCGCCCGCGTGCTGCCGGGGATGGAGCCGGACGGCAAGCTGATCTGGTCCTACCGGGAAGCGATGACGCCGACCGCGCTGCCGAAGAAGCTCATCGTCATGGGCTCCGGCGCCATCGGCGCGGAATTCGCCAGCTTCTACCAGAACATGGGCGCCGAGGTGACCATCATCGAGGTGATGGACCGCATCCTGCCCGTGGAGGATTCCGAGATCAGCGCCTTCGTCCACAAGGCCTTCGTGAAGCAGGGGATGAAGATCCTGACCGGCGCGCGGGTGCAGGGCATCCGCAAGGGCGCGGACAGCGTCACCGCGGTGGTCGAGGCCGGCGGCAAGGTGCAGGACATCGTCGCGGATCGCCTGATCTCCGCCGTCGGCATCGTCGGCAATGTCGAGGACCTCGGCCTCGAAGGCACGAAGATCAAGGTCGAGAAGACCCACATCGTGACCGACGCCTTCGGCAATACGGGTGAGCCTGGCGTCTACGCCATCGGCGACCTGACCGGCCCGCCCTGGCTGGCGCACAAGGCGAGCCATGAGGCGATCATCTGCATCGAGGCGATCGCGGGCAAGCACCCCCACGCCATGGATGTGCTGAACATCCCGGGCTGCACCTATTGCCGCCCGCAGGTCGCCTCCGTGGGGCTGACGGAAGCGCGTGCCAAGGAACTGGGGCATGAGGTCAAGGTCGGCCGCTTCCCCTTCATCGGCAACGGCAAGGCCATCGCCATGGGGGAACCCGAGGGGCTGGTGAAGACGGTGTTCGACGCCAAGACGGGCGAGTTGCTTGGTGCCCACATGGTCGGCCCGGAAGTGACGGAGATGATCCAGGGCTACGGCATCGCCCGCACCCTGGAATCGACCGAGGCCGAGCTGATGCATACGGTGTTCCCGCATCCGACCGTCTCCGAAACCATGCATGAATCGGTGCTGGACGCCTATGGCAGGGTCATCCACATCTGACGGCCCATCCGATTGGCGCCGCCTGAACCAGGCCAACTGGGATGAACGCACCCGCGTTCATCTCGGACCGCGGGGCTATGACCTCTCCTCGCAGCGGGCGGGCCTCGGGCGGCTGGATGCGATCGTGGCGGCCGAGATCGGGGACGTCTCGGGGCTGAACATCCTGCATCTGCAGTGCCATCTCGGCGATGACAGCATCGCGCTGGCACAGCGCGGCGCTGCGAGGGTCGTGGGCGTCGATTTCAGCCCGCCGGCGCTGGAGGCCGCGCGCAGCCTTGCCGCCGAATGCGGGATCACCAACACGCGGTTCGTGTTCTCGGACGTGCTGGAGACGCCGTCCGCCATCCCGGAGGAAGCCGGCGCCTTTGACCTGGTCTTCACGGCCTGGGGCACCATCACCTGGCTGCCGGACCTGGACGCCTGGGCCACCGCCATCGCCTTCGCGCTGCGCCCGGGCGGTGCCTTCTACTTCGCGGACATGCATCCCGTGGCCTGGGTCTTCGATGATGCCGGCATCGCCGCCCCCGGCTTTCCCGGCTGGCGATACCCCTATTTCGAGCCCGGGCCGGTCCCCATCGACAACCCGACCGACTACATGGACACATCAGCCGAACTCGCGAACCGGCAGACCATCGAGTTTCCGCATGGCCTTGCCGAGATCCTCGGCGCGCTGCGCCGCGCGGGCCTGCAACTGGATTGGCTGCGTGAGCATCCGCGCCTGGTCTGGAAACCGTTCGAGGGCAGCGTGCGGGATGCGGATGGCATGTGGACCTGGCCCGACAGGCCTTGGCTGCCCCTCTCCCTCAGCCTGCGCGCGGTGAAATCATGAACCCCTCGTCGCCACGCCGCACCGTCGCTATATCGTCGCCATGAGCACGCGCGTCGAGATCGACCACAGGGCAGCCCGTATCGGGGCCGAAAGGCACCCCGAGAAGGCCAACCGGCCGGACAACCCCATCCAGCGGAAACCCGCCTGGATCCGGGTGAAGGCGCCGACCTCTCCGATCTACCGCGAGACCCAGGCGCTGATGCGCGCCAACAATTTGGTCACGGTGTGTGAGGAAGCGGCCTGCCCCAACATCGGGGAATGCTGGTCCCAGCGCCACGCGACCATGATGATCATGGGCGATACCTGCACCCGCGCCTGTTCCTTCTGCAACGTCGCGACGGGGATGCCGAAGGCGCTCGATGGCGATGAGCCGAACCGCGTCGCCGACGCCGTCGCCAAGCTCGGCCTGCGGCATGTCGTCATCACCTCCGTGGACCGGGACGATCTGAAGGATGGCGGCGCGGAACACTTCGCGCAGACGATCCGCGCGCTGCGGCTGGCGGCGCCGGAGACCACGGTCGAGATCCTGACGCCCGACTTCCTGCGCAAGGATGGCGCGCTTGAGGTGGTGGTGGCGGCCCGGCCTGACGTCTTCAACCACAACCTCGAAACCGTGCCGGCGCTGTACCCGACCATCCGCCCCGGTGCGCGCTACTACCATTCGTTGCGGCTGCTGGACCGGGTGAAGCAGCTCGACCCCTCGATCTTCACCAAGTCCGGCATCATGGTCGGGCTGGGGGAGAAGCGGATCGAGGTGCTGCAGGTGATGGACGACCTCCGCAGCGCCGATGTCGATTTCCTCACCATCGGGCAGTACCTGCAGCCCACGGTGAAGCACGCCGCGGTGGACCGCTTCGTCACGCCGGAGGAGTTCGAGGACTACGCCAGTGCCGCGCGCGGGAAGGGTTTTCTCCTGGTGTCCTCGACGCCGCTGACGCGCAGTTCCTACCATGCGGATCGCGACTTCGCGGCGCTGCGCGATGCCCGTGCCGCGAAGCTGAAGGCGGCCTGATCGCGCCATGCCCACGCATGCGGAAAAGCGCATCCTCCCCTATTCGGAGGAACAGCTCTTCGACATGGTGGCGGATGTCCGCCGCTATCCGGAATTCCTGCCCTGGTGCGTCGGTGCGCGCATCCTGACGCGGAATGACAAGGAACTGACGGCCGACCTCACCATCGGCTTCAAGATGTTCCGGGAGACCTTCCGCAGCCAGGTGCTGCTGGACCGGCCGGGCCACGTCCACGTCCGCTACCTCACGGGCCCCTTCCGCTACCTGAACAACCACTGGCGGTTCCGGCCCGTGGCGGGGGGGACGGAGGTCGATTTCTTCGTCGACTTCGAATTCAAGTCGCGCCTGCTGCAGGCCGTCATCGGCACCGTGTTCAACGAGGCGGTGCGCCTGATGGTGCGCGCCTTCGAACGCCGCGCCATGGCGCTGTATCGCCGCGCGCCGCCGCCGGCCGCGCCCGCCACGCCCGCGCCCAGCGCGTAGTTCACCGCCCGCGATGCCTGCCATTCGGCAGGTAGGGCCAGTCCAGCCCGTTGAGGCGGTAGAAACCCTCCAGCTCGGCGGCCCCCTCCATGGGTTCCGTCACGCCGAGGCGAAACGCCAGGAAGCCGTCATCCGGCTTCACGCCACGGTTCTTCTCGGCATCCAGCCAGTCATCCTGCGCGCCATGCTGGATGCGGGTCAGCAATTGCCGGTTCAGCGCCTGCACCAGCGCCCGCGCTTCCGCCGACCAGGCGCCGTATTTGGCCCCGGGCGCAACGGCGGTGATGGGGATACGGCGGAAGCCCGGGCCTTCCTGCCGCCAGCAGCCCATGATGTCGTAGTCCGACACCATCAGCAGGCCGTTGTCGCCCATGACAGCGCCGGAACTGCCGGATTTCGTGCTGGTGACAGCGCTCTTGGCCGGCAGCAGCCCGTGCAGGGACCGCGCGGCCAGGTTGGGGCAGCGGAACACCAGCAGCACGGCGCGGGCGGCGCAGAGCGTGCGGATGGTCATGACATCCAGCGGGTCGAAGCCCGTGAGGCGCGCGATGCGGATGTCATCCGCCGTCGCACCGGCGCGGCTGGCGGCGCTCTCGCGCTGGAAGGCCAGGTGGTCCCCGATGCTGGCCGTCAACCCGCTCATGCCACGCCTCCGTCAGGGCGCGGAAGGTTCCACGGGCGGCCTGCGATCGCCAGTCGCAAGCGCGCCAGGATGGTTTCGCCGGGTTTCGCCCCTGCTTGCGGGGCGGGCGCCTGACGCGCAGGCTCCTGGGGCCGTGACGGAGAATCCCATGCGCCGCCTGCTCCCTCTCCTGCCAGCCCTGCTGCCGCTGCTGAGGGCGGATGACGCGCGGGCGCAGGCGCCGGGATGCGACGTTACCATCTACCAGCACGCGCAATTCGCCGGCGCGGCGCGGCGCTTCACCGGGGACGTGCCCTGGGTTGGCGATGCGTGGAACGACCAGGTCTCCTCCATCGTCATCGCCGCCGGCGTCTGGCAGTTCTTCCAGCATGCGCGGTATGAGGGTGCGGTCCTGACGCTGCATCCCGGCGCGGTCGGCTATGTCGGGGATCGCTGGAACGACCAGATCAGCTCCTTCCGCTGCGTGCAGGGCACGGCCGGCGGGCCGCGCAAGTAGCCTTATCGGGCGGGCCCGCCGCCGCAGCGGTTCCATACGCGCCCGCCATCGGCCAGCGCCATCGCGACCAGGATCTCCTCCGGCCGCGGGCCGTCCGCCATCATCACGGTGATGGTGTCGAAATGCGCGAAGCTCCAGGCATCGTCCTTGTGGCCCAGCGGGATGTCGATCGGCGTGCCCGCGGCCGCCACCTTCACCGCCGATGGCACGGGGGAGGCGCCGCCCCCGATCGCGGCGCGCATCGGCTTGCCGAGGCGCGGATGCACGACGGCGCCGCCATGCTCGACCTCTCCCGCCACACCGACGATGGCGGCCTTGCCGTAGGACACGGCCGGCCCGCCGAGCATCGCCGCCAGTTCGGGCATCAGGCGTTCGCCGAGCGCCGCGCCGGCCTCCCACAACACGGTGAGATCCTCCATCCCCGGCCGGCCGGCGAAGGGGTTGGCGATGACGGCCAGCGCGACGGCGCGGATGATCGGGCGGGGGGCGTCGCGGCCCATTTCGCCGAAGACGGTCTCCCGCCAGGTGGCGATCTTGCGGATGGGGGGCATGGGCGTTCTTCCTTGGGGCTGTTGCCGATCCTGAAGGGTTCGCGCGCGGCATCAATGCCCCTGCTGGCCTTCATCAAGGAAATGCGCTGGCGCGGCGGCTGCGCGCCGGGCGAGGCTCCGGCCATGAGCTACATCCTGTACGGCGATATCGGCTCCGGCTCCGCCATAGCGGAGATGGCGCTGGCGGAAATCGGGGCCGAGGTCGAGCACCGGGCGGTGCCGCTGGAGGGCGACCACCAGCTGCGCGCGGACTACCTGGCCATCAACCCGATGGGCCGCCTGCCGACGCTGGTGCTGCCGGATGGCACGGTGCTGACGGAAAGCCTGGCGATCCTGGTGAGCCTGGCGGACCTTCATCCCGAAGCCGCGCTGCTGCCCGCGCCTGGCGATACCGCCCGCGCCGTCGTGCTGCGCTGGATGGCGCTCCTGGCGGGGGAGTTCTACCCGCAGGTCACGCGCTGGGATTATCCCGCCCGCTTCGGCTACGCGCCGGACCAGGCGGAGGCCGCGCGCGACAATGCGCTGGCGATGGGCCGTGACGTGCTGCGGATCATCGAGGATCACGCTGGCCTCGATGATGCCGGCCCCTTCCTGCTGGGCACGTGGTTCAGCGTGGCGGATATCGCCATCGCTGTGATGTGCCGCTGGATGAAGGGCCGCGAATGGGTGCCGGCACATCTGCCGCGCATCCAGAAGCTGGCGGAAGCCGTCGCCGCCCGCCCCGCCATCGCGCCCGTCTGGGCCAGGCACCGTCTGGGCTGAAGGGCCCGGCTTCACCCGCCCCCCATTCCCTGCCACCCTGCGCGCGCCTTCAAGCCACGCACGGAACACCATGGTCCACGCCCCAGAACGCCCGCCCTCCGGCGCGCCGCCGATCCGCATCAACCTCTATTCCGACACGCAGACCAAGCCGACGCCGGCGATGCTGGATGCGATGATGCGCGCCGAGGTCGGCGACGAGCAGCATGGCGACGATCCCACCGTGCACGCGCTGTGCGACCGCATGGCCGCGCTGATGGGCAAGGAAGCCGCGGTCTTCATGCCGACCGGCACCATGTGCAACGTCGCCGCCACGCTGGTGCATTGCCGCCCCGGCGAGGAGATCATCGCGCATGAGACCGCGCATATCCTGACCAGCGAAGGCGGTGCGCACGCCGCGCTCGGCAGCGTGCAGATCCTGCCGCTGAAGGGCGATCGCGGCATGTATTCGCCGGATGCGCTGCGGGGCGCCCTTCGCGGCAAATCCCGCCACACGCCGACGCAGCGCCTGGTGGAGGTGGAGCAGACCGCGAATACCGGCGGCGGCGCCGTCTGGGACCGCGCCGTGCTGGCGGAGATTGCCGACATCGCCCATGGCGCCGGGCTTTCCACCCATATGGACGGCGCGCGGCTGATGAATGCCTGCATCGCCTCCGGCATCTCGGCCGCGGAGATGACGGCGGGGTTCGACAGCGTCTGGCTCGACTTCACCAAGGGCCTCGGCGCGCCGCTGGGCGCCGTGCTGTGCGGCAGCCGGGACTTCATCGATGAGGCCTGGCGCTGGAAGCAGCGCCTCGGCGGCGCGATGCGGCAGGCGGGCGTCTGCGCGGCGGGCTGCCTCTACTCGCTGGACCATCATGTGGAGCGCCTGGCGGATGACCACGCCAACGCCAAGGCGCTGTTCCGCGGCCTGGCGCAGATCCCCGGCATCGCGGTGACGGAGCCCGATACCAACCTGGTCTATTTCGACACGGCCGGGACGGGCGTCGCCTCCATGGACGTGGTGCGGGCGCTGCGGATGGAGGGCGTGCAGGTCAGCTTCCTCGGCGGGCGCATCCGGGCGTGCCTGCACCTGGACGTGACGTCGGTCATGGTGGACGAAGCCCTGCAGGTGCTGCGGGGCGTGGTGGCGCGGGGGTAGGGCGGCCCAGCAGGGGGACGCTGTCCCCCTGCACCACCGGCAATAGATGCAGAAAGGGAGGGGGGCACTTCGGCCCCCCTCCCTTTC
>NZ_JBHYGL010000007.1:86727-149800 GCF_051859025.1 Falsiroseomonas sp. | reverse complement strand
CTGGGTGCGGTTCTTCCAGCTGGCGGTCTTCGCCACCATGTATGTGCGCGACCATGCACGCCCCGAATTCCACAAGGCCCTCGGCATGACGCCGACGGATTACGACATGAAGGTCTTCCGCATCACGGAAGAAATTTGCCGCCAGGTCTTCCCGGCGACGCTCGACATCGACAACCCGTCCTTCCTGCGGGGGCTGGAGCGCCTGCGGAAGATCGCGGATGCACTCGGTGAGGCGAAGCGCCAGGGCGGCGTGGTGGGCGGCATCAAGCGCATCGGCCTGTCCGCCGCGGCGGCCGCCAGCTTCGCGCGCCTGTATTTCCTGAAGCCCAGGCGCAACGCCTTGCCGGCCGACGCCCGGCTGGCGCCGGCCTGGTAGGCGGGGCAGGTTCGCATGGCGGAGCATGGGCTGCCCGCGCTGTTCACCCTGTTCATCTGGTGGTTCAGCACGGGCGTGATCCTCTATCTCGATGGTCTCCGGCGGGAAACCTTCCGCTGGACCATGCTCGGCGCCTCCACCCTGGCGCTGGCGGGCCTCGCCGGCCTGCACGCCACGGCCTGGGACACGACGACGCAGGGCGCCTATCTCGGCTTCGTCTGTGGCGTGCTGGTCTGGGGCTGGATCGAGACAGCCTTCCTGACCGGCATGGTCACCGGCCCCTCCCGCCAGGCCTGCCCGCCCGGCGCCACCGGCTGGGTCCGGCTGCGCGCGGCGTTGGCGGCGATCCTGTGGCATGAACTGGCGATCATCGCCGGCGCGCTGCTGATCCTGGCCGCCAGTTGGGGCGGCTCCAACCAGGTCGGCTTCTGGACCTTCATCGCCTTCTGGGTGATGCGGCAGAGCGCCAAGCTCAACGTCTATCTCGGCGTGCGCAACCTGGCGGAGGCTTTCCTTCCCGACCATCTGCGCTACCTCGAGAGCTTCTTCCGCCGGCGGCGGATGAATGCGTTGTTCCCGGTCTCCGTCATCGCCGGCACCGCGGCCTGCGTGCTGCTGTCGATGAAGGCGGCGGCCGTCGGTGCGACGCCGCATGAAGTGGCGGGGTATTCGCTGCTGGCGAGCCTCGTCGCGCTGGGGCTGCTGGAGCACTGGTTCATGGTGCTGCCGGTGCCCGCTGACGCGCTGTGGCGCTGGGGGCTCGCCTCCCGCTCCGCCGCGCAACGGGAAGGGCGTCCTGCGCCCGCGCCCGTGGCTTGATGCCGCGCAAGGCCAAGGCGGAAAACCGCCGGCAGGCTGCGCGGAAGACTAACCCGCCGGGGCGGTTCCCGGCGGCTGCCAGACCGGCCATGGGGGGTCCGAGATGAACTACGAGTCCTTCTTCCGTGCCCAGCTCGATGGTCTCCGGCGCGAAGGCCGCTATCGCGTCTTCGCCGATATCGAACGCCAGGCAGGCGGCTTCCCGAAGGCCATCCGCCACCGTAACGGCCGCACCTCCGAAGTGACTGTCTGGTGCTCCAACGACTATCTCGGCATGGGGCAGCACCCGAAGGTACTGTCGGCGATGCATGCGGCGCTGGACCGCTACGGTGCGGGCGCCGGCGGCACGCGCAACATCTCCGGCACCAACCACGAACACGTCCTGCTGGAACGCGCGCTTGCCACCCTGCACGGGACGGAGGACGCGCTGCTGTTCAACAGCGGCTACATGTCCAACTGGGCGTCCCTTTCCACCCTCGCCTCGCGCATGCCGGGCTGCGTCATCGTCTCGGACGAGATGAACCACGCCTCGATGATCGAAGGCATGCGCCACAGCCGTGCCCAGCGCCGCATGTTCCGCCACAACGATGTGGAGGACCTGGAACGCGTCCTGTCGGAACTCGACCCCTCCTGCCCCAAGCTGGTGGCGT
This sequence comes from Falsiroseomonas sp., assembly GCF_051859025.1. Lineage (GTDB taxonomy): Bacteria > Pseudomonadota > Alphaproteobacteria > Acetobacterales > Acetobacteraceae > Falsiroseomonas. The sequence goes on along the minus strand of NZ_JBHYGL010000007.1, from coordinate 147,955 downwards.
TCGAGAGCGTCTATTCGATGGATGGCGACATCGCCCCCATCGCTGCCATCTGCGACGTGGCGGAGAAGTACGGCGCCATGACCTATTGCGACGAGGTCCACGGCGTCGGCCTGTACGGCGCACATGGCGGCGGCATCACGGACCGCGACGGTGTTTCCCACCGCCTGACGGTCATCGAGGGCACGCTGGCAAAAGCCTTCGGTGTCATCGGCGGCTACATCGCGGGCAGCAACGCCATGTGCGATTTCGTCCGCAGCTATGCCTCCGGCTTCATCTTCTCCACCGCGCTGCCACCCGCCGTCGCGGCCGGCGCGCGGGCGAGCATCGAGCATCTGATGGCTTCCAACGCGGAGCGCGAGCGCCTGCACGAACGCGCGGCGACTCTGCGCAAGCGGCTGGATGCGATCGGCGTGCCGCATCTCGACAATCCCAGCCACATCGTCCCGGTGATGGTTGGCGATCCCGTCGTCTGCAAGGCGATCAGCGACATCCTGCTGGATGAGCACGGCGTCTATGTGCAGCCCATCAACTACCCTACCGTGCCTCGTGGCACCGAAAGGCTGCGCATCACGCCCGGCCCGGTGCACAGCGATGCTGATATGGATCACCTCGTGAACAGCCTCTCCGCCGTCTGGTCGCAATTCAGCCTGAGGCGGGCGGCCTGATGGACCAGGCGCCCGGCACCCTTCCCACGAAGGGAGAGAACACGATGGCCAGCACCGCGACGCGGCGCCGTCGTTTCGCGCCGCCGGCGCCCACGGGGAAGCCGGTCTTCCCCTTCGACGCCATCGTGGGCCAGGACGAGATGAAGCTCGCTTTGCTCATCGCGGCCGTCGATGGCTCGGTCGGTGGCGTGCTCGTCTTCGGCGACCGCGGCACCGGCAAATCCACTGCGGTCCGCGCCCTGGCGGCGCTGCTGCCGCCGATGGAGGTCGTGGCCGGCTGCCGCTTCGGCTGCGACCCGGCGAAGCCCGCCGCGGATTGCGTGCATTGCCGCGGCCTCTCCTCCCCGCCGGTGCAGACCGTGCCCGTGCCGGTGGTGGATCTGCCGCTCGGCGCGACGGAGGATCGCGTCGCCGGTGCGCTCGACATCGAACGCGCGCTGGCGGAAGGCGTGAAGGCCTTCGAGCCCGGCCTGCTGGCCCGCGCCCATCGCGGCTTCCTCTACATCGATGAGGTGAACCTGCTGGAGGACCATCTGGTGGACCTCCTCCTCGATGTCGCGGCTTCCGGCGAGAATGTCGTGGAGCGCGAGGGCATCAGCATCCGCCACCCCGCGCGCTTCGTCCTGATCGGCTCCGGCAACCCCGAGGAAGGCGAACTGCGCCCCCAACTCCTCGACCGCTTCGGCCTGAGCGTCGACGTCCGCACCCCCACCGACCTGCCGACGCGGGTGGAGGTCGTGCGCCGCCGCGATTCCTTCGAACACGACCCCGCCGGCTTCGTGGATCGCTGGCACCGCGCCGCCCAGGTGACGCGCAAGAAGATCCTCGCCGCCCGCCGCCTGCTGCCGCGCATCACGGTGCCCGACGCAACCGTCGAGAATGCGGCCCGGCTCTGCCTGGCGCTCGGCACCGATGGGCTGCGCGGCGAGCTCACGCTGATCCGCGCCGCCCGCGCGCTGGCGGCGCTGGAGGGGGACCGCGAGGTTGGCCTCGCCCATCTCCGCCGCATCGCCGCCCCCGCGCTGCGCCATCGCCTGCGCCGCAACCCGCTGGATGAGGCCGTCGCCACCACCCGCGTCGAGCGCGCATTGGTGGAAGTGTTCGGCCCGTGACGGAAGCGGCGGGACACCCGCCGGCCGAGGATGCGGCCCGCGCCGCGCTTCTGCTGGCCGTGGATCCCGTCGGCCTGGGCGGCGCCGCGCTGCGCTGCGCACCGGGTTTCCCGCGCGATCGTTGGCTCGGCCTGCTGCGCGTGGCGCTGCCCGAAGGCACGGCCATGAAGCGCCTGCCGAGTGGCGTGCCGGACAGCCGCCTGCTGGGTGGCCTCGACCTGACCGCGACGCTCAGCGCCGGCCGGCCCATCGTCGAACGCGGCGTGCTGGCCGATGCCCATGGGGGCCTGGTTCTGGCGGCGATGGCGGAGCGGATGGACAGCGCCACCGCCGCCAAGATCGCCGCCGTGCTGGATGCCGGGGAGGTTGCGGTCCAGCGCGACGGCCTGGGCGTGACCATCCCCGCCCGCATCGGCCTGGTGGCGCTGGACGAAGGCGCGTCGGAGGAGGAGCAGCCGCCCCCCGCGCTGCTGGAACGCCTCGCCTTCCGCCTGTTCCTGGATGAGCTGCCCCAGCAGGCCGTGCTGCGCTGGCCCGTGCCGGACCGCGCCGCCATCGCCGCCGCCCGCGCGCGCCTGGCCGATGTGACGGTGCCGGAGAAGGTGCTGGAGGCGCTGGTCGCCGCCGCGCTTGCCTTCGGCATCGACAGCGCCCGCGCCCCCCTGCTGGCACTGCGTGCCGCCCGCGCCGCCGCCGCGCTGGCGGGCCGTGGCGAGGTGGGGCCGGAGGATGCGGGCCTCGCCGCCCGCCTGGTCTATGGCCCCCGCGCCACGCGCATGCCGGCGCAGGACGAGGCGCCCCCGGAGCCGCCCCCGCCCGAGCCCCCGCCGCCGGATGCGGAGAACAGTGCCGACCAGAAGCCCGAGGGCGGCCCGGATCCGCAGGCGCTGCAGGAAATGCTGCTGGCCGCGACCCAGGCGGCCTTGCCATCGGGCCTGCTCGCGGCCCTCGGCGCCGATGCCCGCAACGCCGCCCGGTCGCGCGCCGGCGCGCAGGGGCGGGAGGGCCAGCGCCGCAAGTCGCAGCTGCGCGGCCGCCCCATCGGCACCCGCGCCGGCGCGCTGCGCGACGGCGCCCGGCTGTCGATCGTGGAGACGCTGCGCAGCGCCGCCCCCTGGCAGCCGCTGCGCCTGCGCGAGCGTGCCGGTCGTCCTGGCCCGCGCATCCTGGTCAAGCGCGACGACATCCGCCTGATGCGGTTCCAGCAGCACACGGAGACGACGGCGATCTTCGTCGTGGACGCCTCCGGCTCCTCCGCCCTCAATCGCCTGGCGGAGGCGAAGGGCGCGGTGGAGATGCTGCTGGCGGATTGCTACGTCCGCCGCGACCGCGTCGCCGTCGTCGCCTTCCGCGGCCAGGCTGCCGAATTGCTGCTGCCGCCGACCAACTCCCTCGTCCGCGCCAAGCGCAGCCTGGCGGGTTTGCCGGGCGGCGGCGCCACGCCGCTGGCGCTCGGCCTCGATGCCGCCATGGCATTGGCGGCGGAGGAACAGCGCCGCGGCCGCACGCCGCTGATGATCCTGCTGACGGATGGGCGCGCCAATATCGGCCGCGCCGGGACGCCGGGCCGGCAGCAGGCGGAAGCCGATGCGCTCTCCGCCGCCATTCCCGTGCGCCTCTCGGGCATCTCCGCGTTGCTGGTCGATACCTCGCCCCGCCCCGCGCCCTTCGCGAAGCAGATGGCGACCGCGATGGGCGCCCGCTACCTCGCCTTGCCGGCGGTGAACTCCGAGAAACTTTCCGCCGCCGTCGCCGCAACCCGCGGCGCGGCGTGACGCGCCATGGCGCAGTATCCGGCATGGGATCGCGAGGGCCGCGACTGGCCCAACCGCCAGGCCAGCCGCTTCGTGCAGGCCGCCGGGTTGCGCTGGCATGTGCAGGTGATGGGGCAGGGGCCGGTGCTGCTGCTGCTGCACGGCACCGCCGCCGCCACCCATTCCTGGCGCGACCTGATGCCGCTGCTGGCCGAGCATTTCACGGTGGTGGCGCCGGACCTGCCCGGCCATGGCTTCACGCAACCCGTGACGGGGCCGCGCCTTTCGCTGCCCGGCATGGCGGCTTCCGTCGGCGCGCTGATGCAGGTGATGCAGCTGCGCCCCGCGCTGGCGGCGGGCCATTCCGCGGGAGCGGCCATCCTGCTGCGCATGGCGCTGGACCAGCGGATCGCGCCCGACTCGATCATCAGCCTGAACGGCGCCTTGCAGCCGCTCGGCGACCAGCACGCCGCCTTCTTCACCCGCACCGCCCGCCTTCTGGTCGGCCTGCCCTTCGTGCCGAGCCTGTTTGCCTGGCGCGCCGCGGACAAGACGGTGGCGGAACGCCTGCTGACGGATACCGGCAGCCGCATCGATGCGCAGGGCGTGGACTACTATGCGCGGCTGTTCCGGCAGTCCGGGCACTTGGCGGCGGCACTCGGCATGATGGCGAATTGGGATCTGGTGCCGCTGCTGCGGGACCTGCCGCGCCTGGCGCCGCGCCTGCTGCTCGTCGTCGGCGCCAAGGACCGCGCGGTGCCGCCCGCCCAGGCGGAACGCGTTCGCGCGCGGCTGCCCGCGGCCCGCATCGTCACGCTGCCGGGCCTCGGCCACCTCGCGCACGAGGAAGCGCCGGACCAGGCGGTCGCGATCATCATCGCGGAAGCCGCCGCGTGATTCTTTCGCACTCGCTTCCCGCAATGACGCGCGCTAGCCTGCCCCTGTGGCAGGGAGGTCCGATATGACGAACGCCGAGGACCTTGCCGCCTGCCATCGCCTGCTGGCGGGCGGGTCGAAATCCTTCCGCGCCGCATCCCTGCTGCTGCCGTCCCGCATCGCCGATCCCGCCGCCGCGCTCTACGCCTTCTGCCGCGTCGCCGATGACGCGATCGATGAAGCTGTGTCCATGCAGGACGCGCTGGATGGCCTCTATCGCCGGCTCGACGACATCTATGCCGGGCGGCCCCAGGCCCATGCGGCGGACCGCGCCTTCGCCGGCGTCGTCACGGCCTTCGGCATTCCCCGCGCGCTGCCGGAAGCGCTGCTGGAAGGCTTCGCCTGGGATGCGGAGGGCAGGCACTACCGCGACATCGCGGCGCTGCAGGATTACGCCGCGCGCGTCGCCGCCGCCGTCGGCGCGATGATGACACTGCTGATGGGCGTGCGCGATCCCGTCGCCATGGCGCGGGCCTGCGACCTCGGCGTGGCCATGCAGCTCACGAACATCGCCCGCGATGTGGGGGAGGATGCGCGCATGGGCCGCCTCTACCTGCCGCTGGAATGGATGCGGCAGGAAGGCGTGAACCCCGCCGATTTCCTGGCCGATCCCGTCTTCACGCCGGCACTCGGCCGTGTCGTGCAGCGGCTGCTGGATGCGGCGGATGCGCTGTATGACCGGGCGGAACAGGGCATCCCGCTGCTGCCGCGGGATTGCCGCGCCGGCATCGGCGCCGCGCGCCATGTCTATGCGGAGATCGGCCGCGCCGTGGAACGCCAGGGCCTCGATTCCGTCAGCCGCCGCGCCACCGTCTCCGGCCGCCGCAAGGCGTGGCTGCTGGCCCGCAGCGTCGCGGCGCTGGCGATGCGCCCGGTGGATCACGCATCGCCGCCGCTGCCCGCCACGCGTTTCCTCGTCGATGCCGTCACCGCGACGCCGGTGGCGAATGACCGTATCGCGCCGAAGCGCCTGCCGGAACGCATCGCCTGGGCCGTGGAATTGTTCGACCGCGTGGACAATGATCCTGGTCATTTCGCGCGTTGACGCGCGTGTGTGTCGTTCTGGATTGACACACATCAAGGCCTGATCGCCATCCCCTGCATCAGACTTCCCTCGCCGGCCAACAGAGGGAAGCGTCGATGCGCATTGTCCTGGTCCACCCGAACTACCACTCCGGTGGCGCCGAGATCGCCGGCAACTGGCCGCCTGCCTGGGTCGCCTACCTCGCGGGCTATCTGAAGAACGCCGGCTACACCGACATCACCTTCATCGATGCGATGACGGACCACATGAGCGATGACCAGGTGCGCGACGCGCTGCGCCTGCTGCAGCCCGACATCGTCGGTGCCACCGCCATCACCCCCGCCATCTACGCCGCCGAGTCGCTGCTGCAGCTCGCCAAGGAATGCTGCCCCAACGCCATCACCGTGCTGGGCGGCATCCACGGCACCTTCATGTACCCGCAGGTGCTGACCGAAGCGCCCTGGATCGACGTGGTGGTGCGCGGGGAGGGCGAGCAGGTTCTGCTCGACCTCGTCGCCTGCATCGATCACGGCGCCTGGCCGGCGGAACGCGGATCGGTGAAGGGCATCGCCTATCTCCAGGACGGCCAGGTCACGGCGACACCGGCCGCGAAGCCCATCGCGGATCTCGATCTGATCCAGCCGGATTGGGGCATCCTCGACTGGAAGAAATACATCTACATCCCGACGGGCAAGCGCGTCGCCATCCCCAACATGGCGCGCGGCTGCCCCTTCACCTGTTCCTTCTGCAGCCAGTGGAAATTCTGGCGGGACTACCGGGTGCGCGACCCGAAGAAGGTGGTGGATGAGATCGAGACGCTGGTCCGCGACCATGAGGTCGGCTTCTTCATCCTGGCCGATGAGGAACCGACCATCCACAAGAAGAAGTTCATCCAGTTCTGCGAGGAGATGATCGCCCGCGGCCTGCCCGAGAAGGTCCAGTGGGGCATCAACACCCGCGTCACGGACATCCTGCGGGACGAGGCGCTGCTGCCCTTCTACCGCAAGGCCGGGCTGGTCCATGTCTCGCTCGGCACCGAAGCCGCCGCGCAACTCAAGCTCGACCGCTTCAACAAGGAAACCACTGTCGCCCAGAACAAGCGCGCCATCCAACTGCTGCGCGAAGCCGGCATCGTGACCGAGGCCCAGTTCATCGTGGGGCTCGAGAACGAGACGGTGGAGACGCTGGAGGAAACCTACCGGATGGCGCTGGACTGGAACCCGGACATGGCGAATTGGGCGATGTACACGCCCTGGCCCTTCAGCGACCTGTTCCAGGAACTCGGCGACAAGGTGGAGGTCTTCGACTTCTCCAAATACAATTTCGTCACGCCCATCATGAAGCCCGATGCGATGGACCGCGCCACGCTGCTGGACCGGACCATGGCGAACTACCGCCGCTTCTACATGCGCAAGGCGTTTCTCGGTTACCCCTGGGAGAGGGACAAGCGGCGGCGCAGCTACCTCGTCGGCTGTCTCAAGGCCTTTCTCAAATCCGGCTTCCAGCGGACCTTCTACGACCTCGGCAAGGTTGGATACTGGGGCCCGCAATCGAAGAAGCAGGTGGATTTCCACTTCGACGAAAGCCGCACCCTCGCCGCCCGCAACCCCGTCGCCATTCCGCACAACGCCATGTGGAAGACGATGCACCGCCCGAAGGTGAAGCTGCCCGCGGCCAACGCCGCCGACATGACCCGCGCGGCGAACGCCGTGATGGCCTGCGGCGGCGGCAAGGAACAGTTTGAGGAAGACGAGGCGCCGCGCATGAAGGCCTGCGGCGGTGGCACGCAGCAACTGCCGGCATCCGTCCCCTCCGCGGCGCGGGATTAGCGCCATGGGTGGCGGGGTTGCGATGGCGGGCGGGCGAATCGGCCCCAACGCCATCACCCGCATGGCGGAGGCCATGCGCCATTCAATCGGCGATGCCCGCACCCACGCGGTCTTCGCCACGGCGGGGCTGGGAGAACGGCTCGACCACCCGCCCGAGGCGATGGTGCCGGAGCAGGAGGTCACGCTGCTGCACCGCGCGGCGCGCGATGCGCTCGGCACCGCCCATGCCACGCAACTCGCGCGCCGCGCGGGGATGCTGACCGGCCAGTACCTGCTGGCCCATCGCATCCCGAAGCCGGCGCAATGGCTGATGCGCGCCTTGCCCGCGCCCATCGCCGCCAGGCTGCTCGTTGCCGCCATCGCGCGCCATGCCTGGACCTTCGCCGGCAGCGGCCGCTTCAGCGCGCGGCACGGCAACCCCCTGGTGCTGGAGATCGCCGGCGGCCCCATCGCCCTCGCGGGCCCCGCGGAGCAGCCGGTCTGCGATTTCTACACCGCCACCTTCGGCACGCTGTTCCGCGCCCTGATCAACGAGCAGGCGCAGGTCGAGGAAACCCATTGCATCGCCATGGGCGCCCCCGCCTGCATCTTCGAGGTCCGCTGGTAGCGCGCTATCGCGCCGGCACACCCCTCGCGCTATCGCGCGACCACCATCCGATAGAGATGCCAGGTCGCATGCCCCAGCACCGGCAGCACCACCGCCAGCCCGATGAACAGCGGCAGCGACCCCAGCAGCAGCAGCACCGCGACCACCAGGCCCCAGGCCAGCATCGGCACCGGATTCGCCGCGAAGGCCCGCAGCGATGTGCCGACCGCCCGCGCCACCCCGCCATCGCGGTCCAGCAGCATGGGGAAGGACACCACCGTCAGCACCAGCACCGCCATCGCGAAGCCGAGCCCCGCCAGGTTGCCCCACAGCAGCAGCCGGTGCCCCTCCGCCGTGCCGAACACGACCTGCATCGCGCCGGAGAAATCCCCCGGCAGCGTGCCGACCGTGCGGGTGAAGATCATGTCCGCCACCCAGAGCCAGGCGAGAAAGATCGCCGCCAGCAGCAGCGCCAGCGCTGCGATGCTGCCGAGTGCCGGTGATCGCAGCACGTCGAAGGCATTCCGCCACCCCGCCGCCTGCCCTCCTTCGCGCCGCCGGCTGATCTCATAGAGCCCCAGTGCCGCCACCGGCCCCACCAGCGCGAAGCCCGCCGCCATGGGGTAGAGCAGGTGCATCGCATCGCCCCCCGCTGCCAGCGTGCCCGCCAGCAGGCCGATCAGGGGGTACAGCACGCACAGGAAGACAAGCTGCGTGGGTGCGGCCAGGAAATCCGCCCAGCCTCGTCGCAACGCCGTGCCCAGCGCATCCAGGCCGATCCGACGCAATTCGGGACGATCGGCCGCCGTCGGCGCCGTCGCCATGGTCCAAGCCTCAGCCATCGCGTGATCCTCCGGGGGAGGGTTGCGCGGACGGTCCGCTGCCGGAGCACCAGACCCCGCATCCCGGAGATTGGCGCGATTCCGCGCCGCGCCCGTTCAACCCGCCGTGATCGCTGTCAATGCAGCTTCACACCCGGCTCCGCCCGCTGGCTGACCAACCCCGCCAGCGTCCGCCACAGCGTCGGCGCGCCGCCATGCAGCGCCGTCTGGTGCATCTTGTAGAGCGACCGGTACATCAGCCGCGCGAAATAGCCCTCGATGAACATGGATTTGCCGACGAGGAACCCCATCAGGCTGCCGACGGTGCTGTATTTCCCCAGTGAGACCAGCGACCCGAAGTCCCGATAGACGAAGGGCGCCGGCGTGCCTTTGGCGATGCCCCCTTTGGCGATGATGGTCTCCATCTGCGTGAACAGGTGGCTCGCCTGCTGGTGCGCTGCCTGCGCCCGCGGCGGCACCCAGGCGCCATCGCCCCGCGGGCAGGCCGCGCAATCGCCCATGGCGAAGACCGATGGGTCGCGCGTCGATTGCAGCGTCGGCAGGACCACGATCTGGTTGATGCGGTTCGTTTCCAGCCCGCCGACCTCCTTCAGGAAATCCGGCCCCTTCACCCCCGCCGACCACACCACGAGTTCCGCCGGCAGCAGCGCGCCATCGGCGAAGACCACGCCATCCTCCCGCACCTCCGCCACCCGCGTGCCGGTCTTCACCTCCACGCCCATCTGCTCCAGCAGCTTCGTCGTGGCTTCGGAGATCCGTTCGGGCAGCGCGGGCAGGATGCGCGGCGCTGCCTCCACCAGCACGATGCGGATGTCGCGCTCCGGCTTGATACGGTCGAGCCCATAGGCCACCACCGCGCGTACCGTGCGGTGCAGCTCCGCCGCCAGTTCCGTGCCCGTCGCGCCGGCGCCGATGATGGCGATGTGCAGCTGCCCCGGCCGCACCGGCTCCTCCTGCGCATTGGCGCGCAGGCAGGCATTCACCAGGCGGCGGTTGAAGCGGCTGGCCTGTTCGGGCGTCTCCAGCGGGATGGCGTGGCGCGCCGCGCCGGGCGTGCCGAAATCATTCGTCACGCTGCCCACCGCCATGATCAGCGTGTCGTAGCCCAGGCGCGATGCCGGCGTGATCTCCCGCCCCTCATCATCCAGCATGGCGCCGAGTTCGATCGCCTTCGCCGCGCGATCCAGGCCCACCATCTCCCCGTACCGGTAGGTGAAGTGGTGCCAATGCGCCTGGGCCAGGTAGTTCAGCTCATGCTGCGCCCGGTCCATGCTGCCCGCCGCCACCGCATGCAGCAGCGGCTTCCACAGATGGGTCCGCGCCTTCTCCACCAGCGTCACCGTGGCGCGCCGCCCATCCCGGTAGCGGTCGCCGAGCCGGGTGGCGAGTTCCAGCCCCGCCGCGCCGCCCCCCACCACGACGATGCGATGGGGCCCCCCGGGGGGGGCCTCGGGGGGGCCATCAAGAGGCCCGCCGGCCGTGGCACCTGCTTCCATGGGAATGCTCCTCGGATGAAGCGCCACAGGCTGTCGAGCCGAAAGCCGTTGACTTGGGTGTCAGGATAGACTGACAGTGTAGACTGACAAGCAAAGATGACGGTCGGTTGTTTCACGACCCCATCGCCGCCCCGGGACCGCATCCGCGACCCCGCCGGGGGCGGGCAAACGCGCCGCCCGGCGGCCGAAGGATGGAGGATTCCCCGCATGGATGCCATGACGCGGATCGAATCGAGCCTCGCCGACGCGGTCCTCTACGCGGAGGCCGCAGGCGCCCCCCCGCGCCTGGCCGCGGCCCTCCGCCACGCCGTCTTCCCCAAGGGCGGCCGCATCCGCCCGCGCCTCACCCTCGCCGTCGCCGCCGCCTGTGGCGATGACAAGCCGGCGCTCTCCTCCGCCGCCGCCGCGGCGATCGAATTGCTGCATTGCGCCAGCCTGGTGCATGACGACCTGCCCTGCTTCGACGATGCCGCGACGCGCCGCGGCAAGCCCAGCGTCCACCGCGCCTTCGGGGAACCGCTGGCGGTCCTGGCCGGTGATGCGCTGATCGTGCTCGCCTTCCAGACCCTGGCCCGCGCCGCCCCCTGCGCGCCGGAACGACTCGGCGCGCTGATGATCACGGTGGGCGATGGCGTCGGCGTGCCCTTCGGCATCGTCGCCGGCCAGGCCTGGGAATGCGAACCCCGCGCCGACCTCTCCGAATACCAGCGCCAGAAGACCGGCAGCCTGTTTGCCGCCGCCACCATCGCCGGCGCCGCCGCCTGCGCCCATGCGGAGCCCGAGGCATGGCGCCTGCTGGGCGATCGGCTGGGGGAGGCCTACCAGGTCGCCGACGACCTCCGCGACGCCGTGGAGGACGAGGCCACCCTCGGCAAGCCCGTCGGCGTCGACAAGGCGCTGGGCCGGCCGAGCGCGGTGGCCGAATTCGGCCTGATGGGCGCCGTCGCGCGCCTGCGCCGCTTGTCGCAGGACGCGGTGGAGAGCATTCCCGAATGCCGCGGCCAGGCCATGCTGCGCGGCCTGATCCTGCAGGAAGCCGGGCGCCTGGTTCCCCAGAAGCTGGCCGCCTGACACCACGCATGTCGGACGTCATGGCAGCCCCCGCTTCCGGCTGGAGGGACCGCTTCCGCGAATTCCGGGAAGGCGTGACCGCCAATCCGCGCTTCCGCGCCTGGGCGGCCCGCTTCCCGCTGACGCGCCCCATGGCGCGCAAGCGGGCCGGGCAGCTCTTCGACCTCTGCGCCGGCTTCGTCTATTCGCAGGTCCTCTTCGCCTGCGTGCGCCTGCGCCTCTTCGACGTCCTGCACGAATCGGGCCCGATGACGGAAGCGGCGCTGGCGCATCGCCTGTCCCTGCCGCCGGAAGGCGCCTCCCGCCTCCTCAACGCCGCTGCCGCGCTGCAGCTGACGCATCGCCGCGACGATGGGCTCTGGACACTCGGCCCGCTGGGCGCGGCGATGATCGGCAATCCCGGCATCAGCGCCATGGTGGAGCATCATGCGCTGCTCTACGCCGACCTCGCGGATCCCGTCGGCATGCTGCGGCGGGAACGCGGCGGCAACGCGCTTTCCGCCTATTGGGCCTATTCCGGCGCTGACAGCCCGGACCAGTTGGCGCCGGACAAGGTCGCCGACTACTCCGCCCTCATGGCTGCTTCCCAGCCCATGGTGGCGGAGGAGGTGATCGCCGCCTTCGATTTCCGCCGCCACAAGGCGCTGCTGGATGTGGGCGGCGGGGAGGGGGCCTTCCTGGCGCATGTCGCCGCCGCCGCACCCACCCTGCGCCTGATGCTGTTCGACCTGCCGCCCGTTGCCGCCCGCGGCGCCGCGCGCTTCGCGGAAAAAAACCTCGCGACTCGCGCGAAAACCTTCGGCGGCGACTTCACGACGGATGAGCTGCCGCGCGGCGCCGACCTCATCAGCCTGGTGCGCGTGCTGCACGACCATGACGACGACGTGGTGATGGGCCTGCTGAAGCGTGTGCGCGCAGCCCTGCCCCCCGGCGGCCGCCTGGTGGTCGCGGAGCCCATGGCCGGCACCGCGGGGGCGGAGGCGATGGGCGATGCCTATTTCGGCTTCTACCTCCTCGCCATGGGCCGCGGGCGTCCCCGCCGGCCGGCTGAATTGCAGGCGATGCTGGCTTCCGCCGGCTTTGCCACCTCCCGCCTCATCCCGACCGGCACGCCGTTGCTGACGCGCGTGCTGGTGGCGGATGTGGCTTGACCGTCGCGCGTCGTAATTGCTTGACGGTTGAGTGTCAGTTCTTCTTGACATTGCCCACCGTCAATCTACCCTGACAAACAACCAGAGGGAGCGGGCAGTCCAAGTGGACACCGTTGCAGTCATTCTCGAAGCGCCCGAGCGCCTCATCCTGAGCCGCCTCGAACTCTCGCCCCCGGGCGATGACGACGTGGTGGTGGATGTGGAGTGGAGCGGCATCAGCACCGGGACGGAGCGTCTGCTCTGGTCCGGCCGCATGCCGCCCTTCCCGGGCATGGGATACCCCCTGGTGCCGGGCTACGAGACCGTCGGTCGCGTCAGCGCCGTCGGCATCCACGCCGATCGCCGCATCGGCGAACGCGTCTTCGTCGCCGGCGCCAAATGCTTCGGCCAGGTGCGCGGGCTGTTCGGTGGTGCCGCCGCGCGCCTCGTCGTCCCCGGTGCGCGCGCCGTGCCGATCGATGAAAACCTCGGCGCCGATGGCGTGCTGATGGCGCTCGCCGCCACCGCCCGCCACGCGATCGCTGGTGAACACGCGGTGCTGCCCGACCTCATCGTCGGTCATGGCGTGCTCGGCCGCCTCGTCGCCCGCCTGGTCGTCGCTGCCGGCGGCACGCCCACGGTGTGGGAGACGAATCCGACCCGCGCCGATGGCGCCATCGGCTACCAGGTGATGCAGCCGGAGGATGATCCCCGGCGCGACTATCGCTGCATCTGCGACGTCTCCGGCGATGCCGGGCTGATGGACCTGCTGGTGCAGCGCCTGGCCCCGCAGGGCGAGATCGTGTTGGCCGGCTTCTACAGCGCGCCCATCAGCTTCTCCTTCCCGCCGGCCTTCATGCGCGAAGCCCGCTTCCGCATCGCCGCCGAATGGCGGGAGCCCGATCTGATCGCCGTGCGTGACCTGATCGCTGACGGCAAGCTCAGTCTTGAAGGTCTGATCACCCATACGCGTGACGCCGCTGCCGCGCCGGAGGCCTATCGAACGGCCTTCGGAGACCCCGCCTGCCTCAAGATGATCCTCGACTGGAGACAGACGCAATGAACGGCCCCACCGCCATCACACCCGTGCATTCGGCCCAGTCCAGCATGGTGGACGCGCTCCGCGCCGAAGCCGACCAGGGCCCGGATCCCGTGCACACCGCGCCGCCCAAGAAGGAAACGCAGATCATCGCCATCTACGGGAAGGGCGGCATCGGCAAGTCCTTCACCCTGGCGAATCTCAGCTACATGATGGCCCAGCAGGGCAAGCGCGTGCTGCTGATCGGCTGCGACCCGAAGTCGGACACCACCAGCCTGCTCTTCGGTGGCCGTTCCTGCCCGACGATCATCGAGACCTCGTCCAAGAAGAAGGCGGCCGGTGAGCCTGTCGTCATCGGCGATGTCTGCTTCAAGCGCGACGGCGTCTTCGCCATGGAGCTCGGTGGCCCGGAAGTCGGCCGTGGTTGCGGCGGCCGCGGCATCATCCACGGCTTCGAATTGCTGGAGAAGCTCGGCTTCCACCAGTGGGATTTCGACTACGTGCTGCTCGACTTCCTGGGCGACGTGGTCTGCGGCGGCTTCGGCCTGCCGATCGCCCGCGACATGTGCCAGAAGGTGATCGTGGTCGGCTCCAACGACCTGCAATCCCTCTATGTCGCCAACAACGTCTGCAGCGCGGTCGAGTACTTCAAGAAGCTCGGCGGCAATGTCGGCGTGGCCGGCATGGTCATCAACAAGGATGACGGCACCGGTGAGGCGCATGCCTTCGCCGAAGCGGCCGGCATCCCGATCCTTTCCGCCATCCCCGCCGATGACGACATCCGCCGTAAATCCGCCAACTACGAGATCGTCGGCGTCCCCGGCGGCCCCTGGGCCAGCGTCTTCGAACAGCTGGCGACGCAGGTGGCGGAAGCGCCCCCGCTGCGCCCGAAGCCCCTGACGCATGACGCGCTGCTCGGCCTGTTCAAGGGGGAGGCCGTGGGCCGTGGCGTCGTGCTCGACCCCGCGACGATGGAAGACATGTGCGCGGCCGATGTGCTGAACAAGCCTTCCCTCGAAGTGGTCTACGAGGGCGCCTGACCCATGGACCAGCTTCCCCTCACCGCCGTGCCTGAAGCCGCCGCCCCGGTGGCGACCGGCTCCGGCTGCCATGGCGGCCGGGAGACGCTGGACGCCGCGGCGCGTGCCGCCGGCAAGTCGGCGACCATGGACAAGCTGGCCGCGGATTATCCGCAGGGCCCGCATGACCAGCCGCAATCCATGTGCCCCGCCTTCGGGTCGCTGCGGGTCGGCCTGCGCATGCGCCGTACGGCGACGATCCTCTCGGGCAGCGCCTGCTGCGTCTATGGGCTGACCTTCACCAGCCATTTCTACGGCGCGCGTCGCACCGTGGGCTATGTGCCCTTCAACAGCGAGACCCTCGTCACCGGCAAGCTGTTCGAGGATATCCGGGACGCCGTGCACGCCACGGCGAAGCCGGAAGACTACGATGCAGTGGTTATCATCAATCTCTGCGTCCCCACTGCATCCGGCGTGCCGCTGGACCTGCTGCCGAAGCAGATCGACGGCGTCCGCATCATCGGTATCGATGTCCCGGGCTTCGGCGTGCCAACGCACGCGGAAGCGAAGGATGTCCTGGCCGGCGCCATGCTGCGCTACGCCAGGAACGAGGCCGAGGCCGGCCCCGTCGCCCGCCCCCGCCAGATGGTGGATGGCGAACGCACGGTCGCCCTGATCGGTGAGCTGTTTCCCGCGGACCCGATGGGCGTCGGCGCCATGCTGGCCCCGATGGGCCTGGCGCTGGCACCGCAGACCCCGGCCCGCGAATGGCGCGACCTCTATGCCGCGCTGGACTGCGAAGTCGCCGCCGCGGTGCACCCCTTCTATACCGCCTCCATCCGCGAATTCCGCGCCGCCGGCCGGCCCGTCGTCGGTTCCGGCCCCGTGGGCCTGGAGGGCACGGAAGCCTGGCTGGCCGCCATCGGCCGCGCGGCGGGAATCCCCGACAGCGTCGTGGATATCGCCAAGCAGCGCGCGCTGCCCGCCATCAAGGCCGCGCTGGCCGCGTCGCCCATCAAGGCCCGCGTCACCGTCTCCGGCTACGAAGGCTCCGAGCTTCTCGTCGCCCGCCTGCTCAGCGAGGCCGGTGCCGAGGTTCCCTATGTCGGCACCGCCTGCCCCCGTACGGAGTGGAGCGAGGCGGATCGCCAGTGGCTCGAAGCCCGCGGCACACACGTGCAATACCGCGCGAGCCTGGAGCAGGATGTCGCCGCCATGCGCGACGCCAAGCCGGATCTCGCGCTCGGCACCACGCCGCTGGTGCAGAAGGCGAAGGAGCTCGGCATCCCCGCGCTCTACTTCACCAACATGGTCTCCGCCCGTCCCCTGTTCGGCCCCGCCGGTGCCGGTTCCATGGCGGCGATCGTCGCCGCGCAGACCAAGGGGCGCGAACGCTTCTCCCGCATGGTGAGCTTCTTCGAAGGTGTCGGCACGCCGGATGGCGCGGGCTACGGCTTCAAGGACAAGCCCGTCGATCCGCCTGGCTTCCGCGACCGCCAGCGCAAGCTGCGCCTCGCGAAGGCCAAGGCCGAAGAATCGGTGGGGACGTAAGACCATGCTCGTCCTCGACCATGATCGCGCCGGCGGCTACTGGGGCGCCATCTACGCCTTCTCCGCGGTGCGCGGCCTGCGCGTGGTGATCGACGGCCCGGTGGGCTGCGAGAACCTGCCTGTGACGGCAGTGCTCCACTACACGGATGCGCTACCGCCGCATGAGCTGCCGATCGTGGTCACCGGCCTGGATGAGGATTCCCTCAGCAAGAACGGCACCGAAGGCTCCATGCGCCGCGCCGCCGCGACGCAGGATCCCGATCTTCCCGCCGTCGTCGTCACCGGATCGATCGCGGAGATGATCGGCGGCGGCGTGACGCCGCAGGGCAGCAACCTCCAGCGCTTCATCTGCCGCACGATCGATGAGGATCAGTGGCAGGCGGCCGACCGCGCCATCATGTGGCTCTGGACCGAATTCGGCGCCCGCGGCCGCAAGATGCGCGCGCGCAACGCCAAGCTGGGCCCGAAGCCGCGCGTCAACATCATCGGCCCCATCTACGGCACCTTCAACATGCCGTCCGACCTGGCCGAGATCCGTCGCCTGGTCGAAGGCATCGGCTGCGAGATCAACCTGGTCTTCCCGCTGGGCAGCCATGTCGATGACATCGCCAAGCTGCCGGACGCCGACGTCAACATCTGCATGTACCGCGAATTCGGCCAGAAGCTGTGCGAGGAGCTGGAACGCCCCTGGCTGCGCGCGCCGATGGGCCTCTTCGCCACCACCAACTTCCTGCGCAAGCTCGGTGAGATGACGGGCCTCGACCCCGAGCCCTTCATCGAGCGCGAGAAGCACACCACGATCAAGCCGATCTGGGATCTCTGGCGCAGCGTTACCCAGGATTTCTACGCCACCGCCAGCTTCGCGGTGGTGGCGACGGACACCTACACCCGTGGCCTGCAGCGTTTCCTCGGTGAGGAAATGGGCGTGCCCTGCGCCTTCGCCTTCAGCCGCAAGGCCGGCGAGAAGCCGGACAACGCCGCGGTGCGCGACGCCATGAAGAAGACGCCGCCGCTGGTGCTCTTCGGCAGTTTCAACGAACGGATGTATGCGGCGGAGCTTCACAGCCGCGCCGCCTACATCCCCGCTTCTTTCCCTGGGGCGATAATCCGTCGCGCCACCGGCACGCCCTTCATGGGCTATGCGGGCGCGACCTACATCATCCAGGAATACTGCAACGCGTTGTTCGACGCGCTGTTCCACATCCTTCCCCTCGGCACCGACCTCGATCGCGTGGAACCCACGCCGGTCAGGAAGGCGGAGCCCTGGGACGACGATGCGGTGGCGCTGCTGGACGCGCATGTGGATGCCGCGCCCTTCCTGCTTCGCATCTCCGCTTCCAAGCGGCTGCGCGAACAGGTGGAACGCGCGGCGCGCGAGGCTGGGGAGCCGCGCATCGTGCAGGAACGCGTGCTGGCAACGCTGGGGGAGGCACCCGCCGCCCCGACAGCTGCTGGCACCGAGAACAAAGCCGCCGGCGATCCTGCCGCGGCCAGCGTTGCGGAGGGCGTCGCTTGACGGTGCCCCTGCGTCCTTCCGATCCCGTTGTCCCCACCCGAGCGACCGTTTTCGTCGTCGGTACCAGGACCTCGGGTCGGCCATGGCGGTTTCCCGCCACGCCGTACCCTGCCGCGCGGGCAAAGCGCGGTAACGGCCGAAAGGCAAGTTGGAGGTCATCATCATGGCCGAAGGTACCAGGACCGGCCTGACCGAAGGCGAGGCTCGCGAGATCCACAGCCTGTTGATTCAGGGCTGGGCGTTCTCCGTCTTCGCGTCGATGGGCGCGCATATTCTGACGTGGCTGTGGCGGCCGTTGGTTTACGGCAACTCCGTGGTCCCGCCGGATTGGCGCTTCTTCTGAGGCTGAGCCGGGCTAACGGCTCGAGGCCGCAGGCCCGGACACGACGAAACGAAGGAGATAGAATCCATGCATAAGATCTGGATGGTGGTTGACCCCCGCCGATCGCTGTTCCTCGCCATGGTTGGTGTCGTCGCCGTCGCGGCGCTGATCCACATCGTGGTGCTCAGCTCGCCGCGCTACTGCGACCATGTCGGTTGGTGCGCGACGGCGCCGACTTTCACCCCGGGGCAACCCGTGGGGCGATAGGCGGAACGCGCCAGTGTCGCTCCGCGACAGCGGGCGAGGCAAGCACAGCGGGCTTCGCCCGCTGTCGAGGACGGCACGGCACGGCGGGCACTAGTCCCGCCCTGATGGGAGCGTCAAGCGATGGCGATGCTGACTTTTGAGCGGAAATATCGCGTCCGCGGGGGCACCCTGGTGGGCGGTGACCTGTTCGACTTCTGGATAGGGCCGTTCTGGATCGGCTTCTTCGGGATCACCACGGCCTTCTTCACCTTCATCGGTGTGGGGCTGATCCTGATGGGGGCGTCGATCCAGGGTACCTTCAACCCATGGCTCATCAACATCCCGCCGCCGGACCTGGCCTATGGCCTGCGCCTGGCGCCGATGCGGGAAGGTGGGCTCTGGCAGGCGATCACCGTCTGCGCGATCGGGGCCTTCGTGTCCTGGGCGCTGCGCCAGGCGGAGATCTCCCGCAAGCTCGGTATGGGCTACCACATCCCGATCGCCTACGGCGTCGCGGTGTTCGCCTATATCACGCTCGTCGTGTTCCGGCCGATCCTGATGGGCGCCTGGGGGCACGGCTTCCCCTACGGCATCTGGTCGCACCTCGATTGGGTGTCGAACGTCGGCTACCAGCACCTGCATTTCCACTACAACCCCGCGCACATGATCGCCGTGACCTTCTTCTTCACGACCGTCCTGGCGCTGTCGATGCATGGTGGCCTGGTGCTGTCCGCACTGAACCCGCCGAAGGGCGAGCCGGTGAAGACGGCGGAGCATGAGAACACCTACTTCCGCGACCTGATCGGCTATTCCATCGGCACGCTGGGCATCCATCGCCTCGGTCTGTTCCTGGCACTCTCCGCCGGGTTCTGGAGCGCGGTCTGCATCGTCATCAGCGGGCCCTTCTGGACGCGTGGCTGGCCCGAGTGGTGGGGCTGGTGGCTCAACATGCCGATCTGGAAGTGAGGCGAGGAGGAAACAGCCATGCCTGAATATCAGAACCTCTTCACACGGGTGCAGGTCAGGGGTCCCACCCCTTACCCCGGCGTCCCCCTTCCCCGCGGCGACGTGCCGCGGGAAGGCGGCTCCCGCAACGTCACCCTCTTCGGCTACCTTGGTGACGCGCAGGTCGGCCCGATCTACCTCGGCCAGCTCGGCATCCTGTCGATTTTCTTCGGCTTCATCGCCTTCGAGATCATCGGCCTGAACATGCTGGCCTCGGTGAACTGGGATCTCGGCCAGTTCATCCGGCAGCTGTTCTGGCTGGCGCTCGAACCGCCGCCGGCCCATTACGGCCTGCGTATGCCGCCACTCCGCGAAGGCGGCTGGTGGCTGGTGGCCGGCTTCTTCCTGACGCTGTCCATCCTGCTCTGGTGGGCGCGCACCTATCGCCGCGCACGGCAGCTCGGCATGGGCACGCATGTCGCCTGGGCCTTCATGGCCGCCATCTGGCTCTATCTGGTGCTGGGCTTCATCCGCCCGATCATGATGGGCTCCTGGAGCGAGGCGGTGCCCTTCGGCATCTTCCCGCACCTCGACTGGACCGCCGCCTTCTCGATCCGCTACGGGAACCTCTTCTACAACCCGTTCCACGCGCTCTCGATCGTCTTCCTCTACGGCTCCACGCTGCTCTTCGCGATGCATGCCGCGACGATCCTGGCGCTGGGCCGCTACGGCGGCGAACGTGAGATCGAGCTGGTGCTGGACCGCGGCACCGCGGCTGAACGCGGTGGCCTCTTCTGGCGCTGGACCATGGGCTTCAACGCCAGCTTCGAGAGCATCCACCGCTGGGCCTGGTGGTTCGCCGTCCTCTGCCCCATCACGGGCGGCATCGGCATCCTCCTGACCGGCACGGTCGTCGACAACTGGTACCTCTGGGCCGTCGATCGGCACTTCGCACCGTCCTACCCCGCCCTCTGGGCACCGGTGGCCGATCCCGCAGCCCTGCAAGGAGCCCCGCGATGAGGTTCTCCACCCAGGTCCTGCTCGGCTTCGCCGCGCTGGTCTGCACGGTCGTCATCGTGCTGACCTTCGAACGTCCGCCGGTTCACACCACGCAGATCGGCTATCGCGGCGTGGCGATGGAGGATGTCGCCAATCCCCGCACCCTCGCGGTGCGGGTGGCCGCCAACCGGCTGCCGGAAGTGCCGGACGCCGCGGATACCGATGGCCCGAAGGCGCACGAGCTGTATGAGAACGTCCAGGTCCTGGGCGAACTCAGCGCGGCGCAGTTCGGCCGCATCATGCAGGCGATGACCGAATGGATCGCGCCTGCCCAGGGTTGCACCTACTGCCACAACCCCGAGAACATGGCCTCCGACGAGATCTACACGAAGGTCGTGTCCCGGCGGATGCTGCAGATGACGCGTCGCATCAACACGGACTGGACGGCGCATGTCGGCCAGGTCGGCGTCACCTGCTACACCTGCCACCGCGGCCAGCCTGTCCCGGCCGAGGTGTGGGCCACCGCGGTACTGCCGCATTCCGGCCTGCAGGCGCAGCGTGGCCAGAACCACCCGGCGCCGGTCGCGAATGACAGCTCCCTGCCCGGTGATCCCTTCACGCCCTTCCTGCTGCAGGCGAACGAGATTCGCGTGATCAGCACCTCCTCCCTGCCCGGCCGCAACCCGGCCAATGTCATGCAGGCGGAGTGGACCTACTCGCTCATGATGTCGATGAGCGAAGGGCTCGGCGTGAACTGCACGCACTGCCACAACAGCCGTTCCTTCGGTAACTGGGAAACCAGCCCGCCGGCGCGCCTGACGGCATGGCACGGCATCCGCATGGTGCGTGACCTGAACACCGCCTACATCACGCCGTTGCAGCCCCTGTGGGCGGCCAATCCGCGTGGTCCGGCCGATGGCCCGCATGGTGCGCGCCTGGGCCCGGGTGGCGATGCGCTGAAGGTGAACTGCGCCACCTGCCACCAGGGTGCCAACCGTCCCTTCTACGGGGCGCCCATGCTGGAAGGTTATCCGGAACTGCGCCTTATCAGCGCGGGCCCGGCCAGGGCGGCTTCCGCCGAATGACCGGCGCGGCGTCCGGCCGCGCTGGCCGGGCGCCGGATCGGTGCCTCCACTGCCGCGGCCGGTTCCCCCTCACGGGGGGCCGGCCGCAGCGCTTTCCAGGCCATCGGCCGATGGGGCATAGCCAGGCCGATGCCGGAACTTCTCTCCCTCCTCGGGCTCTTTGCCTCCGCCTTCGGCGCGGCCAGCCTGCTGCCGCTACAATCCGAACCCGTGCTGGTCGGCCTGCTGCTGCTGGGCGACATCCCCGCCTGGCTGCTGGTGCTGGTGGCCAGCATCGGCAACACGCTGGGCGCCGTCCTCAACTGGTGGCTCGGCGGCCAGGTGGACCGCTTCCGCGACCGGCGCTGGTTTCCCGTGCCGCCCGCCGCGCTGGATCGCGCCGCGGGCTGGTACCATCGCTGGGGCCGCTGGTCCCTGCTGCTGAGCTGGGCGCCGATCATCGGCGATCCGCTGACCTTGGTGGCCGGCGTGCTGAAGGAGCCGATCGGCACCTTCCTGCTGCTGGTCGCCATCGCGAAAACCGCGCGCTACGTCGCGCTGGCCTGGGCCACGCTCAGCCTGGCCTGAACATTTTCCAGGAAACGTCATCATGATGGACGGCATCGCCTTCCACGGCCGCACCCCGGATCCGCGCCCGCATGCCATCGTCATCGGCTCCGGCTTCGGCGGCCTGGCCGCCGCTATCCGCCTCGGCGCGCGCGGCTGGCGCGTCACGGTGCTGGAGAAGCTGGATGCCCCCGGTGGCCGCGCCTATGTCTACCGGCAGGACGGCTTCACCTTCGATGCCGGCCCCACCATCATCACCGCGCCCTACCTGCTGGAGGAACTCTGGACGCTGTGCGGTCGCCGCATGGCGGACGACCTCGACCTGCGGGCGATGAACCCCTTCTACCAGATCCGCTTCGATGACGGCACGGTGATGAACTGCTCCGCCGACCTCGACGCCACCCGCGCCGAGATCGCGCGCATCGCGCCGGAGGACCTGCCGGGCTTCGAGCGTTTCATCGCCGTCAGCGAACGCATCTTCGACATCGCCTTCGCCAAGCTCGCCGACCAGCCCTTCCACCAGCTCTCCACCCTGCTGGCCGCGGTGCCGGACATGATGAAGCTCGGCGGCTGGCGCACCGTCTATGGCAAGGTCAGCGACTACTTCACCAACGACAAGCTGCGCATCGCCTTCAGTTTTCACCCGTTGCTGATTGGTGGGAACCCGCTGACCACCACGGCCTATTACTGCCTGATCGCGCATCTCGAACGCCTGCACGGCGTGCACTACGCCATGGGCGGCATGGGCGCGGTGGTGAACGGCCTGGTCGGGCTGATCGAGGGCCAGGGCAGCCGCCTGCGCTACCATGCGGAGGTCGAGCAGATCACCGTCAAGGATGGCCAGGCGACGGGCGTGCGCCTGCGCGGCGGCGAACACATCGCGGCCGATGTCGTCGTCTCCAACGCCGATGTCGGCTGGACCTATTCGAAGCTGCTGAGCGAGCATCCGCGCCGCCGCTGGACCGACGCCAAGGTCGCGCGCACGCGCTACTCCATGTCGCTCTTCGTCTGGTATTTCGGCACCAATCGCCGCTTCGACGACGTTTACCACCACACCATGGTGCTCGGCCCGCGCTACCGCGAATTGCTGACGGATATCTTCAAGCGGAAGAAGCTGGCGAAGGATTTTTCCCTGTATCTCCATCGGCCGACGGCGACGGACCCGTCGCTGGCGCCGCCGGGCTGCGACAGTTTCTACGTGCTCTCGCCCGTGCCGCATCTCGGCAGCGGCACCGACTGGTCCGAGCAGGCGGAGCCCTATCGCGCCGCCATCCAGAAGCGGCTGGAGGAGACGATGCTGCCCGGCCTCGGTGATTCCATCGTCACGTCGCGCATGCTGACGCCGCAGGATTTCCGTGACCGGCTGCTGTCGGTGAATGGTGCCGCCTTTTCGCTGGAGCCGCAGCTGTTCCAATCCGCCTGGTTCCGGCCGCATAATGTCAGCGAGGAAGTGGGCGGCTTGTTCCTGGTGGGCGCCGGCACGCATCCCGGTGCCGGCGTGCCCGGTGTGGTGAGCAGCGCGAAGATCCTCGACCAGGTCGTGCCGCATGGCAGCACCCTGGCGAAGGTCAGCTGACGGAATCCTCCAGCAGCCGGGCGGCGGCCAACCGCCCGGACATCGCCGCCATCGGGACACCAGGGCCCGGATGCACCGACCCGCCGGCGAAATAGAGTCCCCGCACGCCGCCCTTGGCACCCGGCCGCGCGAAGGTGCCAGTCGCTCCATGGCTCGCGCGCCCATACAGTGCGCCGCCCGTGCCGGGGAACAGCCGATGAAACCCCGCGGGCGTGGTGGTCACGCTGTTGCGGCTGTCCACCGCGATCTCCAGCCCGCAATCCCGCAGCAGGCCGAGGCTCCGCGCCTCGATATCCCGCAGCACCAGCGGATCGGGCTCCCCGCGATCGCCATCCGCGGGCGCGTTCACCAGCAGCAGCATGCGCTCGGCGTCACCCTCCGCCACCTCTCCATGCCCCCGGTCCTGCGCGCAGAGATAGACGGTCGGCGCCGCCGTCACCTGGCGACGGCGGAAGACCGCGTCGAATTCCTCCGCGTAGTCCTCGGCGAAGAAGACGTTGTGATGCGTCAGGGGAAAGCCGCTGGTCGGCGCCTTCACGCACCAGGTGATGGCGGAGAGCGACCGCGCTTCCCGCGGCGTATCCCGCACCCCGCGCCGCGCGCGTTCCCCCAGCATCCCCTGGCCGAGCGCCGCGACATCGCCGTTGAACACCACCGCATCGGCGTCGATGTACTCGCCATCCATCAGCCGCACGCCGATCACGCGCCCGCCCTCGACGATGATCTCGGCGGCTTCCGTGCCGAAGCGGAACCGCGCGCCTTGCGTCTCCGCCAATTCGCGGATGGCGTCGGCCACGCGCTTCATGCCGCCCTTCACCAGCCAGACGCCGTCCTGCTCCACATGCGCCACCAGCATCAGCGTCGCCGGCGCCAGGAAGGGGGAGCAGCCGCAATAGGTGGCGTAGCGCCCGAACAACTGGCGCAGCCTGGGGTCGGTGAAATAGGTGCCGAGCGCCTGCCACATCGTCGCCCAGGGCATCGTCCGCCACAGCGCATCGATCCGCGACAGCCCGACGCGCCGCACCAGCTCAAGCGGGGAGGGCCGCTGCCCCGCGATGAAGCTGTCCTTCAGCGTCGCGAAGATATCCGTGCTGCGCGCGACGAAATCCCGATACCCCCGCGCATCCGCCGCGCCCGCGAAATCGCCGATGGCATCGGCGCTGCGGGCCACATCCGCGAACAGGTCGAGCCTTCCGCCGCGCCGCCAGGCATGCCGCGCCAGCGTCTCCGCCGCGTGCAATTCGACGAAATCCTCAAGCCGCCTGCCGGCATCCTCAAACAAACCGGAAAAAATCCAGCGCATGGTGAAGACGGTGGGGCCGCCATCGATGCCCGCGCCATCCACCATCACATGCCGGGCCTTGCCGCCAGCACCCGCCGCGCGGTCCAGCACGGTCACATCGGCCCCGCGCCGCGCGAGGTCCGTGGCCGCGGCCAGCCCGCCCATCCCCGCGCCGATCACTACCACCCGCATGGTCGTCAGGCCACGGCCCCCACGCGCCGGGCCCGCATCTGCCGCGCCTTCCGGTCCACATCCAGCCGGTGCCAGATGATGATGGCGAGCCCCACGATCAGCGGCACGCTCCACATCGCGGGATGCAGGGCCAGTTCAGGCAGGATTCGGACCGATCCGAAGGCCATGAAGGCGGTGTAGACGCTGATGCCCGCGCCGACCAAGGCCTTGATATGCTCCTTCAGCCAGTCCGCGCGCTCGACCTTCGGCTTGTGGATGAACCAGAGGTTCGTCAGCCCCGTCGCGACGCCGACCACGGCGATGCCGATCATCAGATATTGCCCGATGAACCAGCCATCCACCGCGCAGGCCAGCGCCGCCGCGATCACCGCGTATTGCAGCCCGACATTCAGGGGAGTCCGGTTCAGCGCGTGCTGACCCTTGTTGCGGATCGCGAGCCAGCCATACCAGGCCAGGTTGATGGTCAGGATGCCGGTATGCAGCATCATCCAGCCGAACAACCCGCGGATGAACTCCGCATCGAAGCGGTCGGCCAGGTGCGGATGCGTGCCGAAGGGGTCCGCCAGCGTCATCAGGCTCATGCACACGGCGAAGCAGCCCGTCGTGACCATCGCATAGGCGAAGACCCGCCCCCAGCGCGCATGGTTCACCCCGCCCTTGCGCCCGATCACCGGCACCCAGAAGGCGATCGCCCCCGTGCTGCCCGTGACGATATGCGCCGCGATGAGGCCATGGAACACCAGCAGCTCCATCCCTCGCCTCCCGTATGACCAAAGTGACAATGCCACTTGACACTTCGTGGTGTAAAGCGAGGGATATGGGGGCATGCTCATCTCGCCGACCGCCCCCTTCATCCCCCCGCATCCGCATCCGCGCTCGCCGGTCGTCTCGCTCTTCCGGGCGCTGCTGCAGGGGGAGGGCAATCTCCTCGGCCTGCTGCCGGCCGAGGCCTATCGGATGCCCATCGGCCCGCTCGGCTATTCGCGCCGCTCCATCGTGGTGGTGAACGAACCGAAGCTGGTGCGGGAGGTGCTGGTGGACCCCCAGGGCATCTTCCCGAAATCCGACCTGATGGTGAATGCGCTGGAGCCCCTGATCGGCGACAGCATTTTTGTCAGTAGCGGCCCCACCTGGAAGCGCCAGCGGGCCATGATGGACCCGGCGCTGAGCCTGATGCGCGTCAACCGCGCCTTCGCCAGCATGGAAGCCGGCGCCGCCGAATACGAGGAAACGCTGCACCGCCAGGCGCAATCCGGAGAAACCTTCTCCCTCGACCTGGCAATGAGCCATCTCACCGCCGACATCATCTGCCGCTCCGTCTTCTCGACCTCGCTGGCCACGACCGTGGCGCATGAGGTCTTCGACGCCTTCACCTTCTTCGAACGCAGCGTCGCGCAGGTGGAAATCCGCCGCCTCATCATGGATCGCGCCTGGACGAAGATCCCCCAGACCCAGGCCGTGCTGGACAGCTGCGCCCTGATCCGCCGCTGCCTGGGCGATCTGCTGGACAGCCACCTCGATGCCGGCCAGAGCTTCGACGACATCGCCAGCGCCGTCGTCGCCGCGCATGACGTGGACGGGAAAGCCTTCACGCGGGAGGAGCTGATCGACCAGCTCGGCGTGCTGTTCCTGGCGGGGCATGAGACCAGCGCCAGCGCGCTGACCTGGTGCTTCTATCTGTTGGCCACGCGCCCGGAACTCGTCGCCCGCATCCGTGCGGAAGTCGCGGAAGTCTGTGGCACCGGCCCCATCAGCTTCGAACACACGAGGCGCCTCGTCTTCACCCGCAACGTCTTCAACGAGACGCTGCGCCTCTATCCCCCCATCACCTTCCTGCCGCGCGTCGCCAACGAAGCCACGCGCATCGGCGACTACAAGGTGAAGCGTGGTGCCCTCATCATGGTGGCGCCCTGGGTGCTGCACCGCCATCGGCTCTACTGGAAGGACCCCAACGTCTTCGATCCCGATCGCTTCACGGCGGAGCGGAAATCGGATCTGGTCCAGGGCGCCTACATCCCCTTCGGCATCGGCCCCCGCATCTGCGCCGGCGCCGCCTTCGCGACGGTGGAGGCGACGCTGCTGATCGCGCGCCTGTTCCGCCATTTCGACTTCAAGGTCGAGAACCCGGAAGCCGTCCGCCCCGCTGCGCGCCTCACCACCCGCCCGACGCGGCAGGTCATGTGCCGGGTGGCCAGCGCGGGATGACCCGTACCGTCGTGCTCACGCTGGGCCGGCTGCCGAAGGCGCTGGACCTTGCCCGCGGCTTTGCCTCGGCCGGCTGGCGCGTCGTGGTCGCGGAGCCCTTCGCACGCCATCTCTGCGGCTCCTCCCGCGACGTGGCGCGGTCCATCCGCATCCCGCCGCCATCCCAGGGCAAGCGTGCCTATCTCGACGCCCTCGCCAAGGTCGTGCGCGACGAATCCGCGGAGCTTGTGGTGCCGGTGTCGGAGGAGACGATGCATGTCGCGCACCTCCCGCCCCTGCTGCCGCCCGGCGCGCGCGTCGCCACCATGCCGCCGGACCGCGTGCTCGCCCTGCACCACAAGGGCAGCTTCGTCGATGCCGGCCTGGCCTACGGATTGACGGTGCCGGAAAGCCTGCCCCTCGGCACGCCCGAAGCGGCCGGGCTCGCGAGTCACAGCGCCGTGGTGGTGAAGCCCGTCCACAGCTGCTCCGGCCGCGGCGTCCGCA
The DNA here is from genome assembly GCF_051859025.1 of Falsiroseomonas sp. Lineage (GTDB taxonomy): Bacteria > Pseudomonadota > Alphaproteobacteria > Acetobacterales > Acetobacteraceae > Falsiroseomonas. The sequence continues at coordinate 120,501 of NZ_JBHYGL010000007.1, read as the reverse complement.
TCCTGGCCGCGGGCGATGCGCTGCCCGTCGAAGCCGACCCCCATCTCGTGCAACGCTTCGTCCGCGGTGCGGAGTTCAGCACCTGCTCCCTCGCCCACCAGGGCCGCGTGCTCGGCACCACCGTCTATCGCGGCGCGCAGATGTCGGGCTCCGTCGCCGTCTCCTTCGAGCGGGTGGACCACCCGGCCATCGAATCCTGGGCGGCGCGATTCATCGCGGCCAGCCACTGGTCCGGCTTCATCAGCTTCGACCTGATCGTGGATGATGCCGGCACGCCCTGGGGTATCGAGTGCAACCCCCGCACCACCAGCGGCCTGCATTTCTTCGAACCCGCCGATATCGCCCGCAGCCTGGCCGACCCGACAGCACCGCCACCACGGCACCGCCCCGAACGCACCCTCCAGCAATTCTGGTCCTGCCTGACGGAGACGCAGCTTTCCCTGTTCAAGGGCGGCCCCTTCCGCGCGAATCTGAAGCGGCTTCTCACCACGCGCGATGTCTGCTGGCAGGCGCGCGATCCCTGGCCGCTGCTGGCCATGCCCTACACCGCCTGGCCCATCATCCGCGACGCCGCGAAGAAGGGTGTTCCCTTCGGCGAAGTCGCGACGCTCGACGTCGGCTGGTACGACGGCGCTACTTGATCGGAATACCGTTCGCCCGCGCCACCGCGGCCGGATCGACACGGGATTCGTTCGATGCCTGAAGCCGCCCCGGCCGCAGCGGGCGCCGTCCCATCGACCAGTTCGGTGCCATCCGCACTTCCGGATTCGGCACGGTCCAGCAGGACCCGTCCGCATCCATGAAGACCACCCACATCAGGTGGCTTTCCGCGCCATAGTCGATGAGGAAATGCGCGATCCCCTCACCCTTCGGCGTCGTCATCGGCAGCGGCGGGTCGAGTTGCAGGATCATGCGGGCCGCAACGCAGGCTCACGCGCCCCCGTTCCCCGTCATGATTCTCAGCGCTTCGCGATCCCTTCGCGGTCCCCGATCAGCCGCCGGCGGATGCGCGACGACAGCAGGTCGATCACCGCCACCGCCGCGATCATCAGGATGATGATGAAGGCGACCTCGTCCCAGTAGCGGACCTTGATGCGTTCAGCGATCTGCAGCCCGATCCCGCCCGCGCCGACCACGCCGAGGATCGCCGCCGACCGCGTATTGGATTCGAGAAAATACAGCGCCTGCGCCACCATCACCGGCAGCACCTGCGGCAGCAGGCCGAAGCGCGTGCGCAGCAGGCGGTTGCCGCCCACCGCGTCGATTCCCTCCGCCTGGCGCTTCTCCGCATTCTCGATCGCCTCGGCATAGAGTTTTGCGAGTACCGCGATATCCGCGGTCGCGATCGCCAGCACCCCTGCCAGCGGGCCGAGCCCCACCGCCCGCACATAGGCCAGCGCCCAGATCAGCTGGTCCACGCCGCGGAAGCCGTCGAAGACGCGCCGGAGCGAGAAATGCGCCAGCGTGTTCGTCACCACGTTGTTCGCGCCCAGGAACCCCAGCGGCACGGCGATGATCGCGGCGAAGAGCGTGCCGAGGAAGGCCATCGCGATGCTCTCCGCGATGCCCTTCAGGATCTCCACCCATTGTTCGCCCGGTGAGGGCGGGATCATCAGAGTGACGATGACGCCAAGCCCCGACAGCCCGTTCCACAGCCGCTGGGGCGTGATGTCGAACCACCAGAACAGGAACACCAGCCACCCCAGCGCCGCCGCCCCCGCCACGGCGCGGATCGCGCGCGTGCGGGGCGCGGCGCCGAAGGCCCGCGGGTAGCGCGCGCGCAGCGCGGCGATCTGGTCCGGCGTGGGTTGCGCGAGTGCCATCGCCGTCAGCCCGCGCTGCCGCGCGTGGCGGAAGCGTTCAACCCCATGCGCAGCTTCTCCGACACCACATCGATCATGGCGACAGCGATGATGATCAGCACGACGATGGCGCTGATCTCCTCGTAGTAGTTGAAGGCGATCACCTGGTAGAGTTCCGCGCCGATCCCGCCCGCGCCGACGAAGCCGATCACGCTGGCGCCGCGCACATTCACCTCGAACCGCAGCAGCGCGTAGCTCAGGAAATTGGGCGCCACCTGCGGCAGCACGCCGAAGCGGGCGCGGTGGAACCAGTTGCCGCCGGCGGCGCGCACGCCCTCCACCGGCCCGGGCTCCGCATTCTCCACCACTTCCGCGAACAGCTTGCCATTGGCGCCCAGCGTATGGATGGCGATGGCGAGGATGCCGGCCAGCGGCCCGATGCCGAAGGCCCAGACGAAGATCAGCGCGAAGACGATCTCCGGCACCGTCCGGCACACTTCCAGGAAGCGGCGGGAGAGGTGGTAGACCCAGCCATTCGGCGCCATGTTGCGCGCCGCCGGGAAGCACAGCGCCAGCGCCCCCAGCGTGCCCGCCAGCGTCGCCAGCAGGGCCATCTGCGCCGTCTCGAACAGCAGCCAGGCCCATTTGTCGGCGCGGTACATCCAGGAGGCGAAGCTGCCCTCCGTCTCCCAATCCGCGAAGAAGACCTCCCAGCGGAAGGTCGGCAGCGTGCGCCAGAAATACTCGCCGATGCGCGGCAGCCCGGCCAGGATGGCGGCGGGCGACGCCTCGCTCACCAGCGCCGCCACATAGATGCAGACCAGCAGGACGCCACCCCATAGCAGGGTGGCGTTGCGTTGGGTGCGGCGCGCCGCCTGGAAATCCGCCTCGATGCGGGGAACCGCCCCGGAATGGCCAGGCACGGGGCGGTGAAGGGGGAGCGCCGCGGACACGCTCAGCTGCGCCGGCGCCGCTCGGCCGCTTCCTCGCGGCGCAGCTGCACGATCGGCTCGAACTGCTCATGCGTCACGGCGGCATAGCCCTGGCCGCCACCACGCTCGACCTGCGCGTAGATCTGCGGATGCGCGGTGGCCAGCGCCAGGTGGAACTGCGCGAAATCGGCCTTGAAGGCCGCCGGCAGGTCCTTCCGCACCGTCATCGGCCCGTTCAGGATCGGGCGGGACCGCCAGATGACCCGAAGGTCGCGCATGTTCAGCATCCCCTTCTCGACCATGGCGCGAAGGTTGCCGCGGGTGAAGCCCTGCGCCTCGTCGCCCTGGCCGGAGGCCCAGGTCACGGCCGCATCATACTGGCGCTGCAGCACCGCGACCACCGCCTGTTCATGCCCGCCGCCGAAGCCGGTGCGGGAGAAATACTGGCCGCTTTCGGTGCCGATGCCGGCCGCGCGCAGCTCGCTCCGCGGCACCAGGTAGCCGGAGGTGCTGTTCGGGTCCGCCCAGGCGAGCGACTTGCCGCGCAGCTGCTCCAGGCTCGTGATCCCGCTATCCGCCCGCACTACCATGACGGCGATGTAGGAGATGCCGCCATCGGCCTCCCGCGCCACGAACAGCGGCTCCACCGCCCCGTTGGTGTCGAGCCACGCGCCGGCATAGGCGGAAGCGCCCATGGCCGCGCCCTCGATCTGCCGGGCAGAGAATGCCTGCATCACGCCGGCGTAGTCGGAGGCCGGGAACAGCCGGACCGGCACGCCAAAGGTCGTCTCCAGCAGGCCGCGATAGGCTTCGTACCGGCCAAGCCGGTCCGATTCGTTCTCACCGCCCAGCAACCCGATGCGGAGCTGCGGCACCTGCTGCGCCCAGGGGCGGCGCCCCGGCTGGGGCATGGCAGGCCCCTGGGCAGGCCCCTGGGCGGGGGTCTGGGCGAGTGCGGGGAAGGGGGCCGCCAGGGCGGCAGCCATCATCAGGCGACGGGTGATCATGCGGGTCTCTCCCAGTGGGGTTGGAAAAACGCCGCCGATCCCGCCGCCCACGGCCTTTTCAGGCCGGGCTTGAAGCCTCATCCCCGCTGCGGTCGCGGCGCCCATCCGGCGCGTTGACGCTGTCGGGGATGAAGCTGCAAGCCCTAGGCGATGGCGAGACCGGCCTTCGGCGCGCGCTGGGCCTTTGGCTTCACAGCCTCCTCGGCCTGCTCGTCGAACTCGTCCTCGGACACGCCGTAGATCTCGCGCACCTTCTCCCCGGTCAGCATCGCGGGGGGGCCGTCGAACATCACGCGGCCGGCCTGCATGGCGACGATCCGGTCGCAGTAGTGCCTGGCGGTGTCGAGGTGATGGAGGTTGGTCAGCACCGTGATGCCATCCTCCCGGTTCACCTGGCGCAGCGCTTCCATCACCGTCCGCGCATTGCGCGGGTCGAGGCTCGCGATCGGCTCATCGGCCAGGATGAATTTCGGCTCCTGCATCAGGGCGCGGCAGATCGCCACGCGCTGCTGCTGGCCGCCGGAGAGCGTGTCGGCGCGCTGCAGCGCCGTATCCGCCAGGTCGAAGCGGTCCAGCGCCTGGATCGCCAGCGCCCGTTCCGCTGGCGTGAACAGGCAGAGCAGGCTGGTCAGCGTGCCCATGAAGCCCGGCCGGTGGTTCAGCCGGCCGACCAGCACATTGGTCAGCACATCAAGCCGCTGCACCAGGTTGAACTGCTGGAAGATCATGGCGCAGTCGGTGCGCCACCGCCGCAGCGCGGGGCCGCGCAGCGCCGTGATATCCCGGCCATCATGGATGATCCGCCCCTCGGAGGGTTCGGTCAGGCGGTTGATCATCCGCAGCAGGGTCGATTTCCCCGCGCCGGACCGGCCGATCACGCCCACCATCTGCCCGTCCGGGATCGAGAGGCGGACATCATTCACCGCCGTCACGGAACCGAACCGACGTGTCAGACCCTGAAGCTCCAGCATCCCCGCCGCCCTTTGATGAGACGGCCTATACATGCACCGGATGACACGGTTGTTGCAGGGGAATGATGGTCCCGTGTCATCGACACGCCGCGGTTTTCCCGCCCGGGCCTCTTCCGCGCCGGGTCGGGCCGCGCGATCCTCCGCGCCCAACCCAGGGGGAACCGCCCGATGATCGTCGACCTGCGCATCTACACCACGGCACCCGGCAAGCTGGCCGAGTTCGTGTCGCTGTATGAGACCATGGCCTGGCCGCTGCAGCTGAAATACCTGGAGAACTGCCTGGGCTGGTACACGACGGTGGAAGGCGAGTTGAACACCGTCGTCCATCTCTGGGGCTATGCCGACCTGGCGGACCGCGACCGCCGCCGCACCGCCATGGCGGCGGACCCGGCCTGGGGCGCCTATCTGAAGGAGGGTGCGGCGCGCGGGCTGCTGGTGAAGCAGGAGAATCGCTTCGTGCGGCCGACGGGCTTCTACAGCAAGTTCAAGGCGGGCTGATCGGCCCGCGGGGAGCGCTGCTCCCCCCGATACCCCCCTCGCCAGGGTCGAAGGCGACCCTGGACCGCCGGGTATGAAACCGAAGACGGTCCAGGGCCGGTTCGGCCCTGGTGGTGGGGGTCCGGGGGAGGCGAAGCCTTCCCCGGCATGACCCGCGAAACCCCTGGCGTCCTTCCTTGCGTTCCTGATATGTTCATTCCGCCGCCGCCCTTCGGCGCCCCCGCACCCCCGAAAACGGTGCTAAAAGTGCTAAACGGCCATAATCCCTCTAAGAACTAAGCGACTAAAAAGTCACACCGGCCGCCGCGCCCGCAGCGCCGCCGCCAGCGTGCCCTCATCCAGCACATCCAGCGCACCCCCCATCGGCACCCCCTGCGCCAGCCTGGTCACGGCAACATCCGCGGGCTTGAGGCGGTCCGTCAGGTAATGCGCCGTCGCCGTGCCATCGACGGTGGCGGGCAGGGCGATGATGACTTCCGTCACACCCTCCTGCTCCACCCGCCGCAGCAGCGGCTGGATGGACAATTCCTCCGGCCCGATGCCCGCGAGCGGGGAGAGCGTGCCCCCCAGCACATGGTACAGCCCGTGATGCGCATGGGCGCGTTCCAGCGCCCAGAGATCGGCGACGCCTTCCACCACGCAGACCAGGTGCCGGTCCCGCCGCGGGTCCGTGCAGATGCCGCAGGGCGATTGCGCGTCGAGGTTGCCGCAGGCCTGGCAGGGTCGCACGGCCTCGGCCGCCGCTGTCAGCGCTTCCGCCAACGGCAGCATCGTCTCCTCCGGCTTCATCAGCATGCGCAGCACCGCCCGCCGCGCGCTCCGCCGGCCAAGGCCAGGGGTGCGCGCGAGCAGCGCGATCAGCCGCTCGATCGGATCATTCGGTAAGGACAAGCGCGCGCCCTGCTACGCCCTATCCGGCGATGCTCAGAATGGCAGCTTCAGCCCGCCGAGGCCGCCCGGGATGTTCATCCCCGCCGTCGCCTTCTGCATCTCCTCCGCCATCATCGCCTCCACTTTCTGCTTGGCGTCGGCATGGGCGGCGACGATCAGATCCTCCAGCACCTCCCGGTCATCCATCAGGGAGGGATCGATGGTCAGCCGGCGCAGGTCGCCCTTGCCGGACAGCCGCACCTTCACCATGCCGCCGCCGGAGGCACCCTCCATCTCGGAGGCCTCCAGCTTCGCCTGCATCTCCTGCATGCGCGTCTGCATCTGCTGCGCCTGCTTCAGCATGTTGCCGAGGTTCTTCATGGCGTCGCTCAATCCTCCGGTGAGATGTCGTCATCAAGCCCCGCCGGCTCCGCATCCGGCGGCGCGAAGTCGCGTCCAGGATCGGTGTCGTCGAAGGCCGAGGGCGGTGGCAACCCGTAATTGTCGAGGCTGGCATCACGAACCGCCTCGATCGTGGCGCCCGGGAAGGCGTCCAGCACCGCCTGCACCAGCGGGTGGGTGCGTGCCAGGGCGCGGCGGTCCGATTCCGCGACGCGCCCCTGCTCGGCCAGCGTCGGCTCCCCTTCCGCATTGGACAGTGCCACGGTCCAGCGCGCGCCCGTCGTCTCCATCAGCAGCGCGGTGATCTGCTGCGCCAGGTCGCGTGGCGCGTCCGGCTTGGTGCGGAGCTCGATGCGTCCCCCCGCCGGCGCGGTGGGCGTGACCTTCACGGGATGGACGCTGTGGACGAGGTGCGCGTGCAGCATCGGCTTCCGCCCATGCGCCAGCGCCGCGATGTCGCGGTAGTTCGCCACCACCGGCACCGCCGGCGCGGCTGCCACCGCTTCCACGGGCGCCGCCACCTGGGCCACGGCCACCGCCGCGCCGCCCATCCCCCCGCCGGCAATCGCCCGCAGCCCGCCGCCGCCAGGCGGGGGCGCGGCGGGCCCGGCCGGTGCCGAGACGCCCTGTTCCGTCAGCCGCCGCACCAGGTCGCCCGGCGTCGGCAGTTCCGCCACATGGGCGATGCGGATCAGCACCATCTCCGCCGCCGCGCGCCGGTCCACGCCATCCTGCGCGACCTCCTGCAACCCCTTCAGCAGCATCTGCCAGCAGCGCGCCAGCACGGGGATGGAAAGGCGATCGGCGAGCTGCGCGCCCCGCACGCGCTCCGCCTCCGGCAGCGCCGGGTCCTTGCGGAGCGCGGGCACGGATTTCATCCGGCTCAGCAGATGCGTCAGTTCCAGCAGGTCGGACAGCACCACGCCGGGGTCCGTGCCCCGCGCATGCGCCTGCTCCGAAAGCCCGAGCGCGGTCGCCGCATCCCCCGCCATCAGCGCTTCCATGAGCGAGACGGCGAGCCCGCGCTCCGCCAGCCCCAGCATGTCCACCACGGCCTCTGCCGTCACGCCGCCGCCGCCCGCCATGGCGATCGCCTGGTCGAGGATCGACAGGCCATCGCGCACCGATCCATCGGCCGCGCGCGCGACCATCGCCAGCGCCTCGCCCTCCGCCGGCACGTCCTCGGCCGCGCAGATGCGCTCGAAATGCGCCAGCAGCTGGTCCTGCGGCACGCGGCGCAAATGGAAGGTCTGGCAGCGGGAGAGGATGGTGGTCGGCACCTTCCGCAATTCCGTCGTCGCCAGCATGAACTTCACGTCCGGCGGCGGTTCCTCCAGCGTCTTCAGCAGGGCGTTGAAGGCGGCCGTGGACATCATGTGGACCTCGTCCAGGATGATGACCTTGAAGCGGCCCTGGGCGGGGCGGAAGCGCAGGCGTTCGCGCAGCTCCCGCACATCGTCGATGCCGTTGTTGCTGGCGGCGTCCAGTTCCTGCACGTCGGGGTGCCGGTCCGCCAGGATGGCGCGGCATTCCGCGCAGACGCCACAGGGCTCCGGCGTCGGCCCGCCCTTGCCGTCGGGGCCGATGCAGTTCAACGCGCGGGCGATGATGCGGGCGGTGGTCGTCTTGCCCACGCCGCGGACGCCCGTGAGCATGAAGGCGTGGTGCACCCGCCCCTGCGCGAAGGCATTGCGCAGCGTTTTGACCAGTGCTTCCTGCCCGATGAGGTCCGCGAAATTCTGCGGGCGGTATTTGCGGGCCAGGACGCGATAGGGCGTGCCGGAAGCCGCGACCGGGGCGGCAGGAACGGGGGCAGGGGGCGGCGCGGCGGCTTCCGGCGGATCGGGGGCCCCGAACAGCCCCGGGCCTTCCTGCGGCGGGGGCGGCAGCCCCTCCTCCTCGTCAGGCGGTAGCGGGTTGCCGAAGATATCGCTGGCCATGCGGTTCGTCCGGGTTAGCGTGGGCCCGGAGCAAATTGCCCAGAAGGGGCGGGGCCAGGGTCAGGTGGAAGATCGGCGGCCGACCCGCGCGAGAACTCGTTACGGCTGCTTCCTTCCGGACCTGACCGGGTTGGCGAGGAGCACGTCCGTCGCCGACCTTCCGCCCCCAATATCGGGGGTCGGAGCCGCCGCGGCAACACCCCCCCACGCCGCTAGCGGCGATACCCCCCGCCATGATCACCCGCCCTGGACCCGCCGCGGGTCGCGTGGCAGGGTCCGGCCGATGCTCTCCGTCCCCGCCAGCCGTCCCAATGCCTATACGGGCAGCCCCCTCGATCGCGCCGGTCACCGGCGCGACGATGCGGACTGGATCGCCCAGGCCCTCGCCGATCCCGAGACCCTCTTCACCCCCGTCTGGCGCAGTCGCAGCCTGATGAAGGGCGTGGAGGCCGGGACGCCCGAAGCCGTGCTGCTGACCGGCGCCGCCGCGGAAGCCGTGCGCATGGCCGGCGGCCCCTGGGCCTTCCTCGGCTTCTGGGAAGGCCGCCCCGTCTTCACCGTCGATTGCTCCGGCGCCGAGGACCCGCTGCCGCTGCTGCCGGACGGCATGGGCAGCTTCACCGACCTCCGCCAGGTCGCGGGGCTGCTGCCGGCCGGGGAGGCATCGGTGCTGGCCCATGCCCGCGGCCTGATGCATTGGCGCACGCGCCATCGCTTCTGCGGCGTCTGCGGCGCCGAATGCGCGCCGCGCAGCGCCGGCAACGTCATGGTCTGCACCGCCTGCAACGCCCAGCACTTCCCCCGCACCGACCCCGCCGTGATCATGCTGGTGGTGCGCGACGGGAAGGCATTGCTCGGCCATTCCCACCGCTTCCCGAACTCGAAGATGTACTCGACCCTCGCCGGCTTCGTGGAACCCGGCGAGAGCCTGGAGGAAGCGGTGCGGCGGGAGGTGAAGGAGGAAACCGGCGTCGATGTCGGCGATGTCCGCTACCACTCCTCCCAGCCCTGGCCCTTCCCGGCCTCCATCATGCTGGGCTTCCATGCGGAGGGGCTGTCGGATGCGATCACCATCGACCCCGATGAACTGCAGGACGCGCGCTGGTTCACGCGGGAGGAGATGCGCGACGCCGCCGCGCACGGCTTCTCCCTGCCGCGAATCGATTCCATCGCGCGGCGCCTGATCGAGGATTGGCTGGAGCACGGCCCATGAAGCCCCATTTCGCCACGCTTTCCCTGCTGTTCCTTGCGGCCTGCGGCGGCGCTGCGGCCCCGCGCCCGGCGGAGACGCCGGCCATGGCCGAATGCCGGGCGGAGGCCGAGCGGTCCCCGGGCGCGCAGGCCATGTTCAGCCGCATGAACCTGCAGAACCCCAACAACCTCGACCGCGTGGAGCGGGAGCGGGAGGCGGTCGTCAACCGCGCCTATGCGGATTGCCTGACGCGGCGCGGCATCGTGCGCGGCGGCGGCGTGGAGCCGGTTCGCCGCTCCGGCCTCTGATCCGTGTCCGGCGCCACCCCCCCATCCCCGCCATCCCGCGGCCTGGCCGGCTTCCTGGATGCGCTGCGGGATGGCTGCCTGGTGGTGGGCTGGGCCGCCGATCCGCAGGACCCCGCGGTGCGCCCCACCATCCGCCTGATGCGGGGGGTGGAGGTGCTGGCGGAAGGCACCGCCGACATCCAGCGCGATGACGGCAACCCCGGCTTCCGCCTGCGCTCCCCCACGCCGCTGACGGCGCGCGATTTCCTTGAGGGAAGGGTGCGCGTGCGCGCCGTGCTGCCCGGCCGCCCCGTCGCCACCACCCTGGCCATGACGCGCCGGATGCGCGATGCGCTGGAAGCCGAGGCCGAGGGCGCCGCAACCCCGCCCGCGCCGCTACCCGCACCGCCGCCACCACCGGCGGTCCCCGCACCGCCCGCGCCGCCGCCACTACCGGCAGCCCCCGCGCCAGCCGTACCGCCGTCGCCGGCAGTCCCCACGCCACCGCCGCCGCCGGCAGCCCCCGCGCCACCACCGGCCGCGCCCGCGTCACCCTCCGCACCCGGCGCCGCCGCCTTGCCCGCGCCCCTCGGCGCCCTGCTCCGCATCGCCCACGGCCTCGCTGCCGGCCCCGTCGCCACGCTTCACCTTGTGCTGCCGCGCCGTCAGGGCGTGCTGGCCGCGCAGGCCGATCCCGCCCTGACGGCGCTGGAACGGGCGGCCGCGGCGGAGCCCGCCCTGGCCGCCGGCTGGGTGCCGTTGCGCCAGGCCTTCGCCCGGCTGCCCAATCCGGCGCCCCTCTGGCGGCAGGATGGGGAGAGCCTGGCGATCGAGGGCAGTCTGGCGCTGGTGGAGACGCTGCTGGCCATGCTGCGCGCGCTGCGGCCGGAGGCCGCGGACCAGATCGCCCGCGCCGCCGCCATCCTCGCCCGCGCCGACCTGGCCGCCCTGCCGCGGCGGGAGGTCGAGGAGGGTTCCGCCCAGGCGGCGGGCCCCGCCTTCATGGGTGTCGCGATGCGGGAGACGGAGCCGGCGCTGACCGCCGACATCTTCTACGACCAGCCGCCGCCCCGCCCCATGGGGCCGCCTTTGCCGGGGCTGGAGGCCTGGGCCAGCCCCGGCGCGCCGCTGCCCTGGCGGGTCGTGGTGATGACCGAGGCCGGCCTCGGCGGCAGCGCCACCCCCGCCGCCCTGGGCTGGTGGCTGCGCCAGTTGTTCGCGGAATGCGTGGTGAGCGAGGCGCTGGCGACGGTGGACCCCGCCGCCATCCTCGCCACCCAGCCCGGCCTGGTGCTGACGCTGGCGCGGGAGCCGGGCTGAGTCCCCCTCAGTTCCCCTCGCGCTGCGCCAGCCGGTAGGGATGGGCGCGGTAGGTGCCGAGGATGCGCACATCGGCCGAGAAGAAGGCCAGCTCCTCCAGCGCCCGCGCCAAGGCGGGATCGTCCGGCCGGCCATCGACATCGGCCAGGAACTGCGTCGCCGTGAAGGCGCCGCCGACCATGTAGCTCTCCAGCTTGGTCATGTTCACGCCATTCGTCGCGAAGCCGCCGAGCGCCTTGTAGAGTGCCGCGGGGATGTTGCGGACGCGGAAGACGAAGCTCGTCACCCAGTCCCCGGCCTCGAACGGCCCTTCCAGGGGGGTGGTGCGGCAGACGTAGAAGCGCGTCGTGTTGTGCGCCGCGTCCTCCACATTCTTCCGCAGGATCTCGAGGCCGTAGATCTCCGCCGCCAGCTCGCTGGCGATGGCCGCGTCCTCGATGCCGCCGCGCTGGGCGATCAGCTCCGCCGCGCCGGCGGTATCGGCCTCGATCACCGGCTGCAGCGACAGCTCCTTGATCAGCTTCAGCACCTGGCCGAGCGCCACCGGATGGCTGTGCGCGCGCTTGAGCGTGGCGATCGAGGCTCCGCGGGGGGCAAGAAGACAATGCTCCACGCGCTCGAAATGCTCACCGACCACATGCAGGCCGCTGTCGGGCAGCAGGCGGTGGATGTCGGGCACCCGGCCCGCCAGCGAATTCTCGCAGGGCAGCATGGCCAGCCCCGCGCGGCCGTCCCGCACCGCATCCATCGCCGCTTCGAAGGACGGGCAGGGCAGGGTGGCCCAGCCGGGATAGGCCTTGCGGCAGGACAGATCCGAATAGGCGCCGGGCAGGCCCTGGAAGGCAATGATACCGGTGGAATTGTTGGGCATGCGGGGGCGTTGTCCTGCCTTGGGCGTGCCAGCCGGGTTGTCGTTGCCGGCGGCGGCCTATATGTTCCGGCGGGTTTTACGGCAGGCCGGGCAGGGTGCAAGCCCGGCCTCGTCGCACAGTTTTAACGGTTATCAGGCATTGCATCGTCCATGCCCTGTCGCAGCGCCGCCCCGCGGCCGCGCGCCATGGTTGGCGAAGCGCTTCGGAAGGGTCCATTCCAGGATGAGTCTGGAAGTCAACAAGGTCGCCGCCGCCGTGCTGACGGCCGGCATCGCCTTCATGGTCACCGGCCTGATCGGCGACCTGGTCGTGCATCCGCGCAAGCTGGAGACCAGCGCGCTGGCCACTCCGGCCGCTGCGCAGCCGGCCGCCACGGCCGCGCCCGCCGCGCCGACGCTGGAGCCGATCAGCCCGCTGCTGGCCGCCGCCAATGCCGATGCCGGCCGCGCGCTCGCCAGCCGCCTCTGCGCCTCCTGCCACAATTTCGTGCAGGGCGGCCCGAACGGCGTGGGCCCCAACCTCTACGGCATCGTCGGCAAGGGCCATGCGCAGGTCGCGGGCTTCAACTACTCCGCCGCGAACCGCGCCCTGGCCGACAAGCCCTGGGATTTCGAGGCCCTGAACGCCTTCATCGCCCGCCCCTCCGCCGCCATGCCCGGCACGCGCATGGCTTTCGCCGGCGTCAGCAACCCGGCGCAGCGCGCGGACCTGATCGCCTTCCTGCGCACCCTGTCGCCCAACCCGGTGCCGCTGCCCTGATACCGCCCACGCTGATACCGGGATCGTTCCGGGAAACCGCTGAAGCGGCGGCGGATGCGGCAGGCGCCGTCATCCGCCCGCTCTTCCGGTCCCAGCTCCTGGTGGAAGCGAAGGGCGATGCCAGCCCGGTGACGGAGGCCGACAAGGCCGCCGAACGCACCATCCGGGCCCTCATCGCCCAGCGCCACCCCGATCACGGCGTGATCGGGGAGGAATACGGGGAAACCAACCCGGGCGCCGATTGGGTCTGGGTGCTGGACCCCATCGATGGCACCCGCGCCTTCGTCACCGGGCGTCCCCTGTTCGGCACGCTGATCGGGCTGCTCCACAAGGGCGTTCCCGTGCTCGGCCTGATCGACCAGCCCGCCACGCGCGAACGCTGGATCGGCATCAGCGGCCAGGCGACCGAATTCCGCTCCGATTTCGGCGGCACGCCGCGCTGCCGGCCCTGCGCCACCCTGGCGGAGGCCGAGCTTTCCTGCACATCGCCAGACATGTTCGATGCCGAAACTGCCCCCCGCTTCGCCGCGGCCAAGGCGGCGGCGCGCCGCACGACCTGGGGCGGCGATTGCTACGCCTATGGCCTGCTCGCGCTCGGCCTGGTGGATGCGGTGGTGGATGCCACCATGAAGCCCTGGGACTGGGCCGCGCTGGTGCCCGTCATCGAAGGCGCCGGGGGACGCTGCACGGATTGGGCCGGCCGGCCGCTGCGCCTGGACAGCGACGGCACCGTCCTGGCCGTTGGTGACCCTGCCCTGCTGCCGGAAATCTCCTGCCTTCTGGCCGGCTGAGGCCGGCCGCGCGGCTTCCGCCGCAGGCGGACGTTGCGGCGAACAGGGCGAACCCCCAAACTGTGGGCATGCGCCGCCGCGACCTGATGTCCTTCTCCGCCGCCCTGGGCCTTGCGCCCGGGCTTTCGCATGCCGCCACCCCCGCCGGCGGCAGCACCGCCCCGGGCCAGGCCGTGCGCACCCATGCGCTGTCCCTGCTGGGAGAGCCTGCGCTGCCGGCCGACTTCACCCATTTTCCCTGGGTGAACCCGAGCGCGCCCAAGGGGGGCGAGATCGCGCTCACCGCGCTCGGCAGCTTCGACAGCTTCAATGGCTTCGTCATCCGCGGCACGGCGGCCGTGGGCCTCAACCTGCTCTACGACACGCTGCTCAAGGAAAGCGCGGACGAGGCCAGCACCGAATACCCCTACCTCGCGCAATGGGTGGAACTGCCGGCGGACCGGAAGGGCGTCAGCTTCGACCTTAACCCGGCCGCTCGCTGGCATGATGGCCGCCCCGTCACCGCCGCCGATGTGGTCTGGACCTTCAACACGCTGCGCCAGCACGGCCGCCCGGGCTTCCGCGCCTACTATGCCGATGTGACGGAGGTGGTGGCCGAGTCCGAGCGCCGCGTCACCTTCCGCTTCAAGGACGATCAGAACCGCGAACTGGCCCTCATCCTCGGCCAGATGGTGGTGCTGCCGCAGCATTGGTGGCAGGGGCGGGACTTCGCCCGCCCGCTGCTGGACCCGCCGCTGGGCTCCGGCCCCTACCGGATCGAGCGTTTCGAGGCCGGGCGCAGCATCGTCTATCGCCGCGTCGCCGATTGGTGGGCGAGGGACATTCCCTCCATGCGCGGCCAGCACAATTTCGACGTCCGCCGCTTCGAGTATTTCCGGGACAACACCGTCTCGCTTGAGGCCTTCAAGGCCGGGCAGATCGATTTCCGCACGGAGAATGTCGCCCGCGACTGGGCGACCGCCTACGACTTCCCCGCCCGCCGCCGCGGCCTGGTGAAGCTCGACGAGATCCGCCACGAACTGCCGACCGGCATGCAGGCCTGGGCGATGAACCTGCGCCGGCCGATCTTCCAGGATGCCCGGGTCCGCCGCGCGCTGGTGGAAGTCTTCGACTTCGAATGGCTCAACGCCAATGTGTTCTTCGGCGCCTATGCGCGGACCAACTCCTACTTCTCCAACTCCGAGCTCGCCTCCTCCGCCCTGCCGCAGGGGCGGGAACTGGCGATCCTGGAAGGCTTCCGTGGCCGTGTGCCGGCGGAGGTCTTCACCAGCGAATACCGCCTGCCCGTCACCGACGGGTCCGGCAACAACCGCGATGGCCTGCGCCGCGCCCTCACGCTGCTGCAATCCGCCGGCTGGCAGGTGCGCGACCGGCGCCTGGTGAATGCGCAGGGGCAGCGCTTCGAGTTCGAGATCCTGCTCCAGGGCGCCACCTTCGAACGCGTGGCCCTGCCCTATGTACAATGGCTGGAACGGCTCGGCATGGCGGTGCGCGTCCGCACCGTCGATCCCGCGCAGTACCAGAAGCGCATGGACGAATTCGACTACGACATGACCATCGACAGCATCGGCCAGTCGCTGTCACCGGGCAATGAGCAGCGGGACTACTTCACCTGCGAGAAGGCACGCGAGCCCGGCAGCCAGAACGTCGCCGGCATCTGCGACCCCGCGATCGACGAACTGGTCAACCTGGTCGTCACGGCGCCGGACCGGGATGAACTGGTGGCCCGCACCAGGGCGCTGGACCGCGTGCTGCTGGCCCACAACTACGTCGTGCCGCACTGGCACAGCCGCACCTTCCGCATCGCCTTCTGGGACAAGCTGGTGCGGCCGGAACGCAACCCCCGCTACAACCTCTCCCTGGATTGGTGGTGGGTGGATGCGGAGCGGGAACGCGCGCTGCCCGACGCGCGTCGCGCCCTGTAGCACCAGAACCCCCGATGGCCGCCTACATCCTTCGCCGGCTGCTGCTGGTGATCCCGACGCTGTTCGGGATCATCGTCATCAACTTCGCCGTCGTGCAATTCGCCCCCGGCGGCCCCGTGGAGCAGATGCTCGCGGAACTGCGCGGTGAAGGCCAGGTGCTGGGCCGCCTGACCGGGGAAGGGGGCGGCGAGACGCGCCAGCCCGGCAGCGCCGGACCCTCCATGGGCTCTGGCGAAAGCGCCGGCGGGCCTGTCGGCAACTACCGCGGCGCCCGGGGGCTGGACCCCGCCATCGTGCGGGACATCGAGAAGATGTTCGGCTTCGACAAGCCCGCCCATGTCCGCTTCCAGGAGATGATGCTGGGCTACCTGACCTTCGATTTCGGCCGCAGCCTGTTCCGCGACCGGCCGGTGGTGGACCTCATCATCGAGAAGATGCCCGTCTCCATCAGCCTCGGCCTCTGGTCCACGCTGATCATCTACCTGGTCTCCATTCCCCTCGGCATCCGCAAGGCGGTCAGGGACGGGTCGCGCTTCGACCTCTGGACCTCCGGCGTCGTGCTGGTGGGCTACGCCATCCCGGGCTTCCTGTTTGCCATCATGCTCGTCGTCTTCTTCGCCGGCGGGTCGTTTCTGCAGTGGTTCCCGCTGCGGGGGCTGGCCACCTCCGGCTCCGAAACCTGGCCCTTCTGGCAGCGGTCGCTGGACTATGCCTGGCACATGGCGCTGCCGACTTTGGCGCTCGTCATCGGCGGCTTCGCGGGCCTCGTCATGCTCACGAAGAACTGCTTCCTCGATGAGATCGGCAAGCAATACGTCGTCACGGCGCGGGCCAAGGGCAACAACGAGAACCGCGTCCTCTATGGCCACGTCTTCCGCAACGCGATGCTGCTGATCATCGCGGGCTTCCCCGCAGCCTTCATCGGTATCCTCTTCACGGGCGCGCTGCTGGTGGAGATCGTCTTCTCGCTGGATGGACTCGGCCTGCTGGGCTTCGAGGCCGCGATCCGCCGCGACTACCCCATCATGTTCGCCACGCTCTACATCTTCACCCTGCTCGGACTGCTCATGCAGATCGTCGGCGACGTCATGTACACCATCATCGACCCCCGCATCGACTTCGAGGCACGGCGGTGATGGCGGTGTGCGTGGGTAGCCTTTCCGGGGGCGCTGCCCCCGGGCCCCCGCCGGGGGGCGTGGCCCCCCCCGGACCCCGCCGGGCCTTTATATGCCGGGAAGGAGGGGGGCACTTCGGCCCCCCTCCCTTCCGGCATATATTGCCTGTGGTCCAGGAGGCCGCTGCCTCCTGGTGGGGGTCCAGGGGGCAAAGCCCCCTGGAGAGGGCCACACGCGCATGACCCCCATCACACGCCGCCGCCTTGCCAATTTCCGCGCGAACCGGCGCGGCTTCTGGTCGCTCTGGGTCTTTCTCCTGCTGTTCTTCCTGACCCTCTTTGCCGAGTTCATCGCGAATGACCGTCCCCTGGTCGCGCATGTCGACGGCAAGTGGTTGTTCCCGGTCGCGATCGGCTATGCGGAGGAAGACGTCCTGCCGGATGGCCTGCCGGTGACGATGGACTGGCATGACCCGGAGTTGCGGAAGGAATTCGCCGATCGTGGCGGCTGGGCCGTCTGGCCGCCCATCCCCTATCGGCACGACACGGTGGTGAGGGATCTCGGCCGGCCGTCCCCGGCGCCGCCTTCCGCGCGCAACTGGCTGGGCACCGATGACCAGGGCCGGGACGTGATGGCCCGCGTGATCTACGGCTTCCGCATTTCGGTGCTGTTCGGCTTCGCGCTGACGCTGGTGAGCTCCGTCATCGGCATCGCGGCGGGGGCGGTGCAGGGGTATTACGGCGGCTGGGTCGATCTCGGCTTCCAGCGATTCATCGAGGTCTGGTCGGGGATGCCGCAGCTGTATCTGCTCATCATCCTGGCCAGCGTGATCGAGCCGAGCTTCTGGACCCTGCTGGTCTTTCTGCTGCTGTTCAGCTGGATGGGGCTGACCGGCGTGGTGCGGGCGGAATTCCTGCGTGGCCGGAACCTGGACTATGTACGCGCCGCGCGGGCGATGGGTGTCTCCGACACGTCGCTGATGGTCCGCCACATCCTGCCCAACGCCATGGTCGCGACCCTGACCTTTCTTCCGTTCATCCTGTCCGGGTCGGTGACGGTGCTGGCGAGCCTCGATTTCCTCGGCTTCGGCCTGCCGCCTGGCAGTGCCTCGCTCGGGGAGTTGGTGTCGCAGGGCAAGAACAACCTCCAGGCCCCCTGGCTCGGCATCACCGCCTTCTTCGTCCTCGGCGGCGTGCTGACCCTGCTGATCTTCGTGGGAGAGGCCGTGCGCGACGCCTTCGATCCCAGGAAGTTACCGGGAGGCGGTCGATGACCGGACCCATCCTCGACGTCCAGGACCTTTCCGTCGCCTTCCGCGGCAAGCCGGTGGTGGAGGGCGTGTCCTTCCAGGTCCATCGGGGGGAGACGGTGGCGCTGGTCGGCGAATCCGGCAGCGGCAAGTCGGTGACGGCGCTGTCCTGCCTGCGGCTCCTCGGCCCTGGCGGCAGCAACCCCGCCGGCCGCATCACCATGGATGGCGTCGATGTGCTGTCGGCGGAGGGCGAGGCGCTGCGCCACCTGCGTGGCGGCGTCGCCGGCATGGTGTTCCAGGAACCCATGACCTCGCTCAACCCGCTGCACAGCGTGGGCCGCCAGGTGGCGGAGGCCGTGACCCTGCACCGCCCGCTATCCGGCACGGCGCTGGACCAGCGGGTGATCGAATTGCTGACCCGCGCCGGCTTCCCCAAGGCGGCGGACCGGCTGGGCGCCTTCCCGCACCAGCTCTCCGGCGGCCAGCGCCAGCGCGTGATGATCGCGGCGGCGCTCGCGAACGACCCGGCGCTGCTGATCGCGGATGAACCGACGACGGCGCTGGACGTGACCATCCAGGCGCAGATCCTGGAATTGCTGCGGGACCTCAAGCAGCGCCTGTCCATGGCCCTGCTGCTCATCACGCACGACCTGCAGATTGTCCGCCGCAACGCCGACCGTGTCGTGGTCATGCGCCACGGACGCGCGGTGGAGGCCGGGCCGGTCGCGGAGGTCTTCGACCATCCGAAGCATGACTACACGAAGATGCTGCTGGCGACGGAACCCCGCGGCCGCCCCGCACCGGTGGAGCCGGCTGCACCGGAAATCCTCCGCGGCGACGGCATCAAGGTCCATTTCCCCATCAAGCGCGGCATCCTGCGGCGCACCGTCGCCACGGTGAAGGCCGTGGACGGCGTCTCCGTCTCGATCCGGGAGGGGGAGACGCTGGGCCTGGTCGGCGAATCCGGCAGCGGCAAGACCACGCTCGGCCTGGCCATGCTGCGCCTGGAGACCTCCGAGGGGCCGATCAGGTTCGAGGGCAAGGACATCCAGGGCCTCGACCGCGCCGCGCTGCGGCCGCTCCGCCGGCGGATGCAGATCGTCTTCCAGGACCCCTATGGCAGCCTGTCGCCGCGCATGACGGTGGGGGAGATCGTGGGTGAGGGGCTGCGCGTGCACGAAACCCTCTCCGCCATGGACCAGGCGGCGCGGGTGGCGGAGGCGTTGAGGGAGGTGAACCTCGACCCCTCCATGATCGAACGCTACCCGCATGAATTCAGCGGCGGCCAGCGCCAGCGCATCGCCATCGCCCGCGCCCTGGTCCTCAAGCCCCGCCTGGTGGTGCTGGATGAGCCGACCAGCGCGCTCGATGTCTCCGTCCAGGCGCAGGTGGTGGAGTTGCTGCGGGACCTGCAGGCGCGCCACCGCCTCGCCTACCTCTTCATCTCCCATGACCTCCGCGTGGTGCGGGCGCTCGCGCACCGCATCGTGGTGCTGAAGGATGGGAAGGTCGTGGAGGAAGGGGAGGCCGAGGCGGTTGTCGGCGCCCCGCGGGAAGCCTACACGCGCGCCCTGATGGCGGCGGCCTTCGACCTGAGTGCCGCCGGGGGAGAGGGCCACGTCCGCACATGAGTGAAGCCGAAGATCCGGCGGAGACGCAGGGGGAGGATGCCGATCCGCGTCCGCCGCTGATCCTGCTGCGCGCATTGCTGGACAGCCAGGCGGTCAAGCTCGGCGTCCATATCCGCAAGATGAATTCGCCGGGCAGCCCCGTCTATTTCTACGGGGAGAATATCTGGCCCGCCGCCGCGATCCTGACGGGGTCCTTCGCCGGCACGTCGCTGGTGCATTGGTATCTCGGCGCCGCGATCCTGGCCGTCGGCTGCTACTGGTGGCTCTTCAAGATACAGCCGCGCATCCGCGACGGCGTCTTCGAACGCACCACCGCGCTCGCCATCCTGTCGGAGCAGAACTTCGACGCGCTCTGGGCCAAGGGCGTCCTCAGCCTCTATGCCGAACTGCCGGATGGCCGGAAATTCGCCGCCACCAGGCGGGATGACTGGCGCACCTTCGTGCGCCTGCTGACCAGGGAAACCGCGTGATGGCCGTGCTGCTCTCCACCAAGGCCGCGACGATGGATTGGTGGCGCCGCGCGCTGCTGGCCGTGGACCCGACCCTGACCATCCGCCTGTTCCCCGATGCCGGCGACCCGGCGGAGATCGAGGCCGCGGTGGTGTGGACGGCGCATGACATGGCGGAGCTGCGCCGCTACCCGAACCTGAAGCTCATCGTCTCCATGGGCGCCGGCGTGGACCACCTGCTGCGCCCGCCGGGACCGCCGCCGGGCATTCCCGTGGCGCGCTTGGTGGATCGCATGCTGACCACGCAGATGGGCGAATGGGTGCTGCTGAACGTGCTGCGCTTCCACCGGCAGGATCTGGACTATCGCGCGCTGCAGGCCGCGAAGCGGTGGGAGGAGCTGCCCGCCCCGGTCACGGCGGAAACCCGCATCGGCATCCTCGGCCTGGGTGAACTCGGCAGCCATGCCGCCGGGCTGCTCACGCGCCTCGGCTTTCCGGTCATGGGCTGGACCCGTCGGCCGAAGGCGGTGGAGGGCGTGGAGACCTACCACGGCGCGGATGGCCTGGCCGCCATGGCGGCGCGGGCGAACATCCTGATCTGCCTGCTGCCGCTGACGCCGGAGACGCGCGGCATCGTCGATGCGCGGCTGCTGTCCCTGCTGCCGAAGGGCGCCTTCGTCATCAACGGGGCCCGCGGCGGGCATGTGGTGGATGCGGACCTGTTGGCGGCGCTGGATAGCGGCCAGGTGGCGGCCGCGGCGCTCGATGTCTTCCAGCCGGAACCGCTGCCGGTGGACCACGCCTACTGGTCGCATCCGAAGGTGGTGATGACGCCGCATGCCGCGAGCATCACCATCCCCGAAAGTGCCGCACCCCAGGTGGTGGAGAATCTCCGCCGCGCGAGGGCCGGGGAGCCGCTGATGAACCTGGTGGATTTCTCCGCGGGCTACTGACCGGGTAAGGCCGGCACGGAAAGGCCGGGCACGGGAAGGCCGGGAGCCGCCCCCACCGGGGGCGGCACGCGGGATCAGCCGGCGCGACGCGCCTCGGCCGGCGCTTCGCCCGCCGGGGCGCTTTCACGCGCCGTCTGCTCGGCCTGCGCCATGATGCTGCGCATGTCGCGCAGGAAGGAAGCGCCCTTCAGCGTGCGCTGCACCAGCACGCTGCGCCGGTCCATCGGGTCCACCTTGCGGCGGGCGAGGTCGAGTTCGCCCAGCCGGTCCAGCGCCCGCGTGATGGCAGGTTTGGACACGTTCAGTTCGGCCGCCAGGCCACGGACGGTGTGGGGGCCGTCGGTCAGGTAGACCGTCAGGAACACGCCAAGCTGTCGGGCGGACAGGTCTGGTCCATCACGACGAACGAGGGCGACGACGGTGTCGCGGAGAATCCCGACAAGCTGGTCGGGCGATGATTGCGTTGCCATGGTCTCAAATCCTTCCTCGGCGCGCTTCCGGCTGCCTGGCGCCGCCTTGGACGCGGCGCTCTGGCGGCCCTTGGCGCGCCCTTCCGATGAATCGCTCTGTGAAAGGTGCTGCCGCTGTATGCTCTTCTGAGAGCGTTTTGAGGCAGAAAGTTCCCGTTTCATCTCGATTTCGTTACCGTCAAGGGTTGTCGCGGTGAAGAAGAAGCGCGGTCACCGCACGGCTGAGCGCGCGCGCGGTCTGGATTTCGCCGCCTTCAGGGCGGCCGGGGCGGGTGTGGTCGTTCCAGGCGTAGAGATCGATGTGGGCCCATGGCAGCTCGTCCGGCACGAAGCGACGGAGGAACAGGGCGGCGACCACCGCGCCCGCCATCGGCTTCGTTGCCACGTTGTTGAGATCAGCGACGTTGCTGTCCAGCCAAGAAACGTAACTTCTATGTAATGGCAGCTGCCACAAAGGATCATGCACGTCCAAGCCGAAACGAAGAATGGTATTCGCCACCTGCGCGTCGTCGGAGAACAATGCCGGCAAATCAGGGCCGAGTGCGACGCGCGCTGCTCCCGTCAGGGTTGCCGCGTCCAGAATCAGGGCCGGCGCCTGTTCCGCCGCGAAAGCCAGGAGGTCGGCCAGCACCAGCCGCCCTTCCGCATCGGTGTTGCCGATCTCGACCGTCAGCCCCTTCCGAGTCGCGATGACATCCATCGGCCGGAAGGCGGTGCCGGAGACCGAATTCTCCACCGCGCCCACCAGCAGCAGCAGCCGGATCGGCGCGCCGGACGCCATCAGCATCTCCGCGAGCGCGATCATGGTGGCGGCGCCGCCCATGTCCTTCTTCATGCGCAGCATCGCGGCGGCGGGCTTCAGGTCCAGCCCGCCCGTGTCGAAGCACACGCCCTTGCCGCACAGCGTGACCAGCGGCGCATCCGCCGCGGCGCCCGGCCCCTGCCAGCGCAGCACGGCGACGCGCGGCGCGCGCGGGCTGCCCTGGCCGACGGCGGCGATAGCGGGGAACCCGGCTTCCAGCGCCGCGCCGTCGATCACCTGGAACGTCGCGCCATGGGCCGCGGCCAGGGTGCCGACCGCGGCGGCCAGCTCCTCCGGCCCCAGATGCCCGGCGGGGGTGTTGATCAGGTCCCGGCCCCGGCAGATGGCCCGGGCCTCCGCGATCGCCGTCTCCGTCCCCGGCGGCGTCACCAGCCGCGCCGGCTGCCGGGCGGGCGCCTTGAAGCGGGTGTAGCGATAGGCGCCGAGGCACCAGCCCAGCACCGCGGCGCTGGCCTCGGCTTCCCCTTCCAGGCGCCAATCCGTCCCTTCCGGCAGCGCCATCGGCAGGCCGCCATAGGCCCAAGGGGAGGCCGCGTGGGTCGCCGCATCATCGCCGAGCCCCGCCACCGCGCCATCGATCCCGGACCCACCGGTAGCCGACAGGCTGGGCAGCAGACGCCATTCCTGCGCCTTGGCCGAGAAGCCGCTGGCGCGCAGGAAGGCCGCCTGGCCGGGGGGCAGGCGTTGCAGAAGCGCTTCCAGGCCGCCCCGGGTCACCAGGTGCAGCGGAAGGGCCTGCGCATCGCCAGGGATCAAGCAATCAAGCATCGTGTCTCCGGTGGCGGCTGGACCGCCAGGATTGTCCAGATTCCCCGATGGACTCTGAACGATGTGTTAACATACTCGATGATTGCAACCCATGATGGTGTGATCACGGTTGCGATACAGCCAGAGGTGAGGGGGGTACGGCGCGTCGCGTGCCGCCCTTCCAGCCTGTCCGCCGGGGTGGTAGGGCGGGGCATGCGGATCCTGCTCTGGTATTGGGGGCGGCGGGGCGGCGGCGCGCAATTCACGCTCGGCCTCGCCAGCGAACTGGCGGGCCGGGCCGGCATCGGCCTGAGCCTGTCCTTGTCCGCGCAGGGCGAGTTGGTGGATGGATTCCGCGCCCTGGGCGCGCCGATCGACATGGTGCAGACCTATCGCGGCCTCGGCGGATTCGCCACCGGGCTGCTGCGCGTGCCGGGCCTGGCGCGGCGCCTGGTGGACCAGGCGCGGGGCGCCGATCTCGTGATCTCCGGCATGACCCACACCTGGACCCCGCTGGTGGCGCCGGCCCTGGCGAAGGCGGGCATTCCCTTCGTCCCCGTGGTGCATGATGCCGCGCCCCATCCCGGCGATCCCACCCTCGCCTGGGGGTGGCGGCTGCGGCGCGAACTGGGTGCGGCCCGCGCCGCGGTCGCGCTGTCCGACGCCGTGGCGGGGACGCTGGCGCGGGTGGCGCCGGGCCTGCCCTTGGTGCGCATGGCGCTGCCCGCGCTGCTGCAGGGCGCCGCGGTGCTGCCCCGTTCGCGGGGTGCCGGTTTCCGGCTGCTCTTCTTCGGTCGTCTCCGCGCCTACAAGGGTCTCGACCTGCTGCGCGATGCCTTCCGCGCCTTCCGCGCCACGCATCCCGGCGCCACGCTGCGCGTGGTGGGCGAGGGGGATGCCGAATCCTGCGCGCCCGGCCTGTCCGCCCTGCCCGGCGTGACGGTGGAAAGCCGCTGGGTGGCGGAGGATTCCATCGCGGCGCTGCTGGCGGAGGCCGATGCGGTGGTGCTGCCCTATCGGGAGGCCAGCCAATCCGGCATCGCCCCGCAGGCGCTGGCCATGGGCGTGCCGGTGGTGGCGACGCCGGTGGGCGGGCTGCTGGAGCAGGTGCGGGACGGGCAGGGCGGCGTGGTGGCGGCGGCCGTCACGGCGGCGGCCTTCGCCGATGCCCTGGCGCGCCTGGCGGAACCCGGCGCGCTGGAGAGGCTCGGCGCCGAGGCGCGCGCCGCCGGCGGGCCCGACTGGAAGGCGGAGGTCGATCGGCTGCTCGCGGGGCTGCGCCCCGTCCTCAGCGCGGGATGACGATCCCGCTGCTCCACTGGAGGATGCCGAGCCCGAAGACGATGGCGCCGATGCCATAGACAACGGAATCCGGCACCGGCGTGACCCGCAGCGCCACCAGCGCCAGCGTGCCGAACAACGCGCGCCAGAAGGATGCCCCCAGCATCAGCAGCCCGGCGAAGGTGAAGCCGAGGAAGCACAGAATCCGCAGCGCCTTGGTCATGCCTGGCCTTCCCATCCGATGCGCCGTTCTGGCCCATGGCGTGCGGCCGGGCAAGCTTGAGGCCAAGGCGCCAACACCCCTGGAGCGCTATCCCAGCACCTCCGGTGCGGAAGATCGTTCCACATCCGCCTGGTGGACGCCGGCGATGCCGAAATCATCCCATTCATCGCCATCCCAGGCGAAGTCGTATTCGCTGCCGAAGCCGGCGCGGCCGCTCGGCAGGCCATCGTAGAAGCCGTAGTAGTGGGTGGTCAGCCAGGTGACGGAACCGGCGTCGTAATAGGCCGCGGTCCAGATGGTGCCGATGCCGTAATCCGTGCGGGTCGTGTCGGTCTCGGACTGGATGGTGTAGGTGCCATTGGGGCGGACGATGGTATCGCCCGGGGCGTAGGTCTCCGCATCCTCCAGCAGCAGCCCGGTATAGGCATCGCCGCTGGTGGCGCGGAAGATCCAGCTGATCATGACGGGGCGTTCCACCTTCACCTGGTGGACGCCGCCGACGCCGAAATCATCCCATTCGCGGCCGTCCCAGACATAGTCGTATTCGCTGCCGAAGCCGCCGCGGCCGCTGGGCTGGCCGCCGATCGTGTTCCAGAAATAGGTCTCGAAGGTCCGGTTGCTGCCGGCATCGAAGTAGCTGGTGGTCCAGATCGTGTCCTTGCCGGCCGTGCCGCCCCAGGGGCCTTCATGGGTGATGCGGTAGCTGCCCTGGCTGGTGGCGATGGTGTCGCCGACGGCGTAGCGGGTGTCGTCCTGGATCAGCCATCCCGTGTAGCGGTCGCCGCTGGTGGCGGTGAAGGTGTAGCCGAACAGCGTGTTGACCGTGACATTGGCCTGGTGGATGCCCCCCACCCCGAAATCATCCCATTCGTCGCCATCCCAGATGTAGTCGTATTCGCTGCCGAAGCCGCTGCGCCCGCTGGGTTGCGCGCCCAGGGTGCCCCAGAAATAGGTCGCGAAGCTGCGGCCGCTGCCGGCGTCGAAGTAGCTCTCGGTCCAGATGCTGCCCGCCCCCTGGCTGCCGCCCCAATCGCCTTCCCAGGTGATGCGGTAGCTGCCCTGGCTGGTGGCGATGGTGTCGCCGACCGCGTAGCGCGTGCTGTCGTCCACCAGCCACCCCGTGTAGCGGTCGCCGCTGGTGGCGGTGAAGGTGTAGGCGTGCAGCGTGTTGATGGTGAAGGTCGACCGGTGGACACCGCCGACGCCGAAATCGTCCCAGGCGGTGCCGTTCCAGATGTAGTCGTATTCACTGCCGAAGCCGCCCTGGCCGCTGGGGCGCCCGCCGCCGACTGTCCAGGTGTAGGTCCCGAAGCTGCGGCCCGATGCCGAATCGAAATAGCTGTCGGTCCAGATGGCGCCGCGCCCCTGGGTGCCGCCCCAATCGCCTTCCCAGGTGATGCGGTAGCTGCCCTGGCTGGTGGCGATGGTGTCGCCGGCGGCGTAGCGCGCGCTGTCTTCCACCAGCCAGCCCGTGTAGCGGTCGCCGTCATTGGCGGTGAAGGTGAAGGCGTGCAGCGTGTTGATGGTGAAGTTCGCCTGGTGGACGCCACCGACGCCGAAATCATCCCATTCGCTGCCGTTCCAGATGTAGTCGTATTCGCTGCCGAAGCCCCCGCGCCCGCTGGGCTGCCCGCCGATCGTGCCCCACCAGTAGGTCTCGAAGCTCCGGCCCGATCCGGCATCGACATAGCTGGTGGTGTAGATCGTGCCCGCCCCGGCGGAGCCTCCCCACGCCCCTTCGGAGGTGATGCGGTAGCTGCCCTGGCTGGTCGCGACCGTATCGCCCACCGCATGGGCGTCGTCGCGCGCGATCAGCCAGCCGGCGTAGCGGTCCCCCGAATTGGCGGTAAAGGTCCAGCCGAACAGGTTGTTCCGCTCGATGCTGGCCAGGTGGACGCCGCCCACCCCGAAATCGTCCCATTCATCATCGTCCCAGGCATAGTCGTATTCGCTGCCCAGGCCGCGCGTGCCGCTCACCGTCGCGGCGACGCTGTTCTGGTAGGTCGTCATCCAGGTATCGAGCGAGGAATCGTAGTAGCGGAACACCCAGACCAGCCCCTGCGCGCTGGCCGGGCCGCTGTAGGCGTTCTCCTGCAGGATGTCGTAGTGGCCGTGATCGGTCTCGATCCGGTCGCCCTGGGCCAGGGCGCTACTGTGGCCGACCATGGAGCCCACATACTGGTCGCCATTGTCGGCGGTGAAGCGCCAGCTGAAGACACGGTCCGGCAGCCGGTCCGCCTGCAGCGCGCCGCCCTGGCCCACCGGCGCCCAGGCGGTACCCGTCCAGGCGCGGTCCCATTCGCTGCCGAAGCCGCCATAGCCCGCGGGGCCCGATGCCCCCGTCTCCAGCGTGAACTGGATGTCGGCGAAGAAATCCGTGTAGCTGATGATGGTGATCGTGCCTTCCACCCCCGCACTGCCGAGGTCGCGCCCATGGGGCGTCTCGGTATCGATGCGGTATGTGCCGAAGGCCGTGCGCAGCGTGTCGCCCGGGTTCCAGTTGCGCGTGTCGTCCAGCAGCGTGCCCTGGATGATGTCGCCGCTATCGGCCGTGAAGGTCCAGGTGAAGAGGCTGTCCGCCAGCTCCCCCGGATCCGCCTGGTCCGTCCCCCCCAGGCCGAAGCTGTCCCAGGCCGTGCCGTTCCAGGCGGCATCGATTTCCGACCCCAGCCCGGCCGTGCCGGAAGCGGTGCCCGCCCCGTTCCGCGTCACCATGAAGACGCCGCCGGCATCCCGGTACCAGGAGACGGCGATCCAGCCCTCATTCATCCCGAAGGCGGAGAGATCCACGCCCTGCGGCGCCGCGCCCACGATGGTGTAGCGCCCGGCGGCGGTATTGAGGATGGAGCCGACGACATAGCGCGTGCCGTCATCGACCAGCGTCCCCCCCCAGCTGTCGCCGGAATTGGCCGTGAAGGTCCAGGTGAAGATGCTGTCGGTGACGTTGTCGCCCGAAAGCGTCTGCGACATCCAAGGGGGCTCCGTGGCCCCTGTTGGGCCCTGGGCAACCCCTACCGCAGTGCGGTGAAACCGGCGTTAAGCCGGCCACCGGGAAGGCCGCTGGCCTCCCCCTGGGCGCCGGATCAGGCGATCTTCTCGAACCACATGGACCCGCCGCCCCGCCAGCCATCGTTCTGCGCACCGAGGTCCACCGGCGGCGTCGCGAACCAGTCGGCGAAGGCGGGGTCGCGGCAGACCCAGGCGGTGGGCAGCACCGGGCGCAGCTTGTCCGCCGCCCCGATGATGTAGGCCGCCAGGATGTAGGCCTCGCTCCAGTACCAGTTGGTGAACATGTCCGGGTAGTCCCAGGGCAGCTGGATGTCGTGCACATGGATCAGCACGCCGGGCTTCACCCGCGGCAGCACGTCCAGCATGAAGACCGTGACGTCGCTGTTCATGAAGACGCGGTGGGAGCCATCCAGGAACAGGATGTCCCCGGCCTCCAACTGGTCGAACACCGAGAGGTCGCAGGTCTCGAGCCCCGCGCGCACCACCTCGTCGCAGATGCCGTCGATCGCGGCGCGCGGTTCCGGGTCGATGGAGACGATGCGGGTGGACAGGCCATGGTCCTTCACCGACCGCCAGGCGAAGGCGGTGGTGATGCCGGACCCGATCTCCAGGTACAGCTTCGGCTTGCGTTCCCCCACCAGGGTGTAGAGCGCGGCGCTGTCGAAGGGCGCGATCGGCACGCCGCACCAGGCGGGTTCGGGCAGCCGGGCGGCGTCGAAATCCAGCGCGATCCGCGCCAGCGCCGGTGCCCGCGCGCGGATCGCGGCCAGCACCTTCCGGTACTCCGCCTCATGCGGCTTCACCCAATCGACGATCGGCTGCAGGGGCGGGCGCGTCTCCCCCCAGCGGGGCCGCATGTCGCGGGAAGGCGGGTATTCCATCGGGATCGCGACGGTCGAGTAGGGCGTGCCGGGCAGTTGCGGCAGCGGCGGCTTGAGGGCGGCCAGCGTCGCTTCCGCCGCGGCGGTGGCGCGGTTCGCCACCTCCCGCAGCCCCGCGACCTCCGCCCGCAGGCTGTCGACTTCCCGGATCAGGTGCCCGGTGCCGGCAATCCGCCGCAACTGGTCGAGTATCATGCGGCGCATGCGCGTGCCTGCCTGTGGATCGGGGTGGGCGGGAAGAACCGGCCGGTCAGAATACCAGGGGGCCGGCGACGCGGTCGAAGCCCGGCAGGCGGATCACCTCCACCCCGCGCCAGTCGAGCGTCGGGTCGGACCCGTTCAGGAAGCGCAGGAAGGGCGCGACCTTCGTCGGCCGGTCCAGCTGCACCACCCATTCGCGGTAGCATTCCGCCAGGAAGGCGGTGTGGGTGTGGTAGCGGAAGACCACCTCCCCATCCGCTTCCAGCCCGGCGAAGACCTCGTTCTGCTTGCCGCTGGCGGAGAAATCGGCCCGCACCACGTAGCGGCCGGGCTGCAGCAGCGGCGGGTCCGCCAGGCTGGCGCCGCCGGCGGCATCGCGGGTGAAGCGCGCGCCCGGGATGGCCATCACCACCTCCTGCCGCTCATCGCAATAGGGGTTGGTGGCGGCCTTTTCCTCCGGCACGAAAAGCACGTTGACCACCCCGGTGGGGGAGGAGAAGTCGGAGGCCTGGCGGATGCGCTTGCCGGTGGACAGGTCCACCGCGACGTAGCCGGCGGCCACCAGCAAAGCGTGGCAGCGCATGTCGTCGGGGGCCTGTTCCAGCGCCATCACCGGCCGGCCTTCCGCCAGCAGCCGGGGGCAGCCCTGCAGCGCATCCAGCTCCGCGCCCTCGATGTCCATCTTCACGAAGCTGGGGCTGAGGCCGGTGGCGGCGATGAAATCGTCCAGCGCCAGGGTCGGCACCGGCACGCCGCCCGCGCCTTCCGCCACGCGGTCATTCAGGTGGGACCCGGCCTCGATATGCACGAAGTCGCCGCTGCGGTGCCAGATCGCGCGGTGATAGAGCGTGACGTTGTTCGCCCCCGCCTGCACCAGATTGTGCTGGGTGCGGCCGATGATGCGCGGGCTGGCCTCGAAGGCGCAGATGATGCCGCGCGGGCCGGCCTGGCGGGACATCTGCACCGCGAAGGCGCCGGCATTCGATCCCACGTCGAAGGCGATGTCGCCGGGCCGCACATGGTCCCGGATCGCCATTTGCACCACGGGTTCCCAGTAGGACCGTTCCCACCACGCCTGCAGGGGGAAGTCGCCGACGCGCACCAGGCGCTCCATCACCTCCCGCCGCTTCGCCACCTCGCTCCCCGGCCCCTGGGTGCCGAGCAGCAGCGAAACCTCCGTGGCCAGCGCGTCCACGGTGCCGCGGAGCTGCTTCGTGCCGGCGGCGCGACGGAAGGTGTCGAGGATCAGTTGGCGCATCAGGTCCTGCATCCGTTCTGGCGGCGGGCCGGCCCGTCGGCCGGGTCGTCCAGCGGAGGCTTGTGGAGAAATGTCGAGCGACTGTCCAGCGAACAGCCGCCCCGCTTTGGCCCTTGCCCGGGCCTTGCCCCGGGGGCTGGTGCCTCAGCCCGCCGGCTTCCGGCAGACCATCAGGTCCTGGAAACTGTCCTGGTGCTGCGGCGGCAGGACATCGATCACCTCCAGGTACCGGCCCCAGAAGCGGCGCGCGACCTCCGCCTTCCAGAAGGCCTGGCTGATGCCGATGTCGCCGCGATGGATCCAGTCATGCGGCATCGCCTCATGCTCCAGGATCGCGGGCGGCAGATGCTGCATGATGCCGGGCACATCCTTGTGGCGCCGGTAGAAGGCCCAGGCATTCTCCGTGTGGATGGTCTGCAGCAGCAGCCCGCCCGGCTTCAGCACGCGCTTCAGTTCCAGCAGCCAGGCGTCCCACAGGTATTTCACATGGGTGAAGACGCTGATGCCGTAGATCACGTCCAGGCTGTTGTCGGGCAGCGGCAGGTGCGGCAGGACCGTGCCGGTGAAGACCTGGTAGTTCTGCGGGAAATGCAGCCGCAGCCATTCGATGCAGGTGGCCTGCACATCCACCCCATGCAGCGTCCAGCCGAGGTCGCGGCGCTCCGGTTCGAAATGCCGCAGCACGCGGCCGACGGAGCAGCCGAAATCCAGCACCGCCAGCCCGTCCCGCCGGGTGGCATGGCGGGCGATCTGCGCCTTGAACATGTCGGCGTCGAGTCGCCCCATCGACAGGTAGGTCGCATCATCGGCGGGGTAGCCGTAGCGATCCGCGGCCGCGGGCAGGGGCAGGGCCTCCCCCGGCACCGAAACGGGCGGGCCGAAGGTGGGGGGGACGGTGGTCTCCAGGTAGTCGATGGGCTGGTGGAAGCCGAAGCGCGGCATCACCGTGTATTCGGCGCGCACCATGGTCAGCGCCTGCTCGATCGTGGCGCGGGGCATGCTTGCCGCCAGGCTGTCCAGCCGGCTTGTGGACGCCGCACGCCCCTCCTCCAGCGCCCGCGCCAGATCCTCGACCGCCTTCGACAACTCGGCCTGCCGGTCGCGCATCCGGCGGAGCGGCGGGATGGCCTGCACGAGGCCGCGGAGCAGGGGATTCGTCACCAGGAGCCTCCGGCGTGGCGGGAAGGGGGCGCATCAAAGTGGCGGCGGTACGGATCGTCAACCGAATCGGCAATGTTCCGGATCGCGTTCATCCGGCCCGTGCCGCATGCCGTCTTGTCACCGCCCGGCGCCGATCTGGCAACCGCGGGGGTGGAGAAGGCCCCCGATTTCTCTACGCTTGCGGCAGGAGCGGCCCGAAATCACCACTCCGGGTTGACGCTGCCGCGCCCGTGCCCGACACGCCTTCCATGACCGACGCCTTCGCCCCAGCCGGGGATCCGGCCCCAGGACCGGTCCCGGGGAAGATCCCCTTCGGCCGCCCGACCATGGTGGGCCGCGAACTCGCCTATATCGAGGAGGCGATCCGCAACGGCACCATCGCCGGCGGCGGCCCCTTCATGAAGCGCTGCGAGGCTTGGCTGGAGCGCGAACTGCCCGCCCGCCGCGCGCTGATGGCCCATTCCTGCACCGCTGCCCTCGAAATGGCCGCGATGCTGGCGGATGTGGGGCCGGGGGATGAGGTCATCATGCCCTCCTTCACCTTCTCCTCCACCGCCACCGCCTTCGTGCTGCGCGGCGCGACGCCGGTCTTCGTCGATGTCCGCCCCGATACGCTGAATATCAATGAGGCCCTGGTCGAGCCCGCCATCACGCCCCGCACCCGCGCCATCGTCCCGGTCCACTATGCCGGCGTGGCGTGTGAGATGGACGCGATCATGGCCATAGCGGACCGCCACGGGCTGCTGGTGGTGGAGGATGCGGCCCAGGCGCATCTGTCCCACTACAAGGGCCGCGCGCTGGGCACGATCGGCCACCTCGGCTGCCTGTCCTTCCATGAGACGAAGAACATCATCTCCGGCGAGGGCGGCGCCCTGCTGGTGAATGACGAGGCGATGATCGAGCGGGCGGAAATCCTGCGGGAGAAGGGCACCGACCGCAGCCGCTTCTTCCGCGGCGAGATCGACAAATACACCTGGCGCGACATCGGCAGTTCCTACTGCCCCGGGGAGATCGTCTCCGCCTTCCTCTACGCCCAGTTCGAACAGGCGGAGGCGATCATCCAGGCCAGGCGCGGGAGCTACGAGGCCTATCGCACCGGGCTGGCCGGCCTGGCCCGCGCCGGCCATGTGACCCTGCCCGCCGCCACGGCGGATGAGGCGAATGGCCATATCTTCTGGCTGCTGGCGAAGGATGCCGCGACGCGCACCGCGCTGCTGGCGCATCTCGGCGCGCGCGGCATCCACGCGGTCTTCCACTACGTGCCGCTGCATTCCGCCCCCGCCGGGCTGCGCTACGCCCGCGCCCATGGCGACCTGGCCGTGACGGACGACATCAGCAGCCGCCTGGTGCGCCTGCCCATGTATCTCGGCCTGGGGGATGGGGAGGTCGCGCGCGTCATCGACGCCATCGCCGCCTTCTACGGGAAGAACGCGTGACGAAGCCCGTGAAGCGGGTCGCCATCGTCCAGTCCAGCTACATCCCCTGGCGCGGCGCCTTCGCCATGATCGCGCAAGCGGATGCCTTCGTGTTCCTGGACAGCGTGCAGTTCACGCGGCGGGACTGGCGCACGCGCAACCGCATCAAGACCGCGCAGGGCCCCCTCTGGCTCACCATCCCCGTGAAGCAGAAGGGCAACTACCTGGCGCCCATCGATGCGATGGAGATCGCGGAGCCCGGTTGGGCCGCGAAGCACCTGCGCAGCATCGAGGGCGCCTATCGCCGCGCCCCCGGCTTTCCTTCGGCCATCGAGGCCATTCGCGCCGCCTATGCCGGTGTGGCGGACCAGCCGATGCTGTCGGCCGTGAACCAGCATCTGACGCAGGCACTCTGCGCCGCGCTCGGCATCAAGACGCCCTTCCTGCGCGACGTCGATTTGCTGCCGCGCGAGAGCCTGGACGCGCTGGACCCGACGCAGCGCCTGGTCGAACTGGCCGCCGCGGTGGGGGCCAGCCACTACATCTCCGGCCCCTCCGCCCGGTCCTACCTGGATGAGGGTGCCTTCGCCGCCCGCGGCATGGCGGTGGAGTGGATGAGCTATTCGGGGCTGCCCGAGTACCCCCAGCTCTGGGGGGGCTTCGAGCCGGCGGTCTCCATCCTCGATCCCCTGCTGACGCTGGGGCCAGGGGCGGCGGCGGGCCAGATCCTGCCCTGACACCGCCCCGCGCGGCGCATCAGCCCCAGATATTGCCGGATTCCGCCACGAAGAGCCCGGCATTGCCGAACCCCGCGATATCGGCGCGCCCATCGCCATTCACATCGGCGATGGTGCGCGCATAGGCATTGTCATTCGCCCAGCCCGCGTCGACGCCGAACTGGTCGGTGCTGAGCGTGGCGGCGGCGAAACCGCCGCTGGCATTGCCCAGCGCGACGAAGGCGCCGGCATTGCCGAAGCCCACGATATCGGCGCGCCCGTCGCCATTCACATCGGCCAGGTGGCGGGAGAGGACATTCTCGTTGTTCCAGCCCGCATCGACGCCGAACTGGTTGGTGGCGAGGGTGGCGGCGCTGAAGCCGCCGTTGGCATCGCCGAGCGCGACGAAGGCGCCGGCATTGCCGAAGCCCACGATATCGGCGCGCCCATCGCCATTCACATCGGCGAGGTGGCGGGAGAGCACATTCTCGTTGTTCCAGCCCGCATCGATGCCGAACTGGTCGGTGGCGAGCCTGGCCGCGGCGAAGCCACCGCTGGCATCGCCCAGCGCGACGAAGGCGCCGGCATTGCCGAAGCCCACGATATCGGCGCGCCCGTCGC
>NZ_JBHYGL010000007.1:0-86627 GCF_051859025.1 Falsiroseomonas sp. | reverse complement strand
CCGAAGCCGCCGCCGGCATCGGCCAGCGCGACAAAGGCGCCGGCATTGCCGAAGCCCACGATGTCGGCGCGCCCGTCGCCATTCACATCGGCGAGGTGGCGGGAATAGGCGTTCTCATTGTTCCAACCCGAATCGACGCTGAACTGGCTGGTGGCCAGCCTTGCCGCACCGAAGCCGCCGCCGGCATCGGCCAGCGCGACAAAGGCGCCGGCATTGCCGAAGCCCACGATGTCGGCGCGCCCGTCCCCGTTCACGTCGGTGATGTGGCGGGAGAGGACATTCTCATTCTTCCAGCCCGCATCGATGCCGAACTGGCTGGAACGGAGCGACGCGGCGGTGAAGCCGGATGGCGCGGCCGGCGGCGCCGGCGTGCCTTCCGGCGGGGCGTTGTCGCGGGGATAGGGCAGGCCATCGCCGGGCGCGTTCGGGTTCAACAGCTCGGCCGCCGTGACCTGGCGGTCGCCGAACTGGAACAGCTCGAAGTTCAGGACCGTATTCGTGCCGTAGCGGCCCTGGACGGTGTCCACCATCAGGAAGCCATCCTGGATGGCCGAGACCTGGTAGTCCGCGCGGTTGCCGAGGAAGAAGACGCGATCGGTCCCGGCGCCGCCATCGATATAGTCGTCGCCTTCGCCGGCGCGCACCAGATCGTCGCCGCCCAGCGCGAAGATGGTGTCATTGCCCATGAAGCCCTGGATGTAGTTGCCCAGGTCGCTGCCATAGATCAGGTCGTCATGCCCCGTGCCTGCGATGCCGGAGATGTTCTGCAGCGTGTCGCGCCCGCCGAAGCCGTCATTGTCCACGGTGTTGGCGAAGAGCCGGGCGACGATCCCGAAGGGGGATGTCCAGTAGGCCACGATGTCGAACCCGCCGGCCCCGTTGATGAAGTCGTCGCCGGCAGCACCGATGATGGTGTCGTCGGACCCTGTCCCGATCAGCGTGTCCGCGTTGTCGGTGCCGGTGATGAACATGCTGGTGCGCCCTGGTGTTGCCCAATGGGGGAGTTGCCCAATGGGGTGTTGCCCTAGGCCACCGAAACGCCGGCCACTCCTTCCCGATGCATCACGGTTGTGAAAGCGGGTCGATCCCCCCGCGGTTGCGGCATTGGCACCGCCCGCGCTTCGGGTAAGGGAGGGCCAGCCGCATGACGGGAATGCCCATGAGTGCCTCGATCCTCGATGCCGTCGCCGACCATTACGAACAGGCGCTGGCCACCCATGGGCCGACCGCGAGGGGCGTGGACTGGAAGGATGAGGAGGGGCAGCGCCTCCGCCACCGGCAGTTCCTCCGCCTGCTGGAGAATGACGGGGATGCCAGCATCCTCGACCTTGGCTGCGGCTATGGCGATTTTCTTCCGTTTCTCCGCGCCCAGGGGCATCGCGGCCGCTACATCGGGCTCGATGTCGCGCCGGCGATGGTGGAGGCGGCGCGACGGCTGCATGGCGAAGGCGCGGATCGCGTCTTCCACCTCGGCGCCGCAAGCGCGGAGGTCGCGGACTACGCCATCGCCAGCGGCATCCTGAACGTCATCCGTGGCGCCGACACCGCCGCCTGGCGATCCCATGTCGATGGCGTGATCGATGGCCTGGCCCGGTCATCCCGCCGCGGCTTCGCCTTCAACATGCTGAGCCTGCACAGCGATCCCGCCCGCCGCCGGGCGGACCTGCACTATGCCGACCCCGCCGCCACCCTGGCCGCCATGGTCGCCCGCCATGGGCGGGATGTGGCGGTGCTGCAGGATTACGGGCTGTGGGAGTTCACGGTGATCATCCGTCACCCCTCCCACACCGCCAGCCCGAAGCCCGTCGCCCCGTAGCCCGCCCCGTTGAACAGCAGCCAGCGCCGGCCGAGCAGGTCGAACACCCCGGGATAGGTCACGGCCCCGCCTTCCCAGCCCCCTGGCTCGGCCTCGATCCCGCCTTGCAGGCGCCGCCAGGCCAGGCCATCCGCGCTGGTCGCGCGGCCGATGGCATAGGGGCCGCTTTCCGCCCGCGCCGCGAACCACATGGCGAAGCCATTGCCATCCCGCACCACGCTGGGGCGGACGGTCGCGATCTCCGGCCCCTGCGGCGGGATGCAGATCGTGGCCTCCCGCCGCCAGGCGATGCCATCGGTGGATCGCGCGGCGCGGATGCCGTGGCGCAGATCGGCCGGGCTGGCGCCCCAGGCCTGGTGCGTGCCGTACCACAGGCGCCAATCATCATCGGCCAGGCGCAGCACCCAGGGGTAGGACAGGCTGTAGGGATCGGTGATGTCCCGGTCCATCAACGGCCCCGCCGACAGCCGTTCGAACCGCCCCGCCGCCGCGTCCCCGACCGCGACCCCGATGGCATTCCGCCAGGGGACGGACCCGCCGACATTCCAGCCCATGTAGTAGATGCGGTCCCCGTCATGCCCCGGCACCACGCAGCCCATGCCGCAGCCCGCATCGTCGAAGGCGCCGATCCCGCCGGGCCGCAGCACCGGCGCGGGCGGCGCCTCCTCCACCCTGGGCGCTTCGCCGACGCGCAGCACGAGCGACCCGATGGCGGACCGATTGGCGGCGTCCCGCCCGCTGTAGAACACCCGCACCAGGTCGCCGCCCAGCGGATGCGCCACCGGCAGCGCCGCATGGGTGGCCAGCGCCGGATGGGCAGCAGGACTTCCCCCGGGCCCCGCCGGCGCGAACACCCGCCCGAGCCTGCGCCAGCCCATCAGATCCGCTTCAGCCGGTGGCTCGGCACCTTGCTGACCTCCGTCCCCCCGGGCGCCAGCACGGACCCGTCCGGGATGTCCCGCAGCACCAGCGCCCCCGCGCCGATCACGCAATCCGCGCCGATCGTCACATGGTCCCGGATGGTCACGTTCACCCCAACGAAGCTCCGCGCCCCGATGCTGACGCCGCCGGAGACGACGACGTGGGAGGCGATGAACGCATCCTCCGCGATGGTGCTGTGATGGCCGATATGGTTGCCGGACCACAGCGTCACGTTCCGCCCGATGCGGGCGAAGGGCTGGATGGTGTTGTCCTCCAGGATGAACTGGTTCTCCGCGGCCTCGAAGGTGGAAAAGCGGGTGGCGCGGCTGCTGACATAATGCGCGATGCCGTAGCCCCGCGCCCTGCCCGCATCCACCTTCGCGCGGCGCAGCCGGTTCAACTGCGTGTAGGCCAGGGCGACGAACAGGTCGTGCCCCTCCGGCGGGAAGCGGGCTTCCAGATCCTCGAAGGCCACCAGCGGCAGGCCGCCGAAGCTGGGCCCCGTCGCAAAATCCGAGTCGACCGTGAACGCGGCCACGCGGCGCCCCGCATCCTCCGTCAGGTAGAAGGCAGCGAGTTCCGCGATCGGGCCGGTGCCGAAGACGACGATGTCCTTCAACGCGCTGCCTTTCCCGGCCGTGGAGCCCCATCATAACGCCCGCCGCCGCCGCCGGCACCTTACCCACCGGGGCGCCGTGGGGGGTGACGTCGTCGCCATGCCGCCCTAAACGGGCGCGTCGCCCCGGGCCGATGCAACCCGGTGATGGAGATACGCATGATCACGCTCGATGCCTGGTTGTCGGACGCCGCCGCGGTGCTCGCCGCCACCCAGGCCCGCGGCCTGGACGCCACCATGCAGGCCGCCGTGGACGCCACCGTCACCGCGCTCGCCGCCAACCGCCCGCTGCTGGTCTGCGGCAATGGCGGTTCCGCCGCCGATGCGCAGCACATCGTGGGTGAGATGGTGGGCCGCTTCCTCAAGGAACGCCGCGCGCTGAAGGCGATCTGCCTGTCCTCGAACCCCGCCGTGCTGACCGCCTGGTCGAACGACTACAGCTACGAGACGGTCTTCTCCCGCCAGGTCGAAGCCTATGGGGAGGAAGGCGGCGTGCTGCTCGGCCTCTCCACCTCCGGCAATTCCGGCAATGTGGTGAAGGCGCTGGAAGCCGCGCGGAAGCTCGGCATGGCCACCATCGGCCTGACCGGGGAGGGCGGCGGGAAGATGGCCGCGCTGTGCGACCACCTGCTGGCCGTGCCCTCGCGCTCCACCCCCGCCATCCAGCAGGTCCACCTGGCGCTCTACCACTGCTACTGCGCGGCGGTGGAGGAACGGCTCGCGGATGCCTGAGGTGCCTGCACAGGCCGCCATCCTCGTCGGCGGCCGCGGCACCCGCCTGGGCAGCCTGACCGACGCCATCCCGAAGCCGATGGTGGAAGTCGCGGGCCGCCCCTTCCTCGACTGGCTGATCGAGGAGGTTTCCCGATTCGGCTTTCCGCGGATCACGCTGCTCGCGGGCTATCTCGGGCACACCATCGCCGAGCGCTATGACGGCAAGCAGGTCCGCGGATCGCGGATCGAGGTGCTGATCGAACCCCAGCCGCTGGGCACGGCCGGCGGCCTGAAGCTGTTCGCGGACCATCTGGAGGATCGCTTCCTCCTCCTCAACGGCGACACGCGGTTCGACGTCAATCTCCTGGACCTGCCGCTGCATGCCGGCGATGCCCTGGCGACGCTGGCGCTTCGCCGCACCGCGCCCGGCGCCCGCTACGGCACGGTGGAGGTCGATGCCGCCGGCCGCATCCACGGCTTTGCCGCGCGCTCACCGGACCGCAGCGGCCCCATCAATGGCGGCATCTACTGGCTCAGCAAGGCGATCCTCGACCATATCGGCGATGGTCCCGTTTCCATGGAATCGGACGTCTTCCCGAAGCTGGCGGAGGAGGGCGCACTGCGCGGCGCGCTGTATGACGGCGATTTCATCGATATCGGCATCCCGGATGACCTGGCCGCCTCCCAGTCCATGATCCCCGCCATGGCCCGCCGCCCGGCGGTGTTCCTGGACCGCGACGGCGTGCTGATCGAGGACACCGGCTGGCCCCACAAGCCGGCGGAGGCGCGCTGGATGCCTGGCGCCGCGCGGGCCGTGAAGCGGCTGAACGATGCGGGCTGGCTGGTCTTCGTCGTCACCAACCAGGCCGGCGTCGCCAAGGGCTTCTTCCCGGAATCCCAGGTGGGCGTGATGCATGGCTGGATGGCCACCACCTTCGCCGCCGCCGGCGCCCATGTGGACGCCTTCGAATACTGCCCGAACCACCCCCAGGCGCTGGAGGACCGCTACCGCCTGGATTGCGGCCGCCGGAAGCCCCAGCCCGGCATGATCCGGGACCTGCTGGCCGCCTGGCCGGTGGACGCCGCCCGGTCCTTCCTGGTCGGCGACAAGGACACCGACATCGAGGCCGCCCGCGCCGCGGGCCTGCCAGGCCACCTCTTCCCCGGCGGGGACCTGGACGCCTTCATCGCGCCCCTGCTGGAGAGGGCCGGGTGAACGCGGCTTCGCCGCCCCGCTTCATCATCGCCGATCCGGGCCTGACCGGGCCGCTCGGCCACCACCTCTCCTACAGCCAGGCGGTGGCGGAGGCCGCGTCCCGCGCCGGCACGCCGCCCGTCATCCTCGCCGCGCGGGGCTTCACCGGCAGCATCCCCGGCATCGAATGCCACCCCGTCCTCGGCACCGCCTACCAGAGTGCCGGCGGCGGGGGCGCGCTGCGCCGGGCGCTGTTCGGCGGCCTGTCGCATCTGCCGGGGCCCGTCGCGGCCTCCGTCGCCAATTGGGTCCGCGCCGCCCGCCGCCGGTTTTCGACCCGCGCGCCGGATGGCCTGGCGGCCGAACTCCATGCGGCGCTCGGCACAATCGGGGCCGGGCCGGGCGACTGGCTGCTGCTGCACAGCGTCTCCGGCGCCAACCTGGCCTCGCTCGCCGCCGGGCCGGATTTGCATGGCGTGACCCTGCTGGTGGTGCTGCGCCGCATGCCGGCGGAGATGGAGGCGGATGACGCCGCGCCCCAGCCGCTGCCTGCCCTGCTGACGGGCCTGGCCGCCCGCTTCGGCCCGCGGCTTCGCCTCTTCGCCGATACCGGCCTGCTGGCGGATGATTTCAGTCGGCTCTCCGGCCTGCCGGTCCGCCCGGTGCCGCTGCCCATCGTGGTGCCCGAACCCGCGCCACGCACCCCCGGCGCCCTGCCGCACATCGTCTTCGCCGGTGGCGCCCGGCTGGAGAAGGGCTACGACCTGTTGCCGGACGCGATCGCGTCCCTGGCCGACCGCGCCCGCTTCACCATCCAGTCCGGCCCCGTGGGGGCGGAGGCCGATCCCCTGGTCCAGCGCGCCCATCGCGCGCTCCAGGCCCGGCAGGGCAGGGACCTGATCCTGGTCGAGCAGGCGCTGGACGCCCCCGGCTACGCCGCCCTGCTGGCCAGCGCCGACCTGCTGTTGCTGCCCTATGACGGGCCCACCTACGGCGCCCGCAGCAGCGGCATCCTGGCGGAGGCGCTGGCCATGGGGCTGCCCGCCATCATCCCGGCGGGGGGGTGGATGGAAGCGGCCGCCGGGGCCGGCCGTGCCGTCACGATCGCGCAAGGCAGTGGTGCGCCGGGCTTGGCAAGGGCGCTGTCCCAGGCCATGCAGGCCCTGCCCGAATTGGCGTCGGCGTCCCGCTCCATGGCACGAACATGGCGGGACGAACACAATCCTGACGCGCTTTTCCGGGTATTCGTTGCAACCTGAAAACACGTCGCTCCGGTTGCCCGGCCCGGTAACAGACTCTATACGCGCGGCGGTACCGGTATCCGAAGGAAAATTGCGCAATGCATGTGCTTGTCACCGGCGGGGCCGGCTACATCGGATCGATGCTGGTGCCGGCGATGTTGGCCCGGGGCTGGCAGGTGACGGTGCTGGACACCTTCGCGGCGGGCGAGCCCTTCCTGGCCCATTCCTGTGCCGATCCGAATTTCAACGCCGTCCGGGGCGATACGCGCGACATGCGGGTACTGGAACCCCTGATGAAGCAGGCCGACGTGGTCATTCCGCTGGCCGCCCTGGTCGGCGCGCCGCTCTGCGCCCGGGACGAGATCGGCGCCACCAGCCTGAACCGGGACGCGGTGGTGAATTTGGTCAAGCGCGCCAGCCCCAACCAGCTGATCGCCTACCCCACCACCAATTCCGGCTACGGCATCGGGGAGGGCAACGCCGCCTGCACCGAGGAATCGCCGCTCCGCCCCGTCAGCCTCTATGGCCGCACGAAGGTGGAGGCGGAGGAGGCGGTGCTGAGCCACGCCAATTCCCTCTCCTTCCGCCTCGCCACCGTCTTCGGCATGGCGCCGCGCATGCGGCTCGACCTGCTGGTGAACGACTTCACCTGGCGCGCGGTGAATGACCGCGCCGTGGTGCTGTTCGAGGCGCATTTCCGCCGCAACTACATCCACATCCGGGACGTGGTGAAGGCCTTCCTGCACGGCATCGACAACGTCGCGACCATGAAGCAGCAGGCCTACAATGTGGGTCTGTCGGAGGCCAACCTTTCCAAGGCCCAGCTCTGCGAGCGCATCGCGAAGCACGTGCCGGGCTTCGTCTGGCTGGAAGCCCCGGTGGGTGAGGATCCGGACAAGCGGGACTACATCGTCTCCAACGACAAGCTGGAAGCCACGGGCTGGATGCCTGACCACGGGCTCGACAAGGGCATCCAGGAGCTCATCAAGGGCTACCGCATGCTGCGCAACGGGCGCTTCGCGAATGTCTGAGGTCGCCTCCCGGATGGTCGTTCCCGCGCCGGGCGTGAAGCTCGACATGGCCTGCCGCTGCTGCGGCGGGCGCAATGTCGAACTCGTCATCGACCTCGGCGACCAGCCGCATTGCAACCGCCTGGTGCGGCCGGATCTGGCCCCGGGCGTGGAGCCGCATTACCCGCTCCGCGTCGGCTTCTGCCGGGACTGCACCATGGTGCAGATCGACCATACGATTCCGAAGGAATCGATGTTCACCGACTATCCCTATGTGTCGGGCACCACCAAGACGCTGCCGGCGCATTTCCTGGAAACCAGCAGGCGCATCGCGGCCGCCTATGGCGTGAAGGCGGGCGACCTCGTCGTCGATATCGGCAGCAATGACGGCACCTGGCTGAAGCAATGGGCCTTCTCCGGCGCCCGCGTGCTGGGCGTCGAAGCGGCGGGGAATGTCGCGAAGCTGGCGCAGGATGCGGGGGTGCCGACCTGGCACCGCTTCTTCAATGCGGCCTGCTGCGCCGACATCCTGGCCGCACACGGCCCGGCCAAGGTCATCACCGCCGCCGGCGTCTTCTTCCACCTGGAGGAACTGCACAGCGTGGTGGAGGGCATCGCCTCCCTGCTCGACAAGGATGGCGTTTTCGTCGTGCAGGCCATCTATCTCGGTGGCATGGTGGAGAA
Source organism: Falsiroseomonas sp. (assembly GCF_051859025.1). Taxonomy (GTDB): domain Bacteria; phylum Pseudomonadota; class Alphaproteobacteria; order Acetobacterales; family Acetobacteraceae; genus Falsiroseomonas. The sequence goes on along the minus strand of NZ_JBHYGL010000007.1, from coordinate 78,430 downwards.
CACCGCCTTCGATCAGGTCTATCACGAGCATCTCTGCTACTACACGCTCAAGTCCCTTTCCGCCCTGCTGGGCCGGCATGGGCTGGAGGTGTTCGAGGCGAACCTCGTCGATATCCATGGCGGCAGCATCGAGGCGCATGTGACCCGCAAGGGCGTCCGCCCCGTAGGCGACAGCGTCCGCGCGATGCAGGCGCAGGAGATCACGAAGGGCTTCGGCGAGATCGAGACCTACCGGACCTTTGCCGGCAATGTCCTCGACCTCCGCAAGCGCCTCGTCGCGCTGCTGGAGGGCTACAAGGCCGAAGGCAAGTCTGTCTGGGCCTATGGCGCGCCGGCCAAGGGTGCCACGCTGCTCAACAGCTTCGGCATCGGCCCCGACCTGGTGCAGAAGGCGGTCGAGAAGAACCCGATGAAGGTCGGCCTCGCCATCCCCGGCGTGCGCATCCCGATCGAGGCGGAGGAAGGCGCGCGCCCCGACGCCTACCTCGTCCTGGCCTGGAACTTCATCAGTGAGTTCCTGGTGAAGGAGCGTGAGTACCTCGCCGGCGGTGGTGAACTGATCGTGCCCATTCCGAAGGTGAAGAGCTACGGGAAGGCTGACGCGTGAGTGCGTCCGATGACCGTAGCGCCGCAGGGCGCGAAGGTCTGAATCGGCCGCAGGGCCAAGGCCTTCCCGAGGCCGTCGTCGTCTGGGGCGCCAGCGGCTTCATCGGGCGCAATGTGGTGGACGCGCTGCAGGGGCGCGTCGCCACCATCATCGGCGTCACCGCCTCCGGCACCGCGGTCCCGGGCTGCACGCAGACGGTCGCGGCCAGCGCGGTGGACACGCTGCCCGCGCTGCCCGCCGGCACGGCCATCATCCATGTCGCGGCCTTCCGCTACTTCGCCTCCATCTTCGGCAAGCAGCAGGCAGAAATCCTGGCGGCGAATCTGGCGATGACGGAAGCGGTCTACCGCTTCGCCATGGCCCGCGGGATCACGGAGGTTCGCGCCGCCTCCTCCTCCGCCGTCTATCCCGCGTCCTGGGACCTGCAGGACGATGCGCTGCCGCTCGACCTCAATGCCTGGCCGCATGATGGCGAAGCCGCCTATGCCTGGTCCAAGCGCTGGGGCGAGATCACGGGCGAGCTCTGGTGCCGCCGCGCCGGCATCAGCACCATCAGCTTCCGCCTGACCAACCCCTACGGCCCCCACGACACGCTGGACGAGGCCGAGGCCCATGTCGCCACCGCCTTCGTCATCCGCGCCTGTGGCGACGCCCCGGAATTCGAGGTCCGCGGCGACCCCGATGCGGAACGTGACTTCATCTATTCCGGCGACGCCGCCGAGGCTTTTGTCGAATCGCTCAAGCTGCGCGGCACCACCGCGGCGGTGAACCTCGCGAATGGCCAGACGCGGACGGTGCGGGACCTCGCGGTCTCGACCATGCAGGCCGCGGGGCGCCAGCGCCCGATCAAGCTGACCTCGCCCCCCGCCGCCGGCAATCGCGGTGTGAAGGTGCGCCGCGCCACCGCGACGAAGCTGCGGGAATTGCTGCCCGGCCTCGCCCCCTTCTGCAGCCTGGAAGACGGCATGGCCGCCACGCTCGCCTGGTACCGCGATGCCCTACGCCGATAGCCCCACCATCATCCTCGGCGCCGATGGCTTCCTCGGCCGCAACCTGGTGGATCGCTGGCAGGCGGAGGGCTGGCCCTGCCACCCCGTCGGCCGTGCCGCTGGCGACTTCACCGACCCTGCCGTGGTGGACCGCGTCTTCCGCGAAGCCCCCAAGGCCGGGCGCATCTTCCACGTCATCACGAAGCAGCGCACCGGCAACATCCAGTGGGGCATCCAGGGCGAATTGCTGCGCGACAATGCCAGCATCCACCTGAACATCCTGGAAGCCTGGCGCCACCACCAGCCACAGGCGAAGCTCGTCTCACTCGGTTCCTCCTGCACCTATGCGGAGGCCAGCCACCCGACGCCGGAGGAGGAATTCGGCATCGGCCGCCCGCACCGCTCCGTGCAGGGCTATGCGTTGGCCAAGCAGCTTCTCGCCACGGGCTGCGAGACCTATGGCAAGCAGTACGGCCTGCACTGGCTGCACTGCGTGCTCGCCACCGTCTATGGCCCGCACGCGCATACGGAAGACACCCGCGCCCATTTCATGGCCGCGATGATCGACCGCGCTGCGCGCACCAAGGCCACCGGCGCGATGGAATTCGAGGTCTGGGGCAACCCGCACACGGTCCGCGACCTTCTGCACGCGCATGACCAGATCGACGCCGTGCTGCTGGCCGACCGCCACTTCGACGACCGCATCATCAACGTGACGCCCAACGCCCCGGTCGAGGTCGGCGACTGCGCGACGGCCATCCTGCGCGCGCTGCGCTGGGATGCGCGCATCATCAGCCCACCCGGTTCCTTCCAGGGCGCGGGCTACAAGAGCCTGGATTCCAGCCGTTTCCTCGCCGCCACGGGCTGGAAGCCCCGGCTCAGCGTCGAAGCCGGCGTCGCCCAGGTGCTCGCCGCGGATTACGGGGAAGCCATCGCGCCATGATGATCGTCTCCCGCACGCCGCTGCGCGTGTCCTTCTTCGGCGGCGGCACTGACTACCCGGAATATTTCGCCCGTGCGCGGGGTGCCGTGCTCGGCATGGGCATCGACCAGTATGTCTATGTCGCGGCGCTGCGCCTCTCCACCATCCTCGACTACCGCTACCGCGTCTCCTACTCCCGCATGGAGCAGGTGGCGGAACTCGACCAGATCCAGCACCCCGTGGTGCGGGAGGCGATCCGCCTCTACGGCTACGACCGGCCGCTCGACATCTCCATCATGGCGGACCTTCCCGCGCGCAGCGGCCTCGGCTCCTCCTCCTCCTTCGCCGTGGGCTTCATCAACCTGATCTTCGCCCTGCAGGGCCGCGGCGCCACCAAGATGGATTTGGCGCGGGAGGCCGTGCGGATCGAGCGCGACGTGCTGCGGGAGAATGTGGGGGTGCAGGACCAGCACCACGCGGCCTTCGGCGGGCTCAACCGCTTCGACTTCGAAGGCGGCCGCACGCGCATCAGCCCCATCCAGATGACGGCGCCCTGCCAGGATGCGCTGAACACCTCCCTCTTCCTCGTCTATACCGGCATGACGCGCTTCGCCTCCGCCACCCTCGGCGAGCAGATGGAGAACACGAAGTCCGGCGCCGCCGACAAGGACCTCAGCCACCTGCTGGCCCTGGTGGACCAGGCGCAGACGGTGCTGGAATCCGACGATCCCGAGGCGATGCTGCGCGATTTCGGCGCCATGCTGCATGAGGGGTGGGAGACCAAGAAGCGGCTCTCCTCCAAGGTCTCCAACCCGCATATCGACAGCCTCTATGCCCAGGCGCGGGCGGCCGGCGCGCTCGGCGGCAAGCTATGCGGCGCGGGGGCCGGCGGCTTCCTGCTGATGCTCGTGCCGCCCGAACGCCAGGCCGCCTTCCGCGAAGGCATGGAAGGCCATTCCATCATCCCCATCGCGCTCGACACCATCGGCGCGACCATCCTGAAGGGTTGAGCATGGCCATGCCGGCACCGATGCGCGAACCCGGCGGCCGGCACGTGCTGCTGCTGGAATTCGACCTCTACCACCGCGTCGGCGGCGGCCAGTCCACCTACCGGCGCATCATCACCGGCCGCCCGCAGGACACCTTCTATTACTTCGCCCGCCGCGAACCCGCCGATGCGCCGCGCCCGGGCAACGCGATCGCCATCCCCTATGCCCGCGCCTGGCAGGTGCGGCCCGAGATGGGGGCCCGTGGCGGCCATCTGCTCAGCCAGTATGTCGAATGCCGCAACCTCGCGGCCTCCGTCGCCGCCCATGCCGGACGCCAGCATTTCGACGTGGCCGATGGCCCGGACTACAGCCAGCACACGCTGTTCATCCGCCAGGCCCTGGCGGCGGAGGGCATCGAACTCGATACCGTCGCCGTCGCGCTGCACGGCACGCTCTCCAGCGCCTTCGCGGCGGGCTGGCCGGGTGCTGCGGGCGGCGATGCCTTCATGGAGGAACTGCGGCAGCGGGAGGAATTGCAGTTCCGCGCCGCCGATGCCCGCTATGCCATCAGCGAATCCTACGCCGCCGAATGGCAGGACATCGCCGACCTGCCGGTCAACATCCTCGACCCGCTCTGCATCGTCGATCCCTTCACCCCGGTCGCGGCGCCCAAGGGGACGGCGCCGGAGTTGCTCTTCGTCGGGCGGCGGGAGAAGTGGAAGGGCCCCGACATCTTCCTCGACCTCGCCTGGTGCATCGATCCCGCCGCCTATGGGTCGCTGCACGTGGTGGGGCCTGATGGGCCGAACCGGCAGGGCGTGGGATCGGCGGAAACGCTGGCCGGCATCGCCCGGCGCCGCGCGCTGAAGCCGACCATCACGGATGGCCTGCCGCCGGCCGAACTCCGCACGCTGTTCCGCGGCCGCACGGTGCTGATGCTGCCCTCCCGCCACGACACCTTCAACCTGACGGCGCTCGAAGCGCTCGGCCAGGGCTGCGTCGTCATGGCCTCCGACCGCTCCGGCTATGCCCATTGGCTGCATCGGCGCCTGCCGGAACTCGACTGGTCCACCATCTCCCTCGATTGCAGCCGCACCACGGCCAGCCAGGTGGAGGCCGTGCTGCGGGACTATGACCGCCATCGCGGCCTGGTGCTGTCGGCGCTGTCCCGCGCCGCGCCGCGGGCGGACCGCGCGAGCCTCGGCCGCATCTGGACCCCGGGCGCCACGATGGATGGGGAGGCGCGGCAGACCGTCGTGGACCTCGCCGCCCGCTTCGCCATGCTGGCCGATCTGCGCGAACCCTCGCTGCCCCGCCGCGCCATGCTGCGGACGCTGGAAACCGGCCTGTCCACCGCCACCACGATGGCCGCCCGTGTGCCCGGCCCGCTGCGCAAGCCGGCCCTGAAGGCCGCCCGCGGCGCGGCCGGTCTCTGGCGCCTCCGCCACCGCGCCAGCATGGGCGAACTGACCAAGGAACGCATCAAGACGAGGATGCGGGAGCTGACGGGCGTGTCCCCCCGCACCCTGCAGCAGATCGTCGGCGCCAGCTCCCTCCCCCGCTTCCGCCGCAGCATGTTCACGCTGCCGGAGGCGACGCCGGAGGACATCAAGGCCAAGATCGCGGAGTTGTCGCGGGAGATTCCGTGGCGCCTGGTGGATCGCGTCCGCCTGTTCCGCGAACTCGCCAGCCTGGAACGCCGCCAGGGCAACGACCTGATCGCCGCCACCTACATGCTGCGCATCATCCGCTGGCTGGGGGAGGACCGCACGGGCGACCTGCCCTTTGTCACCGCCACCCTGGCCGCCAACGGCTTCAAGCATGAAGCGGCCACGGCGCACGCCATGTTCGGCCTGCCGATGGCGGAACGCGATGCCGCCTGTGCCGCGCTGATGAAGGATGCCTTCGACCGCAACCGCGCCAAGGCCCGCCAGCCGCTCGCCATCCTCGACGATCCGCGCAGGCCCGGCCATGCCGCGCGCGTCGCCGTCATCGTCTCGCTCTACAATGCCTCCGACAAGCTGCCGACGCTGCTCGACAACCTCGCGCAGCAATCCCTGGCGCGGGCGGGCGGGCTTGAGATCATCCTGGTGGACAGCAATTCGCCCAAGGATGAAGGCGCGGCGCTCCGCCGCTGGCAGGCCTCCCGCCGTTCCGCCATCCCGATCGTCTATGCCCGGTCAGCGGGGCGGGAGACGATCCAGGCCGCCTGGAACCGCGGCATCCACCTGGCGCGCGCCCCCTACCTCTCCTTCCTCGGCGCCGATGAGGGCCTGCACCCGGAGGCGCTGACGAAGCTCGCCGCGGCGCTGGACCGCGATCCCGGCGTCGATTGGGCGATGGCCGACAGCGTCGTCACCTCGGTCGATGAGAAGGGCGTCTTCGACGCCGACGTCATGCCCTATGACCGCACGGGCTACAGCCAGGACCTGGTGTACCTGGAGACCTGCTACCTCAGCTGGGTCGGCGGCCTCTATCGCCGGTCCATCCACGAACGCTTCGGCTTCTACGACGAGACCTACCGCGCCGCCGGCGACACGGAATTCAAGAACCGCGTCATGCCGCATATCCGATCCGTCCACGTGCCGGAGATGCTCGGCGTCTTCAACAACTACCCGGAGGAGCGCACCACCCAGCACCCGCGGGCGGAGATCGAGGATCTGCGCGCCTGGTACCTGTGGCGTACGCCGGCCGGCATGGACTACGCCTTCGCCCATCGCCCGGTGGAACAGGCGATCGCGCTGCTGCGGGCCAGCTTCTCCTACCGCAAATCCTATTGCGGCCATCTCAGCACCGATTTCGAACTGGCTGAATCGCTGGCGCTGCACCTGATGAAGCGCGGCCACGCCCCCGCCTTCACCCGCGGCGCGCTGGAAGCGGCGCGGGAAGCGCTGGCGGAAATCCGTTCGGTGGAATTGCTGCCGGACGGGATCATGGGCCGCGCCGGCATGACGCTGCACACCAGCCGCGCCGTCCGCCGCCTCCGCCGCCAGATGCCGGCCCTTCACCAGGCGGCGCTGACCCTGGCGAACCCGCCCTGGTACGAGATCTTCAATGACAACCGCTACGAACAGCATTGGTACAGCTGGAGCGGCTGAGGGGCGCGGCTGCCGGCGAAAGGGGGTGCGGGGCCTGAGCCAGCCTTACGCCCCCATCGCCGCCAGGATCTCCTCCGCCGGCCCATCGGCGATGATCACGCCGCCCTCCATCCGGATGGCCCGCGTGCACCAGCGGCGCACCACGCTGAAATCATGCGTGGCGATCACCAGGATGTCGGCGCCGCCCACCAGCCGCGCCAGCCTTTCCTCCGCCTTCGCCATGAAGGCGGCGTCGCCGGCCAGGAACCACTCATCCATCAGCAGCACCTGCGGCTGCATGGCGGTGGCCAGCGCGAAGGCCAGCCGCACGCCCATGCCGGCGGAATAGGTGCGGATCGGCACGTCGAAGAAGTCGCCGATGCCGGAGAAGGCCGATACCTCCTCCACCAGCGCCGCGCATTCGGTATCCGACAGGCCGCGATAGAGGCCGCGGAGCATCACGTTCTCCCGCCCCGTCGATTCCGGGTCCATCCCAGCGGCGACATCGATCAGCGCGCCGATCTGGCCATCCACCAGCAGCCGCCCCGCGACGGGTTCATAGACACCGGCCAGCGTGCGCAGCAGCGTCGTCTTGCCCGCGCCATTGGGCCCGACCAGCGCCACGCGCTCCCCGGTCGTGATGCGGAAATCGAGGTTGCGCAGCGCCGTCACGACGACGCGGTTGGACTCGTCCGTGTGCAGCCGCGCGCCACCCAGCAGCCGCTTCTTCAGCGACCGCGCGCCCAGGTGGTAGAAGGGGAAGTCCAGGCAAAGCCCCGAAGCCTCGATCGCTGCCATCGCCTCAGACCCAGAATGCCACGCGGCCGCGGAAGCGGACGAAGAAGGCGGCCGCGATCACCACCAGCAGCACCGTGTAGATGACCGCCGCCACCCAGGCGATCAGCGGCCCACCGCCTTCGACCAGCGGCCCGCGCACCGTCTCCAGCACCGCGTAGAAGGGATTGAGGGGCATCAGCGCCTCCCAATGCCCCAGCAACCGCGGCTTCCACAGGATGGGCGTCAGGAAGAAGGCCAGCTGCATCACGCTGGCCACGATCGGGCCGATGTCGCGGAACCGCGCGCAGATCATGCCGAGCAGCAGGGCGGCGGCGAAGGCATTGATGCCGATCAGGATGAAGCCCGGGATGGCCAGCAGCGCCTCCGGCCCCGGCAGGTGCCCGCAGGCCAGGAACACCACGCCGATCAGGGGCAGGTTGTGCGCCGCCACCAGGCCGTTGCGCATGACGCAGCGCAGCGCATGGACGGTGTAGGGCAGGGGCATCTGCCGGATGATGCCCTCGGACGAGGTCAGGCTGGTCGTCGCCTCGTTCACCATCTGGGCGATGGCGTTCCAGATCACCAGGCTGACCGCGAGGTGCGGCAGGTATTCCGCGAGCGACATCTTGAACAGCGCGGCGTAGAGCAGCCCGAGGCCGAGCAGCATCGCCGCGGTGGACAGCGTCAGCCAGAAGGGGCCGAGGACGGAGCCGCGGTAGCGGTTCCGCAGGTCGAGCCACGCCAGCGCGCTGGCCAGGCGCCACCGGCTGAAGCCCAGGGTGACGTCGGCGATCGCCCGGCGCAGGTGCTGCGGGTCCGCCGCATCGACGATATAGGCCGGCGACGTCGCCGCGGTTCGGTCGAGCATGGCCGCCTCATAGCCCGCCCGGCAGGGGCGGGCCAGAGGAACCGCCGCGGGCTACTTGGTCAGCGGGCCCGGTTGCATGGCCCCGGGCTGGGAGGTCATCGGCGGCACCGGCCCGCCGGCGGCGCGGGACAGGCGCACGCGGTCGCCGCGGGTGATCACCACGCGGTCGCCGGCCTGAAGCCCTTCCTCATTCGTCTGCACCACGGCGATGTCGCCGCCCCGGTCCTGGCGGACGATGAATTCCACCGCCTGGCCCTGCGTCACGCCCCGCTCGATCGCCGTGCCGGCCAGGCCGCCCAGGATGGCGCCGCCGACGCCGGCGATGGCGTTGGACCGCCAGTCGCCGCCGATGAAGCTGCCGGCCAGGCCGCCGGCCACCGCGCCGCCCACGGTGCCGATGCCGGACTGGCTGCCGGCGACGTTCACCGGCCTGGTGCCGACGATGGTGCCGTAGTTCACATGGGCGGCACCGCCGAGCGCACCGGCGGAATAGGTCGTGCCCGTATTGGCCGGCGCGCAGGCCGGCACCGCGGCCAGCAGCGCAAGCGCGGCGGCGGCGGGGATCAGGCGGTGGTTCAGGCGCATCGTGATGCCCTTCGTGGTGGGTCGTCGCCAGGGCGACGTGGTCTTGATGAGCCGTCGCCAGGGGCGACGGGGTCGCTGCACAGGTAGCGCATCCCGGGCCGGAATGCCCGCCCCGGATGATTGCGCGCTGTTTCAACCGGGACCATGGCCGTAACACGGCGATGCCTGCCATGATCTCGTCCTTGCTTACCCCTACCGGGCTGCGGTAGGCGTTGCCCTCGCCGTTTTTTTCGGCGTTCCTTCACGAAACCCGTGCCACATGGCCCAAGGCCACGCCGGTACGGGATGGCTTGAACGAACGGGACGGGTATCGGGGGTTGGCCTGGGCCGGGTTGCATCGCGGGGGCGGTGCGCCATGGCCGGGGGGGCAGGCCTCGGACACTCCGGTTCCGTCAACGGACGGAGAGCATGGCATGGTCGGGTTCAGCGCTGCGGGCTTGGTTCGCCCGTTGGCCGCGTGCCTGCTGGTCGGGGCGCTGGCCGCCTGCGGCCAGTCCCCGCAGCAGCCTGTGACGCATGCGGCCTCGGCCTCCGGCGAATGGGTGCGCCCTACCTCCTACGACCCGCCCGGCCCCGCCAGCGACCCCTGGGGCCCCTACATCCAGGCGGCTTCCCGCCGCTTCGACGTGCCGGAACGCTGGATCCGGGAGGTGATGCGCCAGGAATCCGCCGGCCGAGTCGCCGCCACCTCCCGCGTCGGCGCCATGGGGCTGATGCAGGTCATGCCCGGAACCTATCGCGAATTGCAGGCCCGCTACGGCCTCGGCCCGGATCCCTACCACCCCTGGGACAATCTGATGGCCGGCACCGCCTATGTGCGGGAGATGTACCAGCTGTATGGCGCGCCCGCCTTCCTGGCCGCCTACAATGCCGGCCCGCGCCGTCTTGAGGACTACCTCTGGGGCGGCCGCGGCCTGCCGAACGAGACGCGGAACTACGTCGCGCGAGTCGGGCCGCGCATCGCCGGCATCCACCCGAACCGCCGCGCGGCGCCGGAAGTCTACGCCGCCGCCGAGATCCCGTTCGACATCCCGGTCGGTCCCCGCCGGGGCGATGCCGCCACCATGCTGGCGCTGCGCGAACAGCGCCGCGCGGTGGACCCTGGCATCCAGGTTGCGACGCTGCCCGCCGGCCCGGTGGTGCGGATGGACCCGATCCCGGATGGCAGCACCACCGTCGCTTCCGCCTTCAGCCCGCCGGCCGCACCCGCCCGCACGCAGGTTGCCTCCGCTTCCGGCTTCGCCCCCGTTGGCGTCTCCCCCGCTGGCAGCGTCGTCGCGATGGCCCCCATCGCCAGCCCCGGCGACTTCCAGACGCGCATGGAGCCGATCGAGAGCCCCGGCGACCGCGTGACGCGGATGGACCCCGTGGCCAGCGCCGGAGACCCCGGGGTTGCCCCGATCCGCACCGAGTCGCTGGCCCCGCCGCCTGCCTCCCGCGCCCTGGCCGCCGCGCCTGTGCCCGCCACGCGTGGCTTCTCCCTCATCCCGCAGGCCCATGCCGGCACGCTGCCGGCGGTGCCGCGCCAGGTCGCTGCCGCCCCGGCCGGGGGTGGCGCCTGGGGCATCCAGGTCGGGGCCTTCGCGTCCGAGAACCTGGCCCGCGCCGCCGCCGGCCAGGCGCGGGACCAAGTGGGCGCCAGCGGCACCCGCGCCCTGGTGGAGCCCTCCGCCCAGGGGCGCAGCACGCTCTTCCGCGCCCGCGTCGTCGGCCTGTCCAGTCGCGGCGCCGCCGAACAGGCCTGCGAGAGGCTGCGTGGCCGCGGCGCCTGCATGATCGTCGCGCCCGGGGTTTGAGGCCGGGGGGCGTCTGAACCCGCACCCATCCCCTTCCGATCAGGATCGCGGCCCGCCCCCCCCGGGGCGGGCCGCCTTCGTTATGGCGCGGCATCACCGGGGCGGGTCTGTGACGGTGCGGAATGCACGTATAGATTGTATGATCCCGGGCTCGATCACGAATCAAAAGTCAAAAAAGCGCGACCATTCACCCATTAGACAGTGGAATGATTCGTTGTGATGTTCATAATGGACACATGGCGATGGAAGCACCCTCACGGCAGGCCACCCCCGGCCTCCTTGGCCTCCGTCCTCCGGCCGATCTGGCGGAGGCCCCGGTGGCGCGCGCGCCGGTCCCCCCGGCATCCCGGCCCAAGCCTGCACCCCAGGCCGCCGAACGTCCGGCCTATCCGGTCATCTCCTCCGGCTGGGACAGCGAGGATCAGGAAAGCCGCGGCAAGACCAGCGACCTGATGACGGCCGTCAAGGCGCTGGCCGTTCTCAGCCTGTTCATCGTCGCGGTCGCGCTGCTGATCCGCTGACCCCCCCCGCTGGCCCCCCTGCGCTGACCCCGGCCGGGCCCTCGCGCCCGGGTGGTCTTGTCCCCGCCGCACCGCTCCCCCACCCTGCCGCCGACTGGCTCAGGGGAGGCCCAACTGTCCTTCAAGGATCTCGACCGGCTGCTGAGGCCGAAGGCCGTGGCCGTGATCGGCGCGTCGGACGATCCGGTGCGAATCGGCGGTCGCCCCATCGCCTACATGAAGGCGCGCGGCTTCGCCGGGCCGCTGATGCCGGTGAATCCCAACCGTGCGACCGTTCAGGGCCTCCAGGCCTGGCCCTCCATCGCCGACCTGCCCACCACGCCCGACGCCGCCATCGTCGCCATCCCCGGTGAGGGTGCGATCCAGGCGGTGGAGGACCTCGGCGCCCGGGGCTGCGGCGCCGCCATCGTCTTCACGGCCGGCTTCGCGGAGGTAGGGGAGGAAGGCGCCGCGATGCAGGCCCGCCTGGTCGCCGCCGCCCGCCGCCACGGGATGCGCCTGGTCGGCCCCAACTGCCTCGGCCTGTTCAACGCGGCGCTCGGCTACTACCCGATTTTCTCTGCGAGCTTCGAGGGCGGCTGGCCGCTGCCCGGCGCGGTCGGCATCGCCTCCCAATCCGGCGCTTATGGCAGCCATCTGTTCGCGGCCGCGCGGGACCGCGGCATCGGCACCCCCGTTCTCGTCACCACGGGCAATGAGGCCGACACCAATTTGGCCGACATCATCGGCTGGATGGCGGAAAGCGAGGAAGTGGCCGTGATCGCCGCCTATGCCGAGGGCATCAAGGACGGCCCCCGCTTCATCGCGGCGCTGGAAGCCGCCCGCGCCGCGCGCAAGCCGGTGGTGATGATGAAGGTCGGCCGCAGCGCGCTCGGCCAGGCTGCCGCGCAATCCCACACCGCCTCCATCGCCGGCGATGACCGGGTGATGGACGCGATCCTGGCGGAATACGGCGTCCACCGCGCCCGCACGACCGAGGAATTGCTGGACGTCTGCTATGTCGCGCAGAAGCGCATCTACCCCGTGGGCAACACGCTCGGCGTCGTCACCATCTCCGGCGGCGCGGGGGTGCTGATGTCGGATGCCGCCGAGGCCGCGGGGCTGCCGATGCCGCCCATGCCCGAGGTCGCGCAGGCTGCGCTGAAGAAGCTGGTCCCCTTCGCCTCCCCGCTCAATCCCGTGGACTGCACCGCGCAGGCCTTCAACGACATGAGCGTGATCGGCAGCTTCGCCGAGAGCATGGTGACCGATGGCGGCTACAGCAGCGTCATCGCCTTCTTCACGGCCTGGGGCGGCACGCCCTCCATGGCGCCGCGCCTGCGCGCCGAACTCAAGAAGGTGCTGGACCGCCACCCCGACCGCCTCTTCGTCCTCTCCATCCTGGCCAGCACGGAGCGTGTCCGGGAATGGGAAGCCGACGGCTTCCTCTGCATCGAGGATCCGTCCCGCGCCGTGGTGGCACTCGCCGCCATGGGCCGCTTCGGCGACGTTTTTTCATCGGTTGTCCCACCAGCGGAACCCGTACCCACCGTCGCTTTGCCCGATGCAGCGCCGAACGAGGCCGAAGCCAAGCGCATCCTGGCCGAGGCGGGCGTGCCCATGGTGCCCGAATCCGCCTGCGCCACGCTGGACGAAGCCCTCGCCGCCGGCCGACGCATCGGCTTCCCCGTGGTCGCGAAAATCCTCTCCCCCGACATCCTCCACAAGAGCGAGATCGGCGGCGTCATCCTGAACATCGCCGACGACGCCGCGCTCCGCGACGCCCACGCCACCCTTCTGTCCCGCGCCGCCGAACGCGCGCCGGGCGCCCGCATCGATGGCGTGCTGGTGGCGAAGCAGGTCATGGGCGGGGTGGAGATGGCGCTCGGCGTGGTGCGCGATCCCGTCTTCGGCCCCGTCGCCATGGTGGGCCTGGGCGGCGTCTTCATCGAAGTGTTCAAGGACGTCGCCTTCGCCCGCTGCCCGGTCGATCCCGTCCGCGCGGAGGCGATGATTCGCTCCCTGAAAGGTTTTCCTCTGTTGGACGGCGCGCGAGGCCGCCCCAAGGCGGATGTGGCGGCACTGACGAACGCCCTCGTCGCCCTCTCCCGCTTCGCCGCCGGCGCCGGCCCGCGCCTTCTCTCCGCGGAGGTGAACCCCCTTCTCGTCACCCCGGACGGCGCCTTCGCCGCCGACGCCGTCATCGAGGTCTGACCATGCCCATCGTCGCCGAAACCCTGCTCAACTTCCCGATCCCCGAAATCCGCCAGGTGCTGCGCTGGCAGGACACCGCGCTCTACGCCCTCTCGCTCGGCGCCGGGCAGGACCCGATGGATGAGGCCGATCTCCGCTTCGTCACGGAAGGCGCGGCCATGCAGGCGCTTCCCACCATCCCCGTCGTGCTGGGCTATCCCGGCTTCTGGCTGGCCGATCCCGCGACGGGGGTGGATGCCGTCCGCCTGGTGGCGGGGGAGCAATCCGTCGAACTCCACGCGCCGCTGCCCGTGGAAGGCGAGATCATCGGCCGGTCCCGCGTCACCGGCCTGGTCGATCGCGGCGCCGGCAAGGGCGCGCTGCTCTATGTCTCCCGCGACGTGATCGATGCCGCGACGGGCCGGACGCTGGCCACGGTGGACCAGACCATCTTCCTGCGCGGCGATGGCGGCTTCGGCGGCCCCACCGGCCCCGTGAAGAAGCCCGCCCCGGAAGCCGAGGGCCCGCCCGCGATCACGCTGGACCTGCCGACGCGCCCCGAAATGGCGCTGCTCTATCGCCTGAACGGCGACCACAACCCGCTGCACAGCAGCCCGGGCCTGGCGGCCAAGGCCGGCTTCCCCCGCCCCATCCTGCACGGCCTCGGCACCTTCGGCGTCGTCGGCCGCGCTTTGCTCCGCGCGGTCTGCGGCGGCGATCCCGCCCGCTTCGGCCGGATGGAATGCCGCTTCTCCTCCCCCGTCTTCCCGGGCGAGACCATCCGCACGGAAATCTGGCCCGACGCCACCGGTGCCGCCTTCCGTGGCCGCGTCATGGAGCGCGATGTCGTGGTCATCTCCAACGGGCGATTGACCCTCCGTTGATCGTCTGGACGCCGCTTGCCCAAGCGGCTACCGAGACGCACCCCCGCAGGGGGGCGACCAGGTGGTGGAGGCTGCGGCAGCGCGCATGATCAACAAGATCGTCCAATCCATCGCGGAGGCGCTGTCCGGCATCAAGGACGGCTCGACCGTCCTGATGGGTGGCTTCGGCGCCGTCGGCCAGCCCGACGAACTCATCGAGGGCCTGATCGAGCAGGGTGCCAAGGACCTCACCGTCGTCGCCAACAATGCCGGCGCGGGCCGCGTTGGCCTGGCGAAGCTGATGGAGATGGGCCGCGTCCGGAAGATCATCTGCTCCTTCCCCCGCTCCGCCGGGTCCACGGTGTTCGAGGAACTCTACCGCACCGGCAAGCTGGAACTGGAGATCGTCCCCCAGGGCACGCTGGCCGAACGCATGCGCGCCGCGGGCGCCGGCATCCCCGCCTTCTTCACGCCGACGGCCGCCGGCACGAAGCTCGCCCAGGGCAAGGAAGCCCGCGACTTCAACGGCCGCCCGCACATCCTGGAACTCGCCTTGCCCGGCGATGTCGCACTCGTGGAGGCCTGGGAGGCCGATCGCTGGGGCAACCTCACCTACCGCGAGGGTGGCCGGAACTTCAATCCGGTCATGGCCATGGCCGCGACGCTGACCGTCGCCCAGACGCACCACATCCGCGAACTCGGCGACATTGCGCCGGACAACGTCCACACCCCCGGCATCTATGTGCAGCGCGTCGTGCAAGTGGCGCGCGGCGCGCCCTGGAACTGAAGGGAGCAACGGCCATGTCCAGCTTCACCCGCCAGCAGATGGCCGCCCGCGTGGCCGACGACATCCCCGAGGGCTGGTTCGTCAACCTCGGCATCGGCATCCCGACCATGGTCGCGGATTACGTGCCGATGGACCGCGAGGTCATCCTGCACTCCGAAAACGGCATCCTCGGCATGGGTCCCGCGCCGGCGCCGGACAAGGTGAATGCCTGGCTGGTGAATGCCGGCAAGCAGCCCGTCACGCTGCGTCCCGGCGGCAGCTTCTTCCACCACGCCGACAGCTTCGGGATGATCCGCGGCGGCCATATCGACCTCTGCGTCCTCGGCGCCTTCGAGGTCGCGGAGAATGGCGACATCGCGAATTGGGCGACCAGCGAGAATGACAGTGCCCCCGCCGTCGGCGGCGCGATGGACTTGGCCGCGGGCGCCAAGCGCCTCTGGGTCGTGATGGACCACACGACGAAGGATGGCCGCCCCAAGCTGGTCGAGACCTGCGGCTACCCGCTGACCGCGCATGGCGCCGTGCAGCGCATCTACACCAACCTGGCCGTGGTGGACGTCGTGCGCGGCCGCGGCTTCGTGGTGCGGGAGATCGTGCCGGGGATGTCGCTCGCCGACCTGCAGGCGAAGACCGGCGCCGTGTTGCACACCGACTCATGAGCGACGCCCCGGTTTGCCGCGTCACGGAGCAGCGCGACGGCGCCGTCCTGACGCTGACGCTGGACTACCCCGCCCGCCGCAACGCGCTGAATGTCGCGCTGCGCGAACAGCTATTCACCATCCTCGAAGCGGCCCAAGGCGATGACGGCATCCGCGCCATCGTCCTGACGGGCGAGGGCGGCAATTTCTGCTCCGGCGGCGACATCTCCGGCATGGATGTGCGCGACGCCGAGCAGGGGCGCGAACGCATGCGCCGCACCCACCGCATGGTGCGCCTGATGATCGGCGGCCGCATCCCGCTGGTAGCAGCGGTGGAGGGGTGGTGCGTCGGCGCCGGCCTGTCCATGGCCTGCGCCTGCGACACCATCGTGGCGGCCGAGGATGCGCGCTTCGCCGCCGGCTTCGGCCGCGTCGGCCTGATGGCCGACCTCGGCCTGCCCTGGACCCTGCCCAACCGCATCGGTCCCGCGAAGGCCAGGCAGATGCTGCTCTACCCCGACCAGATCGCGGGGCCGGAGGCCGAGCGCATCGGCCTGGTGGACCGCATCGTACCGAAGGGCACGGCGCTGACGAAGGCACGGGAACTCGCTTCCTTCCTCGCGCAGCAGGCGCCGCTCCCCATCGCACTCACGAAACGCATGCTGGCGGAGGGCCTGGACGCCGCGCTGGAGCGCGAGCGCGACTGGCAGACCATGTGCTTCCTCAGCGCCGACCACGCGGAGGGCCGCAGCGCCTTCATGGAAAAGCGCGCGCCGGTGTTCGGCAGGAAGTAGTCCGAACTCAACTTGACCGTGCAATATTGCCTGATTTAGAGTCGATAAAGCAATAAGTCGGGTGTCTAATGTTTCCTCGGTCCTGCCGAATACTGCTTGCCTCGCCTCTGATCCTCACCCTAGCCGCCTGCCAGGATCCCGATTGGGCCAACCGGGCCGCGCTCCAGATCGGCGCGCCCCGCGCCGAGGCCGCCGCCATCCGGCAACGACAGACTGCCCGCTTCGACGGCGTCCCTGAAACCCGGCTGCTCGTCGAAGCGACGCAGGTTCTCCAGGACCTCGGCTTCACGATCGAGGAGAGCGCGGCGCGCCACGGCGTGCTCGCGGGCGCCAAGGACCGCGACGCGGTGGAAACGCCGCAGGTGGTTGGCCAGGTGGCGCTAACGGTTGCCTTGCTGGTTCTTGGCGTCCGCTACGATCCCATCTGGGATACCGACCAGATCATCCGCGCGACCCTCACGACCCAACCGATGGGCCAGCGTGATGCGATACTGCGCGTGTCCTTCGAACGCATCGTCACGAACAACAAGGGCGGGACGCGCGTGGAACAACTGACGGAGGCCGAATTCTCCACCGGCTTCTTCGACCGGGTCCGAGCTGGCCTGGCAAGGCAGGCCTGACGCATGAACCGCATCCTTCCTGCCCTCGGCCTCGTCGCCCTTCTCGCGGCCTGCGCGCCACCCCAGACGCAATTCATCGCAAGCCAGCGCAGCGCCGTCGAGTTGCGCGCGATGCAGGCCCGCGTGGTGCCTGCCGACGCCGATGCGGCGATGCGCGCCGTCATCGCCACGCTGCACGACCTTGGCTACCGCATCACGCGGGTGGAGCCTGAGGCGCTGACCGTCTCCGCCACGCGCCAGACAGCGCTGCGCATGGCCGTCATCGTGCAGCAGCGCGAACAGGGGACTAGCACCGTCCGCGCCAATGCCTCGATCGTGGACGCCTTCCGCGAAGCGCAGGTCGACAGCCCCGATTTCTATCGCCGCAACTTCTTCGAACCCCTGGAAGCCACGCTCGGCCGCACCCTGGCCGCCTTGCCGCCCGCGGATGCCTCGCCCGAAGCGCCACGCCCCGTCGCGGAACTGAACACGTTGCGGGAAAGGCAGGCCGCCGCTGGCCGTGCCGCGACGCCTGTCACCACCTCCGCCGCGACCCCCACCGCAGGAACACCCGCCCGATGACGCGCTTCAGGCTCCAGGCCGCGCTGCTGCTGTCCTTCCTGGCGGCCGCCTGCACGCCAGCCAGCGAACACGCGCGTGAAGTCGCCTCCCGCGATTCGCGGGACCGCCTGACGCTCGGCACCGTCCAGCGCGAGATCCGGGAGGGGATGAGCGGCGCCGAAGTCGCCGCCGCCCTCGGCGCCCCCAACATGGTCACGAGCGACGAGCGCCGGCGCGAGACCTGGGTCTATGACCGTATCGCGACCGAGCAGGTCTATTCGAACTCCTCCGGCGGGGTGAACGCGCTGTTCCTGGCCGGCGTATCCGGGCGGTCCGGCGCCAGCCAGACAACGCAGCGCAGCCTGACCGTGATCATCCGCTTCTCGGAAGGCGGGACCGTGAGGGACTTCACCTACCGCTCATCCTCCTTCTGATGCGGCGTCGCCAGGTCGTCCGGTGCCTTCTCGTCACTCCTTTCGTGATGCTGGCGGGGTGCACGCCGCCGACCGGCGAGCAGCAGGCCAGCGCCTTCACCCCCACGGCTTCCGCCGTGGCGACGCGCGCCCGCCAGTCGCGTCGCTTCGACACGCTCGACCAGCGCCTGATGATCCAGGCCTCGCTCGGTGCCCTCCAGGACCTCGGCTTCACCATCGAGGAAAGCCAAAGCGAGGCCGGCATCATCGTCGGTTCCAAGATCGCGGGCGGGCGTATCCGCGCGCAGGTCTCCGTGCGTCCCGTCCCGGGGCAGTCATCCTCGGTCGTGCGCGTCACCTTCCAGCGCATCGTGCCGCGCCCCGGCGCCATGCTGGCGCTGGGGGAGACGCTGGACGATCCGTTGCTATACCAGGGCTTCTTCGAACGCATCGCCCAGTCCGCCTTCCTTACCGCGCATGAGATCTAGCCCGATGCCCCGTCTCCCGCGGTTCGCCCTGGCCGCCTGCCTGCCGCTGCTGGCCGCCTGCCAGACGGACAGCCGCCAGCATGTCCTCGCCACCACGAACAGCCAGCTTGCCCAGCGCGCCATCTCCACCCGCGCCTTCGATACCGAGGATCGCACTGCCGTCTTTCGCGGCGTCCTGTCCGCGCTGCAGGACCTCGGCTTCGTCGTGGATCGGGCCGACCCTGTCCTCGGCACCGTCTCCGCCACCCGCTTCGGCAATGGCGTGGTGCGCTTCACCGTCACGGTGCGGGCCGGCAATGGCCCACGCAGCATCGTCCGCGCCTCCGGCCAGTTGAACCAGCACGAATTGTCGGACCCCGCGCCGTTCCAGCGCTTCTTCGAAGCCCTGTCCCAGGCGCTTTTCCTCCAGGCCAACCAGATCGACTGACGCGGGTTTCTGCGGCGCCGGCTATGGCCGGCAGCGGGAGGGCGGCCATAATGGGGCGCAGCCCGCGGAGACCGACCCCATGACCCAGTTCTGGCGCCTTCCCGCCACCGAGATCGCCGCCCTTATCCGCGCCCGCCAGGCCAGCGCTACGGAGGTCGCGAAGGACGCCCTCGCGCGCCTCGATGCCGCGAACCCCGCCATCAACGCGGTGGTGGACCACCGGCCGGATGACGTGCTGGCCCAGGCCGCCGCCATCGATGCCGCCTTCGCCCGCGGGGATGACCCTGGCCCCATGGCGGGCGTGCCCGTCACCATCAAGGTCAACGTCGACCAGCAGGGCTATGCCACCACCAACGGGCTGCGCATCCAGAAGGACCTGGTGGCGAAGCAGGACAACCCGGTCGTCGCCAATTTCCGCCGTGCGGGCGCCGTGCTGCTCGGCCGCACCAATACCCCCGCCTTCAGCCTCCGCTGGTTCTGCCGCAACTCCCTGCACGGCCACACGAAGAACCCGCGCGATCCCTCCATCACCCCCGGCGGATCGTCGGGCGGCGCGGCGGCGGCGACGGCGGCGGGCATCGGCGCGGTGGGGCATGGCACGGATATCGGCGGGTCCATCCGCTACCCCGCCTATGCCTGCGGCATCCATGGCCTGCGCCCGACGCTCGGCCGCGTGCCGGCCTGGAACGCCAGCGGCGCCGAACGCCATGTCGGCGGGCAGCTCATGGCCGTGTCCGGCCCCATCGCCCGCACCATCGCCGACCTCCGCCTGTCCTATGCCGCGATGAGCGCGCGGGACATCCGCGACCCCTGGTGGGTGGACGCCCCCGCCACCGGCCCCGCCGCGCCCAGGCGCGCCGCGCTCTGCATCCGGCCGGAAGGCATGCCCACCTCGCCCGAGGTCGAGGCCGCGCTGCGTGACGCCGCGAAACGCCTGGAAGCCGCCGGCTGGACAGTCGAGGAAGTGGATGCGCCCCCGCTGCGCGAACCCGCCTCCATCCAGGCCATGCTGTGGCTGGCCGAAAGCCGCCGCGGCGCCAACAAGGCCTACGCCGACGAAGCCGATCCCGATGCCAACTTCGTCTATGCGCAGATGGAAGCGCTCTGCCCCACGCCCGACCTCAACGCCTTCATGGACGGGCTGCAGAAGCGCGCCCATTTCGTGCGCCTCTGGATGAATTTCTTCGAGACCTACCCGGTGGCGATCACGCCCGTCTCCGCCGAACTCCCCTTCCGCGACCAGTCGGATGTGGAATCACACGAGGATTTCCGCCGCATCATGGAAGCGCAGCTGACGCAGGTCGGCCTGCCGCTGATGGGGCTGCCGGGGCTGGTCGTCACCACCGGGCTGGTCGGGCGCGTGCCCGTCGGCGTGCAGCTGCTGGCGGGGCGCTACCGGGAAGACCTGCTGTTCACGGCAGCGGAGGCGATCGAGGCCGGGGGCATTCCCGCGTCGCCGATTGATCCGGTGCGCGGGTGATTCATGGGGAAGGCTTTGCCTTCCCCACACCCCATCCACCAGGGGGGAGACCCCCCTGGACCATCATCAATCAGCGCCCCAGCAGCACCAGCACGACGCCGGACACGACGATCAGCGCGCCCACCACATCGGCGCGCTTCGCCTTTTCCCTGAGGTAGAAACGGGAGAAGGCGAGGGTGAACAATATCTCCACCTGCCCCACCGCCCGCACCATCGCGACCGGCGCCAAGGCGAAGGCGGAAAACCAGCAGGCCGAGCCCAGCGCCGACAGAGTCCCCACCTGCGCGGAGATCCGCCAGGACCGGAACACCGCCACGAACTGCGCGGGCTCACGCCACGCCAGGTAGCCGCCCTGCATTACCGTCTGCATCGCATTCGTCATCGCCAGGATCAGCAGGGCCTTGAAGATCAGGTCATCCCCCGGCATCGCCTGGTTGGCCATCTTGATCAGCACGCCGGTGAAGCCGAAGCAGAACCCCGCGCCGATCCCGCACAAGGCCGCCGGCTGCGTCACGCCGCGCAGCAACTCCACCGGCGTCGTCCCGCGCCCGGCCAGCGACAGATACAGCACGCCACCCACGCCGACGCAGATGCCCGCCCAGGACAGCAGCGACAGATGCTCCCCCAGCAGGATCGTGGCGACCACCGCGGTCTGCATCGCCTCCGTCTTGGAATAGGCGGTGCCCACGGCGAAGTTGCGATAGCCGAACGCCATGATGAGCAGATTGGTGCCGAGGATCTGGAGAAACCCCGCCAGCGCGCAAAGCCCGAGCACCAGCAACCCGATCGCCGGCAGCGAATACCCCATCGCCAGCCCATACCCCGTGGCCAGCGCCACGCCGAGCGGCACGCCATAGAGATACCGCACCACCCCCGCCGCATTGACCGACAGCTGGTCCCGCAGCCGCTGCTGCATCGCCGTCCGCCAGCACTGGAACAGCGCGGCGGAGACGCTGAAGGCGATCCACCCCGGCAGGATCATCCGAGCCTCGGATCCAGCCAGGGCCGGTCCATCCGCTTCCATTCCGGCAGCGTGGTGGGCGCGAGCGTCACGCCGAGCCCCGGCGCCTGGGATAGCCTGGCCGTGCCCCGGTCGAAGCGCAGATCGGCGCCCTCGACCAGTTCGAAAAAGGCCTCCGTCTCCCCGAACTGGACCTCCAGCATGAGGAAATTGGGGATGGTGGCGCAGAGATGGACGGAATGCGCGTGGCACACCGGCCCGGTCGGGTTGTGTGGCGCCATCTCGATCCCGGCCGTCTGCGCCAGCGCGCCGATGCGGCGGATCTCCTCGATGCCGCCGGCATGTTTCGCATCGGGCATCAGCACATCGTAGCAGCCGGCCTCGATCAGCGGCCGGTAGGAAGCGAGCCCCGACAGCGTCTCCGCCCCCGCCAGCCGCATCCCCCGCTCATTCGCCATGCCGCGGATGCGCGCGATCTCCCGGTGGTTCGCCTCCGCCAGCGGGCATTCCAGCCAGAACAGGTTGAAGGGAGAAACGTCCCGCACCAGCGCCGCGGCACCGCCGGCGGAGAAGCGCCAATGCGCATCCACCATCACCTCGACACCAGGTCCCACCGCCTCCCGCACCGCCGCGATGCGCGCCAGCCCTTCCGCATAGGCGGCGCGGTTGGCGGGCGTGTGCCCGTCCTCCCACACCATCGGATCGAAGGGCGCCAGCTTCACCGCGCCGAAGCCCTGCGCCACCGCCCGCATCGCGGCCTGCGCGAAGCCCGCCGGGGTGCGCGGATTGGTGCCGCGGTTGATGTTGGCATAGAGCGTCACGGGATCATGCAGCGCGCCACCCAGCCAGGCATGGATGGGCTGCCCCGCGCGCTGCGCCGCCAGGTCGCACAGCGCCTGGTCGAAGGCGGACAGCGCGGTCGCCGCCACCAGCCCGCCCGGGATATGCGGCAGGTAGCGCGCGATGCGGTTGCGCGCCCGGGCATCGCTGCCGCGCAGATTGGCATCGAGCCGCGCCACCTCCGCCGCCACCAGCGGTTCCTGGTTGGCCAGGGTGCATTCGCCCAGGCCCACCAGCCCGTCCTGCGTCGTCACCTCGACGAAGCACCAATTCGTCTTGGGCGTGACGCTGATGCCGCGGAAGGCGATGCGGTCGATGATCATCCGTCGATCCTGATATTGGCGCGCTGCGCCAGGTCCTTCCACTTGGCGATGTCCGCGCGCACGCGCGCCGCCAGCACATCCGGCGTGCTGGTCACGATGCTGCCGCCCAGCAGCTTGATGCGGTCCACCACCTCCGGCAGTTGGCCGATCCGCCGCAACTCCGGCAGCAGCCGCTGCACGATGGCGTCCGGCAGACCGGGCGGCCCGAACAGCCCGTTCCAGGCAATCGTCTCGAACCCCCGGAGGCCGCTTTCGTGCAGCGTTGGCACATCCGGCGCATCCGGCCAGCGCTCCAGGCTCGTCACCGCCAGCATCCGCAATTCGCCGCGGCGGATGAAGGGCATGACGTTGACCATGTTGGCGATCAGGAAGGGGGCATCCCCCGCCACCGCCGCCTGCGCCATGCCCGCGGCGCCGCGGAAGGGCACATGCACCAGGTCCGTATCCGTCATCGCCTTGAACAGCTCCGCCGAGAAATGGGCGGAGGACCCGGCGCCGGCCGTCGCGTAGTTGAAATGGCCACGCGGCTGGCTGCGGATCAGCGTCAGCAGCTCCGCCAGGTTCGATACCGGCAGCACCTTCGGATTCACCGCCAGCACATTCGGCCCCGTCACCAGCAGGGAGATCGGCACGAAGCTGGTTTCCAGATTGTAGGGCAGGTCCCGGTACAGTGCCGCGTTGATGCCGTTGGACCCCGCATTGCCCAGCAGCAGCGTGGTGCCGTCGCCGGGGCTGCGGAAGGCATGCTCCACCCCGATCCGCCCGCCGGCACCGGCGCGGTTGTCCACCGGCACTGCCTGGCCGAGCGCCTGTTCCAGGTGGTTGGCGAAGATGCGGGCGGTGCTGTCATTTCCCCCGCCCGGCGCATCCGGCACCACGATGCGCATGGGCCGGGTCGGCCACCCCTGCGCCAGGGACGGCGCGGCGAGCAGGGTGAAGGCGCTGGCAAGCAGGGCGCGGCGTTGCGGCATGGGTGTTGACCTCCCGGTGGCGTTTCCGGGGAGGATCATCACCCAGCCTGTCGCGCGCGGCCAGCGCGCCGCGCGCGGGGCAGATGCTACCGCTTCACCTTGCCCCAGCCCGGATCCTCGACCGTCATGTGCCGCAGGCCGGACCGCTCCAGCATCGCATCGGCCTCACGCCACGCCGCCGTCGCGATTTCCGTCGCATCCAGGTGTGGCGTCACGCGGTCCCGCATCAGCACCTGGCCGTCCACCACCACATCCATCACGTCATGGCCGTTGGCGAAATAGACCACGCGTGCCACCGGCATGTTGGCCGGCACCATGTGCGGCCCGGTCAGGTCCACGGTGATGACATCCGCCTTCTTGCCGACCTCCAGGCTGCCGATCTCCGCATCCAGGCCCATGCCCTTCGCGGCATCGATCGTCACCATCTCCAGCGCCTTGCCGGGCGGGATCATCGTCTCGTCCCGGAAGTGGCGCTGGTGGTAGCGGATGCACTGGAACATGTGGCGGAACATGTCGCCGCTGCGGTCGGGCGCTGTGGCATCGCTGCCGATCATCACCGTCACCCCATCCTGCATCATGCGCGGCGCCGGGCAGTAGCCCCGCACGGCGGCGATGGCGGAGGGGTTGTGCACCACGGATGCGCCGGTCCTCACCAGCGTCTCGATATCCGCATCCGTCAGATCGGTGCAGTGGCTGTGCCAGCTGTCGGGGCCCATCAGCCCGAACATCCGGTCCGCCATCTCGATGCTGCCCTGGCGATGCCCGTCCTGGTGGAACCAGGCGCCGTGCTTCTTGCCTATATCGCGCACCAGGCGCCCCTGGCGCTCGATCTCCTTGACCTTCGCGGGATCGTGCTTCGCCTCGCGGTACACGGGCATCAGCGTCGCCAGCTTGACGCGCCCCTTGTCGTGCCAGGCTTCCAGCGCGGCCGTGATGGTCTCCAGCTGCTGTTCGAAGCTCACCGGACGCTCCACCCCATCCGGCCCGACATAGGGGCGCGGGAAGGGCGGCCGCGTCGGCCCCACCACCAGGATGCTGCGGATGCCGACGGCTTCCGTGGCCGTCGCATGGGCATCGGCGAAGGCCGGGTCATCGACGCGCCCGATGCTGTCGCCACCGCCGAGCAGCGAGACGCCCGTGGTCACGCCGAAGCGCAGCCTCTCATGCGCCGCCAGCATCGCCTCCGCCTTCCAGAAGGAAGGGGGGGAGGCGAGGGTGTAGATGATCCGGCACGCCTCCGACCAGGCGGCGCCGTCATTGTTGCCCATGGTCTTCACGAGCCCATGCCCCGCATGGGCATGGCCGTCGATGAGGCCCGGCAGGATCGCGCGGCCCTTGGCCTCGATCACCGTGGTCGCGTTGGGATGCGCCGCGACGACCTCGGCCGTCGGCCCGACAGCGACGATGCGGCCATCCTTGATGGCGACGGCGCCGTCATCGATGACGCGGCGCGTCGTGTCCATGGTGATGACGACACCGCCGCGGATGAGAAGATCGGTCATGGAGTCTCCTGGTCAGTCAGTCAGTCATTCGTTGATCGCGCTTCGTCGTCGAGCCGCAGCCCGCCCCGCCATATCGCCCGCGGCATCCGATGCGCGTGAGCCTTCAGCCATCGCCGCCGCGCCACCGTCATCCACAGCCAGAAGAACGGGATCAGCGGAGGCATGTCGCCGCCGAAGTGGAGCCACTGGCGCCGTCCCCAGAAGAAGCCTTCCGTGCCGTGCATGTCGGCCCGGCGATGGATCGCCCAGACGCCGCTCCACGGCCAGCCCTCCTTGAACAGGTACCAGGCGGGATCGACGGGATGGCGTCGGAACACGCGCAGCACGTTCGGCAGCAGCAGCAGATCGTCCAGCGCCTTCATGGCAGGAGGTGGCGTGGCGCCTCACTCCACCTTCACCAGCCACAGCCGCAGCCGGTTGTCCGGCGCCTGGCGCAGGTCGATCCCGCGCCGGGACGCCCAGGCGATGGGCTGCTGGAACAGCGGCACATGCGCGATCTCCGCGCGTTCGATCGCCAGCGCGTCGCGGATGAAGCCGCGCCGCGCCGTTTCATCCGCCGCTTCCGCCGCGCGCTCCACCAGCGCGTCGAAGGCGGCGTTGGACCAGCGGCCGTAGTTCAGCCCGCCCGTCGTCCGCCCCGCCGTGCGCAGCACCTCGTTCAGCGTGGAATAGCTGTCCGCCAGCGGCAGCCCGGCATGGCCCAGCAGGTAGATCGAGAAGTCGCGGTTGGCCGTGCGGCGGGACCAGACCGCGGTCGGCTCGCTCTGCAACTGCAGGCGGATGCCGACGCGCGCCAGCATGGCGGCGATCGCCTGGCAGGTGCGTTCGTCATTCACGTAGCGGTCATTCGGGCAGACGATGCCGACGGTGAATCCCTGCGGATACCCGGCCTCCGCCAGCAGGCGCCGCGCACCATCGGGGTCGAAGGGCAGGCGGCCGTTCAAATCCTGCGGCGCGCCGGTCAGGAAGGGGCTCACCATCATCCCCGCGGGCCATGCCTTCTCCCGCATCACCGAACGCACCAGCGAATTCACGTCGATCGCGCGGTAGATCGCCTCCCGGACGCGGCGATCCTTCAGCGGGTTGCGGCCGCGCACGTCGGAATACAGCAGCTCGTCCCGCTCATGATCGAAGCCGAGGTAGATGGTCCGCAGCTCCGGCCCCTCGATCACCTGCACGCGGTTGTCCTGCAGCAGGCGCGGGATGTCCTGCAGCGGCACCTCCACATTCGCATCGATGGCACCCGACAGCAGGGATGCCGTCCGCGTCGCCGCGCTGCGGATCGGCTGGAAGGTCACGCGCGTCAGATTGTGGACGGGCCGGTCCCACCAGCCCGCATGGGGCTCCAGCACCGTGCGTTCATCCGGCCGGCGCTCCGTGATCCGGAAGGGGCCCGTGCCATTCGCCACGCGCGTCGCGCCGCTTTCCTGCTGCCCGGACAGATTCGCGGCCTCCGCCGCGTTGTTCGCGCGGCTCCAGCCCTCATCCATGATGAAGAACTGCGTGATGGAGGCCGGCAGGATCGGGAAGGGGCGATGCGTCTCGATCTCGATCACATGGCTGTCGACCTTGCGGACCTCCTTGATCGCGCCCAGCAGACCGCGCGCCATGGAGCCCGGCGAATTCACCCGCGCCCAGGTGAAGACCACGTCGTCCGCGTCGAAGCTTTCCCCGTTGTGGAACACCACGTTGCGCCGCAGATTGAAGCGCCAGATCGTCGGCGTCGTGCGCTCCCAGCTCTCGGCCAGCGCCGGCTCGATCTCGATCCGGTCGTTGTGGCGCACCAGCGCCTCATAGACATTGCCCATGAAGGTGTTGGTGAAGGTGTTGTTGGAGCTGTGCGGATCCAGCGTCAGCACATCTGCGTTGAACGCCCAGGTGAAGTTCCGGGCTTCCGCATCCCGGGACGCGATCGGCGCCGCCAGGGCGAGAAGGGCGGCAAGGGCGAGGTTACGCATGCGGCGTGGTTCTCCGGCGGCTTGGAAGGGACCTAGCGTCCGTCCGCATCGCGAAGTCGTCAACCGCCTTCCGAACATCGCCACGCCGCCGCCCCCATGTCGCCATGCCCCGGCTGTAGCGTCGCGCCGATCGCCATCCCAGGACAACGCCCGATGCACCGCCGCCTGCTGATCCTCGGCGCCGCCCTCGCCACGCTTCCCGCCCTGGCCGCCGCGCAACCGGCTGCGCAGCCCATCGAGACCACGCTGCATTTGTCGGAGACGGCGGAGGTGTCCCGCGCGCCGGATGAGGTGGTGGCGACGCTCCGCGCCGAAGCCCGTGCCCCCAGCGCCGCCGCGGCGCAGGAAGCGGTGAACCGCGCCATCGCCGCCGCCGTAACCCGCGCGCAGGCCACGGCCTCGGTCCGCGTCTCGACCGGCGGCTACTGGACCGGACGGCAGGAGGAAGGCCGCGCCTGGCAGGCCGCGCAATCCGTCACGCTGCGGGGCGGGGAGGCTCCTTCCCTGCTCGACCTGGCCGGCGCACTGCAATCCCAGGGCCTGGCGCTGCAATCCCTCACCTGGACGCTGACGCGCGATGCCGCCCGCGCGGCGCGGGAGGAAGCGTCCCGCCTGGCGCTCGATGCGCTGCGCCGCCGCGCCGATGCGCTGGCCGCGCAGCTCGGCCTGGCGGTGGCGGGGCTGCGGGAGGTCCGCGTCGATGCCCCGGACCGCGCCCCCCGCCCCATGGCCGCGATGCGCGCCAGCAGTGGCCCCGCCCCGGTCGCGGTGGCGGAGGATGTTGTGGTGCCGGCGACGGTGGAGGCGGTGGTCGTGCTCCGCCCGCGCTGAGGCCGTCCCCGTCAGGCGGTCATCGCCTGCCTTACCATCGCCGTGTCCACGTATTGCCGCATGCGCGCGATCTTCCCGTCCCGCACCTCATAGAGGTGGACGAATTCGGCGCGCATGGCCTTGCCGGTCGCCTTGTAGGTGCCGGAATAGACGCCAAAGGCGGCGACGCGGTCGCCATCCTCCATGAAGCTGTGCACCGTCGCGCGGTAATCCACCCATTCGGTGCCGAGGCGCTGGAAGACGCCGGCGATGATCGCGGCCGGGCCCACATAGGTGCCGGCATAGGGGAAGCCTTCCGCCTCCGTCCATTCGGCATCCGGCGCCAGGGCGGCCAGCAGGTTGCGGCCATTCTCCTCTGACGATCCCTCATAGGTCGCGCGGATCAGGTCGAGATTCGCGCCCATCAGCGGCGGGCCCCAGGGCGGGCGGCGGTGGTACCGGGCATGGTCGTCATCGGGTCTCTCTCCTGGTGAGGGGGGGTGAACGCGCAGGTCAGCCCGCGCGCAGGCTGGCGATCAGGCCATCGGCATCACCGAACAGCCCATTCGCCGGCACGGCGCGCCGGGCGTCGCCGCTGCCGGCCAGCAGCGCGGGGACGCCGGTGATCCCGAAGCGCCGCATCGCCGCGCGCCCCTCCGCCATCTGGCCGCGGCAGGCGCCGATCAGCGCCTCATCGGGCGCGCGGAGGCGCAGCGCCGCCTCCTCCATCCCCAGCGCCGCCAGCACCGCGGCCAGCACGTCGGTATCCGTGGTGTCGCGGCCCTCGACATAGCGCGCGGCCTGGATCGCGCGCAGCGCCTCCAGCCCCCGCTCGGGCGGCACGGCGGCCAGGGCCAGCGTCGCCGGCCCGGAATCGAAGGGCCGCGTCGTATCGGCCAGGATTTGGCGCCGATAGGCCTCGCTGAAGGGCTGGCCGGTCAGGCGCGCGATGCGCTGGTCGTTGGACCAGGCATAGGCGGCGAAGCCAGGCTCCATCGCCCGCGCGCCATCCCCGGCAAACAGGCCGACCGGCAGCAGGTCCAGCGCGAACCCCGCCTCCCCCGCGATGCGTTCCAGCACGGAGGAGGCGCCGTAGCACCAGCCGCAGAGCGGATCGAACAGATAGGTGATGCGCATCGGACCTCCGGGGGCAGGGGGCCGGGAGATGGCACCGCCCGCCCGCGCCTTGAAGCGGCACGATCAGGACGGACCGTTCACCCTGGCTGGACGATCCCCGAAGTCAGAGCGCTCTGCGTCGCCCGCCGATCCAGGCCAGCGTCCCCGCCAGCGCGCCGAGATCCCCCACCAGCTTCCGCCCCCGCAGCGTCGCGGCGTGCCCCAGCGCCTTCCCCCCATGCCGCGCCGCCATGCGCCAGGCCTCCGCCCGCACCCTCCCCCCATGCAGGTCGAGAAACAGCAGCCGGGACCAGGCCATGTGCCAGGCCTTGCGCCAGGTCACGCGCGCGGACCCGCCGGAGGATCGCCCCCCCTCATGCGCCACGCCCACCGCGGGTTCCACCAGCACGCCGCCGGCGCGCAGGCAGATGTCGTCATCCTCGTAGAACAGGAAGAACCGCTCATCGAAGCGCAGCCCGTCCTGCGGCCGCAGCAGCAGGCAGGCGCCGGAGGCATAGTCGGCGCAGAAGGCGCCCTCCGGCCAGGGCTCGCCATCCCGCCGCCCGGCCATCCGCCGGCGGCGAAGCTGCGACGCGTTCCAGGACCGCACAGGCCGCCCTGCCCCGTCCAGGATCAGCGGCGCCACCAGCCGCGCCCCCGGCCAGCGATCCGCCGCCGCCACCAACCCAGCAATGGCGGCCGCAGTCAGGCGGGCATCGGGATTGGCCAGCAGCGCGAATTCGGTCGAGACCCGGTCGATGCCACGATTGCACCCCACCCCGAAGCCGAGGTTGGACGTGTTCTCCACCACCACGGCCCCCGGCCGCGCCGCGCGCACCGCCGCCACTGTCCCGTCCGGGCTGGCATTATCCACCACCACCAGCGCGACCCCCGCCGGCAGCGCGGCCAGGAAGCCGCGCATGGCATCCTCGCTGGCCCAGGTGACGGTCACGATCGTGACGCGCGAAAGGGAGGCATCCATCCACGCCCCCCTGCCACGCCCCGGCGCGCCGGGGCAAGCGCGCCCTCCGCCCGGAGTCGGCGCGCGACGGCAATCCCTTCATGGGAGGGTCACGCATGGCTTCGTATATGATCGGACGATGATGTGTGGATAAGTCAGGAACAGAAGCCGAATTCGGGTGTTTTGAACAAAGATGACAAAAAACGCAGGGCGGACCTGCCCATTGAATGCATGCAAGCCGCCCACTTATGCGCTAGACCGCCTTCTCTGATGGCAACTCGGTGACGGAAAAGACTCGAATGGGTGTCGTGATCGGGGAGGTGGCGCGCAAACTAGGCTACCGCCCGGGGATGGCCTGCGCGGTACTGGGTGCCCCGCAGGGAATGACCTTTGGACTGCCGAACGGGGCAACCGCCGCTGCGGACCTCATCCTGGCCTTCGCCGCGGACAAGGCCACGCTGCGCTCGGTCGCGCCGCGCGCGCTGAACCTCTACGGCATCGGGGCGCGGCTGTGGTTCGCCTACCCGAAGAAAACCGGGCCGGTGCGCTCCGACCTCGACCGTGACCATGGCTGGGACCCGCTGACCACCGAAGGCCTTCTGCCCGTCACGCAGATTGCGCTGGACGATACCTGGTCCGCGCTGCGCTTCCGGTTCCGAGAGGAAATCCCGAAGGTCATGCGCGCAGGCGCCTGACCTGGGCAACGGGAACCGGGTCCAAACGGGAACCGGGCCCAGGGGCGGGCCCGAAGCGGGGCCAGCGGCGAAAGGCGAATGATGTGGCCTTTCGCCCGAAGCCCGATTAGCGTCGGTCCCCGCCCGCTTCCGCGCGGCGACGCCCGGATGCCCGCATGAACCACGCCCGCCCGACTCATGCACCAGTGAATCACCCCCCGTGAATCACCCCCGATGAACCACGCCGCGGGATCGCCCCGCCCGGCCCCCGACCTCAACCGCAGCGCCGTCGCCCGCTACCTTCAGCTGGCGACGCTGTTCCGCCACCGCGTGGAACAGGGCGCCTGGCCGGCCGGCAAGCAGATCCCGACGGTCGATGAACTCGCGGCCGAATGCGGCGTCGCCCGCGCCACCATCCGCCAGGCGCTGGACCAGCTCGCCCAGGAAGGCCTGATCGAGCGCTTCCGCGCCAAGGGCACCTTCGTCCGCGCCACGCCGCCTGATCGCCTCTGGTGCGATGTCGAGACCGACTGGAACGGCCTGCTGCGCTCCCGCGAAGGGGCGGAGATCGAGATCCTCTCCGACCACCCGAACCAGGATGGCAGCGTCGCGCCGGTCCATGCCGGCCAGCCCGCCCCCAGCTACCGCCACCTCCGCCGCCGCCACTGGCGCAACGGGCAGCCCTTCCTGCTGGCGGATGTGTGGATGGATGACCGCCTCTCCGCCAAGGTCACGGCCGAGGACCTGGTCACCAAGACCAGCCTGAAACTCGTCGCCGGCCTGCCCGGCATCACCATCGCCGAAGCCCGCCAGACACTGACCATCGGCAGCGCGGATGTCGAAACCGCCGCCGCCCTCCAACTGCCCCTCAACGCCCCCGTCGCCCACGTCCACCGCACCGCGATGGATGCGGACGGCACCACCCTCCTCATCGCCAACGGCATCTACCGCGGCGACATGGTCCGGATCGACGTGAAGCTCCGGTAGCGGGTCCGCCGACCCCTGGGATCGTCCCCTGGGATGGACCCCTGGCATGGGGGGCACGGAGGGAACAGAGTTCCCCCGCATCACCCGCAGGACCTCATGCCCCCCACCACCCGCCTCGGCCCCTACCGCAGGATCGACCTCCCCGCCGCCGCCGGCGCGTCGCTGCCCCGCATGCCATGGTCCCACCGCATCCTGCTGGAGAATCTGCTGCGCTGCGCCGATGCGGAGACCGCCCGCGCCGGCCAGGCCGCGCTGCTGGCCTGGCTGGAGACCGGCCGCAGCACGGAAGAAATCCCCTTCGCCCCCGGCCGCATCCTGATGCACGACACCACCTGCGGCCCGGCGCTGGTGGATATCGCGGCGATGCGGGACGTGCTGGCGCAGGCCGGCGGCGATCCCGCGCGGCTCAACCCGGCGGTGCCCGTCGCGACCTCCGTCGACCATTCCGTCGCGGTGGACCTGGCGGGGACGCGCGCGGGGCTGGCCCACAACATGGCGCGGGAGATGGAGCGCAACGCGGAGCGCTACCGCTTCATGAAATGGGCATCGCAATCCGTCACGGGCTTTCGCGTCTTCCCGCCGGGCACGGGCATCATGCACAGCATCAACCTCGAACGCCTGGCCACCGTCGTCACCACGGAGACACGGGGTGGCGAGTCCTGGGCCGTGCCGGACACGCTGGTCGGCACCGACAGCCACACCCCCATGGTGAACGCCATCGGCGTGCTGGGCTGGGGCGTCGGCGGGATCGAGGCCGAGGGCGTGATGTTCGGCGTGCCTGTCGCGCTGCGCATCCCGGATGTCTTCGGCGTGCGCCTGGTGGGCGCGCTGCCGGATGGCGTGCTGGCGACGGACCTCGCGCTGGTCGTCACCGAACGCCTGCGCCGCGCCGGCATCGCGGGGGAATTCGTGGAGTTCTTCGGCCCCGGCGCGGCGACGCTGACGGCGATGCAGCGCGCGGTGGTCGCCAACATGGCGCCGGAATATGGCGCCAGCACCGGCTGCTTCGCGATCGATGGCGCGACGCTCGATTTCCTTCGCGCCACCGGGCGGGATGCGGGCCAGGTCGCGCTGGTGGAAGGCTATGCGCGGGCCAATGGCCTCTGGGCCGATCCCGATGCCGATCCGCGCGTGACGGACATGATCGAGATCGATCTGTCCACGCTGCGGCTTTCCCTGTCAGGGCCACGGCGGCCGCAGGACCGGCTGGAGACGGCGGCCGTGCCCGCCGCGCTGGCCCAGATGCGTGGCGCGGCGACGGACACGATTCCGGCCGATGCCGTGGCGATCGCCGCCATCACCTCCTGCACCAACACGACCGACACCGGCCTGCTGATCGCGGCGGGGCTGCTGGCGCGCAAGGCCCGCGCGCTGGGGCTCTCGACGCGGCCCTGGGTGAAGGCGTCGCTCACGCCCGGTTCGCCCGCCGCCGAACGGCGCCTCCGGCGCGCCGGCGTGCTCGATGACCTGGAGGCGCTTGGCTTCGCCATCGTCGGCCATGGCTGCGCCACCTGCATCGGCAATGCCGGGCCGCTGCTGCCCGATGTGGCGCAAGCGGTGGAGGAACAGGGCCTCAAGCCCATCGCCGTGCTGTCCGGCAACCGCAATTTTCCGGGGCGCGTCCACGCGCAGATCGATGCCGCGCTGCTCGCCTCCCCGCCGCTGGTCGTCGCGCATGCCATCGTGGGACGCGCGGGCATCGACATCGCGCGCGATCCGCTGGGCCATCGCACGGATGGCCGCGCCGTGACGCTGGCCGATCTCTGGCCCAGCGCCGCGGCGGTGGAGGCGCTGCTCGCCACCGCGATGGACCCTGGCGATGTGGAGGCAGCGGCGCGGGAGGCCGAGGCCGCCGGCCCCTGGGCGGGGCTGGTGGCGCCGGCCACGGCGCGCTTCCCCTGGGACGCCGCCAGCACCTATCTCCGCCCGCCGCCCTTCGTGACGCTGTCGCCGCCGCCGGCCGGGGCCTTCACGGCGCATCCGCTGCTGGTGCTGGGCGATGACATCACCACCGACCACATCTCCCCCGCCGGCGCGATCCCGCCCCGCAGCGATGCCGCGGCCTGGCTGGTGGAGCGCGGCGAGGATCCGCGGGATCTCAACGTCTATGCCGCGCGGCGCGGGAATTGGGAGGTGATGCTGCGCGGCCTGTTCACCAATCGCACCGTGGTGAACCATCTGGCGCCCGGCGCCGCCCCCGGCCACACCATCCATGCGCCGAGCGGCGAGACGCTGCCCGCCTGGCGCGCCGCCGCGCGCTACGCGGCGGAGGAAACGCCGGTGGTGATCATCGCCGGCGAACGCTACGGCACGGGGTCATCCCGCGACTGGGCGGCGAAGGGCGCGCAGCTGCTGGGGGCGCAGGCGGTGCTGGCGAACAGCTTCGAACGCATCCACCTCGCCAACCTCATCGGCATGGGCGTGCTGCCGCTGCGCCTGCCGGAGGGATGGCGGCCGGCGACGCTCGGCCTGGTGCCCGGGGATACCGTCGCGGTGGCGCTGGACCCGGATGCGCTGGTGCCGCGCGCTTCCATCGCCATCACGATCCACCGCGCCGATGGCCGCGTGCAGCACGGCACCGCCACCGCGGCTCTGGATACGGCCAGGGATGTGGCGCTGATCCGTGGCGGTGGCATGATCCCCACCATCCTGCGGCAAGCGCGGGAGGGGGAAACACCATGAGCGACGATCTCCTGCCCGGCTGGTCCGACCAGTTCGTGGAAACGCCGGGCGGCGCCCGCATCCGTGCCCGCCGCGCAGGGTCCGGCCCGCCCTTGCTGCTGATGCACGGCAACCCGCAAAGCCACGTCATCTGGCACCGAATGGCGCCGGAACTGGTGAAGCATTTCGACTGCGTGGCGATCGATTTGCGCGGCTATGGGGACAGCACCGGGCCCGGCGACCTGTCGCTGCCGTATTACGATGCCGCCGACTACACCTTCCGCGCCATGGCGCAGGATGCGGTGGCCGTCATGGCGCATTTCGGCCATGCCCGCTTCAATGTCTGCGGCCATGACCGCGGCGGGCGCGTGACGCACCGCATGGGGCTCGATCACCCTGATGCCGTGATCCGCGCCGCCATCATGGACATCCTGCCCCAGCGGCATGTCTATGCGAACATCACCAAGGACTGGGCGATGAAGTCCTGGCACTGGGTCTTCATGCCGCAGGAGGAAGGGCTGCCGGAGCGGATGATGGAATCCGTGCCCGCCGACTGGTTCATGGCCCGCAAGATCGGCAAGAAGGGCATGGGCATGTCGATCTTCGACCCGCGCGCCGTCGCCGAATACGTCCGCTGCTTCACGCCGAAGACCATCCGCGCCTCCTGCGCCGACTACCGCGCCTGCGCGACGCTCGACCTCGCCATGGACAATGCCGATTACGAGTCGGGGAAGCGCCTTGCCTGTCCCGTTCATGTGCTGTGGGGCCGGCTGTCCCATACCCAGGCGGTGTTCGACAACGTGCTGCCGGTGTGGGCCGACTACGTCACGGGCCCGCTGTCCGGCCGCGCCGTCCGCAGCGGGCATTACCTGGCGGAACACGCGCCGGAGGAGGTGCTGGCGGAAATCCTGCCCTTCTTCCAGGGATAGGCCCCCCCATCACGCCCCCCCATCACGCCCCGGTGAGGAGGCGCGTTTCGTTGCGGGGCGCGCCCCCTCGCGCTTGCCCGCATGCGGGGCGCGGGGCATGGAGGCTGCGGTGAGCGCGAACCCAATCCTCGCCGGGGGCTGACCGTGACGATATCGTTGCCCCTGCGCCCGAAGCCCCCGGGGGAATCGCCCAGCGGGACGAAGTCCCGGGCGGAAACTCCCGGCCGGCCGGTGCAATGGCACCTCGCGCTCTTCGCCGCGGTGCTGGCGCTGCCCATCCTGGTCTTCGTCGCCGGCCTGCTGTGGCGCGTCGGCAACGTGGAACGCGCGCGGCTGGAGGGTGAGGCCCTGGCCGCCGCCCGCAGCGCCGCCGTGGCGGTGGACCGCGAATTGGCGGGGCTGTCCGCCATGCTGAACCTCATCACCCTGTCCCAGCCCCTGCGGCACGGGGATCTGCCGGCCTTCCATGCGCAGATGGTGGAATTGCAGGACAGGCTCGGCGTCACCGCCGTGCTGCGGGATTCCGCGGGCCGCCGGCTGGTCAATGCGCGCCTGCCCTTCGGCGCCCCGCAGCTCGCGACGACCCTCCCCGCGCCGCAGGCGGATGGCGCGCGGCCGCGGCAGACCATGGTCTCCGGCCTGTTCCAGGGCACGGCGGAGCGGGAAGCGCTCTTCGCCATGGAAATCCAGATCTCCCCGCTGCACCCCGGTGAGGGGCCGGCCTTCCTCAGCCTCAGCCTGCCGGTGACGCGCATCCGCGACGTGCTGGCGACCGAAGGCCTGCCAGAGGGCTGGACGGTGGCTGTGGTGGATGGGCACGACACGATCCTGGCCCGCAACAGCCGGCACGATGAATTCGTTGGCCGCCAGGCCACGCAGGACCTCCGCGACAACACCCGGGGGCGGCACGGTACCTGGCGCGGCACCACCGCCGATGGGCGCGCGGTGCTCGGCACCTATGTGCGGACCTCGCTGGCGGATTGGCGCGTCGCGGTCGGCGTGCCGGACCATGCGCTGGCGGAACCGCTGCGCCGGTCCCTGCTGCTGCTGGTGGCGACCGGCGCGCTGCTGGCGCTGGTGTCCCTGCTGCTGGCGCTTGCCTTCGGCCGCCGCATCGCCGCCCCCCTGCAGGATGTGGCCGCCAGCGCGCGCGCCATGGGCGAGGGCGCCGTGGTGCCCCCGGTCGCGAGCGGCATCCGGGAAGTCGCGCAGATCGGCGACGCGCTGGCCGCCGCCTCCGCTGTCCTGCATGCGCGGGAGGAGGAGCTGCGGCGGCTGAACGAGGCGCTGGAGATGCGCGTGATGGAACGCACGCGCGACCTGGCGGAGACCAATGCCCGCCTGATCGCCGCCGCCACGGGGCGCGAGAGGGCGGAGGAACAGCTGCGCCAGGCGCAGAAGATGGAAGCCGTGGGCCGCCTGACCGGCGGCGTGGCGCATGACTTCAACAACCTGCTGACCGTCGTCCTCGGCAACCTCACCTTGGTGAAGCGCCGCCTGGACGACGCCACCGATACGCGCATCCGCCGCGGCATCGATGGCGCGATCGAGGGTGCGCAGCGCGCCGCCTCCCTCACCGCGCGGCTGCTCGCCTTCTCCCGCCAGCAGCCCCTGGCCCCGGAGGCGGTGGATTCGAACCGGCTGGTGGCCGGCATGTCGGACCTGCTGCGCCGCACGCTGGGGGAGGATGTGGCGGTGGAGACGGTGCTGGCCGGCGGCCTCTGGCGCGCGCTGGCGGACCCGAACCAGCTCGAATCCTCGCTGCTGAACCTGGCGGTGAATGCGCGGGACGCGATGCCGGGCGGCGGCAAGCTGACGATCGAGACCGCCAATGCCTATCTCGACGAAGCCTATGCGGCGGGGCGGGAGGAGGTGCGGCCGGGCCAGTATGTCGCGATCTGCGTCTCCGACACCGGCGGGGGGATGCCGCCGGAGGTGGCCGGGCGGGCCTTCGAGCC
Source organism: Falsiroseomonas sp. (assembly GCF_051859025.1). GTDB lineage: Bacteria > Pseudomonadota > Alphaproteobacteria > Acetobacterales > Acetobacteraceae > Falsiroseomonas. The sequence continues at coordinate 41,426 of NZ_JBHYGL010000007.1, read as the reverse complement.
CTTCTTCACCACCAAGCCGGTGGGCAAGGGCACGGGGCTCGGGCTCAGCCAGGTCTACGGCTTCGCCAAGCAGTCCGGCGGCCATGCCGCGATCTACAGCGAACCCGGCCATGGCACGACCGTGAAGCTGTACCTGCCCCGGCTGCGGGAAGGCGACCTGCCGGCCGATGCGCCGACCGTGGTGGCGCTGCCGGCGATGGCGCGCGACGGCGCCGGCCGCCTGCTGCTGGTGGTGGAGGATGACCACATGGTGCGGGATTTCGCCGTGACGGCGCTGGAGGAAGGCGGCTTCCGCGTGGTGGCCGCCGCCGATGGCCCCCAGGCGCTGGCGGTGCTGGAAGCTCATCCCGGCATCACGCTGATGTTCACCGACGTGGTGCTGACGGGGCCGATGAACGGCCGGCAGCTGGCCACTGCCGTGCTGGAACGCCGCCCCGGCCTGCCCGTGCTGTTCACCACCGGCTATACCCGCAACGCCATCATCCACCACGGCCGGCTGGATGAGGGGGTGCAACTGCTCGGCAAGCCCTATTCAGCCGCGGCGCTGGTGGCCAAGGTGCTGTCCCTGCTGGACGGGCCGGATGGCCCCCCGCCGATGGATGCCGCATGACGCCCTCCGCCGTGACCCTCGACTGGTATTTCGACCTCGTTTCCCCCTTCGCCCACCTGGCGCTGCCGCGCGTGCTGGCCCTGGGGGGCGCGCTCGGGCGGCCCGTCACGCTGAAGCCGATCGTGCTGGGGGCGGTGCTGGCGCATTGGGGGCAGCTGGGCCCGGCGGAGATCGCGCCGAAGCGCCGGCAGACCTATCGCCAGGTGCAGTTCCTGGGTGGCCGCGCGCTGCGCTTCCCCCCCGCCCATCCCTTCCGGTCGCTGGAGGCGCTGCGCCTGGTGACGGCGCTGGGCGCGACGCCGGAAGTCGTCTCCGCCGCCTTCGCCTTCATCTGGGCGGAAGGCCGCGACCCGGTGGTGGAGGCGACGGCCTTCGCCGCGCAGCTCGGCGTGGAGGATGCCGCCGCGCTGGTGGCCGGGACCGGGGCGAAGGAAAGGCTGCGGGAGACGACGGCGGAGGCGATCGGCCGCGGCGTCTTCGGCGTGCCGACCCTGGCGGTGGGGGATGAGCTGTTCTGGGGCGCCGATGCCATGCCGATGGCGGAAGCCTACCTGGCCGATCCCAACCTGTTCGAGACGCCGGCGATGCGGCGCCTGGATGCCCTGCCGATGGGCGTGGAGCGCGTGACGCGATGATGAGCCCCCTGTCCCGCGCGGAGGCCTTCTGCGCCCGCTTCGGCCTGCGCATCCCGATCCTGCTGGCCCCCATGGCCGGCACCTGCCCGCCCGGGCTTTCCATCGCCGTCGCCCAGGCCGGCGGCATGGGCGCCTGCGGCGCGCTGATGATGGGGCCGGATGCCATCCTGGACTGGGCACGCAGCGTGCGCGGCGCCACCAACGGCGCCTTCCAGATGAACCTCTGGATCCCCGATCCACCACCGGCCCGCGACCCGGTGCGGGAAGAAGCGCTGCGGCAGTTCCTGGGCGGTTGGGGCCCCGCCGTGCCGCCGGAAGCCGCCGATGCGACGCCGCCCGATTTCGAGGCGCAATGCGAGGCGCTGCTGCAGGCCGCCCCCGCCGTGGTGAGTTCGATCATGGGCGTCTATCCCGCGCCCTTCGTCGCCCGGCTGAAGGAACGCGGCATCGCCTGGTGGGCCACCGTCAGCACGGTGGCGGAGGCGCGGGAGGCCGAGGCCGCCGGCGCCGATGTGGTCGTGGCGCAGGGCATGGAGGCCGGCGGCCATCGCGGCGCCTTCGAAGCCGCGCGCGCGGAGGCCGCGATGGTCGGCCTCTTCGCCCTGCTGCCCGCGGTGGTGGACGCCGTCCGCGTGCCGGTGGTGGCCACGGGCGGCATCGCGGATGCCCGTGGCGTCGCGGCGGCCCTGGCATTGGGCGCTTCCGCGGCGCAGATCGGCACCGGCTTCCTGCGCTGCCCGGAAGCGCGGATCCCCGCCCCCTGGGCCGATGCGCTGGCGACGACGCCGCCGGAGGGCACCGCCGTGACCCGCGCCTTCAGCGGCCGCGCGGGCCGGGGCATCGCCACCGCCTATGTGAAGGCCGCCGCCGCGCCGGACGCACCGCCGCCCGCGCCCTATCCCGTGCAGCGCGGCCTGACCCAGGCGATGCGCGATGCGGCGGTGGCGGCGGGCGACATCGACCGGATGCAGGCCTGGGCCGGGCAATCCGCCATGCTGGCCCGCGCGGAGCCCGCCGCCGAGCTGGCGCGCGCGCTGTGGGAGGATGCGCGCCGCCTGCTGGCGTGACGCGCAGGCCGCGCCTAGGTTTTCCCCAATCGATGGGGGAAGCGCGGCATGGCTGTCCTGGTGGTGGGTGATCGCGCCTATGCGATCCGGGCGCTGGACCCTGGCCTGACCAGGCTGCCCGTCTCCATCAAGATCCTGCTGGAGAACCTGCTGCGGCACCAGGATGGGGAGAGCGTGACGGCGGCCGATATCGCCGCGCTGTCCGCCTGGCCCGACAGCGGCGCGGGGGAGATCGCCTACCACCCCGTCCGCGTGCTGATGCCCGACAGTTCCGGCGTGCCGCTGCTGGCGGACCTCGCCGCGATGCGCGATGCGATGGTGGCGCGCGGCGCGGCGCCCGAACGGATCAACCCGCGCATCCCGGTGGACCTGGTGATCGATCATTCCGTCGCGACGGATGAGAGCGGATCTCCGCACGCCTTCGCGCGCAACCTCGCCTTGGAATACGAACGCAACGCCGAACGCTACGCGCTGATCCGCTGGGCGCAGCAGGCCTATGACAACTTTCGTGTATTGCCGCCGGGAACCGGCATCGTTCACCAGGTCAACCTGGAACACCTGGCCCGCCCGGTGTGGAGCGTGGAGCGGGATGGCGAATGGCACGCCTTCCCCGACACGCTGGTCGGCATGGACAGCCATACGCCGATGGTCAACGCGCTCGGCGTGCTGGGCTGGGGCGTGGGGGGGATCGAGGCCGGGGCGGCGATGCTCGGCGAGCCGATCTTCATGCCGGTGCCCGACGTCGTGGGCTGCCGCCTGGTGGGCGCGCTGCGGCCCGGGGTGACGGCGACGGACCTCGTCCTGGCCGTCGTGCAACGCCTGCGCGCGAAGGGCGTGGTCGGCAAGCTGGTGGAGTTCCACGGCCCGGGCGTGGCCGCGCTGCCGCTGCCGGACCGCGCGACCATCGCCAACATGGCGCCGGAATACGGCGCGACCATGGGTTTCTTCGCGATCGACGCGGAGACGATCCGCTTCCTCCGCCTGACAGGGCGGGACGAGGCCGACATCGCCCTGGCCGAGGCCTATGCGAAGGCGCAGGGGATCTGGGGTAGCGACCGCGACGGCGTCGTCTTCACCGACGGCCTGGAGATCGACCTTGCCGCCATCGAGCCCGCCCTGGCCGGCCCGAAGCGCCCGCAGGACCGGCGCGCGCTGCGCGACGTTCCTTCCAGTCTGCGCGAGGGATTTTCCCAGGTCGCGGAGACGCCCATGCCAGGCCTCGGCGCCAACCGCCCGCTGCAGCACGGCGATGTCGTGATCGCGGCGATCACGAGCTGCACCAACACCTCCAACCCCGCCGCCATGATCGGCGCGGCGCTGCTGGCGCGGAACGCGGTGCGGCGGGGGTTGCGGGCGAAGCCCTGGGTGAAGACCTCCCTATCCCCGGGCTCGCGCGTGGTAGCGGAATACCTGCGGGATGCCGGGTTGCAGGACAGCCTGGATGCGCTCGGCTTCCACTTGGCGGGCTTCGGATGCATGACCTGCGCGGGGTTCTCCGGCCCGCTGCTGGACCAGGCCGCCGCGGCGATCGATCGGGACGGGCTGGTGGCGGCCGCGGTGCTGTCCTCCAACCGCAATTTCGAGGGGCGCATCCATCCCCAGGTCCGCGCCGCCTATATCGGATCGCCCGCTTTGGTCGTGGCCAGCGCCATCGCGGGGTCGGTCCTGCGCGATGTGGAGAGCGACCCGCTGGGCGAGGATGAGGACGGCGCGCCGGTATTCCTGCGCGACCTCTGGCCCGATCCCGCCGAACTGGCGGCAACCCTGGCGCGCTTCGTCACCGCCGATGCCTTTCGCCGCGGCTATGCCGATACCGCCGGCGATCCCGCCTGGCGCGCCATCACCGGCGGCAGCGGCCCCACCTTCGCCTGGGACCCCGCCAGCACTTACATCCTGAAGCCGCCCTTCTTCGATGGCGCCGCGCCGGCGGCCGGCGACATCATCGGCGCCCGTGCGCTGCTGCTGCTGGGGGACGGCATCACCACCGACCACATCTCCCCGGGCGGGACCATTCCCCGGCGTGGCGAGGTGGCGGATTACCTTCGCGGCATCGGTGTCCCCGACAAGGATTTTTCGTCCTTTGTCGCGCGGCGGGTGAACCACGAGGTGATGCTGCGCGGGCATTTCGCCAATCCGCGCATCCGGAACGAGATGGTGGATCGCGAGGGCGGCTTCGCGCGGCATGAGCCGAGCGGCGAGGTGGCGACGGTGTTCGAGACGGCGGGCCGCTACCGCGACGAATCAACTCCGATGATCGTCATCGCGGGGCAGGATTACGGCACGGGATCGTCCCGCGACTGGGCGGCGAAGGGCACCAGCCTGCTCGGCATCCGCGCGGTGGTGGCGGAGGGGTTCGAGCGCATCCACCGGTCCAACCTCGTCGGCATGGGCGTGTTGCCGCTGCAACTCGCGGCGGGCACCACGCGGGCGACGCTGGGGCTGGATGGCAGCGAGCGTTTCGACGTTGTCGGTCTGGCCGAAGGGCTCCGCCCCGGCATGGCGGTGACGCTGCGTGTGACGCGACGCGATGGCGCGGTGGTGGAGGCGCCGCTGACCTGCCGCGTCGACACGCTGCGCGAAGTCGCCTGGATGCGCGCTGGCGGCGTGCTCCACGCCGCCTTGGCTGGCGCCACCTGAAACCTCCCGGTCCAGGGTCCGGTTGGACCCTGGCAGGGGGTGCAGGGGGACAGCGTCCCCCTGCGTCCTGTCCTACTGCGCGACGCGCCCTTCCAGCGGATAGGCCGGATCGTTGTAGCCAGGTGTCGAGGGATGCCCCGGCGTCACCAGCCCATCCACCAGCGCCTCATCCTCGCTCGTGAAGCGGTATTCCAGCGCGCCGACATATTCCTCCCACTGCTCCATCGTGCGGGGCCCGCCGATGACGCCGGTGATGAGCTTGTTGTTCAGCACCCAGGCGAGCGCGAATTGCGCCGCGGAGACGCCCCGCGTCGCCGCATGGGCGGCGATGTCGGCGGCGATGTTCAGGCTTTCGGGCCGCCATTCCGTCTCCATCATGCGCTTGTCGCGGCGGGCGGCGCGCGTGCCTTCCGGCGGCGCGACATTCGCGCGGTACTTGCCCGTCAGCACGCCCCGCGCCAGCGGCGAATAGGGAAACACGCCGAGGCCGAGATGCGCGCAGGCCGGCAGGTGTTCCACCTCCACCATCCGGTTCAGCGCGTTGTAGAGGGGCTGGCTGACCACGGGGCGGTCGATGCCGGCTTCGTCGCAGAGGCGGCAGATTTCGGCCACGCGCCAGGCGCGGTGGTTGGAGACGCCGAAGTAGCGGATCTTGCCGGCGCGGATCATGTCGGCCAGCGCGTGCACCACCTCCGCCAGCGGCGTGTCGTGATCCTCCTTGTGCAGATAGAGGATGTCGATGACGTCGGTGTTCAGGCGCCTGAGGCTGGCGTCCACCGCGCGCATGGCGTGGTAGCGGGACAGGCCGCGGCCATTCGGGCCCGGCTCCATCGGGTTCGCCATCTTGGTCGCCAGCACCCACCAGCCGCGATCCTTGGCGATGGCGCGGCCGACGACTTCCTCCGACTTCCCGCCATTGTAGGTGTCGGCGGTGTCGATGAAGTTCACGCCCTGCTCCTTGGCGCGGGCGATGATGGCGTGGCTGTCGGCCTCCGTCGTCGCATCGCCGAACATCATGGCGCCGAGGCAGAGGGGCGAGACCTTGAGGCCGCTGCGGCCCAGCTTGCGGTAGTTCATCTGTTGCTTCCTGCCCGTTTGGTGGGCCGGAGAATGGTGGCTCAGCGCCGCCCGCGCAATCCGCCGCCGGCCAGGCGATCCAGCCCGAGGTCCTGTGCCGCCAGCCTGGCATTGGCGTCCAGCAGGGGCGCGATGGCGGGGGCCTGGCGGGGCAGCAGGCGGGCGAAATCGGCCTCCACCTGCTCCATCACCTCCGCCAGTTCGCCGCGGTAGGTGGCCTCGTCCAGCAGGGTCAGGCGGCCATGGCGGACGACCACGCGGCCATCGACCAGCACGGTATCCACGCCGCGGCCCGTCTCGGAAAACACGAGCTGGCGCGTGGCGCTGGTGAAGGGGAGCCAGGCGGGGTCGCGCAAATCCAGCAGCAGCAGATCGGCCTTCATGCCGGGGGCGATGGTGCCGATTTCGGCGTCCAGCCCCACGGCCCTGGCGCCGCCTGTGGTCGCCGCTTCCACGGCGTCGCAGGCCAGCACGCCGGCGGGTTCGGCATCGCTGCCCGCGGCCAGCAGGCTCATCATCTTCATGGCCTGGAACAGGTTCTGGCAGTCGCTGCAGGAATTGTTGTCGCAGCCCAACGCGACGCGCACCCCCGCGCGCTTCATCGCCGCCACGGGCGCCACGCCGTTCTTCAATTTCAGGTTGGCCAGCGGGTTGTGCACCACGCCCACGCCGGATTCCGCGACCAGCGCGATCTCCTCCTCCGTGATGTGGACGGCATGGGCCAGCGTGGTGCGCGGCGTCAGCAGTCCGATGCGCGCCATGTGCCGCACCATCGATCCGCCATCCGCGCCGTAGATGCGCCGCGCCTTGGCGAGCTGCGCGCGGGTTTCATAGACATGCGTGAAGACCGGCAAGCCGTAGCGTTCGGAGATATCCGCGATGCCCTCCAGCAAGGCGGTGGAGGATCGCTGCGGTCCCGACGGGCTCAGCGCCCAATGCAGCCGTGGCGGCAGCGGGCGGAGGCGCTTCAGCTGCGCTTCCACGAAGGCGAGGTCCGCGGCCGGGTCGCCAGGCTTGCCGCCAATGATCGCCGCGGCCTCCGCCGACAAATCCGGCGCCATGAAGGGCGCGATGTCGAGGTCCGGCAGATCCCGCAGTGCGATGGAGAAGACCACGCGGATGCCGATCTCCGCATAGGCGGAGAGGATGGTATCCAGCGTCTCCTCATCCTGCGGCACCAGGCTGTTCATGTCCTGGATGGTGGTGATGCCGTTGCGCAGGCATTCCATCGCGCCGAGCAGCGTGCGCGCGCGGATCTCCGCCTTCGAACGCCTGCCCCAATAGGCGGGCTGCGAATGCAGCGCCCAGACATCGAAGGGCATGTCCTCGAAGCGCCCCTTCAGCAGCGCGTCGTAGGAATGGTAATGCGCGCTGACCAGGCCGGGCATGAGGAGCCTGTCGCGCGCATCGATGATCTCGGCACCCGGTGGCGGCACCAGGGGCGGGCCATCGGGGTCGCTGATGGCGGCGATGCGGTCGCCCACCACCAGTACGTCCCGCACCGCCGGGCGATGCGGGTCGCAGCCCGGGGTGAAGGCGCGGGCGCCGCGGATCAGCAGCGCAGGCGCGATGGGCATGGGGGCCTCCTGTCCGTCAGGCCAGAAGGCCCTGCAAGCCGCGCGCCGTGTCAGGCGCGGACCGGCACCACGACGCGATCCGCCGCGGGCGGCAGGAAGGTCCGGTTGAAGACCTCATCCGGCCGCGGCGTGCGCGGCAGTTCGAACACCTCCACCACCTGCGCGATGGCGCGACCCAGCCGCGCATCGTCGAGGTCCCCGGCACCGACGCGGGCCGCTTCCTCAGTGGCGATGATGGTGCGCCAGGCGAAGTCGATGCGCTGGCGCTCCATCTCCTGGTTGAAGGTGGGATCGACGCGCTGCATCGCCTGCACGCCGACAGCGGGGTTGCGCACCGTCTCCAGCATCGCGCGGTTGATGGCATGGACCATGCCGCGGACCTGCTGCGGCCGGTCGCGGATCATGCGCTGGGATGCCATGACGCCGTTCGAATAGATGTCGATGCCGTGGTCGGCGAAGAGGAAGAAGCGGTAGTCCCGGTCAGGGTTCTGGCCCAGCGCCAGCAGGTTGATGTAGGCGGTCACGGTGAAGACGGCGCCGATGTCGAACTGGTCGCGCAGCAGCATCGGCTCCTGCATCGCGGGGGCGATGTTCATCACCTCGTTCCGCGCCATGTCGAGGTTGTTCAGACGCGCGAAGATGGGGATGAGGCGCAGCGCCGGCGAACCGGCGGAGCCGCCGATGCGGCGGCCCTGGAGGTCCTGGATGGTCCGGATGCCCGAGGAATTCTTCACCAGCAGGGCGAAGGGGGCCTTGTTGTAGATCTGGTAGACCATCACCGGCGCCTCTCCGGGCCGGTTGGCTGCCTGCTGGATGATCGCATTCATGTCACCGAAGCCTGCTTCGTAGGCATTCGACATGATGCGGGTGATGGTGTTGGCCGAGCCGTCGCCCTGGTCGATGGTCACATCCAGCCCGGCTTCCCGGAACCAGCCGCGATCCCGCGCCAGGTAGTACCAGGAATGGACGCCCTGGAAGCGCCAATCCAGCGTGAAGCGCAGCGGCGTCAGCGCCTGGGCGGAAGCCGGGGCGGCCAGCGTCGCCAGGGGGGCTGCGGCCAGCAGGGCGCGGCGGGTGAAGGGCATGGGGCGGTTCCTTCCAGGATTGTGCCGCCCCCTGCCAGCAAGAACCGGGCCAATTATTGCCGATCCTTCATGTTCAGATGGCCCGCCCCGCGGCCTCCCCTTCTTTGATCGCGCTGTCGGCCCGGCGGGGCGCCAGCGCATCGCCGATCAGGCGCAAGTCCAGGCCCTGGGCGCGGCGTGGGGCGAGGGCGTGGAACAGCCCGTCCTGCGCCTCCGCCCCCAGCGCCAGCACCACGGTGTCGATCCCCTCCCGCACCACGTCTTCCTTCGTATAGACGTCGCGCAGGCGCACGGTGCTGCCCTCGATCGCGACCAGTTCCAGGTCGGTCGCGAAGCGCATGCCCATGCGCTTGAGCATCCCATAGGTCTTGCCCCAGTCGCGGCTGGCGGCGAGGTCCGGCGCCGGCTGGCCGAGCCAGGTGACGAACTCCACCTGCGCGCCCTGGCTGGCGAGATACTCCGCCGTCACCACCGCCTGCCGGCCGCCAAGCCCGTCATAGATCAGCGCGCGCTGGCCGGGGGCGATGCGCTCCCGCAGCGCCTCCATGTAGGAGATGACATGGGGCTGGTCCGTGCCCGGGACGGGCGCACCGTTCCACTTCTCCGGCCGCAGCGGCGTCCAGCCATGGCGGAGGCCCTTCGACCCCGTGGCGACGACGATCGATTCATAGCCATCCGCCAGCAGCATTTCTTCGGTGGCGATCGTCTGGGTGCGGATCTGCACGCCCGCCTTCACGATCTGCCCTTCCAGCCAATCCGCGACGCCGGCGAGTTCCGTGCGCGACGGCGCGCGGGACCAGAGCCGCACCTGCCCGCCGAGCTCGTGCCCGCGTTCGAACAGCGTGACGTCATGCCCGCGCTGCCGCGCCGTCAGCGCCGCGCGCATGCCGCCCGGGCCGCCGCCGACCACCGCCACCTTCTTCGCGCGATCCGCGCGCTTCAAGGTGCCCGCGCCGAGTTCGCGTTCCTGCCCCGCGGCGGGGTTGTGGATGCAGGCGATGGGCGCCTGGGCGAAGATGGAGGACATGCACCAATTCGCCCCGACGCAGGGGCGGATGTCCTCCGCCTCCGCCCGCTGCGCCTTGGCGACCCATTCCGGATCGGCGATCAGCGCGCGCGCCATGGCGACGAAATCGCAATCGCCATTGGCGAGGTGCTTCTCCGCCTCCGCCGGCGTCACGATGCGCCCCACCCCGACGACCGGCCGGTCCACCGCCTGCTTCACCTTCCGCGTCGCCGCCATCTGGAAGCCGTGGCTTTCCGGGGAGGTCGGGTAGATCAGCATCCGGTTGAGATAGGTGCCGTGGCTACAGGAGACGTAGTCGATCAGGCCCGACGCTGTCATGCGCCCCGCGATCTCCGCCCAGTCATCCGGCCGCAGCCCGCCTTCATGCCCGTCATCGCTGTTGATGCGCACGCCGACGATCATGTCGGAACCGCATTCCTCCCGCGTCGCCTGGATGATCTCCATCACCAGGCGAAGGCGATTTTCCAGGCTGCCACCGAAGGCGTCGTTGCGATGGTTGGTGGCGGGGGAGAGGAACTGGTTCAGCAGGTAGCCATGCGCCATCGAATGAACCTCGACGCCATCGAGGCCGCCTTCGCGCGCATGGCGGGCCGACAGGCGATAGCCTTCCCGGATCGCGTCGATGTCCTGCACGGTCATGACATGCGGCATCTCCCGATAGACCGCGCAGGGCACGGCGGAGGGCGCCCAGACGGGATGGCCGGAGGCGACCGAATTCGTCTCCCGCCCCCGATGCCAGGGCTGCGCCAGCAGCAGCGCGCCATGTTCATGCACCGCATCGGCGATCTTGCGGTATTGCGGCACCATGCGCGGGTCGTAGGACAGCGCCTTGCCGCGATAGGGCAGGGACGTCTCATGCACCGCCATGCATTCCATGGTGATGACCGCCACGCCATGCTTCGCGCGTTCGGCGTAGTAGGCCACGTGTTCATCGGTGAAGACATGGTCCTTCACCAGCAGCGTGGCATGCGCACTCATCCATGTCCGGTTCCGCGCCACCTTGGGGCCGAGGCGCATGGGGCTGAACAGCGTCGGATAGGGCGTGGCGTTCATGGCGCGGTGCTTTCCTGGTTGCGCCGAGCCTTGCCAGCGCGGGGCGGCGCGTCAAGACTGCGGCGGGGAGACAGGAACGGTGGTGGTGACGGAACTCGACGTCGATTGGGTTGTCGCGGGCACCGGTGCCGCCGGCGTCGCCGCCGCGCTGGCGGGCGTGATGCGCGGGATGCGCGTGGCGGTCATCGAGAAATCAGAACGCATCGGTGGCGCCACGGCATCGTCGCTGGGCGGGCTGTGGGTGCCGGACAACCACCTGATGGCCGATGCGGGGCTGTCCGATACGCTGGACGATGCGCGGCGCTACATGGGCTTCCTCTCCGGCGGCTATGCGCTGCCGCCGATGACGGAGGCCTATCTGCAAGCCTCCCGCATCGCGCTGCGCGAATTCGCCGATGCCGGCGTGGCATTGCGCCTGCTGCGCGGCCTGCCGGACCATTACTTCCCGAGTGCAGCGGGATCGTCCCGCGACGGCCGCATGGTGGAAGCCGCGCCGATCATGCGCGACGCGCTGGGCCCCTGGGGCAACTGGCTGGAGGAAGGCGTCTACAACGAGGCCGGCGTGAGCTGGGGCGACGCCATCGCCTGGGGTGGGCTCGGCGCGCGCAACACCTGGCCGGAGGCGGAGCTGGAAGCACGCCGCGCCGGCCGGCTGCTGGCCGCGGGCCCCGCGCTGGTCGGGCAGTTTCTCCGATGCCTGATGGCGGCTGATGTGCCGATCCTGGCCGGCTTTCGCGCCGAACGCCTGCTGGTGGAAGGCGGGCGCGTCTGCGGCGTGGAGGGTACGGGCACGCGCATCACCGCGCGGCGGGGCGTGGTCCTCGCCACCGGCGGCTATGAGGGTAATGACGACCTGGTGAATCGCTTCGAGGGCCTGCCCGACTGGATGAACATCTTCCCGCGCAGCATCGAAGGCGATGGCCTGGTGATGGGCAGCGAGATCGGCGCGGCCACCTGGCGCGTGCCGAACAATCTGGCGATGCTGGTGGGCTACGCCATCCCCGCGCCCGCGCCGATGGAGGGCGAGGTCTTCTTCAGTGCCGGGCTGCGCGGCCTGTCCTACCCCCACAGCATCGTCGTGAACGACCGCGCGCAGCGCTTCTGCGACGAAAGCCAGTTCCAGCATGTGGTGGCGGGGCTGACGCGCTTCGACCTCGGCCAGCATCGCCACCCCAACCTGCCGGCCTGGATGCTCTTCGATGCCCAGTATTTCTCGAGATACAGTTTTGCGAGACGGCCACCGGGCGCGCCGATTCCGGATTGGGTGATTCAGGCGCCGACGCTGCGTGAACTGGCCGCGAAGATCGGGCTGGATGGCGGGGCGCTGGAAGCCACCGTCGCACGGTTCAATGAGGGCGCGGCGCGGGGCGAGGACAGCGACCATGGCCGCGGCTCCTCGGCCTTCGCACGCTCCACCGCCGGTGATCCGAATGCGGCGCATCCCAATCTCGGCACGCTGGCGCAGGCGCCCTTCTGCGCGGTGCGAATCCGGCTCGGCGGCATCTCCGCCGCGGGGCTGCTGACGGACCCCGATGCGCGCGTGCAGCATGTGCGGGGGCGGCCGATCGACGGCCTCTATGCCTGCGGCAATGCGGCGGCGCCGACGGAATCCGGCGCGGGCTACCAGGCCGGCGTGTCGCTGATGCGCGGCGTCACCTTCGGCTGGCTCGCCGCGCGGCATGCCGCCGCATGAAGCGCCGCTTCGCCGACCTGGCCTGGGGACAGGTGCATTACCGCATCGGCGGGGGTGGCGGCGTGCCGCTGGTGATGCTGCATGGCGGCGCCGCCAATGGCGCATCGCTGCTGCCCACGGCCGGGCTGATCGCCACCACGCGCCTGGTGCTGGTGCCGGACCTGCCGGGGTGTGGTGACAGCGACGCGCTGCCGATGCCGCAGCCGGAGATCGACGACCTGGCCGATGCGCTGGTGGCGCTGCTGGATGCGCTGGGCATGGCCTGCGCGGATATCCACGGCGCGCATCTCGGCGCGCGCATTGCGGTGGAGGCGGCGCTGCGCCACCCCGCGCGGGTGCGTCGCGTGATCCTGGATGGCGTCGGCTTCTATGAGGAGGCCGCGCGCCAGGCCATGCTGGCCCAGGTCGCGCCCGCCATCGTGCCGGATGCGGAGGGCGACTACCTGCATGCGGCCTTCGGCATGTGCCGCGCCTATTTCCGCTACTTCCCCTGGTTCGAACGGGATGCCGCGCATCGTCGCGCCGGCCCGCCGCCTTCCGCCGCCGCCATCCACGCAAAGCTGCTGGAGGTGCTGCGGAACGGCACGACCTATCCCCGCGCCTACCACGCCGCGCTGCGCTACCGGATGGAGGATCGCCTGCCGCTGCTGCGCAGCCCCGCGCTGCTGGCCTTCGCGCGCACCGACAACGTCTTCCCCCAGCGCCATCGGGCGGCCGCGCTGCTGCCGGGGGCCGCGATGGTGGAAACGCCCGGCAGCGCGGATATCGCCACCACAGCCGCGATCTTCACGCGGTTCCTGGACGCACAATCCTTCCCACAACGAGGAGACGAACCATGACGGTGATCAAGCGCCGCACCCTGCTGGCGGGTGCCACCCTGCTACCCTTGCCCGCGCTGGCCCAGGCCGCCTGGCCGGCACGCCCCATCCGCCTGGTTGTTCCCTTCGCGCCCGGCGGCACCACGGATATCGTCGCGCGCATCCTGGCGGCCAACCTCCAGGAGCGGCTCGGCCAGCCGGTGGTATCGGAGAACCGGCCCGGCGCCGGTGCCACGCTGGCCTCCGCGCAGGTCGCGCAGGCGGCGCCGGATGGCTACACGCTGGTCGTCTCCAACAGTGCCTCGCACGGCATCTCGCCCACGCTGTTCCGCAATGTGCGCTACGATTCCATGGCGGATTTCACGCATATCGCGCTGGCCGCCACCACCTCCACCGCCATCGTGGTCAATCCGCGGTATGAGGCGCAGTCGATGGCGGATCTGATCCGCATCGGCCGCACGCGGCCGGATGGCCTGGATTTCGCGATTTCCGGCCATGGCACGACGACGCATCTGCTCGGCATGCGCATCGGGCTGGCGACGGGCGTCAAGATGAACCCGATCCTCTATCGCGGCGCGGGGCCGGCGCTGATCGATGTCATCGCCAATACGGTCGGGCTGTTCGTCGATGGCCTGCCTTCCTCCATCCCGCATCTGCGCGACGGCACGCTGAAGGCCATCGCGGTGGCGGATGCGCAGCGCAACCGGCACCTGCCCAATATCCCGACGCTGGCGGAGGCCGGGCTGCCGGGCATGACGTCCTATTCCTGGTTCGGCGTGTCGGGGCCGAAGGGCATGGCGCCGGCGGTGGTGGACCGGCTGAACACTGAGATCCGCGCCATCCTGCAACTGCCCGCGGTGCGGCAGCGCTACAACGAACTCACCGCCGATGCACCGGACATGACGCCCGCGCAGTACGCCGCCTTCATCGAGGAAGAGGTGCGGGTGTGGGGCGAGGTCGTGCGCGCCACCGGCGCCACGGCGGACTGATCCCGGCATAAGCCTTGCAAGTCTCTTGCGCCGAACGCGATCGAAACGGCAGGCTGGCCTGCCGCACGGTCGCGGCTTCGGCGTATACAGCAGGAGGCTGCCCATGATGCGTGCATTGACACGGCGTAGCGTGCTCTCCACGGGACTGGCCGCGGGCGTTCTTGCCGCGCCCGGCGTCCGCGCCCAGGCGGCGCGGAGGCGGGTGCGCTTCTGCCTGGACTGGACCTGGCAATCCGCGCATTCCGCCTGGACGCTGGCGGCCGATCGCGGCTTTTTCAGCGAAGCCGGCATCGACGTGCAGATCGACCGCGGCTTCGGGTCCGGCGACACCATGACGAAGGTCGCCGCCGGCACCTACGATATCGGCTTCGCCGACACCAACCTGCTGCTGAAGTTCAACCACGAGAACCCGACGGCACAGCTCACCTCCGTCTTCATCCTCTACGATGCCTCGCCGAATGCGGCGATCTTCCTGAAGTCATCGGGCATCACGAAGCCGAAGGACCTGGAAGGCCGCAAGATCAGCGTGACGGACGGGGAGGGCACGCGCCTGCTCTTCCCGATCTTCGCCCGCGCCAACCAGCTCGACATGTCGAAGATCGAGCTGCTGTCGGTGACGGCGCAGCTGCGGGACACGATGGTGGTGCAGCGCCGCGCCGATGCGACGCTGGGCTTCCTGACGACGACGGCGCTGAACATGGTGGGCGCCGGCGTGCCGCGCGGCGATATCGGCTGGCTGCAATACAACAGCTGGGGCGTGGCGCTGTATTCCTCCGGCCTCGTGGTCCGGAAGGATTATGCGGAGCGGAATCCGGAAGCCGTTTCCGCCTTCATCGCCGCCACCATCCGCGGGCTGCGCGCCATGCTGGCCGATCCCGTCGCCGCCATGGCATCGCTGAAGCGGCGGGAGGCATTGATCGACGAGGCCATCGAGATCAGCCGCAACGAACTGATCAACGAGGTCGCGCTGCTGACGGCGAATGTGCGCGCCAATGGCGTCTCCACCGTCGATCGTGCGCGGTTCGAGGCTTCCGCGGCGCAGGTGGCGGAAGCCTTCCAGATCCCGATCCGCCCGCCGATGGATTTCACCTATACGGATCGGTTCCTGCCGGCGGATCGGAAGATCATATAGCGCCGCGCTCGGCGACTCCCTTCGGGATGCGGCCCATCGCGCGGGCCGTATCCCAGACGCGCCGGATGGCGGCGGCGCCGCGCTTCACCACCGCGGCTTCATCCGCCACCACCACGCGATGGTCGCGCAGCAGGGCCACGCCATCCACCAGCAGGCTGTGCAGATCGGCGGCGACGCCATTGGTCAGCAGCGCCTGCAAGGGGTTCCAGACGGGCTGGTAGCGCGCGCCCGCCAGGTCGAACAGCAGCAGGTCGGCCGTCGCCCCCGGCGCCAGCGTGCCGAGGTCCCCGCGCCCGATCGCCGCCGCGCCATCCGCCGTCGCCGCGCGCAGCATCCGTTCGGCGGAGGCGATGCCCGCGCGGCCCGACTGCACCTTCGCCAGCATCTGTGCCGCGCGCAGTTCCGCCACCATGTCGAGCCCCACGCCATCCGTGCCCACGCCGAGCCGGATGTCGCTGTCCAGGAACCGCGCGAAAGGAACCCCCACTCCGCTGCGCGCGAAGGCATAGGGGCAGGAGGCCACGGCGGCGCCATATTCCTTGATGATCGCCAGCTCCTCATCCGTCGCCATCACGCAATGCGCCAGCACCGTGCCGGGCTTCAGCAGGCCGAGATCGCGCAGATGCTCGATCGGCGACTTGCCGTAGCGTTCGCGGACGATGTCGAGTTCCACCTGGCTCTGTGCCGCATGGATGGTCAGCGGGCAGCCCGTCTCCTCCACCGCGCGCGCGATCTGGCGCAGCAGTTCCGGCGTGCAGGTATCCAGCCCATGCGGCCCGTAGCCGACGCGCGTGCGGCCCCTCGGCCCTTCGTCGTACTCACGAAACAGCGCCATCACCGTTTCGAAGCCGGTATCGGCGGCCGGCGGGGCCGTGATGGGCCGGCCATCCGGCGTCATGTCCATCTTCGGCGTCGAGAACAGGTAGGGGCAGGAATAGGTCCGCAGGCCAAGCCGCCTTCCGCGCTCGATGAAGGGCGCCTGCTGCAGGCGCCACACATCCATGATGGTGGTGGATCCGCCCTTCAGCGTCTCCAGCAGCGCCATCTCCGCGACATCGCCGATCTCGTCCGGGCTCAGCGTCTCCGCCGCGATGTCGCCCATCGGCATCAGCAGGGAATAGACGATGTCGCCGGGCAGGTCGCCATCGCCGATATCGTCTGCCAGGCCGCGGAAGAGTGGCGCGGAGAAGGCGTGGTTGTGCAGATTGACGAAGCCCGGGATCAGCAAGCCATCCGGCAGCGCGATGCGCTCGGCCTCCATCGTCGGGCGTTCGCGCGTGACGTCCGCGATGCGGTTGCCCTGGACGATGACGTAGTGGTCGCCGCGCAACCCACCGGCGGCGTCCCAGATCCAGCGCGGCTCGATGATCAGCGTGTCGGTCATGCGCAACTCCGGCGAGGGTTGCGCCAGCGTATCAGCGGCGCAGGAAATCCCGCAACGGAATGACGGTCTCCGCCGGCGCTTCCTCCATCGGCACATGGCCGATGCCCGGGAAGGTCACGACGCGGCTGTCGCGCAGCGCGGCGGTGTAGTCGGCGGCGTTGGCCACGGGCACCATCGCATCCGCCTGGCCCCAGAACAGCAGGGTCGGCGCCTCGATCCTTCGCAGCAGCGGCACGGGGTCCACCAGCGCGCCCTGCGCCATGCGGTCCAGGATCGCCTGCCGGATACCGGGTGCCAGCAGCATGTCGCGGTAGCGCGCCAGCACGGCGTCCGTCAGCACCGCGGGATTGCCATAGGCGGGCGCCAGGCTCGGCCGCAGCAGCATGTCCGGCAGGGTGTAGGGCAGCACGCGCGCGATGAAGGGCACGGAGGGCGTGGTGCCATAGCCGCGGCCGGGGCTCGCGAAGCCATCGGGCGCCATCAGCACCAGGCGATCGACGCGCGCGGGGTGCGTCGCGGCGAAGGTCCAGGCGATGCGCCCGCCCATGGAACTGCCGACGATGCTGGCGCGCGGCAGGGCCAGATGGTCCATCAGGGCGGTGATCACGGCCATGCTGCGTGCATCGGTATAGTCGCCCGTCGGGTCCGGCCCTGTCAGCCCGAAGCCCGGCAGATCGAAGCGGATGACGCGGAACTCGCTCTCCAGCACCTTCGCCCAATCCTCCCAGGTATGGAGGGAGGAGGCGAAGCCGTGCAGGAAGATCACGGGCGGCGCCGTGCGCGGGCCCGTATCCCGCACATGCAGCCGCAGCCCCGCCACGGGCAGGAAATCCGCCGGCCGTGCGTATTGCGCTTCCAACTCCGCTCTCGGCTTGTCCGGCGTGTAGAGCCAGCCGCCGCCGAGCAGCAGCGCGATCAGCGCGATGATGGCGGCGAGGGTCAAAGCGCGGGGCACCGCAGCATGTCCGACGCGATGCGACGCGGCAGCCAGCGTCCATCCGTGGCATCGCCCAGGAAGCGATCGCCTTCCACCATCACCTTGCCGCGCAGCATGGTCAGGCTCGGCCAGGCCGTCACTTCCCACCCCTCCCACGGCGTGTAGTCGCTTTCATGCAGCGTGGCGGCGGAGAGGATGCGCGGCGTCGGGTCCAGCAGCACGATATCGGCATCAGACCCCACCGCCAGAACGCCCTTGCGGGGATAGAGGCCCATGATGCGCGCCGCATTCGTCGATGTCAGCGCCACGAACTCCTCCATCGAATAGCCGCGCTTCGTGACCATATGGGTGTACATGAGGCCGAGGCGGGGCTCCACCGTGACGTTCCCGCCCGTTACGTCATCCACCCGCACGCCTTGCGTCTTCTGGTTCTTCGGGCAGCAGATGCCATCCGTGCCGATGCAGGACACGCCGCCGCTGCGCGTCGCGGCCCAGAGCGAGGCCTGGTCCTCCGGCGCCTTCAATGAGGGATAGGTATGATACATCTGCCCGTCGGGCTGCCGGTAATCCTCCTGCGTCGCCAGCAGGTACAGTTGCAGCGTCTCCCCATACACCGGGAAGCCCTTGGCGCGAGACCGCTCCACCGCCTCGATCCCCGTCTTCGCGGAGATGTGCATCATATAGATCGCCGCGTGTTCCACATTCTCCGCCAGGCGGATCACGCGGTTGAAGGAGAGGTCCTCCGACAGCGAGGAATGCACCTCAGCCATATGCTCGAAGCCCATGCGATCCTCCCGCATCAGCTTCTCATACATGTGCATGACGAGGTCATTGTCCTCGGCATGGATGACGGCGAGGCCGCCTTCCTTCGCGGTGACCTTCAGGATCTCCCAGATCGAGCCATGCGGGATCATGCGGCCGCGGCGGGAGGGGGTGATGTCGGTGGTGAAGATCTTCACCGTGCTGTGGCCGGCCCGGATCGCATCGCCGAGTTCGGCCAGGGTGTGCGGTGCGACATTGCCTTGCAGCATCAGGTGATAGGCGTAGTCGGCATGGCAGGCGCCGACCCAATCCTTGTCGCGACGCGTGATGGCGTCCGGGATGCTGTCGCCAGGCTGCACCACGCAGAAATCCAGCAGCGTCGTCGTGCCGCCGAACAGCGCGGCGCGGCTGACATGGGCCGCGCTGGCGCTGACCTTCATCTCCGTCTCGCCCGGGAGCATCAGCGGCCAGGCGCAATGCACATGCGGGTCGATGCCGCCGGGGATGACGAACTGGCCCGTCGCATCGATGACGCGCTGCGCGCCGATGGCGGCGAGCGACCCGGCCTCCCCGATCTGGGTGATGCGTTCGCCGTTGATGCCGATATCGGCCGCGAGGCATCCCTGTGGAAGCACGGCGGTGCCGCCGGTGATCAGCGTGTCGAACATCGCGGGCATTCCTGTCTCAAGCGGCACCGGCTTCGGCGAAGCGGTCCAGCAATTCGGCGCGGTTCATGTCCTGCGCGATGACGACGAGGCGCGATCGGCGATCCTCGCTCGGCCAGGCGGGCAGTCGTTCGGGCGTGTAGAGCGTGTGCTGCACGGCGTTGATCAGCACGGGCGCGCCGGGCTGGTCGGTGAATTCCACCAGGCCCTTGAGGCGCAGCAGATCCTCCCCGCGCTCCGCCGCCAGGCGGCCCAGCATCCTCGCGAAGGACAGGCGCGTGGGGGGCTGCGTCAGCACCAGCGAATGGGTGGCGATCCCGTCGCCATGCGCCGGCGCCACGGGATCGCAGCGGAACCAGCCGCCGCGGCGGCCATCACCATGCCAGGCATCGCGGAACAGCAGCGCGGGCAGGTCGTCGTGCGTATCGGATCGAAGCAGTTCCGCCGCCGCATTCAGCCCGCGCAGCCGTTCCAGCAGCGCATCCGGCGGTTCCGTCACGTCGCATTTCGTCAGCACGATGCGGTCCGCGATCGCCACCTGCCGCGCCGATTCCGCGTGGCGGTCCAGCACGCGGTTGCCATGCATGGCATCCACCAGCGTCACCACCGTATCCACGCGGAAATCGCGTTCCAGCGCCGGCAGTGCGGCCAGGGTGTAGAGCAGCGGCGCGGGGTCGGCGAGGCCGCTGGTCTCCACCACGATCCGCGTCACCGACGCCAATGCTCCATCCCGCCGCTGCGCCGCGATGCGCCCCAGCACACGGGCCATGTCGTCCCGCACGACGCAGCAGAGGCAGCCGCTGGGCAGCGCCACCACCTGTTCCTCCACCGCTTCCAGCAGCAGATGGTCCAGCGCGATCTCCCCGGCCTCGTTCACCAGCACCAGCGTGCCCGCCATGGCGGGGTCGCGCAGCGCGCGGGCCAGCAGCGTCGTCTTGCCGCTGCCGAGGAATCCGGTGAGGATCGAGACCGGCAGGCGGTTCATGGCGCGCTGGCGGCATCCAGCGTGGCGATGGCATCGGCATCCAGCGCCAGCGTCGCGCCACGCAGCAGCGCCGCCAATTGCTCCGGCGAGGTTGCGCTGGCGATAGGCGCCGCCAGCGCCGGGCGGGTACGCAGCCAGGCGATGGCGACCTCCACCGGCGCCGCGCCGATGCGCTGGGCGACGGCATCCAGCGCCGCGATCACGCGCCATCCGCGGTCATTCGCATAGGCCGCCAGCGCCTTGGCGCGCGGGCGACCCTCGATATCCGCTGCATTCCGGTACTTGCCCGTCAGGAAGCCCGCGGCGACGCCGTAGAAGGGGATGACGGCGACGTTGCGCGCGACGCAGAGGGGCTGCAGCGCCTCCTCGAACTCCGCGCGATCCATGAGGTTGTATTTGGGCTGCAGGGTCTCGTAGCGCGGCAGGCCGTGGGCCTCCGCGACGTCCAGAGCCTCCCCCAGCTGCGTGGCGTCGTAGTTGGATGCGCCGATGGCGCGCACCTTCCCCTGTTCGATCAGGCGCTGGAAGGCGCCGAGCGTCTCCGCGATGGCTACGGAAGGATCAGGGCGATGCGCCTGGTAGAGGTCGATATGGTCCGTCCCCAACCGCCGCAGCGAATCCTCCACGGATTGCGTGATCCAGCGTGGCGACAGGCCCGTGCGATCCGGCGCCAACTCCATCCCGACCTTGGTCGCGATCATCACCCGGCCACGGCTGCCGCGCGCCTTCAGCCAGGCGCCGATGATCGTTTCCGACTCGCCGCCGACATGGCCGGGCACCCAGCGGGAATAGACATCCGCCGTGTCGATGGCGTTGAAGCCGGCATCGACGAAGGCATCCAGCAGGCGGAAGGACATCGCCTCATCCGCCGTCCAGCCGAAGACATTGCCGCCGAACATCAGCGGCGCGATGGCGATGCCCGTGCCGCCGAGTGTGACCTGTTCCATCAAGGCCGGTCCTTCAGTTGATGCGGCCGAGGAGGCCGCGCACGATCACCTGCGCCTGGATTTCCGCGGCACCCTCGAAGATGTTGAGGATGCGGCTGTCGCAGAGCACACGGCTGATCGGGTATTCGATCGCGTAGCCATTGCCGCCATGCACCTGCAGCGCGTTGTCGGCGTTGGACCAGGCGACGCGCGCGGCCAGCAGCTTGGCCATCCCCGCCTCGATATCGCAGCGGCGCCCGGCATCCTTCTGGCGGCCGGAGAAGTAGGTGAGCTGCCGGGCCATCATCGTCTCCGCCATCATCCAGGCGATCTTGCCGTGGACGCGGGGGAAATGGAGCGTCGCCTTGCCGAACTGCCGGCGGTCCTTCGCATAGGACACCGCGAGTTCGAGCGCATTCTGCCCGACGCCGAGTGCCCGCGCCGCCGTCTGGATGCGCGCGCTCTCGAAGGTTTCCATCAGCTGCTTGAAGCCGCGCCCCTCGACCCCGCCGAGCAAAGCGGAAGCCGGTACCTCGAACCCATCGAAGGTGATCTCGTATTCCCGCATGCCGCGATAGCCGAGGACATGGATCTCCGTCCCCGCCATTCCCTTCGCCGGGAACAGATCTTCTTCAGATCCACGCGGCTTTTCGGCCAGGAACATCGACAGCCCCTGGTAGCCCTTCGAATTCGGGTCAGTGCGCACCAGCAGCGTCATCACATCGGATCGCGACCCATGCGTGATCCAGGTCTTGGCACCATACACACGATAGACATCGCCATCCCGCACCGCGCGCGTACGCAGGCTGCCGAGGTCCGAGCCCGTATCCGGTTCCGTGAACACCGCCGTCGGCAGGATTTCGCCCGACGCGATCCCAGGAAGGAACTTCTGCTGCTGCTCCGGCGTGCCGGCCAGGCGGATCAGCTCCGCCGCAATCTCCGACCGCGTGCCGAGCGAGCCGACGCCGATATACCCCGCGCTCAACGCCTCCGAGACCAGGCACATCGCGACCTTGCCGAGGCCGAGGCCGCCGAATTCCTCCGGTACCGTCAGCCCGAAGACGCCCATCTCCGACAGCTTGGCGATGAGGTCGAGCGGGATGAGGTCGTTCCGCTGATGCCAGCCCTGCGCGAAGGGCGTGACCTCGGCGGCAGCGAACTTCACGAACTGGTCCCAGGTCGCTTCCAGCAATTCATCCTGGAGATGCGGCGCGCCATACATCCCCTCCGCGGCCGACAGCGCGAGATCGTGCCGCACCGCTTCCAGCGCGCGCGGATCGGACAGCGCGGCCAGCGCGGGCTCCGCCAGGAAGCGCGCGACATCGGCGGTGGGGACGCCGAGGTCCTGCGGCCGCACCATCTCCACCTGGCTCATCGGGATGCCACCCGCGAGCTGCGCGAGGTACTCGGCAAAACCGAGATGCAGGATGCCCTGTTCCACCGGCGTGAAGCGCCCGGCTTCCTGCAGCCGTTCCGCCCAGCGCAGCGTCTCCCGCAGCGCTTCCACATAGGTCGCGACCCAGGCGAGGCCATGGGCGGCGAATTGGTGCCGCTCCAGCGCCGCTGCATCCACGCGGCCAGCGGGCGCCACCAGCGCGGCGACCTCGCGGCGCGCCACATCGGCCAGCCGTTCCGCCGCCACCAGCCCGGCGCTGGCCTGTGCCAGCAGGTCCCGCGCCTCGATCCGTACCATCGCGTCCATGTCAGTGATCCTTGGCGCCGGCGACGATGCCGGCATCATGCAGTTTTCCGATGGCCGACATGGTGAGGCCGAGCCGTTCCGCCAGCACCGCATCAGTGTCCTGTCCCAACCGCGGCGCCGGCACCGGCGGCAACCGCACCGCGGGCCCGCCGAAGCTCAGGGGAATCGCGGGCGCCAGCAGGCGGCCGATTCCCGGCTGTTCGATTTCCACGAACATCGGATTGGCGGGGGAGCATCGCGCATCCTCGCGCACGAGCTGCCCGAAATCCTGGTAGGGTCCCCAGAGGATGCCGCTGCCCTCGAAGGCCGCGGTGATCTCCGCCAGCGTGCGCCTGGCGAACCACGGCGCCAGCACGGCGGAGATCGCGTGCCGCGCCTCGAACCGCCCGCCTTCGTCGTCCAGGTCCACATCCAGCATCGGGCCGATCATCGCGATCTTCTCGCCAAGGCCCGTCGCCTTGCTGATCGCCTTCCACTGCCGGTTGGAGATGGCGGCGATCATGATCCGCCGCCCGTCGCTGGTCGGGAAATCCTTGCCATAGGCGCCGTAGAGATCGTTGCCCAGGGGCGGCCGCACCGCGCCATTCACCTGGAAGTCCGCGACATAGCCGAGGTTCGCGACCGTCGCGAGCATCACGTCGGACAGCGCCAGGGACACTTCCCGCCCCTGGCCATCCCGCCTCCGCGCCCGCTCCGCCGCCAACAGGCCGGTGCAGAGGTAGAGCCCCGCCGCGACATCCCAGGCCGGCAGCACATGGTTCACGGGATCCCCGCCAGTCCCCGTCGCCATCGGGAAACCACTCGCGCAATTCACGGTGTAGTCCACCGCGCCCGATCCATCATGGTTGCCGGTCAGCTTCAGCATGATGAGGTCGGCGCGCTTCGCCGCCAGCGCCGCATGGCTCATCCAGCCGCTGGCGGGCAGGTTGGTCAGCAGGATGCCGCGGTTGTCGCCGGGCTGGGTGATCAGCGCCGTCGCGATCTCCCGCCCCTCCGGCGTGTTCAGCGCCAGACAGACGGATTTCTTGCCCTTGTTCAGGCTGGCCCAGTAGAGGCTGTTGCCGTTCGGCGCCAAGGGCCAGCGGCCATGGTCGATATTGCCGCCGATCGGGTCGATGCGGATCACCTCCGCCCCCATCTGCGCCAGCGTCATGCCCCCCATCGGCGCCGCGACGAAGGCCGAGACCTCCACCACGCTGAGATCGGCAAGGATGGCGTCACTGGTCATGCGATGGCCCCGGGCGTGTTGCTACCCGCCAGTATAGCGCCCCCGCCGCGCCTGGGCACCCTTGACCCCCCACCCTTGACCCCATGCGGGGGGCGTGATGCACCCACCGGCACAACGAGGAAGGGCCAACCCCATGAAGATCATCGTGCTGCCCGGCGACGGCATCGGGCCGGAGATCACGGAAGCCACCACCGGCGTGCTGCGCGCGGCGTCGGAGGCCTTCCAGCTCGGCATCGAGATGGAGCATGACATCGTCGGGCTGGAGAGCTTCCGCCTGCACGGCACCACGGTGAAGCCGGAACTGCTGGACCGCGTGAAGGCCGCCGACGGCTTCGTCATGGGGCCGACCTCGACCCTCGACTACAAGAAGGGCGATGCGAAGCAGGTCGGGCCCTCCGCCTTCTTCCGCAAGGGGCTCGACCTCTACGCGAATATCCGCCCGGCGCGGACCTATGCGGGCATGCCCGCGCGGCTCGGCCAGTTCGACCTGGTGGTGGTGCGGGAGAATACGGAAGGCTTCTACGCCGACCGCAACATGGAAGCGGGCAACGCGGAAATCCTGGTCACGCCGGATGTTGTCGTCTCGCTCCGCAAGATCACGCGCCCGGCCTGCCTGCGCATCGCGCGCAGCGCCTTCGAACTCGCGGGGCGTCGTCGCAACAAGGTGACGGCGGTGCACAAGGCCAATGTGCTCAGCGTCGGCGACGGCATGTTTTTGCAGTGCTGCCGCGAGATCGGCCAGGAATACCCCGGGATCGAACTCGAGGAAATCATCGTCGATGCGATGATGGCGCATGTCGTGCGTAATCCCGCGCGCTTCGACGTCATCGTCACCACCAACATGTTCGGCGACATCCTCTCCGACCTCACGGCGGAGATGTCGGGCAGCCTCGGCCTGGGCGGGTCGCTGAATGCGGGGGCGGAGACG
Source organism: Falsiroseomonas sp. (assembly GCF_051859025.1). GTDB lineage: Bacteria > Pseudomonadota > Alphaproteobacteria > Acetobacterales > Acetobacteraceae > Falsiroseomonas. The sequence continues at coordinate 16,509 of NZ_JBHYGL010000007.1, read as the reverse complement.
GCGATGGCGCAGGCCGCGCATGGATCGGCGCCGGATATCGCGGGGCAGGGCATCGCCAACCCCGCCTCCCTGATTCTCTCCGCCGCGCTGCTGCTGTCCTGGCACGGCCGCCGCAAGGGGGAGCCGCGTTATGTGGAGGCCGGCACGGCGATCGAGCAGGCGATGGCCGATTCCATCGCGGCCGGCGAATGCACGCGCGACATCGGCGGCAAGCTCGGCACCGCCGCGGCGGGCGCGGCGGTGGCGGCGCGGCTGAAGCGTTAGCTTTTTGATGCCCTCAGGCGTCGTGCCGGAGGCACGCCTTCGGCATGACGGGCGCGCGCTCCGCGCGCTTGGCTCGTCGTGCCGGAGGCACGCCTGCGGCGTGACGCATAGGCGGCGGGCCGCCTTCGCGGCCTCGGCCGACTTTGTCGGCCGCTGGTCGCTCCTCGCGGCTGTTGGCTAACGCCGCCCCGCCAGGGCTGCCCAGACCCGTGCGGGGGTCATGGGCAGCTCGATATGCGTCACGCCATCCGCCGCCAGCGCGTCGATCACCGCATTGGCGATGGCGGCGGGGGCGCCATTGGTCGGCAATTCGCCGACGCCCTTGATGCCGAGGATGTTGTTGGGGCTGGGCGTGGGCACGGAAACCCAATCCAGGTCAGGAAAATCCCCGGCGCGCGGCATGGCGTAGTCCATCAAGGTCGCGGCCTGCATCTGGCCGTCCTCGTCGTAGCGCGCATCCTCCATCAGCGCCTGGCCGATGCCCGCGGCATAGCCGCCATGCAATTGCCCGCCGAGCAGCATCGGGTTCACCACCAGCCCCGCATCGATGGCGGCGGCGAAGCGGTCCAGCGTGATCGCGCCGGTCTCCGGATCCACCTCCACCTCCGCGATGGCGATGCCCGTGGGCCAGGTTTCCACCGTATCGGCGAAATCCGCGCTCGCCGCCATGCCGCCCATGCGTTGCGCCAGGTCCAGCAGCGTGATGCGGCGATCGGTGCCGGCGATGGTGTAGGCGCCGGCTTCGAAGACGATGTCGATGGGCGCGGCTTCCAGCGCCTCCGCCGCCGCATCGCGCCCCTGCTCGATCAGCGTATCGGCGGCGCGGGTCATGGTGGCGCCGGAGATGATGGTGGAGGAGGAACCGCCGGTGCCGCCACCGCGCGCAATACGGTCGCTGTCGCCCTGCACGATGCGCACCAGCGTGGGGTCCAGGCCGAGCCGCGCGGCGAGGATCTGGGCGTAGGCGGTGGCGTGGCCCTGGCCCTGGCTCTGCGTGCCGGTGCGCGCTTCCACCGTGCCATCGGGCAGGATCGTGACGCCGGAGGTCTCCGTCCCCCAGCCGCCCGATCCGTGCAGGTGGCAGGCGAAGCCGCGGCCCCGGCGCAGGCCGCGGGCGAGGGAGGCTTCGCGGCGGGCGGCGTAGCCGGCATCCCCGGTGCGGCCCAGCACCGCATCCATCAGCGCCGGATAATCGCCGCTGTCGTAGCGGTAGCCCAGCGGCGTCGCATGCGGGAATGAATCCACCAGGTTGAGGCGCCGCAGCGCGACGGGATCGCGTCCGGTGTCGCGCGCCGCCTGGTCCACCAGCCGTTCCAGCAGCACCAGCGCCTCCGGCTTGCCCGCGCCGCGCACCGCATCGACCGGCGCGGTATGGGTGAAGGCGCAGCGCAGATGAAGATGGGCGGCGGGGATGGCGTAGAGGCCGGTGATGACCTTCGCCATCCCCCCGGTCGGGATGGTGGGGTTCACGGTGGAGACATAGGCGCCGAAATTCGCCACGCCCTCCACGCGGATCGCCGTGAAGCGGCCCTCGGCATCGAGCGCGAGCGAGGCTGTGGCGACGAGGTCCCGCGCATGGGTATCGGCCAGATGGTGTTCGCTGCGATCCTGCACCCAGCGCACATCGCGCTTCAGCGTCATGGCGGCGAAGACGGAAAGCGCCTGTTCGGGATAGGGCGGCAGCTTGGGGCCGAAGCCACCGCCGACATCCTCCGTCACCACGCGCAAACGATCGCGAGGAATGTTCAGGATGTGATCGCAAAGGATGCGATGCAGCAGGTGCACGCCCTGGGATGGCGTGGTCAGCGTGACGCGCTGCGCCGCCTCCTCCCACTGCGCCAGCGCGCCGCGAGGCTCGATATAGCCTGCCAGGATGCGCGGCGAGCGGAAGGACACGCGCGCGATGTGCGCGGCGGCGGCGAAGGCGGCGTCCACCGCGCTCGCATCGCCCTTGTGCCAGTCGCAGACCAGATTGCCGGGGGCTTCGTCATGCACCAGGGGAGCGCCGGGCAGCAGCGCATCGTCGCCGCGCACCACGGCGGGAAGCGGGTCGTACTCCACGATGATCGCCTCGGCGGCATCGCGCGCCTGGGCGAGCGTCTCCGCCACCACCATCGCCACGATCTCGCCGACATGGCGGACGCGGCCGGGGGCGATGGGCAGGCGGGGCGGCTCGATATGGCGGCGGCCGGCCTGATCCTTGATCTCGGTGACCGAGGGGTTGTGGCCGAGCGCCCTGGTATCCTCCGCCGTGATGATGGCGGCGACACCCGGCATGGCGCGGGCCTCCGCGGCATCGATCGCGACCACACGGGCATGGGCGTGGGGGGATCGCAGGAACACCGCCTGCAACGCGCCCGGTGCCGCCGCATCGGCCATGTAGCGGCCGCCGCCGGTCAGCAGGCGCGGATCTTCCAGCCGCCGCATCGGCGAACCCAGACCCGGTAGAACGTCGAAGGCCATGCATCTTCCCCTGGCTGCGGCGACCATTGCCGCGGTGGGCGGCGATTGCAACCGCCGCCCGGCGGCGACTAGGCTGGGCTGGGATGCAAGGAGTATGCGCGATGGTGACCAGGCGGACGATGCTGGCGGCGGGCCTGACGGTGCCGGCCCTGATGCGGCAGGCCCTGGCGCAGGACGCCTGGCCGAGCCGCCCGGTGCGCGTCATCGTGCCCTTCGCCGCGGGCGGTGGCGCGGACCTCGTGGCGCGGGCGGTTTCCGCCAAGTTGCAGGAACGCCTCGGGCGGCAATTCGTCATCGATAACCGGCCGGGCGGCGCGGGGAATATCGGCACGGATGCGGCGGCCAAGGCGGCGCCGGATGGGCATACGCTGCTCATCACCGGGCCCAGCCACGTCAACAACGCCCATCTGTTCCGCAGCCTGCCCTTCGACCCGATCCGGGGCTTCGCGCCCGTCTCCCTGCTGACCTCGGCGCCCTATGTGCTGATCGCCGATCCGGCGCTGCCGCTGCGCAACCTCGGCGACCTGATCGCGGCGGCGAAGGCACGGCCGGGGGCGCTGTCCTATGGCTCCGCCGGCAATGGCACGGCCGGGCATCTGGCGATGGAGATGATCAAGTCCCAGGCCGGCATCGACATGGTGCATGTGCCCTATCGCGGCAGCCCTGCGGTACTGACGGACATCATGGGCGGGCGCATCGCGGTGGCCTTCGACAATGTGCTGTCCTCCGCCCCTGGCATCGCGACGGGGCAGCTGCGGGGCCTGGCGGTGAGTGGCGCCCGCCGCGCGCCGGCGCTGCCGGATGTGGCCACGGTGGCGGAAAGCGGCCTGCCGGGCTTCGACGTGACGGTGTGGCAGGGCGCGCTGTTCCCGGCGGGCACCGATCCCGCGATCGTGGCGCGGCTGGGCGTGGAACTCGGCCTGGCGATGCAGGCGCCGGACCTGCGCGCCAGGCTGGCGGAGCTGGGCGCCGAGGCGATCGGCAGCAGCCCCGCCGATTTCGCCCGGTTCCTGGACCAGGAGATGCGGGTCTGGGGCGAGGCGGTGCGCCAGACCGGCGCCAGGCTGGACTGAGCCGCAGCGAGCGTTCCGGCTGGAAGCCCGGCGGCGCGGCGCCTGGCCTCAATCCGGCCTGATGTTCCCGCGCCGCACCACCTCGCCCCATTTCACGATCTCGGCGCGCTGGAAGGTGGCGAAATCATCGGGCGTGCTGCCGACCAGGTCGAGGCCGAGGGCGGCGGAGCGTTCCGCCACTTCCGGCACCGCCAGCGCGGCCGCGATTTCCGCCTGCAGGCGGGTGACGATGGGGGCAGGCGTGCCGGCGCGCACCGTCATCCCGTACCAGTTCACCACCTCATACCCCGGGACCGTCGCCGCCACGGGGGCCACGCCGGGCAGCGATGCCATGGGGCGGGGGCCGGTGACGCCGAGTGCACGGACGCGGCCGGAGGCGATGTGCGGCTGCGCGATGGCCAGCGCGTCGAACATGAACTGGCATTGCCCGGCGATGACATCCGTGAAGGCCGGCGCGCTGCCGCGATAGGGGATGTGGATGGTGCTGATCCCTGCCGCCGCGTTCAGCAATTCGCCGGACAGATGCGGCAGCCCGCCATTGCCGGAGGAAGCGTAGTTCAGCGTCCCCGGCCGCGCCTTGGCCAGCGCGATGAATTCCGCCACGTCCCGCGCGGTGACGCCAGGGTTCACCACCATGACGAAGGGCAGCGACGCCACCAGGGATACCGGCGCCATGTCCCGCAGCAGGTCGAAGCCGGCATTGGGGTAGAGGCCCGCATTCACCGCGAGGTTGCCGGTGGTGCCGAAGAACATCGTATGGCCATCGGCCTCCGCCCCCAGCACGGCCTGGGTCGCGACCAGGCCATTGGCCCCCGGGCGGTTTTCCACCACCACGGGCTGGCCGAGGCGCGCGGTCATGTGCGGCGCCATCAGCCGGGCCAGGATGTCGATGCCGCCGCCTGGCGGGAAGCCGATGACGATGCGCAGCGGGCGCTGGGGGAAGCCACCCTGGGCGCGCAACGGCGCGGCCAGGGGGGCGGCCAGCAGCGGCAGCGAGGCAGCGCCCAGCACGGCGCGTCGCGTGATCCTCATGACGGTTCCTTCCCGTGCGGCGCCTGGCCGCCTTGACATTGTTTTTCGTATGGTGGGATTGATTCGCCCCAGGGGTCAAGCACGACCCGCGCGGAGGAACGCTTGGCCGCCAAATACCTCTATGCCGGCACGGCCGGCCATTCGGCCTGGTTCAGCGAGGACCTCGGCATGAGCTGGGTGCATCCGAACAGCCATTCCGGCATGTATCTGGAAGCCCGCGTCTGGGGCTTCGCCGCCCATCCCGCGACCCCCGGGCGGATGTTCGCCGCCACCGATATGGGCGTCTATCGCTGGGACGAAGCCACGGCGCGCTTCACGAGATTGCCGATGCCTGAAGACGGGGCATCGATGGAGGATGTCTGGGCCATCGCGATCGACCCCAGGGACCCGGATGTGCTGATCGCGGGCACCAGGCCGGCCGGGTTCTGGCGATCCACCGATGCGGGGCAGTCCTGGGCGCAGGTGCCGGCGCCGGGCATCGCGGAATTCTCCACCCAGAACATGGGGCCGACCCGCGTCACGCAGATCCTGTTCGACCCGGTGGATGAGGGCACGGTCTGGGCCTCGGTCGAGATCGGCAGCATCTTCGTCAGTCGCGACCGCGGGCTGACCTGGTCGGAGCGGGGCAACGGGCTTGTTTCCGGCGATGTGCACGGGCTGGCGGTGGTGCCATTGCCCGGGGGCGGCAAGGCCATGCTGGCCACCACCAATCGCGGGCTGCATCGCAGCGAGGATGATGGCGCCAACTGGGTGATCCAGGACCTGCCCACGCCCTGGCCCTATACCCGCGGCGTGACGCCGCGCGCGGATGGGTCGGGGGTCGTGTTCCTTGGCAGTGGCAACGGCCCGCCGGGGAATGACGGGTTTCTGCTGCGGTCGCGCGACCATGGCCGCACCTGGGAAGACGCGGGCCTGCCGGGTGGCGTGAACAGCACGGTCTGGTGCATCGCCGCCGATCCCGCCGATCCGATGTTTCTCCTCACCTGCACCAATCTCGGGGAAGTCTTCCGCAGCACGGATGGCGGGGAGAGCTGGGTGCGCCTGCCGCATGTCTTCGGAGAATTGCGATCCTTGATGTGGCGCAGCCTGCCCGATGACATCCGGCAGCAGCCCCATTCCATCACCCGCCCGGTGCAGACCGCGGCGGAACTCAACCACCCCATGGCGAGGCAGCACGCGGCATGAACGAGGTCCGGTTCCCCGCCATCCCGGCGGATCAGATGAACGATGCGCAGAAGGAGGTCGCGAACGCGATCGCCGGCGGGCCGCGCGGCAGCGTGCGCGGGCCCTTCCTCGCGCTGATGCACAACCCCGGGCTCGCGATGCGTGTGCAGGCGCTGGGGGAACACCTCCGCTTCGGCACGGGCATCACGCAGTCACTCGTGGAATTGCTGATCCTGGTGACGGCACGCAAATGGACCTGCCAGTACGAATGGTTCGCCCATGCCCGCATCGCGCGCGCGGAGGGCCTGCCGGAGCCCATCATCGCCGCCATCGCGGCGGGCCAGCGGCCCGCCGACATGAATGACGACCAGTCGCTGGTGCATGATTTCGCCGTGGCCGTGCACAAGGACGGCACGCCGCCGGATGCGCTGTACGACCAGGCCGTGGCGCGCTTCGGCCGGGCCGGCGTGCTCGATCTGCTGGCGCTGTGTGGCTACTACACGATGCTGGCGATGGTGCTGAACACGGCGCGGCCGCCGCTGCCGGACAACACGCCCGATCCCTTGAAGGCCCTGTGATGCGCGCCCTTCGCGTCGGCCTGATGGTGCCGATCAACAACACGACGATGGAAGGGGAGCTCGCGGCCTGGCTGCCGGAGGGTTCCACCGTGACGCGCGTGGGCATCCCGCGCGGCGCGGGATTGCTGACGCTGGAGACGATGCCCGCCTATCGCGATGCCGCGGTGGCCCTCGCCGCCCAGCACTTTTCGAGTACCACGCATGATATCCTGGCCTATGGCTGCACGGCGGCGGGCTTCATCAGCGGGCCGAAGGGCGATGCCGAATTGCAGGCGGAACTCTCCCGCGTCACCGGCCTGCCGGTGGTGACGACGGCGCGGGCGATGGTGGTGGCGTTGCAGGCGGCAGGGGCCAGGCGCATCGCGGTGGTCACGCCCTACCAGGATGCGGTGAACGACCAGCTGTCGGAATTCCTCGCCGATGGCGGGATCGCGGTGGAGCGGCTTGCGACCTTCCGCGCGCCGGATGTGGCCGCACTCGGCCGCATCACGGCGGAGGAGGTTCGCGGGCTGGCGGAGGCGACGATGGGGGAGGATTGCGACGCCCTCTTCATCGGCTGCTCGCAACTGCCGACCCATGCGGTGCTGGGCGGGCTGGCGGCGCGCTTCGGCAAGCCGGCGCTGTCCTCCATCCAGGCCACGGCCTGGGATGCGCAGCGCGTGATGGGGTAGCTCACCGCAGCGGCGAATGCACCGCCGCCAGCATCAGGCTGCTCTCGACCTCCTCGATCATGGCGGCGTGCCGCACCATCGCGCCGTTCTCTCCGCACAGGCTGCGCGTGAAGCGCGCCGCGGGGTCGGGGTGCGCCAGCAGCTGCACCACCTCATTGATCGGGCCGGCGAAGGTGGTCCAGAGCGCGATCTGCCCGGGCTCCGCATCCCGCGCCAGCGCCTCCGCCAGCCGTCCCGCTTCGCCCGCGCGGGCGCGGAACAGGCGCTGCTCGTACAGGTGTGGGCCGGGGGTCGCGGGCGCGGATAGCGGCAGCACCGCCTCCATGAAGCGCACGATTTGCCGCAGCATCAGCGGGCGCACGCCGGCCAGGTATTGCTCCCGCCAGGCCGGCAGCGCCTCCAGCGTCTTCCGCACGGCCTGGCGGCTCTCCAAACTTTCGTGCCGCCAGAGGTTCACCACGCTGTTCGCGCTTCCGACCTCGTTCGACCAGAAGCCCAGCAGGGTGCCGTGGCGGTCGCCGCGCACCGGCACGGCGACCTTGGCTGCGAGGTCGAGGTAGCGCGGCATGGCGCCGGGGCGCAGCGTGTAGATGCGCAGCTCGTCAATCATGCGCTTCCCCCTTGATTTTCTCCCGCATCGTGGGACCAATCATCGCCAACCGGCAAGAGTCCGGACGGAGGAAGCGACGAATGCGGCGTCTCGTTCTCGGCGCGCTGCTGGCGATGGGGTTGTCCCTGCCGGCGATGATCTCCCCAGCGGCCGCCTTTCCGGACCGGCCGATCCGGCTGGTCGTGCCCTATGGCCCCGGCGGCATCACCGATATCGCGGCGCGCATCCTGGCGCCGAAGCTGGGGGACGAACTCGGCCAGCAGGTGGTGGTGGACAACCGCCCGGGCGGCGCCGCGATGATCGGCTTCGGCTTCGCCGCCCGCAGCGCGCCGGATGGCCACACGCTGGTGCTGGGCACCACGGCGCTGGCCGCCAACCCCGTGCTGTTCCGCACCATCCCCTACGACGCGCGCACGGATTTCACGCCGGTCAGCCTGGTCGGGCTGGTGCCGACGGTGCTGGTGGTGCACCCATCGTCGCCGGCGCGCAGCGTGGCGGAATTCATCAGCCTGGCGCGGGCGCAGCAGGGGCAGATGAACTACGGCTCCGCCGGCAATGGCAGCGGCAATCACCTGTCGTCGGAGATGTTCAACCACGCCGCCGGCATCCAGGCCGTGCATGTGCCCTATCGCGGCGGCGGGCAGGTGATGACGGACCTCGTCGCGGGGCGGCTTTCCTACGTCTTCGCCGTGCTGCCCACGGCGCATCCCTTCATCACGGCGGGCCAGCTGCGCGCGTTGGGTGTCACCGGCGCCACGCGCAGCGCCGCGCTGCCGCAGGTGCCGACGATCGCGGAGGCCGCGATCCCCGGCTTCGCGCTGTATGAATGGCTCGGCCTGATGGGCCCCGCGGGCATCCCGCCCGCCATCGCCAACCGCATCCAGCAGGCGGTCGCGGCGTCGCTGCGCGATCCCGCCATCGCGGAGCGGTTCCGCGGCATCGGGGTGGAGGCGCAGGGCGGCACGCCGGAGCAGATGCGCGCCTATCTGGAGGGCGAGTTGAACCGCTGGGCGGAACTCGCCCGGCATGTGCGCTTCGAGGTGGCGGAATGACCGTGGCGAAGGATGCGGTTCTGCGCGAACTCGCGGAAGTGCTGTGGGAAGAAAGCCCCGGCCACCATGGCGGGGCGCTGTCGAAGATCCTGGTGGCGGCGGGGGAGGGCGGGTCGCGGGTGATCGACTACCGCATCTCCTCCTACGAACCGCGCGCCCATGTCGCGCTGCACGCCCATGATGCCAAGGAACAGATCTACCACTTCATCGAGGGCGAGGGCCTGCTGACCATCGGCGACCGCAAGGTCGTCGTCCGGAAGAACAGCTACGTCTTCATCCCGCCGACCGTGCCGCATGCGCTCCACAACACGGGCCTCGGCAACCTGGTGTTCCTGGTGATCACGGCGCCGGTGGTCGTCGCGTAGTCACCCCACCGCGCGGGCCGGCAGAGCGGCGACGGGCTGCTGTTCCGCGATGGCGTCGCAGGCCTCCCGCGCTGCCTGCATCACGCGTTCCGCCAGCAGCGGGCGCGTGGCGGCCGGCGCGCTGGCGATGGGGGCGGCGATGCCGATACTGCCCAGCACGCCGCGATCCGCGTTGAACAGCGGTGCCGCGATGCCGATGATGCCCGGCATGAATTCGGATTGCGTCACGCAATGCCCGGCGTCGCGGATCGCGCGCAGCGTGGCGCGGAAGCTCTCCCAATCCTCGCCCAGCCCCGCGGCCGCGATGGCGCTGCGGTGGCGGCCGAACAGGGCGCGCAGCTGGTGCGGCGGCAGATGCGCCAGGATCACCTTGGATGCCGCCCCGGCGAACAGGGGGCGGCGCATGCCGCGGCTGAACAGCCCCTCCGGCGCGCCGGGGGCGGGGGCATCGCCCACGCACATCACCGTGTCGCTGAACAGCAGGCAGAGCAGCCCGGTATGCCCCGTCTCCGCCGCCAGGCGCTGCATCGGCGGCGCCCCGCCCGCCGTGACCGGGTCGCAATGCCGCATGGTCCGGTCGAGTTCGATGATCCGCGGCCCCAGCATCCAGGCCCCGCCCGCCACCGGCGTCAGCAGCCCCGCGGCCTGCAACGCCTTGATGTAGCGGTAGCAGGTGGATCGCGAGGTGCCGGAATGGCGGATCAGCGCCTCCGTCGACCAGGCGGGGGCGGTGGTGGTGAAGACATCGAGCAACCCCAGCATCTTTTCGAGGCTGCTGGCGCTGCGCGCGTCTTCCGAAGGAAATCCCGTCATGCTGGACAATCCGAAGGGGCGTGGATAGCGTCGGCCCATATTGGGGGAGAGAACGACCATTTTCGCGAAGCGTATAGCGCGGACGCGCGGCCCCGCGCAGGGGCTGGATTACGCCGCATGGTGAGCGGGCGGATGACCATCCTCTCCGCGGCGGAACGGCCCTATTGCGCCACGCTGCTGGCGGGCTTCGCCGCCCGGCATCCCGGCGTGGAGGTCGATTTCGTCTTCGGCATCTCCACCGCGCTGCACCAGCGCTACCTCGCCGAATGGGGCGCCGGTGGCATCATGCCGGACCTCTACTGGTCCAGCGCCATGGACCAGCTGATGGGCCTGGTGCTGGATGGCCACGCCCGGCCCCACGGCGTGGCGCACGCCCTGCCCGCGGGCTGCGACTGGCGCGGCCTGGCGCTGGCGACGACGCGGGAGCCCGTCTTCACCCTGATGCGCGGCCCCCTGGCCCCCGCCGGCACCTTCGGGGAGATCGCGGCGCTGATCGCCGCGGACCCCGCCCGCTTCGCCGGCCAGGTCGCGATGCCGGATATCGAGGCCAATGGCCTGGGTTTCCTGGCCCTGCTGGCGGCCAGCCTGGACGATCCGGATTTCGAGGCCGGGCTGGATGCGCTGGCTTCCTGCCGCCCGGCCCTGGGCGGCTCCGCACCATCCCTGGTCAATCATGGCGGGCAGCTCGCGATCCATGTCCTCGGCGCCTATGCGCTGCGGGCGGAAGCCGCGGGTCACGCACGGATCGCGCCTTCCGCCGCCCCGGCGCCGGCGGTGGCGCGGCTGGCCTTCATCCCCAGGCGCGCCGCCAACCCCGAAGCCGCCAGCGCCTTCCTGGCGCATCTGGTGTCGGCGGAAGGCCAGGAAGCGCTGGCGGAGGGCGGCTTCTGGCCCGTGATGCAACCGCCGCCGCGCCCCATCGCGCCGATCGCGCTGGATGATGATGTTACGCGACTGCTGGACCCTGCCCGCCGCGCGCGCCTGCTGGCACGCTGGCGCCAGGCCATCGGCCGCCAATCGGGAGGAACAGAAGAATGAACCGCCGCACCCTGCTGCCGCTGCTCGCCGCACCCTTCCTGCCTCGCCCAGCGCTCGCCCAATCCGGTTGGCCCGGCCGGCCGCTGCGCATCATCGTCCCCTTCGCCCCCGGCTCCTTCACCGATGCCTCCGCCCGCCTGCTGGGGCAGGAGCTGACGGAACAGCTGGGCCAGCAGGTGGTGGTGGAAAACCGGGGCGGCGCGGGCGGCACGCTCGGCGCCACCGCCGCGGCCAGATCAGCCCCTGACGGACTCACCCTGCTGCTGACGGACAATTCCCTGGCCATGTCGGTCGGGCTCTATCCCGCGCTGCCCTATGACCCGCTGGTGGATCTGGTGCAGGTCAGCCGGATCGCGGACAGCCCCTCCATCCTGCTGGTGAAGCCCTCCCTCGGCGCGAAGACGGTGGCGGAGGTCGTGGCCATGGCGCGGGCACGGCCGGGGGAGCTTTCCTTCGGCTCCGGCGGGCAGGGGTCCTCGGCGCATCTGGCGATGGAATTGCTGCTGAACGTGACCGGCACGCGGATGCTGCACGTGCCCTATCGCGGCGTCGCCGCCGCGATCGCGGAGGTGATCGGCGGGCGCGTGGACATGGCGATCGCGAGCCTCGCCTCGGGCGTGGCGCATGTGCGGCAGGGCACGCTGCTCGGCCTCGGCGTCAGCGGTGCCCAGCGCGCGCCCGCGCTGCCGGAGGTGCCGACCTTCATCGAGGCCGGCGTGCCCCGCTATGACATGAGCTACTGGTGGGGCATCGCCGCGCCGAAGGGCACATCGACGGACATCGTCGCGCGGCTGAATGCGGAAATCGCGACGGCGCTGCGCAAGCCCCGCCTGGTGGAGGCCTTCGCCGCCGCCGGCGCCACGCCGGTGCATTCCACGCCGGAACAGATGCAGGCGCATCTGGCGCGGGAAGTGGCGCTGTGGAAGGACGTCGTCACCCGTGCCGGCGTGACGGCAGGCTAGGAACATCATGACGCTCGATCACCAGGCGGAAGGCCCGCCCGCCTTCGCCTCCCCGCCGCTGTCCTGCGACGCGCATTTCCATGTGTTCGGGGAGGAAGGGCGCTACCCCTACGCCTCCGAGGAACCGCTGCGCTACAAGCCGCCGCACGCCCCGCTGGCGGATTACCTCGACCTGGCCAGGCATCTCGGCATCGAGCGTTTCGTCTTCGTCCAGCCCAGCGCCTATGGCCGCGACAATGCCTGCATGCTGGATGCGATGCGCGAAGTCGGCATCGCGCGGTGCCGCGGCATCGTCGATGTGGATGAGGATGTGCCGGATTCCGTGCTGGCGGAGATGGACGCGATCGGCGTGCGCGGCGTGCGGATCAACTATTCGCCGGTGAAGCCGCGCATCGATGGCTTCTCCCGCCAGATGCTGCCGCGCATCCGGCGGCTGGAGGCCCGGTGCCACGAACTGGGCTGGCACCTCGATTTCCTCGGCCCGGGCTGGATGACAGCGGAATTGCTGCCCGTCTTCGCCAGCCTGAAGGTGCCCTTCAGCGTGGCGCATATGGGCATGTTTCTCTCGTCGGACGGCCCGGATCAGCCGGGCTTTCGCGCGTTCATCGACGTGCTGAAGCGCGACGAGGTCCAGGGCTACGCCAAGTTCACAGGCACCTACCGCATGGCGACGCCGCCCAGCTATGCCGATGCCGCGCCGATGGCGCGCGCGCTGGTGGAGGCGGTGCCCGACCGCATCATCTGGGGCAGCGACTACCCGCATCTGTCCTTCGCGCATCTCGTCGGTTCGGTGCAGCTGTTCAACCTGCTGGGCGACTGGGCGGACGGGGCGGCGCGCCAGAAGATCCTGGTGGACAACCCCGCCCGGCTGTTCGGGTTCTGATGCAGCCCGGGGGGAGCGCTGCTCCCCCCGATACCCCCCCTCGCCAGGGTCCAACCGGACCCTGGACCGGGGGCAATTGACGATGGTCCAGGAGGCTCTGCCTCCTGGCGGATAGGGTCCGGGAAAGGCAGCGCCTTTCCCGGAATCGCCCGCGCAACCAACCCCAGGACTCGCGCCCATGCCCGACACCCCCCGCCACGACCCGGCCGCCCTGGTCGCCTTCGCGACCGCGCTCTGCAACGCCGCCGGCCTCGACACCGACAAGGCCGGCGCGGTGGCGCGCACGCTGGTCGAATCCGACCTGCTCGGCCATGTCACGCACGGCCTGGCGCTGCTGCCCAAATATCTCGATGACCTGGCCGCCGGGACCATGCGGAAGGAAGGCGGGCCGGAGGTGGTGCGGGACCTCGGCGCCTGCGTCACCTGGAATGGCCGTCGCCTGCCGGGCGCCTGGCTGGTGCACCGGGCGCTGGATTTGGCGCTGGAGCGTGTCGGCACCTATGGCACCGTCACCATCGCCATCGGCGACAGCCACCATATCGGCTGCCTCGCCGCCTATCTGACCCGCGCGACCGATGCCGGCTGCATGCTGGTGCTGAACTCCTCCGCACCGGGTGCCAAGGCCGTGGCGCCGCATGGCGCGCGGCAGGCGGTGCTGTCGCCCGATCCCGTCGCGGCGGGGTTCCCGACCGGCGGCGATCCCGTGATGCTCGATGTCAGCGCCTCCATCACCACCATCAACATGGCCAACACGCTGCTGCGGCAGGGGCGGCGCTACCCCGCGGATTGGCTGCAGGATACTGACGGAAATCCGTCGAATGATCCCGCCGTGCTGTCGGCCGGCGGCAGCCTGCTGCCCGCGGGTGGCATGGACCATGGCCAGAAGGGCTATGCCTGGGCCCTGATGAATGAGGCCCTGACCCAGGGCCTGTCCGGCTACGGCCGCGCCGATGAACCGAAGGGGCAGACGGCCTCCGTGCTGCTGCAACTCATCGACCCCAACGCCTTCGCGGGGATCGATGCCTTCACGCGCCAGACCGGCCATACCGCCGCCGCCTGCCGCGCTGCCACGCCCCGCCCTGGTGTCGGGAAAGTCCGCCTGCCCGGTGAATCCGGCCTCGCCCACCGCCGCGATGCGGTGGCGCAGGGCGTGCGCCTGGCCCCCGGCATCCTGGCCGCGCTGGAGGGCCCGGCTGGCAAGCTCGGCGTCCCGATGCCACAAGCCCTGTCCTGAACCTTCGCGGAGCGACCTCCCCATGGCCCTCGATCACACCGCCAGCGGCGTCTACGTCATCGCCCCCACGCCCTTCCACGATGACGGCCGCGTGGACGAAGCCAGCACGGACCGGATGACGGACTTCTTCATGGAAGCCGGCGCCACCGGCATCACCGTCCTCGGCGTGATGGGCGAGGCCCCGAAGCTGGACCAGGCCGAGGCCCTCTCCATCGCGACGCGCATGATCAAGCGCGCCTCCATCCCCATCGTCGTCGGCGTCTCCGCCCCCGGCTTCGCCGCCATGCGCGCGCTGGCGCGGGGTTCCATGGATGCCGGCGCGGCGGGCGTGATGATCGCGCCGCCCAACACGCTGCGCACCGACGACCAGATCGTCACCTACTACCGCCAGGCGGTGGAGGCGATCGGCGCCGACATTCCCTTCGTGCTGCAGGATTATCCGCTGCTGTTCCAGGTGCAGATGACGACGGGCGTCATCAAGCGCATCGTCACGGAAAACCCCTCCTGCGTCATGCTGAAGGCGGAGGATTGGCCGGGGCTCGAGAAGATCTCGACGCTCCGCGCCTGGCAGGCCGATGGCTCGCTGCGCCCCATCTCCATTCTCTGTGGCAATGGCGGGTTGTTCATCGACTTCGAGGTCGAGCGCGGCGCCGATGGCGCCATGACGGGCTATGCCTTCCCCGACATGCTGGTGGAGGTCGTGGGCAAGCTCCAGGCCGGGCAGCGCGACGCGGCGCATGACCTGTTCGACGCCCACCTGCCGCTGATCCGGTACGAACAGCAATTCGGCCTCGGCCTGGCGGTGCGGAAATACGTGATGAAGCGCCGCGGCATCATCGCCAGCGACGCACAGCGCAAGCCGGGCGGGACACTGAGCGCCAAGGCGGTGGCGGAGGTGGAATACCTGCTGGGGCGCCTGGCGCAGCACGATCCGCGCGCGAAGGTCTGAACAAGGGCAAGGCTCCGCCGGGGGGCGTGGCGCCCCCCGGACCCCGCCGGGTTACTTCGTGACGGCGCCGGCGGGCGGGCGCACGACCGGCATCTGGCCGCCGCCGGGAACCTGCATGGACTGGTAGCCCTGCGGGCGGGCGAAGCGGGCGGGGTCCTGGGCGCCGAAAGCCACCTGCGTCGCCTCCATCCCGCCGGACTGGCCCTGGGCGCCCCCCTGGGCCCGCAGCATCACACCCTCATTCGTCACGCAGGCCGTGCCGTTGTTGCCGCGATCCTCGAAGCTCCAGACCGTGCAGGACAGGCCCGCCACGGTATCCGTGCCGGTGCGACGATAGGTGGCGCTCTCGGTCGGGCCGTATTGCTGCAGGGCCTGCTGCATCGGCACATCCATGATCATCCGCGCCTGCTCCACCACCATGAAGCCGCGCTGGTTGCGGTGGTCCGCGATCATGTAGCCCATCCCCGCCATGTCCATCCGCATGGTCTGCGCCGCCGCCAGCCAGGCGATGGTGAGGGATTGCATCGGACCAGCCTGCCGCGCCTGGGAGCCGGTGATGCGATAGGTCACGGCCACATCGCGCGTCGGGTACAAGGTGGGCCGATCCTGCGCCAGCGCGGGCGATGCGGTGAAAGCCAGCAGGGCGGCGAGCAGCGTGCGGCGCATGGCGGTGATACCCGGTCGGTTGGTGGCCGCACCGTCAGCCGGGCCAGCCCGGGGGGTCAAGCGCGCCGCGTTTCAGCCTGTTTCACCACGCCGTGTGGCGGCGATATCATTGCCCGCATGGCCCCATCCCCGATCACGCGCCTGCGACGGATCTGCCTCTCCCTGCCCGAAGCCGAGGAGGTCGAGACCTGGGAGACGCCGACCTTCCGCATCCGGGGGAAGATCTTCGCCCTGGTGCGGGAAGATGCCGTCTGGCTGAAGGCGCCCAAGGGCAGCCAGGAGATCCTGCTGGAAGCCGCGCCCGACCGCTTCTTCCGCCCCCCCTACCTCGGCCACAAGGGCTGGGTGGGGATGCGGCTGGCGGGCGGCGCGGATTGGGCGGAGGTCACGGCCCTGGTGCGGCGCAGCTATAGCCTGGTGGCGCCGCGCCGCCTCGCCGCCACCATGGATCGCGCCGGGGAAACGTCGCTCAGAACCTGAAGGCCCGGCCGACGCTCCGGCCGATGCTGCTCGCGGCCTTGGCGGCGCTGTTCGCGGCATTCTCCGCGCCGTTGGCCACCGTGTTGGCGGCATTCCCGACGGTGTTGGCGGCGCTGGCGGCGGCGGCGGCGGCGGCGGCGGCCACGCGCTGGCTCTCCGCCGCCGCCGCCGCGGCCGCGCGTTCGGCTTCCGCGGCCGCCGCCGCGGCGATG
>NZ_JBHYGL010000006.1:29290-154735 GCF_051859025.1 Falsiroseomonas sp. | reverse complement strand
CTTGGCCTGTCCGGCAGCTTCGCGGCGGGCGGCACCGCGCTGCCGGCGACGACGGCGACGGTCCTGGGCACGGCGGGGGATGACTGGCTGAAGGGCGGCACGGGGGCGGATTATTTGCAGGGCGGCGCGGGGTCGGACGATCTGCAAGGGCTGGTGGGCAATGACGTGCTGCGCGGCGGGCTTGGCGATGATGGGCTGACGGGCGGGGCGGGGGCGGATCTGTTCGTCTTCGCGAAGGGGGATGGGCAGGATTGGGTGGTGGATTTCGCCCGCGGCACGGACAGGCTGCGGCTGGAGGGCTATGCGGCGGGCGACCTGACCCAGGCGGTGGAGACGCGCTGGGGGATGGCCGGCCTGGCCATCGACCTTGGCACGGGGGGGGATGAGGTGTTCCTCCAGGGCGTCACCGCGGTGCTGGCGAACACGGATCTCGTCTTCGCGTAAGCCGCCAGCCCGGCGCCGGAAGTCCCTGATAACCCGTGTCGGTGGCCTTGCGAGGCTGCCGGCACGGGCGCGAAGGCCGCCGCCCCCTGCCATCGCCGGGGTTGCCAAGCGCGGCGATCCGAGTCTTTGGTGAGGCATGACGACATCGATCCTCGGGTTCCGGCTTCTGCCGGCTGCCCTGGCCCTCGCATGTCTCGTCCCCCTCAACGCCCAGGCCTTCGAGCCTCAGCGTGGGGACGCGGCGGTTTATTCAACGCGCTTCCAGGGCCGTCCCATGGCCAATGGCGCCCGATTCGATACCCAGGCCCCTACGGCCGCGCATCTGCACCTGCCTCTCGGCACCCGTGCCCAGGTCACGAACCTGCGGACGGGGGCGACCACGACCGTGACCATCACCGATCGCGGGCCGCATACGCGGGGCCGGATCATCGACCTGTCGCCGCGGGCGGCGCGGGAGATCGGGTTCCAGACCGGCGTGGTGCCGGTGGAGATCCGGCCGGTCGGGAACACCCGGGTGGCGCAGCGCTGACAGCGTCGCCCTGGAGGGGCGCCTTGAAAGGGGCGCCTTGAAAAGGGTGCCCTGGGGCGGGCCTGTCCCGTCCCGGCGCCCCCATGCTACGCCACTGCCATCATGCAGCCTGCTCCCCTCCATCCCGATCTCCGCACCGCGCGCCGCGTCGTGGTCAAGATCGGCTCCGCCCTTGTCGTCGATGACCGCACGGCCGCGCCGCGCGCCGCCTGGCTGGCGGGCGTGGCGCAGGATGTCGCGGCGATGCGCGCGCGGGGGGTGGAGGTCATCCTCGTCTCCTCCGGCGCCATCGCGCTGGCGCGGCGCGCGCTTGGGCTGACGCGGAAGAAGCTGCGGCTGGAGGAGAAGCAGGCGGCCGCGGCCGTCGGGCAGATCCGCCTGGCCGGCGCCTGGGCGGAGGCGCTGTCCGCCGTCGGGCTCAACGCCGCGCAATTGCTGCTGACGCTGGAGGATAGCGAGGACCGGCGCCGCTACCTGAACGCCCGCGCCACGCTCGGCACCCTGCTGGCGCTGGGCTGCATTCCCGTGATCAACGAGAACGACACGGTGGCGACGGCCGAAATCCGCTTCGGCGACAATGACCGCCTGGCCGCCCGCGTGGCGGAGATGGTGGAGGCGGATGCGCTGGTCCTGCTCTCCGACATCGATGGCCTCTACACCGCCGACCCGCGGTCCAATCCGGATGCCGCCCATCTGCCCGTGGTGCCCCACATCACGGATGAGATCATGGCGATGGGGGGGGAGCCGCCGCCCGGCTATTCCTCCGGCGGCATGCGCACCAAGCTGATCGCGGCGAAGATCGCGACCGGCGCGGGCTGCGCCATGGCCATCGCGCTGGGCAAGCAGGACCGGCCGCTGGCCGCCATGGAACAGGGGGCGCGCTGCACCTGGTTCCTGCCGGAAGGGGAGGGCCGTTCCGCCCGCAAGCGCTGGATCGCGGGCAGCCTGGCGCCGCTCGGCGTGCTGGTGGTCGATGCGGGGGCGGCGCGCGCGCTCGCGCGCGGATCGTCGCTGCTGCCGGCGGGGGTGCGGGCGGTGGAGGGAAGCTTCGGCCGCGGCGATCCCGTCTCCGTCCGGGACGAGGCGGGGCATGAGCTGGCGCGCGGGCTTTCGGCCTATGACGCCGATGCGGCGCGGCTGATCGCCGGCCATCGGAGCGAGGAGCTGGAAGCCATCCTCGGCTGGCGCGGGCGGGACGAGATCATCCACCGCGACGACCTGGTGGTGCACCAGCAGGCGGGCGCCGCCCGGGGCTGACCGGTTGGGGCTGACCGGTTGGGGCTCACGATTCCGTCAACTCGCGCCGGTTGCGCAACGGTGCGGTCGGGGCATGATGGGGCGGTCTCCGGCGGGAGGTCCCGATGACGATCCTCTCCAGCAGCACCCCCGTTTCCGAGGTTCCCCTGACCGGCAACGCGCTGGTCGATGCGCTGGTGATCGGCAGCAAATGGGGCGGCGGCGTCGGCAGCGGCGTCAGCCTGACCTACAGCTTCATCACCGCCTCCAGCCTGTTCGACACGACCTATGGCAACACGGCCTTCCCGAATTCCGCGCCCTTCCAGGGCGCCGGGGTCTTCACCGCGCCGATGCAGGCGGCGACGCGCGCGATCCTGGCCGATCTGTCGCGCGCGGTGGGCATCGGCTTCACGGAGGTCAGGGATTCCGGCACCAGCGCCGGGGAGCTGCGCTTCGGGCTGACCGCCTACATGCCGGCGGGCTCCGCCGCCTATGCCTATTATCCCAATGCCAACGAGGCCGGGGGCGATGTCTGGGTCGCCAACCGCGCCAGCGAGACCACCGGCGTCACGCCCGGCAGCTACAACTACCTGATCCTGGTGCATGAGATCGGCCACGCGCTCGGCCTGAAGCATTCCTTCGAGGCGCCGGTCCGCCTGCCCGCCGCGCTCGACAATCGCGGCGTCACGGTCATGTCCTACACCGCCCCCCCCGGCGGGATCGAGGCCGCGACCTTCCTGCCGCTCGACCTCATCACCCTGCAGGTGATCTACGGCCGCAACATGGGCACGGCGACGGGCGATGACCGCTATGTGCCGACCGGCTTCGGGGGCGGCATCCGCACGATCTGGGATGTCGGCGGCACGGACAGCTTCGACTTCTCCGCCAGCGGCGCCAGCCTGTCCGTCAGCCTGGAACCGGGGACGGTGCGCACGGGCAGCGTGCCCTACGCCATCGCCTATGACAGCTGGATCGAGATCGCCATCACCGGCCGCGGCCATGACACGGTGGAAGGCAATGCGGCGGACAACAGGCTTCATGCCGGCGAGGGCCATGATGTCCTTCGCGGCTTCGCGGGCAACGACGTGCTGGATGGCGGCTTCGGCCATGACACGCTGCGCGGCGATGGCGGCGACGACTTCATCCTGGCCGGCTTCGGGCGCGATGCCGTGGCCTATGCCACGCCATCCACCGGGGCCGCCTGGCGGCGCAACGCCGATGGCTCCGTCACCGTGGAGGCGGAGGGGGTGGACCTGCTGCATGGGGCGGAGGCGCTGCACTTCGCCGATCGCCGCATCGGCCTGGTGCAGCCGCTGGGCCGCGACCTCGATGGCGATGCGCGCGGGGACCTCATCATGCGGCGCGACGGCGATGGCGCGCTTGGCGCCTTCGTCTTCGGGGCGGGGGGCGCGGTGACGGGTGGCGTCGCATCCCCGGCCACGGGGGCGCAGCTGCTGGCCACGGCCGATGTCTCCGGCGATGGGGTGGCGGAATTGCTGTGGCGGCTGCCGGGCGGGGCGGGGCTGCGCTTCGGCACGATGGGCAGCGCCAGCGCGCCGACGCTGTTCGACCCCGGCGCCAACTGGACGGTGCAGGCCACCGGGGACCTGGATGGCGACACGCGCGCCGACATCGTCTGGGGCAATGCCAGCGGGCAGAGCTACATCTGGCTGATGGACGGCACCGGCGGCGTGTCACGGCACCAATGGCTGGATACGCCGGGCACGGGATGGACCATCCAGGGCATCGCCGATGCGAATGGCGACGGAAAGGGCGACATCATCTGGCGCCATGCCGGGGGCGTGTTCTGGACCTGGCTGATGGATGGCACGGCCATCGCCGGCAATGGCGGCCAGCCGAGCCCCGGCGCTTCGTGGCAGGTGCGCGGCCTCGGCGACCTGGATGGCGATGCGCGGGCCGATGTGGTCTGGCAGAACGCCGACGGCATGGTCTGGGCCTGGCTGATGGACGGGCCGATCGCCGCGCGCAACGCGCCCATCGGCAATCCCGGCGCGACCTGGAGCATCGCCGCGGTATCCGACATCACCGGCGACGGGCTGGCCGACATCGTCTTCCGCAACGCCGACGGCATGTCCTGGTACTGGGCGATGCAGGGCACGACCATCGCCGGGAATGGCTATGTGGCCAATCCCGGCACGGATTGGGTCTTCATGGCTGGCTGACCGGCGCCTTCAGCCGTGCCGCCAGCGCGACGAGCGCATCGCGCAGCGCCGCCGCATCCGCGCCCGCCTGGCAGGCGAGGGTGGGGAAGATCGAGGCGGCCTCGGCTTCCATCGCGCGGCCGCGCGGCGTCAGCGCGATCCGAACCTGGCGTTCATCCGCCGCATCCCGCCTTCGCTGCAGCAGCCCCGCGGCCTCCATCCGCTTGAGCAGCGGCGTCAGCGTGCCGGAATCGAGGCCGAGGCGGGCGCCGATCTCCTTCACCGCCAGGCCATCGCCCTCCCACAGCAGCAGCATCACCAGGTACTGCGGATAGGTCAGGCCGAGCGGTTCCAGCAGCGGGCGATAGGCCGCGGTGAAGGCGTGGTTCGCCTGGTAGACGGCGAAGCAGAGATTCTCCTCCAGCCGCCGGCAGCCCGTGGGGTCGGTCATCGGGGATTCCCTAGCATCGGCCATTCATGGCGTCCAATTTGATTGTGCACGATCAAATAGGGTGCTACTGGTTCGCCATCAGCAGAGGAGGGGCCCATGCCCGTCGATGTGAAATACAGCACCCAGGCGACCGCGAATGGCGGCCGCGATGGCCGTTCCCGCACCGCGGATGGCACGCTGGACGTGACCCTGGCGACGCCGAAGGAACTGGGTGGTGCCGGCGGCCCCGGCAACAATCCGGAGCAGTTGTTCGCCGCCGGCTATGCCGCCTGCTTCCTGGGCGCGATGAAGTTCGTCGCCGCGCAGGACCGCCGGAAGGTGCCGGATGAGGCGACCGTGACGGCGACCGTCGGCATCGGCCCGCGCAGCGAAGGCGGCTTCGGCATCACCGCCGCGCTGGCGATCAGCCTGCCGGGCTGGGAGAAGGCGGAGGCCGAGGCGCTGGTCGCCAAGGCGCACCAGGTCTGCCCCTATTCCAACGCCACGCGCGGGAATGTGGATGTCGGCCTGACGGTTGCCTGAATCGGGGCGGCTTCATCCCGCTGGTTCCGTCGCCTAGAAGGGACGGAACCAACGGGAGTGAACGCCGATGCCGCGCCTGACGCGCCGTGCCCTGATCGCCACCGCAGCCCTGCCCCTGGCTGTTCCTGCCCTTGGGCCAGCCCTGGCGCAGGAGGGGTTTCCGAACCGCTCCATCCGCATCGTCGTCGGCTTCACGCCGGGTGGCGCGACCGACATCGCGGTGCGCGCCTTCGGGCCGCGGATGGGGGAGATCCTGGGCCAGGCCATCGTGGTGGAGAACCGCCCGGGCGCCGGCGGCAACATCGCGATGGAGGCGGTGGCGCGATCCCCGGCCGATGGCTACACGCTGCTGCTGGGCACCATCGGCACGCTGGTGATCAACCCGATGGTGATGCGCATGCCGGTCGATCCGCTGCGGGACCTGCTGCCGGTCTCCATCGCGGTCGATCTGTTCAACATCCTCGTCGTGCCGATGGACCGGCCGTGGCGGAGCGTGGCGGATCTGGTGGCCGCGGCGAAGGCCGCGCCCGGCACGCTGTCCTGGGGCCATAGCGGCATCGGCGCGTCGCCGCATCTGTCGGGGCTGATGCTGGATCGCCTCGCGGGGATCGAGACCATCGGCGTGTCCTATCGCGGCGGCGCGCAGGTGGCGACGGACCTGCTGGCCGGCCGCATCGACTATTCCTTCGCGACGGCGCCTTCCGTGATGCAATACGTGGAGACGGGGCGCCTGCGCGCGCTGGCCGTGCCGACGGCGCAGCGGTCCCGCCTGCTGCCCCATGTGCCGACGGTGGCGGAAGGCGGCGTGCCGGGCTTCGATGTCGCGTCCTGGTACGCCATAACAGCGCCGCGCGGCACGCCCGATGCCATCGTCAACCGCCTGTCCGACGCCATGCGCCAGGCGCTGGGGGATGCGGAGGTGATCGCGACGCTGAACCGCAACGGGCTGGAGCCGATGGCGACCACCCCCGCGCAATTCGCCACCGCCTGGCAGGCGGAACGCGTGAAGTGGGAACCCGTGATCCGGTCCGGCAACATACGCGTGGAGTAGGTCATCCGGTTGCGCGGCGCGGCTGGCGGCGCGACCATCCCGCAACTGAACGGGAGATCACCGATGCGCGCCTTTCACCTGGCTGCCGCGCTGTCGCTATTGGCCGCGCCTGCCCTGGCCCAGACCACGCTGCGCATCGGCATCGGCGCCGATCCGAATGTGCTGGACCCCGCGCAAAGCGGCAGCTTCGTGGAGCGCGTGGTCTTCTCCGCGCTCTGCGACAAGCTGGTGGATGTGGGGCCGGATCTGCAGTTCCGCGCGGAACTCGCCACCGCCTGGGCCTGGGCGCCGGATGGCCTGGCGCTGACGCTGACGCTGCGGGACGGGGCGCGATTCCATGACGGCAGCGTGATCGATGCCGCCGCCGTGAAGGCGAATCTCGATCGCTACCGCACCGCGCGGGAAAGCCGCCGGCGCACGGAACTGCGCCAGGTGAGCGAGGTGCAGGTGGTGGATGCGCGCACCGTGCGGCTCGTGCTCAGCGAACCCTTCGCGCCGCTGCTTTCCGTGCTGTCGGATCGCGCGGGCATGATGCTGTCCCCCGCCGTGCTGCCGATGGCGGAGCGGATCGGGGAAAATCCCGTCTGCTCCGGCCCCTATCGCCTGACGCGGCGCGTGGCGCAGGACCGGATCGAGATGGAGAAGCATGCCGGGCACTGGAACGCCGCGAACATGCATGCGGATCGCCTGGTGTTCCTGCCGATCCCCGACAACAATGTCCGCCTGCTGAATTTGCGCGGCGGGCAGCTCGACCTGATCGAGCGCGTGGCGCCTTCCGATCTTCCCGCCGCGGAGCGCGACCGGCGCATCCGCGTGGTGGCGGGGCCCTCCATCGCCTACCAGACCATCAGCTTCAACATCGCCGGCGGCCCGCTGGCGCAGCGGCCGATGGGCACCGACCGGCGCGTGCGGGAAGCGTTCGAGCTTTCGATCGATCGCGCCATCATCAACCAGGTCGCGATGGAAGGGCGCTTCACGCCGAACAACCAGCCGGAAGCACCGGGCACGCCCTACCACTTCGCGGACCTCGCCGCGCCGGCGCGCGACCCGGCGCGGGCGCGCGCGCTGCTGCGCGCGGCGGGGCATGACCGCGTGGCCTTCACGCTGAAGGTCGCGAACCAGCCGATGGAAACGCAGATCGCGACCATCATCCAATCCATGGCCGCGGAAGGCGGCTTCGACGTGAAGATCGAGACGCTGGAAGCGAGCACCATGGTCGCCTCCACCGTGCGTGGCGACTACGAGGCCGCGATGGCGATCTGGTCCGGCCGCCCCGATCCCGATGGCAACATCAGCTTCTGGCTCGCCTCCGACGGATTCCTCAACTGGGGGAAATACGCCAACCCGCGCCTCGATACGCTGTTCGCGGAAGCGCGCGCGGTGACGGACACGGCGCGGCGCCAGGCGCTGTACCGTGAAGCCGCGGGAATCTGGATGGCGGAACGGCCGCACATGATGCTGTTCCACTACCGCTGGTTCTGGGCGATGCGCGCGGGTGTGGAAGGGTTCGAGCCGAGCCCGGACGGGATCATCCGGCTGGCGGGGCTGCGTCTGCCGCGGTAGCGCGCGCTGGGGAAGAGGACGCTGTCCTCTTCCCCAGACCCCATCACCTGCCAAGGGCCAGCGGGCCCTTGGAAACCTTGTGATTGGACGGTGAGGGAAGGGGCACCGAAGGCGCTCATGTCGGGCGCGACCGCGATGCCTCTTCTCTCATCGTCCAAAACCTCCCGGTCCAGGGTCCGGTTGGACCCTGGCGGGGTGAGGTGTGGAGAGGGGCAGCGCCCCTCTCCACGGCGCAACCTCAGCCACGCGCGCCGAAGGCCTGCAGCCGCGTCGTGTAGGCGTTGCCCGTCGCCGGCACCCACACCGTGTCCGAGTTCTCGCCCGTGCCGACCTGCACCGGCACCTGGCCGGGGCGCGGGGCCTGCGTCAGGTTCTGGTCGAGGTAGGTCACGGTCGCCTCGCCACGGCTGTTGTACTGCGTCGTGACGCGGCCGCCGCCGAGGATGTTGCTGCTGCCCGCGGGGCCGTATTCGACCGAGGAATTCTCGCCCGTGCCGACGCTGCGCGGGTAGGACACGTCCTGCGCCAGCACGGGGGCGGCGGCGAGGAGGCCGGTGGCGAAGACGGCGGTGGCGATGCGGTTGATGGTGCTCATGATACTGTTCCTTACTCTCTGCAATCGAAGCGGGGCGGATCGTTGGGTCCGTCATCCAGTGCTTCGTTGTTGAGCCCAAGATGGTTCCGCCGGCTTGTTCTCGCCAATCGCGCGACCGCATCGCGGACATTCGCGCGGCTGATGGCACAGGCCCGTGAGCTTCCCTTGCAGGGGGTGGAGGCGCTATCCATGCACGCGGAGGACCTGCCCGCATGAACGCGATCGCCGACGATGTTGCCCAGCTGCTCGATACCGCTGCCCGCGCCGCGCGCGAGGCCTCGGCCGTGCTGGCGACCGCGCCGCGACCGCAGCGGGATGCGGCGCTGATGGCGGCCGCCGCGGCGCTGCGGGCGCGGGCGGATCTGGTGATTGCCGCGAATGCCGCCGATGTCGAAGGCGCGCCGGGGCTTTCGGCGGCCTTCCGCGATCGCCTGCTGCTGAATCCCGCACGTGTCGAGGCGATGGCCCGCGCGGTGGAGGAAGTGGCCGCGCTGCCCGATCCCGTGGGGCGCGTGCTGGCGGAATGGACGCGGCCGAACGGGCTGCTGATCAGGCGCGTGACGCAGCCGCTCGGCGTCATCGGCATGATCTATGAAAGCAGGCCGAATGTCGGCGCGGATGCGGCCGCCCTTTGCCTCAAGGCCGGCAGCGCCGTGATCCTGCGCGGCGGCAGCGAAAGCACGCGCAGCGCGGCGGCCATCCATGGCTGCATGGTCGAAGGCCTGCGCGCGGCGGGGCTGCCGGAGGCCGCGGTGCAGATCGCGCCGACGGCGGACCGTGCCTTCGTGGCCGCGATGCTGCGTGCGGCGGGCCTCATCGACCTCATCATCCCACGGGGCGGCAAGGGCCTAGTGACGCGCGTGCAGCAGGAAGCGCGCGTGCCGGTGCTGGCGCATGCGGAGGGGCTCTGCCACACCTACATCCACGAAAGCGCCGATCCTGCCATGGCGCGGACGATCCTGGCCAATGCGAAGATGCGCCGCACCGGGGTGTGCGGCGCGACGGAGACGCTGCTGATCGACAGCGCCATCGCGCCGTCGCTGCTGCCGCTGCTGGTCGCCGATCTTCGCGCGCTGGGCTGCGATTTCCGCGCCGATGACCGCGCGCGCGCGATCGTGGCCGATCTGCCGCCGGCGACGGAGGAGGATTTCCGCACGGAATGGCTGGATGCGATCCTGTCGGTGAAGGTGGTGGATGGGGTGGACCAGGCGCTGGACCACATCCGCCGCTTCGGCAGCGAGCATACGGAGGCGATCGTCACGCAGAATGAAGGCGTGGCCACGCATTTCCTGAACAACCTCGCTTCCGCGGTCGGCATGTGGAATGCGTCCACGCAGTTCTGCGACGGGGGCGAGTTCGGCTTCGGCGCGGAGATCGGCATCGCCACCGGGCGGCTTCATGCGCGGGGGCCGGTCGGGCCGGAACAGCTTTGCACCTGGCGCTACACCGTGATCGGCACGGGGCAGACGCGACCGTAACGCGCGCTCCACAAGCCGGGCGATTGGAGGATAGGATGGTCGAAACCATCCTGTCGGGGAGAGACGCGCGATGCTCCGCTGCACGGCTGCGTACCGCAGCCTGGCCGCCTTGGGTCTGGCCCTGCTGCCGGGCGCGGCGCTGGCCGCCTGCCCGGATGTGCCGAGCGTGGCGCGGCTGGCTTCCGCCATCCTCGACCGCCGCCCGGCGCCGCTGCCGGATGCCTTGATGACCATGGCGGATGCCCTGTGCGGGCGGGACCGGCTGGTGGCGGTGCTGGCGCAGCCCTGGGGGGACCAGGTGGGCTGGAAGGTGGGGCTGACCAACCCGGCCGCGCAGGCCCGCTTCGGCGTGCCCCATCCCGTGGCTGGCGCGATCTTCCACGGCACGCTGCGCGCCCGGTCCGGCGCCGAGTTCCCGGCCAATTTCGGCATCGTACCGGTGGTGGAAAGCGACCTGCTGGTGCGGGTGCGGGATGAGGGGGTGAACGAGGCCGGGGATGACCCGGTCGCGCTGCTGCGGCACATCGATGCCGTGATCCCCTTCATCGAATTGCCGGATCTGGTGCATGGCGGCAACGCGCCCTGGTCCGGGCCGCTGCTGGTCTCCATCAATGTCGGCGCCCGCTTCGGGGTGGTGGGGGAGGAGATCGCCGTCCAGGCCACGCCCGAATTCGCCGCGGCGCTGGCCTCCATGACCGTGACGCTGGCGGATGACACGCGCGAATTGTCCCGCGCGCCGGGCAGCGCGCTGCTCGGGCACCCGCTGAACGCGCTGGCCTGGCTGGTGCGGGATCTGCGGGAACAGGGGCGGCGGCTGCGGGCGGGGGATGTGGTCTCGCTCGGCGGCTTTTCCCCGGCGCTGCCGGTGCAGGCGGGGCGCAGCTACACCGCCACCTATGCGGGGCTGGCGGCGGAGCCCGTGAGCGTGATGGTGCGGATCCGTTGAGCATCAATCCGTGACCATCAACCCTTGGGGCGACCGCCGCCGCCGTCGGATCGGGCTGCTCGGCGGCAGTTTCAACCCGGCGCATGAGGGGCACCTGCATGTCGCCCGCGTGGTGCGCCGCGCGCTGCGGCTGGATGAGGTCTGGCTGATGGTCTCCCCGGGCAATCCGCTGAAGCCGCGGGCGGGGATGGCGCCCTTCGCCGAGCGGCTGGCATCGGCGCGGCGGATCGCGGATGGGCGGCGGATCATCGCCTGCGGCATCGAGGCGCGGCTCGGCACGCGCTACAGCATCGCGACGCTGGCGGCGCTGCGGCGGCGCTTTCCGCGCAGCCGCTTCGTCTTCGTCATCGGGGCGGACAACCTGGTGCAATTGCCGCGCTGGCAGGGCTGGACGCGGCTGGTGGCGCGCAACCCGATGGCGGTGCTGCCGCGTCCGGGCTGGACAAGACGGGCGCTGGCGGGCAAGGCGGCGCATCGGATGGCACGCCACCGGCGCCGCCCCCCTGCGTTACTGTCGGGGGCGTTGCCGTCAGGCGCCTTGATGTCGGGTTCACGCCCGGCGCATGCCCCCTGGTCCTTCGTGCCGGCCACCGAACACGCTGCCTCCGCCACCGCGATCCGGGCGGCGATGCGCGCGGCGTAGCCGTGGCCGATGTGCTAGGTTCGTTGTCGAAGATCGTTGAGAAGAGGAGGCGGCCATCGCCCGCACGCCAAAGACCCCCGCGGAGCCCGTCGGGGAAGAAGTGAAGCCGAAGCGCACGGCGAAGACCGCCGCGACGACCAAGGCGAGCGCGAAGCCGAAGGCGGCTGCCGCGAAGGCGCCGGCGAAGGCCGCCGCGAAGCCGAAGGCGACCGCCGCGAAGGCACCGGCGAAGGCCGCTGCCAAGCCGAAGGCGACCGCCGCGAAGGCACCGGCGAAGGCTGCCGCGAAGCCGAAGGCGACCGCTGCCAAGGCGCCGGCGAAGGCTGCCGCGAAGCCGAAGGCGACCGCTGCCAAGGCACCGGCGAAGGCTGCTGCCAAGCCGAAGGCGACTGCCGCGAAGGCGCCGGCGAAGGCTGCCGCGAAGCCGAAGGCGACCGCCGCGAAGGCGCCGGCGAAGGCTGCTGCGAAGCCGAAGGCGAGCGTCGCCAAGGCACCGGCGAAGGCCGCTGCCAAGCCGAAGGCGACTGCCGCCAAGGCGCCGGCGAATTCTGCCGCGAAGCCGAAGGCGACCGCTGCCAAGGCGCCGGCGAAGGCCGCTGCCAAGCCGAAGGCGACCGCCGCGAAGGCGCCGGCGAAGGCTGCCGCGAAGCCGAAGGCGACCGCCGCCAAGGCACCGGCGAAGGCCGCTGCCAAGCCGAAGGCGACCGCTGCCAAGGCACCCGCGAAGGCCGCTGCCAAGCCGAAGGCGACCGCTGCCAAGGCGCCGGCGAAGGCTGCCGCGAAGCCGAAGGCGACCGCTGCCAAGGCACCGGCGAAGGCTGCTGCCAAGCCGAAGGCGGCCCCGAAGCGCAAGGCCGCCGCGCCGCAGCCCGAGCCCATCGCGGCACCGGCGCCTGAGGCCGCGCCAGAGTCCCCCGCCAAGCCCGCCGCGAAGCGGGCCGCGCCGAAGCGCAAGGCCCCGGCGTCCGAACCCGTGGCCGTCGAGGCGCCGGTCGCCGAAGCCGCGCCGGAACCCGCCCCCAAGGCGCGCTCCCCCCGCCCGGCCCGCGCCAAGGCCGAGAAGCGGGAGAAGGTGCCGCTCGCGCTGCTCGACCGCCTGGTGGAAGCCGCGCGCAAGTCGCTGGATGAGGACAAGGCCGAGGACATCGCCATCCTCGACGTCACCGGCCGCGCGGACTACGCCGACCGCCTGGTGATCGCCACCGGCCTGTCCGACCGCCAGATGCAGGCGATGGCCAACCACCTGGAGGATGCCTTCGAGGCGGAGGGCCTGAAGCTCCGCCGTGATGCCACCCAGGCCTCCCCGGATTGGGTGCTCATCGATGCCGGCGACCTGGTGATCCACCTGTTCAAGCCGGAGGCCCGCCAGCTCTATGCGCTGGAGCGGATGTGGGGGCCGGACAGCCCCGGCGCCTCCGCCATGGACCAGACGCCGCTGCCCGATGACGGCAGCGTGCCGGAACCCGGCATCGAGGACGACGACGAAGAGTGAGCCGCGGCGGAGCCGCTGCAAACACCCGGGGCGTTTCGCTTGTCGCCATCGGGCGCATCAAGCCCGGGCCGGAGAAGGCGCTGTTCGACCAGCACGCGGCGCGCTTGCGCCCCGCGCTGGCCGTGACGGAGCTGCCGGAAGGGCAGGGCGCCAATGCCGCGGAGATCAGGCGGCGGGAGGGGCAGGCGATCCTCGCCGCGCTGCCCGCCCAGGCCTTCGCGGTGGCCATGGACCTCGGCGGCCAGGCGCCGACCAGCGAGGCCCTGGCCGCGCTGGTCGAGAAGTGGGAGGGCTTGGCGCGGCCCATCACCTTCCTGATCGGCGGCGCGGAGGGGCTGGACCCTGCCGTGCTGGCGCGGGCGGATCATCGCCTGTCGCTCGGCCCGCTGACCTGGCCGCATTTCCTGGTCCGCGGCCTGCTGGCGGAACAGCTGTTCCGGGCGCAGGCGATCCGGACCAATCACCCGTATCACCGGGCCTGGCGGCCCTGAGCTGTCAGTCCAGCGCCTGCGCCATCATCAGGCGGTGGCCCTCCGGGAAGGCCACCACCATCTCCCGCATCCCATGCGGGCGGTCGCTCGGCGGGTTGAGGATGAGGGCGCCGCGGGCGGCGAATTCGGCGTGCAGGGCATCGATGTCATCGACCTCGAGGTAGCCGAACCAGCTGTGGTCGCCGGTCTCCGCCGCCGGCAGGGCATCGGGGCAGTGGCCCATCATCAGCCGCACGGCGCCGCGCGTCAGCAGGCGCCAGCCGGCCATCTCCTCCCACCCCAAGGTGAAGCCCAGCGAATCCCGGGCGTAGGCGGCGCTGGCCTCCAGATCCTTCACCGCCAGCACGAAGGCGAAGGGGCGAATCGTGTCGTCGTCCATGGCGGCGGGTCCTGCTGTGGCGGATGAACCTGCCCGCGGCGGCGCGCTTCGGCTACCCTGGGCGCCACACCGCGCCGGAGTATCCCCGCATGTTCATCCTGTTGTTCCTCCTCGCCCTCGCCTGGGTCGGCGTGCATGTCGGCGTCTCCGGCACCGCGATACGTGGCCGCCTGGTGGCGGCGGTGGGGGAGAAGCGGTTCCTGCTGGCCTATTCCATCCTGTCCTTCGCGTTAATCTTCGCCATGGTGGCGGCCTGGCGGCGGGCGGAGACGGTGGTGCTGTGGTCCGCGCCCGCAGAGTTGCGCTGGGTGCTGGCCATCCTGATGCTGCCGGTCTTCATCCTGTTCATGGCCAGCCACAAGCGGAACCCGACCGCCTTCGGCAACAAGGGGCTGGGGGAGGAAGCACGCGGCATCCAGCGCGTGACGCGCCACCCCATGCTGTGGGCCTTTGGCGGCTGGGCGGTGATCCACATGGCGGGCAACGGGGATACGGCGGCGCTGGTCTTCTTCGGCGCCTTTGCGGTGACGGCCTTCCTCGGCATGCCCTCGATCGACGCCAAGCTGGCGGCGCGGCATCCCGAGGCCTGGCCGGCCTTCGCGCAGCAGACCTCCATCCTGCCCTTCGGCGCCATCGCCGCGGGGCGGAACCGGCTGGCGCTGAAGGAAATCGGGCTGATGCCGCCGCTGGTGGGGCTGCTGATCTGGGCGGCGCTGCTGCATTTCCACCGCGGCGTCTTCGGCGTGCCGGTGTTCATCTTCGGCGGCTGATCACGATGCCTTGAAATCGCCCCGGGCTGCCGCCATTCCCTGCGGCAATCCGGGGGTTATCGATTCGATGCAGGAAGTCCTGACGGCGGCGGATGCCGATGCTTCGCCGCGCGCGCGCCTGGCGCGCTTCATCCTTTCCACGCCGTTCCAGCACACGGTCACGGGCCTGATCCTGCTGAACGCCGTGACGCTGGGGCTTGAGACCTCGGACAGCGTCATGGCCGGCTGGGGTGGCCTGCTGCTGGGGCTGGACCAGGTGCTGCTCTGGATCTTCACGGCCGAGCTGGCGCTGCGCATCTACGCCTTCCGCGGGCGTTTCTTCCGCGATCCCTGGGGCATCTTCGACCTGATCGTGGTGGGCATCGCCTGGGCGCCGGCCAGCGGCCCGCTTTCCGTCCTGCGCGCGCTGCGCGTGCTGCGGGTGCTGCGGCTGGTCAGCGTGGTGCCGTCGCTCCGCAACGTGGTGGAGGCGATGCTGGCCGCGCTGCCCGGCATGGGCAGCATCGTGCTGCTGATGGCGCTGATCTTCTACGTCTTCGGCGTGATGGCGACGAAGCTGTTCGGCGACGTGATGCCCGAGCAGTTCGGCGATCTGCCGGCATCGCTGTTCACGCTGTTCCAGCTGATGGCGATGGATGATTTCGGCAATGTCGTGCGCCAGGCGATGGAGCATGTGCCGCTGGCCTGGCTGTTCTTCTTCCCCTTCACCATCCTGGCCACCTTCGTGGTGCTGAACCTCTTCATCGGCGTGATCGTGGAGAGCATCCAGACGCTGCGCGAGCAGCGGGAGGGCGCCGGTGCGCAGGCGGCGGAGGTGGAGCAGGCCGCGGCGCGGAGCGAGGCGCATCTGGACACGCAGCTGCTGCTGCAGGAGATGCGGGCGCTCCGCGCGGAAGTGGCGGCGCTGCGGGCGGCGACGCCGGTCAGGGAAGGATCCTGAAGCCGCGCTCCGCGGGGACGTATTTGCGCCCCTTGATGGCGTCGCCCGACGTGCCGGCCAGCACCGCCCGCACATCTGCCGTCACGGGTGGCATCAGCCGGTAATAGCTGTGGCCTTGCGCCAAAAGGCCTTCGCCGGAGACCTGCGTGCAATCCACCAGCGTCACCTTGCGCGGCAGGTCGCTCAGGGTGCGCGGGCCGGCAAGGCCCAGGCGGTCCGGGTTCGACTTGGTCATGTCGCTGACCTGGAGGATACGGTCATTGGTGGCGTAATAGACATGCACCGAGGTGGCGAGTTCGGGCAGGCGCTCGAACTTGTGGGCCAGTTCGAAGGCGTCGTTGTCCTCATCCGCCGCCATCAGGAACATGGTGTCGAACAGGCGGGGCATGCAGCCCGGCTTGTAGTCGCGGCCGAAGGCCTGGATGGCGTGGCGCAGCGCGAAATGGCCCATGGAATGCACCACCATGTGGATGCGCTGGCCGCAATTCTCCTCCCTCGACATCTCCTTCACGAAATCCACCAGCTTCTTCAGCACCCGCGCCATGGCGTTGGCGGAGGCTTCGGCGTCGGTCCGGTCGTTGAAATAGGCGAGGCGCAGCTTGGAGGAATCGGCCTTCACATCCGGCACCACCGTGCGGCCGTCGGAGGGCCAGGAGAAGACCGCCACCTCCAGCGGCCGTTCGGGCGTGGAATAGACCTGGCGGAGTTGCGCCGCATTCTCCAGCGCATCGGAGAAGCTGCAATTGAAGCCGTGGATGAAGATCAGCAGATCCGACTTGTTCGCCCGCATCCGGTCGCGCAGCGCCGGCAGCGCGATGTCCGACCCATGGACCGGCTTGCGGCCGGTGGCGGGGTCGCCGGGTTCGACGAGGTCCTGGATCACCTCCACCTTCCGCACGTTGTAGGATTTGGGGTCGTGCGGCTTCTTCCCCTTCACCGCCACTTCGGCATAGCCGTAGCGCACGCAGAAGGGCCCGTCCGGGTTGTAGCCCTTGCCGAAGGGCTCCGCCGGGTTGCCGGTGTCGTTGCGGTTGGTGGCGAAATAGACCGTGGCATCCATCGGGACGTTCCTTGGCTTCGGGGCCGGAACGTAAACACAGCGTGATGAAAGCGGGAAGCTATCGCCGCCGCCGGGGCGGGTTTTGCGCCCGCGCCGCGCCGGGTTAAAGCGGGGGCACCCCGCCGGAGACCGCGCCCATGCCCGCACCCGCCCGCCGCCCCGTGATGCTCGCCATCCTCGATGGCTGGGGCTGGAGGGAGGAGGTGGCGGACAATGCCGTGCGCCAGGCGGCAACCCCCTGCTTCGATGCGCTGTGGCAGGCAGGGCCGAGGAACTTCCTGCATACCTCGGGCCTCGATGTCGGGCTGCCCGCGGGGCAGATGGGCAATTCGGAGGTCGGGCACCTGAACATCGGCGCCGGGCGCGTGGTGATGCAGGATCTGGTCCGCATCGATGCCGCCTGCGCGGATGGGTCGATCGCGACGCTGCCCCAACTGGTCGCGCTGCTGGCGAAGCTGAAGGCCAGCGGCGGGCGGCTGCATCTGATGGGGCTGCTGTCGAAGGGTGGCGTGCACAGCCACCAGGACCATGCCGTGGCGCTGGCGAAGGCCGCCACGGCGCAGGGCATCACGGTGCTGGTCCATGGCTGGACGGATGGGCGCGACACCGCGCCCGACAGCGCCGCGGGCTTCGTGCGGGATTTCGAGGCCGCTCTGCCCGCGGGCGCCAGCATCGCCACGATCTGCGGCCGCTACTTCGCGATGGATCGCGACAATCGGTGGGAACGCGTTTCCCAGGCCTATGACGTGATGGTCACGGGCAAGGGCGCGCGCCACCCGACGGCGCAGGCCGCCATCGCCGCCGCGCACGAGGCCGGCAAGACGGATGAGTTCATCCCCGCCAGCGCCATCGGCGATTACGGCCTGCGCGCCGATGGGGACCGGGACGGGATGCGGCATGGCGATGCGCTGCTGTGCTTCAACTTCCGCGCGGATCGCGTCAGGGAGATCATGACGGCGCTGCTCGACCCGTCCTTCACCGGCTTCGTGCCGGACCCCACCGTGCGCTTCGCGGGGGCGGCGGGCCTCACGGAATACAGCAACGCGCTGGCGCCCTTCATGGCCGCGCTGTTCCCGCCGCAATCGATGGAGGACATCCTGGCCGCCGTCGTCTCCCGCGCGGGCCTCAAGCAGTTGCACATGGCGGAGACGGAGAAGTATCCGCACGTCACCTACTTCCTGAATGGCGGGGAGGAAGCGGCCTATCCCGGGGAGGATCGCGTCATGGTCGCCTCCCCCAAGGTCGCGACCTATGATCTGCAGCCGCAGATGTCGGCGCCGGAGCTGACGGAGAAGGCGGTCACCGCCATCGAATCCGGCGCCTATGACCTCATCGTGCTGAACTTCGCCAATGCCGACATGGTGGGTCATACGGGCAGCCTGGAAGCCGCGATCAAGGCGTGCGAGGCGGTGGATGCCGGGCTCGCCCGCATCGCCGGCGCGCTGCGTGAAGCCGGCGGCTGCCTGCTGGTGACGGCGGACCATGGCAATGCGGAGATGATGCGCGATCCCGTCACGGGCGGGCCGCATACCGCGCACACGACCAATGTCGTGCCGGTGCTGCTGATGGGCGCGCCGGAGGGCACGAGCCTGGCGGAGGGAAGGCTGGCCGACCTGGCGCCGACGCTTCTGGCGCTGCTGGGGCTGCCGCAGCCCGCGGCGATGACGGGGGTTTCGTTGTTGTGCTGAGCGGCGCCGGGGAAGGGGCGGAGCCCGCTCCCCGGCAACAACCAGCGCGGCCCCGGGATGAAGGCCCGGCCCCGCTACCCGAACATCGCCGCGACCGTGGCGGCGTCGGGCGCGGGTTGCCAGGCCGGTTTGTTGTCCTTGTCCACCAGCACGGCGCGCACGCCTTCCGCGAAATCGGGGTGCATCGTCACGCTGCGCGTCAAGGCGAGTTCCATGGCCAGGCATCCCGCCAGGTCCATCGTCGCCCCGCGCTTCAGCAGTTCCAGCGTCACGGCCATGCTGGTCGGCGACATGCGGGCCAGGATCGCGGCCTGTGTCGCGGCCCATTCGGTGTTCTCGGCCGCCAGCGCGGCCTGGATGCGCTCCAGCGTCGCGTGGCCGAAGCAGCGGTCGATGGCGGGGCGTTGCGCGGCGATGGTGCCGGGCGGCACCGCCTCCGCCAGGCGTTCAACCGCGCCGGCATCGCCGGCCACCAGCGCGGCCCGCAGCGCCGGCAGCTTCTCCCGCTTCACGAAATGGGTCGCGAGTCCCGCTTCCACCGCCTCCGCCCCCCGCAGCCGCGCCCCGGTCAGCGCCAGCCAGGGGCCGAGCGCGCCGGGCAGGCGCGGCAGCACGAAGCTGGTGCCGACATCGGGGAACAGCGCGATCGCGGTCTCCGGCATGGCCAGCAGCGCGTGTTCGGTGACGATGCGGTGGCTGCCATGGACGGAAACGCCGATGCCGCCGCCCATGCAGACGCCGTCGATCAGGCTGATCCAGGGCTTGCCGAAGCCGGCGATGGCGGCGTTCACGCCGTATTCGCCGGCGAAGAAGGCCTCGATCCCCGCGGCATCGCGCGCCAGGGCCAGTTCGCGGATGCGCCGCACATCGCCGCCGGCGCAGAAGGCCTTGCCGCCCGCCCCTTCCAGGATCACCAGCGCCACGGCGGGGTCATCCCGCAGGGTGGGGATCGCGGCGGCCAAGGCCTCGATCATCGGCAGGTCCAGCGCGTTCAGCGCGCGCGGGCGGTTCATCAGCAGCGTGCCCGCGGCGCCGTCGCGCGCCATGATCACGGTCGGCTCGGCGGTCTCGCCCATCAGGTCCCTCCCGGTGTCGGCATGGGAAGTCGCGTTACGCGGCCCCGTCGTCCAGCGCAACCGCATCGGCCGGCTGGCCCCTGCCGCCGGCGGGACTGGAGCCCCATGCGCGTCGAGGGCGCCCCGGGGCAGGGCGCCCTCACCATGACGTGACAGCAAGCGGCGAAGGGATCGCCCGGTTCGCCCGCGGGGTGTCAGCGGCGGGACATCAGCCCCACCAGCGCGGCGGTGATGGCGGCGCCGAACAGGCCCTTCTTGGCGGATTGGCTGCGCAGCAGCGGCGCCAGCATCGCCGCCCGCATCGCCCCGTCCGAAAGCTGGGACGTCGCGGCCTGGCGGATCCGCAGCGCTTCCTCCGCCACCGGGTCGCGCGGCGGGTTGCGGGCCAGGGTGCCGAGGATCCCCGCCAGCACCAGGTCGCCACCCGCCACCACCAGCGCCGCCCAGACCGGGCCGATGCCCGGCACCAGCGCCGCGAAGGCCGCGATGTGCAGCATGAGGAGGAGGAGCAGCGCGAAGACCACCGCCCCCGCGCCATACCCCGCCTGCACCGCGTAGCCGCGGCTGGTGCGGCGCAGATAGAGGCTTTCCGCCTGCCAGGCGGCCTGGGCGAGCCGGAACAGCCGCATCTCTACGGACCCCGCTTAGCGATGCTTGTCCGGATAGACATAGGTGTTGCCACCCATGAGCCGGCCCAGCAGGTAGCCGCCGATCGCGGCCACCGCGATCGTCACCAGCGGGCGTTCGCGGATGGTGTCGGACAGCGCATAGGCGTTCTCCTCGATCGTTTCCTTCGCGCGGCGGCCGTAATCCTCGACCGTCTCGGCGGCGGAGCCGAGCGCCGGCGTCACGCGCTCCTCCATCAGCCGCTCCACCTGGCCGCGCAGGCGCGCGAGTTCGGCGCGCGCGTCATCCGCCAGGCGGCTGCCGCTGTCCACGGCTTCGTCGCGCAGGTTGCGCAGGTCATTGGCGGTCTGGGACATGGTGTGTTCCTTCATCGGGTTTCGGGGTCGCGGGTCGAACGCCGCGGCGGCGATGGGGTTCCGGCCGGGGGGGTTCCGGGCGGGCTTCCGGCGATTGTTTCATCTTCCTGGCGTCACGGTGTGGCGTTCACCCCTTCGATGCGGCCGCCGAAGGCGCTACCTTCTGGCCGACGGAAGCCGGGCGAGGGTGGAATGGCGATGCGACGGCGCATGGGGCTCCTGCTGGCCGGCCTGTTCCTGGCCGTCCTGGTGGCGGGGCCTGCGCGGGCGCAGATGCGCGACCTCACCATCGTCTCCTGGGGCGGCGCCTACCAGGAAGCGCAGCGGGAGGTGTTCTTCCGCCCCTGGATGCAGGCCCGCGGCGCGCGGATGCTGGAGGGGACCTGGGATGGCGGCATCGCCGTGCTGCGGGACCGGCTGCGCGACGGCAACAACAACTGGGATTTGGTGCAGGTCGAGGCCGATGAATTGCTGCGCGGCTGCGAGGAAGGGCTGTTCGAGCGCATGGACTGGCCGCTGGTCGGCGGCACCGAACGCTACCTGCCCCAGGCCGTGAACGAATGCGGCGTCGGCGCCGTGGTCTATTCCTTCGTCCTGGCCTGGGATCGCGGCCGCCTGGCGCAGCCGCCGCGCGGCTGGGCGGATATGTTCGACACCGCCCGCATCCCCGGCCGCCGGGCGCTGCGCCGCGGCCCCAAGACGACGCTGGAGATCGCCCTGCTGGCCGATGGCGCCGCGCCGAACGAGGTTTATCGCCTGCTGGCGACGGAAGCGGGCACCGACCGCGCGCTGCGGCGCCTCGATTCCATCAAGGCGGAGCTGCTGTGGTGGGAGAGGGGCTCCCAGCCCCCGCAATGGCTGGCCTCCGGGGAGGTCGCGCTCGCCATCGCCTATAATGGCCGCATCGCCGCGGCGAATGCGCTGGATGGCCGCGACCTCGGCATCCAATGGGCGCAGAACCTCTCGACGCTGGACAGCTGGGTGATCATGCGCGGCAGCCCCAACCGGGCCCAGGCGCTGGATTTCCTTGCCTATGCCGGCCAGCCCCAGGTGCAGGCCCTGCTGCCGCCGCTGATCCCCTATGGCGTCACGGCGCGGGAGGCGAATGCCCTGCTGGCGCCCCCCATCCTCGCCACCCTGCCGACCGCGCCGCCCCATGCCGCGACGGCATTGCGGATCGATGATCGTTTCTGGCTGGACAACATGGATCGCCTGTCCCGGCGATTTGCCGATTGGCTGGCCCGGTAAAGGCCCCATCTGCCTCCGCACGCTTCCAGGAAAAGGAAACCCCCATGGCCATCCTGCAACGCCGCAACCTCCTCGGCCTTGGTGCCGCCTTCGGCGCCACCCTTTGGGCCACGCCGCGCAGCGCCCTGGCGCAGGCGGCCCCGGCGCCGACCGGGCCGCACAGCCTGGCGCCGCTGCCCTATGCCTTCGATGCGAATGAGGCCGCGATCGATGCCCGCACGATGGAACTGCACTGGCGCTTCCACCATGGCGGCCAGGTCAACAATTTGAACATGGCGATCCGGGAACACACCGCTCTCCAGGCCCTGCCGCTGGACCAGCTGTTGATGAACCTCGGCCAGGTGCCGGAAGCCGTGCGCACCGCGGTCCGCAACAATGGCGGCGGCCATGCGAACCACTCCATGTTCTGGGGCATCATGGGTGGCCGGGGCGGCGATCCCACCGGCGAACTCGCTGCCGCCATCGCCCAGGACTTCACCGATTTCGCCACCTTCCGGAACCGCTTCAACGCCGCGGCGAATGGCGTCTTCGGCAGCGGCTGGGCCTTCGTCACCGTGACGCAGGCCGGGCGCCTGGCCATCGTCACGAAGCCCGGGCAGGACAACCCGCTGATGGACGGTCAGCGTGTGCTGATCGGCAACGATGTCTGGGAACACGCCTACTATTTGCGCTACCAGAACCGCCGCGCCGAATACACGGCCAATTGGTGGAACGTCATCGACTGGTCGAAGGTCGGGGCGCGCTACGCGGCCGCCAAGGCGGGCACGCTGACGGTCTAAGCCTCGAAGGGGGAGCGCTGCTCCCCCTTCACCCCCTCGCCAGGGTCGAAGGCGACCCTGGACCGCCGGAACCCCCACCCCCCTCCGGCCGTTGCCGACGATCACCGCAAGGGTTCGTCGTCACCATGGCCGTCCGCCTCAAGAAGCTCTCCGACCAGACCATCGTCATCACCGGCGCGTCCTCCGGCATCGGCCTCGCCACCGCCCGCATGGCCGCCGGCCGCGGCGCCGCGGTGGTGCTGGTGGCGCGCGACGAACCCTCCCTCGCCTCCGCCGTGGACGGCATCCGGCAGGCCGGTGGCCGCGCCGAATACGTCGTCGCCGATGTCGCCGACCTCGGCGCGATGGAAGGCGTCGCGCGCTTCGCTGTGGAGAAATTCGGCGGCTTCGACACCTGGGTGAACGATGCCGGCGCCAGCATCTACGGCACGCAGGAACAGACGCCGATCGAGGATCAGCGCCGCCTGTTCGAGACCAACTATTGGGGCGTGGTGCATGGCAGCCTGGTCGCCGCGCGGCGCCTGAAATCCCGCGGCGGCGCCATCATCAATGTCGGCTCCGTGCTGTCCGACCGCGCCATCGCCTACCAGGGCACCTATTCCGCCACCAAGCACGCGGTGAAGGGCTTCACCGATGCGCTGCGCATGGAAATGCAGGCGGAAGGCGCGCCCATCAGCGTCACGCTGGTGAAGCCGGCGGCCATCGACAGCCTGTTCGCCGAACATGCGCGCAACCTGCTGGGCTCCCCTGGCCTGGCCGTGCCGCCGCCGACCTATGATCCGAAGGTCGTGGCCCGCGCCATCACCTTCGCCGCCACCACGCCGCGGCGCGACCTCTATGTCGGCGGTGGCGGGGTGGCGATCTCAGTCCTCGGCACGCTCTTCCCGCGCATGACGGATGCGCTGATGGCCAAGGGGGCGCGCGCCGCGCAGACCAGCCAGCATGCCGGCCGCCCCGGCCGCCGCGACAATCTGGAGGAAGGCCGCCCGGGCGGGGAGGAACGCTCCAGCCTGCCCGGCCCGGCGGCGCGCCAGACCAGCCTGGTGCTGGAAGCGCAGATGCACCCGGTGGCGACGCTGGCGGTGCTGGCCGGCGGCGTGGCGCTGGTGGCGGGTGCGCTGGCGGCGCGGCGCAGCGGGCATGGCCGCCTGGCGACCTTCGCCATGGACCACCTGCCGCGCCAGATGCCCCGCGCGCGAGACATCCCCGGCTACCGTTCCCTGCCCAGCCGCCGAGACCTGCCCAGCATGCGCGATCTGCCGGGGGTCCGCGACCTTCCCCGGGCACGGGACCTGCCGGGCTACCGCTTCCTGCCCGATGCGCGGGACCTGCCCGGCCGGGACGGCTTGAATCGCCTGCTGGACCTGCTGCCCGACCCGGCGCGGGTTGGTGCCGCCCTGGTGCGCCGCGCCCGCCGCAGCGGCCTGTTCTGACGCGTTCGGCCCCGGCGGTCACACGCCGCCGGGGCTTGTCGTCGCCGCCGCGCCGGCAGCGTCTTTCGGCGCTTCCACGACAACGGCCTTCGGCGCGTCCGCGCCAAGCGGATGCGGCTTGCGTCGCCGCAGCCGTCCGCTCCAGGCCCGGGTGAATTCCGCCCCCAGCAGGAAGACCTGCGCGGAGTAGTAGACCCAGAGCAGCACGACGACGAGCGCGCCGGCCGCCCCGTATCGCGCCGCGATGCCGCTGCCGCCGATGTACCAGCCGATCGCCGCCTTCCCGATGCCGAACAGCAGCGCCGTGCCCAGCGCGCCGACCGCCACATCCCGCCAGCGCAGCCGCCGGTCGGGCAGGATCTTGTAGATGGCCGCGAAAAGCATCGCCGTCAGCAGGTAGGACACCAGCAGGTTCGCGCCCTGCAGCAGCGGCACCAGTTCCGGCGCCAGCCTTTCCGTCCATTGCCACAGCGCCGCGATGATGGTGGAGGCGATCAGCGACACCAGCAGGAGGAATCCCGTGGTCGCCACCAGGCCGATCGACAGCAGCCTGGCCCGCACCAGCGTGGAGATCGTCACCGGCGGCGGCGGCGCCTTCCAGATCGCGTTCAGCGCGGATTGCAGCTCCGCGAAGACGCCCGACGCGGTGATGAGCAGCACCGCCAGGCTGACCAGCGCCGGGATGCCCGACGCGCCGGTGCCAGCGCCATCCACCCCCTCCATGATCGCCTCGACCGCCGCCGCCCCTTCCCTTCCGACCAGGGCGCGAAGCTGTTCCGCCACCGCGGCGCTGACGCGTTCCTCCCCGAAGGCGGCGCCGGCGATCGCGACCGCCACCACCAGCAGCGGCGCGATGGAGAACATGGTGTAGCAGGCAATGGCCGCGCCCCGCGTCATCGCCTCGTCCTCGATGAACCCCTCCACCGTCTCCTTGATGATCGACCAGGCGCGCCTTGGCATCGCAGCATCCCATTCCCGCGCAGCCCGCAACGGCCCGGGGGCCCGGGGGTTGCGCGGTTTCGCCGCGCGGCCCGCTTGGCAAGCGGGCCCGGGCATCGTAGGGGCGGGCGACAGACCGGGAGTGGACACGGCATGGCCGACATCGAGATCGACATCGGGGGCGAGATCTTCCACGCCTTCTACGAGGAGAAGGACGCGCCGAAGACCGTGGCGCGGTTCCGGGAACTCCTGCCCTTCAGCGACCGCATCATCCATGTCCGCTGGTCCGGCGAGGCCTGCTGGATTCCGATGGGCGAGCGTGACCTCTCGATCGGCTATGAGAACGCGACCAGCCACCCGGCGCCCGGCCAGATCATCGTCTATCCCGGCGGGCTGCCGACCAGCGTGAGCGAGACGGAAATCCTCCTCGCCTACGGTGCCGTCGCCTTCGCCTCCAAGGCCGGGCCGCTGGCGGGCAACCATTTCCTCACGATCCGGGAAGGCCTGGATCGCCTCTACAAGATCGGGCGTTCGGTCCTCTGGGACGGCAACAAGCCCATCACCTTCCGAAAGGCTCCCTGACCATGGCACTGGGCATGACCGACATCACCGAGGGCACGGGGACCATGGCGGTCTCCGGCAAGCAGGTGACCGTGCACTACACCGGCTGGCTGTTCGACCCGAAGGCGCCGGAGAACAAGGGCAAGAAGTTCGACAGCTCCCGCGACCGCGGCGATCCCTTCGGCTTTCCCCTCGGCGCCGGCCATGTGATCCAGGGCTGGGACCGCGGCGTGGCGGGCATGCGCGTCGGTGGCCATCGCCGCCTGACCATTCCGCCGGAGTTCGGCTATGGCGCCCGCGGCGCCGGCGGCGTGATCCCGCCGAATGCGACGCTGGTGTTCGACGTGGAATTGCTGGCCGTCGGCTGATGGCCCGCAGGGGAGCGCCGCCCCCCTGCACCAATGGTTGCCACGCAGGGGGCGCTGCCCCCTGCACCAATCATTGCCACGCAGGGGGCGCTGCCCCCTGCAACCCCCGCCAGGGCCGAACCGGCCCTGGACCGTCATCAATTGACGATGGTCCAGGGGGGTCTCCCCCCCAATCTTCCACGGGGGCGGTAGGGGTCTGGGGAAGGCAGCGCCTTCCCCAGTACCACCCGCACCAAACCCCTTGCCC
Organism: Falsiroseomonas sp.; assembly: GCF_051859025.1. Classification (GTDB taxonomy): domain Bacteria; phylum Pseudomonadota; class Alphaproteobacteria; order Acetobacterales; family Acetobacteraceae; genus Falsiroseomonas. The sequence goes on along the minus strand of NZ_JBHYGL010000006.1, from coordinate 128,661 downwards.
TTCCCACCCAACCCGCGATACACGCCGCCACAGCATCAGGAGTTGGGCCGACGCCCAACGCCAACCTGCCTTCCCGGGCAAGGTGGCGCCCCCGCAAGGGGGGATGCGGCCTCACCGGCAATTATTCGGGCAGCGCCGCCGTCGGTTCGACCTCCACAGGAGGACGGCATGCTGGACAGCGCGGGGACGCCCCCGGATCTCACCCTTCTTCTCGGCCCGCATGATGCGGCCGAATTCGTCGCGTTCTGCGAATGGCGGGACCGCGCCGGGCGATGTTCGCCCTCCCTCCTCTATGTCGTGGTCCACCGCCGCGGCGAGGAGACCTGGACCCAGGCCATCCGCATCCTGCCGGACCGCCGCCCGGGCCACCTGACCATCCATGTGGAGCGCATCCGCGACGGCGATGAACGCGCCGCGCTGCGCGACTGGCTGCTGGCCGCTGCCGCCGGCATGAAACGGTAGCGCCACTCGCATTCCGCAAGGCACGCCGCTTGCCCCTGGCGCCCCGTCCGCCCGCCTTCCGCGTGCGGCGGGAGCCCATCATGGCCAGGCCGCGCGTCGCCCGAACCTCCCCTTCCGCCGGCATCGCCCTGATCCTGGCGGCGCGACCATCCCTGCGCGGCATGGCCCCCCTGCCGGCGCAGCCCATCGGCGGCCGGCCGATGCTGCACCATGTGCTGGGCGTCGCGGCCCAGGTCTTCGACCGCGCCATCCTGGTGATCGGCCCGGAAATGGCGGACCTGCCCCTGCCGCCCCCGCCGCATCGCACCCTGGTGCAGCATGAACGCCGCGGCGCCGCCCATGCCGCGCTGCAGGCTGCCCCCCTGCTGGCCGGCTTCCGTGGGGATACCGCGGTCATCCGCGGCGACCTGCCCAGGCTTTCCGCCGCCACGCTGCGATCGCTGCGCGACGCCAGGCGCGATGGCGCCGACCTCGCCTTGCTGGCCTTCCGCCCCGTCCGCCCGGCACCGCTCGCCCGCGTCGTCGCCTGTCCCGATACCGGCCTGGTGGATCGCGTGGTTCCCTGGGCGGAGGCATCGGCGGCGGAACGCGCCATCGGCCTGTGCGATGCCGGCGTGCTCTGCGCCCGCAGCGTGGATCTGGTGCGCTGGTTGCGGGCCGTGCGCCCGGCCGACGCGCGCGGCGAATTGCGCCTGACCGACATCGTCGCCGTGGCGCGCGACGAAGGCCGCCAGGTGATCGCCATCGAGGGTCCGGCCGCGGAACTCACGCCGCTGGATACGCCGGAGGCCCTGATCGAGGCGGCGGCGCTGGACCGCCTCTCCCGCCACCTGAAGGCCGCCTGATCCGCGGATTGACAGGCCCGGGCCGCCTGCGATCCTGATCCCAACAAGTGGGGGGATCGACATCGTGGATCGCAGAAGCCTTCTGGCATCACTCGCGATACTGCCGCTGGCCCGTCCCGCTTTGGCGCAGGGGCGTCCCGTGCGCCTGGTCGTCCCAGCCGCGCCGGGCGGCGCCATCGACGTGATCGGCCGCCTCTATGCCCAGCGCCTGGCGGTGCGGTCCGGCCAGAACTGGGTGATCGAGAACCGCGCCGGCGGCAACAACACCATCGGCGCGGCGGAGGTCGCGCGCAGCGCGCCGGATGGCCAGACCTTCCTGGTGAATGCCGACATCCACCTGATGGGCACGCGCGTGGTCCGCGGCCTCACCTACGATCCCGTCGCGGATTTCACCCCCATCGCGCGCCTGGCCACCGCGCCGCTGCTGGTCGTCGGCCACCCCGAGCAATCCCGCGCGCGGACCATGCAGGAACTGGCGGCCGCGATGCGCCGTGACCCGCGCCACTACACCTTCTCCACCTCCGGCGCCGGGTCCATGGCGCATCTGGCGGCAGAGGGTCTGAAGCGCGCGGTCGGCGCCGATGACGCGGTGGTGGCGCATTACCGCGGCACCGCGCCGGCCATCAACGACGTCGTCGCCGGCAATGTCGCGCTGATGGTGGCGCCGCTGCTTTCCGCCCAGCCGCTGGTCCAGGCCGGGCGGCTGCGCGCCTTCGCGCTGATCGGCGCGCCCGCCCGCAGCGCCGCCATGCCCGATGTGCCGACCATCGCGGAGGCCGGCGTCACCGGCATCGATTTCCTGCTGTGGTACGCGGTCTGGGGCCCGAAGGCGTTGCCCGCCGCGGCGGCTGACACGCTGGCCCGCCAGCTCAACGAGATCGGCCAGGAAGCCGAGATCGCCCGCCGCCTGGTGGAGATGGGCGCAGGCGCCTTCACCACCGATACGCCCGCCGCCTTCGCCGCCTTCATCGCGCAGGAGAACGTGAAGAACGGCCGGATCGCGGACCTCGCGGGCATCCAGCCGGAATGACCGGCCTGCCCATCCTGATCGCCGGAGGCGGCATCGGCGGCCTCGCCACCGCCCTCGGCCTCGCCCGCCAGGGATTTTCTTCAGTTGTCCTGGAAAAGGCGGCTGCGATGGGGGAGGTGGGGGCGGGCATCCAGCTCGGTCCCAACGCCTTCCATGCCTTCGATTGGCTGGGTGTGGGCGATACCGCCCGCGCCATGGCGATCTATGTCGATCGCCTGCGGCTGATGGATGCGCTGACGGCGGAGGAGATCTGCCACATCGACCTCGGCAAAGACTTTCGTGAGTGCTTCGGCAATCCCTACGCCGTCATCCACCGCGGCGACCTGCATGGTGTTTTCTTGCAGGGATGCCGAGGCAGCGATCTCATCACGCTGCGCACATCGTCGGAAGTGGTCGCCTATGACCAGGACAGCGCAGGCGTCACCGCCATCCTCGCGACCGGCGAAAAGCTCCGCGGCCGCGCGCTGATCGGCGCCGATGGCCTCTGGTCCAAGGTGCGGCGGCAACTCGTCGGTGATGGCGCGCCCCGCGTCTCCGGCCACACCACCTATCGCAGCGTGATCCCGACGGAGCAGATGCCCGAGGAATTGCGCTGGAACGCCGCCACACTCTGGGCCGGCCCGAAATGCCACATCGTCCATTACCCCTTGCAGGGCTGGAAGACCTTCAACCTCGTCGTCACCTACCACAATGACGCGCCCGAGCCCGTCGCCGGAAAGCCTGTCGAGGCCGAGGAAGTCTTCCGTGGCTTCACCCATGTGCATCCGCTGGCACAACAGATCATCCGCCAGGGGCGCGACTGGAAGCTCTGGGTGCTGTGCGACCGCGACCCGATCCAGCAATGGGTGGATGGCCGCGTCGCGCTGCTGGGCGATGCCGCGCATCCCATGATGCAGTACATGGCGCAGGGCGCCTGCATGGCGATGGAGGATGCGGTCTGCCTGGCGCAGACGCTCGCCGCCCATCAGGGCGACATCGCGGCCGCACTGCCCGCCTATCGCGATGCCCGCGCGCTGCGCACCGCCCGCGTGCAGCTGCAATCCCGCGCCATCGGCGACCATGTCTACCACCCCGCCGGCGCCCATGCCGCGCTGCGCAACGCCATCATGGCCGCGAAGTCGCAGGCGGAATGGCGCAGCACCCTCGCCTGGCTCTATGGCGGCACCGGCCCCTTCACGCAGGACACAGCAGCATGAGTTCGGACGCCGTCGCCCACGCCATCCGCGAACTGGTCATCGCCAACCGCATCCTGGCGAGGGAGGATGTGATCGACGATTTCGGCCATGTCAGCCTGCGCCATCCCGAACGGCCGGACCGCTACTTCCTCTCCCGCAGCCGCAGCCCCGTGGCCGTCACCAGCGACGACATCATGGAGTTCGAGCTGGACGGCACGCCGATCGCGCAGAATGGCCGCCGCATCTATTCCGAACGCGCCATCCATTCCGCGATCTTCATGGCGCGGCCGGAGGTGCGCGCCGTGATCCACCACCACGCCCGCCCCGTCATCCCCTTCACCGTCACGAAGCTCGAACTCAAGCCCGTCTTCCACATGGGCAGCGTGATGGGGGCGGAGGTCCCGATGTGGGACAGCCAGGACGAATTCGGCGACACCAACATGCTGGTGGACGACCTGCCGCGTGGCCATTCGCTGGCCCGCGCGCTCGGCCAGAATCGCAGCGTGCTGCTGGCCCGCCACGGCGCCTGCAATGTCGGCACCAGCCTCCGCGCCGCCGTCTTCACCGCTGTCTACATGAAGGACAATGCGGCGATGGTGCTGGCCAGCCTGCCGCATGGCCCTGTCACCTACCTGACGCCCGGTGAGGTCGAGAAGACCGCCACCATGCTGCTCTCCGACATGCCGCTCGCCCGCGCCTGGGACTACTGGATCACGCGCGCAGGCTTCGGGGGAGTTTAAGCGCCTCCGGCGCGGGGGGTATAACCGCCTCCGGCGCGGGGGGCGCGGTGGCATCCTTCGCCGCCGCGCCCTCGATCAGCGCCGCCAGCTCCGCCTCCGGCACCGCGCGGCCATAGAGGTAGCCCTGCGCTTCCGTGCAGCCTTCCGCGCGCAGCAGCGCGGCCTGCACGGCGTTCTCCACCCCCTCCGCGTTGCAGCGCAGCCCCAGCGCATGGGTGATGCCGATCATCGCGCGCACGATCGCGACGGCCTGCGGATCATGCGCCAGGGTCGCGACGAAGCTGCGGTCGATCTTGATCTTGTCGAAGCGGAATTTGTGGAGGTAGCCGAGCGACGAATAGCCGGTGCCGAAATCATCCATCGCGACCGACACGCCCATCTCATGCAACGCCTGCAAGGTCGCCAGCGTGCGTTCGGTGTCCGTCAGCAGCACGCCTTCCGTGATCTCGATCTCCAGCCGGTCGGCCGGCAGCCCCGTCCCTTCCAGCGCCACGCGCACGGCGCGCAGGAAATCCGGCGCCTGGAACTGGTTGGCGGAAATGTTGACGGCCATGCGCAGCCCCGGCCAGCGCATCGCCACCTCACAGGCTTCCCGCAGCACCCATTCGCCGATCCGGCTCAGCAGCCCGATCTCCTCCGCCAGCGGAATGAAGCGGTCGGGCATCACGCGGCCGCGCACCGGATGGTCCCAGCGCAGCAGCGCCTCCAGCCCGATCACCCGGCCGGAGGCCAGGTTGACCTGCGGCTGGTAGTGCAGATGCAGCTGGCCGGTCGCCAGCGCCTCCCGCAGATCATGTTCCAGCGCGCGGCGTTCGCGCAGCGCCTGGTTCATCTCGGCCGAGAAGAAGCGGAAGCCGTTCCGCCCTTCCGCCTTCACGCGGTACAGCGCCGTATCGGCATCCTGCAGCAGGTGGTCGGCCGGGCTTTCCACCGACAGCGCGATGCCGATGCTGGTGCCGATCAGCGCCTGGTTGCCGTGCAGGTCGAAGGGTTCCGACAGCAGCACCACCAGCCGCGCGGCCAGCGCCTCCGCCGCCTTGGGCTGTTCGGCGGTGCGCTGGATGATGGCGAATTCATCGCCGCCGAGGCGCGCCAGCGTGTCGCTTTCGCGCATCGCGCCGGTGATGCGGCGCGCGACCTGGCGCAGCAATTCATCGCCCGCCGCATGGCCCAGCGTGTCGTTCACTTCCTTGAAGCGGTCGAGGTCCAGCGCCAGCACGGCGAAATGCCCGCCATAGCGCTTCAGCCCCGCCGCCGTCTGTTCAAGCCGGTCATGGAACAGCCGCCGGTTGGGCAGCCCGGTCAGCTGGTCATGCGTCGCCAGATGCGTGATGCGGCTGGTCGCGCGCCGCAGCATCCGCAGCGGCAGCAGCCGCAGCGCGACATAGGACGCCCCCGCCAGGAACAGCGATGCCAGCGTGACCCACACCGATTCCGCCAGCAGGTGCAGCGCGGAATGCTCGATCTCCACCATCCCCACGGGATGGCCGCTTTCGAAGACGATGGCGGAGGTGCCGTGCCGCGGCGCGGGAACCTCCGCCGCGATCTCCGCCAGCACCTCGCCCCGCGAATCGCGCACCCGGATCGCCGCGCCGGCCGCGGGGGTCGCTGTCTCCAGCGCCGCGCGCAGGCGCGCTTCCTGGTAGCGCCACAGATCGGGCTCGCGGCTCGCGATCTGGGAGACGGAGTAGGCGACGATGCGTGCCTCCGCCGCCATCGCCGCATCCTCCTCCGCCAGCGAGGCCCAGACATGCATCACGGGCAGCGCGATGGCGACCAGCATGGCGATGCAGGCCGCGAAGCCCGTCACCAGCCGCACCAGCGCGGCATCCCCCGCGGAGCCATCGGCCGTGCCGAGCTTGGGGGTGGCCTGCCGCTCCGCGGTGGTGGCGGCCTTCCGTGCCGCGGATGCGCTCATGCGCCCGCTTCCGGCACGGGCTCATAGCCGTTCTGCCGCAGCAGGGCGCGCGCGGGGGGCGATGCCAGGAAGGCCAGGAAGGCCACCACCGCCGCGCCCGGTTCCCCCCGCGTCACCGCCATCAGGGCGCGGGAGAGGCGGTAGCGACCCGCCACCATCGCTTCCACGGTCGGCGCCACGCCATCCAGCGGCAGCAGCTTCACCCGCCGCCGTTCCGTCATCGCCTGGCCGACGGAGATGATGCCGAAGGATCCCGGGATGCGTTCCAGCAGTTCCGCATTCTCCTTGTCCGTGCCCGCCGTCGCCAGGCCCGGCCGTGCATGGGCGCGGTCCACCGCCTGCGCGATCTCCGGCGACAGGCTGGCCAGCAGGATCCAGTCGCCCTCCGCCCGGTCGCGCCGGATCAGCCGCAGCGGCCCGCCGCCCGGCCAGCTCATCATCTCCCCGGCCAGCGCATCCGCGGCCTCGGCGCTGGTGATGCCTTCCACCGGCGTGTCGGCATGGGTGGCGAAGGCCAGCGGGTTGGTGGCGAAGGTGGTGGCCACCAGGCCCTGCGCCTGTTCCGCCGCCGTCAGCGGCCGGCCCGACAGCGCGATGTCGATCCGCCCGGCCCGCAGCGCGGCCAGGCCGCCGGCGCTGCCCAGGCTGTTCAGCACGATGGCCGGCCCGCCCAGGCCGAGGCGCCGCTGTTCGCCCAGCAGCAGTTGCACGATGCTGATCGCCATGCCGGTGCCGCCCAGCGTCAGCCCCTCCGCCCGGGCCGCGCCATGGGGGATGCCGGCGGCCAGGGTCCCGACCAGCCAGGCCCGCCGTCCCAGGCGGAACGGCGTCACCGGGGCGGGGCGGGATTCCGTGGTGTCGCTGGCGGGGATCATGCCCGCATCATGCTGCCTGAGCGGTGAAGGGAGGGCTAATCCACCACGCCAGCTTGGGTGTCAGGCCGGGGTGTCAGGCCGGGGTGTCAGGCTGGGCTGAACCAATCCTCGAACCGATGAAAACCCTCCACGGCCCCCGCCACCATCGCCCGGCGGCGCACGGGGTCGGCGCCGCAGGCCTCGATCGCCGCGCAGCATTCGCGCCACATCGCGCCATGCCGCGCGCCATGGCCCAGCAGGAAGCGCCGGCCCTCCGCCGCATCGCCCAGCAGTGGGTCCAGCGCGCGCGCCAGGTGCAGCCCGCCCAGCGTCGATCCCTCCGACACGTAGATCCAGCCCATCGCGGCCGCGGCGCCGGGAATGGGCGGGATCGGCGCGAGCGGGGCAGGGGTCGCATCCCCAAGCGCCGCCCGGTCCGCCGCCAGCAGGCCCGAACGCCGGCGCGCCGCCAGGTCGATGCCCCAGGCGGCCATGTCGGTGGCCATGTCGGTGGCCGGGCCGCCGGCCAGCGCCGCCTCCAGCGCCTGGTGGAAGCCCTGCAGCCGCGCCAGCAGCGCCCTGTAGTCGTCCCGCGTGATGGTGCCGGCGCCGAGCCGCGCGAAGGCCGCCACGCCGTGCAGCCGTTCATGGACGGCCCCCGTCGCCGCCCGCAGCGCATCGCGCGCGCTGCCACCGGCCACCTCGCTCACCCGGGATCGTCGCCCGAATGGTCGTCGGGCCGGTCGCCGGGCCGGCTGCCGGGCTGGCCTGCATGGCGGATCAGCGCCTCCAGCACTTCCGCCGTGCGCGCGACGGATGCGCGCACGCTTTCCAGCTGTTCCGGCATCTGCGCGACATCGACGCCATCCGTGATCTCAAGCGCCGCGAGCTGCGCATTCTCCACCACCGAGGCCAGGATGGCGCGGAAGGCCAGGTCCGCCTGGCGGTCCAGCCGCCCGGCGCGGGACCGCGATCCCTCCTCGATCCCCTGCTGGAAGCGCCGTCGCGCGGCTTCGGCCGCCTTGCGCTCCGCCAGGTCGTTGAACAGGAAGACGTAGCCCAGCACGCGGTCCGGGGAGGAGAAGACAGGATCGGCCCGCACCAGCAGCGGCCGCCCCGCGCCCATCCCATCGGCCAGCCGCGCCTCGCCGCGCCAGGAACGGCGGTTATCCAGCACGTCGCGCAGCCGGTGACCGATCTCGGTCGGGTCGGCGAAGAAGGGCAGGATCTGGTCGATCCGCCGCGGTGCCGCGCCGCGCACGCCGGGCAGCAGCGCATCGAAGGCGTCGTTGCGCAGGTCGATGTTGCCCTGCGCGTCGCAGATCACCACGGCCTGCGGCGAATTGCCGACCTGGCGGCGGATCTGGGAAAGCTGGTCCTCCGCGATCAGCATGCGGACGGAACGGAACTGCAGCACCACGTCGCCGACGGTGTCGCCCACCATCCGCGCCGTCGCCAGATCCTTCGGCGTCCAGGGCTCCGCCCGGCCTTCCACCACCTGGTGCCATTTGGCGAAGGACCGGCGCGGCGACAGGTCGCGCGGGTCCGCGCCCACCTCCACCGGCTTGGTGGGATCGCCACCCCAGGTCACGGTCCGCACCTGCTCCGGCCGGAACCAGATGACGTATTCCCCGGGGGTGGGGGAGATCGGCGCCGCGAGCACGCCGCACGCCACCGGCGCCAGCCCTGCCAGCGCCGGTGCCTCCTGCGCCAGCCCCGCGGTCGCCATCACCGGCCGGCGCGGCTGTCCGTCCAGCCATTGCCCGATCTCGCGCAAGGCGGCGGTGGAGGGCACGTCCCCCATCGTCTGGGTCTGGCCTTCGAACAGCAGCGCGGCGCCGGAGGCATTGAGCGGCGCGAGCAGCGTGTTCGGGTTGTCGAACAGCGCGCTCCGCCAATCCCCGTCGCGGGAGATCGCCTCGATCATCCGCTGTTCCAGCCGGCGCACCGAAAGCTCCGACTGCGCCAGCACGAAGCTTTCCAGCGCGGCGATGCGCGTGCCCACCGCTTCCGCCAGCAATTCCACCACCGCGCGCAGCGCGAAGGGCGCGCGGCGCGGGCTGTCATGGTGGCAGGAGACGAGGCCCCAGAGCCGCCCACCCACCATGATGGAGGCCACCAGCGTCGCCCCCACCCCCATGTTCTTGAGGTACTGGATATGCAGGGGCGAGGTGCTGCGCAGCACGCAGAGCGACATGTCGAGGTCGCGGCCCGTCAGCGGCGACAGCCGCGGCTCCAGCGGCACCGGCGCGTAGTGCACATCCGCCACCACCCGCACGCGGTTGCGGATGTAGAGCCGCCGCGCGACCTGCGGGATGTCGCTGTCGGGATAGCGGTTGCCGAGATAGGGCTCCAGCGACGGGTCGCGTTCCTCGGCGAAGACCTCCCCGTGATGATCCTCGTCGAAGCGATAGATCATGACGCGGTCATAGCCGGTCAGTCGGCGGAAGATGCGCGCGGCCTCGTCGCAAAGCGGCCGCAGCGCGTAGCTGGCCAGGATGGCCTGCATCGCGGGCTCGATCCGGCCGGCGAAATTCTCCTCCGGCCCCGCGCGTTCCAGCTCCAGGATCAGGCCGCCGCCCGCCGGGCGATGCGCCATGCCGTCCAGCACCACCCCGTCCAGCCGCGCGCGGAAGGCGGCGGGCACTTCGTCCAGCTTCTCCGCCAGCAGGGGCGCCAGGGCGCGGGCGATGCGGGCATCAACCTGCGTCAACCGCCTGCCCTGGACCGGCGCGGCGGCGCCGATGAAGGCCGCCGCATTGGCGCTGGCCTGCAGGATGGTCAGATCCGGCTCCCGCAGCGCCAGCAGCGCGCCATGGGGCTGGATGGAGGCGGCGAGATGGATCGGCTCCCGCTCGCAATTGGAGAGGTCGGCGCTGCCGAAGCCGGGGTCGTCCCCGGACCCGGCCTGCCCGGTTTCCCCGGACATCACGCGAGCCCGTCCGCGGACCCCTCTCGATCCTCGCTGAGGCCGTAGCGTTCGAGCTTGGCGTAGAGGCTCTGCCGGCTGAGCCCGAGGGCATCCGCCGCCGCCGTCCGGTTGTTGCCGGCCAGCCGCAGGGCGCGTTCGATGCAGGCGCGTTCCACCAGCGCCGCGGTGCTGCGCACCATGGCGGGCAGCGGCACGCGGCCGACATCATTGGCCAGCGCGCCGAGTGCCGCGCGCAGCGCCGCGGCTTCCCCGGATGCCAGCATCCGCCGGCCGATGTCGCGGATGATGAAGCCCATCATGCGCGGCGCGTCCGCCTCGACGTCCCGAACCCCATCGCGCGCCCCTGGGCTTCCCCCTGGGCGAATGGCGGCGCCGGAGACCTCGACCTCCGTCTCCGTCCCCAGGCTGCCGGTCAGGGTCGCGGGCAGCAGCCGCACCTCCCCGTGCTGGGTGACGGTCTGCATCAGCACGCCGGCATCCATGCCGGGCTGGGCCAGCCAGCGGTCCAGCTTTTCGCCCACCACGGAGGCTTCCGACCCCGCCTGGGCCAAATCCAGGAAGGCGCGGTTGGCGCGGCGGACGGTGCCGGCGGGATCGATCACGACGAAGCCGTCCGGCATCTCCTCCAGCAGCGCATCGCCACGCAGCGGCACGCCGCGGGGCGACTGCCCCTCCGCCTGCGAGTGCGCGGTGGCGGGGGTCAGCTGGATCAGGAAGACGGGCCCCGGGTTGCGGGCCATCAGGGATGCGCGCAGCAGCCAGGGCGTCGCCTCCGCGCCCAGATGCATCATCACGCCGGGCGCGCGGCCCTGTTCGCGGGCGCGCAGCAGCACGTCGCGGAAGGCGGCGCGGTCCTTGGCCGCGACCTCGTCGGCGAAGTTCCAGCCCGGGGCCAGGCCCAGTTCGCGGATCGCGGCGGGGTTCGCTTCCACGATGCGCAGGGTGGAGGCGGCGATGACCAGCACGGCCTCGGACGAAGCGTCGAACAGCAGGCGGGACCGGGTCTCGATCTCCCGCAGCTTCCAGTAATCCTGTTCCCGCGCCTGCTGCGCGGCCACCAGTCGGGATTGCAGTTCCGCCACCGCCTGCAGGTTCTTGCCGACGGCGATCAGCCCCGCCTGGCCGCCCAGCCGCACGGTCGTGTATTCGACCGGCAGTTCGAGGCCCGAGGGAAAGCGCTGCGTGACCTGGAGATAGGCGGAAACGCCGGAGGCGCGCGCATCCTCCACCATCCGGCGGACCTGCAGGCTGCCGACACCGCCGACGGTGTCCATCCAGCGGCGGCCGAACCAGTCGGTCACGGGTTCGCCCCGCATCGTCTCCGACAGGGCGGCATCACGGATCACGCCCTCCCAATCCAGGGTGAGGGTGATATCGGGTTGGATGACGGCAACGCGGGTCATGGGGAGGGTGGGTCCAATTTTCGGCCCAACCGCGCGGCAGAACCTGGAAGGCAGAGCCTGGCGGCGGACCTGCGTCGTCGTCGCAGCACTGGCGAAGACGCTTGATACTGTGTGGGACTTTACGCGCCCTACGTCAATGCAAGATGACGATTGGTTGTTGAGACAATCCAAGGTCAGTTCGTAAATTCTGGCGGCCAGCCGCCAAAGTAGTGTAACGCTAGCTTGACACTTGGCGTCCTTGCCGCGACTTTTCCGCCATGCGCGGACCGAACCAGCGGGTCGTCGGCATCATCGGCGCCGGCATCGGCGGCCTGGCCGCGGCCATCACCCTTGCCGCCGCCGGGCGCCCCGTGCTGGTGCTGGAACGCGGCCCCGTGCCCGGCGGCAAGGTCGCCGCCGCCCTGCTCGGCGGCCTGGCGGTGGATGCCGGCCCCGGCGCCCTCAGCCTGCGGCCGGTGTTCGAGGCATTGTTCGCCGCGGCCGACACGTCGCTCAACCAAAAGTTGCATCTGACGCGCCTGCCCCTGCTCGGCCGGCACATGTGGCCCGATGGCAGCCGGCTCGACCTGCCCGCCGACTCGGCCGAGGCCGGGCAGGCGATCGGCGATTTCGCCGGCCCTGCCGCTGCCCGCGGCTACCGGGACTTCATGGCCCGCGCCGCGAAATGCTGGGCGGCACTGGAGAAGCCCTTCCTGACGGTGCAGCGGCCGGGCGCACTGGCGCTCGGTGCCCAGGCGGGGATGCGCGGGCTGCTCGGCACCTCCCCCTTCGGGACGCTCTGGGATGCGCTGGGGGAGCATTTCGCCGATCCGCGCCTCCGCCAGGTCTTCTCCCGCCTCTCCACCTATGTCGGCACCTCCCCCCTGGTGGCCCCCGCCACGCTGATGCTGGTGGCGCAGGTGGAAGCCGGCGGCCTCTGGGCGATCGAGGGCGGCATGGCCCGGCTGCCGGAAGCCATGGCCCGCGCCGCCGCCGCCAAGGGCGCGGTGTTCCGCCACGGCGCCGATGTCGCCTCCCTCCGCCTCGCCGGCGGCCGCATCGCCGGCGTCACGCTGCGGGATGGGGAGGCGATCGATTTCGACCAGGTGATCCTGAACGCCGATCCCGCGACGCTCGCCGCCGGGCATTTCGGCGCCGCCGCCGCCAGGGCCGTGCCGCCGATGCCGCCCGCGAAGCGCAGCTTCTCCGGCATCGCCTGGGCCATGGCCGGCCGGGCGGAGGGCCTCGACCTGCCGCGCCTCACCGTCTTCCACGCCCCGGATGCCGCGGCCGAACTGGCGGCCCTGACCTATCGCGGCCGGATGCCCGAACACCCCTCCGTCACCCTCTGGGCGCAGGGCCGCCACGGCGTGCAGCCGGCGCCTGATGGCAGGGAGGGCCTGCTCGCTTTGGTCAGCGCCCCCGCCCGCGCCGATAGCCGCCGCCTGGACCAGGCCGCCCTCGCCACGGCGGAGCAGGCCGCCTTCGGCGCCATGGCGCGCGCCGGCCTGACCATCACGCGCGACGCGATGGCGGTGATGACACCCGACGATTACGAGGCCCTGTCCCCCGGCACCGGCGGCGCCCTGTTCGGCCCCGCCGTGCAGGGCTGGCAGGCGATCTTCAGCCGCCCGGCGGCCCGCACCGCCCTGCCGGGCTTGTTCCTGGCCGGCGGCGCGACGCATCCCGGCGCGGGGCTCGCCATGGCGGCGATATCGGGCAGGCTGGCGGCAGAGGCGGCGATGGCGGAACGGATCTGATGGACGGCATGGCGCACAACACCACCACACCCCTCTGGAGAGGCTGGGAATTCGACCGCCCGGTCCCCGCCCGCGGCTATCGCTGGTGGTATATCGACGCCCTCAGCGACGATGGCCTGCACGGCATCACCATCATCGCCTTCATCGGCACCGTCTTCTCCCCCTGGTACGCGCTGGCGCGGCGCGGCGGCGGCGGCGACCCGGAAAACCACAATTGCATGCATGTCGCGCTCTACGGCTCCCCCAGCCGCTGGGCGATGACGGACCGCCGCCGAGGCGCGCTCTCCCGCGATGCGAACAGCCTCCGCATCGGCCCCAGCAGCGCCCATTGGGACGGCACGACGCTGACGGTGGAGATCGAGGAGCGCACCGCCCCCATCCCCGGGAAACTCCGCGGCCGGGTGGTGGTGCGCCCGGACGCCGTCTCCACCCGCGCCTTCACGCTGGACAGCGACGGCCGCCACCACTGGCACCCCATCGCCGCGCGGTCCCGCGTGGAGGTCTCGCTGGTGGACCCCGCGCTGTCCTGGTCCGGCCCCGCCTATTTCGACAGCAACTGGGGCAGCGCCCCGTTGGAACAGGATTTCGTGGGTTGGGACTGGTGCCGGGCGCCGATGCCCGACGCCACCGCCATCCTCTACAACGCGCAGCGGCGGGACGGCACGAACCAGTCCCTGGCGCTGCGCGTCGGCAGCGATGGCAGCGTCACCGACGTGCCGCTCTCCCCGGCGGTCGAACTGCCCAAAACCCTCTGGCGCATCGCCCGGCCGACCCGGGCGGAAGGCGGCCAGGCCCGCGTGGTGCGCACCCTGGTGGACGCGCCCTTCTACTCCCGCTCCGAGATCCGCACCCGGCTTCTGGGGCGGGAGGCGACGGCGGTGCATGAAAGCCTGTCGCTGGACCGCTTCGCCAGCCCGGCCATGTACGCGATGCTGCCCTTCCGGGTGCCGCGGCCGTTCAGCTGAGGGGCTCGCGCCCGAATATCATCGATTTTGTATCTCAGATGAGATACGCTTGGCTGGTCCCAGGCAGAGGAGGTGGCGATGGGCACCAGGATGCTGCATGTCCGGGTGGAGGACGACGTCAAGGAACGGGCTTCCATCGCGCTGGAGCAGATGGGGCTGACCATGTCGGAGGCGGTGCGGGTCTTCCTGCACCGGGTCGCGGCCGACCAGAAGCTGCCCTTCGCGCTGGAGGTCCCCAACGACCGGACCCGCGCTGCCATGGAGGAAGCGCGCGCCCTGAGCGCCCGCTTCGACACGGCCGCCGACCTGTTCGATGACCTCGACGCCGCCAGGCGGTAAGCGCGCGACCCTGCCGCGTGCCTCCGACTGCACGGGTGAGTTCCGCAAGGACTGGGACCGCCTGACGCGATCCGGGCGCTACGACATGGGCCGGCTCAAGGCGGTGATGATGCACCTCATCGCGAATGAGGGGCCGCTGCCGCCGGAACGCCGGGACCATGCGCTGACCGGCGACTTCCAGGACCACCGGGAATGCCACATCGGTGGCGACTTCCTGCTGATCTATCGCCTGGCCGATGCCGGCAAACGGCCGAGCGTGGTCTTCGTGCGTGCCGGCACGCATTCGGAGCTGTTCGGGCGGTAGCGCGGCCCCTACCGTTCCAGCACGAACTCCACCCGGCGGTTCAGCGCCCGCGCCTCCGGGTCATCCGTCCCGTCCGCCTTGGTGTTCGGCCCGACGGGGTCATGCTCGCCCCTTCCTTCCACCACCACCGCCGGCATCGCATCCCCCACGCGCTGTTCCAGCCAGCGTTGCACCGCCCGCGCGCGGCGCAGCGACAGGTCCTGGTTCGCCGCCGCATCCCCCACGCTGTCGGTATGGCCGATGATCCGCAGCGTCCGCGGCCGCAATTCCCTGACCAGCGTCACCACCTGGCCGAGCCCCTCCGCCGCCTCCGCCCGCAACTGGTCCGCGCCGAAGGGGAACAGCACGTCGCCGGAGAGATTGAGCGCGACGCCCCGCGCCGTCTCCCGCCGCGCCACCCCCGGCCGCGCCGGTGTCACCGGGGCGGGGGAGGAAGCGACCTGCTCCACCCGGATCTGCCGCCCCTCCTGCGCGATGCGCGGCGCGGCACCTTCCGCGGACTGGGACCAGGTGAGTTCCAGCGTCTCCCCCCGCGGGCTCACCCGCGCGCCGGGCGCCAACTCCGCCCGGATGTTGCTGGTATTGCCCTGCACCTCCAGGCTGCGGCAGCCGCCGGTGAAGGTCAGGGCGTTGCGCTCCCCCCGCACCGTCACGTCGCGCCCCGTGCAGTCGATGGTCTGGCGCTGGGCGTTGCCCTCGACGATCAGCGGGCCGAGCCCCTGCGCCGCGGCGGGCAGGGACAGCGCGGCCAGGCAGGCAAGCAGCAGGCGATGGACGGTCATGGCGGGGTCCTCCTTCCCCCGCCAACGCGCCGCCGCTGCCGATGGCGCCGCCCGCCCGCGCGATTGTGGTCTCTCGCCTTCCTTCAGAACCGCAGCGTCAGGTTCGCCCTCGCCCCCAGGCTCTGCGCCCCATCGGCGAACTGCCCGTTGACGGACACGCCCAGCGCCAGGGCGGAGGACAGCGCGGCGGAGACACTGGCCTCCGCCACCGCCGCATCCTTCGCGATCGGCGCGCCTGCCACCGTGAAGGGCCCGGACCCCGCCAGCCGCAAATCGGCGGTCGGCGTGACATCGCCCCAGGCATGGCGCCAGCCCAGCATTCCCGCCAGGCCGAGCGTCGTCTCCCCCAGCTGCGTCCCCGTCGCGCCCCGCAGGCCGAGCGTGCCGTAGTTCACGCCCGCATTGCCGCGATCCACGGCCAGGGCGGCGGCGCCGCCGCGTTCCGTGAAGCCATCCTCCCGCAGATCGGCCCGCGCCAGGCCGGCGAAGGGCTCGATGGCGCCGGCGCCGAGGTTGATCCGCCAGCCCAATTCGCCGAAGACCTGGGTGGTCTGGGCGCTGGTGCGGCCGGTCAGCCCATCGGCGAAGCCGGCGAAGGCCGGGCTGCGGCGGGTGGACAGCTCGCTCCACCCCTGGGTCGCGCCCAGCCGCAGGCCGAGCGGACCCCATTGCCGCCCGCCATAGAGGCCGATGGTCGTCGTCTCCGCCGATCCCTTGGCGGCGCGCGCCCCGGATTCGAAGCCGGCATCGCCGTAGCCCGCCAGCAGGCCGATCCGCCAGCCACCCGCGGCCGGCATGTCCGCGCCCACCACCAGGCCGCCGCTGTCATGCGACAGGGTGGCGGCATTGCCATCCCCCGCGCTCCGCCCCCAGGCGCCATAGCCCTGGGACCAGAAGGCGATGCCCGGCGTGTCGCCCGCCACCGCTTCCGTCCCCCCGCTGCCGATCCCGCCCAGCGACACCCGCACCCGGTCCAGCGCCGCCTGGCGGGTGA
Organism: Falsiroseomonas sp.; assembly: GCF_051859025.1. Lineage (GTDB taxonomy): Bacteria > Pseudomonadota > Alphaproteobacteria > Acetobacterales > Acetobacteraceae > Falsiroseomonas. The sequence goes on along the minus strand of NZ_JBHYGL010000006.1, from coordinate 112,179 downwards.
AGCGTGTCTCCTCCAGCATCGCGCCGCGGATGGAGGCGTGGATCTCGCCCGAGAGGCTGTCATAGGCCAGGCGTGCCGCCGCATCGGTCTGCTGCGCGCCGATCGCGGTGCGCAGCGCGCTGCTGGCGGGCAGCGCCTGCATCGCATCCGCCACCGCCTGCTGGTTGCGCGTCGCCGCCGCGGTGCCGAAGCCGCGCGACTGCGCCGGCACCAGCGTGACGCCGTTGGCGCCGTAGGTCGCGTAGAGCTGGTAGAAGGTGGACAGCTCGGGATCCCCGGTCACGACATAGGTGCCGGTCACGCCGCCCGTCGCGCTCAACACGGTGTAGACGGTATCGAGCGAGACGGCCCCGCCGCCCGCGCGCACCAGCTGCAGGATGGCGCCCGGCTGGATCGTGGCGGTGCCGTTCACCACCAGGCGGTCGGCGGTCACGCCCGGCACCACCTCCGCCACCAGGATCGCGCCCGCGGCCTGGGTATAGTTGCCCGAGACGGTCAGCGTGCCCGCGCTATTGCCCGGGGAGACGGCGCCCCCGGCCTGCACCGCCAGATTGGCGACGGTGCCGGCACCGCCGAGCGTCCCGCCATTGCCGACCGTCACGGTGCTGCCCGTGCCGCCCAGCGTGCTGTTGACGATGAGCCTGCCGCCCGTGACGTTGATGGCGCCGGTGTAGCTGCCGCCATCGCCCGAATAGATCGTCGTGCCCGCCTGGTGCCGGATCTGCCCGCCGCTGCCGAAGATCCGCTGGTCGAAGGCGTAGGCGGTGCCGGTGTGGTTGAACAGCAGCGTGGCATCGCCGGCGCCGAAGGAGATGCCGTTGGCGGCGCCGATCGTGCCGGGCGCCTGCGCGGCCTGCCCCAGCGCGCCGCCGATCGCCAGCACGCCGCGGCTGCCGCTGCTGGTCGCGATGTCGATGATGTTGGCGGCGCCGAGATGCCCGCCATTCTGGACCGCGACCGTGCCGTCGCCATTGAAGCCCACGCGGAAATTGCCGTTGAAGCCGGTGCGGCGCAGGCTTTCGTAGCGCGAACCCGCGCCGGTGATGACCATCTCGCCGAAGGAACCCGTATCGGTGCCCACCGCGCCGGTATAGGCGGTGACGACGGCGCCATCGGCGATCGTCAGCCGCCCGAAGCCGACATTCCCGTTGCCATTGCCGCCGACATAGACGTTGAGCGCGTTCTGCAGCGTCGTGCCGCGGCCGGTGACGGTGGCAGTGGCCCAGGTCGCGCCCGCGCCGCCGATATAGGTCGCGTCCGCGATCACGCCGGCACCGTTGGAAATGACCAGCGTGCCCTCATTCGGCTGCAGCCAGCCCGCCGCATCGCCCCAGCCCGCCGGCAGCGCCACGGTGCGCGTGCCGATATCGACCGTCGTGCCCGGCCCGGTGATGGTCAGCAGGCCCTGGGAGCCCAGCGTGACCGACCCCTCGAAGGTGGTCAGCCGCGCGCCATCCCGCACCGTCAGCGACCCCGCCCCGCCGAAGCCGACATCGATGCTGCTGTCGCTGGCCCAGCTCGTCCCGGTGCCGGAGATTGTGACGCTGCCCGACCCGGCCCCGCTGCCGATCGTGGTCGTCGAACTCAGGGACAGGCCGCCCCCGCCGGAGACGCCGAGCGTCCGCCCCCCCGTCACGGTCACGGTGGAGGCGCTGGCCGAACCGCCAATGATCACCGGATCGGCCGGCGGCGTGCCGGCGATGGTCACCGCATCGGCGGTGGTCGGCACCGCGCTGGTCCAGTTGCCCGGCGCGAACCAGTTGCTGCCGAGGCTGCCGGTCCAGCTCTGCTGCGCCAGGGCCGGCGCCAGCATCCCCGTGGCCGTCAGGGCCGTGCTGGACAGAAGAAGCCAGGTTGTCAGCGAATATCGTCGCAATCCCGGTGCGTACCGTGACGACGAATCTAGTCGCCGGGGATTCGAATCCTCGGGGATGGTGAATAACATTCTTATAGGTTCCACCGCGTGACTGGTCCATGACACGGAGGGCAAGGCAATAATTATGCACAATGCCCGCGAATCGTCAGCGACGAATCCGCGATACGAACCGTAACAACGTTCCGCGTTGTCTCGCACGTCTCGTTTCTTTGACGTTCCGAGTGGCATTCCCGCCGGATGGAGCGGCGCCGTCGCTTCCGGGAGGGCATGGGGCGGCGCCGTCGCCACCCCGCCGCAGCGGGCCAGTGCCGCGGAAAAACGCCGCTTTTCCGGCATGGCAGGCAGGGCTTGATGGGCATCAAGACCCCGTCAACGCCCGCCGGGCAAGATGGCGGGAGCGGCCCGCGGCGGGTCACGGGCCGGAAAAACCAGGGCCCGGCCCCTGCGAATCGCGAAAAAGTGAACCCCCCGATGCGCGGAATCGCTCACGAAACCCGCCTGCCGGGGCGCGAACGCCGCCCCCCGCCGCGCGTCTCATGCGGTGCAGCAAACGCCCTGATGATGGAAGTCGAACAGCCCATGGACAGCCTTCCCGCCCATACCCCTGCCCAGGTGACCACCACCAAGGTCACCGCCATCGCCGGCGACGGCATCGGTCCGGAGGTGATGCGCGCCACCCAGGCCGTGCTGGCAGCCGCCGGCGCCCGGATCGAGTGGGAGGATGCGGTGGCGGGCGCGGAGGCCTTCCGGAAGGGCGTCGGCTCCGGCGCGCCGCAGGAGACGCTGGACAGCATCGCCGCCAACCGCGTGTCGCTGAAGGGCCCGCTGGAAACGCCGGTCGGCTTCGGGGAGAAATCCGCCAATGTCACGCTGCGCAAGGTGTTCGAGATGTATGCGAACATCCGGCCGGTGCGGGAGATTCCCGGCATCCGCACCCCCTTCGCCGGGCGCGGCATCGACTTCGTCGTGGTGCGGGAGAATGTCGAGGACCTCTATGCCGGGGTCGAGCACATGCAGACCCCCGGCGTCGCGCAATGCCTGAAGATCATCACGGAAGCGGGGTGCCAGCGCATCGTCTCCATGGCCGCCGCGCTGGCGGAGGCCGAGGGACGGCGCAAGGTGACGGTCGCCACCAAGGCCAACATCATGAAACTGACCGAGGGGCTGATGAAGCGCGTCGGCGAGGCCGTGCTGAAGGACCATCCCGGCCTGGTCCATGAACACATGATCGTCGACAACTGCGCCCACCAGATGGTCGTGCGCCCCGAACAATTCGACGTCTGCGTCATGACCAACATGAATGGCGACATCCTGTCCGACCTGGCGGCGGGCCTGGTCGGCGGCCTCGGCGTCGCACCCTCCGCCAATATCGGCGACGAGGTCGCGATGTTCGAGGCGGTGCACGGTTCCGCCCCCCAGATCGCCGGAAAGGGCCTGGCGAACCCGACCGCGCTGCTGCTCTCCGCCGTCATGATGCTGCGCCACATCGGCGATTTCGCCACCGCGCGGCGGGTGGAGCACGCGCTGTATGTGACGCTGGAGGAAGGGCGGGACCTGACCGGCGACATCGCCGCCCCCGGCCAGGGCGTCGGCACCGATGCCTATGTCGCCCGCCTCATCGCCAATCTCGGCCGCGAAAGCGCCCGTGTGCCGGCGCGGGACTACCGCCCGATCACCATGCGCCACTGGCCTGCCGAACCCTGGGCGAAGCCGGTGACATCCCGGCAGGTGGTGGGCCTCGACGTCTTCATCGAGACGACTGAAGCCCCGGCCGGCCTCGGCGCCGCGCTGGTCGCATTGACGGAGGGCACGCCCTTCGCGCTGCAGACCATCGCCTCCCGCGGTGCGCAGGTCTGGCCGCCGCAGGGGGGCACGACCTTCCTGGTGGACCAGTTCCGAGCCCGCTTCCTGCTGCGCACCCCCGCCGCCGATCCCGGCCCGGCCATGCTGGAGTTGCTGGGGCGTATCGGCGCGGGTCGGCGCTGGATGCATGTGGAGACGCTGCAGCGCTTCGACGGCGTGGACGCCTTCAGCAAGGCGCAGGATGAGATCCGCGCGGGCTGAATCCGAGCGGGCTGAATCCGCTGGCGCGGCGGCTTTTGTTGCTATTATGTTCCCGACGTCATGGAGCCGAATTGCGCCCGCCTTCCCCCCTCGCTTCGCGGCGGGGGGGCAGGGCAGCCCCGGGCCGGCTATTTGTCCAAAGCGGCACCGGAAGCGGTGCTAAAGGGGCTAAAAGGGCTAAATCGACTAAAAAATTGAGGGACCGGCGGGGGCCTCAGCCCCCCGGGATCCACACCTCGATCGTCTGTGGCGAGGGTTGCGGCTGGTAGGCCCGGAAATCCTGGATCGCCCAGCCGCGGCCGAGCCGCCCGGCGATCCGCGCCGCCGCCGCCTGGTCCTCGTCATGGAAGTAGCGCACCACGGGGGTGGAGGGCACGAAGGGCGCCGTTCGCGTCGCCTGCACCTCCAGCCCCGCCTCCCGCAGCCGCCCCGCCACCTCCTCCGCCGCGGAGGCGCCCTGGGCGGAACTGGTGCGGTGGTGCAGCACGATTCTCAGGGCAGGCTCAGCGGGGGCGGGTGCAGGGGATGGCGTGGCCGCCGATGGCGAGGGCATGGCGGGCACGAGGCGAGTGAGCTGCGCCGGCGCAGGCCCGGTCGGGGCTTCCGGCATCGTCTTCTGGCCTGGCAGGGTGCGCTGGGCGGCATCGAGTTCGGCGCGCAGCGCGGCGATGTCTCGCTCCAGCCCCGCGCGGGTCTCCCGCAGCGCCGCCAGCCGCGCTTCCTCGGCCGCGATCTCCCTGGCGAGGGGTAGCGCGGCGGCGGGCGGGTTCCAGGCCTGTGGGGCGGCGGGTGGGGCAGGGGGGGGCACCATGCCCGCCCCGGCCAGGCGGGATGACGGCGGCGCGCCATCGGCGGCGAAGATGGTGATGCCCACCACCGCCGCCAGGATACCCGCCCCGATCCAGGGCAGGCGGCGATAGGGGCTGGCGCCACCACGCCGTCCCGCCTGCTGCCTGCCGCCGCGTTCCTGCATCCGATCCACCCCTCGGCCCGGAAGGGGCCGTGAAGCGGGCAGAACGCCCGGCCGTTCCGGCGGTTCAGCCGCCCTCGCGTTCCGCCTGGGACTGGGCGGCCAGGGCGCGCGCCATCTGGGACAGCGCCTCCTGGTGCTTCTCGTTGTCGATCAGGGCGAAGTTGCGCGCCAGTTCCAGGCACATGCGCTGGCGGGGCGACGCTTCCTGCCCCGGGCCCTCCACCGTCAGCCCATCGAAGAACCAGGAGACGGGAACGCCCAGCACCTGGCCGATCTCGAACAGCCGTCCGGCGGAGATCCGGTTCAGCCCGCGCTCGTATTTGTGCGCCTGCTGGTAGGTCACGCCGATCATCTTCGCCAATTGCTGCTGGGACAGGCCCATCATCACCCGGCGCTCGCGGATGCGCGCGCCGACGTGACGATCGGCCGCGTTGGCGCGCTGTCCCGGCCTCTCCCCCGGCGTCGCCGCCGGGGAGGTGGAAGCCTGGGGTGCCGCCTTGGCGCCCCCGTTGCGCCGCTCGGTCTCTGTGGTCGCCATGATTTCGATCCCTGCCGGTGTTTGACGCACCGTGCAATGCGATAGATGCCCATGCGTTCGCCCAAGGCGCGCATGACAACCCTGTGATTATCGACTTTCCAGAACGCTAACGCCGGTCACATCAAGGCGCCGGCCCCGCCTGTTGCCTTTTGGGCCGTTCCCCGCGGCCGCGGCAGGCGGCGGGAAGAGCGAAGGCCGGGGCGGGGCGAACCCTGTGCGGGGCGAACCCTGCGCCGATCCCCCCTGGCCCTGGTTCTTGCCCTGGCCCTGGCCAGGGCTACTCCGCGCCGCCCTTGCGCGTCGCCTTCAACTGGTCGAGCTGCCGGCGGAGCGTCTCCACCTCCGCCTGAAGCGCCGCGAGCCGGGCCGCTTCCGGCGCGGGCTCCGCCATCTCGGCGCCCGTGCGGAAGGGGGCGAAGAGGTTCATGGCGCGTTCCATCATCGCCATGTTCTGCTTGCCCACTTCCTCCAGCCCGCCGAAGGGCATGAAGCCGCCCATGGTCTGCTCTACGGTCCGCCGCACCTGGTCGTGCTGGCGGGAGAAGGCGCCCATCACGCTTTCGAGGTAGCGGGGCACCAGCGACTGCATGCTGTCCCCGTAGAAGCCGATGATCTGCCGCAGGAAGGAGGTGGGCAGCAGGTTCCGCCCCTTCGCTTCCTCCTCCACGATGATCTGCGTCAGCACGCTGCGGGTGATGTCCTCCCCCGACTTGGCGTCATAGACCACGAAGTGCCGGCCGTTCCGCACCATCACGGCCAGGTCCTCCAGCGTGACGTAGGAGGAGGATTCGGTGTTGTAGAGTCGCCTGTTCGCATACTTCTTCACGACCACCGGGGGGGTCGAGGGGCCTTCAGTCTCCGCCGTCGCCTGCGTGGTGTCGTTTGCCATGCGTTTGCCTTCCCGAAGCGGACGCGCCGCCGCCAATGATGCTAACATGGTGATTGATGCAGTGCGAAAGCCCTGATGCGTAAATATGCGACCGGAATGCCGCCCTTCCTGGCACCAGCCTGTCCCGCCTGTCCCCTCGCCGGTCCCTCTGGCCGGCGCCGGCAGGTCATGCCCGGCGCTGCCTGATGCCCGCCGACCAGCCGCAGGATCGCATGCCCCCGCCGGAGGGCGATCCGGCGCTCGACCGCCTGGCGGAGGATTGGATCACCCTCTGGCAGACCGAGATCGCCGGCCTGGCCGCGGACCGGGAGGTGGCGGAAGGCCTGGCGGGCATGGCCTCCGCCTGGGCGGCACTCGGCGCCGCCTGGCTGCGGGCCGCGACGGCGCCGCCCTTCGGCCGGACGCCCCCGGGCGGCGCGGACCCCTTCGCCGCCTTCCGGGCGCCTACCCCCTTCGCGCCATCTTCCGCCTGGGGGTGGCCGCCGCATGATGGCGCCGGAAGCCCGCCACCGCCGCCGGGGCCCCCGCCCGCTGCCACTGCACCTGATGCTGGGGGCGGGGCGGGGCATGGCGGCGATCGGCAGCGCGAGCCTGTTGGCGTCGCCGACCGGATCGCCGAGCTGGAACGGCGCCTGGCCGATCTCGAAGGCGGCGCGGGCGGAGATCGAAAGGATCAGCGCCGCCCTCGCCGCCGGAAACCACCGGCCTGAGGCCTTCGCCGCCGCGGTGATCCGCCGCCTGCTGCGCGCCGACCGCGCCCTGCTGGCCGGCATCGCCGCCTATCGCCGCCACCCCTTCGCGCGCGACCTGCCGGACCCGCCCGCGATCTGGATGGAGGGCGACACGCGGCTGCTGGACTACGGCCAGGCCGGGGCAGCGGGCCCGGTCGTGGTCTTCGTGCCCTCCCTCGTCAACCGCGCGCAGGTGCTCGACCTCATGCGCGGGCGGTCGATGATGCGCTTCCTGGCGGGGCAGGGGGTGCGGCCGCTGCTGCTGGATTGGGGCTGGCCGGGGGCGGCGGAGCGCGACTTCTCCCTGACCGACTACATCGCCGGGCGGCTGGAACGCGCGCTGGTGGCGCTGCCCGGCCCGGTGGTGCTGGTGGGCTATTGCATGGGCGGGCTGCTGGCGCTGGCCGCGGCGCTGCGGCGGCCGGACCGCGTGCGGGCGCTCGGCCTGCTCGCCACGCCCTGGGATTTCCACCCGACGCCCGCCGATGCAGAACGCGCCCGCGCCGCCGCCGCCCTGCTGCCGGGGCTGGAGCCCTTGATGCAGGCCAGCGGCGCGCTGCCGGTCGATGCGATCCAGACCCTTTTTGCGGGCCTCGACCCCTTCGGCATCCCGCAGAAATTCCGCGCCTTCTCCCGCCTCGACCCCGCTTCCGACCGCGCGGCGCAATTCGTGGCGCTGGAGGACTGGCTGAATGACGGCGTGCCCCTCGCCGCGCCGGTGGCGAGGGAGGCGCTGGGCGGCTGGTATGGCGCGAACACGCCCCTGCGCGGGGCCTGGCGGGTGGCGGGCGCGGTGGTGGACCCCGGCGCGCTGGCCATGCCGGCCTTCTGCGCCATCCCGCACCGCGACCGCATCGTGCCGCCGGACAGCGCCCGGGCGCTGGCGGAGCGCTTGCCGCAGGTCCGCGTGCATGAAGCCGCGGCCGGCCATATCGGCATGGCGGCGGGCGGCAATGCGGAGGCCGCGCTGTGGCGGCCCCTGCTGGACTGGCTGCGTAGCTTGTAGCCGGGCCCGGCTCGGAAGCTTGTAGCCGGGCTCGGCTCGGAAGCTTGTAGCCGGGCTCGGCTCGGAAGCTTGTAGCCGGGGCCCGCCCGTCCCACACTGCACCGCAGCACCAGTCACGCCTCATAATTCAGGAGTCCAAGGACCCATGACCGAAATCGTCATCGCCTCCGCCGCCCGGACGCCCGTGGGCTCCTTCAACGGCGCCTTCGCCAGCCTCTCCGCCCATGCGCTCGGCACCATCGCCATCCAGGCCGCGCTGGAACGCGCCGGCGTGAAGGCGGCGGAGGTGGATGAGGTGATCCTGGGCCAGGTGCTTCCCGCCGGCGCCGGCCAGAACCCCGCCCGCCAGGCCGCCGTGGCCGCCGGCATCCCCGTGGAACGCACGGCCTTCGGCATCAACCAGCTCTGCGGCTCGGGCCTACGCAGCGTGGCGCTGGCGGCGCAGCAGATCGCCTGCGGGGACGCCGCCATCGTGGTCGCCGGCGGCATGGAGAGCATGACCCAGGCGCCGCACTGTGCGCAGCTCCGCGCCGGCCAGAAGATGGGCGGGCTGGAGCTGGTGGACACCATGCTGCGGGACGGGTTGTGGGACGCCTTCCAGGGCTACCACATGGGCACGACGGCCGAGAACGTCGCCCAGAAGTACCAGCTGACGCGCCAGGAGCAGGACGAATTCGCCGCCGCAAGCCAGCGCAAGGCCGGCGAGGCGATGAAGGCGGGCCGCTTCAAGGACGAGATCGTCCCTGTCACGGTCAAGGGCCGCAAGGGCGACACCATCATCAGCGAGGATGAGTACCCGAAGCCCGAGACCACGATGGAGATCCTGGGCAAGCTCCGCCCGGCCTTCGACAAGAACGGCACCGTCACCGCCGGCAATGCGTCCGGCATCAATGACGGCGCCGCGGCGATCCTGGTGATGTCGGCCGCGGAAGCCGCGAAGCGCGGCGTGGCGCCGATGGCGCGCATCGTCTCCTGGGCCACGGCGGGGGTCGATCCCTCCATCATGGGCACGGGCCCGATCCCTGCCAGCCGCAAGGCGCTGCAGAAGGCGGGCTGGACGGTGGACATGCTCGACCTGATCGAGGCGAACGAGGCCTTCGCGGCGCAGGCCTGCGCGGTCAACAAGGACCTCGGCTGGGATCCGTCCAAGGTGAACGTGAATGGCGGCGCAATCGCGCTCGGCCATCCCATCGGTGCCTCCGGCGCCCGCGTGCTGAACACCCTGCTGTTCGAGATGCAGCGCCGCGGCGCGAAGCGTGGCCTGGCCACGCTCTGCATCGGCGGCGGCATGGGCGTCGCGATGTGCGTCGAGCGCGCCTGACGGCGCGACGTGCGTCGGGTGCGCCTGATCCACTGATGGCCTGATAGGCGGGGGCCGCGTCCGGCAGGGCGCGGCCCCTTTCATTGCGTGGTGTTTCACGGCCCCTGGACGCCCGGTGGCGACTGAACCGATGCTCCTGCGGAAATATCCGGGGCGGGATCGGGCACCATGGCGCAGTTTCTCATCCGGCCGCTTTCCGGTGGCCCGCTGGTGCAGTCGGGCACCGCCGGTGGCGATACCTTCCTCGTGCGCGATCCCGCCAACCTGCTGCTGGCCGGCCTGGCGCAGGATGCGGGTGCCGGGTTCGACACGCTCCGCCTGCGCGTGGCGGGCGATGTCACCCTCGGCGACGACGTCTTCCAGGGCCTGACGGGCTTTGATCGCCTGATGGTGCATACCGCCGGCACCGCCACCGTGACGCTCGGCCCCGCGGCGGTCGCCGCCTTCAGTGTCTCGCCCCTCATCACCATCGCCTCCGGCGCCGGCCGCCTGGTGGTGGAGGCGTCCAGCGCCGCCGGGCCGCTGCGCCTGGTCGGCCGGAGCGGGGACGACGCCCTGCATGGCGGGGCCGGCAATGACGAGATCAATGGCGGCGCGGGCGCGGACACGCTTTCGGGCGGTGGCGGGCGGGACCGGCTGGTGGGTGGCGCGGGCGACGACGTCTTCGCCATCGGGCCGGAGGCGGGATCGATCCTGGTCCATGATTTCGGCCGGGGCGTGGACCGGCTGGACCTCAGCGCCTTCGGCATCATGGACTACGCGGCCGCCATGGCCGGCGCGCGCCAGGCCGGCAGCCAGGTGCGCTTCGATCTCGGCGGCGGCGTCACGATGACGTTGCGGCAGACCACGCTGGCAAGCCTGGATGCCGCCGACTTCCTCTATGCCGCGGCGGCCGCGCCGGTGACGATCACGGAGGATCGCAGCCATGCCGGTGCCGACGAGACGGCGCCAGGCGGCGCGGGTGAATCGCTGTCCCTGCTTCTCTACAGCGCGGCGGACCTCGTCACCGGCGGCACGGCGGCGGATAGCGTGCAGCGCAGCGGCACCGTCTCCGGCGGGGATGGCGCGGCGGGGGGCGCGGGCCAGGCCGGCGCGGCGGGTCTGGACTCGCTGGTTCCCGGCACGCCTCGCGACACCCGCACCACTGCCGACGGCGTCGATGGTGCGGTCGGCCAGGCCGGCGGCGCGGGTGGGGAAGCGACGGCGACGGCCGATGATGCCGGCGCGCGGCTGGGCGTCGTGGGGATGGCGCAGGACCAGGCCTCCCTCACCATCGTCGCCGAGGGTGGCGACGGGGGCAGCGGAGGCGCCGGTGGCGCGGGCGGCGATTCGGCCTTCGAGGAGGATGTGGACATCCTCGGCGCCGGTGGCGCGGTGGAGGATGGCGTCGCCCATGCGGCGGGGCAGGGTGGCGGTGGCGGTGTCGGCGGCGCGGGCGGCGCGGGGGCCCGGGCGACGGCGCTGCTGACGGATTACGCGGGCGACCACACCGCCGCGATGCAGCAGGCGCTGACGGTGCGGGCGCTGGGCGGCGATGGCGGGGCGGGTGGCGCCGGCGGGGCGGGGGGCAACGGTGCCTTCGACGCCGACCTCGATGGTGCGCCGGATGGCGGCGAGGGCGGTGCCGGCGGCGCGGGCGGCCGGGGCGGGGACGCCACGGCGCGGCTGCTGGGCGTGAAGGGCGGTGCCGCGCCGGATGTGGACTGGACCCTCGTCGCCCATGCCGTGGGCGGGGCCGGCGGGGCGGGGGGGGCGGGCGGCGCGCCTGGCACCAACCGCAGCAGCGTCACGGAACAGCCGGCGGTGGGCGCCGCCACGACCGGCATCGAGGAAGGCCGCGACATCGGTGGCGATGGCGGTGCCGGCGGCGTGGGCGGCGATGCGCGGGCGGAGATCACCGGCGCCTACCTCGTCACGCCGGATGTGGTGGAGACGCTGGTCCGGCTGGAAGCCGCGGCCACCGGCGGGGCGGGTGGCGCGGGCGGTCCCGGCAGCACCGATATCGGCGCGGATGGCGTCGCCACTGCCGGGGACACCACCACCACCACCCATGCCGGGGTCGCCGGGCAGGACGGCGCGGCGGGCGCGCGCGGCGCGGCCACCATCATCATCCGCGACAACACGATCCTGACCGGCGATGGCCGTGACATCGTCCAGGTCGCGACCTTCTTCGACGGCGCGACCCACACGCTGGAGTTCGAGGGCAATCTGTTCGAAGGCGGTGCGGAGCATGACAGCCTCGATCTCTCCGCCGTCTATGGCGGCTTCGGCGCCACGGTCGATGTCGCGGCGGGCATGCTCTCCCTCGGCGGTGCCGGTGCCAACACCATGCGCGGATTCGAGGATTTCGTCGGTACGGAAAGCGCCGACCGCTTCATCGATGGTGCGGCGGAACAGGTCTATTTCGGTGGCAGCGGCGCGGATGTCTTCGTCTTCGCCCCCGGCCACGGCCAGGACAGCATCAAGGACTTCACGCAGGGAGAGGACCTGATCGACCTGACGGCCTTCTTCTATGCGGATTTCGCCGCCGTGCAGGCGCTGATGGGCAGTTCGCCGCCAGGCGATCCCTACCCCTATGTGGTGGTCAGCACCTCCGGGGGCACGGGACTCAGCCTGAGCTTCGCGGTCGATACCGTGCTGACCGCGGCCGATTTCATCCTGTAGCCCGCCTGGTCCGCGCCGCGCCGCGTCACATGTTCAGCAGCGCGTCGATGTCGTCCTGGCCCAGGTCGCCGCCGCTGGGCTTTTCCACGGTGCGGATGGCGGTCGCGACCTGGACGGTCGGGCGCGCGGTCTCGGGCTTGGCGGCGTCGGGCACCATCGTCTCCAGCATGTTCTCGACCTGCTGAAGGTGCTGGATGGCGCGGCGGATGCGCTGGCCGGTCACGTCCTGGAAGCTGCAGGCTTCGAAGATCGAATTGACGCGCGCCGCGATGGCGGCGACCGCGGATGCGTCCTGACCGCCGCTTGCGACCCAGTCCTGGATCGCCTCGGCCGCTTCCATGATGGTGTTGGCGGCGGCTTCCGTCGCCTGCACCACGGCTTCGAGCTCCAGCCCGCTGTTGCGCGTGGCGGCGGCCGGCACGGCGATCAGCTGCGAGATCTGTTCCTGGATGCGGGCGAGTTCGCCGCTCATGCGCGACTCGCCCATGTCGGCGATCTCCACGCTGGCGTGCAACTCCGCCGACAATTCGGCGATGCGCCGGTCCACGAAGCTGTGGAGAGCCGAGAGCGCGGGATCGAGCTCCGCCCGCAGGGCCGCACGGATGGCGGCTTCCGAGGTCTCGGTGCCCGGGTCGATCGTCATGGACATGCAGCATCATCCCCGTCGCGCCGGTCCTCATCAGCGGTGGCGCGGTAGCCAAGGGATGCCATGCTGGAATGAACAACCCGTTGCCGGGCGCGGATTCCGGTGAAGTTCCGGGATGCGTGCCCCGTCACGCCGGGGCCGTCACGCCGGGGCCGGCACCATCACCCGGCGGCGGCGGACCGCGACCGCGCCCGCCGGCATGGCGGAGAAGAGGTCCTTCTCCGCCTCCACGATCGCGACGCCTGCGATGCGCGGGCAGACCGCCCGTCCCGCCCGTTCCACCGCGGGGGAAGCGGCGCGGAACAGGCGCAGCCCGTAGGGCGGCAGGAACAGCGCGGCGTCCCGCGCCTCCACCCGGAACAGATGGCGGGCCAGCAGGCGCGTCAGCTGTCCGGTGGAATAGGGCTGGCCATGGCCGAAGGGCGTTCGTTCCAGCTGCGCCCAGAGGCCGAGCCGGTTCGGCGCCACGATGATCAGCCGCCCATCGTCGCGCAGCACCCGCCAGGCTTCCCGCAGCAGCCTGCGCGCATTCTCCGCCGCTTCCAGCCCGTGGACGAGCAGGATGCGGTCGATGCTGGCATCGGCGAAGGGCAGGGCCTCCTCCTCCGCGACCAAGGCGGCGACCCTCGCCGCCGGGGCTGCCGAAGGGCTGGCGGCGCCGGGCCAGGGGCCAGGCATGACCGGCGGCCAGGGCGTGGCGGGATGGGGCGTGGCGGGATGGGGCGTGGCGGGATGGGTCGTGGCGGGATGGTGGGCATGGGCTGGCGTCAGCGCCAGGCAGGCGCGCGCTTCCGCCTGCCAGAGGCCGAGATAGGGCGCGGCATGGCCGATGCCGAGCACCGTCATCCCCGGCAGGGACGGCCAGAGCCATGCCAGGCGCGCGCGCACCAGCCGTGCCGCCGCTTCGCCACCGGGGGAGGCGTAGAACGCCTCCAGGGCATGGACCTCATTCGTCATGCCGGGGATATAGGGGATGAAGCCCCCGGTTTGGACGGGGGCATTGGACCGGGAGCCGGATTGCCATGTCGGTCAAGGTTGAGGCGGTCCCCTGCCTCGAGGACAACTACCTCTGGCTGCTCAAGGATGGCCCCACGGGCGCCATCGGGATCTGCGACCCCGGGGAAGCCGGGCCCGCCATCGCGGCGGTGGAGGCGGCGGGCGGCACGCTGGATGCCATCTTCCTCACCCACCATCACGGCGACCACATCAACGGGGTGGAGGAGCTGCGCGCGCGGTTCCCGGCGGCCAAGGTTATCGGTGGCGCGCCGGATGTGCACCGCCTGCCGAAGCTGGACCAGGCGGTGGGCGAGGGCGATGAGGTGGTCTTCGGTGCCGCCCGCGCGTCGGTCATGCACCTGCCCGGCCACACCACCGGCCACATCGCCTTCCACTTCGCCGCCGACCATTTTCTCCTGTGCGGCGACGTCGTCTTCGCGCTCGGCTGCGGTCGCCCGCTGGAAGCCGGGGGGATGGAGGCGCTGTACAAGTCGTTCAAGCGACTCGCAAAGCTGCCGCCGAACACGCGCTTCTGCTGCGGCCATGAATACACCGAGACCAATGCCCGCTTCGCCCTGACGATCGAGCCCGAGAACAAGGCCCTGCGGGCGGAGGCCGAGGCCGCCGCGGCGCTGCGCGCGGCCGGCCGCCCCACCGTGCCGACCACGCTGGCGCAGGAACTCTCGGGCAACCCCTATTTCCGCGCCCGCGACCTGGCGGAGTTCACCGCCCGGCGTGAAGCCAAGAACCACTTCAGGTGAGGAACAGCCGGTGAAACTCCATTTCGCGGCGGCGAGCCCCTTCGTCCGCAAGGTCCTGGCCTGCGCCATCCTGCGCGGCATCGACGGCCGGATCGAGACGGTGGCGACGGACCCCCACGCCTCCCCAGCCCACCTGCTGCAGGACAACCCGCTGTCCAAGATTCCGGCCCTGGTGCTGGAGGATGGGCGCGCGGTCTATGACAGCCCGGTGATCTGCGAATACCTCGACACGCTGGGCGATGCCGCGCCCCTGTTCCCGCCCACCGGCAGCCCGGCGCGCCTCACGGTGCAGATCCGCCACGCCCTGGCGGATGGCATCATGGATGCCGCCGTGGCGCGGCGCGGGCAATCCGCCCACCCCCAGGACGAAGCCCGCGCGGCCTTCATGGCGCGGCAGAAGGCGGTGGTGGAGCGTGGCCTGGCGGCGCTGGAAGCGAGCCCGCCCGCGGGCCTTGGCGATGTCGGTTCCGTGGCGGTGGCCTGCGCGCTGGGCTACCTCGACTTCCGCTTCGCCCATGAGCCCTGGCGGGAGGCGAACCCCCGGCTGGCGGCCTGGTATGCGGAGGTCTCCGCCTACCCGGCCATGGCCCGCACGGCACCGCCGGCCTGAGATGAGCACCTCCCTCGCCTGGGACGAACGCTATGGCGGTGGCGACTTCCAGTTCGGGGAGGCGCCGAACCTCTATCTCGAAAGCCTCGCGCCCCGGCTCCGGCCCGGGATGCGGGCGCTGGCGTTGGGGGATGGGGAGGGGCGGAACGGCGCCTGGCTGGCCGGCCAGGGGCTGGCCGTGACGTCGCTGGACTGGTCGCCGGTGGGATCGGCCAAGGCCGCCGCGCTGGCGGCAAGGCGCGGCGTGGCGATGGCATGCGTCACCGCCGATGCCAGCGCCTGGACCTACCCAGAGGCCGGCTTCGAGCTGGTGGCCTGGATCTACCTGCACCTGCCGCCCGCGGACCGCGCCGCGGCGGCGGCTGGTGTGGTGCGGGCGCTCGCCCCCGGCGGGATGCTGGCGCTGGAATGCTTCACCCCCGCCCAGCAGGGAAGGCGCAGCGGCGGGCCGAAGATGCCGGACCTTCTGTGGTCCCGCACCATCGTGGAGCAACTGTTCGGCGGGCTGGAGGTGCTGGAACTGCTGGAAGGCACCGTCCGGCTGGATGAGGGCCCGCGCCACCAGGGCCCCGCGGAAGTGGTCCGAGCGCTGCTGCGGAAGCCCGGCTGAGGCCCGGCTTCCCAGGCTTTGTCGTGAAGAGTCAGCGCCCCCAGGCGGTTAACAAAGTTGTTGCGCTGGCGGCCTCCATTGTCCCTGCACGGATGAGCCGTGCCGCACGGAATAGCCGGGCGGGACTGGTAACGGACAGGAGGTTGCGGTGGCGAAGCAGGAAGCGGTGGGCGTGTGCGGGACGCTCTGTGAACCGGTGGCCGTGGGCGTGGGCGCCAGTGGTTTCAGCATCGACCTGGTGACGGGCGCGGGCGAACACCTGATGCTGCGCATGGACGAGGCCTCGGCCGGGCAGCTGGCGGCGCTGGTCAATGCCTGCCTGGCGAAGCCCGCGCAGTCCAAGCGGGCGCTGGCGGCCTGATCAGCGCGCCCTCGCCGCGACAAACCCGCCCCCTGCCACCATGAGGGTGGCGAGCAGGACGCGCAACGACAGCGCCCCCTCCCCCGCCAGGATGAGCAGGAGGGTGGAGGCGACCGGGACGGCATAGGCCAGCGTGCCCAGCAGGCGCGGATCGCCGCGCTTCATGCCGACATCCCACAGGAAGAAGGCCGCGCCCACCGGGCCCAGGCCGAGCAGCAGCACGGCGATCCATTGCCGTGTGTCGGGCATCACCGTCGTCTCGAAGGCCAGATGCGCCAGGAGGGCGCAAAGCGCGGTCGCCAGGCAGAAGCCGGCCACCGCCTCCGTCGGCACGCCGGCGAGCGCCTTCGTGCCCGATGTCACCGAATAGACCGCCCAGGTCACGGCGCAGCCGAGTGCGGCGAGGAAGCCGGGCAGGGCCTCCGGCGGGAAGCTCGCGCCCGTGCCGACCAGGATGGCGCAGCCCGCGAAGCCGAGGCCCACGCCCGTGAGCCGCGCGGGGCCGAGCCTGAGCCCGCGCAGCGGCGCGGCGAGCAGCACGATCAGCAGCGGCCAGAGGTAGTTGATGAGGTTCGCCTCCACCGCCGGCGCCAAGGCGAGGGCGATGAAATACAGCGCGTGGTAGCCGAACAGCCCGCCCACGCCGTGCAGCCAGGCGAGCGGCCGCTGCCGCAGCGCGCCCAGCCGTCCCGTGGCGGCGACGACCGCAAGCCCCACCACGCCACCGACGGCGAAGCCCATGGCCGTGATCTGCAAGGGCGGGATGCCCGCCGCCATGCGGGAGAGCAGCGCGAGGAAGGCCCAGAGCGCGAGGGCGCCGCAGCCGGCGATGGTGGCGGGGGACATGCGGCCCTTCTACGCCCCGCATCGCCCGGCGCGAACCGGGGGCGGGCCTTCCGCGTTGCACCCGGCATGAAGGGCACCCCGCGCAGCGTGATGATGAGTGCCGCCAGCCGCGCCGCCGGGTGGTGGATGGGCCATGCGACCAATGCGATGAAACAGGGCCAGAAGGCCTGGATCGCCGCGGTGGCGCGCGCCGCGGAGCCAGACGTGAAGCGGAAGCCGCGCCGGAAGAAGTAGCCCGCGGCTCAGTCGAACTGCTTGTCCACGGGCACGCGCAGCGCCTCCGCCAGCCGGTTCGTCTCCGCCGCCATGCCGACGATGGCCAGCAACTCGCCATACTGCGCGTCGCTCATGCCCTTCGCCCGCGCGGCGGCGCCGTGGCTGGCGGTGCAATAGGCACAGCCGCTGGTCATGGAGACGGCGAGGTAGAGCATCTCCTTCACCACCGGGTCGATCGCGCCCGGCGCCATCACGGTGCGCAGGCTGTCCCAGGTGCGGCGCAGCAGCGGCGGATCGACGGCGAGTGCCTTCCAGAAATTGTTGACGTCCTCGATGCCCCGCACGGCCTTGATCTCGTCGAAGACCGCCTGCGCCTCCGGCGCGGCCTCCCCGTATTCCAGCAGCCTAGGCATGGGGCAGGGCTGCGTAGGACAGGGCACGGAAGCTGGTGGCATGGAGGGAAATGTCGCGCCAGACATCGCCGGTGACGTAGGGATCGGGCGCCATCCAGGCGCGTGCCTCGGCATGGCTGGTGTGGCGCGTGACGGCGATGGAGCCGCGCATCGTCGTGCCATCGGCGGCCAGGATCGCGCCGCCGAACAGCAGCGTGCCATCGGCTGCCATGGGGCGGACGCGGTCGAAATGGCCCTGGCGGGCGGCCAGGCGGCGATCCAGCGCGCCGGGATCGGTGCCGTCCCAGGCGATGGTCACGGTGTGGGTGCGGCCCTGGGGCGGTTCGCCCGGCCAGCCCTGGTAGGGCAGGGGGGCGATGCGGAAGGGGTGGGTCTCAACGCGCCGCCAGACGCCGAGACGAGCGAAGGGCTCGGCGGCCAGATAGGCATCCCGCGCGCCTTCGTCGCCCGCGATCATCATCAGGGATCCCAGGCTGCGCCCGGCCTCGTCATGCAAAGGCAGGCCGAGCAGCAGGCGGCCCGCGGCGGCTTCCGCGGTGATGAAGGCGACGTGTTCGTCGCGTGCCGCGGCGCGGCGGGCGGGGGCTTCGGCATCCGTGCCGTCGAAGGCGAGGATGGCATGGGTCATCGCTGGTCTCCGGCAGAAGGGGAACCGCCTGCGCGATTCCCCTTCCAGCGTCTCAATACATGTGCTGGCCGCCGTTGATGGACAGCGTGGAGCCGGTGATGAAGTCGGCCTCGTCCGCCGTCAGGAAGGCGACGCCACGGGCGATGTCCTGCGCGGTGCCGAGGCGCCCGCGCGGGATGCGGGAGATGATCTTCTCCAGCACGTCGGCGGGGACGGCGCGCACCATTTCCGTGTCCACATAGCCCGGCGCCACGGCATTGACCGTGACCTGGTTGCGGGCACCTTCCTGGGCAAGCGCCTTGGTGAAGCCGTGGATGCCCGACTTGGCGGCGGCGTAGTTCACCTGGCCGAGCTGCCCGGCCTGGCCGTTGACGGAGCCGATATTGACGATGCGGCCGAACTTCCGGCTGCTCATCCCATCCCACACGGCCTTGCACATGTTGTAGCAGCTGCCGAGGTTCGTATCGATGACGTCGTCCCACATCTGTCGCGTCAGCTTGCGCATCATCGCGTCGCGCGTGATGCCGGCATTGTTCACCAGGACTTCGACCGGGCCGATTTCGGCCTCGATCTTCTGCACGGCGGCGACGCAGGCATCGTAGTCGCCGACATCGAATTTGTAGCAGGGGATGCC
The DNA here is from genome assembly GCF_051859025.1 of Falsiroseomonas sp. Lineage (GTDB taxonomy): Bacteria > Pseudomonadota > Alphaproteobacteria > Acetobacterales > Acetobacteraceae > Falsiroseomonas. Next base: position 93,396 of record NZ_JBHYGL010000006.1, on the reverse strand, counting down.
GGTGCGCTCGGTGAAGGCCTGCGCCGCGGCGTCATTGCCGGCGTAGGAGGCGACGACCTTGCGGCCGGCGGCCTGCAGCGCCTCACTGATCGCGGCGCCGATGCCACGCTGCCCACCCGTCACCAATGCTACACGTGCCATGCGGCTCTCCCACCCTGTTGTCGCGGCGCCTCGGGCACCGTCGGCTTCCCTGCATGCCACCGGGCCCGGGGGCGGGCGGCACGCCCCCATCCTCGCGCGCCGGGCGCCGGAGAGCAAACAGGCATCGCGATCCGGCCGAGCAACGTGTTTGATTCACATCAAGGCGAGGCCGGCGGCGGCGCCGTATCGTCCCCCCTGTCCCGAGGCGCCCGGCGGCGCCGCACGGACGTTCCTGGACGTTTCCTCCTTGAACTCAGCCCCGGCGGGCCACCGCCGGGGATTTTTTTGTCCGCACCCCCGGCGACCATGGAGCCTGGCTGTGGCGTTTCGGGTCAGGACAACCGGCGGTGGAATATGAGGCCGAGCGATTTGGTCTTCACGGATACGTGATCGGTATGCAATACGCTTAACACCGGCCGCGCTTGGGCCCCATCCCCAGGACCAACACCATGCAGACCCCGCTGCCTGCTTCCTCCGATGGCGAACAGACCGACCAGGCCGCCATCATGCTGATGCTGGCCTATGTGGAGGCGGAATGCCGCCGCCTTGGCGCGGATGCCGCGGCGCGGCACGCGGCGATGGCGGCGTCCCTGCTGCCCGCGCAGGGCGCGCCGGCGGGGACGCGCCTGCACTGAATTCGGCGTCAGCCCCGCCGCAGCAGGAACAGCGCCTGTTCGCCGAACAGGTTCGCCAGCCAGGGTGAGCGTTTCCAGGGCGAGCTCAGCCCCTTGTCGTCCACCGCCAGCCACTTCTCCACGACGTAGCCTTCCATGGCGCAGAGCGCGAAGAAGTCCCGGATGGTGCAGGGGTGGATGTTCGGCGTCTCGTACCAGGGCTGGTTCCAGGTCTCCGTATCCGGCATCCGGCCTTCCAGCAGCAGCTTCACCCGCAGCTGCCAATGGCCGAAATTGGGGAAGGAGACGATGGCCCGCGCGCCGATGCGCAGCATCTGGTGCAGCACTTCCTTCGGCCGTTCCACCGCCTGCAGGGTGCGGGACAGGACGACGTAGTCGAAGGCGCCATCGGGATAGAAGGCGAGGTCCGCATCGGCATCCCCGTGGATCACGGGCAGCCCGGCCGCGACCGCTTCCGTCGCCTCCGCCATGTCGATCTCGATGCCCCGGGCGTCGGCGCCCTTGAGGCGTGTGAGGTGTTCGATCAGCGCGCCGTCGCCGCAGCCGATATCCAGCACCCGGGCGCCGGGCTGGATCATCTCCGCGATCAGGCGGAGGTCGAGGCGCATGTTCTTGGCGACGAAGCGCACCTCGGCGGCGTCGGGCACGGGCATTCCCATCCGTTGCAGGCGTCCCGCGCGGTCTAGCGGCCGCGCGGGGACGCGTCCAGCGGCGGGGTCAGGACGTTGCTTCCTGCCAGGACAGGCGGCGGGCCATGAAGTTCCGGTAGACCTGTTCACCGGCCACGATGGGGGCGAATTCCTCGCTGGCCGGCGCCTCTCCCACCAGCGTCATCGGGTCGATGCGGGTGTGGTAGGAAGGGTGGATGAAGAGCGGGATGGAATAGCGTTCCCGCCCCGACCGGTTGACCACCTGGTGCAGCGCCGCCTGGTAGCGGCCATTGGTCCAGCGGCGCAGCAGCTTGCCGATATTGACCACCATCGCCTCCCGGTTCGGCACCACCGGCAGCCAATCCCCCGTCGGGCCCTGCACCGCCAGCCCGCCATTCATGTCCTGCACCAGCATGGTGATCAGGCCCTCATCCGCATGGGCGCGGACGCCGATATCGGTGCGGTCGGCGATGGCTTCCGCCGGCGGGTAGTGGACGACGCGCATGTTGGAATAGCTCTCCCGCGCCGCCTCGGCGAAAAAATCCTCCGCCACGCCGAGGTGGATGGCGACGGCGGCGAGGACCTGCTGCCCGGCCTCGTACATCGCGCGGTAGCAGCCCTCCACCCTTTCGCGGAAGCCGGGCATGTCGGGCCAGGGGGTTTCCGCATGGAAGGGCAGGTCGCGCAGCGCCGGGTCGGCGGGGCGCGTGAAGTGGCCGATGCTGAAGGCCTCGTGCCCGCCGGGCTTCTGGCCGGGCAGGGCGGTGTCGAACAGGGGCACGTAGCCGCGGTTGTTGCGGCGGTCCTGCACCTGGCGCTTCCAGGCCTCCGGCCGGTCGAAGAAGGCCTCGGCCGCCGCGAAGGCGCCCTGGAGCGCTTCCTGCGGCACGCCGTGGCCGACCAGCTGGATGAAGCCGAAGCGTTCGAAGGCCTGGCCGATGGCCTTGGCGACATGCGCGCGATCGGCGCCGGAGCCGTGCAGGAAGGGCTCGAAATCCAGGATCGGGATGGCGTCGTTCATCGCGGGGCTCCCTGACCTGCCTTCAGCTTGTTGCAACGAGGCGGCGATCCGCGGCAGGCGGCAGGAAGGCGTCGGTATAGATATCCTCCGGCTTCAGCTTCGGCGCCATGCCATAGGCTTCCTCCACCGCCGTCAGCCCCAGCTGGAAGCGGGCCGGCACCACGGCAGACAGGCCGTTCGCCATCACATGGTCGGAGACGATCTGCTCCCGCAGCGAGACCTGCTGGCGCTCCGCCTCGATCGCGACATCGGTCAGCGGCTCCGCGGCCTTGAGGGCGGCGATGCAGCCGGCGGGGTCGCGATGGGCTTCCCGCAGCGACCGGATGCCACCGGCGACGACGGCGCGGACCAGTTCCGGATTGCGCCGCGCATAGTCGCGCGTCGTCAGCCAGCAGGTGCCGTACAGGGGCAGGCCGTAGTCCCGGTACCAGAGGATGCGCTGCTGCGGCCAATCCATGCCGAGCGCCTTCAGCGACATGCCCGTGCTGGTGGCCGCCCCCGTGATGCCATCGGCGCGGCGCTGCACCAGCATCGGCTCCCGCAGCTCCGGGCGGACCGTCAGCCAGTTGACCTTTGACGCATCGAAGCCGGCGGCGCGGGCGAAGGCGGGGAAGATCTGGCGGCCGGCGTCGCTGTCCGGCGCGGCCAGGGTCCTTCCCTCGAAATCCTTCGGCGCGCGGATCGGCCCTTCCTCCCGCACCGTGGCGCAGAGCAGGCTGCGGTCGCCGAAGACGCCGACCACGACCAGGCCGGCATTCGGGTTCTCCGCGATGAACTTGATGACGGGGTTGATGTCCGCCTGGGCGATTTCATAGGCGCCACCCGCCACATCGATGGGCACGCGGCCCGACCCGAAGCCGCGGTCGATCTGCAGGTCGATCCCGGCGTCGCGGAAGAATCCCTTCTCCCGCCCGTACAGCATGAAGGCGTTGGGGCCCTGGAAGGCCCAATCCACCTGGTATTTCACGCGCGGCAGGCCCTGGGCGCGGAGCGCGGGGGCGGCGATCAGGCCGGTTGCGGCAAGGCCAAGGGCACGGCGGGTGATCGGCATGGACGGGATCTCCGGCTGGGTGGCCGGGGACAGGCAAGAAGCCTGCCAGCGCGTCAGGCGCGGGGCGGCAGGGTGGTGGTGGTGCCGCCGCTGGTCGCGGTCCAGCCGCTGACATCGATGACGAACATCCGCGGCGGCTCCACCAGGCGATGCACGGCCCGGCCGGGTTCCAGCCGCCATTCCAGGTAGCCGGGCCGGGGGAAGCGCCGGCGCTGCCGCTGCACGCGCCGCACATCGACCATCGCGGTGGGGGGTGCCCAGACGATGTCCATGCCGCGGTGGCGGATGCGGCGATAGACATGCAGATGCCCGCAGGCGATGACCTTCACGCCCCCCGCCACGCAGGCATCCAGGAAACGGGCGCGCGGCGCGGGCGGGATGACGCTGGTGCTGAAAGCCGTGTCCGCGGGATCGGCATCGAAGGGCGGCATGTGGATGAAGACCATCGCGTCCTGCCCGCCGCGCGAAGCCAGCGCTTCCGCCAGGAAGACCTCCTGCGCCGCTTCCTCCGGCAATTCGCTGCCCATCAGCGCGGTATCGAGGCCGATGAGCCGCCAGCCCGCCACATCCTCGGCCCACCATTGCGGCCCGACATGGTCGCGCCAGGCCTGCATCCGCGCATCGTTGACGGGCTGGGCGAGGCGCGAGAAGGAGGGTGCCTCCCCGATGTCGTGATTGCCGGGGATGGCGAGGCAGCGCGGCCCCAGTGCCCGTAACGCGGCCGCGCCGAAGGCGAGGTCCGCCGGCGACGCCGGCCCGTTGAAGGCGACATCGCCGCCATGGACGATGAGGTCCGGCGGATCGGCCTGCATCGCTTCATGGAAAACGGCCCAGTTGTCCGCGAAATAGCCATGGGTGGGCGAGAGATGGGTGTCCGACACATGCACCAAGCGAAGCGCGCCCATTCGACCCCTATCCCCTCAAGCCCGCGCATGATGCGGCAGGGCCGTGACAGGGGCGGGACGCGGGGGTGACGTTTCGGCGAAGGCGGCTGTCACGGACCGGACGCCAAAGCGTCGTCGGCGCATCACGCGGCGCTGGCACACAGGGGCGAACCGAGGAGCCCCCGCCATGGACCTGTCCCGCCGCGCTGTTCTCTCCCTGCCTGCCCTCGCCGCCACGCCGCGCCTGGCGCTTGCGCAGGGCAATGATCCGCGGCCGCTGCTGACGATCGGCGTGGCGGAATTGCCGCCGACGCTGGAGCCCGCGCGCGAACTCTCCAATGTCGGCACGCGCGTCACCTACTCCATCTTCGATACGCTGATCCGGCGGGACTTCCTCGGCACGCCGGATGGCGGCGGGTCCGCGCTGCAGCCGCATCTCGCGCTGTCCTGGGAACGCAACGGGCCGCACCAGCTGACGCTTCGCCTGCGGGACGACGTGCTGTTCCACAATGGCGATCGGCTGACGGCGGAGGATGTGGTCTACACCTTCACCTCACGCCGCATGTTCGGCCCGGATGCGCTGATGCCGGAGGCGCGGTCCTATTTCGCGACGTTGGCGGGGGTGGAGGCGCTGGGCCCGCATGTCGTGCGCTTCACCACGCGCGTGCCCGACGTGCTGCTGGAACAGCGCCTGGCCAGCTGGTGCGGCTGGATCGTCAATCGCCGCGCCTATGAGGAGCGCGGCTTCGACGGCTTCAGCCGCGCGCCCATCGGCACCGGCCCCTTCAAGGTGCGGGAGTTGCAGACGGACCAGCGCATCACGCTGGATGCCTTCGACGAGTATTTCATGGGCCGGCCGACAGCGCGGGGCGTGGTGTTCCGGCAGATCCCGGAACTCGCGGCGCGGGTCGCGGCGCTGCAATCCGGCGGCGTGGACCTCATCACCAATGTGCCGCCCGACCAGGTGGGGCAGCTGCGGCGCACCGCGGGCGTCACCGTCCGCAGCGTGGTGCTGGCCAATGTCCATGTGCTGACCTTCGACGAACGCGGCGCGGGCATGGGGGACCGGCGGGTGCGCCAGGCGCTGGGCCTCGCGCTGGATCGCAAGCTGCTGGTGGACACGTTGTGGGATGGCGCCGCGGTGGTGCCGCCCAGCCACAATTATCCCGAGTATGGCCCGATGTTCCTCGAAGGCCGTTCGCTGCGCTTCGACCAGGCGGCGGCGCGGCGCCTGCTGCGGGAGGGGGGCTACCGGGGCGAGGAGATCGTCTACCGCACCATGCCGAACTACTACACCAATGCGCTGAAGGCGGCGCAGGTGGCCGTCGAGATGTGGAAGGATGTCGGCATCAACGCGAAGCTCCAGGTGGTGGAGAATTTCGCGCAGATGCGGGGTGCGGGCCAGCAGATCGGCAACAATTCCAACTCCACCCGCCTGCCTGATCCGCTGGGCTCGCTGTGGATTTCCTGGGGCCCTGCCAGTTGGTTCCAGGTGAACGGCGCCTTCCGCAGCACGGAGGCCTTCAACGCCGCTGGCCGCGCGCTGGAGGCGGAGACCGACCCCGGGGCGCGGAAGGTGCTGTTCCAGCGCATGTTGGATGCGTGGGAGGCGGAGGCGCCCGGCACGGTTCTGTACCAGCCTGCCGAGTTCTACGCGATGCGCAGCCGCGTGCAGTGGCGCCCCTACACCTTCTACTTCATGGATCTGCGCCCGGATAATCTGCGCTTCGGCTGATGACGGTCCAGGGCCGGTTCGGCCCTGGCGGGAGGGGCACGGGGAGGGCAGCGCCCTCCTCGCATCGCCGGCGCTATACGCCGACGCTAGACCCCCACGCGTTCGGCCGCGCCGTTGAGGAAGCCGCCGAGCGCGCGGTGGAACACCGGCTCATCCAGCAGGAAGGCGTCGTGGCCCTTGTCGGTCGCGATCTCGACGAAGGAGACATTGGCCGCGGCCGCGTTCAGTGCGCGGACCAAAGCGCGGCTTTCCTCGGTCGGGAACAGCCAGTCGCTGCTGAAGGAGGCCACCAGGAAGCGGGTGCGGGTGCCGCGGAAGGCGTTCGCGACCTCCCCGCCATGTTCCGTCGCCAGGTCGAAGTAATCCATGGCGCGGGTGATGGTGAGGTAGCTGTTGGCGTCGAAGCGGCGGACGAAGGTGCTGCCCTGGTGGCGGAGGTAGCTTTCCACCTCGAACACGTCTTCCAGGAAGGTCAGGGCGGAGGCCCCGCGCAGCCGCCGTCCGAACTTCCGGCCCAGCGCCGCTTCCGAGAGGTAGGTGATGTGCGCGACCATGCGGGCGACGGAGAGGCCCTTGGCCGGGATGCGCCCATCCTCCCAGTAGCGCCCGCCCTTCCAGTCGGGGTCGCCATGGATGGCGGCGCGGCCGACCTCATGGAAGGCGATGTTCTGGGCGGAGTGGTAGCTGGCGGTCGCGATGGGGGCGGCGGCCACCACCATGTCGGGGTAGGTCGCGGCCCATTCCAGCACCTGCATGCCGCCCATGGACCCGCCCACCACCGCCAGCAGGCGATCGATGCCGAGGTGATCCACCAGGCGCTTCTGGGCACGGACCATGTCGCGGATGGTGATGGAGGGGAAGTCGATGCCCCAGGGCCGGCCCATGGGCTGGCCTTCGGAATCCGTCATCTCCTCCGCCGGGCCGGAGGAGCCCATGCAGCCGCCCAGCACATTGGCGCAGATGACGAAGAAGCGGTTGGTATCCACCGGCTTGCCGGGGCCGACCAGCGTGTCCCACCAGCCGGGCTTGCCCGTCACGGGCTGGGTTTCCGCCACATACTGGTCGCCCGTCAGGGCGTGGCAGATCAGCACGGCGTTGGTGCGCAGCGCGTTGAGCTTGCCATAGGTGCGGTAGGCGACGGCCAGCGGCTTGATGACGGCGCCGCTGTCCAGTGCCAGGCCATCGGCGAAGACGGCGCGCTGGTGTTCGAGCTGGGGAAGGGGGGCCAGGGCCTCGGTCATCGGTGGCCTCGGTCATCCGTCTCGGGGCGTTTCCGCCGCAGGAATAAGGGGCGCGGGGGCGGACGGCAACCGGGGCGTGCAGCGGCCCGGGGCTGGCGGTCCTTGGCGGGGCGGGCGGGCGCGTCTATGGATCACGCCCCCGACAGCGCCTTTTTCCAGGGACCCCTGCCATGACCGTCATGCCGCGCCCGTCCATCCTCTCGGTCGAGCCCTATGTCGGCGGCGAGTCCAAGGTCCCGGGCGTCAACCGCATCATCAAGCTCTCCTCCAACGAGGGCGCCTTCGGCCCCCCGCCCTCGGCCATCGAGGCCATCGCGGCCGGCGCGCGGGAGGCGCATCGCTACCCCGATGGCGGCGCCGCGGCGCTGCGGGAGGCGATCGGCGCGCGCTTCGGGCTCGACCCCGCCCGCATCGTCTGCGGCAACGGGTCGGATGAGCTGCTGGCCATGCTGATCCTGGCGTATGGGGGGGAGGGCACGGAACTCATCATGTCCGCCCATGGCTTCATGATGTACGAGATCACCGGCCGCTGGGCGGGCTGCCAGGTCATCAAGGTGCCGGAGAAGAACCTGACCGCCGATGTGGACGGGCTTCTGGCGGCCGTCGGCCCGCGCACGCGCCTCATGTTCCTCGCCAACCCCAACAACCCGACCGGCAGCATCCTGGCCCAGAGCGAGGTCGAGCGGCTGCGGCGGGAGCTTCGCCAGGACGTGCTGCTGGTGCTGGACTCCGCCTACGCTGAATACGTCACGCGGCCGGATTACGACCCCGGCCAGAAGCTGGTGGATGCCACGCCCAACACGGTGATGACGCGCACCTTCAGCAAGATCTTCGGCCTGGGCGGCATGCGCCTCGGCTGGGCCTATGCGCCGGCGGCGATCATCGACATCCTCGGCCGCGTCCGCGGGCCCTTCAACGTGAACGCCGCCGCCATGGCGGCCGGCATCGCGGCGCTGGCGGAGCCCGGCTGGATCGAGAAGTCCATCGCCCACAACACGGAATGGCGCGGCAAGGTGGCCGCGGCGGCGGAGGGCCTCGGCCTCAAGGTCTGGCCGAGCGAGGGCAATTTTCTCCTGGTCGACTTCGGCGATGCTGCGCGCGCCAAGGCGGCGGATGCGCATTTCCGCGCGCGGGGGCTGATCGTGCGCGCCATGGGCGGCTACGGCCTGCCCCAATGCCTGCGCATCACCATCGGCGCGGCCGAGGAATGCCAGATGGTGATCGACGCCCTGACCGACTTCACCCGTGGTTGACTCCCCTGGGGCTGAGCCCCTGTTTGACCGCGTCTGCCTGCTGGGCGTCGGCCTGATCGGATCCTCCATCGCGCGCATCGCGAAGCAGCGCGGCGGGCTGGCGCGGACCATCGTGGCCCATGCCAAGACGCCGGCGACGCTGGCGCGCGTGCGCGAACTCGGCATCGCCGACATCGTCGAGGAGGACGCGGCGAAGGCGGTCGAAGGCGCCGACTGCGTCATCTTCTGCGTGCCCGTCGGCGCCTATGCCGAGGTGATGGCCACCGTCGCGCCCCACCTGAAGCCCGGCGCCATCGTCACCGATGTCGGCAGCACCAAGATGAGCGTGATCCGCGACCTGGGCCCGCTGATGCCGCCGGGCTGCCATTTGGTGCCGGCGCACCCCATGGCGGGCACCGAGTATTCCGGCCCCGATGCCGGCTTCGCCGAGTTGTTCGACGGCCGCTACACCATCGTCACCCCCATGCCCGGCAGCGACCCGGCGGCGGTGGAGAAGGTGCGGGAATTCTGGCGCCGCTGCGGCGCCATGATCGAGACGCTGGACCCCGCCACCCATGACAAGGTGGTGGCCATCGTCAGCCACCTGCCCCATTTGCTGGCCTTCACCATCGTCTCCACCGCCGACGACCTGGCGGAGGAGACGAAGGAGGCGGTGCTGAAATTCGCGGCCTCCGGCTTCCGGGACTTCACCCGGATCGCCGCCAGCGACCCGACCATGTGGCGCGACGTCTTCCTCAACAACCGGGAGGCGCTGCTGGAGATGCTGGCCCGCTTCACGGAGGACGCCCAGGCGCTGGGCCGCGCGGTGCGCTGGGGCCAGGCGGAATTCATCGAGGACCGGATCCGGCGCGGGCGGAAGATCCGCAAGGGGCTGATCGACCGGAAGCAGGCCTGACGGGGTGTGGCTTTTTAGTCACTAAGTGGTTTTAGCCGTTTTAGTGCATTTAGCACCGTTTTCTGGGGTGCCGGTTGGGTGGGGGTCGGGCGGTGGTGTTCCGAACATAGCGGGAACATGGCCGCGATGCCAGCGGAATCGGGCTTCGTGAAGCCTGGCTTCATGACGCATGCGCCGCCTCCCTCCTGGCCCCGGGACACCGCCCGGGCCATGTGACCGGCCCATCGAGGAACGGAACACGGCCATGGACATCACGCGCGCGGGGACGGCGCCCTCCACCAGGGGACCGGCCGACTACTTCACCGGCACCGTCCGCATCGACCCGCTGTTCAACCCGCCGGAACCCGCCCGCGCCGCCGGCGCGCTGGTGACCTTCGAACCCGGGGCCCGCACCGCCTGGCACACCCACCCCCTCGGCCAGACGATCATCGTCACCACGGGCTGCGGCTGGGCACAGCGGGAAGGCGGGCCGGTGGAAGTGATCCGGCCCGGGGATTTGGTGTGGTTCCCGCCCGGGGAGAAACACTGGCACGGCGCCACCGCGACCACGGCCATGAGCCACATCGCAGTGCAGGAGAAACAGAACGGATCGCCGGTGACCTGGCTGGAACAGGTTTCGGACGAGCAGTACCGGGCGGGGTAGGCCCAGCAGGGGGACGCAGGCGGGGGGGACGCCGTCCCCCCGCACCGACCGAGGCACGCGGGGGGACGCCGTCCCCCCGCACCCCCCGGCCAGGGCCGCGCCGGCCCTGGACCGTCATCAGTGGGGCGGGCGCCGGAGCACGAGGGCGCCAGCCAACACCTGCAGCAGCAGCGCCGCCCCGATCGCGGCGCCGGTGGAGCCGACATCGCGCATCAGGCCGAAACCCAGAGGCGCCGAGGCATAAAGCGCCTGGTTGATCGCCTGCATCAGCGCCACCACCCGGCCGACCTCGGCCGCCGGGAACTCCGCCTGGACAATGAGGGGCGGCAGCGACAGCAGATTGCCGACGCCGATGCCGAACAACGCGCAGCCCAGCAGCAGCAGCCAGGCCTGGTCACCCCCCAGCAGCAACGCCAGCGACCCCGCCACCTGGGTCGCGAAGGTGGCCGCCGCGGCCAGGCGTCGCTTCTCCCCCTGGGGCAGCAGCCAACCCGTGACGGTCCGGCCCAGCAGCGCGAAGACCGTGACGAGGGAAATGGCGAAGCCCGCCCCCTGGACACCAAGGACCGGGGCCAGGAGCGAGACGAGATGCGTCACCAGCCCCATCTGCGCAAACAACCCGATGGCAAAGGCCGCGGACAGACCGATGAAGCGACGGTCCCGCAGCAGCGCCGCACGGTCCCGCGCCGGGGCGGGGGCCACCGGCGGGGCGGGGCGGGCGGCGGCCTCTCCATCCGGATGCTGGCCGAACTCGGCGGGGTGGCGGCCCAGCACCAGCCCCGCCAGCGGCCAGGCCACGGCCAGCAGCAGCACGGCCACCACGGCAGTGGCGGTGCCGAATCCCCAGCCCGCGATCAGCCAGGCCCAGAAGGGCGTCATGGCGATGCCGCCGATGCTGGCGCCGTTATAGGCCATGGCCAGCGCGGCCGGACGGCGGCGGTCGAACCAGGGGATCAGCATGGCATTGATCGCCGCCCCACTGCACAAGGCCCAGCCCACCCCCGTCAGCGCCGCCGCCGGCGCCAGCAGCCAGGGATGCGGCGCCCAACCCCAGCCGAGCAGCCCGAGGGCGGAGGCGAGGGCGCCGGCCCGGGTGACGGCGGCGATGCCGAAGCGGCGGTGCCAGTCCGGCAGCACGGCCACCAGCCCGGCCGAGACCAGGAAGTGAAAGGTTACCGCCGCGGAAAGCCAGCCGACCGGCCAGGCCCGGCTGGCCGAGAGGGTCTGGATGTAGAGGCCGACCCCGTAGAAGCCGATGCCCCAGGCGAAAATCGCCAGCACGAAGGCCGCCCAGACGACCCTCCAACCATGGAAGGGATGGGGCGCAAAGGGGCGGGGGACGGGCATTCCCGCCATGCTGGACGGGGCGGCGGCGGCTGTGAACCGGCATCTTCTGTGAACGGGATGTGTTGCCGCACCGCAATACGCATGCTAAGGCGCGCCCGCCGTGGAACGGGGGTTAGCAAACGCTTACCCCGAGAGAAGCGCGCTTCGCAGAAGCTCTGCCCAGAGACAGGACCGGGACCACCTTGGCCTCCGCAGCGATCAACGCAGACCAGGCCTCTACCAAGGCCCCGAACCCCACCGGGCTGTCGGAGCGCTATGCGCTCGCGCTGTTCGGTATCGTGGACGATCTCCGCCGCACCGAGCCTGGCGCGGCGGATCGGATCGCCGCTGACCTGGAACGCCTTTTCGCGCTGTGGCGCGAGGATGCGGGCTTCCGGGCCTTCGTCGCCGATCCGCGCTATGACGGCGCGGAACAGAAGCGCGCCGCCTTCGCGGTGCTGGAACGCGCGGGGGTGGGCACGGAAGTGCGCAACCTCCTCGGCGTCATGATCATCAACCGGCGGCTGTCGAAGCTGCCGGAGGTGGCGGCCAGCTTCGGCGCGCTGCTCGCGGCGCGCCGCGGCCAGCAGATCGCCGATGTGTCCACCGCCCATCCGCTGTCGGATACCCAGCGTGCGCAGATCACCGCGCGGCTGACGGAAGCCGGCTATTCCGGCGTGCAGCTGCGCGAAAGCGTCGATGCCACCCTGCTTGGTGGTCTCGTCATCCGCATCGGCTCTCGCCTCTATGACAATTCTCTCAAGTCCAAGCTGCAGCGCCTGCAGTACGCCATGAAGGGGGCCGCTTAACATGGAGATCCGTCCTGCCGAGATTTCGGAGATCCTGAAGGCTCAGATCTCCGGCTTCGACGCTGAAGCCAATGTCGCCGAAGTCGGCACCGTGCTGACCGTCGGTGACGGCATCGCGCGCGTCTTCGGGCTGCAGAACGTGATGGCTGGCGAGCTGGTGGAATTCCCCGGCGCCGGCATCAAGGGCATGGCCCTGAACCTCGAGACCGACAATGTCGGCGTCGTCATCTTCGGTGACGACAAGGGCGTGAAGGAAGGCGACACCGTCTCCCGTACCGGTGAGATCGTGGACGTCGGCGTCGGCAAGGGTTTCCTGGGCCGCGTCGTGGACGCGCTCGGCAACCCGATCGACGGCAAGGGCCCGATCGTTGCCGAGGCGCGCATGCGCGTCGAGGTGAAGGCGCCGGGCATCATCCCCCGCAAGTCGGTGCATGAGCCGATGCAGACCGGCATCAAGGCGATCGACGCCCTGATCCCGATCGGCCGTGGCCAGCGCGAGCTGATCATCGGTGACCGCCAGACCGGCAAGACCGCCGTCATCCTGGACACCATCATCAACCAGAAGGTGGCGAACGCCGCCGCGGGTGATGACGACAGCAAGAAGCTGTTCTGCATCTACGTCGCCATCGGCCAGAAGCGCTCCACCGTCGCGCAGCTGGTGAAGACGCTGGAGGAGAACGGCGCGCTCGAGTATTCGATCGTCGTCGCCGCCACCGCGTCCGACCCGGCGCCGATGCAGTTCCTGGCGCCCTACACGGGCTGCACGCTCGGCGAATATTTCCGCGACAACGCGATGCACGCGGTCATCTTCTACGACGACCTCTCCAAGCAGGCCGTCGCCTACCGCCAGATGTCGCTGCTGCTGCGCCGTCCGCCGGGCCGCGAGGCCTATCCGGGCGACGTGTTCTACCTGCACAGCCGTCTGCTGGAGCGTGCGGCCAAGATGAACGACGATTTCGGCAAGGGGTCGCTGACCGCCCTGCCGGTGATCGAGACGCAGGCCGGTGACGTTTCCGCCTACATCCCGACCAACGTGATCTCCATCACGGACGGGCAGATCTTCCTGGAGACGGAACTGTTCTTCAAGGGCATCCGCCCGGCCGTGAACGTCGGCCTCTCGGTCTCCCGCGTCGGCTCCGCCGCGCAGGTGAAGTCGATGAAGCAGGTGGCCGGCAAGATCAAGCTGGAGCTGGCGCAGTACCGCGAGATGGCGGCCTTCGCGCAGTTCGCCTCCGACCTCGACAGCACGACGCAGGCCCTGCTGGCCCGCGGCGCGCGGCTGACGGAGCTGCTGAAGCAGCCGCAGTACAAGCCGGTTCCGGTGGAGGAGCAGGTCCTCGGCCTGTTCGCCGGCACGCGCGGCTACCTGGACAGCCTGCCCCTGAACAAGGTCGGCGAGTTCGAGCGGCAGTTCCTGTCGGAGATCAAGGCGCGCGCGCCGGAGATCGTCGCCTCGATCCGCAACGACCGCGAGATCAAGAAGGATGTCGAGGGCAAGCTGATCGCCTTCCTCGACGGCTTCGCCAAGTCCTTCAGCTGAGGCTGGGCGAAAAGGGATAGCGGCGGATGGCCAGCCTCAAGGCGCTGCGTGCTCGGATCACCTCGGTGAAGAGCACGCGGAAGATCACCCAGGCGATGAAGATGGTCGCGGCGGCGAAGCTTCGCCGCGCCCAGTTGGCGGCCGAGGCCGCGCGCCCCTATGCCGAACGCATGGAGCGCATGCTGGCGTCGCTTGGCGCTTCCGTGGCGGGCAGCCCGGATGCGCCGAAGATGCTGGTCGGCACCGGCAGCGACAAGGTTCACCTGCTGGTCGTGGTCACGGGTGACCGTGGCCTGGCCGGCGCCTTCAACACCAATGTCAGCCGCTTCGCCCGGACGAAGATCCGGGAGCTGGAGGCGGAGGGCAAGACGGTGAAGGTGCTGTCCGTCGGCCGCAAGGGCGCGACCTTCCTGAAGCGTGAATTCGGCAGTCGGATCGTTGGCGAGATCAGCTTCCAGGGCAAGAAGCGCGTCGATTTCGGTGATGCGCAATCCGTCGCGACCCGCGTGACGGAGATGCTGGAAGCCGGCGAGTTCGACGTCTGCACGCTGGTCTACAACCGCTTCCGCAGCGTCATCAGCCAGGTGCCGACCGCGCAGCAGATGATCCCGGCCACGCTGCCGGAAGTCGGCGCCGTAGCGGCCACCGGTCCGCAGGCGCTGTATGAATACGAGCCGAGCGAGGAGGAGATCCTCGCGACGCTGCTGCCGCAGAACCTGGCGATCCAGATGTACCGCGCGATCCTTGAGAACGCCGCGGGCTTCTTCGGCAGCCAGATGACGGCGATGGACAACGCGACCCGCAATGCGGGCGAGATGATCAACAAGCTCACGCTCAACTACAACCGCACGCGACAGGCCAACATCACCAGGGAGCTGATCGAGATCATCTCCGGTGCCGAGGCGGTCTGAGGAGCAAAGCCATGAAGAACAATGTCGGCAAGGTTTCGCAGGTTCTCGGCGCCGTGGTGGACGTTCAGTTCCCCGCCGAGCTGCCGTCCATCCTGAACTCGCTGCACGTCAAGATCGACGACCGCACGCTGGTCCTGGAAGTGGCGCAGCACCTGGGTGAGCGCACGGTGCGCACCATCGCCATGGACACGACCGATGGTCTGGTCCGTGGCGCCGAGGTCGTGGACACGGGCGCGGGCATCTCCGTCCCCGTCGGCACGGGCACGCTGGGCCGCATCATGAACGTCATCGGCGAGCCGATCGACGAGCGTGGCCCGGTGCCGCATGAGAAGACCTACACCATCCACCGCGAGGCGCCGTCCTTCGAGGACCAGGCGACGAGCGCGGAGATCCTGGTGACGGGCATCAAGGTTGTGGACCTGCTGGCCCCCTACCTGAAGGGCGGCAAGATCGGCCTGTTCGGCGGCGCCGGCGTGGGCAAGACGGTCACCATCCAGGAACTCATCAACAACATCGCCAAGGCGCATGGCGGCGTGTCCGTTTTCGCCGGCGTCGGTGAGCGGACCCGCGAGGGCAACGACCTGTATCACGAGATGTGTGATGCCGGCGTCATCAAGCTGAACGACGGCAACACCGAAGGCTCCAAGGTGGCGCTGGTCTATGGCCAGATGAACGAGCCGCCGGGCGCGCGCGCGCGCGTCGCGCTGTCCGGCCTCTCGGTCGCGGAATACTTCCGCGACGAGCAGGGCCAGGACGTGCTGTTCTTCATCGACAACATCTTCCGCTTCACGCAGGCGGGCGCGGAAGTCTCCGCGCTGCTGGGCCGCATCCCCTCCGCCGTGGGCTATCAGCCCACGCTGGCGACGGATATGGGCGCGCTGCAGGAACGCATCACGTCGACGAAGAAGGGGTCGATCACCTCCGTGCAGGCGATCTACGTGCCCGCGGACGACCTGACCGACCCGGCGCCGGCCACGTCCTTCGCGCACTTGGACGCGACGACCGTTCTGTCGCGCTCCATCGCCGAAATGGCGATCTTCCCGGCGGTGGACCCGCTGGACAGCACGAGCCGCGCGATGGACCCGCGGATCGTGGGCGAGGAGCACTACAACACGGCCCGCGAAGTGCAGAAGATCCTGCAGACCTACAAGTCCCTGCAGGACATCATCGCCATCCTGGGCATGGACGAGCTCTCGGAAGAGGACAAGCTGATCGTGGCGCGCGCGCGCAAGATCCAGCGCTTCCTCTCCCAGCCCTTCCACGTCGCGGAAGTCTTCACCGGCACCCCCGGCGTCTTCGTGAAGCTGGAGGATACGGTCCGCAGCTTCGCGGCGATCTGCAAGGGCGAATACGACCACCTCCCCGAGGCCGCCTTCTACATGGTCGGCACGATCGAGGAGGCCGTGAAGAAGGCCGAGACGCTCAAGGCCGCGGCCTGAGACTGAACGCCCGGCCCTGATGGGCCGGGCGCCATGCCTGCCCATGCCTCGGGCGGGCTTCATGACTGAGAACGGGATCACCCGATGGCCACCTTCCAGCTCGAACTCGTCTCCCCGGAGAAGCTGCTGCTGAGCCGCGCGGTGGAGATGGCCGTGCTGCCCGCCGCCGAGGGCGAGATGGGCGTGCTGCCCGGCCACGCGCCGATGATCGTCACGCTGCGCGGCGGCGTGATTGCCGTGACCGAGGGCGGGCAGATCACCGAACGCCTCTATGTCGCGGGCGGCTTCGCCGAAGTGACGCCGGATCGCTGCACGGTCCTGGCGGATGAGGCGACGCCGGTGGCGCAGCTGTCCAAGGCCGGCGCCGAGGCGCGGCTGCGGGAGGCCGAGGCCGCCTATGCCGCTTCCGGCGCCGAGACGCCGGAACGTCGCGACGCCGTGATGGCGAAGCTGCTGGCCGCGCGGGTCGCGGTTTCGGTCGCCGAAGCGGCCTGACCAGTCCAGCGCCTGCCGAAAGGGCCGCGCCGCGTGAAGCGGGGCGGCCTTTCGTGTTTCTGGCCCCTGCGTGTTTCTGGGTAGTGTGTTCCGGGGCCGCTTGAATCCGCGCAGGCGCCGCCGAACATGGGCGTGCAGGGCGCATGACGCCAGCAAGGGGATGACCTTCCGGCGATGAAGCACTGGCATATCGATCAGGTCGGCTGGGACCGCTTCGACCGGGCGAAGCTCGACCCCGGCGTGGTGCCGCTGATCAAGGCGGCCGCGATGGTGGAGCGGAATGCCGCGGACTACGTCACCTACCTCACCCGCGTCTTCGGCGACGATCCCGCCTTCCAGGCAGCGGCCGAGCATTGGGGCGTGGAGGAGACGCAGCATGGCGACACGCTGGGCCGCTGGGGGATGCTGGCGGATCCCGGCTGGGATTTCGAAGCCGCCTTCGCCCGCTACCGCGCGGGCTACCAGATCGACCTCAAGGCCGATGCCTCTATCCGGGGCTCCCGCACCGGGGAGCTGATCGCCCGCTGCATGGTGGAGACCGGGACCAGCAGCTACTACACCGCCCTCGGCGAGGCGACCGAGGAGCCGGTGCTGAAGGAGATCTGCCGCCTGATCGCGGCGGATGAATACCGGCACTTCAAGCTCTTCTACGACCACATGAAGCGCTATCTGGCGCGGGAGGAGCTGTCCTTCCTCCAGCGCCTGAAGGTCGCGACGGGGCGGATCGGGGAGAGCGAGGATGACGAGCTCGCCTTCGCCTTCCATTGCGGGAACGAGGCGGAGGACACCCCCTACAGCCATGACCGTTGCATCGCCGGCTATATGAGCCGGGCGATGGGTTACTATCGTTTCCGCCACATCGAGCGGGGCATGGGCATGGTGTTCAAGTCGATCGGGCTGGAGCCGCGTGGGCGGCTTTCGGCCGTGGCCGCACGGGGCGCCTGGAAGCTGCTGGAATGGCGGCGGGACCGGTTCCAGCGGTCGCTGGCGAAGGAAGCCGCGGCGAATGGCGCGCGGTCGCCGGCCATGGCGGCCTGACCTTGCGCCTCACCCGGCGCGGGGCCGCGCCCCTCCTGCTGTCGCCCTTCCTGGCGCAGGCCGCCGCCGGGCAGCCCTTCAGCCCGCAAAGCGCGCCGGATCGGCCGCTGGGGGAGATCGCGGCCAGCCGAGGCCTGACCTATGGCTGCGCCGTCACCGCGAAGCTGATCGCGGAGGAGCCTGAATTCGCCGCCCTGGTCGCGCAGGAAGCCAGCGTCCTGGTCCCGGAATACGAAGGCAAGTTCGCCGCGATGCAGCCGGAGGAAGGGCGGTTCGAGACCGGGCCGCTCGATGCGCTGCTGGCCTGGGCGGCGCATTTCCGCAAGACCGTGCGCGGCCATGCGCTGGTCTGGCACCAGGACCTGCCGCCCTGGGCCGTGGCTGCGATCGGGGAGGGGCCCCGCCGTGCCCGCGCCGTGATGGATTCGCATTTCGACCGCGTCCTGGCCCACACCCGCGCCCGCATCCGTGACTGGGACGTGGTGAACGAACCCATCGCCAACCCGCCGGGTTCCGACGTGCCGGAGCCCGCGGGCAACACCACCGACCTCCGTGACACGCCCTGGCTGCGGGCACTCGGCCCCGACTACATCGCCATCGCGCTGCGCGCGGCGCGGGAGCGGGACCCGCTGCTCCGCATCACGCTGAACGACTATGGGGTGGAGGACGACACGCCTTCATCCGAGGAGAAGCGCCGGCGGCTGCTGCGGCTGCTGCGCGGCCTTCGCGCACGGAACGTGCCGCTGGATGCGGTGGGGATCCAGGCGCATCTGCAAATGCGCAATGCCTTCCGGCCGGACCAGTTCCGGGACTTCGTACGGCAGATCCGGGCGCTCGACCTCCAGGTGCTGATCACGGAGCTGGATGTGCGGGAGCTTCGCCCGCCGGTCGGCGATTTCGTGGCGCGGGATTTCGCGGTGGCGCAGCGCGTCCACGCCTTCGCCTCCGCCGCCTTCGAGGGCGGTGCGCGGACCTTGATGACCTGGGGCATCAGCGACCGCTGGTCCTGGCTGCACCGCGAACAGGCGGTGGCGCTGGCCGCCGGCGATGTGCATCGCGGCCTGCCCTATGACTGGGAGCTGAACCGCAAGCAGATGTGGCGGGCCCTCGCCCGCGCCTATCTCGGCCAGCCCGCGGGGTAGCGCAGCCGCCAGGCCGGGGCTGTTTGCGAAGGACGATGACGAAACGGTCGCGCCTTGCCATCTTCCACCCAACACCGGGAGACCCATGACGATGCTGACTCGCCGTTCCGCCTTGATGACCCCGCTCGCCCTGCTGGCGACGCCTGCACTGGCGCAGGCGCCCTGGCCGAGCCGCCCGACGCGCATCGTGGTACCGATCGCCGCCGGCGGGGCGCTCGACATCACCGCGCGCATGCTGGCGGAGCGGCTGCAGGCGCTGCTGGGCCAGCCCTTCGTGGTGGAGAACCGCGCCGGCGCCGGCGGCAATATCGGCAGCCAGCATGTCGCGCAGTCGCCGGCCGATGGGCACACGCTGATGCTGGCGGCGGCGAATACGCTGGCGGCCAACAAGTTCCTCTATGGCAATCGCATGCCGATCGACCCGCTGAAGGACCTCGGCCCGGTCACGCGCGTGTCCACCGGCACCATCCTGATGGCGGTGAACGCGCAGCGCCCCTGGCGGAGCTTCGCGGAGCTGATCGCCTTCGCGCGTGCCAATCCGGGCCGGGTTTCCATGGGGTCCTCCGGCACCGGGACCACCAGCCACCTGTTCATCGAACGGGTGAAGCGGGCGGCCAATGTGGATATCACCCATGTCCCCTATCGCGGCGGCGGGCCGGCCATCCAGGATCTGGTGGCGGGGAACATCGACATGATGTTCGACGTGATGCCCGCGCTGATGCCGCATGTGCGGGAAGGCCGGGTGCGGGCGCTGGCCGTGGGGTCCGCCGCGCGCGTGACCTTCGTGCCGGGGCTGGAGAACGTGCCGGGGATGGATGAGGTGCTGCCGGGCCAGGGGATCGATGCCCAGGCCTGGTACGCCGTCGTCTCCCCCCCCAACCTGCCGGCGCCGATCCTGGAGCGGGTGCATGCCTCCATCGTGCAGGTGGTGCGGGCGCCCGAGTTCGGGGAGCGCCTGGCGCCGCTGGGCTTCCGCACCGTGACGGATGCGACGCCGGCGGCGTTCCTGGAGTTCTGGCGGGCCGAGGAGGATCGGTGGAAGCAGCTGGTGGAGATCAGCGGGGCGACGGCGGAGTAGTGGCCCGGGGGGAACGCTGTTCCCCCCGTACCCCCCATGCCAAGGGCCAGCGGGCCCTTGGAACCCTCGCATTGACGATGGTCCAGGAGGCTCTGCCTCCTGGCGGATGGGGTATGGGGAAGGCAGCGCCTTCCCCATCGATCACCGGGCGAGCGGCCCGAATGCCCGCACCAGCTCCTCATAGATCCCCCGCTTGAAGCTGACCGCCAGCTCCGGCAGTTCCTCGATCCTCGCCCAGCGCCAGGCATCGAATTCCGGGTGCGTGTCCGCATCCAGCCTTATGTCGCCGTCCACCCCCGTGAAGCGCAGCGCGAACCAGCGCTGGCGCTGCCCGCGGTATTTCTGCGCCATGCGCATCCGCTGGAGTTCCGGCGGGAAGTCGTAGGTCAGCCATTCCGGGTGTTCGGCGATGATCTCGGCCTTGTTCGTGCCGATCTCCTCCGCCAGTTCGCGCAGGACCGCGACGCGAAGGTCCTCCCCCTCATCCACCCCGCCCTGGGGCAGTTGCCAGCCGCCGGCGCTGCCTTCGGCGTTGGGCATGTCCGCGCGGCGGGCGACGAGGACCAGGCCGGCCTGGTTGAACAGGACGGCGCCGACATTGGGGCGGTAGGGAAGGGGGCTCATGCCGCGCTTGTAGCGAAGCGCTTCCGGATCGTCACCGAGTCGCGGCGGCGGGTGTCGCGGCCTGTTCGGCGGGGCGGCGGAGCATGGTGGTGACGGGGGCGAGGACGGCGCCGCGTTCCTCCAGCCCGCTGGCCCAGGAGAGGATGGCGGCGACGGCGGCGGGGGTGGGGTTGCCGACCAGGCCGAGGGCGGAGCTGGGCGTGCTGGCGCGGGCCAGGGCTTCGAGTTCGGCCAGGCGGCGCTCGATCTCGCCCCTGGTTTCGGAGGGTTCGTCCAGCAGCACATCGACGGTGCGGCCGATGGCGCGGGCGGGCTGGGGGGCGCCGGGGCGGGGATCGATGTAGAGCAGGCCGCGGGCGGTCAGCACCTGCTGCATCTGGGCGAGCAATTCGGGGTTCTGGGCGAAGCGTTCGCCCCGCATGCGGGACAGCGCGCCGATGGCACCGACCTGGGCGGGGGTACGGGACAGGGCCCATTCCAGGCGTTCGATATTCTCGCCCACCGGCAGGGTGGTCAGCAAGGCGCGGTCGCCGGGATCGGCGTCCCTTCCATAGCCCGCGGGTTCCAGGGGCAGGGCGGTCAGCACTTCCATCCCCCGGGCGCGGGCGCGTTCCAGCAGGGGTTCGGGGCGGGTGGCGTAGGGGCTGAAGGCGAGGGTGACGGCGCCGGGCAGGCGGCGGATCGCTTCCTCCGAATGCTGGGCGAAGGCGCCCATGTTGCCGACGATCAGGCCGATGCGGGGGCGGCGATCCTCCCGGTCGAAGGGGCGGGCATAGGTGCGGATGGCGGTACGGCCATCCGGGCCGAGCTTCGGGATGGGCGCGCCGTGGCGGGAGGCTTCCTGCAGCAGCGGGTCGGGCGGGGGGATGGCGGGGTCGGCCGCGGTGCGGCGGGCGGTGGTGGCGGTGAGTGGCGGGGGTTCCGGCGCGGCGACGGGGGTGGTGGCGGCCTGGCTGGCGGGCGCCGCGTTGCCTGGTGCAGGGGCGGCGCCGGCTTCCGGCGATGGCCGGGCGGTTGGTGTCGCCGATACGGGCGCGGTTGGTGTCGCCGATACGGGCGCGGTTGGCGCCGCGGCCACGGGCGCGGTTGGCGTGGCGGGGACTGGTGGCGGCGCGCCGGGCGTGGCGGCCTGTTCCGCCGCCACGGGATCGGCCGGCGGCGCGGCGGGCGGGCCGAGCCATTCCAGCGTGATGGCGCCGGCGCCGAGGATGATGACGAGGCCGGCCCAGAATCCGGCCAGCGCCTGGCGGCTTGTCACCCTCATCGGCCGCCAGGCATCGGTGGTGTCAGCGCTGGACGCGGCGCTGCGGCTGGGCGGGGGCGGCGGCGATGGCGCGCAGCAGCTGGGCCGCCTGTTGCAGCTGGTGGTCGGTCTCGGGCTTGGTCGGGTCGAAGGCAGGGGCGCCTTCGGCCGGGGCGCGCACGACGCGGTCCAGAACGCCGGCCGGCAGGTTCAGCGGCGGCAGGGGCGGCGGCGCGGGCTGCGGCGTGGCGGCGGCGCGTTCGCCATCGTTGCGCAGCGCGCGGCGCAGGTCGGCTTCGCGGTCCCGCGCCGGGGCGTTGGGGTCCACGCGGGCGGCGAGCACCTCGATATCCGGCTCGATCCCCGTCGCCTGGATGGAGCGGCCGGAGGGGGTGTAGTAGCGCGCCGTCGTCAGGCGGATGGCGCCCTGGCCGGGGATGGGCATCACGGTCTGGACGCTGCCCTTGCCGAAGGATTTCACGCCCATCACGATTGCGCGACGATGGTCCTGCAGCGCGCCGGCGACGATCTCGGATGCGCTGGCGGAGCCGGCATTGACCAGCACGACCATCGGCAGCCCCTGCGCGATGTCGCCCGGACGGGCGTTCCAGCGCTGGGCGTCTTCCGCGCGGCGGGCCCGGGTGGAGACGATCTCCCCCTGGTCCAGGAAGTCATCCGCCACCTGCACGGCCTGGTCGAGCAGCCCGCCGGGGTTGTTGCGGAGGTCGAGGATGACGCCCCGAAGATTCGTGCCGGCCTGGTTGCGCATGGACGTCATGGCGCGGCGCAGCGCGCCTTCTGTCTGCTCGTTGAAGGAGGACAGGCGGACATAGGCGATGTCGTTGCCTTCCATCCGGAAGCGGGCGACCTGCGGGCGGATGACGTCGCGCGTCAGGGAGAGTTCAACCGGGCGGGCTTCGCCTTCGCGCCGGATGGTCAGGCGGATGGCGGTGCCGCGTTCGCCGCGCATCTGCTCCACCGCTTCCTGCAAGGTCAGGCCCTGGGTGGACTGGCCGTTGAGGTGGGTGATGAGGTCGCCGGGCTTCACGCCGGCACGGGCGGCGGGGGTGTCGTCGATCGGGGAGATGACCTTGACGTACCCCCCCTCCTGCGTGACTTCGATGCCGAGGCCGCCGAATTCGCCGCGCGTCTGCACCTGCATGTCGCGGAAGCTGCGCGGATTCATGTAGCTGCTGTGCGGGTCGAGGCCCTGGAGCATCCCGTTGATCGCGTTCTCGATCACGTCGCGGTCGGTGACGGGTTCCACATATTCGGCGCGGATGCGTTCGAAGACATCGCCGAACAGGTTGAGCAGGCGGTAGGTCTCCGCCCGTCCGCCATCCTGCGCCCAGGCCTGGATGGTGGGCAGGGCGATCAGCGGGCCGATCACGGCGCCTGCGACGAAGGCCGCGGTGACGGCACCGAAGGTGCCGAGGCGACGGCGCCGCGATACCGGTGGCGCGGCCGTCACGCCAAGCCCGACAGGGGAGGCGCCGAGATTCGGGATCCGCGCAGCCTTGGGGGTGCGCCGATCATCCTGCTGTCCAGACACGTCGCTCATGCGACCACCCGCATCCTTGGGTCCCGGGCTGGAAGGCCCGTGACCTGACCAATATGACCCGGGGTTATGACCCCGGGGTTACCCCCGCGCCGCGAACCAGGGCCGCGGATCGACAGGCTGACCGTTGCGTCGCAACTCCACATAGAGGGAACCGCCCGCAGCGCCAGCCCCGCCCAATACCCCGATCGGCTCCCCCGCCAGAAGGCGCTGCCCGGCGGAGGCGTCAAGCCGTTCGAGGCCGGCCAGAACAAAATGGTATCCTGCCCCGCAATCCACAATCAACAGAAGCCCGAAGGATCGGAACGGGGCGGCGAAGACGGCGCGGCCATTGCAGGGGGAAACCACCCGGGCGCCACCCGCCGCCGCATAGGTCAGGCCCCGATGCGGGCCACCGGCGACGGCTTCCCCCCATTGGGTCGCGATCCGGCCGGAGACGGGGACGGCGCGGCCGCCGGTCGGTACCACGGGGGCGGCGGCCTGGCGGGGGGGCGGGTCATCCCGCGCGGGCGCGCGGCTGGCGGTGCGGTTGCGGGCCTCCGCCCGCGCTTCCGCACGGGCTTCCTCTGCCGCGCGTTCGGCGGCGCGGGCGCGGGCGGCTTCCGCCAGCCGGCGTTCGCGGGCTTCCTCGGCCGCACGGCGGGCGGCCTCGGCGGCGCGGGCGGCGGCATTGGCGCGTTCCTCGGCCTCCCGCCGCACCCGTTCCCGTTCCAGGCGCGCCAGCACATCGGCCAGGTCGCCGGCGCGGGCGGCGGCTTCCGCGGAGCGGGTGGCGGCGCGTTCCTCCTGCTCCTCCGCCGCGCCGCGGCGGCGGCGGGCCTCGGCCAATTCCTGCTCCAGCGCGGCCTCGGCCTCCCGCGCCGCGGCCTCGGCGGTGGCGAGCGACTCGGCCTCCCGCACCGCGCGGCGCTCGGCATCCTGGGCGGCCTGCTCGGCCAGGCGCAGCGCGGCGGCCTCCTCCTCCAGCCGCCGGACCAGGCCGCGGAGGACGAGGGCGCCGCGCAGCGCGTCCTCGGGTTCCCCCGGCACGGCCAGCACGGTCTCCGCCGGCCAGAGGGAGAGGCGGAGCATGACGGGCAGCAGCGGGCGCAGCGCGGCGGCGCGGCGGGACATTTCCGCGGCGGCGGCCTGGCCGTCGCGCCGGGCGGCGATCAGATGCTGGCGGGCTTCCTCCACTGCGGCTTCCGCGGCCTGGGCGCGGGCGGCGGCCTCCACCCGGCGCTCCGCCAGGCGGATCTCCTCCTCCGCCAGGGCGCGGGCGCGTTCGGTGGCGGCTTCCGCGGCGCGGCGGCGTTCGGTGGCGGTGCGCTCGGCGTCCCGCACATCGCGCGCGGAAGGCTGCTGCGGGTCGCGCGCGGGGGATTGCGCCAGGGCCGGGGAAGCCAGCGTGGCGAGGAGGCAGGCCGGCAGCATCCATCGGCGGATCGTCACATCCGTTGCCTAGCACCGGGGAAGGGGGCGGGGCCAGTTCGGCCGCCGCCGGCGTGACTCTTCCGTGCCGCTGGCCTGCCCGGCATACTCCTGCCCAACACAGGGGAGACTTCCACCATGGCTGCCTACCGCACCACTGCGGAACTGCTGCAACAGGGGAAGGGGAACGCCGCCGCCATCCGCGCGACGGAGGGGCGGGCCGCACTGACCTATGACGGGCTGCGGGCCCTGGCGGCGGCAACGGTGGCCGCGCTGAACGCGCGCGGCATCGGGCGCGGCGACCGGGTGGCGATGGTGCTGCCGAACGGGCCGGAAATGGCGACCGCCTTCGTGTCCGTGGCCGCCGGCGCCACCACCGCGCCGCTCAACCCGAGCTATCGGGGCGAGGAATTCGAATTCTACATCGACGATCTGAAGGCGAAGGCGCTGATCGTCCTGAAGGGCAACGAGACGCCGGCGCGCGGCGCTGCGGCCAAGCTCGGCGTGCCCATCATCGAACTGGTGCCGGATGCCGCGGGCGGTGCGGGCGCCTTCACGCTGGAGGGCGGGCCCGCCGGCAGCGCGGCCTTGCCGGGGATGGCGGTTGAGGATGATGTGGCGCTGGTGCTGCATACCTCCGGCACCACGGCGCGGCCGAAGATCGTGCCGCTGACGCAGGGCAATATCTGCGCCTCCGCCCGGCACATCGGCGCGACGCTGGCGCTGACGCCGGCCGATGCCTGCCTCAACATCATGCCGCTGTTCCACATCCATGGGCTGATCGCGGCGGTGCTGTCATCCCTGGGTGCGGGCGCTTCCGTGTGCTGCACGCCAGGCTTCGATGCGCTGAAGTTCTTCCGCTGGATGGATGAGGAAAGGCCGAGTTGGTACACGGCGGTGCCGACGATGCACCAGACGATCCTGACGCGGGCCGAGCGCAATGCGGAGATCATCAAGCGCGCGCCGCTGCGCTTCATCCGATCCTCCTCCGCATCGCTGCCGGGGCCGGTGATGAAGCAGCTGGAGGACGTGTTCGGCGTGCCGCTGGTGGAGAGCTACGGCATGACGGAGGCGAGCCACCAGATGTGCTCCAACCCGCTGGCGGGCCCGCGCAAGCCGGGGCTGGTCGGGCTGCCGGCCGGGCCGGAGGTGGCGATCATGGATGATGACGGATCGATCATGGCCAAGGGGGGCATCGGGGAAGTCGTGATCCGCGGGCCGAACGTGACCAAGGGGTATGAGGCGAACCCGGAGGCCAACGCGAAAGCCTTCACCAACGGGTGGTTCCGGACCGGGGACCAGGGGATGTTCGACGAGGACGGGTTCCTCATGCTCACCGGCCGGTTGAAGGAACTCATCAACCGGGGCGGCGAGAAGGTGTCGCCGCTGGAGGTGGATGGCATCCTCTCCGACCACCCGGCGGTGGCGCAGGCGCTGACCTTCGCGATCCCTCACGCCAAGCTGGGCGAGGAAGTCGGCGCGGCGGTGGTGCTGCGGGAGGGCATGGAACTGACGGAGCGCGAATTGCGCGACTTCGCGGCCAAGCACCTGGCGGATTTCAAGGTGCCGCGGAAGGTCGTGTTCCTGCCGGAAATCCCGAAGGGGGCGACGGGCAAGCTGATGCGCATCGGGCTGGCGGAGAAGCTGGGGCTTTCGCTGTGACCGCCCCCGATGGTCGGAGGGGCGAATGCCCCGGAGAGCTGAATCGGTGGCGCAAACCATGAAAATCTGCGTTTTCGGCGCCGGCGCGATCGGCGGGCTGATGGCTGCGAAGCTCGCCGCCAAGGGGGATCACGAGGTCACGGTCATCGCCCGTGGCCCGCACCTCGCCGCCATGCAGCAGAAGGGCCTCGTGCTGCGGAGCGAGGGCACGGAGATCACCGTGCCGGTCCGCGCCGTGGCGACCGCCGATGAAGCCGGCGTGCAGGACTATGTCGTCGTCACGCTGAAGGCGCATTCCCTGCCGTCCGCGGCGAAGCAGATGCAGCCGCTGCTGGGGCCGGAGACGGCGATCGTCTCCGCCGTCAACGGCATTCCCTGGTGGTATTTTCACAAGCTCGCCGGGCCGCATGAAGGCCGGCGCGTCGAGAGCGTCGATCCCGGCGGCGTCGTCAGCGAATTGCTGGCGCCGTCGCGAGCCATCGGCGCCATCGTCTATCCGGCGGCGGAGGTGCCGGAGCCCGGTGTGATCGAGCATACCTATGGCGACCGCTTCACGCTGGGGGAGCCCGATGGCAGCCGCAGCCCGCGCGTGGCGGCACTGAGCGAGGCGCTGATCGCTGCCGGGTTGAAGGCGCCGGTGCGGCCCAAGATCCGGGACGAGCTCTGGGTCAAGCTCTGGGGCAACATGGCCTTCAACCCGATCAGCGCGCTGACGGGCGTGACGCTGGATGTGCTGATCGGCGATCCCGGCCAGCGCGGCGTGGCGCGGGCGATGATGCTGGAAGGCCAGGCGGTGGCGGAGAAGCTCGGCGTGCGCTTCGCCATCGATGTGGACAAGCGCATCGCGGGGGGTGCCGAGGTCGGCGCGCACAAGACCTCCATGCTGCAGGACCTGGAACGGGGCCGGCCGATGGAGATCGATGCGCTGCTGGGCGCCGTGGTGGAACTGGCCGCGCTGGTGGAGGTGCCGGTGCCAACCTGCGACACGGTGCTGGCGCTGGTGCGGGCCAGGGCGCGGGTGGCGGGCTGCTACTGAGGGATCATCCGCCGCGTTTCTGATCATCATCACCATGGGCTGATGGCGGGGTGCCGTCAGCCCCGGCAAGACGTTCCCATCCTCAATCCGATGGGAGTGGCCCGATGACCCGCGTGCTCGTGCTCTACTATTCCGCCTATGGCCATATCGAGGCGATGGCGCAGGCCGTGGCGGAGGGCGCCCGCGCCGCCGGCGCCGAGGTGGACATCAAGCGCGTGCCGGAACTGGTGCCGGAGGAAGTCGCGCGGAAGTCCTACTACAAGATGGACCAGGCCGCGCCGGTCGCCACGGTGGATGAACTGCCGGGCTACGACGCCATCATCTTCGGCAGCGGCACGCGCTACGGCAGCGTGACGTCCCAGATGCGGAACTTCATCGACCAGACCGGCGGTCTCTGGGCGAAGGGCGCGCTGAACGGGAAGGTGGGGTCGGTGTTCACCTCCTCCGCCACGCAGCATGGCGGGCAGGAGAGCACGATCCTGACCTTCCTGCCGACGCTGATGCATCTCGGCCTGATCATCGTGGGCCTGCCCTATGCCTTCCAGGGGCAGATGGGCGTGGGCGAGGTGAAGGGCGGCAGCCCCTATGGCGCATCCACCATCACGGATGGCGATGGCAGCCGGCAGCCTTCCGCGGTGGAGCTGGATGGCGCGCGCTTCCAGGGCAACTACGTCGCCAAGGTGGCTGCGGCGGTGAAGGCGGGCGGGAACCTGTTCGGGTGATTGCAGGGGGAGCGTTGCTCCCCCTCGCCAGGGTCCAACCGGACCCTGGACCGGGAGGTTTTTCAGCCGCCGAACACGTTGCGCAGTGTGCCGATGCCCTCGATCGTGACCTCCACGGTCATGCCAGGGCGCATCGGCAGCGCGCCGACGCTCGTGCCGCAGGCGATGAGGTCGCCGGCTTCAAGCGTCATCTCCCGCGACAGCAGCGACACGATCCGCGCCGGCGGGATGATCATGTCGGCAGTCGGATAGTCCTGGCGCACGCGGCCATTCAGGGAAACCTTCACGCGCAGCGCTGACCAGTCGAGATCCGTGGCGATGGCGGGGCCGACGGGACCGAAACTGTCCGCGCCCTTGGCGCGTGCCCATTGCGGGAAGGAGGGATCGGCCGTCAGCGTATCCAGCGCCGTCACGTCATTCACGCAGGTCAGGCCGAAGATCGCGGCGGCGGCTTCCTCCTCCGTCGCGTTGGAGACGCGCTTGCCGATCACCAGGCCGAGCTCCCCTTCATAGATCACGCGGCCGGTGTAGCCGGGTGGCGGCGCGATGGTGACGTCGGGGCCTACGATGCTGCGCGGCGACTTCAGGAAGAACAGCGGTGATTCGGGGTGGGAAAGCCCCTGCTTCGTCGCGGCCTCGGCGAAATTGTTCCAGAGGCCGATGAAGACCGTGGGGCGGACGGGGGACAGCAGCGTCGCCTCCGCCAGCGGGAAGGGCGCGCCCTCGGGCGCGGCGGTGGCAAAGAGGTCGCCGGTGTGGGGCTGGATGGCATCGCCCTCCAGCGTGCCGAAGCCTTCCATCCCGTTGCGCGCGTAGCGGACCCAGAGCGTCATCGCCGTTTCTCCCGTGTGCCGCGAAGCTCTACCCGCGGCGGATGGCGCGCCGCAACAGCAGCGCCGCCCCCAGCCCCACCACGCCGAGCTGCCCCGCCGCGACCAGGAAGGCGAGCGTCCAGCTGCCCGTCAGCGACACCATCAGCGCGAAGAAGACGGGGGCGGCGAGGTAGCCGAGGAAGGTGAAGAGCGTGGAGCCGGATGTCGCGGCAGCGACCTGCGCGGGCTGCACCAGGCGCGCGACTTCCGACATGTAGATGCCGTTCCAGCTGGCTGCCACGAAGCCCGCCAGGCCTGACAGTGTGTAGATCAGCCAGGGCGCCGCATCGTCCGGCATCAGCGCGAAGGCGATGCCGGCCGCGCAGGCGACGCCCGCCTGCACCAGCAGGTTGAGCGAAGGCTGGCCCGTGCGGTCTGCGAGCCAGCCCAGCAGGATGCGCGCCACCACACCCGCGCCCTGCATGCAGGCGAAGGCGGTGCCCGCCTGCACCAGGCCGATGCCGTGGTCCAGCGTCAGCCAGGTGACGGTGAAGGTGAAGAGGCAGCCCTGCAGCGTCGCGAAGCTCATCGCCAGCACGGTCAGCGGCGGCAGGGCGCGATGCAGGCCGAGTGCGGCGATGGGCGCCAGCCAGGTGGAACGGCGGAACAGCGTGAGCAGCGTGATGCGCTGCGTCGGATCGCGTTCGACGTCGAGCGTGCGTTCCAGCGGCTGGATAATGGCGGCGGCCAGCAGCGCGACGGCGATGGTCGCCAGCAGCGCCGTCACCCAGCCGAAATGCGCGGCGAGCGGCGCGGTAGCGAGGCCCGCCAGCGCGCCACCCAGCGGTGCGCCGGCCTGCTTGACGGAGAAGATCAACGTGCGGTGGCCGGGCGGCGCCGTCGCCGCCAGGATGCGGCTGCCCGCGGGCGGCGAAGGCCCGTAGCCGATGCCGAGGAGGAGGGAGGCCAGCACCAGCGCCGCTGGCGATCCCGTGGCCGCCACCAGCATGGCGATTGCGGAAAGCGCCGCGCCTGCCTGCAAGGTCCTCACCGGGCCGAAGCGCGCCAGGAAGGGCCCGCCCAGCAGCAGGAACAGCACGGTGCCCAGCGCGACGAGGGCCGCGAGGTTGCCGATCGCCTCCGGCGGCAGCCCCGCGCTGGCGGTGATGAGCGGCGCGACCACGGGCAGGGATTGCGTGAGGAAGGAGGCAACGGTCTGCATCAGCAACGTGGCCGACAGCGCAGCGACCCAGGCGGGTATGCCCATCAGGCAACGGCCGAGTGTTGCAGGGGCAACGCCTTGCGGCGTGGGGGGGCGGCGTTCATGCTCGACGAAGGATAGTCACGTCATGCACGCGGCGCGAGGCCCTGCGCGCGCCTGCGGGAGTTGCCCATGCCACGCCACATCGCCTGCCTCTCGTTCGATTTCGATACCTGGTCGGGCTTCGCATCCCGCGGCATGACGACGCCGACGCCGGTGTCGCGCGGCGAATTCGGCGTGGTGGGCGCGGGGCGGATCCTGGACCTGCTGGGCAGCCGCGGCATCAAGGCGAGCTGGTATGTGCCGGGGGTCGTCATCAAGACCTATCCGCAGGCCTGCGAGCGCATCCTGCGCGAAGGGCATGAGATCGGCCATCATGGCTGGAGCCATGTGCCGCCCGCCGCGCTGGAGGCGACGAAGGAGGCCGATGAATTCGCGCTGGCGGTGGAGGCGATCAAGCAGCTGCAGGGCAAGGGGCCGGTGGGCTATCGCTCGCCCTCCTGGGACCTCAGTGACCGCACCATCGACCTGATCCGCGAGCATGGCTGCCAATATGACAGCAGCATGATGGGGCATGACTGCCAGCCCTATTTCGCGCGGCGCGGCGATGTCTGCGTCGCGGACGCACCGCTGCAATTCGGGGAGGTGACGGATCTGGTGGAGATCCCGATCTCCTGGTCGCTGGACGACCATCCGCATTTCGAATTCTTTCGGGTCGGCGGCGCGGTGATGCCGGGCCTGGCGAATGCGAATGCGGTGCTGGAGAACTGGCTGGCGGATTTCGAATACATGACCCGCACGAATGAATGGGGGATGCTGGTCTTCACCTTCCACCCCTACGTCATTGGCCGCGGGCATCGGATGATGATGCTGGAGAAGCTGATCGACGGCGTCACGAAGATGGGCGCGGAGTTCCACACGCTGGAACAGGTGCAGCAGGAGTATCGGGATCGTGTGAAGGCGGGGATCGCGTGATGCTGGCGGGGAAGGTTGCCTTCATCTCCGGCGGTGGCGGCGGGATCGGCAGCGCGGCCGCGCGGGCCTTCGCGCAGGCGGGGGCGGCAGTGGTGGTCGCGGATGTGATGGCGGACCGCGCGGAGGCGGCGGCGCGATCCGTGACCGAGGCCGGCGGCCAGGCGCTGGCCGTGACGATGGATGTGACGAGCGATGAGAGCGTCGCGGCCGGGGTGGCGGCGGCGGTGGCGCGCTTCGGGCGGATCGATTTCCTCTACAACACCGCGGGTGGCACGGACCCCGCGGACGGGCCGGTGACGGAAGTGCCGCTGGAGGCCTTCGATCGCACCATCAACCTCGATTTGCGGGGCACCTTCCTGTGCTGCCGCCACGCCATCCCGCACATCATTGCGGCGGGCGGGGGCGCGGTGATCAACATGTCCTCCGGCGCGGCGCTGCGGGGCGCCAACCCCGCGCATTGCTACAGCGCGGCCAAGGGCGCGATCCTGTCGCTGACGCGCGCGCTGGCGGGGCATTACGCGAAGCAGGGCGTGCGGGTGAACTGCATCGCCTCCGGCCGCGTGATGACGGAACGCGTCATCCGCACCTTCGGTACGCTGGAGGAAGCGGCAGTGCCGGGGCGCGATCCGCAGGACCCCGTGAACCGCATGAAGGAATATCCCTTCTGGATCGGCGATCCCGAGCATATCGCGGCGACGGCGGTGTTCCTGGCCAGCGACGCCGCGCGGATGATCACAGGCGCCACCATTCCCGCCGATGGCGGCAGATCGGCCTATTGAGATGACGGAACGCGCCCACTTCACCACCAGCGATGGCGAGCGGATCGCCTACTACATCGATGACTTCACCGATCCCTGGCGCACGCCCCCGGTGATGCTGCTGCTGCATTCCGCGATGGGCAATTCGCAGCGATTCTATTCCTGGGTGCCGGGCCTGGCGCGGCATTTCCGGCTGGTGCGGATGGATTTGCGCGGGCATGGCGCCTCCTCCGTTCCCGCTGCCGACAAGCCTTTCGACATGGCCCGGCTGGTGGCCGATGTGACGGAGTTGATGGCGCTGCTCGGCCTCGATGCCGCGCATGTCACGGGCAATTCGGCCGGCGGCTATGTCGCGCAGAATCTGGCGCTGCAATTCCCGGAGAAGGTGCGGAGCCTGGCGCTGGTGGGATCGACGCCGGGCCTCAGCCCCAGTGCTCGGGGATGGCTGACGCGCATTGCGGAGGAGGGGCTGACACCCTTCCTCACGAAGACCATCGCCATGCGCTTCGACCTGGCGACCAGCGATCCCGGCTTGGTCGATTGGTTCCTGAAGCAGACGGCGGAGAATGATCCCGCCTTCCTCGCCCGCTTCATCGGCTACAACACGACGCAGGATTGGAGCGGCGAGCTGCACCGCATCGCCTGCCCCACGCTGGTGATCTTCCCGGGGGACGAGACGGTGGGGGAGGCGAATGTCTATGACCTCATGCGCGACCGCATCCCCGATGTGCGCATGGCGGAATACGAACACATGCCGCACAACATCGCGGACATGATGCCGGACCGCTGCGTGGCGGATATTCTGCAGTTCCACCGTGACAAGTTCGGCCATCCGACAT
The DNA here is from genome assembly GCF_051859025.1 of Falsiroseomonas sp. Lineage (GTDB taxonomy): Bacteria > Pseudomonadota > Alphaproteobacteria > Acetobacterales > Acetobacteraceae > Falsiroseomonas. Next base: position 60,569 of record NZ_JBHYGL010000006.1, on the reverse strand, counting down.
CCTGAGGAGTGACCCCATGCGACTGCCGGACGCCGATCCCGCGCAATCCCCCGAACTCGCCGCGGCCTATGCGGAATTCCTCCGCACGCGGGGCATCGTCTCCAACGTCATGAAGTCCTTCGCCCATGCACCGGCGGGGCTTTCGGCCATCGTCGATCTCGGCAGCTATTGCCGCTACGGCACCGACCTGACGGAGAAGCAGAAGGAGCTGGTAATCCTCATCACTGGCCGCGGCGTCGCCTATGCCTGGCATCACCACGCGCCGCTCGGCCTGAAGGCGGGGCTGAGCGAGGCGCAGTTGCAGGCGCTGCGTGATGGCCAGGTGCCGGACGGGCTGGAGGAGGCGGAGAGCGCGCTTTCCGCCTATGTCTTCGCCTATGCCGCGCTGAAGGGCGTGCCGGCCGCGATCTTCGTGCGGATGCAGGCGGCGTTCTCCGCCCGGCAGATCACGGATGTGAACATCACCGCGGGCTACTACCTCTGCCTCGCTTCCTCCATCATCGCGATGGAGGTGCAGCCGGATGCGCCCCAGGTGCTGGATGCCGCCACGAGTTTCCACGCCACCGCCGAAAGGGCCTGAGCCATGATCCGCCGCCGCACCCTGGCCCTGGCCGCGCTGGCCATGCCGACACTGGCTTCCGCGCAGGATCGCTGGCCGCGCCGGCCCATCACGGTGATCGTCGCCTATCCCGCGGGGGGTGCGAACGACATCGTCGCGCGATCGGTGGCGGAGCCGATGCGGGCGGTGCTGGGCCAGCCGCTGGTGATCGAGAACAGGGGCGGTGCGGCGGGCACGCTGGGCGCGGGGCAGGCGGCGCGGGCGCCCGCGGATGGCTACACGTTGTTCATGGCGGCGGGCGCACACACGCTGGCGCCGGCGCTGATGCGCAACCTGACCTACGACATCGCCGCGGATTTCCGCCCCATCAGCCGCGTCGCGGCATCGAGCTTCATGCTGGTGACGCGGCCGGACCTGCCGGCGACCGATGTCCCCTCCCTCATTGCCCTGCTGCGGGCGGCGCCGGGGCGCTACAACTTCGCCTCCTCCGGCGCCGGCGCGCCGCCGCATTTGGCCGCCGTGCTGTTCCAGGAGATGACGGGCACGCGGATGGAACATGTGCCTTATGCCGGCGATACGCCCGCGCTGACGGATCTGACGGCGGGGCATGTGGACCTCGGCTTCATGTCGCTGTCGGCGGTGAAGGCGCTGGTGGATGCGGGGCGGTTGAAGGCGCTGGCGGTGACGGACCCCGCGCGCAACCCGATCTACCCCGCCATCCCGACCGTCGCGGAAGCCGGGCTGGCGGGCTACGAGATCGGCACCTGGTGGGGGCTGGTGGCGCCCAGGGGCACGCCGGATGAGGTGATCGCGCGCACCAATGCCGCCGTGGTGCAGGCGCTGCGCGCGCCGGATGTGCTGGCGCGCTTCAGCGAACTCGGCATCACGCCGGTCGGCAGCACGCCGGAGGAATTCGGCACGCGCATCCGCGCCGATGTCGAGCGCTTCGGCCGCATCGTGCGGAGTGCGGGGCTCAGCCCGTAAGGGTAGAGAGCGCTTCCAGCCGTTCGATGACGCCCTGGTTGACCGGCGCGGCAAGCCCGTGCCGGTGTGCCTGTTCGACCACCGCGCCGTTGATCAGCGTCACTTCGGTGCGTCGGCCGCGCGCCAGATCCTGCGCCATGCCGCTGGTGGCGGCGGGATCGACCTTCTTCCCGTAGGCCAGCAGCCCGGCATCCACCGCCGAGGCGGCGGCCGCATCGCCGCGGGCGGCCGCCATCCAGGCGGCGCCGGGGATGCCGCAGATGGCGTCGAGCGTGATGCCGGCGGCATCGGCCACCGCCACGACTTCGAGCGCCACCGCCTGCATCTCCGCCCGCATCGGCGCTTCCGTGAACAGCGCATGCAGGTTGGTGCGGCGAAGGGCGCAAAGCGGCGAGGTCATGGCGTTGAAGACCAGCTTGGTCCAGCGCGCGCCGGGCAGGTCATCCACCGCTTCCGCTGTATCCACCTGGGCGAGGCGCGTGACCATCGCCTGGATGCGCGGCGTGGCGGGGCCGCTGACCTCGCCAAGCCGGAAGCTGGCCGGGCCGCCATCCCCGCGGCGTCGGTGGCGTTGCAGGCGGCCGGGCGCGACGAGGTTGGCGAAAAGGCCCGTGACGATGCAGCCTATCACGCGATCCGCGCCGATCCGCGCGGCGAGGTCGAGATCCGCCAGCGCGTTGAGCGTGACGAGGTAGGGCGCGGCGTGCTGGCCCGCCAGCGCTGCGACCATCGCCGGCGAGTCCGCGAGCTTGGTGCAGAGGATCACGAGGCTCGGTGCCATCGCCGCCACGTCTGCGGGGCTTTCGATCATCGGCAGGTCGATGCGGAAATCGCCGGAGGGTTCCTCCACCGCCAGGCCGTGGGCGCGGATCGCATCCCGGTTCGGCGCCCAGGGCTCCAGCACCGCCACGGCTTCACCCGCGCGCGCCAGATGCGCGGCGATGTAGCCGCCGACGGCGCCGGCACCGACGACGAGGATGCTCATCCCTGCGCCGCCAGGAAGCGCAGCACTTCCCGCGCGCAACGCTCCGGCGCGGCATCGCCGATGTTGTGGGGCATGCCGTCATATTCGACGAGTTCCGCCCTCGGGATCGCCCTGGCCATCACCTCATAGGTGTTGTTCTCGCCGATCGGCTCATGGCCCGGCGCGACGATCAGGGTCGGGCAGGTGATGCGGGGCAGATCGTCGGTCCAGTCGCGCGACGACATGTGGGTGACGAAGCGGCCGATCCAGGCAGGATCATTCGCGCCGACCTGGCGGCAGAACCAGTCCACCAGGGCGGGGTCGGCGTCGGGGCCGAAGCGGTCGCTGGCAGTGGCGCGGACGAAGGCCTCGATGCCCACCTTGCCGATGCGCTCCGGCCAGGTGGCGGCCTGCGTGCCCTTCAGGCCGGGGGTGGAGGCGAAGAGGCTGAGGGTGGCGACACGCTCCGGGCTTTCCATCGCCAGGCGCTGGCCGACATAGCCGCCGGCGGAAAGGCCCACGACATGCACGCGCGGCACCGCCAACAGGTCCAGCAATTCGCGCGCATCCTGCACCAGCCGCTCCAGGCTGAAGGGTGTGTCGGGGCCCGGGATTTCCGACGATCCGTGCCCGCGCAGTTCCATGCTGATGGTGGCGTGCTGGCGCGCGATGATCGGCGTCCATGCATACCAGCGGCGATAGCGGCCCATCGCGGCATGCAGCATCAGCACGGGAATCCCCTGGTCGCGCCAGGGATCGGTGAAGTCATCGACCCGGTAGGCAAGGCTGATGCCGTCGCTGCTGGTGAAGCGCGACAGGGTCGGTTCGATCATGGGTAGTGTCTTCCTGCTCAGTCGGGCCGGATATTGGCGGCGCGGATCACGGCGGTGAAGCGCGCCGTCTCTCGCGCAATGGTCTCTGCGTAGCGCGCGGCACCCGCACCGGCGGGCACGAAGCCGAGGTCGTTGAGGCGTTGCTTGAGGTCGGGGCGCAGCACGGCCTCGTTGAAGGCGGTGGCGAGCCGGTCGATCACGGGCTGCGGTGTACCGGCGCGCGTCAGCAGGCCCCAATGCGTGTAGAGATCGACGCCGGGCAGGCCGAGTTCCTTGAAGGTGGGCACATCGGGGAAGGCATCGGCGCGCGTGTCGCCCGTGACCGCCAGCGCGCGGACGCGGCCACTGGCGATATGCGCGGCGGAGGCGCTGAGGCCGTTGACGCCGAGCGGCACATGGCCGGCGATGAGGTCGTTCATCGCGGGGCCCGTGCCGCGATAGGGCAGGTGCGTCAGGTCGATGCCCGCCTCGGTCTTCAGCATCTCCCCCACCAGATGAGTCGGCGCGCCATTGCCGCCGGAGGCATAGGCGAGCGTGCCGGGCCGCGCCTTGGCCAGCGCGATCAACTGCGGCAGCGTCGCGGCAGGGACGGAGGGATGCGCCAGCAGCACGACCGGCGCATAGGCCAGGATGGTGATGGGCGCGAAATCCCGCGCGGGGTCATAGGGCAGGGTCGGCAGCAGGCCGGGGTTGATGACGAAGCTGCTGTCCAGCGCCACCAGCGTATAGCCATCCGGTTCCGCCCGCGCGGCGATCTCCGTGCCGACGACGCTGGCCGCGCCGGGGCGGTTCTCGATCACCAACTGCTGGCCGAGGGCGCGGGTGACGAAGGGCTCCAGGATGCGGATCAGGTTGTCGGTGCCGCCGCCGGGGCCGAAGGGGATGACGACGCGGATCGACCGCGTCGGGAAGGCAGGCTGGGCCGCGGCGGTGCCGGCCAGGGCGGCCGCGCCCATCGTGCCGAGGAGCGCGCGGCGGGAGATGCTGGTCATGGCCCGATGTCCCTGCTGTATCCCAGCAAGATTGCGGGCGCGGGCCGGGCCGCGCAAGGCCGTTCGCCGATCGGAAAGCGAGCGATGCCACCAGCGCGGCATCGGCGCGTTGCGGTGGATCAAGGCGGCGTCGCCCGGGGGCGCGCAGGCTGTCGCGGAACCAGGGAGGAGGCCTTGCGATGCGTGACCGCACGATGGGTGATCTGGTGAAGGACCAGCAGCCGCTGGCGCTGCCGCCGGGGACGAGCGTGGCGGAGGCCTGCGCCGCCATGCGCGCACGCCGCGTCGGCGCGGTGCTGGTGGTGGAGGGCGACCGGCTGGTGGGCATCTTCACCGGCCGCGACGCGCTGCGCTGCCTGGCGGAAGCGCTGGACGCCACGGCCACCACGCTGGCGCAGGTGATGACGGCGCAGCCCACGACACTGCCGCCGCATCAGGGCGCGATGGAGGCGTTGCGGGTGCTCGACGATGGCGGCTTCCGGCACTTGCCGGTCTGCGAGGAGGGGCGCGTGGTCGGCATCGTCTCCCGCTACGATTTCCGGGCGCGGGAGCATGCGCGGCTCGATGAGGAAAGCGGCTTCTTCGAACGGATGCGGTGATTGTAGGGTGGCACCCGGATTCGAGAGGGGCTGCCGCCATGGAAACGCCGGAACCGGTCTGGGACATCGCCCATCTCGGCCATGTCGAGATGCTGACGCCGAAGCCGGAGGAGAGCCTGCGCTTCTTCGTCGATGTCATGGGCATGACGGAGGCCGGGCGGCGGGGCGACAGCGTCTACCTCCGCGGTTGGGATGATTACGAACGCTATTCGCTGCAACTGACGGCGAGCACGACGTCGGGCCTCGGCCACGCCGCCTTCCGCACGCGCAGCCCCCAGGCGCTGGCGCGGCGCGTGGCGGCGCTGCGCGCGGCGGGGCATGAGGTCTGGGCGCATGAGGGAGAGTTCGGCCACGGCACGGGCTGGCGCTTTCGCGACCCCGACGGGCATGTCTTCGAGATCTACTACGACACCGAATGGTATGAGGCGCCGGAGGCGCTGCGCCCCGCGCTGAAGAACCAGGCGCAGCGCTTTCCCGCCCGCGGCGTGAATGTCCGCCGGCTGGATCACTTCAACTGCCTGGCCGTGGATGTGCGGGCGTGCCGGGAATTCTTCGAAAGCAACCTCGGCTTCCGCTGCACGGAGCGGATCGAACTCGACAGCGGCGAGGAAGCGGGGATGTGGCTGACCGCCACCAACAAATCCTACGACTTCGCCTTCACCAAGGAAGCGCATGGCGTACGCGGCCGTTTCCACCACGTGACCTTCGCGCTGGACAGCCGTGAGGCGATCCTCCAGGCGGCCGACGTGTTCCTGGAGCACGGCGTCTTCATCGAGACGGGGCCGCACAAGCACGCGGTGCAGCAGACCTTCTTCCTCTATGTCTGGGAACCCGGCGGCAACCGCGTGGAGGTGGCGAATGCCGGCGCCAGGCTGGTGCTGGCGCCGGATTGGAAGACCATCACCTGGACGGAAGCCGAGCGCCGGAAGGGCCAGGCCTGGGGGTTGCAGACGATCAAATCCTTCCACACCCACGGCACGCCGCCGCTGCCGGACGGCGACTACGACTGAAGGAAATCGAGCAGCAGGGATGCGGTGATCGCCGGCTGTTCCTGCTGCACCCAGTGGCCGGCACCCGGCACCAGATGGGCGCCGCGGAACGCCGCGCAGGCGGTTTCCTGCATGCGGGTGAAGGCGCCGGGGAACTGGTAGGTGCCCCAGTCGCTGGCGCCGCTGATGAACAGGCACGGGATTTCGATCCGCCTGCCGCTGAACAGCGTCAGTTCCGCCGCATTCGCGCCGCCGGTGTTGCAACGGTAGGATTGCAGCCCGCCCTGGAAGCCGGTGCGCGCGTATTCGGCGGCATAGACCGCAAGGTCGCTGTCGGGGAGCCAGCCATTGGCCGCGATCTCGGCGGGGGACGGCATGAAGGGGTCCACCGCCTCCGGCATCGTCGCGTGGAGGGGCATGATGTAGTAGTCCGGCATCTGCGCGAGTTCGGTCGCGGTCCAGCCCTTCAGCGGATAGGGCTTGTTGCCCGGCCAGTCCGCCGATTTGTGGTGGTAGTAGGCGCGCAGGAAGGCGTGCAGGCCCTGCGGCGCGTGGTTCATGTCGGATGCCGCGGGGCGCGTCGCGTAATACCATTGGTAGTGCTTCCGGGGCGGCGTCAGCGCGGCCATCGCGGCGTGCACATCCTCCTGCGGCGCGGGGTTGCGCGCGGGCGGCCCCGCGAAAGGGGACGACATCAGGGCCACGCGGCGGAAGATGTCGGGGCGCACCAGCGCGCACCAGGCGGCGACGGGCGATCCGAAATCATGGCCGATCACGGCATGGGTGCGGGCGATTCCCATCGCCTCCAGCAGCGCCAGCGCGTCGCGCACGAAGTTCAGCATGTGGAAGGGGGCGAGCGGCGCGTCGTATTCCGCGGCCCAGCCCGTGGTACGGCCATAGCCGCGCTGGTCCGGCGCGACCACGTGGTAGCCCGCGGCGGCGAGCCTCGGCATGACGTGGCGCCAGGAGAAGGCGAGTTCGGGGAAACCGTGCAGCAGCAGCAGGCAGGGCCGCCCCGGATCGCCGGCTTCCAGCACATGCATCGAAAGGCCGTTCACGCGGGGAATGACGCGGCTGCGGATGCCGGGCGGCAGGGGCAGGGGGGTCATGCGGCGTGGTTCCTCCGGTGGGTTGTCGTGGTGGCGGCTGCCGCCCACACTCGCCGCGACGAGCAGCGGGAGCAAGCGCGATGTGGCAGGCCCACACCATCATCCACAACGGCGTGGCGATGCCTTTCGCCGATGCGCGGATCCATCCGCTGGCGCTGGGCGTCGCCTTCGGCGTGGCGGTGTTCGAGGGGCTGCGCGCCTATCGCCACCCCGAGACCGGCGCCTTTACCGTCTTCCGGCTGGATGAGCATCTTGCCCGCCTGCAACAGGGCATGAAGGTGATGCGCTTCGACAATCCGCCTTCGACGGAGACGCTGCGCGCCGCGGTGCTGGAGGTGATCCGCCTGAACGCGCCGGATGAGGATGCCTATCTGCGCGTGCAGGTGCAGATCGAGGCGATGGGCATGATGGCGACGACCGGCCCCGTCGGCTGGATCGCCGCCGCGCTGCCGCGGGAGCGCAGCAAGAAATTCGCGAGCGGGCTCGCGGCCACCGTCTCCTCCTGGACCCGGATCGCGGACAATGCAATGCCGCCGCGGGTCAAGGCCTCCGCCAACTATCACGCTAGCCGGTTGGCGACCCTGCAGGCCAAGGCGGATGGCTATGACAGCGCGCTGCTGCTGACGGCGCGGGGGAAGGTTTCCGAAGCGGCGGCCGCTTGCCTGTTCCTGGTGCGCGACGGCGTGCTGGTGACGCCGGGGCGGACCAGCGACATCCTCGAGAGTGTGACGCGCGACACCGTCATGATCCTTGCCCGCGAGCTCGGTATCCCGGTGGAGGAGCGGGAGGTCGATCGCACGGAGCTGTATGTGGCGGAAGAGGTCTTCCTGTGCGGCACGGGGCAGGAACTGGTGGCGGTGACATCGGTGGACCGGCTGCCGGTCGGTGACGGCAAGCCGGGCGCGCTGACGCAGCGTTTGCAGGCGGCCTATGAGGCGGTGGTGCGCGGCACGACCGACGCGCACCCGGAATGGCGCGCCGCCGTCAGCTGAACACGACCACCAGGTTCAACCCCTCGTCGCAGGTGGCGGTGGCGCCGGGGGGGAGGACCAGCGTGCTCTCCCGCTCTTCCACCACGGCGGGGCCGGTGACGCTGTCGCCGGGACGCAGCGCGGTGCGGTCGATGACCGTGGTATCGACGAACGCCTCTCCGAACCAGGCGGGCCGGGTCCCCTTGCGGGCGCTGCCGCCGCGCTGGCCGGCGGGGGCGAGGCGGAGCGCGGGGGTGGGGCCGCTGACGATGACGCGCCAGCCCACGGTCTCCACCGGCAGCCCGGCCTCGATGCGGCCGTAGAGGCGGCGGTATTCGGCTTCGAAGGCGGCACGGATGGCGTCGCGGTCGCCCTGCGCGATGGCAGCGGTGTCGATGGCCGCTTCCACCTGGTAGCCCTGGCCGGCATAGCGCAGCGCGGCGAGGATGCGGATGGAAACATCGCTGTCCGCGACGCCGGCTTCGGCGACCATCGCGCGGCCCTCCGCCTCCATCGCCGCCAGCATGGCGTGCAGTGCGTCCATGTCGAGCGTCGCCAGCGGAGCGACCATGGCGCGGAGATGCGCGAAGGAAATGGGGGCAGCGAGGAATCCAAACGCCGAGGCGACGCCGGCGCCGGGGGGCGAGACGAGCTTGGCCAGGCCGAGCTTCATCGCGATGGCGCAGGCATGGACGGGGCCGGCGCCGCCGATGGGCACCATGGCGTAGTCCTCGATCCGGCGCGCCTTCTCCAGCGCATGGATCGCGGCGGCCTGGGCCATGGTGCCGTTCACGGTCTCGTGCACGGCCCAGGCGGCCTCCACCGCGGAAAGGCCCAGCGGCTTGCCGATGTGCTCCAGCAGCGCGCGTTCTGCCGCCGCCACATCCAGCGTCATGTCGCCGCCGAGGAAACTGTCCGGCGCCAGGTAGCCCAGCAGCAGGTCGGCATCCGTCACGGTCGGCAGCGTCCCGCCCAGGCCGTAGCAGGCCGGGCCGGGATCGCTGCTGGCGCTGTCGGGGCCGACCTTGATGAGGCCGAGGCGATCGACGCGCGCGATGGAGCCGCCGCCGGCGCCGATCTCGATCATCTCGACGACGGGAACCTTCAACGGAAAGCCGCTGCCTTTCCGGAAGCGATCAACCCGCGAAACCTCGAAGTCGAGGCTGCGCTGCGGCTCGCCCTGGTCGATCAGCGCGGCCTTGGCGGTGGTGCCGCCCATGTCGAAGCAGAGGACATCGGGCGCGCCGGCGGCGGCGCCGACCAGGCGCGTGGCCTGCACGCCGCCGGCGGGGCCGGATTGCACCAGGCGGATCGGGTGTTTCGCCGCGACATCGTCCCGCACCGTGCCGCCATCCGACAGCATCAGGAACAGCGGGCCGGTCACGCCGGCATCGCGCAGCCCGCCGCGCAAGCGCGCGACGTAGCGTTCGAAGACGGGCTGGACATAGGCGTTGCAGATGGTGGTGGTGCCGCGTTCGTATTCCCCGATTTCCGGCACCAGATCGGAGGAAAGGCACAGCGTCAGGCCGGGCGCTTCCTGCTTCGCCAACTCGGCGAGGCGGCGTTCATGGATGGGGTTGAGGAAGGCGTGCAGCAGGCAGATGGCCAGCGCCTGGGCGCCGGCGTCGCGCAGCGCGCGGATGGCGGCGCGGGCGGCGTCCTCATCAAGCGGCGTCACCACCGCGCCATCGGCGCGCAGGCGTTCGGGGACGCCGAGGCGAAGGCTGCGCGGCACCAGCGGTTCGGGGCGCCGCATGAAAAGATCGTAGGTGTCGTGGCGGAGTTCGGTGCCGATTTCCGGGATGTCGCGGAAACCCTCAGTCGTGAGAAAGCCCGTCGGCACGCCGCGGCGCTCGATCAGGGCGTTGGCGACAAGCGTGGTGCCGTGGATGACGTGACTGACCTCGGTCGGGGCGACGCCATGGGTGGCCAGAAGCTGGCGAATGCCCTCCAGCACCGCCTGTTCCGGCGCGTGTGCCGTGGTGAGGAGCTTGCCGTTGAAGAGCCGCCCGTCGCGGCTGTCCAGCAGCACGAAGTCGGTGAAGGTGCCGCCGATATCGACGCCGATCTGCCAGGGGGTCACGCCACGTAGCCTTCCGCGCTGTCCTGCGCGCGGGCTTCCGCGCTGCGTTCCGCCGGTGGGCCGAAGCCGCCGCCGCCGGGGGTCTCGAAGGTGAGGGTATCGCCGGGTTGGAGCGTGATGCGCGCCTTGGCGGCCACCTGCTTGCCGTTCAGCAGATCGCGGCCCGCGCGACCTGCCTCGCCACCCAGCAATCCGCGTGGTGGATGCTGCACGCGTTCATGGCGGTAGGTCGCGGTCACGGGCTTGTCGCCGACCACGCGGAAACCCAGGCGTTGGCCGAGCCCGCCGCGGGTGCGGCCATCCCCGCCGCTGCCGACGATGAGTGACTTCTCCGTCACCAGCAGCGGCACCGCATTCTCGAACTGCTCCACCGGCTGGGTCGCGACATTGGAGGGGAAGGAGAGGCAGGAGGCGCCATCATGCGACGCGGCCGCGCCATGGCCGCCATTCATGAAGAACATGCGGACATAGCGGCGGCCATCGGGTTGCTCGCCGGTGAAATAGACGTTCCAGAGCGGGCTGCCGCATTCCGCCACCACGCGATCCGGAATCATCTTCCCCAGCGCCGCCAGCACCAGCATGGGCAGGTAGTGGCCTGTCAGGTGTCGGCCCCAGACGGGGGCGGGGTGGCGCGGATTCACGATGGAGCCCTCCGGCGCGATCAGGGTGATCGGGCGAAAGCTGCCGTCATTGTTCGGGGTCAGCGGATCGAAGGCGCATTTCACGGCGTAGTTTGAATAGGCGCGGGTGAAGTTGAGCGGCGAGTTCACGGGGCGCGGGATCTGCGCGCCGGTGCCGGTGAAATCGAGCGTCAGCGCATCGCCCTTGATGGCGAGTCGCAGCCTGATCGTGACGGGATGCTCGAAGCCATCGGAGGTGACTTCATCCATCACCTCCCCATCCGGCACAGCGGCGATGGCGTCGCGCATGGCGCGCTCGGAGCGGCCGAAGATCTCGGCCGCCAGTTCGTCAACGGACGAAATGCCTTCCTCGGCCAGGATGCGCAGCAGGCGGGGCTCGGCCTGGTCATACATCGCGAATTGCGCGCGGATGTCGCCCAGCACCTCCCCGGGCATGCGGAGATTGGCCTCCAGGAAGGCGATGACGTCCTCATTCTCCTCGCCGCCCTTCAGGATGCGGGCGACGGGGATGGTGAGCCCTTCCTCCCAGGCGTCACGCGCCTCGACCGAGGGGGCGCCGCCGATATCGGTGGCGTGGAAGGTGCTGCCGATCCAGGCGATGATGCGGCCGCCGACGAAGACGGGCTTCACCATGGTGATGTCGTTCAGGTGGCCGGTGCCGAGATAGCCGTCATTGCTGATCAGCACGTCGCCGGGTTGCAGGCGCGCGCGCGGGATGCGGGCCAGCATGGCGGCGAGGGTGCGCGGCATGGTGCCCACGAAGCTGGGGACGGAGCGGGAGGATTGCGCGAATTGGCGCCCCTCGCTGTCCATCAGCCCAACAGCCATGTCCCAATTGTCGCGCACGACGGAGGAGAAGGAGGTGCGGACGAAGGTCTCCGCGGCCTCATCCATCAGCCCCGCGATGCGGGCCCAGGCGGTGCCGAGGCGAAGGGCGGAGAGCGTCATCTCAGCCCCGCATCGCCTGGAGCTGCGCGGGGTAGCCGGCGGGGTTCACCGTGACATCGATCAGTGAGGGGCCGTCATGCGCGAAGGCGTCCCGCAGCGCGGCGGCGTATTGCGCGGGGTCGTCGGCGCGCAGGCCCTTCACGCCGAAGCCTTCCGCCACGGCCGCGAAATCCGTCCGCGTGAAGCGCACGCCGGATTGGGGCAGCTGGCGCTGCTGCTGCTTGATGTCGATCAGCGACAGGGCGCTGTCGTTGAAGACGATGGTGATGAGTTTCGCGCCGATCTGCGCGGTGGTGGCGAGTTCGCCCATGCACATCATCAGCCCGCCATCCCCCGTGAAGGCGATGGCGCCGCGGGCGGGGTCATGCACCGCCGCGGCGATCGCCGCCGGCAGCGCGAAGCCCATGGAGGCCAGGCCGTTCGAGATCAGCAGGTCGCGCGGGGCCTCGCACTGCCAGAACGCGGTGGCGGAGAACATATGCGCGCCGGCATCGACGGCGACGCGCGGCGTCGCGCCGGCTGCCCGCGCTTGCCTCTGTGCGATGCGCACGATGTCGGGCGGGGAGACGCCGCCGCTGCCCTGCCATTCCAGCGCGGCCAGCGCCGTGTCGCGCAAAGCGGCGATTTCCGTCGGTGTCCAGGTGGAGGGGCGCGGTTCCAGCGCCGCGATGCTGTCCGCCAGCGGGCCGTGCAGCGCCGCCTGCGGTTCCGCGTAGCGCACGGGATGCGGGCGCAGCGCGATGTCGAGAATCGGCGCGGTGTAGCGCCAGGGCTGGAGGATAAGCTCCACCGGGTCCAGCCCGACCTGGATGATGAGGTCCGCCTGGCCGACGCAGGGGGCTTCCAGCGTGCCGCCGGTGAAGATGCCGGCATAGAGGGAGTGCGCATCCGGCAGCACGCCCTTGGCCTTGTAGGTGACGAGGACGGGGCAGCCCAGTGCCTCTGCCAGCCCGCGCAGCGCGTCGGCGTCGGCGGCGTTGGCGGCCTCCACGCCCACCAGCAGCACGGGGCGTGTGGCGCCGGCCAGCAGGGCAGCGGCGTCGCCTTGAGGGGGGGTGTGCGGCGCCATGGGCTGGAAGGGCTCCACGGGCTGCGCGGGGCGGCGCACGGCCTCCCCCGTCAGGTCCAGGTGGACGGCGCCGCGGGGTGCGGCCTCCGCCTGGTCCAGCAGGGCCATGATGCCGGCCATGGGGGCTTCGGCATCGGCGCGGGCATAGCCCTTCACCACGCCGCCGGTCATGGCGCGCTGGTCGAAATACTGGTGCGTGACCCAACTGGTCTGCTTCGGTGTGAAGCCATCGGCCAGCAGCAGCAGCGGCGCGCGTTCCAGCGTGGCGCAGGCCAGGCCGTTGACCGCATTGCCGACGCCGGGGCCCTTGGTGGTCAGCACCACGCCGGGCGCGCCGGTCAGTTCCGCATCCGCCATGGCGGCGATGGCGGCGTTGGCCTCCTGGCGGGCCAGGATGAAGTCGATGCCGTGGCGGGGCGCGGCCTCGATGATATCGAGCGAGGAGCCGCCGCCGGGCACGCCCCAGATGCGCCGCGTGCCTCGCCGTGCGAGTTCGGCAAGCAAGGCTTCCGTCAACGTCATCACCACGTTCCTTCCCCGGACCGGCTACCTCTGCCCGCGCCCGCGCGGCTTGCCAAGCCGGGGTAGGCAGCCTCTGCTGCGCGGCATCGGCATGGGAGAGACATGATGGCGGGTTTCGCGGGCAAGCGGGTGCTGGTGGCGGGCGGCAGCAAGGGGATCGGGCGGTCCGTCGCGCTCGGCTTTGCCAGGGCGGGCGCGGCCGTATCGATCTGCGCGCGCGGCGCGGAAGCGCTGGAGGCGACGCGGGCGGAGATCGCGGCCTGTGGCGTGACGGCGCATGCCGTATCGGCGGATCTCGGCGTGCTGGCGGATGTCACGGGCTGGGTGGAGGCCGCGGCGGCGGCGCTGGGCGGCATCGACGTGCTGGTGAACAACGCCAGCGGCTTCGGGTCCCGCGATACGGAGGAGGATTGGGCGCGCGGCCTCAATGTGGACGTGATGGCGACGGTGCGAGCCAGCCGGACGGCGACGCCCTGGCTAAAGCAGGCGCGCGGCAGCATCGTGAATGTCACCTCCATCTCCGGCTTCCGGCCTTCGCTGCGCACACCGGCCTATGCGGCAGTGAAGGCGCTGCTGGTGAACTACACGCAGAGCCAGGCGGCCGCCTTTGCGCCGGATGGCGTGCGGGTGAATGCGGTGGCGCCGGGGTCCATCGAATTCCCGGGCGGGTCCTGGGAACAGCGGCGGAGCAGCGACCCGGCGCTGTACAACCGCATCCTCGGCGCCATCCCCTTCGGCCGGCTCGGCACGCCGGAGGAGGTGGCGGAGGTCGCGCTGTTCCTGGCGAGCGACGCGGCGCGCTGGGTGACGGGGCAGACCATCATCGTCGATGGCGGCCAGATGCTGGGTTGAGACAGGGGGGCTGAAACAGCGGCGATACCGATGAAACAGCCGGCGACATGAAGGGGCGGCGGGGCGGGACTAGAAGGGCGCCCCGTCGTTGAAGGAGCAAGAATCCATGCCCCGCCTTCCGTTGTTCTTCATCATCGCCGCCGCCTTCGGCCTGCTGGTCGGCGTCTGCCTGGGTGTCCTGATGGGCATCCAGCATGATTTCCACCTGGCGCCGGTGCATGCGCATCTTAACCTGCTGGGCTGGACCTCGCTCGCGCTGATGGGGCTGACCTTCCGGGCCTATCCCCAGTTACACGCCAACCCGGTGCCGGCGGTGGCGCAATTCGCGCTCTCCACCAGCAGCGCCTTCCTGTTCCCCTTCGGCATCTACCTGTCCATCGAGCACCAGGCGCCAGCGCTGGCGATCGCGGCATCGCTGGTCTGGCTGGCGGGGGTGGCGATGTTCCTGGCCCGCCTGGTCCTGCTGGCCGCGGCGCGGTCCCCCCGCCGGCACCCCGCGCTGCTGCCGGCGGAATGAGGGGGTGGCCGGGCGCTGACATCGGGCCTGGATTGTGGCGATATGGGGGGTAACGGCATCGCGGCCGATACCCCCTGAGGAACCCATGATCGACCTTCACGCCAAGCGCCTGAACGGCCCCGTCATCCGCCTGCATCCCGATGACAATGTCGTCGTCGCCCGCACGGAATGCGAAGCCGGCACCTCCATCCCCGGGGAGAATCTGGTGACGCGGGACAAGGTGCCGGCGGGCTACAAGATCGCCACCCAGCACCTCCGCCGCGGCGACCCGGTGCTGAAGTACCAGGTGACGATCGGCTTCGCCGCGGATGACATCCCCGCCGGCACCATGCTGCACAACCACAATATCGAGTTCCGGGAGTTCGACCGGGACTACGCCATCGGCCGGGACTACCGCCCGGTGGAGATGGTACCCGTGGACCAGCGCAAGACTTTCGCGGGCATCGTCCGGCCCGATGGTCGCGTCGGCACGCGCAACTACATCGCCATCGTCTCCTCGGTGAATTGTTCCGCGACCGTCAGCCATGCTGTGGCGGACTGGTTCACGGAGGATCGCCTGGCGGAATGGCCGAATGTGGATGGCGTGGCCGCCTTCACCCATTCCACGGGCTGCGGCATGGAATTGTCCGGGGAGCCGATGCAACTGCTGCGCCGGACGCTGGGCGGCTACATGCGCCACCCCAATGTCGCCGGCGTCGTCGTCATCGGCCTGGGCTGCGAGCGCAACCAGATCGCGGGGCTGCTGGCCGAACAGGGCCTCACGCCCGGGCCGCTGCTGAAGACGCTGGTGATGCAGGAGATCGGCGGCACGCGGAAGAGCATCGATGCCGGCATCGCCGCGGTGAAGGAGATGCTGCCGGAGGCCAACAAGGCGACGCGCAGCACGGTGTCCGCCGAACACCTGACGGTCGGCCTGCAATGCGGCGGCTCCGACGGTTTTTCCTCCATCACCGCCAACCCCGCGCTCGGCAATGCGATGGATCTGCTGGTGCGCCATGGCGGCACCGCGATCCTGTCGGAGACGCCGGAGATCTATGGCGTGGAGCACACGCTGACGCGGCGTGCCGTGAGCCAGGAGGTCGGCGAGAAACTGATCGAGCGCATCCGCTGGTGGAAGGATGTCTATACGCCGGGCCGAGACACGCAGATCAACGGCACCGTCAGCCCGGGCAACCAGACCGGCGGCCTGGCCAACATCTTCGAGAAGTCGCTGGGTGCCTCGATGAAGGGTGGCACCGGGCCGCTGATGGATGTGCTGCGCTATGCGGAGCCGGTGCGCGTGAAGGGCTTCGTCTTCATGGACACGCCCGGCTTCGATCCCGTTTCCGCCACCGGCCAGGTCGCGGGTGGCGCCAACATGATCGCCTTCACCACGGGGCGCGGGTCCATGTATGGCGCGAAGCCCGTGCCTTCCATGAAGCTCGCGACCAATACGCCCATGTTCCGCCGGCTGGAGGAGGACATGGACATCAATTGCGGTGAGATCCTGGACGGCACCGCCAGCATGGAGGAGATGGGCGAGCGCATCCTCGACCTCATGCTGCGCATCGCCTCGGGCGAGAAGACCAAGAGCGAGGAGCTCGGCGTCGGCAAGCACGAATTCGCGCCCTGGCAGATCGGTATCACCGGCTAGCGGCGGGGTCCGGGGGGCGCCACGCCCCCCGGTGTGATGTTGCTTACAGCGGCGGCCAGCGATCCGCCCAGGGATGCGCGGCCTCATACTGCCGCGCCAGCGCCACCAGCGCCCAATCCGCGCCATAGGGCCCGATGAGCTGGAAGCCGATGGGCAGGCCGTCGGCCGACGGTGCGCAGGGCACGTTCATCCCCGGCAGCCCGCCGGCGTTGACGATGCCGGTGAAGGCGCGGTTGTGGGGCGGGCCGAACTGGTCGGCCGGCCAGGGCAGGGCGCCGGCGGTCGGCGTCACCAGAACGTCCCAGTCCCGGAAGGCCACGGCGAATTGCGCCTGTACCTCGCGGAAGGCGGCTAGGCCGTCGATGTAGTCGGCGGCCGTCAGGGTGGCGCCGCGATCGGCCATCTCCTCATAGATCGCGCCGATGTGGCCGCGCCAATCCTGGCCGCGCAGCACCCAGGCGAGGCCGCCTTGCGTGAAGGTCGGCCAATGCTTCTCGAACAGGGCGAGGTCCACGGGAAGCCGGCCGGTGGTGACGCGGTGGCCGAGGGCGGCCAGGTTCCGCGCCGCTTCCGCGCAGCTTTCGGCGACGGGCGCATCCACCTTCCAGTCGCCGAATTGCGGGATGTAGAGGATGCGGAGGTTCTTCGGCGGCGGCGGTTCCTCATGCGGGCCGGGCACGCCGATGGAGAGGCGGTCCTCATCCAGCGGGCCCTGGATCAGCGCGAGCGTGGCGGCCAGGTCATCGACCGTGCGGGCGATGGGGCCGATCACCTCCGCATCGTCCAGGATCACGGGCAGCCCGTGGCGGCGCGCGACGCGGCCGGTGGAGGGCTTCAGTCCCACCAGCCCGTTGTGGCAGGCGGGGCGGCGGATGGAGCCGCCGCCATCGGTGCCGAGCGTGACCGGCCCGAAGCCGGAAGCCACGCCCGCCGCGCCGCCGCCGGTGGAGGCACCGGAGGTCAGCGCCGGGTTGTAGGGGTTGCGCGTGACACCGAAGGCCTTGGTGTCGATGTTGCCGCGGCCCAGCGTGAACTCCGAGACATTGGTCTTGCCGATCAGCACCGCGCCGGCGGCGCGCAGGCGCGCCACCGGCGTCTCATCCTGGTCGGGCACGTAATCCAGGTAGAGTTCGCTGCCCCAGGCGCAGCGCAGCCCGGCCTGGGTGATGTTGTCCTTGATGGAGACGGGCACGCCATCCAGCGCGCTGAGCGGCGTGCCCGCCGAGAATCGCGCATCGGCGGCGGCGGCCATCTGCGTCGCGCCCGCTTCGTCCAGCGTCGCGATGGCGTTGATGGCGGGGTTCGCCTGGGCGATGCGGGCGAGGATGGAGGCCAGCGCCTCGCTCGGCCGCAGCGTGCCGGCGCGGTAGCGCGCGGCGAGTTCGGTGGCGGAAAGGCGCCAGGCCTCGGTCATCATCATGTATCCGTCAGTTCGCGGGGGTGAAGAAGCGGGCCAGGGTCCACTCATCCGCGCGCGGCGTATAGGCGATGCCGCCGCGCGTCGCCCAGATATTCACCTGGTAGAGGATGGGCACCAGCGCGTGGTCGGCCATCGCCATCTCGCTGGCCTGCTGCAGCAGTGCGCTGCGGGCGGCGTCATCCACCGTGCCGAGCGCCTGCTGGATCACGGCGTCCAGCGCGGGGTTGGAATAGCGGCCGCGATTGCCCACACCCATGCCGCGCTCGCGATCCATGGTGGCGAGCAGCGCGCGGAGTGGCGACGATGCCTCCCCGGTATTGCTGCCCCAGCCCAGCAGCATCGAGGAGTATGCGTGGTTGGGCGGGCCGCCCTGGGAGAGGATGGTGTTGAAGGGCAGCGCCTCGGCCCGCGTCTCGATGCCGGCGCGCTGCAGCATCTGGGCCACGGCCTGCAGGATCTTCTCGTCATTGGGGAAGCGGTCGTTCGGGCCGTGGATGGTCAGCGCGAAGCCGTTGGGCAGGCCCGCTTCGCGCAGCAAGCGGCGGGCGCCTTCCAGGTCGAAGGCCTCGGGCGCCAGGCGCGGGCTGGCGCCGAAGAAGCCTTCCGCCAGCAACCCGCCGGCGGCGATGGCCTCGCCCTCCATCAGCCGGTCTACGATGGCGGGGCGGTTGATGGCGCGGGAGATGGCGGCGCGCACGCGGGAATCGCGCAGCGGGTTCGGCATGGAAGCGCCGCCGCGCTGGGTGGCGTGGGGCGTTGTCTCCCGGAAGGTGTCGAACGACAGAAACATCACGCGGTTGGAGGTGGCGCGGAACAGGCGGAGGTCGGGGCGGCGCTTCAGGGCCTCGAGTTGCGTGATGGGCACGGCATCCACCGCATCGACATCGCCGGCCAGCAGCGCCGCGGCGCGGGCGCTGTCATTCGGGATGATGCGCAGCGTCACGCGCTGCCAATGGGCGGCGCCGCCCCAGTAGTTGTCGTTGCGCGTCAGCACCACGCGGTCGCCAGGAACGAAGCTCTCGAAGCGGAAGGGGCCGGTGCCGACCATGGCGGTGCCGGCGCGAAAATCGGCGGTGGTCGCGGCTTCCAGGCGGCGCGGGATGATGTTGATGACGGAAAGGTCCGTCGGCAGCAGGGGCTGCGGGCCGCGCGTGGTGATGCGCAGGGTGCGCGCATCCACGACCTCCACGCTGGCGATGCCGCGGGTGAATTGCGTGAAGGGGCCTGGACTGTTCGGCACGGCGGGCACGCGCCGCAGGCTGGCGGCCACGTCCTCCGCCCCCAGCGGCGCACCATCGTGGAAGGTCACGCCCGCGCGCAGGCGGAATTCCCAGACGGTGTCGGAAAGGGCGCGCCAGGATTCCGCCAGGCCCGGGACCAGCTGCTGCCGTTCATCCTGATGCACCAGCTTGTCGAAGACATGCGCCGCGATGGCGTTGTTGGGCACGAGGTTGTGGAAATGCGGGTCCACGGCGGTGGGCGTGGAGGCCAGGGCCAGCGTCAGGCTCTGCGCATGCGGCGCCCCGGCGGGCAAGGTGACGGCTGGCAAGGTGACGGCGAGCAGCGTGGCGGCAAGGAGGCGGGGCGTCATGCGGCGACAGCTTTCGCGATGGGCTGTCGCGGAGCTTCCGCCCGGATGCGGCTGCGCGCAAGGCGGGCATTCGGCCTGCAAATTATGCCATTGAACGCATCGCCGCGATGCTGTGCCGGCAAGATGGGCAGAATGTGGCATTCCGCATTGCCGCCCCGAGGTCCGCGGGCAATGCTGCGTCCTTCCCCGCGCGGAGATCGCCCCATGACCCTGATCGCACGCCGCCTGCTGTTCACGGGCATCGCCGCCGGGCTTGCCGCGCCAGCGCTGGCGCAGGGCAATCCCTTCCCCAGCCGCGCGCTGCGCGTGGTGGTGCCCTTCGCGCCCGGCGGCATCACGGACATCCTGGCCCGCGCGGCGGCGGAGGCGATGTCCCGCGTGCTGGGCCAGCCCGTCGTGGTGGAGAATCGCGCGGGGGCCGGCGGCAATGTGGGATCGGAAGCGGTCGCGAAGGCGACGCCCGATGGCTACACGCTGCTCGCCGTCGGGCCCGCCGTGATGGGAATCGCCAAGCCACTCTACAGCCGGCTGAACTACGACCCGGACAGCGACTTCACCTGCCTCGGCCTGCTGGGCGCTCAAGCGAATGTGATGCTGGTCAGTCCGCGTGCCTTGCCGCAGCCCACGCTGCCCGCGCTGCTGGAAGCGGCGCGCGCGAAGCCCGGGGAACTGCCCTTCGCGTCATCCGGCAGCGGGTCCCTGACGCATCTGACGGCGGAGCTGTTCGCAGCCGATGCCGGGCTGCGGATGGTGCATGTGCCCTATCGCGGCAGCCCGCCGGCGCTGGCGGACCTCGCGGGCGGGCAGGTGGCGATGATGTTCGATGCGCTGACAACGGCGCTGCCGCTGCACCAGGGCGGCCAGGCGCGCATCGTCGGCATCGCGACACGGGGCCGGGCGGCGGAACTGCCGGCAGTGCCGAGCCTGGTGGAGGCAGGCTTCGCCAGCCTGGACGCGCCGAACTGGTTCGGCCTGTTCGCGCCGGTGGCGACACCCGCCCCGGTTGTGGCGCGCCTGGCGGCGGCGGTGGCGGAGGTCACGGCCTCCGACAGCTACAAGGCGCTGATGCGCGCCCGCAGCGCGGACCCCGTCGCGCTGGGGGATCGCAGCCTCGATGCCTTCCTGGCCGCGGAACGCAGGCGCTGGGCGGAGGCGGTGCGACGCAGCGGCGCGAAGGCGGATTGAGGTCGGGGAAGGACCGGACCGTTTCGTCATCGAAGGGCTGGTCGGGCGCCCTGCGCCGGGTTAACCTCGCGTCAGCGGTGTGTATACAAGATGTAACGCGCGCCGGCGGTTTCTTCGAGGCGATCCAGGGATGGTTACTTCGGAACGAGTCGGCTGGGTCCGGCTCTCCGCGTTTCTTCTGACGATGATGGCTGCGGGGATGCCGATACAGGCCTCGGCGCAGTCCAGCCAGGCAAACAAGCCCGTGGACAGCATGTCGTGCCGCCGGCAATGCGATGCCCGGATGCCCGACCGCGCGATGAACCCGCAACCCGTGCAGGCCTGCCTGGTCCGCTGCGCGGCGGGGGAACGGCATCTGTCACGGCAGAACCAGCGCGGCACGCCGGAAGCCACGGGCCGTGGCACGACGGGTGGCGCCCCGGGGAGTTCCACGGCGCCCGGTTCGGCGCGCGTGGCAGCGGGCGCCGCCGCGGGGGCCGGCCTGGCGGCCGGCGTGCCATCCGCGATGCCGCAGCGCGCCGCCGCGGCGACAGGGCGCAGCATCGTCGCCTATGCCGCGCCGCTGCCCGGCCGCGGCCTCTCGGTTTCCATGCCGCAGGAACGCATGGCGGCGCATCGGGGCGCGGAGACGGAATGCTTCCGCCGCAACAACAACAATCCCTGCCGCCTGCTGGCGGAGACGGCGGACCGGTGCCTGGCGGTTGCCTTCGGCATCCGGGCCAATGGCCTGGTCATCACCTCGGACCCCCGGACCTTCACGATCCACCATTACGGCACGGGGTCGGGGCAGGATGAGACGTCGGCCGAATTCGCCGCGCTGCGGGACTGTTCCGGCCGCCTGGCCGCCGGCGTGTCCTGCCGGATCGCGACGTCGCGCTGCGGCTGAAACTGCTTCGGTGACCGGGCTTCGGTGACTGGGCTTCGGCCCGGCCAGCCGGCCCGGTTCAGGGGATCATCGCGGGAAAGTGATGCGTGCCGTCCGTGAGCAGCGGCAGCCGCGTCACGGACAGCACGGCGGATAGCGGCAGCGCTGAATAAAGATGCGGGAACAGGCCGGGGCGACTGCCGCCGGAAGCCGGTTCCCATTTCAGCGCATCGCCGAGCCGCGCCGCATCGGCCTCCACCAGCCAGAGATCCGCCACGCCAGCGCGGTGCTTCGCCGCGCTCGCGCGAAGCTGGGCGGCGGTGGAGAAGTGCAGGAAGCCATCGCGCTGGTCATGCGCGCTGCCGGCATAGGCGCCGGCGGCCTCCGCCGCGCGCCAATCGGCTTCCCTCACCATCGTGTAGATGCGGTCTTCCATGCGCCGGCCCCTGCTTCGGGGTGCAGCGTATCAGCCGAGCAGCCGGTAGAAGACAAGCCCGCCCGCTTCCGCCACCGGCACCTGGCCGACAGCCCAGCGGGGCAGGGTGTCGGCCGCATGGTAGTGGGTGGCTCCCCTTGTCGGGTCCGGCAGGGCGCCGGACAGCGCCCGGGCGGCGATGCGCTGGCAGATGGCGAAGGCCGGATCCTCCCGCGTCGCCGGGTCCGCCATGGCGCCCCGCCGGGGATGGCGGGGATGCCAGCAGGCGAACTGGAAGGGCGCGCGGCAGATGGCGCCGATGCCGGTGCCGAGGTGCTTCGGCCCGTCGGGCAGGGTAGACAGGCGCAGGCGGTTCATCACCACCGCGGCGACGCCCTCCATCCCCCGCACCGGCCGGCCGGCGGCCTCGCCCCAGAGCGTCAGCGCCAGCACCGTCAGCCCCGCGGGCGTCGCCGCGCGATCAAGCGTCGCGCTCATGCCCTCGTCTCCCCCTCGGCGCGGGCGGAGAAGCCGACCTTGCGCTGCGTGACGACCTGGCCGGAGATGGCGGCCGCGGCCGTCGCGGCGCGGCTCACCTCGTCCAGCTTCTCCTCGATGCGGACCAGGTGGAGCGACAGGCGCGAATCGAGGTCCCGGATGAGGGAGAGGGGCACATAGGTGCGCGCGACCTCCAGCTTGAACTCGGCCAGGTCGTCGCGGGCGGAGGATACGGGCGGGGCCGGGGCCGCGGGCGGTTCCGGCCGCGCCATCAGGTCCCGGCGCAGGACATGGACCATCCAGAGCATCAGCAAGGCGAGCGGCGCATCAGAGGCCGCGGCCAGCAACTGGGGCGGGATCTCGGGGATCATGGGGGCACTCCTTGAAGGGAAGCGGCGGCGGAACCACCCTCGGGGGGCCGCGCGGAAAGGCCGCGCGGCGGGGGATGCGTCGCGCGGACCGATGTGGAACGAGCCTTACCTGGAGACCTGCTGCCGATCGGCGCTGCACCGGCTGACGCTGGTGCGGCCGCATGGGCGCCCTGACGGGCTGAAGGACGGCCCCTGCCTGCAGAGGCTGGCCGGCATGGGCCTGGCGCGGAGCCGCCCGGATGGGCGGTTCGAGGCGACGGAAGCCGGTCTCGACCGGCATGGGACGGAGATCGCCCGCAAGCGGGCGTGACCGTCACATGCCGCGCCAGGGCAGCGCCATGCGCGGCGCCGGCGGCGTGAAGGGCAGGCGCACCGGTTCGGCCAGCAGGCAGCCCGCGACGGCATCCAGCGCGTCATCGTGCAGCCCCGGCGTATCCGGGCGCCATTCCGCCATCTCCCGCACGAAGCGGCCGCGCAGCACGCTGTCATGGGCGGACAGGCGCCTGGCCGCCAGCACCGGGTCCAGCGCCGCCAGGATGCGGTCGGATTTGGCGCGGCGGCTGGCGACCTCCGTCACCGTGCAGGCGGCACCGACCCGCGCCATCTCCCGCCGCAGCAATCCGGGCAGGAAGCGGCCGAGGCCATTCGTCTCCACCCGCACCACCGGCAGCATCAGCTCCCGCGCCAGCGCCGCCACGGCGCGGCATTGCTGGGTGGCGGCGTCCTCCTCCGCCTCCGGGTCGTGCAGCAGGTAGGCGACGCGGTGGAGGTAGTGGCGGCCTTCCGCATCGCTGAAGGTGGCCGCCAGCACGCTGGCATCGCCGCTGCCGGGGCGGCCATAGGCCGGGTCCCACCAGCCGCCGCCGGAGACGAGGCGCGTGCCCATCAGGGACAGCACGCCGCGCCCATTGGCCTCCCGGTAGTCGATCTCCGCGCCGTAGCGGGACAGCGCGGCGGGATCGAGCCGCGCGGCCCCCATCGGCACGGGTTCCAGCATCATCTGCCGGCGGAAGGCCAGCGGGCCGACGCGGTCGCGCAGCGCCGCCACGGCGGCATCCCCGAAGCGTTCAGGCCAGGTGCTGCGCCCCTCGCCGTCCAGCAGCGGCAGCGCCAGGCGCCGGTAGCCCGAGAGAAAGGCGTCCTCCCCTTCCGCATAGAGGCTGTCCTCCGCATGCGGCGTGCCGACGAACAGGATGCTGCCGCCGGGAACGAGGACGAATTCGGCCTCCGTCAGCCTTTCCCGCAGCTCCTCCCGCTTCGCTGGCGTGTCGCAATTGCCGGCGACCTCGACATCGTCGCCGATGATGAGGTCGGCCCGCGCGCCGGTGATGTTGCCGCCGATGCCCGCCGCGATCATGGAGGCATCGCGCAGCACGCCAGGCCGCGCCACCGTGAAGCGATCCGACGCCCAGGACCCCTCCCCATGCCCGGGCAGCAGCGCGGAACACAGCGGGTGGCGGCCGAGGATGCGGCGGACATTCGCCACCATCTTCGTCGCCAGCGCATGGTCCGCCGCCACCACCAGGATTCGCGTCTCCGGCGCGCGATACAGGCGCCACGCGCAGTAGAGGCCGATGAGCGTGGATTTGCCGAAGCCGCGGAAGGCCATCAGCAGCAGCCGCCGATCCCCGGCTTCCTCCCGCGCCTGCAGCCAGCGCAGCACGCGCCGGTGCAAGGGGGGGGTGCCGAGGCCGCTGGCCTGGTTCCAGATCCAGGCGAATTCGACGAGGTCGGCGGGGCGTGGGCTCAAGCCTCCTCCTCCCTGTCATCGGCCGGGCCATCCGCCGGCGGCGGCGCATCGGCATCGCCTTCCCGCGCGATGGTGGCGCGCGCCTTGGCGAGGATGTCGTCCACCGTCTCCTCCGGCGCCTCCGCATCCCCCGCGGCCAGGGCGGCGAGTTCGCTGATATGCGCCAGCGCCGCGCGGGCGGCGGATTGCCGGGCGGCGAAGTTCTTGGGATCCGGCGGCACATCCTCCAGCGGCGGGTCGCTGACGAAATGCGCGTATTCCTCCGCGACGCGATCCAGCACGGCGGCGAGCTTGGCGCGCGGCACGCCGGGCGCCTTGCGGCGGGTCGTGGCGGTAGGCCTGCTCATGCCTTCACCACCCGCACGCGCACCGTGCCGGGGTTGAGGTCCACCGCCGCGCCGGACCGGTTCCAGACCGTGACCGTCACCGTGTCCTGCGCCCCGATCTGCGCCAGGAAGACGCAGCCGGAGGTGGCGAGGGAGAAGGAGGCCTGCACGAAATCCCCGGCCCTGGCGCCGGCGACGGTGACGCTGGTCTGCGCGCTGGCGCCGGCGGCGATGGAGGCCGGATCCCAGGCCTGCTCCGCGATCAACTCCCGCACGCCGATGCGCAGGTCCGGCAGCCCGAACAGCAGCGGCGGCGCGTGGCGCGGATCGCAATGCAGGCGCATGGCACGCAATTCGTAATCCGCCGTGATGCGGGCGACGCCGATGATGGCGGTGGCCACCTGCGGCGCCAGGCGCACGGCCTGCAGCCGCGTCAGCCCCTCATCATCCATGTCCGCCGATCCCTGCCACCAGCGCGCGGTGGCGTTCCAGACCATCGATTGGCCCGATGCCATCACCATGGTGCCGGCGGCATCCGTCAGCAGGTTCCAGCTGGCATCGAAAGCCATGACGATGAGGCGCGGGGAATCCGCATCCACCGTCAGGGCGAAATCCTTGCAGCGGGACGTATCCACCACGAAGCCCAGGCCGCGCCCGCCCGTCAGCACCACGCCACGGCTGGTCAGCGTGTAGGAATCGAGGGCCGGGAAGGCGAATTGCGGCAGGGAGGTCGGGCTGCCGGACACGCTGGTGGACAGGCAGGCAAGCTGTTCGAACCCCGTCTCCGTCGCGTTCCAGCGGATGGCGGCGGCCCGCAGCGACGGCACCGCCGCCACCTCTCGCGTCGCTTCCCGGTTCGGCAGCGCCTGGTGCAGCGCCTGCACCGTACCGCCGAGCCGCGTGGCCGTTGCCGTGTGCTCGATCTCGATCGCATAGCCCTGGCTGGCCCAGGCCACCTCATACAGGTGGTCCTGCGCGCCGGCGGTGTGGCGGGCCACGATGGCGTCGCAGCCTTCCATGCGGACGCAGCGCGCGATGATGGCGCGGCTGTTCACCTCGCACAGGAAGGGGATGCCGGTGGCCGGGATCGTGCGCGAATTCAGCTCGAAATTGGGGCCGTCGAACAGATGGCGGTTATGCGCGACATAGGCGCCGGGCTCGGCGGACAGGCGGATGCCGAAGCGGTCCTTGTCCGTGTACACGGTGGAGCCCACGGCGAAGTGCCCGCCATAGTAGCGGATGGAGGTGTTCCACGCCGCCGCCGTCTCGGCCCGGATGTCGAGCCCGATCTTGTTGTTCACGAAGCGGCCGAGGATCAGGGTGGAATCCTCGAACCCACGCTCGACGCCCAGGGTCCGCAGGCCGATGGTGAAGCCCGTGATCTCCCGGACCTCGATGAGGGAGGCATCGTGGTTGCGCATGACCACGCCGATATCGCCCTCATCCATCCAGTCGCTGGTGGTGGCGCGGAACACGGCGATGCCGCTGTGGAACTTGTTGGCGTTGCGCGTGGCGCCGCCATCGCCAATGGTCAGCGCCACCTGGCCGCCGGGGCCCGCATAGACGATCCGGCCGCGCATGGTGAGGCCCGCCGCGGCGCCCGGCAGAGTCAGGGGCTGCAGCGTGCGGAAGGAACCCTCGCCGATCGTCAGCACCTTGCCGGATGCGGCGGCGGCGTTCATCGCGGCCTGCAGGGCGGGGCCATCATCCGTCACGCCATCGCCGGTCGCGCCGAAGTCGCGCGCGCTCAGCGTCTCCGCCAGCTTGTCCTCCACCGTATGGGGCACGGCGCCGGGGAAGGGCGCCGTCAGCAGGCCGGAATCGCGCGGCACCACCACGATGTCGCCCACGCTGTCGAAGCCGAGCAGCCGGTTGGCGCGCGCGGTCCGCATCGGAAGCGTCATGTCGCCGCCGAGATCGGCGGGGTCCCGCCGCAGGGTGGAGGCCAGCTCCTCCCGCTGCTCCTGCAGCGCGGCCACCACGCGATCCAGCTCATCGTTCAGGGTGCGCGCGCGCAGCACGCCATTGTCCTGGAAGTCGGAGGTGCGTTCGACCTTGATGCGGCGGCGCAGCGTGACCGTGCTGCCGGTGGCGGGCGGCGATGGCAGCGTGACGGTGCCGCCATCGGATTGCCCGGCGCCGGCAACGGTGAAGCCGCTGCCGAGGACGATGCCGTCGACGCGGACTTCCAGCTCCTCCGCGAGGAAGATGGGAAAGGGGAAGGTGAAGTCGCTGCGCGCGCCATCGCCCACGTATTGCACGCGCGGCGCGACGTCGCCGATGCGGATGTGCTCGGCCATCGTGGGCTCCAGGAAAGGGGGGCAGGGAAGGGCCGCGCGGCCAGCGCGCGGCGACGGGTCATCAATCCAGCAGGTTGCGCAGCGAATTGCCGAAGCTGCTGCCTGCGCGCAGCCAGGTGGTCAGCGAACCGTCATCGTTCAGCAGGCTGCGCCGCCCGGCGGAAAGCCGGGCGGCGAAGACCTGGTCGCTGTCCGCCTGCGCCGCGGCGGCATCGCGTTCCAGCCCGGCCGTCAGCGCGGCGGCGGAGCCTTCATCCGGCGAGACGCCACTGGCCGCGAGCCGCGCGCGGGCGGCGGCGGTGGTGCCGGCTAGGCGTGCCTCGCGCGCCCGCGATTCCGCTGCCTGCTGCGCGGCCAGCTGCTGCTGCCGCGCGGCTTCCTGCTGCTGCGCGGCGGCGGCCTGGGCCCTGGCGTTGCCGGACTGCGTCTGGGCCTGGCGCACCGTGGAATACAGCGAGGCGCCCGCGCCGAGGGCAGTCGCGATGGGGGCGAGTTGCGCCATCAGTCGGTCATCCTCATGTCGGTGGTGACGGAAAGCAGGGTCAGCGGCAGCGGCGTCTCGCCTTCCACCCGCCACAGCGGCGCCATCGCGTCGCGCCGCCAGCCGAGGGCGCGTAGCGTGACATCGCCGGTGAAGGGCGCGGGCGCGGCATCCAGCAGCGCCGTGTCCAGCCGCCGGAAGGGCACGGGCTGCACGCCGCGGCCGAGGTCGACCTCCAGCGCCGGCGTCTCCATGACCCGGAAGGTGGCGGAGACCAGGCGGAGCGGCGCGGATGCGGCACCACCGGCACCGGACAGGCCCGTCGGCAGCGGTTCCACCACATGGCGGAAGGGCAGCCCGACCTGCACCGCGCGCGCCGGCGGGTCCAGCGTGACGGCGCCGCCGGCTACGGTCATGGCCCCGCGCGGCGCCCCATCCGCCATGACGCTGACCACCGATCCGTCGAGGTGGCCGAGCCCGGACCACACATCCTGTTCCGTGGCGCTGGTGCCGGACAGCGCGGCATCGAGGCCGAGCGCCGTGTCGAAGCGTTCCAGCCGATGCCAGCCATTCCGCTCCACCACGGCGAAGACGCGGCCCTCGGTCTCCGCCACTGCCTTGAAGCGGCCTGCGGTGTCGAGCCGCGTCCAGGCCGTCACCTGTTCCGCGCGATAGAGCGTCAGCGTCGCGATCGACCCATCGGCCATCACCACATGCAGCAGCCGCATGGTCTGGTCATAGGCCATGGAGACGGGCTGCTGGATCAGGTGCCGCGCCACCAGCGCCAGGTCATTCGCCTGGTACACGTCGGCGACGTCGGTATAGGTGAATTCATGCACTGCCTGGCCGGACCGCGCGACGAACAGCGTGGCGCCATCCACATCCACCGGCGGCACCTGCCGGTCCACCAGGCTGCCGACGCGCGTCTGGCGATGCAGCTGGATGGAGGACGGCGTCAGCGGATCGCCCGTCACCATCCATTCGGCGCCGGAGGTGAAGACCTGCAGGTGGCGGCCGGAGAAGACGGCGCGGATCGCATTCACCTGGTCCGACACCAGCGCGAATTCGATCGCCTGGTCATCGAGCCCGGTGCCGTTGTCGAAATTGCCGATGTCGCCGGTGCGTGACAGCCACAGCCGGTTCGGCAGGTCCCGCGACCCGCCGAGCACCAGGCGATCCTGGTGGAAGCAGGCGGAGACGGGATAGCCGCGGACGCCGCTGAAGGCGGGCTCCGCCCAATCCGTGGTCGGCGCGGTGCCGGGCAGCGTGCCGTTGACGATGCCCGTCGCCGATCGCGCATTCGCCACCGCTGTGATGGCGACGGTGAGGCCCGCGATGCGGAAGGGCGCCGTCACATGGCCGGAGGAGAAGACGTCGGCGGAAGCTGTCAGCGTGATGGTGCCGGTGGTGGCCGATGCCGCGAGCGTGACGCCGGGACGGAAATTGTAGACCGGCGCGGCATCGAAGACGAAGGGCGTCAGCGTCCAGCTGGTATGGCTGCTCCGCGTCAGGCGCTGCGGCGCGACATCGGGGTGGAACAGCAGCAGCGTGTCGGCGCTCTGCGTGAAGGAAACCTGGCCCTGCATGCCGGTGGACCAGGGCGCCGGCAGGCTCGCTACCGCGGCATCGCCCAGGAAGACATGCAGCTGCCCCTCGGTCAGCACCAGCAGGTAGGTCTGCTCCGTGTTGAATTCGAAGGGGATCAGGCGCGCCGGCCCGGGCAGGGATGCCACATGCAGCAGCCCCGGCCGCCGCGCGACGCCGCCCGTGGGCTGGATGACGACATTGCGCAGCCGCCGCGCGCCGTTCTCGAAGGCCCGCAGGTCGGCGCGGCCGAACAGGTTGGGCGCGAGTTCCCCGGCGGTGAAGGAGGATTTGGTGCGTCGCGTGGCGATGGTCATGCGATCAGCCCCGCACCGAGACCAGCGGGAAATCCTCGATCGCCCGCGGCGTGTCCTGCTGGCTGTCGATCTGCCGCGCGCCGCGCAGCTCCGTCTCCGCCAGGCGGAACAGCATCTCCGCCCGCGAAGCGCTTTCCGTCAGAGGCAGGCAGAATTCAGCCGCCAGGCGGGCCACCAGGGCCTGCGCGAAGAAGGGCGGGAAGGCGCTTTCATCGGCGCGGAAGATGTAGGTCAGCACGACCTGTTCCGCATCGGCATGCAGCCTGTCCTCATGCAGCCGGTAGGGCGTGCCGCGCCCGCGCCCGCCGCTGCCGGCGGACAGCGCGCGCAGGAAGCCCGGCGGCAGCTGGAAGGCATGCGCCATGTCCGCCTGCGGCACGGCCGCCAGGCGCGGCAGGGAAGACTGGCCCGTGGCGAAGGACCAGGGATGGGCGGAGAGCAGCGCATCGCGCACCGGCGCGTACAGATTCGCCGCCACCTCCGCCTCCGCCGTCCCCTCATCGAGTGAGGCGACGGGCTGCGCGCCAAGGCGCAGCAGGGCGCGCGAGCACAGCGCGAGCGCGGTGAGTGCCATGGTTGTCATGTCCATTCGCGGGAGGTTGGGCGGCCCCCTTCAGCAGAGGGCCGCCCTGGGTGGTGGCGACGAGCCTGGCCTTATTCAGCCGCGCGCATGCGCAGCCTTATTCCGCCGCGCGCATCCGCAGCCTTATTCCGCTGCGCGCATCCGCACGACGCCCATGTCATCGACCAGCACGGCGCCCTGGCTCATCATGTTGGCGACGAAATGCGCGGCGCGGTCGCCATGCCAGGTGACGTCGGTCTGCACTTCCGCCGCCGCGGCATGGCCGATGGCGGTGCGGTGGAAGAAGTAGCAGTAGCGCAGCGCGCCGGACTTGGTCAGGCCGGAATGCGGCATCCACAGCGCGCCGAGCCAGCGCTTCGCCTGGCTGCCCTTCCAGGGCAGCGCTTCGTCGCCGACATACTGGGAGGAGGCGAATTCCTCGATCGCCAGCAGCTGGCTCCACTGCTTCCAGCCGACGACGGCGACGCGGCCGCCATCATCCGGCACATCGGCCGCGCCCATCATCTCGAACGCCAGCAGCACCTTCGCCTTGGTCAGGCCGTCGCTGTCCGTCGTGCCGGCGGCGGTGCCGATCGCTTCCCGCGTACCGGCATCGAGCGCCGCGATGATGAGTTCGTCCGTCTTGCGGCCCAGCGCATAGGCGCCCGCATTGGCGACGACGGTGCGTTCGTCGATGTTCGTCTTCAGCTCGTCCAGCCGGTCGATCCAGTCGCCGGCATAGTAGTCCTGCAGCACGCATTCCACCTGCGCGTGTTCCAGGTTCATGACGGGGACGGCGCCGTTGCGCGTCTTCGCCGCGGCGATGCCCTTGCCGACCTTCGGGAAGAAGGTGCTGGAACCGGTCACGCCGGATTTGGAACGGACCAGCGGGCGCAGCTTGCTGCCCTGGCGCTGATAGGCCTCCTTCACCTCGGCCTGGAACTGGACGGCGAAGACGGCGTCGATCTGGGTGCTGGCGGGCATCGTGGCCCTCCTTCGTGATGGGGTGCGGGGAAGGGGCCGGGCCGCCGGTTGCCCCCGGGGGGATTGCCCCTGGGGCCGGCGCCACGGCATGGCTCCGCAGGCCCGCTTGCGCGGGTTGCTTGCGGCAAGGGGGGGCGGGGCGGATGGGGACCCTTCGGGCCCGCGCCATCCGCCCCGCCTGCGCCGCGCCCGGGGGATGGGGCGCGGCGGCGCCGGCCGGCGCCACGCGCTGCGATGCAGCGGGCGCCTGGCCGGATCTCAGCGGCGGATCAGGGTCGTTCGCCGATGATGCGCGTGAACCCATCGGCTATTCGCCGATGATGCGCGTGAACCCATCGGCTATTCGCCGATGATGCGCGTGAACC
>NZ_JBHYGL010000006.1:2867-29190 GCF_051859025.1 Falsiroseomonas sp. | reverse complement strand
CATCGGCTATTCGCCGATGATGCACGTGAACCCGTCGGCTATTCGCCGACGAGGCGCCGGAACCCGTCCGTCACGCGCTTCACGAAATCGGGCTCCCGCGTCCGCCAGTAGCGGGGGTCGCGCATCATCCGGCGCAGTTCCCCCTCATCCGGCGTCGATTCCGCCTGCGCATCGCGCGCCAGGGCCGGTTCCTTGCCTTCCATCATGCGGTGCAGCGCGACGACGCCCTCCGCCGTGCTGGACAGCGCGGTGAAGACCGCCTCCGGCAGATTGGCGCGGCCCCAGGCGGAAAGCTGGCCGGCGATGCGGCGGAAGCGTTCCTCGCCGCCGAAATGCGCCTGCAGCTTCTCCACCTGGCGGGCGGCTTCGAAATCCGCGGCGGCCTCGGCGATCAGCGGCAGAAGCCGTTCCGCGGCCAGGTCATAGACCAGCTGCACCTGGCGCGGCGTGAAGCCGGCCTCGTGCAGCTTCGCGTTCACCGCCGGATCGGGCGACACCACCTCGTTCAGCGGCGCTATCTCGTAGCCATCCGGGCTGTCGGGAATGCCCAGCAGCCGGCGCCAGCGCAGCCGCTCCTCCTCCGGCGCGTCATCGCCGGGCGGGCCCTGGCGCTGGGACATGCGGCGTTCCAGTTCCAGGTAGGATTTCAGCAGCGCATCGACGCGCAGCGCGCCGGCGGCCTCGTCCCAGAACTTCTCCGGGATTTCGGCCGGTCGGGTCGTGCGGCCCGCGGCCGTGTCCGGCTTCAGGGCGGTCTCGAGAAGATCCTCGGGCATGCCGGGGCTCACTCCTGGGTCTGGGGTTGGGCGAGGGTCGCATCGGCGGGCCGCAGGATTTCCGGCGGCGCGCCCAGCGTTCGGGCCAGCCAGCGCGCGGCCGCCGGCGCATCGAGCGTGGCGCGCGCCTCCGGCCCCAGCGCCGCCGCGGCCTGCAGGAACAGCAGCGTATCCGCCGCATCCGCACGGGCCTGCACGCGGGCGAGTGGCGAGGCGTAGGTCAGCCGCGCTTCCTGCCCATCGGGCAGCAGTGCGGGGATCTCGCCCCGCCGCCGCAGCACGGCCAGGCAGCGCGCCACCAGCGGCGTCAGCAGCTCCGCCTGCAGGCGGCCATAGGTGGCGCCGAGCAGCCTGGCACTCTGCGCGCTGCGTTCGAGCACCTCCGTCGCCGTCATGCCCGGCTTCTCCGCCGCCGCGATCCGGTCGGCCAGCAGCGCCGTGCGGATCCGCGCCCGCAGGTCGTTCAGCACGAGCTGGGAGACGTCGAAATTGCCTGGTGCGGCCAGCGGCGTCAGGCCCGATGAACCCGGCGCCTTCGGGATGATGGCGCCCGGCACGAGCCGCACGGTGGCGGGGTTCAGCACGCCATCGTCTTCCGCCTGCCAGATGCCGGTGGCGGCGATGGAGGCGTTCTTCAGCACCAGCTCCACCACCTTGTTGGCGGTGCGGATGTCGGGCAGCGCCTTGGCGACGGGGCCGCGGCCATAGGTCTCGCCCGGCACCTTCAGCCAGCGGAAGGCGATGAAGGGGCTTTCGGCGAAGCGTCCCTCGGCCAGCAGCCGGGACGTGCCGTCCTCCTCCTCCGCCACCACGGCCAGGCGGTGGCCGGCGCGTGCATCCGGCCAGGCGGCTTCCACCACCCGCAGCTTCGGCGGGGTTTCATCCTCGCCCCGGCGGCGCTCCTCGATCATCGCCGCGGGCCAGCGCGCCTTGATCTCCGCCGCCGTCAGCCGCATCGACCGGAACACGGTATCGAGCCGGCCGGACACGCCCTCCTCCAGCACCGCGTCGCGCATCGGCACGGCGGAGAAGCGCAGCGCGGAGGCCTCGCCCACCGGCGCTTCCTCCACCAGCAGCAGGCCGGTGCCGGTCACGACCAGGTCGAGGAAGGCCTGGTGGATCTCCAGCGCGAAGTTGGAGCGGTCGAGATGCCCCTGCAGCGTCTCCGCCGCCTCCTCCAGTGTCTTCGCGACCTGCTGCGCGGCGGCGCTGTCGGCCAGCTTGCGGGCCGGCGCCAGGCCGAACCAGCGCGACCACGGCGGCACCAGTTCAGCGAGCAGCGAGGCGGCGAGCTGTTCCGCCGCATCGGCCGCCGTCGCATCGAACAGCGGCGCGGCGTTGGGCGCGGGCAGGGCCACGTCGTAGCAATCCTGCCACTGCCCCTCCAGCGGGCGGCGGCGGGCGGTGGCGCGGGCGTGGCGGGCCAGGATGTCCTCGGGTGTCATCATCGCCCTCATTCGCCCAGCAGGCTCTTGCGCGCGGCGAAGGCCGGCGTCGGGTCCAGCACGCCCCGCGGGGATGTCGCGACCGTGCCCGCCAGGCCCCGCCGGGCGCGGTCCAGCGCCTTCTGGCGGGCTTCGCGGGCGGCGGTGTCGGCATTCGCCGCCGCGGCGGCGTTGGCATCGGCCTGCGCCTGGACGTTGGCCGCAGTGGAATCGACGGCGGGCGCCTTCGGCTTCGGCGCCCTGATCAGGCCACCCATGCGCGCTTCCTTCGGCTTGATCGGTGAAAGGGTCCGGGCCGCCCGCCAAAGAAATGGGCCCGTCCGGCGAACCGGACGGGCCCAAGGCAGGGACCGGAGGGAGATGCCATCGGGCGCAACTCGCCCCGTGGCCTGGCCTGTGTAGCGGCCCTTCAGGGTCGCGTCAAGAATTAATTCCTATTTCACCAAAGATTCTGCGCGGCGCCACTTCCGCCACCTGCCCACCCAGCGCGCGGAACAGCCCGAAGGGCGTCACCGCGAAGGGCGCGCCAGGCCCCAGCAGGGCCCGGCAGAGCGACACGCAGGTGAAGGGCATCAGCGCGGGGCCGAGCCTGGCCACGGCTTCGCCCGGCAGGAAGGGGCCGAGCACGCGCAGCCCCGCCCGCCGGTAGAAGCCCGGCAGGTCGAAGCCCGCCGCCACCGGCAGCCTGGCCACCATCAGGCGCCCTGACAGCGGTTCCAGCACGGTCCAGCCGGCCTCGTCAGACAGCGCGGCGAAGCAGTGGCGGAAGCCCGGCCGCAGCAGCCGCAGCCAGGGCTGGTCCGCCACGCCGCCGAAGGCGATCCAGACGCCCTGGCCGGCCGGATCGGCCGCGAGCGTCCGGCGATGCGCCAGCCGCGCCTTCATCGAGTGCGCCCCGGGAAGGGCAGGATCTCCGCGCCCCCGCGCGAAGCGGGTTCCTCCGGCAGCGTCATCCCCCGCGCCGGCCCGGGATCCATGCCCCGCGCCGGTCCGATGTCCATTCCCTGCGCCGGTCCGATGTCCATTCCCCGCGCCGGTCCGGCGACGATCCCCTTCGCCCGCAGCGGGAAATCCAGCCGCTCCATCGCTTCCCGCCACAGGCGCAGGTCGCCCGCCTCCTGCGGGATGCGCGCGCTGGGCTGGTCGCCGCGCTCCCCCCAGATGCGCAGGATGCGCGCATGCGCCAGGTCGATCCGCCGCTGGCGATACAGCCGGTCCAGCACCTTCACCACGTCATCGGGCTCGCAGGGCCGCACCACCGTGCCGCGGCCGGCGCCCAGCCGGGCGCCATCCCGCCGCGCGGTCAGCGCCGCCATGGTCCAGAACCAGGCATCCTCGGCGCAGGTGAAGGGCTCGGCGCGCGCCATGCTGGCCAGGACAGGGGCGCGGCTGGTGATGAAAGCCATCTCGAAGGGTCCTTCCTCGTCCGTTCCCGAACAAAACAGGAACAAACCCCTTCTAGGCTGTTCTATCCTGGGTTGCAAGGATGTTTGTCCTATTGATTCGCGACTCGAAACCTAGGATGTGATGCCCAGATCGAATCCCCATATCCGGGTCTCGATTCGCATGAGGGACGGGCTGCGATGCGGCACGAGGATATCTGGCGGGCGCTCGATGCCCTGGCCGCCGAACACGGGCTCTCGGCCTCCGGCCTGGCGCGCCGTGCGGGGCTGGACGCGACGGCCTTCAACCCGTCGAAGCGCACCGGCGCCGATGGAAGGGCGCGCTGGCCTTCCACCGAAAGCGTCGCCAAGGTCCTGCACGCCACGGGGACGGGGATGGAGGCCTTCGCCTCCCTCGTCACCGGCGCGCCCGCCCTGCCGCGCAACCGCACCATCAGCGCGCGGCGCATCCCCCTGATCGGCCTGGCCCAGGCGGGGGGGGAGGGCTATTTCGACGATGGCGGCTACCCCGTCGGCGGCGGCTGGGACGAGATCTCGGTCCCCGACGTTCCCGACCCCAATGCCTATGCCCTCGAAATCAGCGGGGAGAGCATGGAGCCGGTCTTCCGGGACGGCGATGTCGTCATCGTCTCCCCCGGCGCGCCCGTTCGCCGCGGGGACCGCGTGGTGGTCCGCACCAGGGCGGGGGAGGTGATGGCCAAGCAACTGCTGCGCCAATCCGCCCGCCGCGTGGAACTGGCCAGCCTGAACCCCGCCCACCCCAATTACAGCTTCGACCTGTCGGAACTCGCCTGGATGCACCGCATCGTCTGGGCCAGCCAATAGGCGTCCCTACCGCGGCGCCCAGCGCAGCAGCCGCAGCGCGTTCAGCGTCACCAGCACCGTCGCCCCCGTATCGGCCAGGATCGCCGGCCACAGCCCGGTGATGCCCGCCAGCGTCGTGGCCAGGAACACGGCCTTCAGGCCGATGGCGACCGCGACGTTCTGCTTCACATTCGCCATGGTGGCGCGCGACAGGGACACGAGTTCGGCCACGCCCGTCACGCGGTC
This sequence comes from Falsiroseomonas sp., assembly GCF_051859025.1. Taxonomy (GTDB): domain Bacteria; phylum Pseudomonadota; class Alphaproteobacteria; order Acetobacterales; family Acetobacteraceae; genus Falsiroseomonas. The sequence continues at coordinate 24,516 of NZ_JBHYGL010000006.1, read as the reverse complement.
CTTCAGCACGGCGGCGTCCGCCGTCTCCAGCGCCACATCGGTCCCGCCGCCCATGGCGATGCCCACGCTGGCGGCGGCCAGCGCCGGCGCGTCATTGATGCCATCGCCTACCATCAGAACCGGGCCGTCCTGCATCAGGCGGCCGATCTCCCGCAGCTTGTCGCCGGGCAGCAGCTCCGCCTTCACCGCCAGGCCGAGCGAGGCCGCGATGGCGCCGCCGGCGCGCGCATTGTCGCCCGTCAGCATCACCGGTCGCAGGCCGAGTGCCGCCAGCGCGGCCACGCCGTCCCGTGCATCCGCCCGCGGTTCGTCGCGCAGCGCGACCAGGCCCAGCAGCGCGTCGTCGATCAGCACCACCGCGACCGTCCTGCCCTCCGCCTCCAGAAGCGCGAGGTCGGTGGCCAGGTCGCCGAGCGCGACACCGGCTTCCGCCGCATGGCGCGGGCTGCCGACGCTGATGCGCCGTTCCGCGACGGTCCCGACCACGGCCCGGCCGGGGATGGCCGATTGGCCCCGGGCGCGCGGCGGCGACAGGCCCCGCTGGGCCGCCGCCGCCAGGATCGCCTTGGCCAGGGGATGGGCCGATCCCTGCTCCGCCCCCGCCGCCAGGGCCAGCACCTCATCCACCGATCGGCCCGGCGCGGGCAGCACCGCCGTCACGCGGGGGCGGCCCTCGGTCAGGGTGCCGGTCTTGTCGAAGGCCACGATCCGCGCGGCGCCGATCCGTTCCAGCGCGGCACCCCCCTTCACCAGCAGGCCCCGCCGTGCCCCGGCCGAAAGGCCCGATGCCATGGCCGCGGGGACGGAGATCACCAGCGCGCAGGGGCAGGCGATCAGCAGCACGGCAAGCCCGCGATACAGGCTGGTGGCCCAGTCCCAGCCCAGCGCGAAGGGCGGTACCAGGATCACCAGCAGGGAGACGATCATCGCCCCCGGGGTCCACCATGCGGAGAACCGCTCGATGAAGCGCTGCGTCGGCGCGCGGGATGCCGTCGCGTCCTCCACCAGGCGGATGATGCGGGCGATGGTGTTGTCGGCCGCGGCGCGGGTGACGCGCAGGCGGATGGCGCCATCGCCGTTGATCGCGCCGGCCATGACCGCATCGCCCCGGCCGCGCGCGACCGGCACGCTTTCCCCGGTCACGGGGCTTTCATCCAGCGCGGTGGCGCCTTCCTCGATGACGCCGTCGCAGGGCACGCGGTCGCCCGGGCGCACCAGCACCAGGTCGCCGATCGCCAGGCGTTCCGGCGCCACCGGGTCGGTGCCGCCATCGGGGCGGAGCCGCAGCGCCACCCGCGGCATCAGTTGCGCCAGTGCCTGGATTCCCGCGCGGGCGCGGCCGGCGGCCACATTCTCCAGCAACTCGCCCAGGGCAAACAGCAGCACGACGACGGCGGCTTCCGCGGCGGCGCCTATCACGGCCGCGCCGATGGCGGCGGTGCACATCAGCGTCTCGATGCTGAAGGGGCTGCCGGCGCGGGCAAGGGCGATGGCCCGCCGGCCGAAGGGCACCAGGGCCACGCCCGTCGCGGCCAGGAACAGCGGGTAGGTCAGCGCGGCCGGCAGCACCAGCGACGCCGCATAGGCGCCGATCACCAGCGCCCCCAGCAGCCAGGTCAGCTTCGCCTTGCCGGTCGCCCACCAGGGGGTCGCCCACCAGGGCCGGGCCGCATCCGTGGGATCATCATGGTCGTGCCCGTGGCCATGCGCATCCGCGGTCCGGGCATCCGGCACCGCCGCGCCATCGGCCCGTGTCATGCCATAGCCCAGCGCCGTGACCTGCGCCTCCACGGCCTCCGCCTGCCCAGCGGCATCGAGGTCCAGCGACAGCCGTTCGGCCATCAGGTTGACCTCGACCGCCGAGACCCCCGGCAGCCGCTCCACCGCCCTCGTCACCTTGGCGACGCAGGCGGCGCAATCCATGCCCTCCACCCGCCAGGTCAGTCTCGTTGCCGCGTTCATGATGCTCGCCCGCTGGTCCGGCCCCTGTTATGGGACTTCCAGCGACTGGAGGTTCAAGCCCCTTTCCCCACCCCGGTCGAAACAGCCGCGCGGCCCGCCAAGGGCCGGGCGATGGCGGAGGCGGCAGGCGGATGAGCATGACCTATTCGATCGGCGACCTGGCACGCGCCACCGGCGTGAAGCCCACGACGATCCGGTGGTATGAGCAGGAGGGTTGGCTGCCGTCGCCGGCGCGGACGGAAGGCGGCCACCGCGTCTACGGGGATGCCCATCTCCGGCGCCTCGGCTTCATCCGCCACGCCCGGGAACTGGGCTTCGAGAGCGAGGCGATCCGCGCGCTGCTGGAACTGGCCGACCACCCCGACGCCGATTGCGGCAAGGCCCATGCGCTGGCCATCGGCCAGATCCGGGAAATCGATGCAAGGCTCCGGCGCCTGGCGGCGCTGCGCCAGGAACTGGACCGGCTGGCGATGAGCTGCGCCGGCGGCGTCATCGGCCAGTGCCGCATCATCGAGACGCTGTCCGATTTCGACCACGGTCATTGCGCGGACCCGTCGCATCGCGGCGGCTGAGGCCAGCGCGCCGGCCTGATCGACGGCGATCAGAAGGACTGGTTGGGGCGCCAGGATTCGAACCTGGGAATGGCGGTACCAAAAACCGCTGCCTTACCGCTTGGCGACGCCCCATCCCGTCGCGGCGCCTCCGGTAGCGCGGAAGGCGGCGTCGCACAACGGGGGGGATGCGCGTCCCGGGCAGGGAAAACGCCTGTCCCCGGAGTCGCTGAAAACACTCGCCGGTATCACCGGGCGCACACCATCCCATGACAAGAGCGCGTCGTTCACCAAGACTTCACCCGCAGCGGCGATAAGGGGGACACAGGGCCTGCCGGCGCGGGCCCCGTGACCAAGCCCCGCAACAAGCGGAGGGCGGGCGCGCGTGTGAAGTCCTGCCGCAAAAGCGGCCCGGACGATCACGGCGTGTCGATGCGCCGGCCAATCCGGAACATGGCCATGTGCTGGCTATGCTGGCCCCATAATGGGGCCGCCGACGACGGACCTTCCGTCGCCGTGCGGCTCGCTGCGGATTCGCCACTGCCCACCGCCCCGCGGTTGCACCTGACGACGTCGGGCAACACCGCCGTGGACGGGGTGCTGAGCGGCTTCGCCTGGGGCGATGGTGATCCCGTCAGCTTCGCCTTCACCGACAGCCCGAGCGATTACGAAAGCTTCTACGGCAGCAACGAACCGATCCGCGGCTATGCGGCGATCGGCGGCAGCATGCGCGACGCCGTCCGCAAGATCCTGCTGGGCGACGCCACCGGCGGGCCTGGCAGCCCGGGCCCCTGGGTCACGGGCTTCACCAACCTGGCCATCGTCGAAAGCACGACCGATTGGGCGGCCGATATCCGCATCGCCCGGTCCTCCGCCCCCTCCACCGCCTGGGCCTATTATCCGAATGGGCGGGAGGGCGGGGATGTCTGGTTCGGCTCCCGCAGCGCCTTCGATTCGCCGCAGCTCGGCAACTACGCCTTCCTGGTCGCGGTGCATGAACTCGGCCATTCGCTCGGCCTGAAGCACCCGCATGAAAGCTGGAACGGCTTCGGCGCCATGCCGGCCGGATTCGACATGCTGGAATTCACCGTCATGTCCTACCGGTCCCATGGCGGGCTGACGACCAGCACCGGCTACACCAACGGCACCTTCGACTATCCGCAGGGCTGGATGATGCTGGACATCGCGGCGCTGCAGGCGCTGTACGGCGCGGACTACACGATGCGCAGCGGCAATACCCGCTACTTCTGGAACCCCGAGACCGGGGAGACGGTGATCGACGGCGTCGGCCAGGGTGCCCCCGGCGGTGGCGCCGGCGGCACGGCCAACCGCATCTTCCTGACGATCTGGGATGGCGGCGGGATCGATACCTACGACCTCTCGGCCTATGCGAATGGCGTGGCGGCGGACCTGGCGCCGGGCAGCTGGAGCGTGCTGTCCGCAGCCCAGCTCGCGGTGCTCGATGTCCGGGAAGGGCTGGTGACGCAGGCGCGCGCCAATGTGTTCAACTCCCTGCTCTACCAGGGCAACACCGCGTCCCTGATCGAGAATGCGGCGGGTGGCGTCGGCGCGGATACGCTGCTCGGCAATGACGTCATCAACGAGCTTTCCGGCGGTGCCGGGCGGGACCTGCTGGACGGGCGTGCCGGCGATGACGTGCTGGATGGCGGTGTGGGCGCGGATACGATGCGCGGCGGCACCGGCGACGACCGCTACCGCGTCGATGACGCCGGCGACCTCGTGGTCGAACTGACGGGCCAGGGCAACGACACGATCGTGGCTGCCATCACCGGCGCCTACACCCTGCCCGACCAGGTGGAGGCGCTGGTGCTGGAAGCCGGCACCACCGGGATCGGCAATGCGCTGCGCAACCTGATGACCGGCCATGCGGGCGCGAACCGCCTGGAAGGTCGTGGCGGCGACGACGTGCTGGAAGGCCGCGGCGGCAACGACACGCTGCTGGGCGGGACGGGCGCCGATACCTTCGTGCTGCGCCGGGGCGACGGCATGGACCGGATCGAGGATTTCACCCCGGGCACCGACCTGCTGGTGCTGGTCGGGTTCCAGGGCAGCGCCTCCTCCCTGATCGCCAGTGCGGCCGCGCTGTCGGATGGGCTGTGGATCGACCTCGGCAGTGGCGATGGGCTGCTGCTGGCCGGGCTGGCGGCGGGGCGGCTGGCGGCGTCCGATCTCGTGCTGTAGCCGCCTGCCTCCTCAGGCCCAGAGCTCGGGCCTGGCGAATTCCTCCGCCAGGCGGGAAGCGGCGGCGTCCAGCAGCCGCTCGCCCTTCGCCGCGCTGGCGCTGCGGGGATCACCGATCACGCCCGTATCCGTCATCTGGTCGAAGCCGCGGCTGCGCTTGAAGCCGGGCGGCGCGGGGGGCGCGAATTTGCGGGGCACGGCCTCGGCGATCCTGTCCGCCCGCACGCAATCCGGCGCCAGCGCCATCATCATGGAGGTCTCGGCCTCGCAGGCATGCATGACGTTGGGCTGGGATTCGAGGATGGCGCCGAAGGTGTCGGCATTGGCCAGCCAGTAGGTCAGGCCGACGACCGGCACGCCGAGATTCCGCGTCAGCTCGATCGCCGAACTCGCGATGGCCTCGGTATTCCCGCCATGGCCGTTGACCAGCGCGATGCGCCGGAAGCCGTGCCGCGCGACGCTGCGCGCGATGCCGCCGACCAGCGCCATGAAGGTCGAGAGGTCGAGCGTCATCGTGCCGCCGAAGGCCATGTGGTGCTCGGCGAGGCCGCTCCAGATGGTGGGCGTGACCAATGCGGGCGTGCCCGCTTCCGCCAGGCGCCGCGCGGTGCGTTCGGCCACCGCGGTGGCCAGCACGGTATCGACGCCGACGGCCAGATGCGGGCCGTGCTGTTCGATGGAGGCGACGGGGATCAGGACGATGGTGGCGGGCGTGGCCCGCGACTGGATCTCGGCGGCGGTCAACCGCGCCCAGAAGACTTCCTGCGAACCAGCCATGCCTGCCATCCCCTCATCGAGGATGGCAGGGTAGGGTGGATGCGGGCCTGATGTCAGTCCCCGCCAGTCAGCCCTTGGCGGCGGCCTTGCCGCGCATCCGCAGGGAGAACGCCATCAGCGCCGCGCCGATCAGGATGGGGATGTGGCCCGCGCCCGGGTCGATGCGCACACTGCGGGTGCCCGCGATCTCCACGATCATCGGCCGCAGGCTGGAGAAGACGCTGATCGAGGCCACGAAGCCCCAGACCGCCGAGGCGATGATCACCACGATGGCGAGGACGGTCGCCTTTTCGGCCCAGCGCTGCCACTGCGGCACGAAGCGCGTCGCGATGGCAGCCACCAGCGCCGCGAGGGCGAGGGCGGAAAGCACCGGCAGCTTCTCGATCATCGAGAGGTCATGCACCACATCCCCGCTGCCCTTGAACACCACCGCGGGCATGACGTAGCCGAGGATGGCGGCGCCGATGCCGATCATCAGCGTCATGCGTTCGGGGTTCAGGGCCGTTGCCCGCGTATCCGTGGTGGCCATGGGATTGGTTCCTGTCCTGGACGTGAGAGGGAAGGCCGCAAGCCGATGTGCCCCGGCGCCGCGGCCTGGCCGTGCTCCCGGCGCCGGCCAGCCTTCATGGATGAAGGATTGCTCACAGTTAATTTACACAACAAACCGGCGCAAGCGCGGAATCGCGGCCGCGGCGGTTGCGGCGGCGCGGTGGCTGGGCAAATCCTGCGGCATGCGCGCGATCCTGATCCTGCTGTCCCTGCTGCTTCCTCTCCGCCAGGCCCCGGCCCAGGCCCAGGCCCAGGCCCAGGCCCAGGCTCAGGAAGCGGTGCATGGCGGCCCGGTGCGGGCGCTGGCGGTGGCGGCGGACGGCGCCCTGGCCTCCGCCGGCTTCGACCAGTCGATGATCCTGTGGGATGCGGCCGGCGGCCGGGCGCGGGCGGTGGTGCGGTGGCATGCGGGGGCGGTGAATGCGCTGGCGGCGCTGCCCGGCGGCATGGTCGCCAGCGCGGGGGAGGATGGGCGCGTCGCCCTCTGGCCGTCCCGCCCGGGCGCGCAGCCGCTGCGGGTGCTGGAAGGGCATGGGGCGCCGATCGTGGCCCTCGCCGCATCCGGCGCGCTGATCGCCTCCGCCGCGTGGGACGGCACGGCGCGGGTCTGGGACCTGGCGGGCGGGCTGCCGCCCCGGGTGCTGGAGGGCCACCAGGGTAATGTGAACGCGGTGGTCTTCGGCGCCGATGGGGTGGTGGTGACGGCGGGCTTCGACGGCACGCTGCGCGCCTGGCCGGAGGGCGAGCCACCGCGGACGCTGGCCGAATTCGGCCTGCCGCAGAACACCCTGGCCCTGCTGCCGGGCGGCGCTTTGGCGGCGGGCGGCGCGGATGGGGTGGTGCGGATTGTCTCGGCTGACGGCGGGGTGCGGGAGTTGCAGGCGGGCACGCGCCCGATCGTGGCGCTGGCGGCATCGCCGGATGGCGCCGTGCTGGCGGCCGGGTCCATCGGTGGCAGCGTGGCGCTGTGGGATGTGGCCACGGGGCGGCTGCGGCACAGGCTGGAAGGCCCCGGCCTGCCGGTCTGGTCCGTCGCCTTCGCCCCGGATGGGCGGACGCTCTGGACCGGTGGCGCGGATCGCCGCGTGCGCCGCTGGGATGCCGCCACGGGCCGCCCGATGGGCCCCCTGGGCGGCCCCCTGGGCGGCCCCTTGGGCGGAGAGATGGAGGCCGCGCCGGCTTCGGGCTTCGATCCCCATGGCGCGCGCGTCTTCCGCGCCTGCAGTGCCTGCCATGCCCTGACGCCGGAGGGCGGCAACATGGCCGGCCCCCATCTGCACGGGCTCTTCGGCCGGCGCATGGGCAGCGTGGCGGGCTATGAGTATTCCGAGCGCCTGGCGCGCGGCGACATCACCTGGAATCGGGAGACGGTGGCAGACCTGTTCACCCGCGGGCCGGATGAGGTGACGCCGGGCACCAAGATGCCGGTGCAGACCGTGGGCAATGCGGAAGACCTGGCCGCGCTGTTGCGGTTTCTCGAACAGGCGACGCGCTGATCCTCAGCGCCGCTGCTCGGTACGGCCGATCTGGCGGCCCTGCGAATCATAGTGGCGCGTGACGCCGCCGGAGGTCTCGGACCGCCCGGTGCTGCGGCCCTGCGAATCATAGTGGCGGGTGGTGTCGCCGCGCTGTTCGCTACGGCCGACACTGCGGCCCTGCGAATCGTAGTGGCGCGTGGTGTCGCCGCGGGTTTCGCTGCGGCCGACACTGCGGCCCTGGGCGTCGTAGTCGCGCACCGTGTCGCCACGCTGTTCGCTGCGACCCACGCTGCGGCCCTGGGCGTCGTAGCGGCGTTCGGTATCGCCACGCGTCTCGGCCCGGCCGATCTGGCGGCCCTGGGCGTCATAATCGGCCTTGGTTTGGGCCGCTGCGGGGGCTGCGAGGAGCAGCAGGATGGTCAGGAAGCGCATGGGCAGAGCCTCGGCGACAAAACGGGCGTCAGGAAGGCAGCAATCGGGCGATCGTGACAATGCGTTCCGTCCGGTCTTCCAGTTCGAGCGAGGTTGGAACGCGGAAACTGCCAAGGGGTGAAAGCCCGTCCCGCGGCAAATAGGCGCGGCCGGGATCGGCCAGCCAGACCTCCGCGCCGGCGGCCGCCATGGCGCGCAGCCAGGGCAGGATATGGGCGGTCATCGGTGCCTCGTAGCAGACATCGCCGGCCAGGATGATGTCCCAGCGGCAGGCGGCGCCAACCACATCATCCTCGGGCAGGATCAGGTCCACGCCGTTCAGCGCCGCATTCACGCGGCAGGCGGCGATGGCGAGGGGATCGATCTCCGCCGCCTCGACGCTTGTCGCCCCCGCCTGCATGGCGGCGATGGCGGCGATGCCGCAGCCCGCGGCGAAATCCAGCACGCGGCGGCCGGCGACCGCCTGCGGCCCATCCAGTACCAGGCGGGCCAGGGCCTGGCCGCCGGGCCAGGCGAAGGCCCAGAAGGGGGGCTCTATGCCGGTCTGGCGCAGCCAGTCTTCCGACGCCTGCCAGATCGGGGTGATCTCCGTCGCGAGGTAAAGCTCGACCTCCGGCACCAAGGGCGGGCGGGCGATGGCGGTATGGGCGCGGATGAAGGCTTCCGCGTCCATCAAAGGCGCCCGGCCAGGAAGGCCAGCGCTATGGCGAAGCCCACTTCCCGGTTCGACTTGAACAGCACCAGGCAATGGGCGGGGTCGTGGATGTCGATCGTCAGCACCTGCCGCGCCAGCAGCGCCGCCGGCAGCAGCAGCGCCGGCAGGAAGGGCCAGGACAGGCCGGCGAGCCAGCCGGACAGCACCAACAGCGCCAGCGTCGCGCCGTAGCAGGCGGCGAGGAAGGGGCGCGTCGTCTCCCGGAACTTCAGGGCCGTGCTGCGGATGCCGACGGTCGCGTCATCCTCCCGGTCCTGATGCGCATAGATCGTGTCGTAGCCGAGGATCCAGAAGAAGCCCGCGGCCCAGAGGGCGAGGGCGGCAGCATCCAGCGTGCCCGTCGCCGCCGCATATCCCGTGGGCGCGGCCCAGGAGAACACCAGGCCCAGCACCGCCTGCGGCCAATCCGTGACACGCTTGGCCAGCGGGTAGAGCGCGATGGGGACCAGGGAGCAGGCGCCGAACAGGATCGCCGCCCAGGGCAGCTGCACCAGCACCAGCAGCCCGACCATGCAGAGCCCGGCCAGGAACAGCAGCGCCTGGAAGGGCGTCACGGTGCCCGCCGCCAGCGGCCGCCCCCGCGTGCGCTCCACCTGCCGGTCGAGGTCGCGGTCCCAGAGATCATTCACCACGCAGCCCGCAGCCCGCATGGCGAAGGCGCCCAGGGTGAACAGCACCGCCAGGCGCAAGCCTTCTCCCCACCCCTGCGCGGCGAGGGCGAAGGCCCAGAAGCCCGGCAGCAGCAGCAGCCAGGCGCCGATGGGGCGGTCGAAGCGGCCGAGCAGGGCGTAGGGGCGCCAGGCATCCGGCAGCCTCGCGACCCAGCCGGTGGCCCGGATGTCGGTGTATCCCGTCATGCGCCTATACCTGTCCGTGGAGGCCCCGCATGTCCATCCCTCGCCTGTTCCTTGACGATGCCCTGGCCGAAGGCGGCGTGGTGGAAGCCGCGCCCGGCCAGGCGCACCACATCGGCACCGTGCTGCGCCGTGGCGTGGGCGACGCCGTGCGCGTGTTCAATGCCCGGGATGGCGAGTTCGAGGCGCGGATCGAGGCCATCCGCAAGGACCGCGCCCGCTTCGCGCTGGGCCCGCGCTGCCGGGCGCCGGGCACGGAGCCGGAGGTGCGGCTGCTGCTGGCGGTGCTGAAGCGGGATGCGATGGATTGGGTGGTGGAGAAGGCGACGGAGCTCGGCGCCACCCTCATCCAGCCGGTGGTGACGCGGCGGACCATCACCGAACGCACCAAGGCGGAGCGACTCGGCGCCATCGCCCGGGGGGCCGCGGAGCAGTGCGAGCGACTGTCGGTGCCGGAGGTACGCGACGCCCTGCCGCTGCACCGGGTGCTGGATTCCTGGGACGGCGCGCCCCTGGTGGTGGCCATGGAACGCGCCGCCGCACAGCCGCTCCGCGCCCTTCCGCCAGTCCTTCCCATCGCCCTGCTGGTGGGGCCGGAGGGGGGGTTCGAGGCGGCGGAGCTTGACGACCTGCGCCGGCGGCCCTTTGTAGTGCCGGCCGCTCTCGGTCCCCGGATCCTCCGGGCCGAGACCGCGGCCGTGGCCGGGCTCTCGGCGCTGCAGGCGTTGATGGGCGATTGGGCCTGATCGGACGGGGCAGCCGCCCCGGCCGGGCGCCAGGAAGAGAACGCAGCACCATGTCGAATCCCGGCGAGGCCGACCTCACGCCGATCACCGACCCGCGCCAGCTGGCGGCCTGGTTCGCCGCCGGCAGCAAGCCGCGCAGCGCGTGGAAGATCGGCACGGAGCACGAGAAGTTTGGCTTCCGGCGAGAGGGGTTCGAAGCACCTGCCTATGAGCCCCGGGGCATCAAGGCGATGCTGGAGGGGCTGCAGGCCAAGGGGTGGGCGCCGATCATGGACGGCGCGAACATCATCGGACTGAAACGCGACGACGGCTCCGTCAGCCTGGAACCCGGCGGGCAGTTCGAGCTGTCCGGCGCGCCGATGGCCGACCTGCACGCCACCCGCGTGGAACTGTTCGATCACCTGCGCGACGTGCATGAGGTGGCGGGGCCGCTCGGCCTCGGCTTCGCGCCGCTCGGCTTCCACCCGATCGCGACGCGGGACCAGATGCCCTGGATGCCCAAGGGGCGCTACGCGATCATGCGCAACTACATGCCGCGCGTCGGCGGCATGGGGCTCGACATGATGCTGCGCACCTGCACGGTGCAGGTGAACCTCGATTTCGGCGATGAGGCCGACATGGTGGAGAAGCTGCGCGTCTCCCTCGCGCTGCAGCCCCTCGCCACCGCGCTGTTCGCCAATTCCCCGTTCCGGGAGGGCAAGCCATCGGGCTTCCTCACACTGCGGGGCCGGGTCTGGACGGATACAGACCCCGACCGCACCGGCATCCCGCCCGTCGCCTTCGAGGACGGCTTCGGCTTCGAGCGTTTCGCGGACTACGTCCTCGACGTGCCGATGTATTTCATCATGCGGGACGGCAAGTGGATCGACGCCGCCGGCGTGTCCTTCCGCGCCTTCCTGGAAGGCCGGGCGGAGAAGCTGGCCGGCCACCAGGCGACGATGGGGGACTGGGCGGACCATGTCACCACCGTCTTCACCGATGTGCGCCTCAAGCGCTTCCTGGAGATGCGCGGCGCCGATGCCGGCAGCCCCGCCATGCTCCAGGCCAAGCCCGCCTTCTGGACGGGGCTGATCTATGACGACGCCGCGCAGAAGGCCGCCGCCGCGCTGATCCGCGGCTGGACGGTGGAGGAGATGCGGTCGCTGCGCATGGCGGTGCCGGTGCAGGCGCTGGACGCCACCATCCGCGGCCGCCGCCTGCGGGACGTGGCGCTGGACGCCATCGCCATCGCGCGGGACGGGTTGAAGGCGCGCGGCCTGGGTGAGGAAGTGTACCTGGCGCCGCTGGAGGAAATTGCTTCCAGCGGGATCACCCAGGCGCAGCGCTGGCTGCAGCGGTATGAGACCGCCTGGGGCGGTGACGTGTCGCGCATCTTCGCGGAGGCGGAAGCCTGAGGGGTGTGACTTTTTAGTCGCTAAACGCTTTTAGCCGATTTAGCCCTTTTAGCACCGTTTTCGCGGGGTGCTGCCGGGGCTGGGTGTCGCGCGGCGGGCATGGCTGGGCCGGCGGCGCGCGAACGTAGCAAGAACGCAACGCCGGAGTCGAGGCCTTTCAGCCGGCCTTGGCGCGCGGTGCCGGCGCCGCCAGGGCGCGTTCCAGCAAATCCGCCATGGCGTTGTCGGACGACGCCACCATCAGCGCCGCCGCTGCCGCCGCATCCCGGGCGCGCAGCGCGGCGAGCAGGGCGCGATGGCTTTCGACCGATCGCGCCAGGCGGCCGGGGCCGAAGCCCAGGCGGAAGCGCAGCGCCTCCACCAGCGCCCAGCTTCTGGCCATGACGGCGGCGGCATCGGGGTTGCGGGCGATGCCGAGCAGCGACTGGTGAAAATCCTGGTTGGCGGCCATGGCGGCGGGGCCGTCGCCGGCGCGGGCGGCCGTCTGGAAGCGGGCATCGATCGCCTCCAGCACTTCCAGATCAGCGTCCGAGACATGGCGCACGACATCGGGCACCAGCAGGCCGAGCACCGCGCCGCGCAGCCGGTAGAGGTTGCGGATGTCCTGCGGGGCCAGGACCCGCACCCGGGCGCCGCGATGCGCGTGGGCCTCCACCAGGCCCTCACCCTCCAGCAGCCGCAGCGCGGCGCGCAGCGGCGTGGCGCTGACGCCAAGGCGGGCGGACAGCGCCGCCACGGTCAGCTTGGCGCCGGGCGGCAGCGCGCCCTCCACGATCAGGCGGCGGAGCTGGGCGGTAACGGCGTCTTCGGCGGTGGTCATGCTTGATTCTATCAAATCCATCAGGTTTGATGCAATCAAGGCAGGAGGAGGCCGGCCATGCGCATCGTCGCCGGGCAGTTCCGGGAATTGACGCAGGGCGATCTGGCGTTCGCACGCCAGATCGGCTGCGCCGGCATCACGGTGAACAAGCCGGATTTCGACAGCCCCGCCTGGGTCGATTTTCTCCAGCGGCAGTTCCGCGCCGCCGCCGGGCCGCGCCCGCCGATGCGGCGATGGTCGGCGATGGACCTCATCCTGCTGCGATCCGCGGTGGAGGCGCATGGCCTGGCACTGGAATGCATCGAGGGTGTGCCGGCCAATTGGCTGGACAAGGCGATGCTCGGCCTGCCGGGGGCGGAGGAGCAGATCGAGGACGCCAAGGCGACGATCCGCGCCATGGGCCAGGCGGGCATCAAGGTGCTCGGCTACAACTGGATTCCCGATGGCGTCTGGCGCACGGCCAAGGCGGCGCATGGGCGGGGCGGGGCGCTGGTGACGGGGTATGACGATGCGCTTGGCCAGCGTGTCGCCACCGGCAACCTGCCCGCGCGCGACGATGCGCGGATGTGGGCGAATTGGGAGCGGTTCATCACCGCCGTGCTGCCGGTGGCGGAGGAGGCGGGGGTGAAGCTCTCCCTGCATCCCGACGACCCGCCGGTGCCGGTGCTGGACGGTGTCGCCCGCATCTTCCGTTCGGAGGACGCCTTCGCCCGCGCCATGGATTTCGCGGACAGCCCGATGCACGGGATCGCCTTCTGCACCGGCACCTTCGCGGAGATCGGCGCCGGTCCGATGATGCGGGCGCTGCGGCGTTTCGCGCGGGCGGGGCGCATCCACTATGTGCACCTCCGCAGCGTATCCGGCGCGCTGCCGCGCTTCGCGGAGGCCTTCATCGATGAGGGCAATGTCGATTCCGTGGCGGTGCTGCGCGAATTGCTGGATGCGGGCTTCGACGGCTTCGTCATCGACGATCATGTGCCGCACCTCATCGACGATACCGTCTGGGGGCATCGCGGCCGCGCCCATGCCACGGGGCATATCGCCGGCATCCTGCGCGCGCTGCGCAGCAACCCAATGGGAGGACCCGCATGAGGACCACGATGATCCATCGCCGCGCGCTGCTGGCGATGCCTGCCGTGCTGGCGGCCGGCAGCGTGCAGGCGCAGGGCAGCGACCGGCCTTTGCGCATCGTCGTGCCCTTCCCGCCGGGCGGGACCTCCGACCTCATTGCCCGCATCATCCAGCCGGAATTGCAGCGGCTGCTGGGGCAGGGGGTGGTGGTGGACAATCGCGGGGGTGCAGCGGGGAATCTCGGCGCCGACCATGTGGCGAAGAGCGCGCCGGATGGCACGACCGTGCTGCTGACCGATCCGGGCATCCTGACGACGAGCCCGAGCCTGTTCGCGCGGCTGCCCTACAACCCGGCGACGGACCTCGATCCCGTCACCATGCTGATCTACGCGCCCTACATCATGGCGGTGCATCCGGGGATGCCGGTGCGCAACGGCGCGGAACTGGCGGCCCATGTGAAGGCCAATCCGGGGCGGGTGAATTTCGCGCATTCCGGCGTCGGCGCGCTGAACCACCTGACCGCACTGGTCGCCGTGCAGCATTGGGGCGGTGAGGTGACGGAGGTCTTCTATCGCGGGGGGATGCTGGGCATCCAGGCGGCCGCGACGGGGGAGAGCCAGCTGATCGTCAATGGCGCGACCGCGACGCTGCCCTTCGTGGTGGATGGGCGGCTGCGCGCCATCGCGGTGACGGGGCCGCGGCGGTTGGCGGAACTGCCCGATGTGCCGACCTTCGCGGAGCTGGGCTGGCCGGCGGCGGAGGCGGGGATCTGGCAGGCGCTGATGGCGCCGGCGCGGACGCCCGCGCCGGTGGTGGCGCGGCTGCACCGGGCCTTCGCCGACGCCCTGGCGGTGCCGGCGGTGAGGGAACGCCTGGCGGGGCTGGGGGCGGAGGTGCGGACGGAGGGGCCGGAGAGCCTGCGGCGATGGCTGGCGGGGGAGACGGAGCTGTGGGGCGGGATCATCCGGGCGCGGGGGATCAAGCTGGACTGATGGGGCGGTTGCCCGGGGGGAACGCTGTTCCCCCCGAACCCAGTGTTTCGACGCAGGGGGGCGCCGCCCCCTGGACCGGGATCGATTGATGATGGTCCAGGGGGGTCTCCCCCCTGGCGTATGGGGTATGGGGAAGGCGGAGCCTTCCCCATCAAGACGGCGCGGCTGCGTCGTCCTGAATGTGTGTTACTGGACCTGGCAGGGTTGGCGATCCCCCACCCCGACCAGCCTTCGGCGTTGCGGCAGCGCCGCAACCCCCCGCAAGCGCGGGGGAGGGAGCAGTGCGCGGCTTCAGGCGGCGGTATCAGCCAGGTAGCCCATCGCCGCATCCACCCCGCCCGGCGTGTGGGGGACGCCTTCGAGGCGGAGGCCGATCTCCGTCGCCGCCAGCGTCCCCAGCAGCATCGGTTCGTTCAGGTCGCCGAGGTGCCCGATGCGGAAGACCTTGCCGTTGAGGCGCCCGAGCCCCGCGCCGAGTGCGACATTCATGGTGCCGACGCGCCGGCGCAGTGCCTCCCCATCGTGCCCGTCCGGCATCAGGATGGTTGTCACGGAATCCGACAGGCGATTGGGTTCCAGCCCGTAGAGCTGCGGCCCGTTATTGCCGGCCCAGTGGCGCACGCAGCGGCGCGTTGCCTCCGCCAGGCGGTGATGGCGGGCGAGGACCTGGTCCAGCCCCTCTTCCTCGATCAGGCGGAGCGATTCCCGCAGGCCGTAGAACAGCGCGATGGGGACCGTGCCGATGAAGCTGCGGTGCTTGCGCCCCAGCATGGTGGTCCAGGAGAAATAGTGCTTCGGCAGGGTCGATCCCTGATGCGCGCGCATCGCCTTGGCGGAAACGCCGGTGAAGCCGAAGCCGACGGGCAGCATCAGCCCCTTCTGGCTGCCGCCGACCGCGGCATCGACGCCCCATTCATCCATGCGGAAATCGATGGAGCCGAGGGAGGAAATGGTATCCGCCATCAGAAGTGCGGGGTGCCCCGTCTCGTCCAGGATCTTCCGGATGCGGGCGAGGTCGAGGGTCATGCCCGTCGAGGTCTCGTTGTGCACGGCGCCGAGGGCCTTGATGGCGTGCGACGTGTCGGCCAGCAGGGCGGCACGGAGCGCGGCGTAGTCCACGCCCTTGCGCCAATCGGCCGGCAGCGTGTCCACGACGATGCCGAGGTCGGCGGCCATCTTTCCCCAGCTTTCGGAGAAGTGGCCGGTTTCGATGACCAGGATGCGGTCGCCGTGGGAGAGGAGGTTGGTGAGGGTGGCTTCCCAGGCGGCGTGGCCGGAGCCGGTGTACATGAACACCTCCTGCTCCGTGCGCAGGACGCGCTTGAGGCCGGCGACGCAGCCTTCGTAGACGGCCATGAAGTCCGGGCCGTTGAAATCGACCGTCGCATGGGCGACGGCCTGCATGACGCTGTCCGGGATGTTGGTCGGGCCCGGATTGGCGAAGAAGTGGCGGCCGCGCGGTTTCATCTGTGTTTCCCCGGCGCGGGGCGGGGTGGCCGCGCGCTGGGGCGATGTTCCTGCTTAACGGTGGCCATGGGAAGCGGGGGGAGCGCTGCTCCCCCCGGACCCCCCTCGCCAGGGTCGAAGGCGACCCTGGACCGCCGGGTTTTTCAATTGATGACGGTCCAGGGGCGGTTCGCCCCTGGCGTGGGGGTCAAGGGGGAGCGGTGCTCCCCCTTGGCGCCTTGTCAGACGGCGGTGCCGCCCACCGTCAGCCCCGTCATCTTCAAGGTCGGCTGCCCGACCCCCACCGGCACGCCCTGACCCTGCTTCCCGCAGGTGCCGATCCCCGGATCGAGTGCCAGATCGTTTCCGACCATCGCGACCTTGGTCAGCGCATCCGGCCCGTTGCCGATCAGCGTCGCGCCCTTCACCGGCGCGCCGATCCTGCCATCCTCGATCAGGTAGGCCTCGCTGGCGCTGAAGACGAACTTGCCCGAGGTGATGTCCACCTGGCCGCCGCCGAAATTCACGGCGTAGAGGCCGCGCTTGACGCTGGCGATGACCTCGCCCGGGTCGTGCTGCCCGCCGAGCATGACGGTGTTGGTCATGCGCGGCATCGGGATATGCGCGTGGGACTGGCGGCGGCCATTGCCGGTGGGGGCCACGCCCATCAGGCGCGCATTCTGCCGGTCCTGCAGGAAGCCGACCAGGATGCCGTCCTCGATCAGCGTGGTGCGGCCGGATGGCGTGCCTTCATCGTCCACCGTCAGCGACCCGCGGCGATCGGGGATGGTGCCGTCATCCACCACCGTCACGCCGGGGGAGGCGATCCGCTGCCCGAGCAGGCCCGCGAAGGCGCTGGTCTTCTTGCGGTTGAAGTCGCCTTCCAGCCCATGGCCGATGGCTTCGTGCAGCAGGATGCCGGGCCAGCCCGGGCCGAGCACCACCTCCATCTCCCCGGCCGGTGCGGGCACGCTGTCGAGGTTCAGGATGGCCTGGCGCAGCGCTTCCTCCACCGCGGCCTTCCAGCTGGCCTCGTCCAGCACGCGGTCATAGGCGAAGCGGCCGCCGATGCCGGTGCTGCCCGTCTCCCGCCGGCCATTCGCCTCCACGACGACGGAGACGTTGAAGCGCACGAGGGGGCGGAGGTCCGCGACGCGGCCGCCATCGGGGCGGAGGATCTGCACCGCCTGCCATTCGCCGAAGATCGAGGCCATGACCTGCTTCACCCGCGGGTCGCGGGCGCGGGCATAGGCATCGACCTGCTGGAGGAGGTCCGTCTTGGCGGCGAAGCCCATGGCCGACAGCGGGTTGAGGTCGGAATAGAGCTGCGTGTTGGTGGCACGCGGGCCGACATCCAGCGTGCCGGAATGGCCCTGCGCCACGGCCTTCACGGTGTCTGCCGCGCGGGAGAGGGCGGCTTCCGTGATTTCCGCCGCATGGGCGTAGCCGGCGGCTTCCCCCATCACGGATCGCAGGCCGAAGCCGCGCGTGGCGTCGAAGGAGGCGCTGCGGATGCGGCTGTCCTCCAGCGTGATGGCCTCGCTCTCCCGGTGTTCCAGGAACAGCTCCCCATCCTCCGCACCGCTGGCGGCGGCGGCGGTCAGGCGTTCGGCCGCGGCGCGGTCGAGGGTGGTGAAGAACAGGGCATCGGTCACGGCCAGGGGATTGGTCACGGGGTGTCCTTCCGGAATTCGCTCAGGCCGAAATGCTGTCGGGCGGTGGGGCAGGGGCGACCAGGCAGGCGGCGGGAAAGCGGAGCACGGCGGCGATGCCGGGCGCGCCTTCCGCATCCTCCGCCGGGTCTTCCAGCGACAAGGTGCCGCCCATCGCCTCCGCCAAGGTGCGGGCGAGGTAGAGGCCGAGGCCGGAGCCCTGGAAGCGGCGGGAGAGGGAGGCATCGACCTGGGTGAAGGGTTCGAAGACGCGGTCTCGATCCTCCTTCGCGATGCCGATGCCGGTATCGGCCACCTGGATCTGCAGCCCGGCTTCGGTCAGCGCGGCGGAAAGGCGGATGCGGCCGCCCTGGGGGGTGAACTTCACCGCGTTGGACAGCAGGTTCATCAGCACCTGCTGCAGCCGCGCGGCATCGCCCACCAGGTCCGGCAACCCCTTGGGGACCGAGACGGCGAGGGAGAGCCCGGCCTGGATCGCACTATCCGCCACCGCCTGCGCGGCGCCCTGCAGCAGGGGCGCGAGGGGCACGGGCAGGCGCGCCATGGGCAGCATCCCGGACTGGCTGCGCGCGACAT
The DNA here is from genome assembly GCF_051859025.1 of Falsiroseomonas sp. Classification (GTDB taxonomy): domain Bacteria; phylum Pseudomonadota; class Alphaproteobacteria; order Acetobacterales; family Acetobacteraceae; genus Falsiroseomonas. Next base: position 6,278 of record NZ_JBHYGL010000006.1, on the reverse strand, counting down.
CCAGGATGTCGTCGATCAGCACCAGCAGCTGCCGGCCGGCTTCGTTGATGGCGCGGGAATAATCCTCGATCCGCGCGGCGTTGCGTTCGCCGACCAGGGCTTCCGAGAAGCCGATGACGGCGTTGAGCGGCGTGCGCAGCTCATGGCTCATGGTGGCGAGGAAGCGGGACTTCGCGAGCGATCCTGCTTCCGCCGCGGCGCGGGATTTCTCCAGCTCCATGCGGATGCGGCGGTCATCGGTGACGTCGGAATAGGTGATGACGTAGCCGCCATCCGGCGTGGGGTCGGAGGCGATGTCGATGACGCGGCCATCGGGCCTGGCGCGGCTGTAGCGCTGGGGCACCGAACGGTCGATCGCCTTCATGCGCACGGCGCCGTCGGGGGTGATCTGGCCGCGCATCACCTGTTCGTCGATCAGGTCGTCCATCAGCCGGCCGGGCACCAGCAGGTCGGCCGGCATGCCGGTCAGGGCGGAAGTCTTGGCATTGGTCGCGACCACGCGGCGGTCGCGGTCATACATGATGATGCCGTGGCGGATGGTGCCCATCATCGCCTCCAGCGTCGCGGCCTGCTGGCGGGCCTCATCCTCCGCCCGGTGCTGGGCGGTGACGTCGGTGACGACGGAGATGTGCCCGCCATCGGGCAACATGGCGTCGCGGATGGAGATGACGGAGCCGTTCGGCCGCCGGCGCAGCATCTCGTCCCAGCCATCGGAGCTGCGGACGAATTTGCGGGCCAGGGTGCGGGCGGCGTGTTCGGCGGAGAATTCGCCGGCGGCGACGCGGCGGGCGGCCAGGTCGTCGATCAGGTCGCCGACCTGGACGGGGGCGCCTTGCATGATGCGGGTATAGGCGGCGTTGAACATCTTCACCCGGCGGTCCGGGCCATAGACGCAGACGCCATGCGGCAGGGCGGCGAGGATGCCATCCAGCATCGCCGCGCGGGCGCTGGATTCGGCTTCCGCCTTCTGCAGGGCGGTGACGTCGGTGATGACGGAGATGTGGCCGCCATCGGGCAGGCGGGCGGTGCGGGCCTCGATCACCGTGCCGTTGGGGCGCTGGTGCAGGACGGGGCGGCCATCGACGCCGTCGCGGGCGAATTGCCGGTCCAGCACCGCTTGCGCCTGAGCCGGCGTGAATTCGCCTTCCGCCACGCGGCGGGCGACCAGGTCTTCCAGCGTCTCCCCCAGCTGGACGGCGGAGCCGTGCATGATGCGGGCATGGGCGTCATTGAACAGGGAGACGCGGCGGTCGGGGCCGAAGACGCAGACGCCATGCGGCAGCGCGGCCAGCACCGCGTCCAGCATGGCGGCGCGGCGGCGGGCATCATCCTCCGCCCGCTTCAGGGCGGTGATGTCGTCCACCTCGATCAGGCAGCCGCCATCGGGCATGGGCTGGGTCTCGAAACGCAGCACCTCTCCCCCCGGGCGCTGGCGCAGGCGGGTGGCGGCGCGGTGGCGGTCGCCCTCCATCCGCGCGCTGATGAGGGCGCCCTCATCGGCCGCGATCTCCCCCCGGCTGGCGAGAAGCTCGATGACCTCCCGGTGCGTGTGGCCGGGACGGATGCTGGCGGTGGGAAGGCCGATCAGCGTTTCATAGGCGGGGTTGGAGAGGCTGAGGCGCATCTCCGGGTCGAACAGCGCGACGCCGCCATGCAGGCGGGAGAGCACGGATTCCAGCTGGCGCGCGCGGCCCGATGCCTCGGCCTCCGCCCGGACAAGGGTGGTGACATCGGCGGCGCAGGTGAAGAAGCCGCCATCGGGCAGGGGGCGGCTTTCCAGCAGCACGGTGCGATCGCCGCTGATGCGCAGCAGGCGGGAGGTGGCGCGGCTGCGGTCCACCGACAGCACGGCGCGGGACAGGGCTTCCGGGTCCCCGGGACCATAGCCGCCGGCCCAGGCCAGGATGCGGACGATGTCGGCGAAGGGGGTGCCGGGGGGCGCCAGGCGGGGGTCCAGCCCCTGCCAGGCGAAGGGGGCATCGTTGGTGAGGACGAGGCGGTGGTCGGCGTCGAAGACGACCAGCGCCACCGGCAGCGCGGCGAAGAGCGCCTGCAGCGTTTCGGTCGGTGGCGCCGGCGATGCCGTCACTTGGTGGAGGCCGGGCGGAGGGGAGCCGGGTGGAGGGGCGCGGCGCGCAGCCGATGCAGCGCCACCAGCGCCGCCGCCAGCACCAGCACTGCCGTCGCCTGGTGCAGCGTGCCGAGCGAGACCGGCACCACATGCACCAGCGTCGCGACGCCCAGCGCGTATTGCAGCGCGACCGTGGCGCCCAGCGCATAGACGGCATGGCGGGCCGGGCCGGCGGGCAGGCGGCGCCTGGCGGCCCAGACGGCGCCCAGCGCCATCACCGCCGCGACCGTCGCCAGCAGGCGATGGTTGAACTGCACCGCCAGGATGTTGGTGGTGAAGTTGGTCCACCAGGGGTCCATCATCAGGTAGCCATCGGGCAGCCACTGCCCATCCATCAGCGGGAAGGTGTTGAAGGAGAAGCCGGCCCGCGTGCCGGCGACGAAGCCGCCCGCCAGCATGGCCGCGACCAGCGCCCAGACCGCCACCTTCACCATCCGCCGGACCGGCCGCGCCTCCGGGGCCGCGGTGCCCACGGGGCGCAGCAGGCCGAGCGCGGTCCAGACGAGCGCCGAGAAGATCAGCAGCGCGAGCCCCAGATGGATCACCAGGCGATAGGGGGCGACGGCGGTGCGATCGGCCTCGAACCCCGAGGCGACCATGTACCAGCCGACCGCGCCCTGCAGCCCGCCCAGCGCCAGCAGGCCGAGCAGCCGGGGTTTGGAGCCCGCGGGGATGCGGCCGCGCAGCCAGAACCAGGCCAGCCCGCCCGCATAGGCAAGCCCGATCAGCCGGCCCCAGAAGCGGTGGAGCCATTCCAGCCAGAAGATCTCCTTGAACCCCTCCATCCCGAAGCCGGCATTGAGCAGCGCGTATTGCGGGATGGTGCGGTAGAGGTCGTAGAGGCGCTGCCACTCCGCCTCGCTCATCGGCGGCAGGGTGCCGGACAGCGGCGCCCATTCCATGATCGAAAGGCCGGAGCCGGTGAGGCGCGTGGCGCCGCCGATGGCGACCATCGCCCAGACCAGCCCGGCCACGGCCAGCAGCCAATAGGCCACCGCACGGGCATGGGGGGCGGCCTGGGTGCCGTCATCGGGCAGGGTCTGGGGGCGGAGATCGAAGGGCATGCGCGCAATATAGAAGCGGTGGGCGATCTGCGCAGCACCCACCCCCTCACGCTTGCCCGCTTTCATCGCCCCTGCTACCCCGCCCGCCCATGGCCCCCGCGCTTCCCCCGGGGCCGGACCGGCCCCCGGGCGCCGTTTCGGCGCCCTTCCCCGATCCCACTGGCGCCGTTTCGGCGCCCTTCCCCGATCCCACTGGCGCCGTTTCGGCGCCCTTCC
>NZ_JBHYGL010000006.1:0-2767 GCF_051859025.1 Falsiroseomonas sp. | reverse complement strand
CCGATCCCGCTGGCGCCGTTGCGGCGCCCTCCCTTGATGCCTTTGGCGCGGTGTCGGCGCCTTTCTCCGATACATCTGGTGCTGTGTCGGCGGAGCTTCCCGACATCGCCGTCGTTATCCCCATGCGGAACGAGGGACCGAACGTCCTGCCGCTGGTGGAGGAGATCGCGCGCGCGCTGGCCGGCACGCGCTTCGAGATCATCTGTGTGAACGATGGCTCGGACGACGATACCGGGGACAGGCTGGCGGAGGCCGCCACGCGCTTTCCCGTCCGCGCGCTGCGCCACCGCCAGGCCTGCGGGCAATCCGCGGGCATCGTCACCGGCGTCGCCGCCGCGCGGGCACCCTGGATCGCGACGCTGGATGGCGATGGGCAGAACGACCCGGCGGACATCCCCGCGATGTGGGCCCGCGCCCGGGCGGAGGCGGCGTCAGGGGCGGACATCCTGGTGGCGGGGCATCGCGTCCGGCGCCAGGACAGCGGCATCAAGAAGGTGTCGTCGCGCATCGCCAATGCCGTGCGTGCGCGGCTGCTGGGGGATGCGACGCCCGATACGGGCTGCGGGCTGAAGGTGTTCCCCCGCGCGCTGTTTCTCCAGCTGCCGCGCTTCGACCACATGCACCGCTATTTGCCGGCGCTGGTGCTGCGCCATGGCGGCCGGGTGGTGAGCGAGCCGGTGAACCACCGGCCGCGCATCCGGGGCAAATCGAACTACGGGACGCTGGACCGCCTGGCCGTCAGCATTGCCGACATGCTGGGCGTGATCTGGCTGCAGCGCCGCTGGAAGCGCCCGCAAGTGGAAGAGCAATCCTGACCAAGCCGCCCCGCCCCGCCCGCTGGCGGTCACTGACCAAGCTGCTGCTGCTGGCAGCGGGGCTGCTGGCGGGTGGCGCGCTGCTGCGGGAGATGGGGGGCGTGCCCGGCACGGCCTGGGTGGACAGCACCATCCGGGACGAGGGCATCTGGGGCGAGGTGGTCTTCGTGGCCGTCGGCGCCGCCATCACCGCCATCGGCGTGCCGCGGCAGAGCCTGGCTTTCCTCGGCGGCTATGCCTTCGGCACCGTGCTCGGCACCGCGCTGTCCCTGGCCGCTCAGGTCATCGGCTGCGCGGCCGCCCATGCCTGGGCCCGGGCGCTGGGGCGGGACTGGGCGGAACGGCGGATGGCGGGGCGCTTCGGCCACCGGCTGCGGCCGCTGCGGGATGCGCTGCTGGCCAACCCCTTCAGCGCGACCGTGGCGCTGCGGCTGCTGCCGGTCGGCAACAACCTGGCGCTGAACCTGCTGGCGGGGATGGCGGGGATCGGGCTCGGCCCCTTCGTGCTGGGATCGGCGATCGGCTACCTGCCGCAGACCGTGGTCTTCGCCCTGCTCGGCAAGGGCATCCGGGTGGAGGGCGCCTGGCAGCTGGGGCTGGCGGCGGTGCTGCTGGCGGTGTCCGTCGGGCTCGGCCTGTGGCTGCTGCAGCGGCACCGGGCGGGGCGGGTGATGGATGGGGAGTGAGGGGGGTGCCGGTCGGCGCACCCCCCGGCCTACCACCTCAATGCAGGGTGAACTGGCCGTTGGCGTAGCGGAGTTCGGCGGGGCGGGTCAGCGCCGCGGAGGCGACGCGGACGGAATGCAGCGGCCCGTGGATCTCCCGCCGCCAGAACTCCAGGAAATTGCCGAGCAGCGGGAAGCGCGGCGCGAGGTCGTGCTTCTGCCAGATGAAGGTCTGCAGGACGCCCGGATGGTCCGGCATATGGTAGAGGATCTCGGCGGTGGTCAGCCGCCAGTCGGGCAGGGTGGTGAAGCGGGCGAAGCGTTCGAGGCTGGAGAGATCCATCGTGCTCCTTTCCGGCCCAGGCGAGCGGGCCTGTGTTGCATCGCGACGGCCAGCCGGTGGGTCTTCGGGCCTGCCGGCATGACCATCGGGTGACAGCATGCCATGGGGGCAAGGCGGGATGTCCAGAAAAACCTTTGGGATCAGGCCGTTAGCACTCGCACTCCTGGAGTGCTGACAACGCTTGACGCGGCAGGGGGACTCCCTGTAGATCGTTGGCACTCCTCTGGGGGGAGTGCTAGCGGGCGCCGCAACGGGTCCGCTGGCCGTGAATTCTCCGGAAGAGCTTGCCAATCACTGGAAGCGACAGGAGAAGCTCCATGAGCTTTCGTCCACTGCATGACCGCGTTCTCGTTCGCCGCGTGACGGCCGAAGAGAAGAGCAAGGGCGGCATCATCATCCCCGACACCGCCAAGGAAAAGCCGCAGGAAGGCGAGGTTATCGCCGTCGGCTCCGGCACCCTGAACGACAAGGGCGAGCTCCGCGCGCTCGACGTCAAGGCCGGCGACCGCATCCTGTTCGGCAAGTGGTCGGGCACCGAGGTGAAGCTCGATGGCGAGGAGCTCCTCATCATGAAGGAGTCCGACATCATGGGCATCCTCGACACCCCTTCCGTGGCGAAGGCGGCCTGACGACGGCGGGAAGGGGCGCAGGACATCGCGCCCCGGCCCTGACCGCCAGGTCCCATCTTCGCGTGGTTTCCTCATCGGATTGATCGGAACTTATCAACATGGCAGCAAAAGACGTTAAGTTCGGCGCTTCGGCGCGCGAGCGCATGATCCGCGGCGTGGACATCCTCGCCGACGCGGTGAAGGTCACGCTGGGCCCCAAGGGCCGCAACGTGGTCATCGACAAGAGCTTCGGCGCCCCCCGCATCACCAAGGACGGCGTCACCGTCGCCAAGGAGATCGAGCTGGCCGACAAGTTCGAGAACATGGGCGCGCAGA
>NZ_JBHYGL010000005.1:0-156809 GCF_051859025.1 Falsiroseomonas sp. | reverse complement strand
CTCAAGCGCCGGGCGGCCGCTCCGCGGCCTTGGCTCGCCGTGCCGAAGGCACGCATGCGGCGTGACGGACTACCGGCGGGCCGCATTCGCGGCCCCGGCCGGCTTCGCCGGCCGCAGGTCCCTCCGTCCGGCCGTTGGTGTTACGTCACGAGGCTCCAGAACATCCGCACCACCGTCAGCCCCAGGAACACCGCGAAGCAGCGCTTCAGCAGCAGCGGCGGGATGGAATGGGCCAGGTGCACGCCCCAGGGTGCGGCGATCAGGCTCGCCGGCACGATCAGCGCGAAGCCGATCAGGTTGACGTAGCCGATGCTCAGCGGCGGCAGCATCGCATTGCCCCAGCCGCCATAGATGAAGCCGATGGTGGCGGGGATGGAGATGATGACGCCGAAGGCGCTGGCCGTCGCCACCGCGCTGCGGATCGGCGCGCCGAACATGGACAGGATCGGCACCCCCACCGTGCCGCCGCCGATGCCCATCATGGCGCTGATCCCGCCGATGAAGGTGCCGAGCGCATGGCGCCGCTTGCCCGTCGGGAAGCTCTCCCGCAATTTCCAGTCAACGCCCGTGAAGCCCATGTTCACCGCGACCAGCAGCGCGATCACGGCAAACACCGCCGTATGCGCGCCCCCCGTCACGATGATGCCGAGCAGCGTGCCGATCAGCACGCCGAACGCGATGGAGGGCACCAGCGACTTCAGCAGCGCCACATCCATCGTGCCCTTGGCGAAATGCTTGCGGGCGGATTGGATGGAGGTCGGGATGATGGTGGCCAGCGACGTCCCCACCGCCAGTTTCATCTGCACCGCCTCCGGAATGCCGAACAGCGGGAAGATGCTGAACAGCACGGGGACGATGACGATGCCGCCCCCCACGCCGAGAAGCCCCGCGAGCAGGCCGGAGAAAAGGCCGGTCGCCGCCATCGCCGCGGCCAGTCCGGCCAGCCACAGCGGATCGTACATATGTTCCAAGGAAGCCACTCTCTGATCGGATAGGGGGAAGCGCTCTTGCGCCGCGCTCGCCGCAGTGCAGCAATGGCCGTGCCATACAGCCCGCATCCCGCGGCGTCACCCCCATCGGCCCCCTCGGGGCCAGCCCAGGACCTCCCCCTTGCCGATCATTGCTGACCCCTGGTTCTGGGTGCTTGCCATTCCGGCCGTGCTGCTGACCGGCATCACCAAGGCCGGCTTCGCCTCCGGCGCGGGCAATTCCATGGTGCCGTTGATGTCGCTGGTCATTCCCGCGCCACAGGCCGCCGGGATCGCGCTGCCGCTGCTCTGCGCCATGGACATCGCCTCGCTCAAGGCCTGGTGGGGCAAGTGGTCGAAGGAACAGCTCTGGATCATCATGCCGGGCGGGTTGCTCGGCGTGCTCATCGGCGCCGCCATCTTCGGCTTCCTGCCCGATGCCGCGGTGAAGCTGATGGTGGGCGCCATCGCCCTCATCTTCCTCGCCCGCAGCCTGTGGCAGGGCCGCCCCGGCCGCGCCACGCCGCCGCCCGCCACCAGCAGCCGGCCGAAGGGCGCCTTCTGGGGCATGATGTCGGGCCTGACGAGCACCATCGCCCATGCCGGCGGCCCGCCACTCGCCGTCTATCTCTACCCGCTGAGGCTGGAACGCGCGGCGCTGGCCGCCACCACTGTCGTCTTCTTCGGCGTGGTGAACTACGTGAAGCTGGTGCCCTACTTCCTGCTCGGCCAGTTGTCCCTCACCAATGTGCTGACCAGCCTGCTGCTGCTGCCGCTCGTGCCCGTCGGAGTCCGCATGGGCATCTGGCTGCAGGGGCGGATGAGCGACAAGGTCTTCTACCGCATCGTCTATGTCATGCTCGCGGTCAGCGGCACCAAGCTGGTCTATGACGGCATGAAGGGCCTGATCTGATGTCTGTTCTCGGCGTCCTCGGCGGCATGGGCCCGCTGGCTTCCGCGCAGTTCATGCTGCGCCTCACGCTGCTGACGCCCGCGCTGCGGGACCAGGACCACATCCCGGCAATCCTGTGGTCCGACCCCCGCGTGCCGGACCGCACCGCGGCGCGCATCGCGGGGGGGGAGGATCCTCTCCCCGCCCTGATCCGCGGCATCCGCGGCCTCGAATCCGCCGGCGCCACCGCCATCGCCATCCCCTGCAACACCGCCCATGGGTGGTTCGAGGGCATGAGGGACGCCACGCCCCTGCCCATCCTCCACATCGTCGATGCGGCGGAGTCGGAACTGCTGCGGCTCGGCGTCGCGCCCGGCCCGATCGGGCTGATGGGCACCGCCGGCACCCTCGCCATGCGGCTCTACCAGGGCCGACTCGATTCCCGCGGCTGGACCTGCCTGACCCCCACGGAGGAGGAGATGGACCGCCTGGTCACCCCCGGCATCGCGCTGGTGAAGGCGAATGACGTCGCCGCCGCCTACCCCCCACTGGCGGAGGCCGCCCGCCTGCTGGTCGCGCGCGGCGCCCGCGCCGTGGTGCTGGGCTGCACGGAAATCCCGCTCGGAATCGCCGCCGGCGCCCCGCTTCCCTTCCCCGTCTGCGACACGATCGATGCCCTGGCCCGCGCCGCCATCGCCCATTGCCGGCCCGGCCAAGGCGAGGGCTGACCACCCCCCCAAGTCTTGCGACGCCGTCACTTGAACGGACGAGTGACCTCGTCGTATAAACGGCTATGCAGATGAGAATTATTCTCAACTGACTCGCAGGGCCTTCCATCCTGCCCCCCGTGCCTCACCTTACGTGCCTCACCTTACGTGCCTCACCTGACGTGCCTGATCAGACATTGACGACGGGAGCTTCCATGGGCCGCGAATTCAGTCACATCGCCCGCCGCTGCGAACGCGCCGTCGTGACCGCCTATCGGGAACTGCGCGATGGCGGAGAGGCCGACATGCAGGCCTTCACCGCCTGCACCACGCTCTACCGCATCCACCACCCCGAGGCCTCGATGCAGGAAGCCCGGCGCCTGGTCTCCGAATGGATCGACCACCACATCGTCCGCGCCGCCCAGACGCCGACCGACGGCTGCGCCTGCGACTGATAGCCTGGGGGCGCTATTCCCCCTCCAGCGTCGCCGCCACGGTCCTTTCGGCGAGTGACGCGAGGCCCGAGGCCGCCGCCCCCGCCTCCACCGGCCGCCCGTCGCGGGATGCCTGCTCCACCGCCGACAGCAGGTCCGCCAGCGGCCTGGCGCCTGCCATGCGCGCCGCCCCCTTCAGCCGATGGGCCGCCGCCGCCGCACCTTCCAGGTCGCCCGCCGCCAGCGCCGCCGCCACTGCCTCCCCGTCCCGCCTCACCCCGTCGCGGAAGGTGTTCAGCAGCCCGGCCAGGCGCGCGGGGTCGCTGCCGAACAGGCCGCGCAGCGCCTCCGGGTCGAACAGCATCGGCCCGGGCTCGGCCACCGCCGTCTCCACCCGCCCCGGCGTCTGCGGCATGAAGCGGCCCAGCACGCGGGCCAGAGCGTCCAGCGCCAGCGGCTTCGCCAGGAAGGCATCCATCCCCGCGGCGTAGCAGCGCTCATCCTCGCCGCGCATCGCATTGGCCGTCACCGCCACCAGCGCGGTGCGCGCCCCGCCAGGCGCCAGCTGTTCCTCCCGCCGGATGGCCCGCGCCAGGTCGAGCCCGTCCATCACGGGCATGTGAAGATCCACCAGCGCCACGCGGTGCCGGGCCTGGCGCCACAGCGCCAGCGCCTGGGCGCCGTCCTCCGCCATGTCGGCGATGCAGCCCAGCAACTCCAGCTGCCTTGCCAGCACTTCCCGGTTCACGGGGTGGTCATCCACCACCAGCAGCCGAGGCGCAGCTTCCCCATCCAGCGGCGGCAGGGCGGGCGCGGCCAGCACGGGCGGTGCCTCCATCGGCTCCGCCGGCAGCAGCCGCAGCGTCACGGTGAAGCGGCTGCCCCGCCCCGCCGTGCTTTCCACCGCCACATCGCCGCCCATCAGCCGCGCCAGGCGCCGCACGATGGAAAGCCCGAGTCCCGTGCCCCCGAAGCGCCGCGTCGTCGACGTGTCGGCCTGCGCGAAGGGCTGGAACAGCCGCCCGACCTGCTCCGCCGTCATGCCGACGCCGCTATCCTCCACCATCAGCGTCACGACGACGACTACACCGTCAGCTCCCCCCTTCGGCCCCACCTCGGGCCTGGCCGAGCACCGCAGCCGCACGAAGCCGACGTCGGTGAACTTGATGGCGTTGCCCACCAGGTTGAACAGGATCTGCCGCACCCGCACCGGATCGGCCGAGACCATGTCCGGCGCATGCGGCGTGACGGGGCCGAGGGGATCGGCAAAGAGCAGCAGCCCCTTCCGCTTCGCCTCCACCGTCAGCGTCTCCACCGCCCCCTCCACAAGGCCACGGAGCGAGAAGGGCAGCGCCTCCAGCTCCATCCGCCCGGCCTCGATCTTGGAGAAGTCGAGCAGGTCATCGATGATCCGCAGCAGCGACCCCGCGCTTTCCCGCATCACCGCCACGCAGCGGTTCAGCGCCGGCCCCGGCGGCGTGCGCTCCATCACCTCGATCATGCCGAGCACGCCGTTCATCGGCGTGCGGATCTCGTGGCTCATCGCGGCGAGGAAGGCGGATTTCGCCCGGTTCGCCGCCTCCGCCGCATCGCGCGCCGCGGCCAGCGCGCCTTCCTGCCGTTTGCGATCGGTGATGTCGGTGTAGGTACGGACCATGGAGCCATCCTCCATCCGCCGCGCATGAACCTCGAGCACCATGCCGTCACGGCGCGCGCGCTCGTAGCGCTTCTCCTCCATCGGTTCGTCGGCCAGCGCCCTTCGCGTCTGTTCCGCGCCTTCCGCGCTGCTGTCGTAGTCGCCACGCGCGCGCTGGAAGGCGACCATGTCGGCGAAGCGCACGCCGGGCCTGGCCAGCGCATCCGGCAGCGCCAGCAATTCCGCGGCGCGGCGGTTGAGGACGCTGACCAGCCCATCGGGGTCCACCAGCAGCAGCCCCTGGCCCATCGCCTCGATCGTCGCGGTCAGGGCGGCATAGGTGCCGCGCGCGGCATCCCGCGCCTCCGCCAGCGCCACCTCCTGCCGCTTGCGGTCCGTGATGTCGGTGAAGGTCCGCACGCTGCGGCGATCCGGCATCGTCACGGAATGCACCTCCAGCACCGACCCGTCGGGCATCAGGCGCTCGAAATGTCCCTGCTCCATGGGCCCGCCCGCCAGCACCGCCCGCGCCCGCTCCCCGGCGCCCTCGTCCCGGTCGTAATGGCCCTGGCCCAGCTGCCAGGCGGCAATATCCTCCAGAAGCGTGCCTTCCACCGCCAGCCCGGGCGGCAGGCGCAGCAGCTCGATCGCCCGGCTGTTGATGACCTGCACCCGCCGGTCCGGGGAGAACATCAGCAGCCCCTGGCTCATATGCTCGATCGTCACCGCCAGGCTGGTCTGCGCCGCGCGGGCGTGGTCGCGCGCCTCCCGCAGTTCATCCTCCCGCGCCCGCAGCCGCGTGATGTTGCGGTAGGCCGACAGCACGCTGCCATCGGCCAGGCGCTGCCGCGTGATCTCCATCCAGTACCCGGCCGGGGAGAGCCTGATGTCGGGCTCCCCCAACGCGCCCATGATGGCGGCGGCGCGCGCCTCCACCGCCGCCTCCATCGCCGCACCCTCCGCCGGCGGCGTGCCATAGTCGCCCCGCCGCAGCATGAGGCGCAGGATGTCCCGCCCCTCCGCCCCCGGCCGCGCCAGCAAGGCGGGGATGCCGTAGAAATGCGCGAGCTGCCGGTTCATCAGCCGCACGCGGAAACCAGGCGACCAGAGCACCAGCCCGTCCTGCATGCTGTCGAGGACGAGTTCATGCGTCTCCCGCGCAGCCTGCAACTCCTCCTCCCGCGCCTTCAGGATGGAGATGTCGCGATAGATCACCAGCACGCCGCCATCCGGCGTCGCGACGGAGGACGCCTCGATCCAGGCGCCATTCGAACCGCGCACCTGCACCGGCGCGCTGCCGGGGTGGCGGGCGATGGAAAGCCGCGCCTCGACCGCGGCCTCGAACCCCGCCCCGTCCGCCGGCACGGGGCCGAAATCGCCGCGGCGCAGCCGGTAGCGCATCGCCTCCACGGCCGAGGCACCGGCCCGGCCCACATCATCCGGCAGGCCGAAGAATTCCACCGCCGCGCGGTTGCCCAGCAGGAAGTTCAGGTCCCGGTCCATCAGCACGACGCCATCGGTCATGCTGTCCAGGATCAGGCGATGCATCGCCCGCGCCGCCGCCAGCTCCTCCTCCCGCTGCTTGAGCGCAGTGACGTCGCGGTACATCAGCACCGCGCCGCCGCCCTTCACGGGGATGGTCTTCACCTCCAGCCACAGCCCGCCCGGCGTGCGGCGGATGTAGGACACGCCGCCCGGCCGGTTCAGTAGTGCCGCCCGCTGCGACACGCGCGCCTCCAGCTCCGCCGCATCCCGCGGCGGCGGGCCGAACTCGCCCCGCTCATCCTGGTAGCGCATCACGTCGAGGACGTTGACGCCCTTGTAGGCCATGTGCACCGGGAACTCGCCGACGCGGATCGTCTCCCGGTTGAAGAACTGCAGCTTCATGTCGGCGTCCCACATGACGACGCCGTCGGTCATGTGGTCGAACACCGTCTCCAGCGTCGTCCGCGCGGCGGAAAGCGCTTCCTCCTGCCGCTTGAGGTCGGTGATGTCGGCCGCCGTCAGCACCAGGCCGCGCGACATGGCGCGCAGATGCACCTGGAACCAGGCGCCGCCGGCCGTGCGCCACAGCGTGACGCGCTCGCCCTCTCCCGCCGCGGGCAGCCAGCTCTCCGGGTCCTCGGGCCGCGCCAGGCCGGGATTGGCCGCCGCCCCCGCTTGCCCGATCGCCGCCAGCAGGTCGCGCAGCGTGGCGCCCGGCGCGGGCGGCGTGCCATCCGGCGGCAGCAGCCGCGCGAAATCCGGATTGCAGGAGACCATCCGCCCATCCGCCGCGAACAGGGCGAAGGGACCGGCGAGGTGCGCCAGCGCTTCCGCCTGCAGGCTGGCGACCTCGTCCGGCGGCAATGCGCCGGCGGGCCGGTCGTTATCGGGCATGGCCCCACTATGCCTCATTGGCACCGCTTCTTGTGTTTCGCGCCGTGCAACGGTTTGTTTCACCTGTTTCGCCAGCCCGCCCGCCCGAGTCGACCCGGCGCCGGCCTCCGGCGAGACCCAAGGCGGGCGAGACCCAAGGCGGGCGAAAGAAAGCAGTGACGGGAGAGCGTGGCATGGCCGGAGGCACGACCAACCTGCTGGTGGTGGAGGATGACCCGTTCCAGCGGGAGACCGTCTGCGCCTACCTCTCCAACCAGGGTTTCGCGGTGGAGGGCGTGGCCGATGGCCCCGCCTTCCGTGCCGCCATCGCCGCCGCCATGCCCGACGCCGTGCTGCTGGATGTGGGCCTGCCCGGTGGCGAGGACGGCTTCGCCCTTGCCCGCTGGATGCGCGCGCTGTCGCCAGGCATCGGCATCATCATGCTGACCGCGGCGGGGGACCTGGTGGACCGCGTGGTGGGCCTGGAATCCGGCGCCGACGACTACATCACCAAGCCCTTCGAGCCCCGCGAATTGCTGGCCCGCATCCGCGCCGTGATGCGCCGCGCCCATGCGGAGGCCGCGGCCGCCCCCCAGAAGCCGGAAAACCTGGCCCCCGGCCGCATCCGCATGGGCGGCGCCGTGCTCGACCTCAAGCGCGGTCTGCTGCTGACCGCCGATGGGCGTGAGGACACCCTGACGGAGGGCGAGTTCACACTCCTGAAGCTGTTCGTGGACAACCCGAACCGCGCGCTGCACCGCGACTGGCTGCTGGAACGCACCAGCGGGGATGAGGAGCCCGAGGCCTTCGACCGCGCCATCGACCTCCGCATCATGCGCCTGCGCCGCAAGGTCGAACGCAACCCGGCCCGCCCTATGGCCATCCGCACCGTCCGCGGCGTCGGCTACCTGTTCGACCCTGAGGCCGGGTGAGGCACGGGCGGTAGCCACCGCCCCGTAGCCACCGGCGCCCCCCGGTGCTTCAACGCGCTTCCATGCGCGCCTCCTTCTCCGCCCAGGCCCTGTTCGCCGGGCTCCTCGCCGCCTTCGTGGGCTTCGCCTCCTCCTTCGCCGTGGTGCTGCAGGGGCTGACGGCGGTCGGCGCCAGCCCGGCGCAGGCGGCATCGGGCCTCACCGCGCTCGCCATCGCCATGGGGCTCTGCGGCGTGGTGCTGAGCCTCTGGCGCCGCCTGCCCATCACCGTCGCCTGGTCCACACCGGGGGCGGCGCTGCTGGCGGGATCGGCGGTGCCGGATGGCGGGTTCCCGGCCGCCGTCGGCGCCTTCATCGTGGCGGCGCTGCTGGTGCTGGTGGCGGGGCTGTGGAAGCCACTCGGCCGCGCCGTGGCGCGCATCCCGGCGCCCATCGCCAATGCCATGCTGGCGGGCGTGCTGTTCGGCCTGTGCCTGGCGCCGGTGCGCGCGGTGCAGGACGTGCCGGCGCTCGCCTTGCCCGTGGTGCTGACCTGGCTGCTGGTCGGCCGCCTGAACCGCTTGCTTGCCGTGCCGGCCGCCGTGCTGGTCACGGCCGGGCTGCTGTGGTGGCAGGCGCCGGATCTGGGCGCGGTCTCCCTCGCCCCCGTCGCCGTCTTCGTCATGCCCGTCTTCGACGCCACCGCGATGATGGGCCTCGCCTTGCCGCTCTTCCTGGTGGCGATGGCGTCGCAGAACATCCCCGGCATGGCGGTGCTGAACGTGAACGGCTACCGGCCGGACCCCGGCCCGCTCTTCACCGCGACGGGGCTGTTCAGCCTGGCGGCCGCGCCGCTCGGCGGGCATGGGGTGAACCTGGCCGCCATCACCGCGGCGCTCTGCGCGGGAGACACCGCGCATCCCGACCGGCGCCGCCGCTGGTGGGCCGCCGTGGTGGCGGGGCTCGGCTACTGCGCCTTCGGCATCGTCTCCGCCGCCGCCGCCGCCTTCATCGCCGCCGCGCCGCCGATCCTGATCCAGGCCGTCGCCGGCCTCGCGCTGCTGGGCAGTTTCGGCGCCGCCATCGTCGCGGGGCTGTCGGAGCCGGCGGACCGGGAGGCCGCGGTCGTGACTTTCCTCGTCACCGCCTCCGGCCTCACGATCTTCGGCATCGGCGGCGCCTTCTGGGGACTGGTCGCCGGTGGTGCCGTGATGGCGCTGGCGCGCTGGAAGCGTTAGCGCGCTGCCAGCCTGCGGTGCGCCACCAGATGCGCGACCGCCGTCAGCACCAGGGTGGACGCCATCAGCACGAAGGCGATGGCGCCGCCGAAGGGCCAGTTGTTCTGTTCGATGAACTGCCCATAGACCAGCGGCCCCATCATCTGGAATCGCGGCCCGCCGATCAGCACCGGCGTCGCATAGGCGTTCATGCCGAGGATGAAGGTCAGCACGCCGCCGGCCAGCACGCCCGGCATCGCGAGCGGCAGCAGCACGCGCCAGAACATCCGCCCGGGCGGCGCGCCGAGGTTGAAGGCCGCCTCCTCCACCGATCGGTCGATGCCCTCGATCACGCTCTGCAGGCTCAGCACCATGAAGGGCAGGTTCACCGCTGTGATGCCGATGATGACGGCGGGCTCGGTGTACATGATGTCGATCGGGCCGCTGGTGATGCCAAGGCCCATGAGCGACGCATTCACCACGCCCTTGGACCCGAAGGCCACCATCCACCCCGCCGCCCGCACGGCATTGCCGACGAAGAGCGGCAGCACGACGGCGATCAGCAGCAGGTTCTTGTACCGGCTCTGCGTCCGCGCCAGCACATAGGCCAGCGGAAATCCCAGCACGAGGCAGATCAGCATCACCACGAAGGCGATGCGCACCGTCCGCCACAGGATGTTGAGGTAGTAGGCGTCGGTGAAGAAGCGCACGTAATTGTCGATGGTCAGCGCATCGACCATGAACTGCCCCGGCACGAAGGCATTCAGGCTGTAGCGGAACAGCAGGCCGAGCGGCACCAGCAGCGCCACCACCACAAACAGGGTGGCCGGCGCGATCAGCCCCGCCGCATCCCACTGGATGCGGCGGGTATCGGACGTGGTGGCGCTCAAGCCTTGAACACCCGGTCCCACCAATCCTTCATCGCGTTGTTCTCGCGCGCCAGATAGGCGTAGTCGAGGTCCACAAGCCGCGCGCGCTCCGCTTCCGTGAAGCCGATGCGCGCCGCCAGGTCCGGCGCCACCGCGGCGTTCGTCACCGTGGGATTGAAGCCCATGTCGACCGCGAAGGCTTCCTGCGCGGACTTCTCCAGCATCGCATCCATGTAGGCGTAGGCACCCGCCTTGTTCGGCGCGTTCTTCGCGATGGAGAAGCCGGAGACATACATCGGCACGCCCTCGATCGGGGCCACGGTCTGCACGGGGATGCCGGCATTCTGCCACTGCACGCCGCGCGCCTTCCACATCATGCCGAGTGCGATCTCCTCCGACTGCATCGCCGCCGCGAAGGCTTCATTGGTCGGGTACAGGCGCGCGCCCGCGCGCTTCGCCGCCAGCAGCAATGCCTTGCCCGGCTCGATGTTGCCGACCGTGCCGCCCGCCGCCAGCGCCGCCGCGATCATCACGAACTGGTACTGGATATCGATGAAGCCGATCTTGTTGCCGTGGCGCGGATCGATGGCTTCGCGGAAGCCCGTCGGCGCGCTCACCAGCTTCGGGTTGTACAGCACGACCTTGCCCGAATAGATGTGGCCGACGCCGAACTTGTAGCGCATGGCCGGGATGATGGTGGCGGCGTTGCGCAGGCGGGAATAGTCGATCTCCTCCGCGACGCCGGCATCGCCCATCTCATGCATGTTGGCGGCCGAGAAACCCTGGATGTCCACGGTGCCGCGCGGCAGACGGCGTTCCGCCACCATCTTGGCGCGCCGCGGCGCATCGGACGCCTGGTCCTGCACCACGTCCCAGCCCTGCGGCTTGAGGATCGGCTCCTCGATGTTCTTGGTCAGCAGCCGCGCATAGTCGCCACCCCAGGTGCCGACCACCACGCGCCCGCGCGCCTGCGCGTTGGCGCCGCCCGCGCCGAAGGCGGGCATCGCCGCCGCGCCGAATCCCATCAGCGCCTGGCGCCGCGTCACCGAAAACATGCTCATCCTTGCCTCTCCTTGTTGCGTCTCACGGGTCTTCATGCCGCATCGGGAAACACCATGCCGGCCGAACGGGGCCAGCCGATAGTCACACTCTCACCCATCGCCGGCGGCCTGGTGCCGGCGCGGTTCGGCACATGCACCACCAGCTTCTCGCCGGCCGCGATGCGCAGAT
Source organism: Falsiroseomonas sp. (assembly GCF_051859025.1). Lineage (GTDB taxonomy): Bacteria > Pseudomonadota > Alphaproteobacteria > Acetobacterales > Acetobacteraceae > Falsiroseomonas. The sequence continues at coordinate 145,587 of NZ_JBHYGL010000005.1, read as the reverse complement.
GCAATTCGATCAGCGGGCCGAGGTAGGAGACGAACTCCACCATCCCCGCCAGCCGGTTCTCCTCGTCGTCAGGGGGCGCCACATGCACCGCCTCCGGCCGGATCGCCAGCACCGCGGGGCCGGCCGCCAGGGCATCCGGCACGGCGATGCCGATGCCGCCCGCCGTCACGAAGCGCCCCCGCTCCGCCACCCGGCCCGCCAGGAAGGTGCTGCGCCCCACGAAGCCCGCGACGAAACGGTCCGCCGGCCGCTCATACAGATCCTGCTGGCTGCCCACCTGCCGGATCTCGCCCTCCGCCATCACCACCAGGCGGTCGGCGACGGTCAGCGCTTCCTCCTGGTCATGCGTCACCATGATCGTGGTCAGGCCAAGCTGCCGCTGCAACTGGCGGATTTCCACCCGCACCTCCTCCCGCAGCTTGGCGTCGAGGTTCGACAGCGGCTCATCCAGCAGCAGCACGTCGGGATGGATCGCAAGCGCGCGTGCCAGCGCGGCGCGCTGCTGCTGCCCGCCCGACATCTGCCGCGGCAGCCGCCCCGCATAGGGCTCCATCCGCACCATGCGCAGCGCCTCCATCGCGCGCGCCTCGCGCTCCGGCTTCGGCACCTTCCGCATCTCCAGCCCGAAGGCCACGTTCTCCGCCACCGTCATTTGCGGGAACAGCGCGTAGTTCTGGAACACCATGCCGGTGTTGCGCAGCCAGGGCGGACTGCCCGTGATGTCCCGCCCGCCGAGGCGAACGCTCCCGGCACTCGGCTCCACGAACCCCGCCACCATCCGCAGCGTCGTCGTCTTGCCGCAGCCCGAGGGCCCCAGCAGCACGAGGAACTCCCCATCCGCGACATCCAGCGTCACGTCCCGCACCGTCGTCGCCGCGCCGTAGCGCTTCGTCAGCCCCGCGATCTCAAGCCTGGCCATCGCGCTACACCACCTGGGAGAGTTTGACGAAGCGGTCCGTCACCAGCATCGCGACGCCGATGACGAGGATCTGCACCAGCGACACCGCCGCCACCACGGGATCGATCTTCCAGGCGAGGTACTGGAGGATCGCGATCGGCAGCGTCGTCTGCCCCGGCGCCACCAGGAACATCGAAGCTTCCAGATTGCCGAAGGAGGTGACGAAGCCGAACAGCGCGCCCGCCACCACGCCCGGCCGGATCGCCGGCAGGGTCACGCGGCGGAAGGCGACCCAGGGCGTGGCGCCGAGGCTCAGCGCCGCTTCCCCGATGGACGGGTTCAGGGTGGACAGGCTCGCCGTCACCAGCCGTACCGCCCAGGGGATGACGATCAGCGCATGGGCCGCGACCAGCCCGGCCTTCGATCCCAGCAGCGGCCATTCGGTGGCGATCTCCACCTCCATCTCGCCGACATAGAAGGCGGCGCCCAGCACGACGCCCGGCACCACCAGCGGCAGCATCAGCAGCGTGTTCAGCACGGGCTTCAAGGGCAGCCCGCTGCGCACCAAGGCGAGGCTCGCCGGCACCGCCAGCGACAGGCCGATCAAGGTCGCCATCACGCTGACCTGGAAGCTGACGATGAAGCCGCTGGCGAAGGCGCGGTTGTCCGGGATGGCCGCGAACCAGCGCAGCGTGTAGCCCGTGGGCGGGAAGGACGGGATTTCCTGCCGGAAGAAGGCCAGCCACGCCACCAGCAGAAGCGGCGTGACGATGATCGCCAGCGCGAAGCCGGCGCTGCCGCGCAGCGCCAGGCGCCGCAAGCCACGCGATCCCATCAGCCGCCCCCCGCCTGGCGTCGAGCCCTGTCCCGCACCAGGCGCTTGCGCGGTGCCTCCGCATGGACGAAGGCCGGCAGGATCGGCGGCGGCAGCGGCGCCGCGGCGCCCGCATCCTGCCCCAGCCAGCCCCGCAACTGCCGCTTCCACCAGGCCAGCATGGCGGCGTAGTAGGCGGGATCGTTGCGCAGCACGTTCTGCGCGATCATACCCCGGATCAGGCACATGGTCGCGTTCAGCGACACCTGCGCTTCCTCCTGCGGGATGCCCGCCACGGCGGAGAGCCGGGTCCAGGACGCATCCAGCGCCGCGTGGAATTCCCGCACCACCGGCAGCAGCCTCTCCCGGAAGGGCGCGTTGTGGCGGGCCTCCGGCAGGAATTCCATGGTCACCTGAAACAGCCCGCTCGCCATCATGTCCCAGAGGTAATCCACCAGCGCCTCGATCGGCATGGTCGGCGCGGGATAGGCATCGCACAGCTTGCGCAAGCCCCCCGTCGCCTGGTCCAGAAGCCAGGCGATGGAATCGACCAGCAGGTCCTCCCGGCTCGCGAAATGGTAGGTCAGCGCCCCGCGGGAGACGCCGGCGCGGCGCGCGATGTCGGGCGTGGTCAGCCTGGTCAGCCCCTGGTCCCGCAGCGCCTCCACCGTCGCGCGCAGCAGTCGCGCCCGGGTTTCCTCCCGGCGCTCCTCCTGGGTTCGGCGGCGCGGCGCATCGATCATCCCGCGATTGAGACAGCCGAAAAACAAACACGCAAGTCTGTTCTTACCCGAAACCGCGCCCCGGGCGCACGGGCTGCCTCTGGCCGAGGCAGCCCTGCCACGACGCTAACCCCGCGCCACCGCCTCCGCGATCGCCTTGCCCACATCCACCGTGCCGGCCTGGCCGCCCATGTCACGCGTGCGCGGCCCGCCCTCGCCCAGCAGGCGCTCGATCGTCTGCACGATGCAATCCGCCGCCGCCTTCTCACCCAGATGCTCCAGCATCATGGCGCCCGACCAGATCTGCCCGATCGGGTTGGCGATCCACTTGCCCGCGATGTCGGGCGCGCTGCCATGCACCGGCTCGAACATGCTCGGCGCCGTCTTCTCGGGGTTGATGTTGGCGGATGCCGCGATGCCGATGGAACCCGCAACCGCCGGGCCGAGGTCGCTCAGGATGTCGCCGAACAGGTTCGATCCCACCACCACGTCGAACCAGTCGGGGTGCTGCACGAAATGCGCGCAGAGGATGTCGATGTGGTATTCGTTCGTGCTCACCTCTGGATAGTTCTTCGCCATGGCCGCGAAGCGTTCGTCCCAATAGGGCATGGTGAAGGTGATGCCGTTGGACTTGGTGGCGCTCGTCACCTTCCGGCGCTTGCGCGTCATCGCCAGATCGAAGGCGTATTTCATGATCCGGTCGCAGCCGATCCGCGTCATGATGGATTGCTGCGAGACGAATTCGCGGTCCGTCCCCGGGAACATCCGCCCGCCGACGCTGCTGTACTCGCCCTCCGTGTTCTCCCGCACCACGTAGAAGTCGATATCCTCCGGCCCGCGCCCCGCCAGCGGGCTCTTCGACCCCGGCAGCAGCTTGCAGGGCCGCAGATTCACATACTGGTCGAAGCCGCGGCGGATCGGGATCAGCAGGCCCCAGAGCGAGACATGGTCCGGCACCCCCGGCCAGCCGACGGCGCCCAGGAAGACGCTGTCGCTGTCGCGCAGCTGGTCCAGCCCGTCATCGGGCATCATCTTGCCGGTGGCGGCATAGGTCTCGCAGGACCATTCATAGTGCTTCAGCTCCAGCTCGAAGCCGAAGCGCCGGGCGGCCGCGTCCAGCACGCGCAGCCCCTCGGGCGTCGTCTCCTTGCCGATGCCGTCGCCGGGAATGACGGCGATGCGGTGCTTTCTCGTGGTGCTCATGGCGCGATGCTCCGGTCAGGCGCCGGACCCTGCCGGCCCCCACCCGCTTCGGCAAGATGGGGGAGTCGAAAACCGCGTCAGGCGAAGACCACGTCGAAGGCCGGATCGAAGGTGCCCACCATGTGGAAGGTGTCGGACCCCGTCGCCCCCTGCACCTGCCAGATGGTGCCGGAGACCAGGAACACCGTCGCCCCCGCGCCATAGCCCTCGAACCGGACCAGGTCGCCGGAATCCCCGCCGTTGCCGACGAAATCCATGATCCGGTCGCTTTGCGCGTCGCCCCGCCGCAGCAGGAAGACATCGTCGCCGACGCCGCCGAACAGCCGGTCCAGGCCGCCCCCGCCATCCAGCGTATCCGCGCCCGCCCCGCCGGTCAGCGTATTCTGCCCCGCATTGCCAGCGAGGAGGTTGTTCAACTCGTTCCCGGTGCCGTTGATGGCGGCGGTGCCGGTCAGGCGCAACGCCTCGAACCCCGTGCCGAGCGTCCAGGTGACGGCGGCCTCCACCGTATCCGACCCGCTGGCATCCGCCAGCCGGTCTCCCGCGTCATCGACGCGGAACAGGTCATGGCCCGCCCCGCCCGAGAGGCTGTCCGCCCCCGCGCCGCCATCCAGCGTGTCGTTGCCGCCCGCGCCGGACAGGGTCTGCGAACCCGCCGCGCCCAGCATCGCGTTCGCGGCTTCGTTCCCCACCCCCGTGGTGCCCGGCGCCATCAGCTGCAGCGATTCCTGCCAGGCCGCCATCGTCCAGTCGACGGCAACGCGGACCGTGTCGCGCCCGCCCGTATCCAGCAGGACATCGCCGGCGCCATCGACAATGAACAGGTCATCGCCGAGGCCGCCGGACAGCGTATCGGCGCCACCCCGGCCATCCAGCGTATCGGCCAGATCGCCGCCCGACAGGTCGTCATCCCCCGCGCCGCCGGTCAGGGCGAAGCGTTCGATGCCGCTGAAATCCGCGAAATAGGCCCCGGTGCCCAGCACCCCGTCGCCATCCCCGAAGGCCCAGAGGAACACCGCGTCATCCTGCCCCGACCAATCCGCCACCAGCATGTCCACCCCCGTCCCGCCATCGACGACGTGGCTGCCAAGGCCGATGACCAGCACATCATCCCCCGCGCCGCCCTGGAGCAGCGCCTCCGTCCCCGTGGCCGCCACCAGCGTATCGGCGCCGGCGCCGCCATCCAGCGCGCCGCTGCTGCCCGCGCCATCCAGCACCAGCAGGTCCGCGCCACCCTCGCCGCGCAGCAGCGCATCCACGGCCACCAGCCCCTCCGACGCGGCCAGCAGGACGTCGTTGCCATCGCCGCCCGACAATTCATCATCGGCGCCGGACACGCCCCGCAGCGTATCCGCCCCCGCGCCGCCCCGCAGCAGATCCGCGCCCTGGCTGCCCGTCAGGTCGAAGCGTTCGAAGCCCGTGAAGCGGATGGTGACGGGGTCGCCCACCGCGGTGTCGTCCAGCAGCAGGGTGATGCTGCCCCCCGCCCCCGCATCGGGCGTCACGGTGATGGCGGCGATCGCCTCCCCGGGCAGCAGCCGCAGCACGTCCGCGCCATCCCCGCCATCCGCCAGGCCGCGCTGCGTGGCCAGGCCGAAGGCGGCGAAGGCGCCCTGCCAGCCCAGCACCACCAGATCGTCGCCCTCCCCCCCCAGCAGCCGGTCCATGGGCGCGCCGCGCAGCGTATCGGCCCCGGCGCCGCCTTCCAGCGTGTCGGGCTCCGTCTCCGGCCCCACTTCCGTGAGGCGCCCCGCCACCAGCAGGTCATCCCCCGCCCCGCCCAGCAGCCGGTCCATGCCGGTGCCGCCCACCAGCGTATCGGCGCCGGAGCCCCCATTCAGCAGGTCCGCGCCGCCATTGCCATCCAGCCGGTCATTCCCCGCGGCGCCCAGCAGCGTGTCCCGCCCGCCGCCGCCCTCATCCAGCGCATCGCCGAGGTCGCCGACCAGCGTATCCGCGCCCGCGCCGCCATCCAGCCGGTCGGCGCCCAGCATCCCCGTCAGGCTGTCATTCCCGGCCCCGCCCAGCAGCCAATCATCGAAGCCGATGGTGGCGGCCGTCGCCTGCGCATCGCCCAGCAGCGTGTCCGCGCCATCCCCGCCATCCAGCGTATCGCCCTGGGTGCCGCCCTGCAGGCGATCGTCGCCGGCCTCCCCCAGCAGGCGATTGTTGGCGCCCAGCGCCTGGATGGTGTCGTTGCCCTCTCCGCCGAAGGCGATGTCGGTGTCGCTCTCCCCGGCCTCGCCCAGTTCCAGCCGGTCATGCCCCGCGCCCCCGCGCAGCGTGTCGGCCCCCATGCCGCCCAGCAGCGTGTCGTTGCCGCCGCCGCCATCCAGGCTGTCGGCCCCCGCCTGGCCGGAGAGACTGTCCGCCCCCTCCCCCCCGCCCAGGCTGTCGGACCAGGGCGAGCCCGGGGAGGTTTCGTCCCCCGCCCCGCCCACGAACAGCACCGGCAGGCCGGGGCGCGTGATGTTGAAGGTATAGGCCCCCGTCGATGTCCCGGCCGGCGCGCGCAGGCCGAAGACCCAATTGCCCGTCACGGTCACGGTGAACTGCAGGAAGGGGTCGGCCAGGCTGGCGGAACCGGAATCCACCACCGTCGCATCCGCCACCGTCGCCACCAGCGTGCCGTTCGGGTTGAAGACGGTCATCGTCAGGTCGAGCGGCGCCGCCACCCCATCCACATCGAGGATCACGACATCCCCGGCCGAGAGATAGACGGCGTAGTAGTCCTGGTCCGTGGTGGTGCCGATGCCGGCCTGGATCGTCGCCGTCATCAGCGCGGGATGCAGGCTGCCGGCGCCATCCGCGGCGCGGGCGGTGAAGGCGGCGGCCGCGATGGCCTGCGCCCCGGCAACCCCCGCCGAACCGGTCAGCCCGCTCTCGATTTCCGCGATGATCGCCATGCGCCGCCCCTTCTGGCCGTCGAATCGGTGGCCGGAACGGTCGCATCACGAACCGCACCCGGCATAGCCGAGGCTTCACGGAACGTTACGATTGCGCGCCAGGAACCCCCGAACACGGTCGTTCTGCGGGACGGATGGTTAAGATTCGCCTAAGGTCGTTAACGCGCCTTCAACGCCCGACCCGGCCAGCGCAGCCGCGCCACCCAGGGCAGCACCGCCGCCACGAGGCCCAGCACGAGGGTCAATTGCGCCGGCCGCAGCCCGGCCCCAGGGTCGAGATTGGCCGCCAGGATGCGCGCCGCCGGCAGGTTGCTGGACGCCGCATACCAGGCGAATTCCACCCCCGCCGCGCCCGCCGCCGCCAGCACCGCGAGCCCCGCAAGCGCCAGGGGCGAGGCCCGCCACCGCCCCGGCAGCGCCCGCCAGGCCATCAGGAACAGGAACACCCCCGCCATCAGCACAGCGCCATCGGCGCGCGACTTCGCCTGCAGGAACTGGTGGAAGATGCCGAGCGCGGCCAGTGCATAGACCGCGCGATGCAGCGCCTTCCAGCGCCGGCCGAGCCTCGACTGCCACCCATCGGTGGAGGTCACGCCCAGCACCACCAGCCCCAGCAGCACCAGGAAGCCGAGCGTGAGGTAGAAGCGCAGCAGGATCTCGCTGGCGACCTCCGCCAGATCCCAGGCCATGTGCCCGGCATACATCACGAGGTGAAGGACGGCGTAGCCCAGCGCCACCAGCCCCAGCATCCGCCGGAAGGTCAGCGCCTTGGGCATGTCCGCGATGAAGCGCAGCGGCGTGATCGCCAGGCTGATCAGCAGGAAGCGGATCGCCCAGATGCCCGATTCCTTCGCCGCCGCCTTCCACGGCTCCGCCCCCAGCCAGCCATCCGCCAGCATCCCCAGCAGCACCAGGCCCGGCGCGATGGCGGAGACCAGCACCAGCATCCGCGTCCAGGAGAATCGCCCCGCACGGGTCAGCCAGGGCCAGGCGATGGCGGGACGCGGGGCGGGCATGGTGGTGGTGCTCATCCCCGGCGCTTCGCGACGAACACGGCCGGGGTTACGCGGCAGGGCTTCACCCATCCGTCAGCAGCCCCCTGGCGCGGATCGCGGCCACGATGCGCGCGACCTCATCCCGGGGTTCCCGGGCGAAGGCGGTCGGCGCATCGGCGATCGGGCGTGCCTGCCCGGCGGCATAGAGGCTGTCATGCAGGGCCCTGTGGCGCGGCCCCTCATCCCCGAGCGGCGCGATGAACAACGGCGCCGGGGTCACCAGTGCCTCCGACAACATGGAGACGCTGTCGCCCGACACCACCATCACATCCGCCCAGGCCATGAACCCCAGCAACGGATTTTCGTCAGTACTCCCCCAGGCGTGAAGCCGGTGGGGGATGGGCTTGAGGCTTTCCGCCAGCGCCTGCGTGGCCGCCGGCCCCGTTCGCCGGCTGGCCGTCGCCATCACGCTGCCGGCGAAGCCCGCGACCTGCCGGCCGAGCGCCGCGGCGATGCCGAGATCAAGCCCCTCCCCGCGCACCGGGCCGCCCAGCAGCAGGGCCACGCGCGGCGATGGCAGGTCAGCGAGGCCGGCGAAATGCTCCCGCGCCGCCGCGAGGCGCCCGGGCGAGATGCGATGCGCCGCGCCCAGGATCTCCAGCCGGTTCGGCGCTGGCGGCGCGCGGTCATGCGCGCCCACCACCTGCAGGTCGAAGCCACCGCTGCCCGGCGCCCGCATGCAATGCACGGTCTTCGCGCCCCGCCGGCCGAGCCACAGCGCCACCGGCGCGGATCGCCGCCCGGCGGAGACCACCAGCCGGGGCCAGGGCGGACGGAACGCGGCGCGGCTGGCGGCGGACAGCCCCATCAGCGTCGGCCACCCCAGCGGCAGCCGCGCCAGCGCGCCCCATTCCAGCGCCACCATGCGGAAGGGCAGGCCGAGGCGTTCCGCGATGCCGATCGCCTGCGCCGCCGTCCCCGCCCGCGGGTCCGCCAGCACCCAGACGGGTTCCGCGCCCCCGATCATGGACGCGCCCCGCGCACAAGGTTACGAACAGGCTTCACACCGCCCGCCCGACACCCGAGGATTTCGTCACGATGGCCATCCCCCACGCCTCCGACTGGGACCGCGACGCCGCGCTGACCACCGCGCGCATCCTGCTGGAAATCAAGGCGGTGAACTTCCGGCCGGAGGAGGCCTACACCTTCACCAGCGGCTGGAAGAGCCCCGTCTACATCGATTGCCGCAAGATCATCTCCTTCCCCCGCGCCCGCAACCGCATCTGCGACCTGGCGGTGGAGAAGATCGGCCGGCACATCGGCTACGAGACCATCGAATCGGTGGTGGGCGGAGAGACCGCCGGCATCCCCTTCGGCGCCTGGATCGCCGACCGCATGATGGCGCCCATGGCCTATGTGCGTAAGAAGCCCAAGGGCTTCGGCCGCAACGCCCAGATCGAGGGCGAGGTCCCCGTCGGCCAGAAGACGCTCCTGGTGGAGGACCTCACCACCGACGGCGCCAGCAAGATCAAGTTCGCCCAGGCGCTGCGCGACGCCGGCGCGATCTGCGACCACACCTTCGTCGTCTTCTACTACGGCGTCTTCCCCGGCAGCTTCGAGAAGATGAAGGAGATGGGGCTGAACCTGCATCACCTCTGCACCTGGTGGGATGTGCTGGAAGTGTGCCGCGAACGCCCCTATTTCAGCGAAGCCGCGCTGAAGGAAGTGCGCAAGTTCCTGGAAGACCCGGTGGGCTGGTCCAAGGCCCATGGCGGCATCGGCAGCCTGGCGGAAGCCAAGCCGAAGGAGTGAGGCTTCACCGACGGAGGAGGGGTCGATGACCTTCGTGAACCTGGAACTGCCCGATGCGGTCGCCAATGCGCTGCGCCGCATGGCGGCCGAACAGGACACAACGATCGAAGCCATCGCCACCGCCGTCATCCAGGAAGCTGTCGGCGACGATCCAGCCCTCCGTGCCCTGGCAGAGGCCGGCGAAGCGGAAATCGCCGCCGGCCTGGGCGTGCCGCATGAAGAAGTCATGGCGGGGCTGCTAGGCTGGGCCGCCGATCTCCGCGCACGCAACCCGTCTCGGTGAGGCTGGTCTGGGCCCCCACGGCCATTCGCCATCTGCGCGAGGCCGGGGACTTCATCGCCCAGGACAACCCGGATGCCGCCGATGCGCTGATCGCCCGCATCGCGGAGGCGGCTGATACGCTGGCCCTCTTCCCCACCTCCGGCCGCGCCGCAGCGGATGGCAGGCGGATCATTTCCGTCCCGCGCACGCCCTTCCGCCTGGTCTACCGGCTTGAGGCCGACATCATCCTGATCCTCGCCGTCTGGCATGGAGCCCGCGAATGGCCCTTCGACCCGCGCTGACCCTCCTCGCCGCGCTGGCTGCGACGCCGCTGGCGGCCCAGCCAACCTTGGCCCAACCCGCGCGCGACAGCCTGACCATCGGCATCACGCAATACCCCGCCACCTTCCACCCCAACATCGAAGCCATGGCGGCCAAGTCCTACATCGGCGGCTTCACCCGCCGCCCCCTCACCGCCCGCGACGCCGACTGGGCGCTCACCTGCCTCGGCTGCGAAACCGTGCCTACACTCGAAAACGGCCTCGCCATCCGCGAACAGACCCCCGATGGCCGCCCCGGCATCCGCGTCACCTGGCGGCTGCGGGAGGGCTGGCGCTGGGCCGATGGCCAGCCCGTCACGGCTGAGGACCTTCTTTTCGCCTGGCAGGCCGGCCGCGATTTCTCCACGGGCTTCGGCGGCGCTGAATTCTACCGCCAGGCCTATGAGGCCATCGTCACCGACCCGCGCAGCATCACGCTCCGCTTCGACCGCGTGACCTTCGACTTCGCCAGCGCCGGCGATTTCGTGCCCCTCCCCGCCCATCTCGAACGCGCCATCTGGCAGGCCGACCCCCGCGCCTACCGCACCCGCACGCTGTATGAGACGCAGACGACCAACCCCGGCCTCTGGAACGGCCCCTACCGCGTCTCCGCCGTCACCCCCGGCAGCGGCGTGACGCTGGAGCGCAACCCGCACTGGGCCGGCCAGGCCCCCGCCTTCCGCCGCATCGCCATCCGCACGGTGGAGAACACCGCGGCGCTGGAAGCCCAGCTCCTCGCCGGCCAGATCGACATGGTGGCGGGCGAACTCGGCCTGCCGCTGGACCAGGTCTCCGCGCTCGAACGCCGCGCACCCAACCGTTTCCGCTACGCCTACAAGCCAGGCCTGATCTACGAACATCTCGACCTGCTGCTGGACCTGCCCCAGCTCTCCGACGTCCGCACCCGCCAGGCCCTCATCATGGCGACCGACCGCGCGCAGATCGTCGCCCGCCTGTTCGAGGGTCGCCAGCCCGTGGCCCACACCACGGTCAATCCGCTCGACGGCATGCATGACGACAACGTCCGGCAATGGCCCTTCGACCTCGCCCGCGCCCGCGCTTTGCTGGACGAGGCCGGCTGGCGCGTCCCACCCCCCCCCGGCGACGGCATCCGCCGCAACGCCGCCGGCGAACGCCTGGCCTTCGACCTGATGACCACCGCCGGCAACCGGTCCCGCGAACAGGTCCAGCAGGTATTGCAGGGCATGTGGCGCCAGGCCGGCATCGAAGCCCGCATCCGCAACGAGCCCCCCCGAATCTTCTTCGGCGAAACCCTGCCCCGCCGCCGCTATGGCGGTGCCGCCCTCTTCGCCTGGATCAGCAGCCCCGAGAACGTCCCCCGCACCACCCTCCACTCGGAAGAAATCCCCACCGCGGAGCGCAACTGGTCCGGCCAGAACATGACGGGCTTCCGCAATGCCGAGATGGACGCCCTGCTGGAGGCCATCCCGGTGGAACTCGACCGCGAACGCCGCCGCGTGCTCTGGCATCGCCTCCAGGCCATCTATGCCGAACAGCTTCCGGCCATCCCCCTCTGGTTCCGCAGCGACGCCCATGTCTGGCCGCTGTGGCTGGATGGCGTGCGGCCGACGGGCCACCTGAACGCCTCCTCGAACTGGGTCGAGGAATGGCGGGTCCGGTGACCCGCCTCCTCGCCTCCCGCCTCGCCCAGGTCGCGATCACGCTGGCGATCCTCTCCTTCGCCATGTTCCTGCTGATCGGCCTGATGCCGGGCGACCCGATCGACCTCGCCATCGCCGGCGACCCGCGGCTGACGGCGGAGGATGCCGCGCGGCTGCGCGCCCTGCATGGCCTCGATCAGCCTCTGCTCGCCCGCTACCTGGCCTGGGCCTCCGCGCTGCTGCGGGGCGAGTTCGGCTTCTCGCGCCTGTTTGCCCAGCCTGTCGCCGCCATCATCGGCCCGGCGCTGCTCTCCACCCTCGCGCTGCTCGGCGCCGCGCTGCTGGTCTCGGCCGCCATCGGGCTCGCGCTCGGCATGATCGCGGCCGCCAGGCCCCGCGCCGCCCCCTTCGTCGATGCCATCGCCATCCTGGGGCAATCGGCGCCGACCTTCTGGCTCGGCATCCTGCTGATCATCCTCTTCGCCGTCACGCTGGGCTGGCTGCCCGCCGGCGGCACCAGCGACCAGGGCGGGCTGGATGCGTGGCGGTTCCTGCCGCTGCCCGTGGCCACGCTCGCTATCGCCAACCTCGCCGCCTATGCGCGCCACAGCGCCGCCGCGCTGACGCAGACGCTGCGCGAACCCTGGATCACCGCCGCCCGCGCCCGCGGCAATGGGGAGGCACGCCTGCTGCTCCGCCACGCCTTCCCCAACGCCGCCGTCCCCATCCTCCAGGTCGCGGCACTCGATGCCGGGGCGCTGGTCGGCGGCGCGCTGATCACGGAAACCCTCTTCGCCCGCCCCGGCATGGGCAAGCTGATCTACGACGCGGTGATGGGCAACGACACCAACCTGGCCCTCATCGCCCTGCTGCTGGTGGCCCTCGTTACCATGCTCGCGACCCTCGCCGCCGATCTCGCGCAACGCGCCCTCGACCCGCGGCTGCGCGACGCATGAGGCTCCGCCTCGGCCTGTTCCTGATCGGCATGCTGGCGCTCGGCGCCCTGGCCGCGCCGCTCGTGCAGGCTTGGCTCAGCGTCGATCCCTTCGCGCCCGATCTCTTCAACCGCCTCGGCCCGCCGAGCGCCACGAACCCGCTCGGCACCGATGATCTCGGCCGCGACCTGCTGCTGCGCCTGCTGCATGGCGCGCGCGTGTCCCTCGCCGTCGGCCTCGCCACCGCCATCACCGCGACGCTGATCGGCACCGCCATCGGGCTGCTCGCGGCCTGGCGGGGCGGGGTGCTGGATGCGGTGCTGATGCGGCTCGCCGATGGGCTGCTGGCGCTGCCCGCCCTGCCCGTCCTCGTCGTGCTCGCTGCCGTGGATACGGGGAAGATCGGCCTGCCGAGGGGCGAGGCCGCCTCTGACATCCTCCGCATCGTCATCATCCTCAGCCTCTTCGGCTGGGTCGGCGTCGCCCGCCTGGCGCGCGCCGCGGCGCTGTCGATCCTCGCGCGCGACTACGTCCGCGCCGCACGGGCGCTGGGCGCTTCGGAGGCGCGGATCCTGTTGCGCCACGTCGCGCCCAACATCGCGGGCCCCGTCGCCGTCGCCACCGCGCTGTCCGTCGCCGGCGCCATCCTGGCGGAGAGCACGCTGAGCTTCCTCGGCCTCGGCATCGCGCCGCCGGCCGCCAGCTGGGGCAACATGCTGGCCAATGCGCAGGACCTCGTCTTCAGCGCGCCCAGCGCCGCCCTCTGGCCCGGCCTGGCGATCCTGCTGGCGGTGGCCGGCTGCACGCTGGTGGCGGATGGGCTGCGGCGGGAAGCGCGCGGCCGCTAATCCCGCAGGCTGTCCGGCACCCGCCCGCCATTCTCCGCCAGCTTCTGCATCACGGCGCGGTGCAGCCACATGTTCATTGCCGCGCTGCCGTCCAGCGCGCCGCCATAGCCCAGTTCCTGCGCCAACTCCTTCCGCGCGCCGAGGCTGCTGTCGATGTCCAGCAGCTTCATCAAATCCACGATGGAGCTGCGCCAGTTCAGCTTCTGCCCGGCCTGCGCTTCCATCCCCGCCAGCACCGCCTCCACGTCAACGGGGGAAGCTGCGGAGGAAGCCCCGGCGGATGGCGTGGCACCGGGCATGGCGGAGGCCGGGGCCGCGCCACGCGCCTCGTGCGCCGGCTCCGCCGCCTGGCTGCTGGATGAAGTCGCGCCCCCCGGGGCGCCGGCCATCCCGCCATCGGCCGGCTGGGCCTGGGCACCACTGCCGCCAAGGGTGCTGCCGCGGAAGATGCGGGACACGATGCTGCCGAAAATGCTCATGGCCGAAGGCCTCGCCTGCTGGAAGCGGGCACAACGGCAGGGAGCGCCAAGCGTTCCGCCTCAGCCCCGCCGCTCATCCTCCACCCGGTTCCGAAGCGTCCGTTCCGGCAGCCCCAAAGTCACCAGGAAGGCCGCCGTCATCACCACGCCGCTCAGCGCGAAGCACCCCGTCAGCGCCGTGCGGTAGGCCAGCGCCATCGCCCCCTGTTCCGCGGCACTCACCGCCAGCGCCGCCTGCTCGGTCAGTTGCGCCAGGCTCTTGCCCTGCCCCGCCGCCGTGATCGCCAGGCTATGCGCCATGATGGTGCCGGATGTCGCCACCCCCAGCGCGCCGCCCAGCGACCGCATGAAGGCCATCGTCCCCGTCGCTGCCCCCACCTCCCGGTGGTCCACCGCGTTCTGCACCGCGGTCGTCAGATTCGGCATGCCCATGCCCATCCCAAGGCCCAAGGTCAGCAGGGACAGAAGAAAGACCCAGGCCGGCGCCGCCACCCAGGCGAACAGGCCGAGCGAGGCCAGCGCCACCGCCTCCAGCCCCAGCCCCGCCAGCAGGAAGGGCTTGGTCCGCCCGACGCGGGACACGATCCGCCCGCCGAGGATCGAGGTCAGCAACATGCCCCCGACCTGCGGCACCAGCATCGCCCCCGCCTCCGCCGGCTGCATGCCGAGCACGAGCTGGAAATAAAGCGGCAGGAAGACGGTCGATCCCATCATGGCGAAGACCATCATGCCGCCCACCGCGACGCCCCGCGCATAGACGGGGTTGCGGAACAGGGCGAGGCGAACCAGCGGCTCCGGCGCCACGCTCTCCCGCCACAGGAACAGCGCGGCCAGCGCGAAGGTTGCCCCCGCCATCGCCGCCGTCTGCCAGGACGCCCAGGGGAATTCCGTGCCGCCCCAGGCCAGCAGCAGCAGCAGCGCCGCCGTGGCGCCGGCCAGCAGCAGCGCGCCCAGATGGTCCACCGGCCGCGCCACGCCGCCGGACGGCCTGGCGCGCAGCCCGATGGACAGCATCACCAGCGCCAGCACCGCGATCGGGACATTCACGTAGAAGACCCAGCGCCAGGACAGGGTCTGGGTGATGAAGCCGCCCACCAGCGGGCCCGCCACGCTCGCCAGGCCGAAGGTGCCGCTGAACAGCCCCTGGTAGCGCGGCCGCTGCCGGGGCGGCACCACATCCGCCACCATCGCCTGCGCCAGCACCATCAGCCCGCCGGCACCCAGCCCCTGCAGCGCGCGGAAGCCGATCAACTGCCCCATGGTCTGCGCCGCGCCGCTCATCACCGAACCGCCCAGGAACAGCGCGATGGCGATGAAGAACAGACGCCTCCGCCCATAGAGGTCCGACATCTTGCCATAGAGCGGCGTGGTGGTCGTGGAGGTCAGCATGAAGGCCGTGACCACCCAGGACAGATGCGCCATGCCGCCGAGGTCGGCGGCCATGCGCGGCAGCGCGGTATTGACGATGTTCTGGTCCAGCGCCGCCAGCAGCATCGCCAGCAGCGCCCCGGCCAGCACGATCCGCAACTGCGTCGGCGTCACATCGGGCCGGGTCTCGGCCCCCGGGGTTGCCGCCGGCGGGGCCGCAGGCCTGCTCGCTTCGTTCACCACGATTCCTTCGGCAACTCTGTGCCCGGCACCCCATGCCTATCGCACCAGGGAGGGCGGTGAAAGCACGCCAGGGCGCGCCGTTCCGCGGGACGGATGACGCACGGGTTAAGTCTGGGATAGAAACTTCTTCGGAGGGGCCGGGACGACCCGGCCCCAGGAGGAAACCCGATGCAACGACGCATGCTGCTGGCCGCCGGCGCGGCCGCACTCGCCACGCCTGCCATCGCCCAGCAAGGGACCGCCCAGGGAAGCACCTGGCCCGGCACCCGCCAGATCCGCCTCCTCATCACCTATCCACCCGGCGGCACCACGGATTTCGTCGCCAGGCTCTACGCCCAGACGCTGGCAGCGCAGACCGGCGGCAATTTCGTGGTGGACAACCGCAGCGGCGGCGGCGGCGTGGTCGGCTGGACCAATGTCGTGCGCAGCGCGAATGACGGCACGACCCTGCTGCTGACCGACAATTCCCTGGCCACCGCGCCGCCGCTCTACCCCAATCTCGGCTTCGACATCCGGCAGGATTTCACGCCGGTCTCGCTGCTGGTGGACTACCCGACGGTCTTCGTCGTGCCCGGCAATTCGCCGGTGAGGACGCTGCGGGAATACGTCGACAGCGTGCGCGGCAAGCCGGCGGACGCCAATTTCTACGGGTCGATGGGCGCCGGTTCGTCGCCGCATCTCTACACGGAATACCTTCAGGACATCGCCAGCATCCGCATGACCCATGTGCCCTATCGCGGCATGGGTCCGGCCTTCGCGGATCTGCTGGCGGGGCGCATCGGCCTGCTGATCGCCGCGCCCGCGACGGTGATGGGCGCCATCGCCGATGGCCGCGCGCGCGCCATCGCCATCGGCACCACCGGCGGGCGCATCCCGGGCCTGGCGGATGTCCCGACCGCGAAGGAACAGGGCTTCGACTTCACCTATTCCTTCTGGTACGGCCTGCTCGGCCCGCGCGGCATGGACCCTGCCCTGGTCGCCACCATCAAGGCCGAATGCGACAAGGTGCTGGCCAATCCGGAAATCCGCGCCCGCTTCATCCAGCAGGGCGCCACCCCCGTGGCGGGCGACGGCGCGGCACTCCGCGCCGTGATGGACAGCGACCTGGAACGCTGGAGCGAGGTGGTCCGCGCCAAGGGCATCAAGCTGGAATAGGTTGCGTCGGGCCGGATCAAGGAATATATTCCAGCCATCATCGCCCCAGCCACGCCCACCCCTCCTCCTCTCCGATAGGGGGAGGATGGCCTTCGCACCGCCCCCGGCCATGCCGGAAACGGTGCTAAAAGTGCTAAAGAGGCTAAAAGCCTGGTATTTCTAAAGTCGTTCCCTGAACGAGTGTTCAGCTCCCGATCTCGCCCCCGTCCCGCTTGACGATGGCGATGACGGAGGGCCTTGGCGGGCGCCCGGCCTCGAAATCCGGCCAGCGGGTGGAGGGGTTCTCATAGGTGCTGCCGGTATCCTCCCCGGGGTGCTGGATCGCCAGGAACAAGGTCCTGTCATCCGGCGTGAAGCAGGGGCCGCAGACCTCCGCCCCCGTGGGTGCCTGGTAGAAGCAGCGCGTCAGGCCGCGGCCATGGCCGCCGGTATCCGCGGCCCAGATGCCATCCGCGATGCCGGCGAATTCCGGCGCGCCATCGGTCGCGATCCAGGCGCGGCCCTTGCTGTCGAAGGCGATGTTGTCGGGGCAGGACAGCCAGCCATGGTCGCTGGTGGCGCGGTGGTATTGCGTGCCGGGATCGACGCCGGGCTTGCCCGCGGCGATGAACACCGCCCACCGCCCCTCGGTCGCCGAGTGATCGACACGGCCAGTGCCGGCGCCGGGGGGGATCACCTCCACCACATGGCCATGCATGTTGGCCGCCCGAGGGTTGGCCGGCCCCACCTGCTGCGCGGTGCGGCGGCTGTTGTTGGTGAGCATGACGTAGACGCGGCCGTTCACGGGATTGGTCTCCACGTCTTCGGGCCGGTCCATCGGCGTGGCGCCGAGCAAATCCGCCGCGCGCCGCGCCTCGATCACCACATCCGCCTGGCTGTGGAAACCGTTCGCCGCATTCAGCGGGCCTTCGCCATGCGTCAGGGCGAGCCAGCGCATGCGGCCCTGTTCCTCGAACTTCGCCACATACAGCGTGCCCTCATCCATCAGGTCGCGGTTGGCAGCGCGGTCGTTGGGGTTGAAGGGTCGCGCGGTGACGAATTTGTAGAGGTACTCGAAGCGCTCATCATCGCCCATGTAGAAGGCCACGCGCCCATCGCTGCCGATCGCGTGGGTCGCGCCCTCATGCTTGAAGCGGCCGAGTGCGGTGCGCTTCACCGGAACGCTGGTGGGATCATAGGGATCGTATTCCACCACCCAGCCGAAGCGGTTCGGCTCGTTCGGTTCGCGGTCCAGGTTGAAGCGCTCGAAGTGGCGGAACCAGGCGTAGCTGGGCTCCGCGATGATTCCGTAGCGGCGATAGGTCGCGGTCTCCGCGCCCGTCGTCGCGGCGGCACCGCCGAAGTAGTTGTTGAAGTTCTCCTCCGCCGTGATGACGGTGCCCCAGGGCGTGTTGCCGCCGGCGCAATTGTTCAGCGTGCCCAGCACGCTTGTGCCCGTCGCATCCGCATTGGTGCGAAGCCGCGCATGGCCCGCCGCCGGACCGCTGATGCGCATCGGCGTGTTCATGGTGATGCGGCGATTCATCGCGCCGCCCGGTACGCTCTTCCACGTGCCGTTCTCGCGCTTCACCTCCACCACGCTCATGCCATGCGCCTCGATCTCCACCGCCGCCTGAAGCGCGGTGGTGCGCCCGCGCGCGGCGCGGCCTTCGCCGATGCCGGCGAACATCAGGTTGGTGTTGGTGTATTCGTGGTTCACGCAGAGCAAGCCATGGTCGCTGTTGCGGCTGCCCGCGGGCAGGGGCCAGAAGTCGAGGTAGTCGCAATTATAGCCGAACTGCCGCGCCTGCCCGGCCGCCGTCTGCGCCATCGGGTCATAGGCGGGCGCGCCTTCCAGCACCGGGTCGCCCCAGCGGATTACCGTCTGCGCCTCATACCCCTCCGCCACCGCGTGATGCTGGCTGAGCTGGTGGCGCAGTTCCGGGAAGGTCAGCGTCGATGGCCCGCCGCGTTCCGGCACCCGCAGCGGCTGCGCCCCCGCTGGCGCCACCGCCGCAAGGGCCACCGCCGCGCCGATCGCGCCCCGCCGCGTCAGACGCGCCGCGATGATGTCGCCCATCGGCCGCCCCGGCGCCGGATTGCTGCCGATGTCCTCGAGCTCGATCTCGTCATCCACTGCTCGTTCCCCCATGTGTCACGAAACTGTCACATCGGGCGCCGAGGTCGCGGCAGTCGTCAAGCCTCAACCGCCGATGGCACCACCGGCGTTGCGCGTGATCGCCACCAGCGCGCTGCGCGGCGGCAGGCGGTTGTCGAAGGCGGGCCAGCGCGTCGCCGGGCGGTCGAAGCTCGCCCCGGGCTCCGCGCCAGGGGTGCGCACCACGACCAGCGCCGCATCGCCTTCCGGAGTCGGCGCGACGCCGCCAATGGCCCCGCCCCGCGGCGCGGCATGGATCGGCAGCGGCACCGCGCGGCCGGGGCCATCGAGGTCGCAGGCGAAGGCCATGTCGGGCGCGCTGCCGGGCCGCCCGGCGCGGTCCGTGCCGATCCAGCACCGCCCGCGCGCATCCACGGCGAGCGTCGCCGGGAATCGCGGCACGGCGCTGTTGGCCGGCATGTCGCGGCCATAGCGCCCGCCCTCGCTGGCATCGCCCGCCAGGAACAGCACGCGCGCCGCCATGCGCGCGCCGGCGGGATCGCCGGTGATCTCGATGATCTGGCCGGGATGGGCACCAGGCCGAGGGTTCAGCGCATCCACCCGCGCCTCCCCCCGGGTGGTGCCAGCGCGGCAGGCCAGCAGCAGGCGCTGGCGGCGCGGGTCCATGGCGAGCGCCGCCGGCGTGTCGAAGGGCGTCGCCCCCGCAGCCTCCGCCGCCAGGGCCGGCGCCATCAGCGCGCCCTCCCCCAACGGGCGCCAGGTGATGGCCTCGCCCTCCGCCCGCGCGACGGCAAGCTGCCCGGCCTCCAGCGCCTCGCCCTCCATCGCCTTCGCCCCCGAGACGAAGCGATAGAGGAAGCCCATCGGCCGTCCATCGGCCAGGAAGACGACGGCGCGGCCATCATCGGTGACGGTCGCCGCCACCGCCTGCGCGCCGATCCGCCCCAGCGCGCCGCGCTTCACCGGCACGCTCTGCGGGTCCAGCGCATCCACTTCCGCCACCCAGCCGAAATGCCGCCCGTCCCGGAACCGGGGATCGAGGTCTTGCAACCGCGCGAGCCAGGAAGCCGGGTCCTGTTCCGCCAGCAGCAGCGTGCCCCAGGGCGTCGCCGTGCCCGCAGCGGGGCCGAGCAAGCCCACCACGCCACCCCCCAGCGCCACCGGCCCACCCATGCGACACAGGGTGGAGGTGCCGAGCCGGCGGCTCTGGAACCCGCCATCCACCAGCACCCAGCGCCCGCTTTGGCGTTCCAGGTTGAGGAGCGAGGCGCCCGACATCGCCGCCGCCACCGCCGGCCGGTCACGGCCACCGGGGAAGGCCAGCAGGGGATCGACCTCCGGGTGCACCACGGCCACGACAAGGCGCGCCACGCCATCCGCGCCCATCGGCGGCGCGAGGATGCCCGCCAGCCGCGCATCCCAGCCGAACTGCCCGGCGACGCCATCGGCGGTCGGGTTGCGCGGTTCCCACGGCGCGGCATCGAAGGTCACGCGGTCGCCCCAGCGCACCAGCACGTCCCGCCGGTTGCCGGGCGCCACCCAGTCATCCGGCCGCAGTGGCGGCATCGTGGGCGGCAGGTCGAGCGTCGTGACCTGCGCCCGCGCCGGCAGGCTAAGAGCCGCGGGCGCGGCCAGCAGCAGGCGGCGGCCGATCATGGAACGGCGGTGGCCCCGGGCGGCGGGGCATGCACCGTCACGGGCGGCGCCTCGCCCGGCCAAGCCTCGATCTGCACCAGGCAGGATTGCGCGGCCGATCCCTGGCCGAGGCGCGAGGTCCCGATATCCGCCGTCAGCACATTGGCATTGCCGTGGATGCAGGCCGCATCGGTGGCGCCGGGTGTGGCCGGGTTCCACCAGGCGCCCGTCGCCATCGCCACCACGCCGGGGCGGATATCCGCCGTGACGCGCAGCCCCGCCGCCACCGCGCCGCGCGCATTGAAGACGCGCACGATTTGGCCATCCGTGAGCCCCCGCGCCGCGGCATCGTCCGGGTGCATGCGGATGGGCTCCCGCCCCTGGATCTTGTCCGCCGCCGCGACCGGGCCGCTATCCAGCTGCCCATGCAGCCGGGTGGCGGGCTGGAAGGACAGCATGTGCAGCGGGAACTGCTTGGCGAGCGGGGAGCCCAGGTATTCCGTGGGCTCCATCCACACCGCATGGCCCGGCGTCTCGGCATAGCCGAAGGACGAAATGGTCTCGGAGAAGATCTCGACCTTGCCGGAGGGTGTGTTCAGCGGGTTGGCGTCCGGGTCAGCGGCGAATTCCGCGAACTGGACATAGTCCTGCTCCGGCGCGGGAATCTCGACGAAGCCTTCGGCCCAGAAACGCTCGAAATCCGGCACCTCGATCCCCTGCGCGGCGCAGGCCTGGCGCCAGCGGCCGTACAGGTGCCGCAGCCAGGCGCCCTCATCCCGCTGTTCCGTGAACTGTGCCCGGAAGCCCGCGGCATCGGCGAGGTCGGCGAGGATATCGACGTCGTTCCTTGCCTGGCCTACGGGCGGGATCGCCTGGTGCATGGCGCGGACATAGCGGTCGCGGGACGCGCTGCCGATGTCGTTGCGTTCCAGCGTCGTCGTCGCCGGCAGCACGATATCGGCGTGGCGCGCGACGGAGGTCCAC
This sequence comes from Falsiroseomonas sp., assembly GCF_051859025.1. GTDB lineage: Bacteria > Pseudomonadota > Alphaproteobacteria > Acetobacterales > Acetobacteraceae > Falsiroseomonas. Next base: position 124,288 of record NZ_JBHYGL010000005.1, on the reverse strand, counting down.
CAGGGTTCCTGCACCACGACCGTATCCGCGCGGTTCCAGGCCCGCAGCAGGCGGCCGAGGTCCTGGTGGTGGTGGAAGGGGTTTCCGCCCGCCCACCAGATCAGCCGGATATCGGGCAGCAGCAGGTCGCGGCCATTGTATTGCAGGATCTCGCCCGGCCGCTCCAGCAGCTCCGTCACCCGCGCCACGGGGATATAGGCGCCGCAGGGGTTGCGCACGGCGGGGCCGGCGACGGAGGGCACCTCATGCCGGGGCGTCCCCATCCCGTTCATGGAGCCATAGCCGAAGGCGATCCCCTGCCCCGGCTTGCCGATGCCGCCCAGCAGCGCCGCGAAGGCGGTCAGCGCCCACCAGGGCTGCTCGCCATGCTCGGCGCGCTGGATGGACCAGGTGGCGGTGCACATGGTGGGGGCGCCGGCGGCCTCCATCGCCAGGCGGCGGATGGTCTCCGCCGGCACCTCGGTGATCGCCGCCGCCCATTCCGGCGTCTTGGCCACGTCGTCCGTCGCGCCCAGCACGTAGTCGCGGAAGCGGTCGTACCCCACGGTGTAGCGCGCGAGGAAATCCGCATCCTCCCGCCCCGCGGTGATGACCACATGCGCCATGGCGAACATCATCGCCGCATCGGTATTCGGCCGGATCGGCACCCATTCCGCGCCGAGGAAATCCCCCACATCGCCCTTGAAGGGGGAGATGTTGACGAAGCGCACGCCCGCCGCAACCGCCGCCTTCATCAGCGGCACATATTCATGCCCGCCCGCGCCGCCGGACGTCACCAGCCCGTTCTTCAGCGGCAGCCCGCCGAAGCACAGCATCAGCTTCGTGTGCTTGCGGATACTGCCCCAATCCGTGACGGGGCCCTGGATGACCTCATTCGTGCCCAGCACATGGGGCATCAGCGTCATGCCCGCGCCGTAGGAATAGTTCGTCACCTGCGCCGTGAAGCCGCCGCCCATGCCCAGGAACCGGTGCAGTTGCGTCCGCGCATGGTGGTAGCGGCCGGCGGAGGACCAGCCATAGGACCCGCCGAGGATCGAGGCATGGCCGTGTTCGCTGCGCACCCGCGCGGATTCCTCCGCCACCAGCCGGACCACCTGGTCCCACGCCATCGGCACGAAATCATCGCCGCCGCGGGACGATCCGCGCCGTTCGCCGCGCAGCCAGCCCGCGCGGACATAGGGCCGGTCGATCCGCGCCTTGCCGTGCACAGCTTCCGGCATCGACTGCAGCAGCGATCCCGGGAAGGGGTCGCCGGCGAAGGGCCGCGCTTCCACCAGGCGGCCGTTTTCGACCACGGCCTCGAAGGAACCCCAGTGGGAGCCGTGCGGCTTGATCTCGGTCATGTGAACTCTCCGGCCACTCGGCGGCTGAACGGGGGTCAAAATGCGACGAAGACCTGCCCGCCGCAACCATGGCGGGCGTCACGGCAGATGACGCGGGGCGAATGGCGTTCTAGCATCCCGGGGACGCCAGTTGAGGAAGATGCAATCCATGACCCCGCCCGCCACGCCGGTCCGGAATTCCAACGCGGAACGCGACATCGCGAACGTCCTGCACCCGTATACCGACCACCGCGCGCATGCCAAGAACGGCCCGCTGGTGATCGCCCGCGGCGAAGGCGTGAAGGTGTGGGACGACCAGGGCAAGGAATACATCGAGGCCGTGGCCGGCCTCTGGTGCGCATCCCTCGGCTTCTCCAACCATCGGCTTGCCGAGGTTGCCTATGAGCAGATGAAGAAGCTGCCCTTCTACCACGCCTTCACCGCCAAGTCGCATGAGCCGCTGATCGACCTCAGCGAGATGCTGATCGAGCGCGCGCCCTGCGCGATGTCCAAGGTGTTCTACGCAAACAGCGGGTCCGAGGCGAACGACACCGCCATCAAGATGGTCTGGTACTACAACAACGCCATCGGCAAGCCCGAGAAGAAGAAGATCATCAGCCGCCTGAAGGCATACCACGGCATCACCATCGCCAGCGGGTCGCTGACCGGCCTGCCGGCCAACCACAAGATGTTCGACCTGCCCGTCGGCGATCGCTTCATCCATGTCTCGACCCCGCACCACTACCACGGCGCCAAGCCCGGCGAGTCCGAGGCGGATTTCGCCACGCGCCTGGCGCAGGAGCTGGAGGATACGATCCTGCGGGAGGGGCCGGAGACGGTCGCCGCCTTCTTCGCGGAGCCCGTGATGGGCGCCGGCGGCGTGATGGTTCCGCCCGCCACCTATTTCGACAAGATCCAGGCGGTTCTGCGGAAGTACGACGTGCTGTTCGTAGCGGACGAGGTCATCTGCGGCTTCGGCCGCACCGGCAACTACTGGGGCTGCCAGACCTATTCCATCACGCCCGACATCATCACCTGCGCCAAGGCGCTGAGCGCATCCTTCCTGCCGATCTCCGCCGTCATCATCAATGACCGCGTCTTCCAGGGCCTGGCGGATGGCTCCTCCACCATCGGCACCTGGGGCCATGGCTTCACCTATTCGGGCCACCCCGTCGCCGCCGCCGTCGCGCTGGAGACGCTGAAGATCTACGACGAGCTGAACATCGTCGAGCACGTCAACAAGGTCGGCGCCCATATGCAGGCGAAGCTGCGGGAGCGCTTCGAGGGCCATCCGCTGGTCGGCGAAGTGCGCGGCATCGGCATGGTCGCCGCCATGGAACTGGTCGCCGACAAGGGTGCGAAGAAGAACTTCGAGCCCTCCGCCAAGGTCGGCCCGCGCCTGGCCAAGCTGGGCGAGGCCGAGGGCGTCATCCTGCGCGGCCTGGCCAATGACACCATCGCCTTCTCGCCCCCCCTCATCATGAACGCCGATGAGGTCGATGAGATGGTGGATCGCACGGGCCGGGCGCTGGACAGCCTGGCCGTCCAGCTGCGCCGCGAAAGCCTGACGGTCGTCTGAGGGCGACCCCCTCACCCAACCCTCTCCCTACCCTCTCCCCCTGGCCGGGGGAGAGGGCTTTCCGGGTTTGCCGCTTCGTTAACCCGCCCGCGCCAGATTGCCCCTGCGACAGCAGAAGGCAGCGCATCCATGGCGGCAGGAAGCCCATCCTCGCGAGGCGGGTCTTTCCGGGACATCACCGGGCAGGACATCCGCATCAAGGCCATCGACATCGGCGCCAACCCGATCGATGGCGACCCGCCCTACGCCGGCCTGCTCCGCGCCGGGCAGGCGGAGGTGGTGGGGTTCGAGCCCGATGCCGCGGCGCTTTCCACGCTGAACGCCCGCAAGGGCCCGCATGAACGCTACTTCCCTCATGCCGTCGGCGATGGTGGCCGCCACACGCTGCGGGTCTGCCAGGCGCCCGGCATGACATCCCTGCTGGAGCCCGACCCCGCCACGCTGAACCTGTTCCATGGGTTTCCCGATTGGGGCCGGGTGCTGGACCGGGTGGAACTCGACACCGTGCGCCTGGACGATGTGCCGGAAACCGCGGGCGCGGACCTGCTGAAGCTCGACATCCAGGGCGCGGAATTGATGGTGCTGCGCCATGCGGAGGCGCGGCTGCGCGATGCGCTGGTGGTGCAGGCGGAGGTCGAGTTCCTGCCGCTCTACAAGGACCAGCCGCTATTCGGCGATGTGGACGCCTTCCTGCGCGGCCAGGGCTTCGCCTTCCACCGCTTCTTCCCGCTCAACAGCCGGGTGATGAGCCCGATGGTCGTCGGCGGCAGCCCCTATGCCGGGCTCAGCCAGATGGTCTGGGCGGATGCCATCTTCATCCGGGACCTGACCAGGCTGGACGCGCTGCCGGACCGCGCCCTGCTGGCGATGGCGACGATCCTGCATGATTGCTACGCATCGGCCGATGCCGCGCTGCGCCTGCTGATGGAGCATGACCGGCGGCAGCAGGGCGGGCTGGCGGGGCGATATCTCGGCGCCCTTTAGCCCTCCGCCACCGCGCCTTCCGCCAGCATCGCCGCGCGCAGGTCCGGCCACAGCGGCACCTTCTCCCCGGTGTCGTTGCGCGTGACCACGCAGATGGCGCGGCCGGTGCAGCGCGCCACGCCATCCCGCCACATCGCATAGTCATGGATGAAGGAGGTGCGGCGGAAGGACACCACGCGGCTGCCCAGCACCACCTTCTCCCCGAACCCGGCCGCGCGGTGGTACTTCGCCTCGATCTGCGCCACCACCGGCCCGGGGCGGGTGGGGGAGATCGGCAGGCCGGTCAGCGCCTGCCAGTGCTGGATGCGCATATCCTCGAAGATCGTCAGGTAGGCCGCGTGGTTGACGTGGCCATAGAGGTCGCATTCGGACCAGCGGATCACGTGATCCCGCATCAGGGGCCAGGTTTCGTCCATCACGCCTCCTCCGGCGAAAGCGATCCAGACCCCGGCTCCGCCGGCACGGGCCTTGGCTTCCGTGCCTCATCGATGGCGACGAAGGTGAAGACCGCCTCCGTCACCAGGAACATCTCATCCTCCGACCGCTCCCGCCGCCAGGCCTCCACCTCGATGCGCATGGAGGTGCGGCCGACGGAGACGATGCCGGCATAGATGCTGACCTCATCGCCGACGACGACGGGCCGGTGGAACTTCATGCCGTCCACGGCGATGGTCGCGACGCGGCCGCGGGCGCGGCGGCCGGCCGCGTTGCCGGCGGCCAAATCCATCAGCCCCATCAGCCAGCCACCGAAGATGTCGCCGGACGGGTTGGCATCCGCCGGCATGGCTGTCGTGCGCAGCTTGAGTTCAGCCGGCGAGGGCGGCGTCCTATTCGGCCCGGATGTTAGCGGCACGCACCACGCCTCCCCACAATTCACGATCGGCAGCGATGCGGCGATCCATTGTCGCCCCATCCTCGAACAGCGGCACCAGGCCCATGGCTTCCAGCCTGGTGCGGAAGCCGGGATCGGCGACAGCGGCGGCGGTGCCGCGTTCCCACCGCCCGCGGCCTTCCGCGGTCATGCCACGGGGGCCACAGAGGCCGAACCAGGTGTAGCTCTCCACCCCCGGCAGCGTGGCGCTGATGGGCGGCACGTTCGGGAACAGCGGCACGGGGCGGCTATCCCCCAGCGCCAGCAGGCGCAGATCGCCGTCCTGGATCTGCTTCGTGACGTCGCCGAGGCTCACCATCATGAAGTCGGCGCGGCCCGCGATGACGTCGAGCAGCGCGGGCGCGGCGCCGCGATAGGGCACATGCACCATCTCCGCCGGTGCGCGCAGGCCGATCAGCGCACCGCCGAGATGCGGCGCGGACCCCACGCCGACGCTGGCATAGGAGACGGCGGAGGGACGCGCCCTCGCGGCGTCCACCAGTTGGGCCAGCGACCGGTAGGGCGACTGCGCCCCCACCACCAGGCCGTAGGGGGACAGCGCGAAGAGGGCGACGCCGGCGAGGTCGGTGCGCGGGTCGATCGGCAGGCGCGCGCCCGGCAGTTCCGGCGCGATGGCCAGCATGGACATGACGCAGAGCACGACGGCGGAGCCATCCGTGGGGCCGCGCGCCACCTGTTCGGCGGCGATGAAACCCGTGGCGCCGGTCCGCGTCTCCACCACCGGGCGGGCGCCGAGCGCGGGGCCGGAGAGGTCCGCCAGCAGCCTGGCGACGATGTCGGCGGTGCCGCCTGGCGCGAAGCCGTTCACCAGCCGGGGTGGGGATTGCGCCGCCGCCGAAAGCGACAATGTGGCCATGACGGCGATAGCAAGCAGGCGACGCAGCATCGGGAGCCTCCTCCGCAGGAGTCCGGGCGCAGGTTGCGCCTCCAGGATTCCCACAGCATAGCGTGCACCGCGACATGGCGATCGTCCACTTCATCACCCACCCCGACGTCCATGTTGACCCTGGGACCCCCGTGCCGGAATGGCACCTCTCCGCCCGGGGCATCCACCGCGCGCTGGCGATGCTGGAACAGCCGTGGTTGCGCCCCCTGACCAGCCTCTTCAGCAGCGCGGAACGCAAGGCCGTGGATACCGCCGCGATCCTGGCGGCGGGGACGGGCCTTGATGTGATGGTGCTGGAGGCCCTGCACGAGAACGACCGCAGCGCCACCGGCTACCTCCCCGGCCCGGAATTCGAGGCGATGGCGGACGCCTTCTTCGCGCGGCCTGGGGAAAGCGTGCGCGGCTGGGAACGCGCCGTGGACGCGCAGGCGCGGATCGTCGCGGCGGTGGAACGCGTGCTGGCGATGGCGCCGCCGGGCGATATCGGCATCGTCGCCCATGGCGCCGTCGGCGCGCTGCTGCTGTGCCGGCTGAAGGGCGTGCCGATCAGCCGGGCGGAGGACCAGCCCGGCCGCGGCGGCGGCAATGTCTTCGCCTTCGATCGCGCCAGCCATGCGCTGCTGCATGGCTGGCAACCGATCGACGGGCAATAGGCCACGCTTCCGTCCCCCCGCCGCCCCCGTTACCGTCCCGGCATCGCACCGAGGACGCCGCCATGCCCCGCCATCCGCTTGATCCGCTGACGCCGGACGAAATCCGCCAGGCCGCGGCGCTGGTGCGCGCCGCGCATGACCTCGGCGCGGGGATGATGTTCGAGACGATCAGCCTGGCCGAACCCTCCAAGGCGGAACTGCGCGCGGATACGCCGCCGCCACGCCGCGCCTTCGTCTGCGCCTTCGACCGGCGGGATGGCCGGGTGTTCGAGGGCGTGGTGGATGTGACGGCCGGCGCGATCCTGTCCTGGCGGCACATCCCGGGCGTGCGGCCGCGCATCCTGTTCGACGACATCGAGTTGGTCGGCCGCGTCGCGCGCGCCGATCCCGGCTTCCAGGCGGCGCTGGCGCGGCGCGGCATCCCGGATATCGGGCTGGTGCAGGTGGACCCCTGGTCCGCCGGGAATTACGGCCTGCCGGATGAGGAAGGGCGGCGCCTGTCCCACACATTCTGCTGGCTGCGCACATCGCCCGACGACAACGCCTATGCCCACCCCATCGAGGGTCTCTGCGCCGTCATCGACCTGGACCGGGCGGCGGTGCTGCGGATCGACGACCATGGCGATGCCCCGATCCCGATGCGGGATTCGAACTACGCGGCGGCGTTCCGCACCAGCTTCCGTGACGACATCAGGCCGCTGGAGATCATCCAGCCGGACGGCCCCTCGTTCACGGTGGAGGGGCAGCAGGTGCGCTGGCAGAAATGGCGCTTCCGCGTCGGCTTCAACGCCCGCGAAGGCCTGGTGCTGCATGATCTGGCCTATGAGGACCAGGGCCGCCTGCGCCCCGTGATGCATCGCGGCGCGCTGTCGGAGATGGTGGTGCCCTACGCCCATCCCGGCGGCGGACACTTCCGCAAGAACGCCTTCGACGTTGGGGAATACGGGATCGGCGTGCTGGCCAATTCACTGACGCTGGGCTGCGACTGCCTCGGCGCCATCCACTACTTCGATGGCTGGCTCGCGGACAGCAAGGGCGATCCCTATTGCATCCCCAACGCGATCTGCCTGCATGAGGAGGATCACGGCATCCTCTGGAAACACACCGACCTGCATACCGGCAAGGTGGAGGTGCGGCGCGCAAGGCGGCTGGTGCTGTCCTCCATCTCCACCATCGGCAACTACGAATACGGGTCCTTCTGGTATCTCCACCAGGACGGGTCCATCCACTTCGAGATCAAGGCGACCGGCATCATGAACACCGCGGGCCTGAAGCCGGGGGAGCAGCCGCGCTACGGCACCATGGTGGCGCCGGGCGTATACGCCCACCTGCATCAGCACGTCTTCAACATGCGGCTCGACATGGATGTCGACGGGGAAGCGAACCGCGTCGTGGAGGTCGATACCATCGGCCTGCCGATGGGGCCGGAGAACCCGCATGGCAACGCCTTCGTGCTGCGGGAGACGGTGCTGGAACGCGAGCAGAAGGCGCAGCGAAACGTGGATTTTCATAAGATGCGTGGCTGGCGGGTGGAAAGCGCCACGGCCCGCAACGGCATGGGCAGCCCCACCGCCTATCGCCTGGTCGTGCAGAACCCCCTGCCCACCTTCTCGGCGCCCGAGGCCAGCGTGACGAAGCGCGCCGCCTTCATGACCCGGCAGCTCTGGGTCACGGCCTTCGATGCAGAGGAGATGTTCGCCGCGGGCCGCTACCCCAACCAGTCCAGCGGCGGCGATGGCCTGCCGGCCTGGACGGCGGCGGACCGGCCGCTCGTCGATGCCGATCTGGTCCTCTGGCACAGCTTCGGCCTGCACCACGTCCCGCGGCCGGAGGATTTCCCGGTCCAGCCCGTCATCACCGCCGGCTTCGCCCTGCATCCCGAGGGCTTCTTCGACGAGAACCCGGCGCTGGACGTGCCGCCGAGCCGCAGTGCGAAGAGCTGCTGCGTCGGCTAGCCCCGCGGGGCAGCCATGCAACGAAACTATGTCAGCCCCTCTTACCGTTCCTAAAAGAACGCGGCATGGTAGGGAACGCGCAAGGAAACGCTGGAGGACTCGCCTGATGAGCAATTTCCCGATCACCCGGACCAGCTCGCCCAAGGCGAAGCCCGCCGATGAGACCCTGTCCTTCGGCAAGGTCCTGACCGACCACATGTTCCTGATGAACTACGACGAGGGCCAGGGCTGGCATTCCCCGCGCATCGAGCCCTATGGGCCCCTCAGCCTCGACCCCGCGACCAGCGTGCTGCATTACGGCCAGGCGATCTTCGATGGCCTCAAAGCCTTCCGCGGGGAGGACGGCCAGATCCGCCTGTTCCGCGCCGACCGTCATGCGGAGCGCTTCAACCGATCCGCCCGCATCATGTGCATGCCGGAAGTGCCGGTGGACATCATCCGCCAGAGCTTCGACGCGCTGGTCGGCGTGGATGCGGATTGGGTGCCGCGAAAGGCCGGCACCTCGCTCTATCTCCGCCCCACCATCATCGCGACCGATGTGATGCTGGGCGTGCATCCCGCGCACAGCTACCTGTATTTCCTGATCCTGTCGCCGGTCGGCAGCTACTATAAGGAAGGCGTGAAGCCGGTCCGCATCCTGGCATCCGACAGCCATGTGCGCGCGGTGCGCGGCGGCACGGGTGAGGCGAAGACGGCGGCGAACTACGCGCAGTCGCTCTCCGGCCAGCAGGATGCCGCCGCCGCGGGGTACACCCAGGTGCTCTACCTCGATGGCGTGCACCGGCAGTACCTGGACGAGGTCGGGACCATGAACATCATGGTCCGCATCGGGGATGAGGTGATCACCCCCCCGCTGGCCGGCACCATCCTGGATGGCGTGACCCGCGCCTCCACCCTCCAGCTCATGCGGGACTGGGGCCTCAAGGTTTCCGAACGCCCCATCACCATCGATGAGGTGATGGCCGCCGGCCGCGACGGGACGCTGAAGGAAATGTGGGGCACGGGCACCGCGGCCGTCGTCTCCCCGGTCGGCACCCTCGGCTACAAGGGGGAGGATGTGCTGATCAATGGCGGCGTGACGGGGGAGCTGACGCAGAAGCTCTACGACAGCATCGTCGGCATCCAGTATGGGCGCACCAACGACGCGCATGGCTGGACCAGCGTCGTGCCGGTCGGCTGAGCCGGACGGGGGGCGGCGACGCCCCCGTAGAGACCGTTTGAGAACACCGGCGGGTCGGTTTCGCTGGGCTTTTCCGCGCTGGGTGCGTCTCCGGCCTGGCCGATGCAACCAGCATCGGCGGCGTCCGGCTCCTGCCCAGCACGAAAAATCCCTCGCGAACCCTCAGCCGCCGGCATTCTCAAGCGGTCTCTTACCCCGCCGGCAGCAGAAGCCGCATGGTCATGGCGCCGTCGGCGCCGCCGGTGCTGGTCAGGCTGCCGCCGTGGCGTTCGGCCAGGCGGCGGGCGATGGCGAAGCGCAGATCCTCCTGCGTCCGTGCGAAATCGGATAGCGCGGCGGCGGGATGATCCGGCGCGGCATCGCCACTACGGACGGCGAAGCTGGCCTCTACCATCCCGGCCGGCATCCCGACCGGCATCCCCGCCACCATCCCCACCGGGGCAGGCTGCACCGCCAGCACCACGGTCGCACCCGCCGGCGCCCAGGCCAGCGCGCTATCGGCGCAGAGGTCGATGACGCGCCGCAGATCATTCGGCAGGCAGCGCACCAGGATGCCGGCATCCCCCTCCACCACCAGTTCCGCCTCCGGCGGCGGGTCGCGGCGCCGCAGCCGCTGCGCGAGCCGCGCCATGGCGAGGGAGAGGTCGAGCGGCGCAGCCTGCTGGTCCGGCGGGCTGGCATCGGTGCGGTGCAGTTCCTCGACCAGGGCCACAGCCTCCACCGCGCGCTGCACGCCGTCCTGCAGCATGGCCATGTCGTCCCGCGCCGCCTGGTCCTCCAGCGTGCCGCCGCGCAGCTTCAGCAAATCCGCCCCGCCGGCGATGGCGTGCAGCGGCGTGCGCAGCGCGTGGGAGATGGCGTGCATCTCCCGCCGCAGGGCTTCCGCCGGGGCGAAGCCGACCGGCATCTCGGAAAGCCGGCCCTCGGCACCGCCGAGCAGCCGCTCCATCTCGGCCCGGGCGCGCTCGGCCTCCTCCGTCCGCCGCAGCAGGTCCAGGCGCTGGGCGCCATCGGCACGGCGGGACCGGGCGCGGGCCAAAGCGCGGTCCGCGGCTTCGGAGGCAGCGTCCACCGTGAAGGGCTTGGGCAGGAAGTCAAAGACGTGCAGCCGGATGGCGGCCGCGGCGTCCTGCACCGTGGCGTGGCCGGTGATGACCACGACCTCGATCGCCGCCTCGTCCGGCCTTCCCGTCATGATCTGCTGGGCAAGCTTGAGGCCATCCTCCCCCGGCATGCGGATATCGGTGATGACCACGCCGATATCGTCCCGCCCCGCCATCACGGCGCGGGCCTGCGCCGCCGAATGGGCGGTCAGCACGGCATGGCCGCTGAGCTCCAGCCCCTCCGCCAGGTTCAGGACGATATCCTCGTCATCATCGACGACCAGGACGGAGAGCGCGGGCTGTCCGGGGTTCGCGGCGGACGCCATCAGCGCTGGCAATCCGGGCGGATCGGGCCGCACCAGCCCCTCGGCACTCGGGACGGGATCATGCAGGGACATTGGCACGCGCCAGGAGGCCGGGACAGGCTTCGAATCGAAAGGAGCTTGCGGCCGGCATGGTCAGGCCGCGCAGCCAGCGGGATCAGGCGGGGCAATACGGGGCATGGGATACATGGGGAGCTTTGATACGCGATCAGGCAGTATCTGCCGCCGCACTTAACCGTGCATGAACCGGGGCCCGAATGGCCCGGCAGGCCACCTTGCCGAATTCCTGTCTTCCGCCCCCTGCTTCCCCGCGTTAGTCCTCCGCCGCCCCGCCCGGACCCCCGGCGGGCGAGTCCGCAACACCGGCCGGGATGAATGCATGACGATCGGGATCGAGATGGGACGCGCGCCGAATGGGGAAGCCGCGACGCTCGACCTGGAGGAACTGCTGTCCACCCGCCTGCTGGTCCAGGGCAATTCGGGGTCCGGCAAATCCCACCTGCTGCGGCGCCTGCTGGAGCAATCCGCCCCCTGGGTTCAGCAGGTGGTGGTGGACCCGGAGGGCGATTTCGTCACCCTCGCCGACAAGCACGGCCATCTGGTGATTGAGGCCGAGGACCACACCGAGGCCGCCCTGGCCCGGGTGGCGGAGCGTGTGCGGCGCCATCGCGTCTCCGTCGTGCTGAACCTGGAGGGGGTGGAGGTCGAGGCCCAGCTGCGCTGCGCCGCGGCCTTCCTGAACGGGCTGTTCGATGTGGACCGCGACGCCTGGACCCCCCTGATGGTGGTGGTGGACGAGGCACAGCTTTTCGCCCCCGCCATGGCCGGCGATGTGTCGGATGAGGCAAGGCGGTCGGCGCTGGCGGCCATGACCAATCTGATGTGCCGTGGCCGGAAGCGCGGCCTGGCGGGCGTGATCGCCACCCAGCGCCTGGCGAAGCTCGCCAAGAACGTGGCGGCGGAGGCGTCCAACTTCATGATGGGGCGTACCTTCCTCGACATCGACATGGCGCGCGCGGCGGACCTGCTGGGCATGGAGCGGCGCCAGGCGGAAATGTTCCGCGACCTGCAGCGGGGGAATTTCGTGGCGCTCGGCCCGGCCGTGTCCCGCCGCCCGCTGCCGATCCGCATCGGCAGCGTCGAGACGGCGTCCCGTTCCGCCGGCCCGGCCCTGGTGCCGCCCCCGGTGGCGAGTGCCGAGGAAGCGCGTGACCTGATCCTGAAGGCTCCGCAGGATGAGGCCCCCCGCCCCGCCCCCGTGCGCCGCGCCCCGAAGCCGCCGATGCCGGACATCCTGGTCCAACTGTCGCAATACCGCCCGCCCGCGGCGGCGGAGGCGGCGGAGCCCCCGCCCCCGCCCACGGCCGAGCAGCAGGAGGACCGGCGACGCCGGATGGACGCCATCCTCCGCCAGGTGCTGGGCGATGGGGATTCGGCCTTCCGCCCGGCCAGCGTGCTCTACCAGGATTTCCTGGTGCGGCTGCGCATCCATGAGGTCGAGGGTCCGCCGGACCTGCCCGCCTTCCGGCGCATGCTCTCCACCGCCCGCGCCGGCATCGACCCCGATGTGGCCGAAGGCGAGGCCTGGCAGAGCGCGGTGGCGCGGGCGGATTCGCTGCCGGAGGATTCGCAGGGCGTCTACCTGCTGCTGGCCCGCTCGGCGCTGGATGGCCTGCCCTGCCCCTCCGACGCCACCATCGCGCGCGCCTATGGCAGCCACTCCCTCGGCCGCGCGCGGCGCCTGCTGGCCTATATGGAGGAGCGCAAGGCCATCGTACTGCGGGCGGAGCGCGGCGGGCGGCGCGTGGTGGCGATGGTGGGGCTCGGCTGGGAAACCGCGCCGGGCGACCCCGATGGCCCCGCGGAGGATGCCGCCGCGGCGTAAGGCCAGCCCCCCCATGGCAGGACCGGCGGCCGCCCCCGGCGGCCGAGGCCGCGAAGGCGGCCCGCCGCCCATGCGGCGAAGCCAAGCGGCCGGAGGCCGCGCCCGGCATCTGAGGGCACGCACAGCTGGCCCCCCTTTCTCACCTCGTCCCGCCGGCCCAGACTGCGCGGCATGACGGGCAAGGAGGCGCCGGCGATGGCGCAATCGGTGGGCAGCAACGGCTTTCCCCTGGGGCTTGAGAAATCGCCGGCCACAGGCACGCGCGGCGTGGTGGCGACCAACCATCCCATGGCCTCCGCCGCCGGCGCGGAAGTGCTGCTGGCCGGGGGCAATGCCGTCGATGCCGCCATCGCCGCGCTGTTTGCGCTGACGGTGGTGGAGCCGATGATGGTCGGCCTGACCGGCGGTGGCGTCTGCCACCTGCGGATGGCCGATGGGCGGCACAAGGTGGTGGACGGCTTGAGCACCGCGCCCGCCGCGGCGACGCCCACGATATACACCCCCGCCCCCGGTTCGGCGCCGGAGGAGCGGGAGACGGTAGGCCGCGCGAATGCCATCGGCGCGCTCTCCGTCGCCGTGCCGGCGGCACTGCGCGCCTGGTGCGTGACGCTCGCGGAATACGGCACCTGGCCGCTGGCGGATGTGATGGCGCCGGCGATCCGCCTGGCGAGCGAGGGTTTCCGCGTAACGCCCTACCTCTCCGATTCCATCGGGGATGCGGCGGCGGATCTGGCGCGGGACCCGGACCTGGCGGCGCGGTTCCTGGCCGGTGGCGGGAAGCCCGCGGTGGGGTCGAAGCTGGTGCAGGGCGCCTATGCGGAGACGCTGCGCTGCGTGGCGCGGGAAGGCGATGCGGCGCTGCATGGGGACGGGTCGCTCGGCGGCGTCGTCGCCGATGCCATCGCGAGGATGGGCGGCATCATCACGCGGGATGATCTGCGCGCCAGCCGGCCGATCCGGCGCGACCCGATCGGCGGCGCCTATCGCGGCTACGACGTCTTCGCGCCGCCGCCCCCGGCATCCGCCGGCGTGCATGTCGCGCAGATGCTGAACGTGCTGGAAGGCTTCGACTTTGCGGGCCTCGGCTTCGGCACGGTGGAAGGTTTCCACCTGGTGGCGGAGGCGCTGAAGATGGCCTTCGCCGACCGATCCGCCGCGACGGCAGACCCGGATTTCGTGAAGGTGCCGGTGGCGCATCTGACATCGAAGGAATACGCGGCGCTGCGGCGCGCGGAGATCGACATGGGCGCGGCGAAGGCGTGGTCCGCGCATCCGTCCCTGATGGAATCCAACTGCACGACGCATGTCACCGTCGCCGACTCTCACGGCAACATCGTCGCCACCACCCAGACCATCAACGCGCTATTCGGCGCCCGCATCGCCATCCCCGGCACGGGGCTGATCTGCAACAACTACATGCATAATTTCGACCCGCGGCCGGGCTTCGCGCTCTCCGTCGAGGCGGGGAAGCGCGTCTATACCTCCATGGCACCAACCATCGCGCTGAAGGATGGGAAGCCCGCCTTCGCGCTCGGCCTGCCGGGTGGCTTGCGCATCTTCACCTCCGCCTTCCAAGCCGTGCTGAACCTGATCGACCACGGCATGACGCCGCAGCAGGCGGTGGAGGCGCCTCGTATCTGGACGCAGGGCCAGGCACTGGAACTGGAACCTGCCGTGCCGGCGGAAGTCGCGGATGCGCTGGTTGCGCGCGGGCACAGGGTGCAGCGCGTGCGCACGATCGGCGGCGGCATGAATGCCATCGTCTTCAACCCCGATGGATCGATGACCGGCGCCGCCTGCTGGCGCGCCGATGGTTCGGTGGTGGCGCTGGGCGGCGGGCTTGCCCGCGCCGGCATCCGCTTTTCCGCCGACGCCCCTGTTCTCTGAGGAAAGACCCGATGACCACGAAGATCGCCCTGCTGCAGCCCATCGCCGGCGAGATGGCCGACATCATCCAATCCCTGCTGCCCGAGGGCTTCACCGCATCGGCGGTAAAGGGTCGCAGCGTGGAGGACCTGAAGGCCGAGGTCGCCGACGCCACCTACGCGCTGTGGTGGGACGTGCCCGTGCCGGCGGAGGTGCTGGCGGCGGGGCCGAAGCTGAAGCTGGTCCACAAATGGGGCGTGGGGATCGACAATATCGACCTCGACTACTGCCGCGCCCATGGCATCAAGGTGGCGCGCACCACGGGCAGCAATGCGGCGCCCGTCGCCGACTTCACCATCGGGCTGATGCTGGCCCTCGCGCGCCGCATCGTGCCCGCGCACAACAGCACGGCGGCCGGCGGCTGGGCCAAGAACGAGGTCTGGAAGCAGTCCATCATGGTGTCCGGCAAAACCGTCGGCATCATCGGCCTCGGCGCCATCGGCAAGGGCGTGGCGAAGCGCCTCCAGGGCTTCGATTGCCGCGTGCTCTACTACAGCCGCACGCAACTGCCCGCGGAGCAGGAGAAGGCGCTGGGCGTCGAATACCGCACGCTGGACGCGCTGCTGCCGGAGGTGGACATCCTGTCGCTGAACTGCCCGCTGACGCCGGAGACGGCGAAGATGATCGACGCCCGCGCCTTCGCGAAGATGAAGCGCGGCGCGCTGCTCATCAACGTGGCGCGCGGCGGCGTGGTGGTGGAGGCCGATTTGGTGGCGGCGCTGAAGGACGGCACGCTGCGCGGCGCGGCAGTGGACGTGTTCGACCAGGAACCGCCGCCCGCCGACCATCCGCTGCTGCACATGGACAATGTGATCGTCACGCCGCACTGCGCCTCCACCGCCTATGAGAACAGCCGGCGGAGCATCCAGCATTGGCTGGGCAACATGATGCGGGTGGAGAAGGGCGAAGCGATCCCGGAGCAGGATCGCGTGGTGGACTGAAGATTCGCTTCCTCCCCCGCCAGCGCGGGGGAGGAAGCCAGCGGGTTATTGCTTCGCGTAGTGGTGGCAGAAACCGGCGCCGATTTCCGTCAGGCGGTCGGCGATCAGCTTGCCGGATTCCGCGCTGCACAGGCGCGGATCGCCGGTGCCGAGGCCGTTGGGGCTCACGGCATCGTATTCGATGGGGACAGTGACTTCCGCGCCATCGAAGTTCAGCGCACCCCAGCCGCTGAAGGGCAGGCCCAGCGCCTCGGGCTTCCCGCTACGGGGTTCCGGCACCAGATCGCCGCGGATGCGCTCGGGGTACAGATGCATGCACAGGCTGGTCAGCGGATCGGCGCCGTGGCTGGAGACCGCCTTCGCCTTCTCGGCGCCCAGCAGCTTCGGCATCTCCGCATAGGCGATGCGCCACAGGTACAGCGCCGGGATCACCAGGCCGGTCTTGTGCATCACCGCGCGCGTCGCTTCGTTGACGACGGTGACGTTGCCGCCATGGCCGTTGATGACGACCAGCTTCGTCAGCTTGTGGCGCAGCAGTTCCGCGAAGACTTCGTCGAGAACAGCGCGGAAGGTGGCGGCGGACAGCGCGATGCCGCCCGGCATGGGACCGAAGAAATCGCCCTTGCCGAAGGGCAGCACAGGCGCCACGACGGTGCGCGTGCCTTCCGCCGTGGCGCGCAGCGCGATCAGCTCCGCCATCTTCTCCGCCAGGAAGTAATCGCCCATCGGCGCATGCGGACCCTGATCCTCATGGCTGCCCATGGGCAGCAGGATCACCGGGTTCTGGGCATAGAGGGCACGGGCCTCCCCGCCCGTGATCTCCCCCATGCGGACCTTGGTCGGCGATACTGTCGTCATCTGGCTATTCCCCTTGATCAGCCGATCTCTTCGGCCCGGATGCAGGCCACACGGTGCCCGCTTTGGTCGAGGCTGCGAAGCGGTGGAACCGCCTCCGCGCAGGCGGGGCGGGCATGCAGGCAGCGCGTGCGGAAGACACAGCCCGAGGGCGGGTTGGACGGGCTCGGCGGTTCGCCAGGCAGGATCACGCGCTTCGCTCGCCTGGCCGGATCCAGCATCGGCGTCGCGGAGAGCAGCGCCACGGTGTAGGGGTGCAGCGGCCGCGCGAAGACCTGCGCGACGGGCCCTTCCTCCATGACGCGGCCGAGATACATCACGATCACCCTGTCACACAGGTGCCGCACCACGGGCAGATCGTGGCTGATGAACAGCATCGCCAAGCCAAGGTCGCCGCGAAGGTCCGCCAGCAGCTTCACCACCTGCGCCTGGATCGACACATCGAGTGCGGAAACCGGCTCATCCGCCACCAGGAAATCGGGCGAGGTCGCCAGCGCGCGCGCGATGCCGAGGCGCTGGCGCTGGCCGCCACTGAATTCATGCGGATAGGCGCCCATGCGCGTCGGGTCGAGGCCGACGCGGCGGAACATCTCCGCCACCTTCGCCTCGCGCTCGGGGCCGGACAGCGTGCCGTGGATGGTGAGGCCGTCCATCACCTGCGCGCCGACACTGCGCCGTGCATCGAGGCTGCCGAAGGGGTCCTGGAACACCAGGCCCATGCGGGCGCGCAGGCGGCGCCAGGCGGCGCTGCCGGGCTTGGGCAGGGCTTCGCCATCGAAACGCACGGAACCGCCCGTGGCGGCCAGCAGCCCCAGCAGCAGGCGGCCCAGCGTGGACTTCCCGCTGCCGCTTTCGCCAACCACGCCCAGCGCCTCACCCGCCGCGACCGTGGCATCCACGCCGGCCACGGCACGAACCGGACGGCCACGGGCCATGATGCCGCGCGGCGCGAAGCTCATCTCCACCGCATCCGCGACGACGAGGGGCTCGGTCATGGCGCCAGCTCCCGCCAGCGGATGCAGCGCACGGCGCGATCGCCTTCCGCCTCCAGCACCGGCGGTGCCTGGTTGCAGGCCTCCGTCGCATGGGCGCAGCGGGGCGCGAAGCGGCAGCCGGGGGGCCATTGGTCGGGGCGCGGCACGACACCGGGAATGCCCTCGGGCTCCGCATCCCCATCCGGCACGGCGGCGAGCAGCGCGCGGGTATAGGGATGCAGCGGGCGGGCGAAGACCTCCGCGACCGGGCCGCGTTCCACCACCTGCGCGGCGTACATCACCACCACATCCTCCGCCACTTCCGCGACGACGCCGAGGGAATGGGTGATGAGGACCACGCCCATCCCTTCCTCTCGCCGCAGATCGGCCAGCAATTCGAGGATCGCAGCCTGCACCGTGACATCGAGCGCGGTGGTCGGTTCATCCGCGATCAGCAGCCGCGGCTTGTTGGCGATGGCCATCGCGATCATCACACGCTGGCGCATGCCGCCGGAGAGTTCATGCGGATAGGCGCACGCGCGACGCTCGGGATCGGCGATGCCGACACGCTTCAGCAGATCGACGGCCTCACGCCGCGCCGCATCGGCCGGCACGTCGCGATGCGCGCGGATGGCTTCCGCCACCTGGTCGCCGACGCGGTGCACCGGGTTCAGGCTGCTCATCGGATCCTGGAAGACCATCGCCATGGCGCCGCCCCGCAGCTTGCGGCGCTGGGCTTCCGGCATGCGGAGAAGGTCCTCGCCCTCGAACCGCGCGACGCCATCGGCGACGCGCGCGGCGGGCGGCAGAAGCCCCATGATGGAGGTCGCGGCCATGGACTTGCCGGACCCGCTTTCGCCCACGATCGCCAGCGTGCGGCCGGCCATGAGGGAGAAGGACATGTCCTGCACGGGCTTGATGATGCCGCCGGGCACGGCGATCTCCACCGTCAGCCCTTGCACGTCCAGCAGCGGGACGGGCGCCGCCGGCGGCGGGAACAGGCCAGGCAGCAGGCGATCCACCAGGCGCAGCCGCTTGGCGCCACCGCCGCCGCGCTTGTCGGCCACATCGCGCACGGCATCGCAGAGGATATTCATCGCCAGGATGGTGAAGGTCAGCGCCACGCAGGGCCAGACCAGCAGCATCGGCGCCTGTTCCATGGTGGACCGCGCGCCGCGGATCATCAGCCCCCAGGACGGCGTCGGCGGCACCACGCCGAGGCCGAGGAAGCTCAGCCCGGATTCCAGCACCACCGCCGCCGCGACGGCCAGCGAGAACTGCACCAGCACCGGCCCCGCGATGTTCGGCAGCACCGTGCGCAGCAGGATGCGCGTGGTCGGCGCACCCAAGGCGCGCACCGCCTCCACATAATCCTGGCTGCGCGCCGACAGCACCTCCGCGAAGCTCACGCGGATGAAGCCCGGGAGATACAGCACCGACAGCACCAGGATCAGCGTCGCCGTGCCGGGGCCGAGCAGCGTGACGACCAGCAGCGCGAGCAGCACCGGCGGGAAGCACAGCACCACATCCGCGCCGCGGATCGCCAGGAACTCCGCCACGCCGCGGAACCAGCCGCCGAGCAGCCCCAGCATCGTGCCGATGATGGCGGCGATGGCGGAGGAGATGAACGCCACCATCAGGGAGGATTGCGCCCCCCAGATCAGCCGCGACAGCACGTCCCGCCCGAATTCGTCGCGCCCCAGCGGGCTGCCGGGCAGCCACATCACCAGGCGGTTCGCAACATCCTGCCGCACCGGGTCCGGCATCGGCAGGAGCGGCGCGGCGGCCGCGACGAGGCAGATGAACAGCACCGCAAGGCCTGGGAGGAGAAGGCGCTTCATGACCGGCTGATCCTCGGGTCGAGCGCCGCGTAGAGAAGATCCATCGCCAGGTTGATCAGCAGGAAAAGGCC
This sequence comes from Falsiroseomonas sp., assembly GCF_051859025.1. Taxonomy (GTDB): domain Bacteria; phylum Pseudomonadota; class Alphaproteobacteria; order Acetobacterales; family Acetobacteraceae; genus Falsiroseomonas. The sequence continues at coordinate 104,918 of NZ_JBHYGL010000005.1, read as the reverse complement.
CGAGACCGTGAGCACGATGCCGACCACCATCGGATAGTCCCGCCCCTCCACCGCGCGCAGCAGCGGCGTGGAAAGGCCGGGCCAGTTGAAGACGTATTCCACCAGCACCGTGCCACCGAGCAGCGTGCCCATCTGCAACCCGAGCACGGTGGTCACGGGGATCAACGCGTTGCGCACGACATGCCGGCGCAGCACGCGCTGGGGCGTGAGGCCCTTCGCGCGCGCGGTGCGGACATGGTCGCGGGACAGCGCATCCAGCACGGAGGCGCGCGTCATGCGGAAGACCGTCGCGGTCAGACCCTTGGCGATGGCGATGGCGGGCAGCGACAGCAGCACCAGGTGCCGCACAGGGTCCTGGGCGAGCGGCACATAGCCGCCAGCCGGCATCCAGCGCAGCGTCTGCGCCAGCAGCAGGATCAGCAGCGTGCCCAGTACGAAGACCGGCACCGCCTGCAACAGCGCCGCCAGCGACGACGCCACGCGGTCGAAGGCCCCACCCGCCCGCACCGCGGCGAAGGTGCCGGCGGGCAGCGCGATGATGACGGAGATGATCGTGCCGGCCAGAATCAATTCCAGCGTGCGCGGCAGGCGCAGCAGGATCTCATCGGCCACGGGATAGTCATCCACCAGCGAGTTGCCGAGGTCGCCGCGCGACAGCCCTTCCAGGAAGCCCAGATACTGTTCCCACAGGGGCCGGTTCAGGCCCAGCTTCTCCCGCAGCTCCGCGATGGCATAGGCGTCGGGCATGGCGCCGCCGGTGGAGAGCAGCAGTTCCGCCGGATCGCCCGGCACCATGTGCAGCGCCAGGAAGACGACGGTCGCCACCACCCACATGAGCAGCAGCGACACGCCGATGCGCTTGACGATCCAGGGCATCAGCCGAAGGCCGCGAATTCCAGCAGGGCGCCGGAAGCCGTGGAGAGCGCGCCGGGCAGGTTCGCGAAACCCGTGATGCGGCGGTCGAAGCCATAGCCCTGCTCGCGCCAGGCGAGACCGACCAGCGGCACTTCCTCCAGCGCCGCGCGCTGCATGTCGCGATAGATCTCGATGCGCTTCGCCTGGTCGAACTCCTGCCGGCCCTTGGCCAGCAATTCCGTGGTGCGAGGCGCCCGAACGCCGAAGGAACGGCCATGGGCGGGGGAGAGCGAAGTGTCGAGCACCACCGTCAGCCCATCCGGGTCGTTGAATTCGGAGGACACGCCATGCACCGCCAGGTCGTACTGCCCGCGGATGCCGCGGCTGACGCGCGTCGACCAGTCCACCAGCTGCAATTCGGCGCGGATGCCGATGGCGGCCAGGTATTGCTGGCTGATCTCGGCACTGTCCTTGTGCATGGCGAATTGCGATGCCGCGAGCAGCGTGGTCGCGAAGCCGTTCGGGTGGCCCGCCTGCGCCAGCAGCGCCTTCGACCGGTCGGGGTCATAGGCGTGGCCACGCGCGAGTTGCGGATCGAACCAGGGCGTGCCCTCCGCGATCGGCATTCCCTCCAGCACCTTGCCGCGGCCGGAGAAGGCGACGCGCACGATATCCTCCCGCTTCACCGCATGGGCCACGGCGCGGCGCACCAGCGGGTTGTCGAAGGGTGGGCGCGTGCCGTTGAACAGGATGTCCATGAAGGGGCCCATCTGCGGCGCGAGTGTCAGCCGCGGATCGGCCTCCACCGCCGCCATGCCGGACCAGGGCACGTATTCGATCATGTCCATGTCGCCGGATTGCAGCGCGGCCAAGCGGAGGTTTTCATCCGCATAAACGGTGAAGCGGATGGTGCGCGTGCGCGGCAGGCCGGGCACCCAGTAGTTCGGCGCGGCCTGCACCTCGATCCAGGTGCCGCGTTCCTGCGACGTGACGCGATAGGGGCCGCAACCCACCGGCGCGTTCATGTCGCGCGACCCGCGCCAGACGATGGCCATGTTGTAGTTGGTGAACCAGAGCGGAACGGTGGCCGATGGTTCCTTCATCACCAGGCGAACCGTGTGGGCGTCGGGCGTCTCGACGCGCTCCACCTGCTGCAATTGCTGGCGGTAGTAGGCGGTGGATCGTTCGGCGGCCATCTGCTCGATGGTCCACTTCACATCCTCCGACGTCACCCTCTCCCCGTTATGGAAGACGGCTTCGGGGCGCAGCCTGAAGACCCAGGCGCCCTGCGCGTCCAGCGACCAGTCGCGCGCCAATTCGCCGCGCATCTCCCCCTTCTCATCGAAGCCCACCAGGCGCCGATGGATCAGCAGCTTCACCGTGCCGGCGGAGGCACCGGTGGAAACCCAGGGCTGGAGGTTCGGCGGCCAGGCGGAGAGGCCGAAGCGGATTGTGGATGGCCGCTGCTGCGCGCGGGCGGGGTTGAACAGCACGGGAAGCGTGGCCCCGCCCGCGGCGGTGGCGGCGGCGAGGAGGGTGCGTCGGTTCAGCGTGGGCATGGCGACATCCTGCGCTTCGGGGGACTTGTCCGGACACCGCGATGGCACGGGACGGGGGCCGCGCTGTCAAGCTGAATGACGACGCAAAAGCCGCCTCTCAACTCGACGATGCGCGGAACACCATCACTGCTGCACCCGGGATGGTGAGAAAAACGGCCTCTCCCGGCCTTGGCGCTGCCATTCCGTCCTCGCTCGGGCGCTTGGCGAAGAAGTCCGGCAGGCCAGCGAAGGACAGACGAAGACGACAATGATCGCCGAGATACACAACCTCCGTCACGGTCGCTGGATGACCCGCTTCCGCCAGGCGGACTTTCTCCGGCCGGATGCAGGCAAGAGCACGCTCGCCCGTGGAAAAACCATGCGGCGCCGTCGGCAGCATCGTGCCATCCGCCAGCCGCAGGGTCGTGGAGTCAGCGACCACCGCCTCCATCCGGTTGTTCTCCCCGATGAAGCCGGCGACGAAGGCATTGGCGGGGTGCTCATAGATGGCGTCGGCGCTGCCGAGTTGCTGGATGCGCCCGCCCTCGAACACCGCGATGCGGTCGGACATGGTCAGTGCTTCCGACTGGTCATGCGTGACATAGACGATGGTCACGCCGAGCGTCGCGTGGATGCGGCGTATCTCGAGCTGCAACTCCTCCCGCAATTGCTTGTCCAGCGCCCCCAGGGGCTCGTCCATCAGAACCAGGGTCGGGGAGAAGATCAGCGCGCGGGCCAGCGCCACGCGCTGCTGCTGGCCGCCGGAGAGCTGTTGCGGGCGACGGTCGCCGAAGCCGGAAAGCCGCACCATCTCCAGCGCTCGGGTCGTGCGCGTGGCGATCTCCGCGCGCGACGTGCCGCGCACGGACAGGGGAAATGCCAGGTTCTGCGCCACCGTCATGTGCGGGAACAGCGCGTAGTTCTGGAACACCACGCCGATGCCGCGCTTGTGGGGCGGCACGGTATCGATGCGCCGGCCTTCGAGTTCGATGCTGCCCTCGGACGGATCCTCGAACCCCGCCAGCATCATCAGCGTGGTGGTCTTGCCGGAACCGGAGGGGCCGAGCAGCGTCAGGAACTCACCCCGCGCGATGTCGAGGTCGAGGCCCGCCACGACCTGCGCGCGGCCGTCATAGGATTTGGACACACCGCGGAAGCGGACGATCGGCTCGCTCATGCACGGCCCCTTCGTTCGGCGCGCAGGCGCACGGCCTCGCTCACCAGCAGGAAGCCGAGGGAGCAGAGGAACAGCATGGTCGCGGCGGCCAGGATGGTGGGGCTCAGGAATTCACGCACGCTGGCATACATCTGGCGCGGCAGCGTGAACTGACCCGGGCCCGCCATGAACAGCGTGATGACGAATTCATCGAGCGAGGTGGCGAAGGCGAAGATGGCGCCGGCAGCGATGCCGGGCCAGATGTTCGGCACCACGACGCGCAGGAACGCCGTGGCTGGCGAGGCGCCGAGCGAGGCCGCCGCGCGCAGCAGCGTCGTGTCGAAGGTCTGCAACGTCGCCAGTACCGACACCACGACGAAGGGCACGGCGACGACGGTATGCGCCAGCACCAGCCCCGCCAGCGAACCCGTCAGCCCCACCAGCGAATAGGCGAAGAACATCGCGGCCGCGGTGACGATGTAGGGCGTGACCATCGGCAGGGTCAGGATCGTCACCAGCACCGCCTTGCCGCGGAAGCGGCCGAGTTGCAGGCCGAGCGCCGCCATGGTGCCGAGCACCGTCGCCACCACCGTCGTGGCGCCCGCCACGATGAAGCTGTTCTTCATCGCCAGCAGCCAGCGGCTGGATTCGAGAAACTCCCCATACCAGCGCAGGGAGAAGCCACGCGGCGGCAGCGCCAGCAATTCGGTGGGGGAGAAGGACAGCAGCACCACCGCCACCATCGGCGCCAGCAGGAACGCCAGCACCAGCACCGTCGCCAGGCGCAGCAGCAGGCGCGCGATCGGCCCTTCCTTCATCAGGCCCGCCCGCCGGATGTCGCGATGCCGCTGGTCAGCACCCGTGCCAGGCCAATGGCGGCACCGGTCATCGCCAGCAGGTAGGCGGACAGCGCCGCCGCCATGCCCCAATTCACCTCCCGGTTCATGAAATAGGCGATGAACCAGGCCACCATCTGGTCCCGGTCCCCGCCGACCAGCGCCGGGGCGGTGTACATGCCGACCGCGAGGAGAAAGACCATCGCGGCGCCCGCCAGCACGCCCGGCAGGCTCATCGGCAGCCACACCCGGAAAAAGCGCTGGAAGCCGTTGGCGCCGAGCGAAGCCGCGGCGCGCAGATAGGTCTGGTCCAGCCGCTTCATCACGCTGTGCATCGGCAGCACCGCGAAGGGCAGCAGCACATGCACCAGCGCCACCACCACGGCGATGCGCGTGCCGACGATCTGCACCGGCGCCTCCACCATCCCCAGCGCCATCATCGCGTCGTTCACCGGACCCTCGCGTTGCAGCAGCACGAACCAGGCCGTGCTGCGGACCAGGACGCTCGACCAGAAGGGGATCAACACCAGTGTGAGCGCGATGGAGGACCAGGGCGCGCGCAGCCTGGCGATGGTGTAGGCGACGGGATAGGCGAGAATCACGCAAAGGGCGGTCACGACCAGGCTGATGCCGAGCGTCCGCCAGAACAACATGCGGTACAGGGCTTCATCCGCGGCCACGTTTTCGATCCCGCCGCCGGCGGCGCGTTGCAGGTCCATGGCGCGCAGCAGATACAGCGGCGTCACCGGCCCGCCGGCGCGCTGGACCAGCAGCCAGGTCTCGGGCACGCCCCATCTCGCATCCAGCGTCACCATCGATGTGGCGTAGGGGGCCGCAAGCCGGTTGGAAGCGCGGGCGGTGCGCAGCAGCAGGCCGCGCATGCCGGTGCGTTCGAAGTTGAGGCGCTGCGCCATGTCGCCAATGCGCCGTTCCTCCAGCGCCTGGCCCAGTTCCTGCGCCATGGCGGCGAAGGCGGCCTCCGGCGGCAGGCCCTGCCCATCCCACGCCGAGAGGGCGGCGCGCGTCCGGGGCAGCGTTTCCGCCACTTCCCTGTCCGCAACCGCGGTGAACAGCGCGAAGCCCACGGGCAGCAGGAAGCTGCCCAGGATCAGCAGCATCAGCGGCGCGATGAGAAGCGCGGCGAGCCAGTTGGTACGTCGCATCGCCGCGCTTCTGTCAGGTCAGGTCAGCGATTCACCCAGGCGGCGAAGCGCTGTTCCAGGTCCGGCCCATATTCCAGCCAGAATTCCGTATTGATCTCGAGCCCGCCGGCCTGGTGGTTGGTCATCATCAGGGGGTTGCGGGCGCGCACATCGGGGTCGTTCGCCACGGACGCCGTCGCGGGGTTGATCGGCCAGAGCTTCGTGAGTTCCGTCACCGGCCCGGGTTCCGTGATGTGCTGGATCAGGCGCATGGCCGCCGCGGCATTGGCGGAGCCGCGCACCACTGCCCAACTGTCATAGGCATAGAGCAGCGTGGACCAGCGGAGATTGTAGCGCGCACCGGCGCGGATGCCGTTGGCCGTGCGGCCGACGAAGCCCAGCGCATAGGCGACCTCCCCGGAATTCACCAATTCGATCGGCTGCTGCCCGCCGGTCCAGAAGACCAGGTTCGGCCGCAGCCGGTCGAGCGCCGCGAAGGCGCGGGCCTGGCCAGCCGGCGTCGCCAGCACGGTATAGACATCGGCCGGCGCCACGCCATCGCCCATCAGCGCGGCTTCCAGCGTGATGCGGGCGCCGCGGCGCAGCGTGCGGCGGCCGGGGAAGCGCGTCGTGTCCCAGAATTCCTGGAAGCTGGCGGGACCGTTGGGGTTTCGGCCCTCATCGTAGAACACGGCAACGCCCCAGCCGATGGCGCCTGCGCCGCAGGTGGTCGCGCCGCCCGGCATGAACTTGGCGCGGTTGACCACGTTGTAGTCGATGCGTTCGAAGATGCCGTCCTCGCAGCCGCGGATCAGGTCCGGCGCTTCCACCAGCACCACGTCCCAGGTCACGTTGCGGGCCTGCACCATCGCGCGGATGGGGCCGACATTGTAGTCATAGGCCGTGTCCACCACCGGCCCGCCGGCGAAGGTGGAGAACAGGGTGCGCCGCATATGGTCCTGCAGCGCGCCGCCGCCGGCCACCACGGTCAGGTCCCGTGCCGCGGCCGGCGATGCCATCGCAGCGACGCCGAGCACGAGCCCGGCCAGTTTCCCCAGCAAACGCCTCATCGCGCGCTAATCCTTATCCGTGGTCGTGACCGGTGTGATGTGCCAACCCGCATTCTTCTTGCGGTAATAGGTATTGAGCAAGCGCGTCGTGATCGGCCCGGGCACACCGGCCCCGATCGGGGTGCCATCGATCCGCGTGACCGGGAACAACCCGCAGGATGTGGCGGTCAGGAAGGCTTCCTCCGCGCCCAGAAGCGCCTCCGGCGTCAGGGCGCCGTAGCGGGCGGGGATGCCGAGTTCGGCCGCGATCTCGAACATGGTGCGGCAGGAGATGCCCTCCAGGACGCCCGAATCGGGGCTGACCAGCCCGCCATCGATGACGGCCACGATGTTGAAGCCGGGGGCCTCCGCCACCAGCCCGTCGGTCGCCAGCAGGATGGGCGTGTCGAAGCCCGCATCCTTGGCGGCGAAGGTGGCGCGGATGAAATCGCCCCAATGGCTGTTCTTCCACACCGGGTTCACGGCGCTGCCGGGGATGCGGCGGATGTCGCGCACCAGCATCGCATCCTTGCCGCGCGCCATCTCCTCGGGCTGGCCGCGCAGCACCAGGGGCGTGACGGTGGCGAAGAAATTGTTCCGGGACAGCGTCGGGTCGCGGGATCCCGGCACCGCCTGGCCGCGGGTGCAGGCGAAATAGACCAGCGTGTCCGGCAGCCCGCTGCGCCGCACGAGGTCCATCAGCACCGCCCGCATCGCCGCGCGGTCCATCCCGGCATCCAGCCGCAGCCCCTGCATGGAGGCGAAGAAGCGATCGAGGTGATCCTCCAGCCGGAAGAAGCCGCCCTTCCAGGTATGGACCACATCATAGGTCATGTCGGCATACATCAGGCCGAGGTCGCGGACGGAGATCTTCGCCTCCGCCAGCGGCACCACCGCACCATCGATGAAGCCGAGCGCCTTGCTGAAATCGGCGTTCTCCACGGTCAGATGCGTGGGAACCTGGAGCGCCTCGGTCATCCGTCATCCTCTTGCCGCGGGAGGATAGGGAGGGGTCTCGCGCCGCGTCAAACCGGCGGGCCCCGGCTTTGCACGGTGGCAACAACGTCGCATGCTGCTTGTATGGAACCAGCCGCCCGCCTGCCCGTCGATGATCTGGCCGAGGCCGCCGCGGCCCTGGCGCAAGGCCACACGGACCCCGAGGCCTTGCTGGAGGCCTGCCTGGCCAGGCTGTCCGCCCATAACCCCGCGCTGAACGCCATCATCGCCATGGACCTGCCCGCCGCGCGCGCCGCTGCTTCAGCCGCCGCTGCCAGGCGACGGGCCGGGCAGGCGCTGGGGCCGCTGGATGGCGTGCCCTTCACGGTGAAGGACAACCTCTACGCCGCGGGCTTCGGCGCGACCTGGGGATCGCGGCTGTTCCGGGATTTCGCGCCGGGGGTGGATGATCTCTGCGTGGCCAGGCTGCGCGCGGGCGGCGCCGTGCTGGTCGGCAAGACGAACACGCCCGAATTCGCGCTCGCCGTCCACACCACCAACCCGGTCTTCGGCACCACACGCAACCCCTGGAACACGGCGCTGGTGCCGGCGGGATCCTCGGGCGGGGCGGCGGCGGCGGTGGCGGCGGGCATGGCGCCGCTCGCCATCGGCACGGATGCGGGGGGCTCCATCCGGCTGCCGGCATCCTTCACGGGCATCAGCGGCTTCAAGCCCAGCACCGGGCGCATCCCCCGCCTGCACGGCTTTCCGCCCTTGTCGCTGGACTACCAGGCCATCGGCGTCATGGCGCGGGATGTCGCCGGCATCCGGCTGGCGATGGCGGTGCTGGCGGGCGGCGATGCACGGGACCGCGCCTCCCTCGCCTTCGGGGTGCTGGAAGGGGCGCCGCTCGCCCCCGGCACGCGGGCGCAGCTGGTGATGGAGGCTGGCGGCGAAGGGGTGGACCCGGCCGTGGCGGCGCTGGTGCGCGATGCGGCCTCCGTCCTGGTGGCGCTGGGCTGCACCATGACCGAGGGCGCGCTGCCCGGCGACGCCACCCAGCTTCGCGACGTCTCCGCCGTGCTCTCCGCCGTCGGCGTCGCGCGGGTGGTGGAGGCGCATCAGGGCTGGCGCGATGCCGTCACGCCGCCGATCCGCGCCACGGCCGAGCGCGGCCTGGCGATCTCCGCCACCGACTACGCCCGTGCGCAGGATGGCTTGGCCGCCTGGCGGGCCGCGGTCGGCGCCGCCATGGGCGATGACGATGTGCTGGTGACGCCCACCTGCCCCGCGCCGCCCTGGCCGATCGAATCCGGCCCGCCCGCCACGGTCGGCGGGCGCCAGGCCGGGCCGCGCATGCCCGTCGCCTTCACCGCCTTCGCCAATGCCATGGGCTGGCCCGCCATCTCCGTCCCCTGCGGGTTGTCGCCCGAAGGGCTGCCCATCGGCCTGCACATCATCGGCCGCTACGGGGAGGATGCCCGCGTGCTCGCCCTCGCCGAGGCCTTTCAACAGCGCACCGCCTGGCACAAGGCGCGGCCGCCCCTGGGAGAAACGCCATGACCTTCACCCGACGCACCCTGCTCGGCGCCCTGCCGCCCGCGCTGCTGGCCGCGCCCGCCCTGGCGCAGGACGGCTATCCCAACCGCCCCATCCGGCTTGTGGTCCCCTTCCCGCCCGGCGGCCCCACCGACATCATGGGCCGTCTGCTGGCCCAGGCGCTGGAAGCCGATTTCCGCACCCCCGTCGTGGTGGAGAACCGCGCCGGCGCGACGGGCGCCATCGGCAGCACGGCGGTGATGCAGACGCCACCGGATGGCTACACGCTGGTGGTCGGCACGCTCGGCAGCCACGCGCTTCAGCCGCTGATCGCCAAGACGCCAGCCTATGACCCAAGGCGGGATTTCGCGCCCGTCGCGCTGTTTGCCACCATCGCCAATGTGCTGATGGTGCATCCCGGCGTGAATGTCCGCAGCGCCGGAGAGCTTATCGCCCTGCTGAGGGCGGAACCGGGCCGGCACAATTACGGCTCCGCCGGCATCGGCTCCCCCATCCACCTCTCCGCCGTGCTGATGGAGGCGGTGGCCGGCGTGCAGGCGCAGCACATCCCCTATCGCGGCTCCGCCCCCGCCATCCAGGACCTGCAGGGCGGCCGCCTGACCTTCATGTTCGATGCTGTGCCGAGTGCTATGGGCGCCATCCAGGGCAATGCCGTGCGCGCGCTGGCCGTCACGACGCCCAACCGCATCGCCGCCCTGCCCGACCTGCCGACGATGCAGGAAGCCGGCGTCACGCCCTATGACGCCTATACCTGGAACGCCATCTTCGCGCCGCCGCGGACGCCGGAGCCCATCGTCGCGCGCCTCAACGCCGCCATCGGCGCCATCACCGCCCGCCCCGAATTCCGCGCCCGCGCCAGGGCCCTCGGCGCCGATGCCGCGACCTCCACGCCCGATGCGCTGCGCGCGCTGGTGACGGCGGAGATGGAGAAGTGGCGCGGCATCGTGGAGTCCGCCGGCGCGCGGGAGAGCTGAGATGGACAATATCCGCTGCCTGGCCGACACGGCCGACGAACTCGGCGAGAGCCCGGTCTGGGACCCCCGCGACAACTGCGTCTGGTGGCTGGACAACCTGAAGCCCGCCATCCATCGCTGCGACCCCGCCACGGGTGCCCATGCCGAATGGAAGCTGCCGGAATTCGTGGGCTCCATCGGGCTGCGCGCCAAGGGCGGCTTCATTGCCGGCACGCTGCAGGGCTTCGCGATCCTCGACCCGGCAAAGGGCATCTTCGACACCATCGCGCGGCCGGAGCCCGACAGGCCCGGCAACCGCATGAATGACGGCAAGGTGGATCGCCGCGGCCGCTACTGGTGCGGCGGCATGAATGCGCGCTTCGTCGAGACTTATGAGGCCTCGGCCTCCCTCTGGCGGCTCGACCCCGATGGCAGCGTGCACCGGATGGAGACGGGCATCATCGTCGGCAACGGCATCGCCTTCAGCCCGGATGACCGGACGATGTACCTGTCCGACAGCAGCGCCAAGACGGTCTGGGCCTATGATTTCGACCTCGATGCCGGGACCATCGCGAACCGCCGCGTCTTCCTCTCCGCCACCAACTTCCCTGGCCACAACGGCAAGGTCGATGGCGCGGCGGTGGATACGGATGGCTTCTACTGGGCGGCCCTGCCCTATGACGGGCTGCTGATACGCTACGCCCCCGATGGCCGGGTGGATCGCTGCTACCGCATGCCCTCCTCCTGCCCCACCATGCCGAGCTTCGGCGGGGCCGGTCATGACGTGATGTTCGTCACCACGGCGCGGAAATTCCTGAATGGCTGGCAGCGCGGCGTGCAGCGCTGGGAAGGCGCATTGCTGGAGATCACGGGCCTCGGCGTGAAGGCCCTGCCGGAACCCATGTTCGCGGGCTGACCGCCCTGTGCTTCACTGCCATCCAACAACGGGAGATTTCACACCATGCGTCGTCGCGATGCCCTGAGCCTGCTGGCCCTGCCCCTGCTGCTGCCGCGCCTGGCGCAGGCACAGGCCCCCTGGGCGCCGACGCGCCCGATCAGCATGGTGGTCCCCTTCCCGCCTGGCGGGCCGACCGACCTGGCCGGGCGCGTGGTGCAGAGCGGGATGCAGGCGGCACTCGGCCAGCCCGTGGTGGTCGACAACCGGCCGGGCGCGACCGGCGCCATCGGGTCCCGCTTCGTCGCGGGCCAGCCGGCGGACGGGCATACGCTGCTGGTCGCGGCCAGCGGCACGCTGACCATCAACCCCGTCATCATGCGCAACCCCGGCTATGACGTGGAACGCGACTTCGCCCCGGTGACGCTGGTGATGACGGCGCCGAACATGCTGGTGGTGCATCCCTCCATCCCCGCCCGCACGGTGCAGGAGGTCGTGGCCTGGATGAAGACCATCCCGGGCGGCCCTGCCTATGCGTCTTCCGGTGTCGGCTCCTCCGAACAGCTGGGCATGGAATTGTTCAAGCTTCTGACGGGCACGGATGCGGTGGCGGTTCCCTTCACGGGCGGGCCGGCGGCGGCGACGGCCGTGATCCAGAACCAGGCGCCGATCGCGGTGCTGAACGCCGCGACGGTCGGCGTGCATGTGGCATCCGGCGCGCTGCGCGGCATCGCCATCTGCGGGCCGACGCGCTTCGCGCAACTGCCGGATGTGCCGACCATGGCGCAGCAGGGCTTGCCGGAACATGTCTCCGGCTCCTGGACGGCCATCGTGGCGCCGGCCGCGACGCCCGCGCCGATCCTGGACCGGTTGAACGAGGTGATCGTCGCCGCGCTGAAGACGCCGGAGGTGACGGAGCGCCTGGCCCGCGTCGGCTTCGCTGTCGATGCGACGGACCGCCCGACTCTCGCGCGCCTGATCGCCGCGGATCTGGCGCGGTGGCGCCGCGTGGTGCGCGACGCGAAGATCGACCTGATCTGAACCAACGATGCAGGCGGGGAAGCCAGAGCTTCCCCGGCCTCACCCGTTACCGCGGCGGCGGCGCCCGCCGCTTCGACACATAAGGCTTCTTCGGCCCACGCGGCGGGCCGCGGTCCTCACCACGCGGCGGGCCGCGGTCCTCACCACGCGGCGGGCCGCGATCCTCATGCCTCGGCGGCCCGGAAGGCCGGGGCGGCGCACGGTCCGGCGCCACATTGCCCATCGGCTCCACCTTGATGCGGTCGTCCTCATCGCCCGTCGGCCGGGCGACGGCGGCCAGGAAGCGCTCCGCGGCCCAAGGGGCGATCTCGACCCGCGTCTCCCGGTCCAGCACATCGATGCGCCCGACCTCGCGCCGCGTCAGATCGCCCCGGCGGCAGAGGAAGGGCAGCACCCAGCGCGGATCGGCCTGGGAATGGCGGCCGATGGACAGGCGGAACCACACGCCCTCGCCGCCACTCGTATCGCGCGGCGCACGGGGTGCGGGCGGCGGCAGGGCCGTGATCTCCTCCGGCGCCGGCAGCGTGGATCGCAGCGCGCGGAACAGCGCGGCGGCCACCTGTTCGGGGCTGCGTTCCGCCAGCAGCGCCTGGCCCAGCGCCACGTCATCCTCATCCAGCGACACATCGGCCGCGTCCCGCGCCTGGGCGGCCAGGCGTTCGCGGTCCTTGGCGTGGACGTCATCGGCACTCGGCGGGCCGGACCATTCGGCCTGCAGGCGCGCCATGGCCAGCATCCGTTCGGCGATGCGCCGGCGGGAATGCGGCACCAGCATCACCGCCGTGCCCTTGCGCCCGGCGCGGCCCGTGCGGCCGGACCGGTGCAGCAGCGTGTCCTTGTCCCGCGGCAATTCGGCGTGGATCACCAGGCCGAGGTCGGGCAGGTCGATGCCCCGCGCCGCCACGTCCGTCGCCACGCAGACCCGCGCGCGTCGGTCCCGCAGCGCCTGCAGCGCCCGGTTGCGCTCGGCCTGGGTCAGTTCTCCGGACAGCGAAACTGCCGAAAAACCGCGTTCGGAAAGGCTGCCATGCAGCCGTGCCACCTGTTCGCGGGTGTTGCAGAAGACCAGCGCGCCGGATGCCTCGAACCACCGAAGGGCATTGACCACGGCGGCCTCGACCTCCCTCGGCCCGACCAGCATGGCGCGATAGGCGATGTCGCCATGGCGCTCGCCCTCCGCCGTCGCGGCGATGCGCATGGCATCGCGCTGGTAGGAAGCGGCAAGGGCCGCGATTTCACGCGGCACGGTGGCGGAGAACATCAGCGTACGACGCGTTTCCGGCGCTGCTTCCAGGATGGCTTCCAGATCGTCCCGGAAGCCCATGTCCAGCATCTCATCCGCCTCATCGAGGACGGCGGCGCGAAGCTGGGACATGTCCAGCACGTTGCGCTCGACATGGTCGCGCAAGCGGCCGGGGGTGCCGACGACGATCTCCGCGCCGATGGACAGCATGCGGCGGTCGCCGCGCACTTCCGTGCCGCCGACGCAGGCGATCACTCGGGCACCGGTGCCGCTGTAGAGCCAGGCGAGTTCGTCCCGCACCTGCTGGGCCAATTCGCGCGTCGGCGCGATGATCAGCGCCAGCGGCGCCCCGGTTCGGGGTACCTCCAGCACCTGCGCGGCAATGGCCAGGCCGAAGGCCACGGTCTTGCCGGAGCCGGTCTGGGCGGAGACGAGGAGGTCCCGGCCGATGGTTGCGGGGTCAAGGACAGCGGCCTGGACGGGGGTGGGTTCGGCGTAGCCGCGCTCGGCCAGGGCCTGGGCGATCGGCGTGGGCAGTTCGGGAAATGGCATTGTGTGCCCCCCCTAGCGCAGAATGGGGCGCACCGCACGCATTACCGCAGGCCGCCGCCGCCCGGCGCATGGCTGCACCGCGCGGCACGCCTGTCAGCAGCGGGGATTCAGTTGAGGGCGACGCCCGCCCGCCTGGCCACATCGGTCCAGCGCGCCACCTCCGACCGCACATGGGCGGCGAAGGCTTCCGGCGCCAGCGCGGCCATGGAGGCGCCACCGGCCTCCAGCACCCGCTGGTATTGCGGTTCCGCCATGGCGCGGTTCACGGCCGCGTTGATGGTGGCCGTCAGTGCCGATGGCAGCCGGGCGGGCGCGAAGACGCCCCACCAGACGCCGGTGACGAAATCGATTCCCGTGGATTCACGAACCGTCGGCACATCAGGCATCCGCGCATCCCGCGCCGCGGAGGCGGTGGCGAGGAGGCGCAGCTGCCCGGCCTCGATCAACCCGCGGGCGGAGGCGAGCGTCGTCACCACCAGATCGATCCGTCCGGCTGCGGCATCCGTCTGGGCTTCGGTGATGCCGCGATAGGCTACCGCCTCCATGTTGAGGTTGGCGGCCATCTTGAGGAGTTCGGTCGCGAAGAAGGACGTATCGCCAGGCCCCGCGCCGCCGAAGCGGAGCATCCCCGGGCGTTCGCGCGCGATCCGCACCAGATCCGCCATGCTCCGCGCCGGGCTGTCCTTGCCGACCGTCACGATCATCGGCGCGACGGCGGCCTGGGCGATGGGCGTGAAATCCGCCACGGGGTCGTAGGGCAGGCGCTGCACCGCGGCGTTGGTCGTCAGGGACGACGACATGAACAGCAGCGTGTAGCCATCCGGCGCCGATTTCGCGACCTGGTCGGCACCGATCGCGCCCCCTGCCCCTCCGCGGTTCTCCACCACGAAGGCTTGCCCGAGTTGCGCGCCGAGGCGTTCGGACAGCGCCCGGCCGAGCACGTCATTGCTCCCCCCCGGCGGGAAGGGCACGACCATCCGCACGGTGCGGGACGGCCAGGCCGGCTGGGCCTGCGCGATTCCCGGCATGGCGCCCAGCGCCGTTACGGCCAGAAGCGTCCTGCGATCGATCATGCAGCGTCTCCGTGAATGCGTGCCGGCAGCCCCGGCGTGAAGGACCAGCCCAGCGCGGCCGAGAGCCCCGCACCAAGCGCGAGCAGCCGCGCCTCCCCGAAGGGACGCCCGACCAATTGTGCAGCCACGGGCATGCCATTGCGGTCCAGGCCGATGGGCAGGGTCAGCACGGGCAGGCCGAGATAGGAGAAGGGGCGCGTCCAGCTGGTCAGCGCCGCGACCACGGGGAAGACGCGGCCGGCGGCCTCCATGTCGGCCTCCACCCGCGTCGGCACCGCGATGGGAATGGCGGGGCAGATCAGCGCATCGGCATCCGCCATGACGGTCGCGAGGAACTGGTCCAGCATCCGTCCCCGCAGCGCCAGCGCTTCCAGGTAGCGCTGGGCGGGGATGTGCAGGCCGGGCTCCGTGCGGGAATGCACGGCGGTCGAGTAATCCCCGCCCCTCGTCGCCATCCAGTGGCCGTGCAGGGTGGAGGCCTCGACCTTGGACAACACATCGCCCAGCGCATCGCAGGCGCCGAATTGCGGGAAGGGGCGCCGAGCGACCGGGCCGTGCAGGTCGGTGGCGACCCGCAGCAGATCGTCGATCCGCGCGGCGATGTCGGGCTCCATGGCGCCGGGATCGGCGAGGGTGACGAGGCGCGATCCCGCGCCAGCCGTCGCGATGCGGGCCGCATAGTCCGGCACCGGTGCATCCAGCGATGTCGGGTCACGCGGATCGGGCCCGGCCAGCGCGCCCAGCATCAGCGCGGCGTCCTCTGCCGTCCGCGTCATCGGACCCACGCAATCGAGGCTGTGCGCGCGGGGGAAGCAGCCGGCGCGGCTGACGCGCCCATAGGTCGGCTTCAGCCCGAACAGCCCCTGCATGGCGGCGGGCAGGCGGATGGAGCCGCCGGTATCCGAGCCCAGCGCCCCATAGACGGCGCCGGACGCCACGGCGGAGCCGGAGCCCGAGGAGGAGCCGCCGGAGATACGATCGGCATCCCAGGCATTCCGGCAATCGCCGAGATGCGGGTTCTGGCCCGTCGGCCCCGCGACGAATTCATTCATGTTCAGCCGGCCGAGATCGACCGCGCCCGCCGCTTCCAGCTTCGCAAGCGCCGTCGCGTCCCGCGTGCCGGGCGCGCTGTCCGCCAGCAGCCTGGACCCCACGCCCATCACGGCGCCCGCGCGTTCGAAGCAATCCTTGTGCGCCAGCGGCACGCCATGCAGTGGCCCGCGGATGTGGCCGGCGCGCAGTTCCGCATCCCGCGCGCGCGCCTGGTCCAGGGCGCGGTCTGCCATGATCTCGACGAAGGCGTTGGTGAAGGGCTGCGCCGTCTCCGCCTGTTCGATGGCGGCGAGCGTGACTTCCAGGCTTCTGACCTGGCGCGCCCGGATCGCGGCGGCGATCTCCGCCAGCGACAGCTCAAGCATTGGCGGGGTCCGCGTTCCGCAGCAGCGCCGCCGGGAAATCCGCGGGCTGGTCGCTGAAATGCAGCGCCGGGCGGGCGATGTCCCGCACCGCCGTGTTCAGCCGGAGAACCTCTCGCGCCACAGCCGGCGCGCCAGCACGGCTTTCGATGCCGTGCAGATCGCAGATGGAAATCTCCACAAGCCGGGCGATCTCCTCGCTCATGCCTGGCCCGCCAGCGCGAGGATGCGACGCGCGCGGATCAGGATGGGCTCATCGACCATCATGTCGTCCACGGTGAAAGACCCGCGCCCGTCGCGCGCCGCTTCCTCCGCCGCCGCCAATTGCCGGCGTGCGAGGTCGATTTCCTTCTCGCTCGGCGAGAATCCCTCGTTCAGTACGGGCACCAGCGCCGGATGGATGCAGGTGGCGCCGACGAAGCCGGACCGCTTCGACCGCGCGACCAGGTCGCGGATGCGCGCCGCATCCCGGTAATCCGCCACGGTGCCGAGCGTGCCGAGCGGCGCCACACCCGCCGCGACGGCTGCCAGCACCATTTGCCGCTTGGCCAGCACGATCAGGTCGTCATCGGACGTCGCGTTGCATTCGAGAGCGAGATCCTCCGCCCCCACCAGCAGCCCCGCGACCATGGACGAAGCGCGCGCGATCGCCTCCATCTGCGGCACCGCGGCCGCCGTCTCGATCATCGGCACGATGACCATCTTCTGCCGTGCCTGCACCAGCACTTCCGCCGCCAGCCGCACATGGTCCGGCCCCATGCATTTCGTCAGCAGGATGCCATGCGCGCCTGCTTCCGCCGCCGCCTCCATGTCCGGTACCGCCAGTTTCAGCGGCCGGTTGATGCGCACCAGCACCTCCGCCCCGCCGGAGGCCGCCATCGGCACCGCGTCCTTCAGCGCCGCGCGCGCTTCCAGCTTGCGGTCATGCGGCACGCTGTCCTCGACATCCAGCACCACCGCATCGGCGCCGGCACCCGGCGCCTTGGCGACGAAGCGCGGCACATTGGCGGGGACATAGAGCATGGAACGCCATACGCGGGTCATCAGGCAGTCTCTCCGTGAAGGATCACGCCGGAAGCGCGCAGCCGCGCGAACTCCTCCTGCCCCAGCAGGGGCACCAGCAGCGCGTCATTGTCCTGGCCGAGCCTGGGCGCGGCATTGCGCAGGATGCCGGGGGTGACGGAAAGCCGCGGCACCTCCCCATGCATGGGCAGCCAGCCATCGGGCATCTCGGCGTCCGGCACCTCGATCAGGGCCTCCCGCCGCGCGGCATAGTCGTCGGCGTCGATATCCTCGACATCCATGATGGGGCCGATGGTGACGCCATCGCGGTCGAACTTCGCCAGCGCCTCCTCCCGCGTCATCAGCGCGATGGCGTCGCGGATGACGCCGTCGATCGCCTCGATATGCTTCAGGCGGTCGGGGTTGGTGCGGAAGCGCGGGTCATCCACCATCTCCGCCCGCCCGATGCTCTGCATCAGGCGCACGAAGACCGCCTGGGTGGAGGTGGAGAGGCTGAGCCAGCCGCCATCCTTCGTGCGATAGGCATTGCGCGGCGCCGTGTTGGTGCTGCGGCTTCCGGTACGGGGCTTCTTCGTGCCCATCATCCGCCAATTCGCCATCTGCGGTTCCAGCACGGCGAAGATCGGCTCGAACAGCGACAGGTCGATCACCTGTCCCTGCCCGGTGCGTCCGGCGTGATGCAGCGCGATCATGGCGGCGGAGGCGCCGTAGAGCCCCGCATAGGCATCCGCCATGAACATCGGCGGCAGCACGGGCTCCCTATCCTCGAACCCGTTGATGGCGGCGAAGCCCGAATAGCCCTCCACCAGCGTGCCGAAGCCGCCCTTGTGCCTGTAGGGGCCGGTCTGTCCCCAGCCGGAGACGCGCACGATCACCAGCTTCGGATTGATTGCCAGCAGCGTGTCGGGGCTGAGGCCCATCGCCTCCAGCGTGCCGGGCTTGAAGCTTTCGACGAACATGTCGGCCGTCGCCGCCAGGCGCTTCACCACCGCGATGGCATCGGGGTTGCGCAAATCCATGCAGGTGCTGCGCTTGTTGCGGCACCAGGTCTTCCACGCCGTCTCCACACCGCCGACCTTCCAGGCGCGCAGGCTGTCGCCCGCCGGCGGCTCGACCTTCACCACCTCCGCCCCATGGTCGGCCAGCACCTTGGTCAGCATGTTGCCCGCGACCAGGCGCGCCAGGTCGATCACGCGCACGCCATCCAGCGCGCCCTTCGCCGCAGGGTCGAAATCGCGCCGCCGCTTGGTGGATCGCGGCTTGTGCTTCACTGGGGTATCGCCCACGCGCCCGCCTTCAGCTAGTGTCGTTGTCCGTACAACGGTAGGCGCGCGGCCCGGCCCGGGTCAATGCGCCGGCAGGCGGGGGCAGGATGACCTACCAGGTGAAGCGGGACTTCGTCGGCTATGGGCGCCACACGCCGGACCCGCGCTGGCCGGACGGCGCGCGCATCGCGGTCAACTTCGTCCTGAATGTGGAGGAAGGGTCCGAACCCTCCGTCCAGGATGGGGAGGGCTTCACCGAGAACAACCTGACGGAGGCCGCCGCCCGCGCGCAGATCCCCCGCGGCCGCGACCTGGCGGCGGAGGGGATGTTCGAATACGGCAGCCGCGCCGGCTTCTGGCGCATCCTCCGCGCCTTCGAGGAACGGAAACTCCCCCTCACCTTCTTCGCCTGCGCCCTGGCGCTGGAACGCAACCGGCCGATCGCGGAGGCGATCCGCGACAGCGGCATGGATATCTGTTCCCATGGCTGGCGCTGGGTGAAGCATTACGAGATGGATGAGGCCGAGGAGCGTTCGCAGATCGCCCGCGCCGTCGCCAGCTTCAAGGCCACCACGGGCATGGCGCCGGAGGGCTGGTACTGCCGCTACGGACCCAGCGTGAACACGCGCCGCCTGGTCGCGGAACACGGCGGGTTCCTCTACGACAGCGACTATTACGGCGACGAATTGCCGCATTGGGTGACGGTGCAGGGCAGCCCGCATCTGGTCGTGCCCTACACCATGACGACGAACGACGCCCGCCACTTCGGCGCCGCCACCACATCGGATGACTGGTTCCATTTCTGCCGCGACCATTTCGACGTGCTGCACGCCGAAGGCGTGGCGGGCCGGCCGGCGATGATGTCGATCGGCCTGCATTCCCGCATCACCGGCCAGCCCGCCCGCGCCGCCGGCCTGCACCGCCTGCTGGATCACATGGCGGCGAAGGAGGGCGTCTGGATCACGCGGCGCATCGACATCGCGCGCCACTGGGCGGCGACGCATCCCTATCCCGGCAAGGGCCTGAACGAATAGGTTCTCAGTCCGGCCGGATATTCGCCTCCCGGATCACGCGGGTCCAGCGCGCGCGGTCGCGCTCGATCAGCGCGCCGAAGGCGGAAGGCGTCATCGGCGCCGGTTCGGCACCAACGCCCAGCAGCTTTTCCCGGAAGGCAGGGCGGGCGAGCAGCGTGTTGATCTCGCCATTCACGCGCTCCACCGCCGCGGCGGGCGTGCCCGTCGGTGCCGCGATGCCGTACCAGCCCGTCGCCTCGTAGCCCGGCACGCCGGCTTCCGCGACGGTCGGGATATCCGGCAGCGCCGCGTTGCGCGTTGCCGTCGTCACCGCCATCGCCCGCACGCGGCCTTCCCGGATATGCGGCAGGGCGAGGGGCAGGGTGTCGCACAGGATCTGCACGCGCCCCGCGATGGTGTCCGTCATGGCCGGCCCGCCGCCGCGATAGGGGATGTGCTGGATGTCCACCCCCGCCATCTGCTTCAGCAATTCGCCAAAAAGGTGTTGGGCCGTGCCGTTGCCGCCGCTGGCATAGGACAGTGCGCCGGGCTGCGCCTTGGCCAGCGCCAGCAGTTCCGTCATCGTCCGCGCCGGCACGGCCGCATTGACGATGAAGATGGAGGGCACGATCGCCACCATCGCCACCGGCATCAGGTCGCGCGACGGATCGATGTTCAGCCTGAACAGGCCGGGATTGATCGCGAAGGGCCCGGTGCTGGCCAGCAGGAAGGTGTAGCCATCCGGCGTGCTGCGCGCCGCATGTTCGGTACCGATGGCGCCACCCGCGCCGACGCGGTTCTCCACGAAGACGGTCTGTCGCAGCGCCGCCGTCAGTTCCTCCGCCACCATGCGTGCCGTGAGGTCCGCGGCACCGCCCGGCGGGAAGGGGGAGACCAGCCGCACCTGGCGGTTCGGCCATTCCGCGCCCTGCGCCAGCGCCGGCATGGAAAGCCCCGCCATGCCGCTGGCCAGCAGCGTCCTGCGTCGCATCATCGGTCCGTTTCCCTCGGCTGCCATCCGGACGCACCGCTCGCGATCCGCGGCGCCCTCGGTTATCATGTTGTCCGGACAAGGCTATGCGGCGCCCCCAACGGGGTCAACGCCGCGCGCAGGAGGAACCGCATGCCGAGCGACACCGCGAGCCCCCTGGGCCGCCCCTGGGACATCTTCCTGACGGAGGCCGATCGCGCCGTCCTGTCGAAGGGGCGCTTCGGCCGTCGCATGGGCTTCGGGCGTCGCGCCGCAGTCCTCGTCATCGATGCGCAGCGCTACATGGTTGGGGCGGAGGGCGATGACGCTGCCTGGCCGTCAAGCTGCGGGGCCATCGGCCGCGCATCGCTGGCCGCCGCCGCGCAGGTGGTGCGGGCTGCGCAGGATGCGGGCGCGCCCTGCATCTTTACGCGCTTCGAGCTCGACCCGGAAGGCCGCGACATCGGCGTCTATGGCCGCAAGCGGGACCTGCTTTCCAGCAACCATTGGTGCCTGGCCGGCTCGCGCGGCGCCGAACTGGCCGATGGCATGGAACCCCATGCGCGCGACCTCGTCTTCGTGAAGAAGAAGCCCTCCGCCTTCCATGGCACGCCCCTTCTGGGCTACCTGATCGACCGCGGCATCGACACCGTCATCGTCACCGGCGGCGCCACCAGCAACTGCGTGCAGGCGACGGTGTTCGACGCGGCGTCCTACAATCTTCGCGCCATCGTGCCGCAGGAAGCCGTGTTCGACCGCATCCCCATCTCCCACGCCATCGCTCTCTTCGACATGGACCGGCAATTCGCCGATGTCCTGCCGATGGAGGAGGTGCTGGCCTGGCTCGGTACGCTGCGCGACGGGACCGCGCCGGCGTGACCAGGCGCAGCGCCACGCGCCTCGGCCCGCGCTATGCCGCGCTGGCGGAAGCGCTGGCCGCCGCCATCGCCGCCGGCCAGCCCGCGGTGGGAGAGAACCTGCCCACGGAGGCGAAGCTGGCGGAGGCCCATGGCGTCAGCCGCGCCACGGTGAGGGAGGCCCTACGCCGGCTGCGGGACCAGGGCCTGGTGGAGCCCGTGCACGGCGTCGGCACCCGCGTCACCGCCCGCCGCCCCCGCCCGACCTATGAGATGGCTGTGCGGTCGCTGGCGGACCTCATGGGCTATGGCGGCCCCACGCAACTCACCGTCACGAAGCGTGACCGCCTGGTGGTGGACCCCGCACTGGGCGCGCTGCTGGGCGATGGCGCGGGGGCGGAGATGCTGCGCATCACCGGCATCCGCACCGCCGCCGGCACGGACCCCACGCCCCTGGCGGCGGTGGAGATGTTCGTCCCCGCCCCCTTCGCCGCGGCGGCCGAGCGGCCGGAGGTCGGCCGCACACCGATCTACCGCCTGATCGAGCGGCAGTGGCGCATCCCCGTGGTGGATATGCGGCAGGAAATCGCGGCGCTGTCCCTGCCCCGCGCCGCCGCCCATGCGCTGGGGGTGCGCGCCGGCACACCGGGCCTGCGGATCGTGCGCCGCTTCTACGGGCCGAAGGCGCTGCTGCTGGAAGCCACCGTGAACCTCCACGCCGCCTCCCCCCGCTTCGCCTACGCCATCCGCCTGTCATCGCCGGAGTAGCATCGGGCCTGGACCTTCACACGCAGGGCGCGATATTGCGCAGGCATTCGCGAAGGACCCGCCATGACCCTCGCCGGCCTTTCCCTGCGTGACCTGGAATACCTGCTGGCGGTGGCGGAGCATCTTAGCTTCGGCCGCGCCGCCCAAGCCTGTGCGGTCAGCCAGCCCACCCTCTCCGCCCAGATCCGCAAGGTGGAGGAATTGCTGAAGATCGAGGTCTTCGAACGCGCACCGCGCGGCGTGCTGGTGACGTCCCGCGGTGCGGAGGTGGTCGCGCAGGCGCGGCTGGTGGTGGCGGAGGCGCGCCGGCTGTTCGAGGTCGCGGCCGCCGGCAACGCGCCGCTGGAAGGCACCTTCCGCCTCGGCGTCATCGCCACCCTCGGCCCCTACCTGGTTCCCTTCCTGCTCAAGCCGCTGCGCGCCCGCTTCCCGCATCTGCGCCTGCTGCTGTCCGAAGGCTATACGCGGCAGTTGGCGCGCCAAGTGGAGGAAGGGGAGTTGGACGCCATCCTCGCCGCCTCCCCCCTCCCCGGCCCCGAACTCACCGAGTTGAAGCTGTTCCGGGAGGAATTCGTCCTCGCCGTGCCGCGCGATCATCCGCTGGCGCGTGTGGAGCAGGTGCGGCGGGAGGATGTGCCGGTCCAGGACCTGATCCTGATGAGTGAGGGCCACTGCCTGCGCGAACACGCCCTGGCCTACTACGCCGGGCGCCTGGCAGTGGACCGCCCCGAATTGCAGGCCGCGAGCCTGGAGACGCTGCGCCAGATGATCGCGGCCGGCGTCGGCGTTTCCCTGCTGCCGCAACTCGCCGTGCAGGTGGGCGCGCTGCTGGATGACATGGTGGCCTATCGCCGCATCGGCGATGGCAGCATCTCCCGCGACGTGGCGCTGTTCCACCGCCCGGGCTTCAGCCGCATCCGCGACGTGCGGCTGCTCCGCCAGGCAGTCCAGCAGATCCTGGCGGAGCAGAGCGCGGTGAAGGTGGCGGCGACGCTGGCGTGACGTCTATTGCCGCCAGCTGCTGTCCACCTGGTCCAGCTTCCGCAGCAGCCCCGGCCATTCCAGCAGGCCGTAGCGGCGGGACTGGGTCAGGTCGTAGGCCGCGCAGGATCGGGCCACGACCTCGGGCGAGGGCATCTCCAGCTCCGTGTTGCAGGCCATGGCGGCAAGCTGCGCCTGGCAGGCGCGTTCCATCCCCCACATCGCGATGAAGGCTTCCGGCACGCTCTCCCCCAGCGTCAGCAGTCCGTGATTCTTGAGGATGCAGTAGTTCTTCGCCCCGATGCTGTTCGCCAACAGATCACGCTCGGAGGGATCGCGCTCCGGCCCGCGGAAATCATGGTAGGCGACGCGGCCGTAGAAGCGCGTCGCCGTCTGCGTCAGCGGCAGAAGCCCGCATTTCAGCGCCGAGACCGCCATCCCCGCGATGGTGTGGGTATGCATCGCCGCCATCGCATCCGGGCGCGCACGATACAGCGCGCTGTGGATCGTGAAGCCCGCCTTGTGCAGCCCATAGGGCAGGTCCGGCTTGTAGATTACGTCGCCCTCGATCGTCACCTTCAGCAGGGAGGATGCCGTGATCTCCCCGAACAGCATGCCGTTCGGATTGATCAGGAACTGGTCCGGCGCGTCCGGCACGCGGGCGGAGATGTGGGTGTAGATCATGTCGGACATGCCGTAGCCGTCGCAGAGCCGGTAGGCGGCAGCGAGGTCGAGCCGCGCCCGCCATTCCGCGTCGCTGACGGAAGCCTGGATGGGCGCGATCTCAAGCGGGCCGAACTGGGTCATGGTTGTGGGTCCTTCAGGAATCGCCGCGGATGCCGGCGCGCTGGATCACCTCGCGCCAGCGGGGGATCTCGGCGGAAAGCTGCGCCGTCAGCGCGGCGGGGCCGTCCATGCGCATGATGGCAGCGGCGGTATTGAGGCGGTTCAGCAGATCCTCGTCATTGCGCATCGCGAGCAGTTCCGCGACCAGGCGGCCATGCAGCGCCTCCGGCAGCGCCTTCGGCGCGAACATCGCGAACCAGTTCGGCGCGGCGTAGCCGGGGACGAATTCGGCGATGGCCGGAATCTCCGGCACGGCAGGAACGCGGTTCGGCAGCGTCATGCCCAGCAGGCGCGCCCGGCCCTGGCGGTAATGGGCCAGCACTTCGATGGTGCTGCCGAAGACGAAGTCGATCTCCCCGGTATAGATCGCGTTCACTGCCTGGCTGACGCCGCGATACGGGACATGGGTGATGTCCACATTCGCCAGCGCGCCGAACTGCGCGGCCGCCAGGTGATTCGCGGAACCGACGCCGCCGGATCCGTAGGTCAGGATCCCGGGCTGCGCCCGGGCCGCGGCCAGCAGGGCGGGCAGGTCCGCGAAGCGGCTGTCCGCACGCACCATCAACCCGGCCGGCACGTCGCACACCACCGTCAGCGGCGCCAGGTCGCGCAGCGGGTCGAAGTTCAACTGCGCCTGGAGCGTCGGCAGGATCGCGATGGAGGAGGATATGAACAGCAGCGTCGCGCCATCGGGCTCCGATCGCGCCACCTGCTGGGCACCCAGCCCGCCGCCGACGCCAGGCCGGTTCTCCACGATGAAGGTGGCGCCCATGCGCCGGCTGAGTCGGTCCGCGATGATGCGCGCCGGCACGTCCTGCGGGCCACCGGCCGCGAAGGGGATGATGATTCGTACCTGGCGCACCGGCCAGGCTTCCTGCGCATGGATCAGCGAGGGCGCCGTCATGGCGCCCGCCGCGAGAAGCAGGGCCTGCCTGCGTTGCATGACGATTCCTCCGGTTCGGGCGCGGTGGACCGTGCCCCTTGACGACATTTTGCCTTGTCGGACCGCCGGCGTCACCCCGGCTGCGAGCAAGGCGAGACGACGAGGGGTTTTGCCATCGCCGCGGAAAGGGTTCTATCGTTCCCAATAGGCGGGACAAACTCGCCAGAGTTTCGGGAGAGACGACCATGGCTGAACGCGAAGGCGTGCTGCACGCCGGGAGACGCGACCTGATCCGGCTCGGCGCCGGGCTCGGCATGGCGGCGGCGCTGCCGGGCCAGGCCAGCGCGCAGGATTTCGCCGGCCGCACCATCGAATGGATCATCCCCATGTCGGTCGGCGGCGGGTCCGATACCTGGGCGCGATTCCACCTGCCGTTCCTCAACCGCCACATGGCGGGCAACCCCACCATCGTGATCCGCAACATCACCGGCGGCGGCGGCATCAACGGCACGAACCAGTTCGCCGCGCGGGCGCGGCCGGATGGGCTCACCATCCTCGGCACCACCGCTTCCATCCAGTTCCCCTTCCTGCTGGGCGATCCGCGGGTGCGGTACGACTATGCGAACTGGGTGCCGGTCCTCGCTTCCCCCACCGGTGGCGTGATGTACATCCGGCCGGAGATCGGCGTGCGCGGCCCCGGGGACATCGCCAGGCTGCGGGCGACGACGGGCCTGAAATTCGGCAGCCAGGGACCGACCTCGCTCGACATGGTGCCCGCGCTGGCGTTCGAGTTGCTGGGCATCGATGTGCAGGTCGTCATGGGCATGCAGGGTCGAGGCCAGGGCAGGCTTGCCTTCGAGCGTGGCGAGACGCCGATCGACTACCAGACCAGCTCCGCCTATATCAGCCAGGTCATGCCGCTGGTGCGCGAAGGAAAGGCCGTGCCGCTCTGCAGCTGGGGCAGCCTGAACGACGCCGGCGAACTCGTCCGCGACAGCAATTTCCCGGACCTGCCGCATTTCGCGGAATTCCTCCAGGCCGCCACGGGCCGCCCGCCATCCGGCCCAGCCTGGGAAGCGTGGAAGGCGCTGTTCATCGCGGGGTTCGGCGCGCAGAAATTCGTGGTGCTGCCGAAGACCACGCCAGCCAATCTGGTGAACGCCTACAAGGACGCGTTCCGCAAGACCATCGCGGACCCGGAATACCGGGAGAAGCGCGGCCCCGTCATCGGCGAATACAACGAGACGGTGGGCGAGCCCGCCGACCGCGCCTATGCCGCCGCCACCACCATGTCGCCCGAGGTCCGGCAATGGACGCGGGACTGGCTGCAGCGCCGCTTCAACCACACGCTCGGTCGCGAATAGCGCGTCAACGGGTCCGCATCGCCGATGCGGGCCCCTCTGCCCCTGCCTATGGATGACGCGCGATGATCGATGCCCTGCTCTCCGCCCTTGTCCAGCTCTCAAGCCCTGACAGGCTGGCCTACATGGCGCTGGGCGTGGCCATCGGCTACGCGATCGGCGTGCTGCCAGCGCTCGGCGGGCTTGCGGGCCTCTCTCTCGTGCTGCCCTTCATCTATGGGCTCGACCAGGTCGCGGCGCTCGCGATGCTGACGGGGCTCGTCGCGGTGGCGGCGACGGCGGATACCTACAGCTCCATCCTGATGGGCATCCCCGGCTCCTCCGCCAGCCAGGCAACGATTCTCGATGGCTTCCCGATGGCGAGGCGCGGGGAGGCCGCGCGGGCCCTGTCGGCCTCCTTCATCGCCTCCATGATCGGCGGGCTGGTCGGCGCCATCATCCTGAGCTGTGCGGTGCTGGTGGCGCGGCCTCTGATTCTCGCGCTGGGCACGGCCGAGTTGTTCATGCTGGCCGTGCTCGGCCTGTCCATGGTGGGCGTGCTGGCGGGCCGCAGCTTCGGCAAGGGGCTCGTCGCCTGCGGGCTGGGTCTGGCACTCGGCACCATCGGCTCCGCGCCCGCCACGGCGGAATACCGCCTGGATTTCGGCACGCTCTATCTCAGTGACGGCCTGCCCCTGCCGGTGCTGGTGCTGGCGATCTTCGCGCTGCCGGAGATCGTGGATCTGGCGCGTGGTGGCGGCACCATCTCGAAGACGGCGGAGCTCGGAAAGGGCTGGATGGCGGGGCTGCGCGATATCGCGAAGCATTGGTGGCTGCTGCTCCGCACCTCCACCATCGGCAGCCTGCTCGGTGCGATCCCGGGCCTCGGCGGCAGCGTGACGGACTGGATCGTCTACGGCCACGCCGTGCAGACCGAGAAGAACGGACAGTTCGGCAAGGGCGATGTCCGCGGCGTCATCGCCGTCGAGGCATCGAACAACGCCCGCGAAGGTGGCGCGCTGGTACCGACGCTGTTCTTCGGCATCCCCTCCTCCGGCTCCATGGCCGTCTTCCTCGGCGGCATGACGCTGATCGGGATCGAGGCCGGTCCGCAACTCGTCGGCGAGCGTCTCGATCTCACCTATGCCATCATCTGGTCGCTCGCGATCGCGAATGTGATGGGCACGGCGCTGTGTTTCGTGACCTCGCCACTGATCGCCAGGCTGACGACCATCCGCTTCGGGTTGATCGCGCCGTTCATGGTGATGATCGTCTGCTTCGGCGCCTTCAACACCAGCCGGGATGCCGCGGACCTCTATCTGCTGCTCGCCGTCGGCGTGCTCGGCCTGTTCATGCGCCGCTTCGGCTGGCCGCGCCCGCCCTTCGTGGTGGGCTTCGTCCTCGCGCAGCCGATGGAGACCTACCTGTACCAGGCCGTGCAGTTCTATGGCTGGGGCTTCGTCGAACGGCCGGGCGTGCTCATCATCGCCGCCATGATCGCGATCTTCGTCTTCATCGGGGCCCGCCAGCGCCGCCTGGCCGATACGGATGATGAGAGCGAGAAGCGCGGCCAGGCGCGGCCGCAGGCGATCTTCGCCCTTGTCCCGGTCGTGATCTTCGCCGCCGTGCTGCTGGACGCCACGAAGCACAGCTTCCTCGGCGCCGTCTTTCCCGCCATGGTGGCCGGCGCGATGCTGGTCATCAGCATCCCCATCGTGCTGAAGCTGTTCTTCGCGAAGGATGCGGGCTCCCTGCTGCATGATGGGGAGGAAGGGTCGGATGCCAGCCAGGGCGGGTTCTGGACCTATCTGTTCTGGTTCGCCGGCCTCATCCTGGGTTCCGCGCTGCTGGGCTTCCTGCTCGCCAGCATCGTGTTCTTCCTGGCGTTCCTGCGGGTCGCGGCGAAATGCACCTGGACGAAGACGCTGGTGCTGACGGCCATCGCCAATGGCGGCCTGGTGGCGGTGGCGGATGTCCTGGTGCTCGACTTCCCCAGTGGCCTGCTGCAATCCATGATCGACCTGCCCTGGCCGCTCCGATAAGGCGATTCTGATGAGACCCGTTCTGCAGACTGCGATCCCCTGCACCTTCATGCGCGGCGGCACCAGCCGCGGCCCCTATTTCCTGCGCGGCGACCTTCCGGCGGACCGGGAGGCAGCAGGCCGCGTGCTGCAGGCCGTGATGGGATCCCCCGATGCGCGGCAGATCAACGGCCTCGGCGGCGCCACGACGCTGACCAGCAAGACCGTCATGGTCAGCAAGGCGGAAGCGGGCCAACCGCAGCAGGTGGACTACCTCTTCGCCCAGGTGAATGTGGACAGGGACCTCGTCGACTGGGGCCCCACCTGCGGCAACATGCTCGCCGGCATCGGCCCCTTCGCGATCGAGAACGGCCTGGTGCCAGCTGAGGACGGGGAGACGAAGGTCCTCATCCGCGCCGTCAACACCGGCGCGCTGATCGAGGCCGTGGTCCAGACCCCCGGCGGCCGCGTGACCTATGATGGCGACACCGCGATTGCCGGCGTCCCCGGCACCGCCGCGCCCATCGTGCTGAACTTCGCGGATGCCGTCGGCGGCGCAACCGGCAAGCTGATGCCGACCGGCAATCCGAAGGACGTGATCGAGGGTATCGAAGTCACCTGCCTCGACGTCGCCATGCCCGTCGTCATCGCCCGCGCGAAGGACCTCGGCAAGACGGGGCAGGAGACGAGCGCCGAACTGGATGGCGACAAGGACTTCATGGCGCGCATCGAGCGCATCCGCCGTGCCGCGAGTCTGGCGATGGGCATGGGCGACGCCGAAGGCCGCGTCATCCCGAAATTCGCCATCGTCGGCGAACCGAAGGGCGGCACCGGCGTCGCCGCGCGCTACTTCACGCCGCTGGCGCTGCATGAGGCGATGGCCGTCACCGGCGGCATCTGCATCGCCAGCGCCTGCAAGCTGCCCGGCACGGTCGCCGCCGGCATCGCCGTGGTCAACGACGAGGCGCGGGAGAATGTCACCCTCGAACATCCCTCCGGCGTCATGGATGCCGTCATCACCACAGGCACCGCGGCCGATGGCAGCGCCACCATCCTTGGTGGCGGCACGCTGCGGACGGCGCGCCGCATCATGAAGGGGGAGGTCTATATCCCCGCCACGGTCTGGGCCGGCCACGGCGCATGACGGACGCCACCATCGCGGAAGACGCGCTGCTTTCTCTGGCCACGCGCGCCCTGGTCGCCGGCGGGATGCGGGAGGATGAGGCCGCGCTGGCTGCGCGCGTGCTGGTGCTGGCCGATCTCTTCGGCCTGTCCACCCACGGCATCAGCCGCGTGCCCCAGTATCTCGGCCGCGTGAAGGTCGGCGGCATCGATGCGGCCGCCGATGTGCAGGTGGCGCGCGTGATGCCCGCCCTCGCCATGGTCGATGGCCGCAACGGCATCGGCCCGCTGGTAGGCATGAAGGCGCTGGAGGCGGCACTGGAAGGGGCGCGCGCCTGCGGCATCGGCGCCGCCTTTGCCCGCGGCAGCAATCATTTCGGCCCGATCGCCCCCTACGCCATGATCGCCGCCGAACAGGGCTTCGCCACGCTGATCGCGAGCAACGCGACGACGACGATCGCGCCCTGGGGCGGCAAGGATACGCGGATCGGCAACAACCCCATCGGCATCGGCGTGCCCAATCCCGGCGGCGATCCCGTGCTGCTGGACATGGCGCTGTCCGTCGCGGCGCGCGCCAAGATCCGCAGCCTCGCGGCTTCAGGCCAGCCCATGCCGGAAGGCTGGGCGACGGACACGGAAGGCAGGCCGACAACGGACCCCAAGGCGGCGCTGGCGGGCTTCCTGCTGCCGGTCGGCGGCCACAAGGGCTATGGCTTGGCGGTGATGGTCGATCTCCTCGCGGGCCTGCTCTCCGGCGCCTCCTACCTCACCCGCGTCAGCGCCTGGGACAAGGCGCCGGAGGTGGCGCAAGACCTCGGCCATGTCTTCATCGCCATCGATGCGACGAAGCTGGCGCCAGTGGAGGTGCTGCGGGCGCGCATGGCGGATTTCATCGACATCATCCACACCACGCCCCCGGCCGATGCCGCACGCCCCGTGATGCTGCCCGGGGAGCGGGAGATGCAGTTGCTGCATCGCCAGCGCGCGCAAGGCGTGCGGGTCGCGACCGCCGATCTGGTGAAGCTGCGGGAACTGGCGGGGGAGCCTTAGCGGGCGTAGCCTTCGCCTCAACAACGGAGGAAACGACCCATGTTCACGCGCCGCATCCTGCTGGCCAGCGCCACCACCGCGCTGGCCGCGCCCGCCCTCTCTCAGGGTGGCTACCCCAACCGCCCGATCCGCCTGCTGGTGCCCTATGCCGCGGGCGGCGGGCAGGACATCTCCGCGCGCCTGCTGGCCGAACCGCTGCGCGCCGCGCTCGGTCAGACCGTCATCGTGGAGAACCGCACGGGTGCCAGCGGCATGATCGCCGCACAGGCCCTCGCGACCGCCGCGCCCGATGGCTACACGCTGATGCTCGGCGGCGCCGGCGAGACGGCGATCAACCACCACCTGTTCCGCGGCCGCATGGCCTACGACCCGATGCGCGACATCCGCGCGGTGATGGTCGTCGTGAAGGTGCCGAACGTGCTGATGGTGAACCCGCAGGCGCCCTTCAGCACGGTCGAGCAGCTCGTCACCTATGCGAAGGCGAATCCGGGGCGGCTTTCCTACTCCTCCTCCGGCATCGGCAACCCGCAGCACCTGGCGGGCGCGCTGTTCGACTTCATGGCGGGCATCCAGACCGTGCACGTGCCCTATCGCGGGTCGGGCCAGGCGGTGATCGACATCGCCGGCGGCCAGGTGCAGTTCGGTTACAACAGCCTGGCCTCCGGCCTGCCGCTGATCCGGGAGGGCCGCATCAAGGCCATGGCCGTCACCAGCAAGGAACGGATGCCGCAGCTGCCGGACAGCCCCTCCGTCTCCGAATACGCGCCGCTGGCGGCCTATGAGCTCGTGAATTTCTTCGGCGTCTTCGCCCCCACCGGCGTACCCGATCCCATCATGCAGCGGCTGCATGAGGTGATTGCCGCTGCCGTCCGGGAACCCGATCTGCGCGGCCGCTTCGAAGGCCAGGGCCTGCTGGTGCAGTCGATGAACCTGGAGCAGTCGCAGGCCTTCGTGACCAATGAAGCCACGAAGTTCGGCCGCATCGTGGATGAGGCGAAGATCACGGTGGAAAGCTGAGATGCCGCGCTGGAACCGCCTTCTCGTCACCGGCGCGGCCGGGGAGATCGGCAGTGTCATCCGCCCCGCACTCCGCGGCGCCGCCACGCATTGCCGCTGGCATGACATCCGCCCGGTCACCGATGCCGCGGCGGCGGAGGAGGTGATGCAGGGCGACCTCGCGGAGCCCGGCGTGGCACTCGCCGCCACGCGCGACGTGGATTGCCTCATCCACCTCGCCGGCATCCCGCGGGAGACCGGCGGAACGGTGGAGGACATCCTGCGCGCCAATGTCATCGCCTGCCATGCGGTCTTCGAGGCCGCGCGGCAGAATGGCGTGAAGCGCTTCGTCTTCGCCAGTTCCAACCACACCATCGGCTTCCACCCCGCCGATGCGCTGGTCGGTACGGAGGAACGACCGCGCCCGTCGGGGCAATACGGCGCGAGCAAGGTCTGGGGCGAAGCGCTCGGCCGGCTCTACGCCGACAAGCACGGGATGGAGGTCGCCTGCCTGCGCATCGGCGCCTTCCGCGCCCGCCCCGGCAATGCCCGCGAACTCGGGGGCTGGATCAGCCATGGGGACATGGCGGGCCTGGCGCGCGCGGCGGTCGATGCGGCGCCCTTCCACTTCCTCGTCGTCTATGGCGTCTCGGCCAATCGCCGAGCGCTGTGGGGGAAGGATGAGGCTGCGCGCGCCGCCCTCGGCTGGTGGCCGAAGGACGATTCGGAAGCCTATGCGGCGGAGCTCGAGGACAAGCGCCCGCCCGCCGGCAGCGTCGCCGCGCGCTTCCACGGCGGCGTCGTCTGCGAATACGGCTTCTCGGGTGATCCGGACCGGATCAGGTAGCGCCGGTCTCCGTCACGTCAAACTTCGTGACCTCATCCAGGCTGGCGCCGAACCAGGCCTGGATGTCCAGCACGCGCTTCTCCATCGCCTCCGGCCGGCCATCCGCGCCGATGCGCAGCGCCACGTCAT
This sequence comes from Falsiroseomonas sp., assembly GCF_051859025.1. Classification (GTDB taxonomy): domain Bacteria; phylum Pseudomonadota; class Alphaproteobacteria; order Acetobacterales; family Acetobacteraceae; genus Falsiroseomonas. The sequence continues at coordinate 72,563 of NZ_JBHYGL010000005.1, read as the reverse complement.
GGCCGGGCAGCAGCACGGTCCCCGGCCTTTCGCGCCACACCGCGTTGAGCCGCGCGATGGAGGCGCGGTGGACCACCGGATCCATCGTCATGTCCGCGACGCCTGTCGCCAGTTCCGCGCGGTTCTTGGCGACATCGGCGGAGAAGATCGTCCGCACGGCACCCTCCAGCACGAAGACCAAATGGTGCGGCGAATGGCCGGGCGCCTCGAAGCAGGTGATGCCGGGGACGCCCGTATCGCCTTCCACCAGGCGCCGCATCCGCGGGCTTTCCGCCAGCGCGCGGATGCAGAATTCCGGCCATAACGGCGCGCCCTCGGGCTGCCGCAGCGCGTAGTCGAGTTCCGCCCCCGGCACATGGATCAGCGCCTTGCGGAACATCGACCAGTTCTCGACATGGTCGTAGTGCAGATGCGTGACCAGCACATCCGTCACCGCATCGGCCGCCACGCCCACCGCCTTCAGCTTGTCCAGGATCAGCCGCCGCGCGCCGCTGCGGCCAGTGTCCAGCACGGCGATCCGTCCCTCCGGCCCGCGCGCCAGCGCGACCGTGCTGAAGCCGAGCCCGCCCTGCTGCTTGGACTTCCCGGGATAGCCCTGGATCAGGGTCTCGACACTCCAGCTCACGCCGCCAACTCCTCGGGAAAGGCGACGCCCCAATGCGTCGCGGCCTGGCGCAGATCCAGCACCGTATTCTCCGGCAGGTCGATCCCCTGCGCCCGCTGGCGCGCCTCGGCCCTCGCCTCGATCTCGCCGGGGTAGAAGATTTCCTCCACCCCCTCCGCGCGCGGCGCGGCCTTCAGTTCCGCGATCATGTGCTCGATCCGGTCCTCAAACACCGGCAGCAGGCCGAAGGCGGCGATGTTCAGCGCCATCACGAAATGGCCGCTGCGGCTGCGCTTTTCCGCCTGGTAGGGGCCGGCGACCTCCGTCAGCATCCCGCTGCCGGACAGCGCGCCCGCCAGCACATCCATCATGGCGGAGATGGCATAGCCCTTGTGCCCGCCCATCGGCTGGATCACGCCTTCCAGCGCCGCCATCGGGTCCGTCGTGCGGCGCCCTTCCTTGTCCAGCGCCCAGGAATCCGGGATGGGGTGCCCCTTCTGCCGCGCGAGAAAGATCTTGCCGCGCGCCACGCTGGTATTCGCGATGTCCAGCATCATCGGCGCATGGCGCCCGGCCGGTGCCGCGATGGACCAGGGATTATTCCCCACCACCTTCCTGCGTCCGCCCCAGGGCGCCATGGCCGGGCTGCCATTGGCCACCAGCATGCCGATGCACCCCTCCGCCGCCGCCATGCGGGTGAAGTAGCCGAGCGCGCCGTGGTGATTGCTCTCCCGCACGGAGACGATGCCGACGCCGTGCTTCCTCGCCCGTTCGATGGCGCTGTCCATTGCCTGCTTCGCGATCACCTGGCCGACGCCGTCATGGCCATGCAACACGGCGATGGCGCCGCCATCCACAAGGTATTCCGCCTGCGTCCGCGCCTTCATCACGCCGGTCCGGATGCGGTCGAGGTACCAGGGCGCCCGCATCACGCCATGGGAGGAATGGCCCCACAGATCGGCCTTCACCAGGCTGTCCGCCACCAGCAGCGCATCGGTCGCCGGCAGCCCCGCCGCGCGATACAGCGCGGCCACGAAGTCACGCAATCCGTCAGCCCGCACCAGCGCCATCTTGGTCGTCGTTCCCCTGCCCCTTGTCTTCGATCATGGGCGGCACATCGAAGGCGCGCCAGTCCGCCGGCACGCGGCGGGGGTCGGGGCAGCCATGCAAGCGACACAGATGCTTAATCGTATCGTCATCGGCCTTTCGCGGAGCCTGTCTATGCGTCCCCGCGACCGCCGCGCCATTCCGCGCGGTGCCGGAGAGATGAGTGACCATGCCCGACACGATCCAGCCCATCGCGGAGCCAGCCGGCCACGGCAAGCCGATCGAGATCGAGGATATCGGCAGCAACCCCGCACCGCGCGAGACGATCGGGGAGTTGATGGAGCGCCGCCTGTCCCGGCGCGCCGCGATGCTCGGCCTGGGCGGCGCCGCCGCGGCCGCGACGCTGGTGGACCAGATGGTCGCCTCGGCCGACGGCGCGCTGGCCCAGGGCATCGTGCCGATGACGGATGGGCCCTCCACCCTCGGCTTCGCCGAAATCCGCCACGGCATGGCGCAGCGGGATGCGGTGGCCGAGGGCTATGAGATCCAGACCGTGATCCGCTGGGGCGACGCCGTCGTGGGCGAAGCGCCCGCCTTCAACCCGCTGGCGCAGACCCCCAACGCGCAGGAAGTCCAGTTCGGCTACAACAACGACTTCATCGATTTCCGCCCGCTGCCGCAGGGCAGCCGCAACAGCGACAGCGGCCTGCTGGTGGTGAACCACGAATACACCGACACGCAGCTGATGTTCGCCGGCATCGGCGCCGGCCGCACCGGCCGGATGCGCGCCACCGCCGAACAGTCCCGCATCGAGCTGCTCGCCCATGGCCTCAGCGTCGTGGAGATCCGCAAGGCCGATGGCCGCTGGGCCGTGGTCCCCAACAGCCGCTACAACCGCCGCATCACCGGCGAGACGCCGATGCGCGTCAGCGGCCCGGCCGCGGGGCATGACCTGCTGAAGACCTCCGCCGATCCGACCGGCACGCGCGTGCTCGGCACGCTCAACAACTGCGCCGGCGGCAACACGCCCTGGGGCACGGTCATCACGTCCGAGGAGAACTTCAACCAGTACTTCTCCGGTAGCGCCGCCACCACCGGCGCACAGGCCGAAGCCTATCGCCGCTATGGCATCGCGGCGGAGGGTACCTATGGCTGGTTCCGCTTCATGGACCGCTTCGACCTGAACAAGGAACCGAACGAGCCGAACCGCTTCGGCTGGAACGTCGAGTTCGACCCCTACGACCCCGCTGCCACGCCGGTGAAGCGCACCGCCATGGGCCGCTTCAAGCATGAGGGCGCGACCCATGCCATCAGTGCCGATGGCCGCGTGGTCTTCTACCAGGGCGATGACGAGCGCTTCGACTACGTCTACAAATTCGTCACCGCCCGCCCCTGGAACCCGAACGACCGCGCCGCCAACCGCGACCTGCTGGATGAGGGCACGCTCTTCGTCGCGCGCTTCCATGATGACGGTCGCGTCGAATGGCTGCCGCTGGTGCATGGCCAGGGCCCGCTGACCGCCGCAAACGGCTTCTCCAGCCAGGCGGACGTGCTGATCAACACCCGCCGCGCCGCCGACCTGCTGCAGGCCACGCCGATGGACCGTCCGGAGGATGTGGAAGCCAACCCCGCCACTGGCCGCGTCTACGTCATGCTCACCAACAACGGCAACCGCACCGCGCAGCAGGTGAACCGCGCAAACCCCCGCGCGGCCAACACGCAGGGTCACGTCGTGGAGATCATTCCCCCCGGCGCCGGCACCAACGCCGTGGACCACGCCGCGACGGAAGCGCGCTGGGCCATCTTCCTGATGGCCGGCAAGCCCGGCACGGATGCCGGCGCCCGCTACCACCGCGCCACGACCGATGCCGGCTGGCTGTCCTGCCCGGACAATTGCGCCTTCGACAGCAAGGGCCGCATCTGGATCGCGACCGATGGCGCGCCTTCCGCCGCCGGCGTCGCCGACGGCATCTGGGCCGCGGATACGATGGGCGCCGGCCGCGCCCTGACGCGCCAGTTCTACCGCGCGCCGACGGGGGCAGAGGTCTGCGGCCCCTGCTTCACGCCGGATGACCGCACCCTCTTCCTCGCCATCCAGCATCCCGGCGATGATGCGGGCAGCACCTTCGAACGCCCCTCCACCCGCTGGCCCGACTTCGCCGAGGCGATGCCGCCGCGCCCTGCCGTCATCGCCATCGTCAAGAAGGATGGCGGCGAGATCGGGTCGTAGTCACCGCGCCGCCAGCGCGGCCTGGAGGCGGGCGACCCCCGCCTCCAGCACCGACCGCGGGCAGCCGAAATTCAGCCGGGCGCCGAGCGGCGCGCCGAATTCGGCGCCCGGGCTGAGCGCGACCTTCGCGCGGTCCAGGAACCAGGGCTGCGGCTCCCCGATGCCGAGCGCGCTGCCATCCAGCCAGGCCAGGAACGTCCCTTCCGGCCGATGTACGCGAAACCCTGGCAGGCGCGCGCGCACCGCACCCACCAGCCAGTCCCGATTGCGCTGAAGGTAGCCCAGCAGCGCCGCCTTCCACGCCTGCCCGTGTTCCAGCGCGGCCAGCGTCGCCTCCAGCCCCAGCACGTTGACGCTGTCCACCATCCCCGCCTTGCTCGCCAGGAAACGCTCCCGCATCGCGGCGTCGGGGATGATGGCTAAGGCGGTCTTGAGGCCGGCGATGTTGTAGGTCTTGCTGGCCGACATCAGCGTGACGCTCCTTGCCGCCACCTCTGGCGACAGGGAGGCGATGGGGATGTGACGCCGCCCGTCGAACAGCAATTCGCAGTGGATCTCGTCGGAAACGATCACCGCGCCGCTCTCCAGCGCCGCCGCCGCGATGCCCTCCAACTCCGCCCGCGTGAACACCTTTCCCAGAGGGTTATGCGGGTTGCAGAACAGCAGCGCCCGGGATTTCGTCAGTGCGGCCCGCAGCGCGTCCATGTCGCACAGCACATCGTCGCCACGAACCGCCAGCGGCGCATCGACGCGCCGCAGCCCCCAATGGCCGGGCGCGGCGAGCATCGGCTTGTAGGCCGGTGTCTGCACCACCACGCCATCGCCCGGCGCCAGCAACGCGCGCAGCGCCATGTTGAAGCCGGGCTCCACGCCCGGCAGGAAGCACACGGCCTCCGGCGCCACATCCCACCCGTATTCCCGCGCCAGCATCGCCACGACGGCATCCCGCAGCGCATCCCGCGCCACGCCATAGCCCAGCACGGGATGGTCGAGCCTGGCGCGGATGGCATCCAGGATCGGCGGCGCCACCGCGAAATCCATGTCGGCCACCCACATCGGCAGCACGTCGTCGCCGTAGCGGCTCCATTTCGAACAGCCGGTGCCGCGGCGGTCGATGACCGCGTCGAAGTCGAAGCCGCTCATTCCGGGCGGCCGCCCACCACCACCGGCCGGTCGGGATCGGCGATCCAGGCGGACCAGGACCCCGGATACATCGACGCCTCCACCCCGATTGAGGCCAGCACCGCCACGGCATGCGCGGCCGAGATCCCCGCGCCGCAGGAAACGCCCACCGGCTGGCTGCCATCCGCCCCCAGCGCCGCATAGAGGTACCGCAGCGTCTCCGCCTCAGCGAAGGTCCCGGCCTCCGTCAAATTGTCGATGGCCGGCGCGCTGACGGAACCCGGGATATGGCCGCGCCGCGGCTGCCCGGGCGCCACCGTCGCGCCGATGTAGTTGGGCCGCACCCGCGAATCGAGCAGAACCCCCTGGCGCGCCAGCGCCGCCGCGCCATCGGCATCCAGCACGCCGAGATGCCCCGGGGACAGCACCACATCCCCGGGCGCCGGCGTGCCCGGCGTGGTCGCCACCGGCAGCCCTGCTGCCTGCCAGGCCGCGAAACCCCCATCCAGCAGCCGCGCATCGGCGATGCCGGCCCAGCGCAGCACCCACCAGCCACGCCCCGCCACCAGGCAGCGGTCATGGTCATACACCACCACCGCATCCCCCTGCCGGATGCCCCAGCGCCGCGCCGCCTCCTGCAACGCCCCGATCTCCGGCAGCGGCCGGCTGCCCTTCGTGCCCCCGCCGGGAGAGGACAGTTCCGTCGGCAGATCGACATCGATCGATCCGGGAATCCGCGGCGCCCCCGCCATCTCCGCCGTCCGCGGGTTGCGGACGCACAGCACCACCGGCGGCCTTGGTCCTTGCAGCAACCCGGCCAGGACGGGCGCGGTGACGAAAACCTGGTCGCGGGGATCGGCGGGCATGGAGTCTCCGGGGGATTGCGGCGCCCGCATCCTGCCGCGCGAAGGCCAGGGTTGCGAAGCCGGGGGGCGGGATGCTCCCCTGCGCCATGCCCGATCCCTCCCCTGGCGCGGCGTCGCTGCTGCGCCAGACGCCCTTCGCCCTGTTCCTCGCCTCCCGAATCATCTCCGCCATGGCGGTGCAGGTGCAGGTCGTCGCGGTGGGGTGGCAGGTCTATGACCTGACGGACAGCGCCCTGGCGCTGGGCCTGGTGGGCCTGGTGCAGTTCCTGCCCGTGCTGCTGCTGATGCCCCTCACCGGGGAAGTCGCGGACCGCTTCGACCGCCGCCTGGTCGTCGGCATCTGCCGGGCGCTGACCGGCCTGGCCGCGCTGGCGCTGACCTACGCCAGCCATGGCGGCTGGGTCACCAGCACCACCATCTTCGCCTTCGTCGCCGTCATCGGCGCGACGAGGGGGTTCGAGATGCCGGCCCAGCAGGCGCTGCTGGCCGGCGTGGTGCGCAACACGGACCTGGCCCGCGCGACGGCCTTCTCCTCCTCCGCCAGCCAGGTCGCGACCATCGCGGGGCCGGCCGCGGGCGGGTTCCTCTATGCGCTGGGCGGGCCCGGGATCGCCTATGGCACCGCGGCCGCGGGCTTCCTGCTGGCGGCGCTGATGGCCTTCGCCATCCAGGCCGCCCCCCGCCAGGGCATCCGTGGCCGCGTGACGATCGAGAACCTGCTCTCCGGCCTGGTCTTCGTGCGCACGCGGCCGATCCTCCTGGGTGCCGTGTCGCTCGACATGGTGGCGGTGCTGCTGGGCGGTGCCGCGGCGCTGCTGCCGATCTATGCGCGGGACATCTTGCAGACCGGGCCCTGGGGCCTCGGCATCCTGCGGGCGGCGCCGGCGGTGGGGGCGCTGGGCATGTCGCTGCTGCTGGCCTGGGTGCCGCTCGGCGGCAATGCCGGGCGGAAGATGTTCGCGGGCGTCATCCTGTTCGGCATCGCCACCGTGGTCTTCGGCTTCTCCACCAACCTCTGGCTTTCCGCCGCCGCGCTGGCCTTCATCGGGATGGGTGATGTCGTCAGCGTGGTCGTGCGGCAAACGCTGGTGCAGTTGGCGACACCGGATGAGATGCGCGGCCGCGTCGCCGCGGTGAACTCCCTTTTCATCGGCGCGTCCAACCAGCTCGGCGAATTCGAATCCGGCGTCGCCGCCGCGCTGATAGGTCCTGTCGCCGCCGTTGTGCTGGGCGGCGTCGGCACCGTTGCCGTCGCGCTGCTCTGGATGCGCCTGTTCCCCGCTTTGCGCGACATCGACCGGCTGGAGGATATCAGCCCGGATAGCGAGGCATCGCGACGGCGATCCACTGCCGGCAACGCCGCGATGCCATAGACCAACGACGGAAAGCGGATTGCATTAGTCCCACCGCATGACATGATTTCTCCAGTCGCGACGGCTCCCCCGGATCCGTCGCATTCCCGGCATCACCCCTGATGGGCTGTCGCGGAGGTAGAGGACCAGGCGACATGTCCACGAAGCGGCAGATAAAGCTCGGCGTCTCCATGGTCGGCATGGGCTACCACCTGGCCGCCTGGCGCCATCCCGATGCCTCCGCCGGCGGCAACATGGAATTGCAGCACTTCGTGAAGACCACGCAGGTGGCGGAACGCGGGCTGCTGGACATGGCCTTCCTGGCCGATGGCGTCGGCATCCGATTCAATGACCGCCCGCCAGGCGCGCTCAGCCACACCTGCAAGAACGTGCAGTTCGAACCGCTGACGCTGCTGTCGGCGTTGGCGATGGTGACGCAGCATGTCGGCCTCGTCGCCACCGCCTCCACCACCTACAACGAACCCTACCACGTCGCCCGGAAGTTCTCCTCCCTGGACCATATCAGCGGCGGGCGCGCCGGCTGGAACGTGGTGACGAGCGCCACCGACATGGAGGCACAGAATTTCGGCCTTGACGGCGCGCCGGCGAAGGGCGGCCGCTACGACCGCGCCATCGAGTTCGTCGATGTGGTCAGGGGTCTCTGGGATTCGTGGGAGGATGATGCCTTCGTCCGGGACAAGGACAGCGGCATCAACTACGACCCCGCGAAACTCCATATCCTGAACCACCAGGGCGAGCATTTCCGCGTCCGCGGCCCGCTGAACATCCAGCGCACGCCGCAGGGCACGCCTGTCATCGTCCAGGCCGGCGCCAGCGAACAGGGCCGCGAACTGGCCGCCGCCACCGCGGATGTCGTCTATGCCGCGTCGCAGACGCTGGAGGATGCGCGCGCCTACTACCAGGATGTGAAGCGCCGCATGGCCCGCTACGGCCGCCATCCCGACAATCTGAAGATCATGCCCGGCCTGATGGCCGTGCCCGGCCGTACGCGGCAGGAAGCGCAGGACCGGTATGAGGTGCTGCAACAACTGGTGCAGCCCGTGGTCGGGCTCGGCGCACTGGCCAACTACCTCGGCGACCTGTCGGACTATGACCTGGACGGCCCGCTGCCGGAACCGAAGGACCGGCGGGACCACAGCCGCGGCCAGATCTTCATCGACATCGCCCGCCGCAACAACCTGACCATCCGGCAGCTCTACCTCTCCATCGCCGGCGGCAACGGCCACCGCATCGTCATCGGCACGCCCACCGACATCGTCGACGCCATGGAGGAATGGTTCCACGGCGGCGGTGCCGATGGCTTCAACATCCTTCCCACCTGGCTGCCCGGTGGGCTGGAGGAGGTGGTGGAGATGGTGGTGCCGGAGATGCAGCGGCGGGGGCTCTACCGCACCGCCTATGAAGGCCGGACCCTGCGGGAAAATCTTGGCCTGGCCTACCCCGAACACCGCAGCGTCCTCGCCCGCCGTGCCACCATCGCCGAAACCCTTGGGAGTGCCGCCGAATGATTCGCCCGACCCTCGCCCTGCTGCTTGCCCTTGGCACCGCGCTGCCCGCCAGCGCGCAGACGCTGCGCATCGGGATGAAGGCGGCGATCGACGGATCGGACCCGCACCAATCCTACAGCCCCAACCGCAACGTGCAGATGCACGTCTATGAATCGCTGGTGGAGCAGGACCCCAACATGCAGGCCCTGCCGGGCCTGGCGGAATCCTGGCGCGTGGTCGATGACACCACCTGGGAATTCAAGCTGCGCCCGGGGGCGACCTTCCATAACGGCACGCCGCTGCGCGCCGCCGATATCGCCTTCTCCTTCGCCCGCGCCGGCGATGCACGGGGCCTTCGCACCTACAGCGCGCAGATGCGCGCCGTGGCGGGGGTGGAGGAGGTGGATGCGAGCACGATCCGCATCCGCACCCATGGGCCGTCGCCCCTGCTGCCCTATAACCTCGCCTCCATCATGATCGTCTCCGCCGCCGCGGTCGGCGACAATGCGACCGAGGAGGATTTCAACGGCGGCCGCGCCGCCATCGGCACCGGTCCCTATCGCTGGGTGCGCTTCAACCGTGGCGCCGACGTGACCATCGAGCGCGTGCAGCGCCCCTCAGGCCGCGCGCCCGAGCCATGGGAACGCGTGGTCTTCCGCTTCATCCCGAATGACAGCGCGCGCGTTTCCGCGCTGCTGGCCAATGATGTCGATGTGGTCGATGCCGTGCCGCCGGCACTCTATGGCCGCGTTCGAACGGATGCGCGCTCGCGCCTCGTCACCTCGACCTCCGGCTTCAACTTCTACATGTACATCGACAGCGGGCGGGAACGTTCGCCCTTCGTCACCACCACCGAAGGCCAGGCGCTGGACCGCAACCCGCTGCAGGACCGGCGCGTGCGCCTCGCGCTTTCCCACGCGCTGAACCGCACGGCGCTGGCGGAACGCGCGATGGAGGGCGGTGCGGAACCCGCGGGGCAGATCGCGCCGGCGGGCTTCATCGGCCATGTGCCCGATCTTCCCGTGCCCGCCTTCGATCCCGCCCGCGCCCGCGCGTTGCTGGCGGAAGCCGGCTATCCCAACGGCTTCGGCCTGACCATACACTGCACGGGCGACCGCTTCGCCGGCGATGCGCGCAGCTGCCAGGCGATCGGCCAGATGCTCACCGCCATCGGCATCAGGACGGAGGTGGAGGCCCTGCCCTCATCCATCTTCTTCCGCCGCGCCAACCGCAACCCCGCCAATGGCGGGCCGGAGTTCAGCGTCTCGCTCAGCATGTTCTTCACCACAACCGGCGCGGCGCCGGAGGGGATGAGCACGATCCTCCGCACCTATAATGCGCAGCTCAGCCACGGCGCCTCCAACCGCGGCCGATACTCGGATGCGAATCTTGACCGCCTGCTGGGCGCGATCGAGACCACGCTGGACGATACGCGGCGGGAGGCATTGACCCAGGAAGCCGTGCGCTACGCCATGCAGGAAGCCGCCATCGTGCCGGTCTTCTTCGTCCGCTCCGCCTGGGGCACGGCGCGCAACATCACGCTGACGCCGAGAGGCGACCAGTACACCATGGCGACCGGCATCCGCATCGCCCGCTGAACGGACCATCCGCACCATGACCGCCAAGAAGAAACAGCTGAAGCTCGGCGCCTTCCTCTCCGTGCCGGGCAACCACCTCGCGGGCTGGCGCCATCCCGATGCCGTGCCCGAATACGACATGGATTTCGCGCTCTACATGCGCCTGGCCCAGACGGCGGAGCGCGCGCTGTATGACACCATCTTCTTCCAGGACACCGTCGCGGTCGGCGGCAGCGATGCGCTGAAGGCCGGCGACCTGACTCGCACGCGGCTGTCGCGCATCGTCAAGCTGGAACCGACCGCGACGCTGGCGGCGCTGGCCGTCGGCACCAAGAACATCGGCCTGATCGCGACGGCGACGACGACCTTCAACGAGCCCTACAACATCGCCCGCCGCTTCTCGACCATCGACCATATCAGCGGCGGCCGCTGCGGCTGGAACCTGGTGACGTCCCAGATCGAGGACGAGGCCGGCAACTTCAACCTCGACACCCATGTGGACCACGCGCTGCGCTATGAACGCGCGATCGAATTCTACGAAGTCGTCGCCGGCCTCTGGGATTCCTGGGAACACGATGCCTTCCTGCGGGACAAGGAAAGCGGCGTCTGGTTCGACCGGGACAAGATGCATTTCCTCGACCACCACGGGAAGTATTTCAACGTGCGTGGCCCACTGAACTCGCCCCGCACGCCGCAAGGGCGCCCCGTGGTGGCGCAGGCGGGGTCATCGGAACCGGGGCGCGAACTCGCTGCCCGCACGGCGGACATCGTCTTCACCGCGCAGACCGAACTTGAAGCCGCGCGGGAATTCTTCGCCGATGTGAAGGGCCGCACCGTCCGCTACGGCCGCACGCCCGACGACATCAAGATCATGCCCGGCATCACGCCCGTCATCGGCCGCACGATGGAGGAGGCGCAGGAGAAATACGACGCGCTCCAGGCCCTGCTGCCGGATGATGTGGCGCTGGCCGCGCTCGCCCGCTTCACGCGGGGAATCGACATCTTCAGCTACCCGCTGGACGGCCCCATGCCCGACCTGCCGGAGGCGAACTCCGCAAAATCCCGCCAGAAGCTGATCATGGACATGGCGAAGAAGAACAACATGACGCTGCGCCAGGTCGCGCGCTCCGTCTCCGCCGCGCAGGGGCACCGCGTGCTGGTGGGCACCGTCGGCTACATCGCGGACCAGATGCAGGAATGGCTGGAAGCCGACGCCTGCGACGGCTTCAACGTCATCTGCAACTACTACCCGGGCCCCTTCGACGATTTCGCCAACCAGGTGATCCCGGAACTGCAGCGCCGCGGGATCTTCCGCACGGCCTATGAGGGTCCGACGCTGCGGGAGAATCTCGGCCTCCGCGTGCCGGAAAACCGGCACACCGCCGCGCGGGGTTAGATCCCGGCGCGCTTTCGGGCGCGCCGCATCAGCCAACCCGCGATGCCCGGCGCCTTGTCGATGAGGTCACTCAAGGCGCGGCGTTCGGCCTCCGCCTTGGCCCGCGCCGCGGCGGCTTCCAGCGCCTGGCCGCGCGCGACCAGGCGCGCCTCATCCATCTCCGCCATGCGGCGCTTCATGTAGGCATCGGCGCCCTCGGCCTCGATCTGGCGCAGCTTCGCCTCCATCGCCTCCAGCGACTGGCGCAGCGCGTCGAGATCGGTGGGCGCGGCGGGCTTCTGGCTGCGGATGGGCGGTTTCTGGCGACGCCGGCTCATGGCTGCCTCCCGCGCCGCCTTGCGGCGGAACGCACTGGAAGTGGAATGGGAAGGCGATGGCGCCCCAAGAAATGGCACCCCAAGAAGGGGTATGCCCCGTACGGGATTCGAACCCGTGTTACAGCCTTGAAAGGGCCGTGTCCTAGGCCTCTAGACGAACGGGACAGCCGGAGGTGGGGGGCGTATGGCCGCGCCGGCGTCACCGGTCAAGCCCCAGGGGTGCCCAAACGGGTCCGAAGGGCCGCCCATCGTGCCACGCCGGGCAGCCAACCCGCCGCCAGCGCCACAGCACCGGGCGCGGCACCGATCGCCGCATCCAGCAGCCCCGCCACGCGCATGCCTGGCCGCACATGCCGTCCCCAGCCCGCCTGGTGCGCGGCCGGCCCCCGCCCCGCCAGGATCATCCGCGTCGCATGGGCGCCGGAGGCCAGCGCCATCGCAATGCCGTCCCCGCAGAGGGAGGGGATGACAGCCGCCTGGTCGCCCACCCGGAACACGCCCGAATCGGGGGGCGCGACATAGCCATAGGGCACCGCCGCCACCGCCAATGGCCGCGCCCAGCCCGGCACGGCATCCCGCAGCAGGTCACGCGCCACCGCGCTGCCCCCCGCCACAAGGGCCAGCAGCGCCGCCGGGTCCCGCGCCGCCGCCGCCAGGCCCGGCGTGCCCGCCCCCAGCGCCAGGCAGAGATTGGCCCCGCCCCCCGCCCTTGGCTGCAACCCGGCATAACCCCCGGCGCAGGCCAGAACGGCGATGGCGTCCCCGATCGGCACGCCATCCAGCGGCAGCTTCAACCCGATCGCCCCACCCGCCGCCGCGCGCGCCAGGCCGCGCAATTCGTGCTTGCCGGTGGCCAGTACCACGGCCCTGGCCGCCTCGGCACGGCCATCCCCCAGCCGGAGGCTCCAGCCGCCATCGACCCTGCCGGCGGAAGCAACGGCCACGCCACGCCGGATTTCCGCGCCCGATTCCGCGGCCAGCGCCAACAGCGCCTCATCCAGCACGAGGCGGGGCAGGCTCCAGGCCTCGAAGGGCAGGGCGAAGCGCCCCTCCCGCCTCCCGGACGCGAAGATCGCCCGCCGCACCGGCACGGCGCCCAGGCCGCGCAGATCCAGCCCCAGCGCCGCCAGCGCCGCCGCCGCATCGGCGCCCAGGAATTCCCCGCAGACCTTCTCCTGCGTCGTCGCACTGCGCTCCAGCAGCAAGGGGGCGTGCCCCGCCCGGGCCAGGGTGATGGCCGCCGCCGCCCCGGCAGGGCCGCCGCCTGCGATCACGACGCGCCTCATCCCCTTCCCGATTCCACCACCGCTCCGCGGCCCGATTCCACCACCGCTCCGCGGCCCGATTCCACCACCGCTCCGCGGCCCGATTCCACCACCGCTCCGCGGCCGGGCCCCTCGACCGCCCAGCGGAAGGGCAGCACCCAGCGCGCCTGCGCCTCCACCCCCGCCTCGGCCGCCAACCTTGCCCAGTCATCGCGCTTGAAGCCGCGCGCGATGGAGATCGGCCCGTCATGGCTGACCATGGGATGCATCCGCATCAGCCGCGTTCCGGCCCAGACGGCAGCCCAGGGAATCCAGTGCCGGTGCAGGTCCAGGATCAGCCAGCGATCCCGCGCATGGGCGGGCAGCCAGCGCAGGAAGCGCACCAGCGTCGCGTCATCCAGGTGGTGCGCGAACAGCCCGCAGATCACGACATCGAAGTGTCGCTCCGCCGGCAGGTCGAACAGGTCAGCAGTAATCCAGCGCGCCGGCGTCCCCTTCGCCATGGCGTGCCGTTCCGCCCAGGGGCTGCGATCCAGGCCCCAGAGGTCCGTCTTCACGCCCCGCGCCTGCCCCCAGCGCGCCACCGCGCGCAGCGCATCGCCCCCGCCCGCGCCCACATCCAGCACCGACAACGTGTCCCTCGGCCGCGCCGCCACCACCCGGTCCAGGAAGCGCAGCAGGGGCGTGTAGGCGAAGGTGATGCGGTTCAGCGTCTCCAAATCCCGCAGCGCGGCGCCGAAATCGGCCTCCGTCTGGCCCGGGTCGTCCATGATCTCGGCCTGCTGGCTGCGCGGCATGGTCAGGCTGCCTCGAACCGCATGGCCTCGGCTGACAGCCCCGGCCCGAAGGCCAGGGCGCAGCCCATGCCGCGCCTTCCCGCCTGCATCATCCGCTCCAGCACGAACAGCACGGTGGCGGAGGACATGTTGCCGTGGTCCGCCAGCACGCCCCGGCTGGTCTCCAGCGCATCACCCGGCAGGTCGAGCCCATGCGCCACCGCATCCAGGATGCTCCGCCCGCCCGGATGGACTGCCCAGAGGTCGATGGCGGCGACCTCCCTCCCCCCCAGCATCCGCGGCGCCAGCGCCGGCAGGGCATGGGCGAGGGTGAAGGGCACCATGCCGGACAGCGTCATGTCGAAGCCGGCATCGCCGATGCGCCAGGTGATCTGATCATGCGCTTCCGGAATCACCACGCTGCTGAAGCCGTCCAGGCGCAGCCCCTCGGCCTCCGCGGATACGATCGCGCCCGCACAGCCATCGGCGAACAGCAGGAAGCACAGCAGCTGTTCCAGCGCCGTCGTGTCCTGCAGGTGCAGCGTGCAGAGTTCCAGGCACACGACCAGCACCCGCGCCCCGGGTTCGCTCCGCACCGTGTGCCAGGCGACCTTCAGCGCATTGATCGCGGCCTGGCACCCCATGAACCCCACCATTGTCCGTTCCACGGATAGCGGCAGGTCGAAGCGGTCGATGATGTGCCGGTCGAGCCCCGGCGCGACGAAGCCCGTGCAGGTCGCGATGACGATATGGGTGATGCCGGGCCCGTCCTGCCGCAGGCCCAGCCTTTCCAGCGCCAGATCCGCCAGGCCGGGCGCCTCCTCCTCCCACCGCCGCATCCGGGCGCGCGTGGTCGGGAAGGCGCCACCCTGGCGGTAGAAGCCGCAGCTGGTGCCGGACCCCTCGGGCTCGGAGGGCTGCAGCACGGAATGCCGGCTGGCGATTCCAGCGCGGGATGCCATCTTGGCGAAGGCGGCCCGGTCCCGCCCCAGCGCCTGGGCGGTGGCGAAGGCCGAAAAGGCGCCATGCACCTGGTGGGCTGGCGTGGCGGTGGCGATGCGGTTCAGGAAGACCTGTGTCATACGCCCCACCTTGGTCGGGCTGGCCGACCGTTAAGCCCCGCCCCGCCCGGCACCCGATGATGTGACGCGACTCCGCCATGCGTCAGAGTCAATCCTGGGCAGCATGGAGCGCGGGGCTGTCGCCAAACCGTGCATTTCCCAGGTTTTTCCTGCCTCTGCCCGGCGTTCTGAACATGACAGGTTTCTTGTGATTTGGGGGTGTGTTGGCGCCTTGACTGGCCCATATGGTGCCGGCGGCCGAAACACGGCCCCTTCCCTTCCGCATGATCGCTGACCCGCCGGTGAACCCGCGCGGGCCGTCGGTCGTGCCGGCGCCGGGATGGGATCTTGCTTCGGCCAGATGGCGGCAGGGACACGGGCTGACAGATGGACGGGATGTTCGGACAGAAGGCGACCGACCGGGACGGGCTGGAGGCGGAAGCCCCCAGCTTCGCGGCCCTCATGCGCCGGGATGGCTCCGATGATTCGGGCCACGACGACATGCGCCCCGGCGTCTCCGCCGAGGCCCTGATCCCCGAGGATGACGAGGACGCAGTCGTCGGCCTCGTGGACGATGCCGGCCTCGATGTGCTGCCCGAGGAAGAGACCGAGGAGCAGGAGGGCATGGCCCCCCTCGGCTTCACCGCGGGCGCGGGCGATGACGATGCCGCCCCGGCCGCGGGGAACATCAACCCCGCCTCCGGCAGCCGCAACGACGACAGCGTCACCATGTTCCTGCGGGAAATGGGCCAGGCGGAACTGCTGTCCCGCGAAGACGAGATCGCGATCGCCCAGCGGATCGAGGCAGGGCGCGAAGCCATGCTTTCCGCGCTGTGCGAGAGCCCGACGACCATGGCGACGCTGACCGCCTGGCGCGACGCGGCCGAGGCCGGCCGCCTGCCGCTGCGCGACCTGATCGAGCTGGAAGCCGCCGCCGCCGCCCAGGGCGCGGAGGAGCCGGTCGCCGAGGGCGCAGAGGAAGCCTCCGCCGACCTGCCCGTCATCTCCGTCGAGGCGCGGATGCGCCCGGAGGTCATGGAATCCTTCGCCACCGCCCTCGCTTCCCTGGCGGCACTGCGCGCCCCCGGACTGAAGGCGGCGGAACTGGCGCGGCTGCGCCAGGATGCGGTCGAACAGGTAACGGCGCTGCGCCTGCGCCCCGCCAAGACCGAGGAACTGCTCGGCAAGCTGCGCGACATCCATCGCGGCCTGGTGGCGCTGGAAGGCCGCGCGCTGCGCCTGGCCACCGGCGCGCGCATCAGCCGCGACGAATTCCTGAAGGTCTGGAAGGGTGGCGAGGCCGGTTGCGGCGCGCGGCTCGAAAAGGCGATCGGCGCCACCAAGGCCGCCGCGACCCTCAAGGGCGACCTCGCCGAAATCCGGGCCGAGTTGGCGCGGATCGAGGATGAATCGGGCGTCCCCGCCGCCGTGCTCCGCCGCCTCTATGCCGAAGCCGCCCGGGCCGAGCGCGACCTGCGCCAGGCGAAGGATGAGCTGATCCGCGCCAATCTCCGCCTGGTGGTCCACCTGGCCCGCAAGTACCGCAACCGCGGGCTGATGCTGGGCGACCTGATCCAGGAGGGGAATATCGGCCTGATGCGCGCGGTCGAGAAGTTCGACTGGCGCCGCGGCTTCAAATTCGCGACCTACGCGACCTGGTGGATCCGCCAGTCCTTCACGCGCGCCATCGCCGACCAGGCCCGCACCATCCGCGTGCCGGTGCACATGACGGAGACGGTCGGCAAGGTCGTCCGCGTCGGCCGTCGCCTCGCCCAGCAGACGGGCCGGGAGCCGACGCCGGAGGAACTGGCGGAACGCCTCGGCATGCCGCTCGACAAGGTCCGCGCCGTGCAGGGGCTGGCGAAGGAACCGGTCAGCCTGGAATCCCCGATCGGCGAGGATGGCGATGCCAGCCTCGGTGACCTGATCGAGGACCGCAACGCCGTCCTGCCCTTCGACAGCGCCGCCCAGGCCGGCATGCGCGAAGCAGCCGGCCGCGTGCTGGCCGATTTGACGCCGCGCGAGGAACGCATCCTGCGCATGCGATTCGGCATCGGCACCAATGGCGAGCATACGCTGGAGGAAGTTGGCCGCACCTTCGGCGTGACGCGCGAACGCATCCGCCAGATCGAGGCGAAGGCGCTCGGCAAGCTGCGCTCCTCCGGCCAGGGCCGGGCGCTGCGGAGCTTCCTGGAAGCGTGATCGATAACCGCCGGCGGGGTTGATCCCCCGCCGGCGCTTTCGGCTTCAGACCGCGTAGTCGTTCCGGCTGCGCCCTTCGGCCTCCACCGCCTGCACCCAGCGCGGCGGACGCCCACGGCCCGACCAGTTCTCCCCATTCGGCCCGCGATACTTCACCGCCGCACTCGCGCGCGTCTTCTTCTCGGGCTTCGCATTGCGGCGGCGGCCCGATGCGGACGACGCCACGTCGCCCAATACGTCGTTGATGCTGATGCCGAGGGCCGCGGCCTTCTTGCGGGTTTCCTCGATGAAGCTGCGGCGTTCGCTATCGCCCCGCTCCTGCGCCAGGCGTTCGGCGGTCGCGGCGACTTCCCGCAATTCCGCGACGTCCAGGGATTCCAGCGCACCCAGCGCCGTGGCGAGGGTATTTTTTTCCGGTGCCGTCATGATGTTGCCTTTATCCAGCCCGCCCGGGGCGTTTCGATCCGGGCGAATGGCAGAGGCATAACGCGTAAAACCGGCGCTGGAAACGAATTAATCGCGAGGCGACGCACTGATTGTCCGGCGAAAGGGATTAACGCCCTCGTGGCCGCCGCCTTCCATTGCGATACCGGCCTTAACAGGCTGCGGAAGAACGGGCGGCTGAGGATGGGCAAGCGAGTTTTCGTGCAGGGAAGGATGACGCGAAGACACGATGCAGGGACATCGTGGCGAGCGGCAGACGCACCCTGCGCGGAAAGGCACCGCCCAGCCGACCCGTCCCGTTTTTCCGCAGCCTGTTATAGCGCGACCTATCCCGGATGCGGGATGCCCGGAAACCACCGCTTTCCGAACCCGTCATTCCACCTGGCAGCGCGCGATCAGACGCGGATCACCCAGCCGGTGACGGCGAGTGCGATGGAGACTTCGATGCTCACAAGGGGGGGATGGTGGGCGCTGTAGGGCTCGAACCTACGACCCGCTGATTAAGAGTCAGCTGCTCTACCAACTGAGCTAAGCGCCCGGGCGGTAACCGCCGGTGGGGGGCGTTTAAGGGGTGGGACGCGGTTTGGCAAGCCCATGCGGTCATGGGAGACCTGCATTTGCGTCAGGTCTCGCCGCGTTCCGTCCCCATCTCCGCATCACGGTGCACATGGGCCGACATCAGCAGGCCGAAGCCGATCATCACCGTGATCATCGCTGATCCGCCATGGCTGATCAGCGGCAGCGGGACACCGCCCACGGGGATGGAGCCCGTCACCATGGCGATGTTGACGAACACATAGAGGAAGTAGTTCGTCGCCAGCCCCACCGCGAGCAGCCGCCCGAACTGGTGCCGGCTGCGCAGCGCCACCAGGAAGCCGAAGGCGATCACGCAGGCCAGCAGGCCGAGCACGGACAGGCCTCCGACCAGGCCGAATTCCTCGGCCAGCATGGTGAAGATGAAATCCGTCTGCTTCTCCGGCAGGAAGTTCAGGTGTCCCTGCGTTCCCTGCAGGAACCCCTTCCCCCAGAAGCCGCCGGAACCCAGGGCGATCTTGGACTGGATGATATTGTAGCCCGCCCCCAGCGGATCGCTTTCCGGATCCAGGAAGGTGGTGATCCGGGCGCGCTGATAGTCGTGCAGATGCTCGTAGACGATCGGCGCGACAATCGCGACGGCGCCGACCACCAGCGCGAATTTCCAAAGCCGGACGCCGGCCGCGAAAAACACCGCGCCGCCGATCATCAGCGTGATCAGTGCCGTGCCGAGATTAGGCTGCTTGAAGATCATCGCCGCCGGGACCAGCACCGCGATGATTGGCGGGATCAGGAACAGCGGATTGCCTATCCGCTCCCACGACGCCTTGTGGAACCAGGATGCCAGCGCGACCACCAGCATGATCTTCATGAGTTCGGATGGCTGCAGCTGCACCGGGCCGACATCGATCCAGCGCTGCGCGCCCTTCCCTACCTGGCCGTGCAGCGCCACCAACACCAGCAGGCCGACGCCCATCGCGTAGCCGACCCAGGCGAAGCGCGCGATCAGCCGGATATCCACCAGCGCGATCGACAGCATCATCACCAGGCCGAAGCCGAAGCGGATGGCGTGCCGCCCCGCATAGGGATCAGGGGAGCCGCCACCCGCGGAATACAGCGCCACATACCCCACGCCCGCGACGGCGCAGAGCAGCAGCACGAAGACCCAGGGGATCTGCCAGAGCTTCTCGAATACCCCGCTGCCGCGTTCCCGCAGCAGCAGCCGCCGTTCGAATTTCATGGGGCGAATTTCATGGGGCGAACTTCATGGGCGTGCCGGCGGCACGGCGGATCGGGGCGCCTCTGCCACCCTCGCGGGAAGGCCCCCGGGCCCGGGCCTCAGGCGCTGGAACGCCTCCACCAGCACATCCTTCGCCAGCGGCGCCGCGGCGGCGGACCCGCTCGTGCCATGCTCCACCACGACGGAGACGGCGAAGATCGGGTTCTCCAGCGGCGCGAAGGCCACGAACAGGGCGTGTGGCCGCCATTCCCGCGGCATCTGGTCCACCCGGAAGCCGCGTTCGCGCTGCTCCCGGCTCACCCGCCGCACCTGCGTCGTGCCGGTCTTGCCCGCCATGGCGCCGAGTTCCGGGGGAAGCCTGGCGATCCGCGCCGTGCCGCCCTGTTCGTTCACCACCGCCCACATCGCTTCGCGCACCAGGCGCAGGTCACGTTCCGGAATGCCGAGGCTCGGCCAATCCTCCGCCCGCACGCCCCGCACCGGCCGCCCGCCGATGGACCGCGTGAGGTGCGGCTGCACCGCGCGTCCCGTCGCCAGCCGCGCCGTCATGGTCGCGAGTGCCAGCGGAGTCAGCTGGTAGAAGCCCTGCCCGATGCCATGCACCACGGTATCGCCCAGCGCCCAGGGCTTGCCCTGCGCCAGCCGCCATTCGCGCGTCGGCACCAGCCCCGCCCGCGTGCCCGGCAACTCGATCTCCAGCGGCACACCGAGTCCGAAGCGTCGTGCCATGGCGGCGATGCGGTCCATGCCGACGCGCTTCGCGACCTCATAGAAATAGACGTCGCAGGACACCTTCAGGGCCGTCCGCATGTCCACGCCGCCATGGCCAGGCCGGTGCCAGCAATGGAAGCGGCTGTCGCCCAGGTCCATGTAGCCGGGGCAGGTCACGCGTTCCGCCGGCGTCACCACCCTCGCCTCCAGCCCCGCCAGCGCCACCACCATCTTGAAGGTGGAACCGGGCGCGTAGAGCCCGTTGGTCGCCTTGTTGATCAGCGGCGTCGCCCGGTTGGCCGTCCATTCCCGCCATTGCGCGGCGGAGACGCCGGAATTGAACACATTCGGGTCGAAGCTCGGCTGCGTCGCCATCGCCAGCAATTCGCCGTTCCGCGCATCCATCAGGACGACGGAGGTGCCTTCCTCGATCTTGCCGCGGATCGACTTCTGCAGTTCCGCATCGACGGAAAGCTGCACGTCCTGGCCCTGCACGCCCTCCCGCCGGTCCAGCTCCCGGATCACGCGGCCGACGGCGTTCACCTCCAGCTGCACCGCGCCGGCGCGGCCGCGCAGCGCCAGGTCGTGGTGCCGCTCGATCCCCGCCCGGCCGACGCGGATGCCGGGCAGTTCCAGCAGCGGGTCGCCATCCATGTCGCGCTCCGCCGGCGGCGCGACATAGCCCACGATGTGGGCCAGGTGCTCGCCCTCGGCGTAGATCCGCGTGGTACCGACATCGACGCTGATACCGGGCAGGTCGGGCGCGTTCAGCTCGATCCGCGCCATCTCCTCCCAGCTCAGGAATTCGCGCACCACCACGGGGACGAAGCGGCGGCGGCGGCGCACCTCGCGCTCGATTCGCGCACGTTCCGCATCCGTCAGCGGGATGATCTTGGTCAGCGTCTCCAGCGTCGCGCCGACATCGGAGGTCTGCTCCGCCACCAGCAGGGCGCGCCAGTTCAGCTGGTTGCCCGCGATGACGCGCCCTTCCCGGTCCAGCACCCGCCCGCGCGGCGGCGCCAGAAGGCGGGCGGAAAGGCGGTTCTCCTCCGCCAGCGTCGCGTAGCGCTCCCCCTCATCCACCTGCAGCGTGTGCAGGCGATGGGCCAGGAACCCCAGCAACCCCATCTGGCCCGCGCCGAGCAGCAGCGCCCGCCGGCCGAAGATGCTGCGGACCCGCTCCTCCTCCCGCTGCTTGCGGCTCATGTTTTCATGCCCTCAAGCGGCGGGCGGCGGCATCCGCCGCCTTGCCTTGCGCGACGACGCGCTGTTGTGCGGGGCCATGCGGGTGCGCTGCTCGCGGGGCCGCATTCGCGGCCCGAAGGGGGGTGGGGCGCAGGATGATGGGCCAGCTCACACCGTCTCCTCCGCCCGCCGCATCGCCGTGTGGATGCGGCCGAGCACGAAGGCGAAGGCGGGGTACAGCCCGGCGGAAAGCGCGGCCTGGTGCAGGGAAGGCGCCGGCGCCGGCAGGTCCCAGGCCAGCAGCGCCGTCAGCATCCAGCCCAGCCCGGCCGTCCCCATGGCGAAGCCGCAGAAGGCGAGCCAGACGAAGACGAAGCTCTGCCGCACCAGGAAGCGCCGCCAGGCCACCGCCAGCCCATGCGCCACCAGCAGCGTCACCACCCCCGTGCCCAGCGGCGCGAGCGTCAGCAGGTCCTGCAGCAGCGCCAGCACCGCGACTGCCGGCGGCGGCATCGCACCCGGCCGGAAGATGGACCAGAAGATGATGCAGGGCAGCGCCACCGCCGGCACCAGGGTGGCCAGGCCGGTCGGGCCCGATGCCATGATCATGAGCACAGCGGCGCACACCGCGGGGAAGGCCGCGCGCGCCAGGTCGTCCAGCCGGCGCAGCAATCCGGGCGATGGTTCGGGCCGCCCGACCATGGGGGATGACCTCAGCGCCGGCCACGCGGTTCGGGCCGCGCCACGGCTTCCGGCGGCAGGATGCCGCCCAGGCCGAAATCGAACAGCCGCACCACGTCCAGCCGGTCCAGCCGCGCGAACAATTCCACCTCCGCCGTCCCCGATTCGGTCCAGCGCACCACGCCGATCGGCAGCCCTGCGGGAAAGGCCACGCCCTCCGCACTCGTGACGATGCGCTCGCCCTCCGCCGGCCGGCTGCCTTCCGCCCAATGCTGCAGCCGCGGCCGCGCGCCATTGGTGCCCACCATCATCGCCCGCGCCCGGCTGCCTTCCAGGGTCACGGGAATGCGGCTGTTCATGTCGGTCGCCAGCAGCACGCGGGCGGACCGGTTGCCCACCTCCGTCACCCGGCCAACGAAGCCACGCTCATCCAGCGCGATCTGCCCGCGTCGGACCTGCATCTCCGGCGGGATGGAAAGCAGCACCGCCCGCGCATAGACACCGCCGCCATCCGCCACGACGCGGGCGGTGTGGTAGGCGGGCGCGCGTTCCGGCACGAAGGCCAGCTGCCGCCGGAGCATCGCATTCTCGGCTTCCAGGGAGAGTGCGGCCGCCTGCCAACGGCGCAGCCGCTCATTCTCCTCCCGCAGGCGGGCATTCTCCTCCCGCATGACGAAGAGCTGCTCCAGCTCCTCCACCGCGTCCCGCACCGCATGGGCGGGCTCCGCGAAGGCGGCGTAGAAGGGCATCAGTGCGTCCGCCAGCGCCGTCCGCGCACGCTCCGCCAGCAGCGCATCGGCCTTGCCGAGCAGCATCGTGCCGAACGCGACCGCGATCAGCACGGGCAGTGACAGGCGCGACAGCGCCTGCCGGAGCGGAATGCTGAGACGGATCAACCGACGCCCCCCCGCAAGAACCTATCCCCTATCAATACATGGAGGTGAGCACGTGGCGAAGCCGCTTCATCTCCTCAAGCGCCCGCCCGGTGCCGAGAGCGACGCAGGACAGGGCATCCTCCGCCACCACAACGGGCAGTCCGGTGGCATCCCGCAGCACGCCGTCCAGCCGGTGCAGCAGCGCGCCGCCGCCGGTCAGGACGATTCCCTTGTCCACGATGTCCGCAGCCAGTTCGGGGGGCGTATTCTCCAGCGCCACCCGCACCGCCTCGACGATCGCGATCACCGGTTCATAGAGGCTTTCGGCGATCTGCCGCTGGCTGACGATCACCTCCCGCGGCACCCCGTTCATCAGGTCGCGGCCCTTGACCTCCGTCATCGGCCCTTCCTCCCCATCCGGGGGCGGGGCCGCGGCGCCGATCTCCATCTTGATGCGCTCGGCCGTGCTTTCGCCGATCAGCAGGTTATGCTGGCGGCGGATGTAGCTGATGATCGCCTCATCCATCTTGTCGCCGCCGACGCGGACGGACCGCGCATAGACGATGCCGCCGAGCGAGATCACCGCCACTTCCGTCGTGCCGCCGCCGATATCCACCACCATGGACCCAGACGGCTCCGTCACCGGCAGCCCCGCGCCGATCGCGGCCGCCATCGGCTCCTCGATCAGCAGCACCTTACGGGCGCCAGCCGATTCCGCCGATTCCTGGATTGCCCGCCGTTCGACGGCGGTGGAGCCGGAGGGGACGCAGACGATGATGAGGGGGGAGGCGAAGGAGCGGCGGTTATGCACCTTGCGGATGAAATGCTTGATCATTTCCTCCGCCACCTCGAAGTCCGCGATCACGCCGTCCCGCAACGGCCGGATGGCGGCGATGTTGCCGGGGGTGCGGCCCAGCATCAGCTTGGCCTCCTCACCCACCGCCAGCACCTGCTTCTTGCCGCGATGGTCGGAAATGGCCACGACCGAAGGCTCATTCAGCACGATCCCGCGGCCCTTCACATAGACCAGCGTATTCGCGGTGCCGAGGTCGATGGCCATGTCGGCCGACAGGAAGCCGAACAGGCGGGAGAACATGCGGCGGGGACCTTCCAGGCGTCGATGCCAGCGGACCCGCCCGCCATCGGCCCGGCGCGCCACGCCAGGGGGCCCCTGATGCATGGCGCCGCCCGGTCCTCACGGCGCCGCGGGGTGGCGAGAGGGGCTTCCGATAGCCCTCCCCCGCCCCTGGCTCAAGCCCTGATGAGCATCCGGCACCCCGCCCCGGCACCCGCCCCGGCAAACCGGACGCCTTCGGCAGCGTTACGGACGGCATACGAACCCCGAAGGAGGTCACAATGCGCCGTCTTCCCCTGCTTCTCCTGGTCGCTGGCGGCATGGCCGGGTGCGGCCAGACCACCGGCGACCGTGCCGTCTCCGGCGGCCTGCTCGGCGCTGGCGCGGGTGCCGCCATCGGTGCCGTCTCGGGCGGCGGGGTCGGCACCGGCGCGCTGATCGGCGGCGCGGCCGGCGCGGCCGGCGGCGCGCTGACCAGCCCCGGCAGCGTCAACCTCGGCCGCCCCGCCTGGCGCTGACCCGCGCATCACAGCCATAGCGTTCCGGCTCCCCACCCTTCTACCCTGCCGGGATGGGAAACCGATGCCACCCCGGCCGGATGCGCCGCGCCCTGCTTGCCGCCGCGCTGGTGGCCGGGGGATGCGCCACCCTGGCCCCGGCCAGGGCTTCCGGACCCGCGCCGGGCATGGACGTGGCCCTGCTCGCCGCCCTGCCCGACCGCCTGGCGACCCTGCGTCGCCAGGCGCCCGCGCAAACCACCCGAAGCGGGGCCGTGATGGCCTACGCCCGCCCCAACGCCACCGCCGCCATCATGCTATCCGCCCCCACCGCCCTGCCTGTGCCGGATGGCGCTACCTCCGCCACCGCCCGCGGCGCGCTGGCCGAGGCGACCGGCGATGCCTCGCTGCGGATGCTGGAGGATGCGGGTCGCCGCGGCGGCGCTGGCCGACGACCCTCGGAGCTTCGCTGGCGCAGCTTCATCGTTCATGACGGCAGCGCCACCGACCTGCTCTGCAACCGCACGACCCTGCCGGCGGCGCGTGGCATGGTCACGGAAATCGTCTGCGTCACCGGCGTTGCCGGGCGGGTGATGACGGTGGGCCTGACGCTGACCCATCCCCGCCAGGCGGAGCAGGAGGCAATCCGCCTGGCCTGCCGCTTCGCCGCCGAAGCCCGCGCCGGCCTGCGGGAAGCCGCGCGGCTTCAGCGCGCCTGATCAATTCCGCCGCAGCATCCGCCGCAGCGCCCCGCGCCCGGCCGCCACCAGCGGCGCCGCCCGGCCCTTCGGCCGGGGTGCCGGCCCGACGCGGCGCCTCACCTCAAGCCTCGCGCCATCCGGAGCGCGGGAAAGATGCAGCGTCCGGTCGTGATAGGCATCGAGCCCCGGGCGGTGCCCGATCGAGACGAGCGCGCTTTCCGCCAGTTCCTCCCGGAACAGGTTCATCATCACGTCCTGGTTCTCCTCGTCCAGCGCGGCAGTCGCCTCGTCCAGGAAGACCCAGCGGGGGCGATGCAGCAGCAGGCGGGCGAAGGCCAGGCGCTGCTGTTCGCCAAGCGACAGCACGCGATCCCAGCGATCCTCCTCCTCCAGCCTCGGCACCAGATGCGGCAGCCCGCAGCGTTCCAGCGCCGCGGCCAGCGCGGCATCGGCGAACTTCTTGGGCGCCGCGGGATAGGCCAGCGCCGCGCGCAGCGACCCCAGCGGGATGTAGGGGCGCTGCGGCATGAACATCATGCGGTCGCGCGGCGGGATGCGGATCTCCCCCGCCCCCCAGGGCCATAGACCCGCGATGGCGCGGAACAGCGTGGACTTGCCCGTCCCGCTCTCCCCCACAATGAGCACCTTCTCCCCCGCCTTGATCTCCGCATTGGCTTCCTGGATGACGACATTGCCGTCGGCATGGCCGATCTGGAGGTCGCGGAAGGCCAGGATCTCCCGCCCCTGCTCATCCGGCCCTTCCTTCACCACGATGCGCTGCTCGGCCTCCATCGCCTCGGCCTCGTCGAAGGTGTCCTCCAGCGCGGCGACGCGTTCCACATGGCTGCGCCAATCCGCCAGGATGGGGAACTTGTCCACGAACCAGTTCAGGCTGCGGGTCACCTCCAGGAAGGCCTGCGTGATCTGCATCAGCACGCCGAGCGTAATGGCGCCGGCGAAGTAGCGCGGGCTCGCCACCAGGATCGGCACCACCCCCGCCGCCATGCCATAGGCGGAGGTCAGCCACATCAGTCGCCGCTCGCTGCCATAGAGGTCCTTCATCACGTTGACGACCTGGCCGAAGGCGCGCTTCAGGCCGCGTTCCTCATCGGCCTCGCCGCGAATCAGCGCGATGCCCTCGCTGCTCTCCCGCATCCGGATCAGGGCGAAGCGGTGGTTGCTCTCGGCCTCGTTGCGCCGGATGTTGATGTCCACCATCGGCCCGCCGATGAACCAGGTGAGCACCGACCCGATCACGGCATAGATCAGCGCGGCCCAGACCATGTAGCCGGGGATCTCGAACTCATTGGCGCCGAAGGCGACATGCAGCGGCCCCGACAGCGTCCAGAGGATGCCGAGGAAGGATGCCAGGGTCAGGATCGACCCCAGCAGCCCCACCAGCAGGTCGACCGCCATCGCGGTCGCCCAGCGCGTATTCTCGCTGATGCGCTGGTCGGGATTGTCGGCGGCATCGGGCATGAAGTTCAGCTGGTAGTGGCGCCCGCCTTCCAGCCAGCGCCCCTGCAGCCGGTGCACCAGCCAGCGCCGCCAATCCAGCATCAGCGCCTGCCGCACCCAGAGCTGCGCCACGGCGGTGACCATCGCGGCGACGATCAGCGCGCCGAACATCCACATCTGGCCAAAGAAGGCCGCGCGGTCGCGGTTCTCCAGCGCGTTGAAGAAATCGCGGTTCCACAGGTTGAAGCGCACCTGCACCAGGATCTGCGCCAGCGTCAGCACGATGACGCCGATCGTCAGCAGCCAGGCGCGCTTCCGGTCCTGGGGCGATGCGTAGTAGCCGCGTGCCAATCGCCAGAAGCGCCGGAAGAAGCCCTGCCGCGGCGCGGCATCGGCTTGCGCCTCGGTGGAGTCCGCCATGGGATCAGCGCCTGCGTTGGGGGTCGGGGACCGGGACGGGCCTCAGATTATCGGCATTCTCGCCCAGCCGATCGGCGGCGAGCGCCCTTCCATGGTCGCCCGCGACGCCCGGGCCTTCGGCAGCCAGCCGCGCCCCCGGCCGCAGCAGGTCGCGAAAGCCGTCGGAGGCGCCGGGTGGCAGGGTGATGACCGTGCCATCGTCGAGGATCGCGCCGGCGATTTCCCCCTGTGGCGCGAAATAGGGCGCCTTGACCGTGCCGGCGGCGCTGACGCGCTCCGCCCGCTCCGCCGCGCTGCGCCCGCCGAGCCGCCAGTAGAAGCGGTCCACCACGCCAGGCACGCTGTCGGCATTGGGCGCGAAGGCCAGCATGGTGATGACCGGCGCGTGGCGCGCGCGGATGCCCCAGACGATGATCGGCCGCCCTGCCGGTGCGGCATCCCGCACGGCCTGCGCGACATCCGGCGGGAAGACGATCTGCGGTCCCTCCCGGAACAGCAGCGCATCCGTCTCACCCCGCGGGTTGATCAGGTAGCGCTCCACCGTCCCGGTGAAGGATGGAAGCTGGGTCGGATCGAACCAGAGATCAGATTGCGGCCGCGGTGGCGGCCTGTCCTGCGCCACGGCGGGGCCCAGGAACGGAAGGCACGCGGCCATGCCCAGCATCAACCGGCGCGGCGCGCCCTTCCCCCTGCGGTGCATCCCGTCAGGCGCCGCGAATCGCGCCGAAGACGAGGCTGACCAGGAACAGCACGATGAAGATGCCGAAGAGGATCTTCGCGATGCCGGCCGATGCGGACGCGATGCCGCCAAAGCCGAAAAGCCCCGCGATCAGCGCGACGACAAGAAAGATGAGGGTCCAGTAGAGCATGAGCGCCTCCCGCTTGTGGGAACCGCCCCACGAACGCGAGAAGCCCTGACCGGTTTCCCCACCGGAACGGGAATATGGCCGCCGGGCTTGCGTGGCTCAGACGGGGTCGAGATGCACGCCGCGCGTCACCGCCTGGTAGGTCGCGACGGCAAGCGTTGTCGGTTCGAACGGCTTGGTGATGACGAAGGCCGGTTCCAGGTCCTGCCCCGTCAGCAGCCGTTCCGGATAGGCGGTGACGAAGATGACCGGCGCGCGATGCCGTGCCATGATGCGCGAGACGGCGTTCGCCCCATCGCCGCCCGCACCGAGGTTGACATCCGCCAGCACCAGCGTCGGCAATTCGGCGGCGGCGATCGCCACGGCCTCATCCTCGCTGGATGCGATGCCGACCACCTCATGCCCCGCATTCTCCACGAGTTGCTGGAGATCCATCGCGATGATGGGCTCATCCTCGATGATGAGGACGCGCGCCACAGCGCCGGCCCGCAGATGCGCGCGCGCCGCCTCCACCGCCTCTGTCGCCACCACCACCGGCAAGCCGACCGCGATGGCCGCATGGTGCGTGTCCAGTTCCTCAAGCGAGGTGAGCAGCAGCAGCATGCGCTGCGTCGGCGTCAGCGCGCCGTCTTCCTCATCGCCCGGGGCGTGGTCGGCCGCCTTTCGCCCGATGGCCGTGTAGAACGCGACACGCGCCGCCAGCACCGGTTCCTGCACCGCATCGGGCGACGCCAGACCGCCACGCAGCGCATCCGCCACCATCGCATCGCCGCGCGCCTGCGAACCCGTCAGCGCGCGCGCATAGCGCCGCGCGTAAGGCAGGGCACCGATCAGCGCCGTCCGTCCGATGTCGCTCATCACCTTGTCATCTCCGATCCGACAGAGTGCGGTGCCGCGCCCGTCCGGTCGTTGATATGCAGCGTTCCGTGATTGAACAAGCCAAAGACACGGCGATGCGCGGCGCTATCGCGCAGTTGTTGCCGGAACTCCGTGCCGCCGCCCGGATGCTCACGCGTTCGAGAGCGGAGGCCGACGATCTGGTGCAGGACGCGGTGCTGCGCATGTTGCGCAACCTCGATGCCTTCGAACCACAGACGGAGCTCGCGCATGATCTGCGCCTGGCGGTGCGTCCCTGGGCCCTGACGGTGCTGCGCAACGCCTTCCGCGAGGGCTGGCGCCGCGCGAAGCGCGAACAACTGCACCTCGACGCCCCGCCACCCGACATCCCGCCCCAACCTGCGGAGCAGGAGACGGCGCATGAATTGCGCGACCTCGCCCGTTCGCTCGCCCGCCTGTCGCCCACGCTGAGAGAGGCGCTGGTGCTCGTTGCGGCGCGCGGCCTGAGCCATGAGGAAGCGGCCGCCATCTGCA
This sequence comes from Falsiroseomonas sp., assembly GCF_051859025.1. GTDB lineage: Bacteria > Pseudomonadota > Alphaproteobacteria > Acetobacterales > Acetobacteraceae > Falsiroseomonas. The sequence continues at coordinate 43,182 of NZ_JBHYGL010000005.1, read as the reverse complement.
ACGTGCCCGTCGGGACGATGAAGGCGCGCGTGTCCCGCGCGCGAAAGGCACTGGCCGATGATCTCGCTCCCGTGATCGGGTAACGGAAGCGAGATGCAACCGGATACGTCGCCCGGTCATTCCCCCTGTATCCAGGACGGAGTTGACCATGCCGAACGAGTTCCACAGCCAGTTGATCACGCTGCTGCCCCGCCTGCGGGTGCAGGCCCTTGCGCTGACGCGCAACCGGGCCGCGGCGGAAGACCTGGTGCAGGACGCGGTGGCGAACGCGCTGGCGGCGCAGAACAGCTTCACGCCCGGCACGAACTTCGCCGCGTGGATGCACCGTATCTTGCGCAACCGCTTCATCAGCACGCTGCGCAAGCAGCGCGAGACGACGGATATCGAGGATCTTCCCGCCGGCGCCTTCGCTGTCAGCGCCACGCACGAGGATCGTCTGATCCTCAAGGAACTCGGCCACGCCGTGAACCGTCTGCCCGCCGACCAGCGCGAGGCACTGTTCATGGTGGTGCTGCAGGGCATGTCCTACGAGGATGTGGCGGAAGCCACGGGCTGCGCCGTCGGTACGGCGAAGTCCCGCGTGTTCCGTGCCCGCCGCCAGTTGCAGACCTGGTTGATGGGCGAGGAAAGCGCGACCCGCAACGAGGCGACGCAGGCCGAGGACCGTGCGCAGGAAGCGCGCAGCGCCAAGGATCGTCGCGCAGGGGTTGGCGATCAGCAGTTGTTCGCCTAAGTCCCGCTGACACGGCGCCGCAACGGCCCAGTCTCTGGTGCGGCGCCGTTGGCGGCGATGGACATGGACACAAGCGACAGCAGGACCCCTCCCCCGAGCCCGTCTCCAGCCCCCTGCCAACCGGCGACGGGGGGTCGTGGCGCGTTGGAGGACCCGTTCGGGCTCTGGCTGCAGCGCGGGCTTCATCAACTCTACGACAGCGTGGCGAACGAACCGATCCCGGCGGAACTCCTTCGCCTGATCGAGGCCGACAGAACGGCCGACAAATCCGCCGACAAATCCAGGGACTGCGGCTGAGGCGGCGGGGTGCGGGATGAAGATGCCCGGCCCCGACCACTTGCCCGCGGAGCCAGCCGCCAGCCGACTTGGTTGGCGCCTGCCGCGCCCACACGCGACCATTCGCGGTCGCCTCATCGGCCTTCTGCTGCTGGCGGCGACGCCGGTGGTGGTCATCGCGCTCGCCGGCACGATCACTGACTTCAACGCATCGCTGCGCGAGGCACGCGCCGGGTTGACCACCCAGCGCGACCTGCTGCTGCGGCGCGTCGCCGCAAGGCTGGACGTGGCGGACACCGCGCTGCATGTCCTGGGCGCCATCGGCGACATCGGCACGGCCTGCCGCACCCTGGCGGCAACAACCCTGCCCCCCGGCCTGACGCTGCGCCTGATTCAGGAAGATGGCCGCGGCGCCTGCGCGGCGGGGCAGGTCCTGGTGGACGCCCCCCACACCTCCGCCGAACGCCAGGTGCTGGTCCAGCGCGGCCTGGCGACGCTGACGCGGGACGTCGATGGACGGCGCCTCTCGGCCGACGTCTCGCTCCCGCTGCCGCCACCGGGCCTGAACGCCTGGATCGTGGATGCGGAGGGAAATGCCTGGCCGATCAGCGCCGATGGCCCCGCGGCGCCCACCGGCTGGCACGCGGATGCCGACACGATGCTCGATTCAACCGGCGGGCCCCTGCTGCTGTCGCATGCCCCGATCGCGGAGAACCTTTCGCTCCTCGTCGCGCAATCCGGGACCGCAGCGCGCGAGGCCGCGATCATGGTCGCGCTCCAGCGCCTGGGCGAAATCCTCGCTTTGCTGGCGCTGAGCATCGGCGCCGTCATGCTCGGCTCCGGCTACGCCGTCACACGCCCCCTGATGCAGCTGCGTCGCATCGTGACGCAATGGCGCCAGCGGGGCGGCAGCGTCGAGGCGCCCGACCGCGCCGGCATGCCCGATGAGATCCGTGACCTCGCCGAAAGCTTCGTCGCCGGCGCCGAAGCCCTGGCCGCGCGGGAAGCCGATCTGAAAGGCGCCCGCGAACGCGCGGAGATCCTCGCCTCCGAGGTCCATCACCGCGTCAAGAACAACCTCCAGATCGTCAGCAGCCTGCTGGCGCTGCAGGCCCAGCGCGTCACCGATGCCGCGGCGCGCGCGGAGTTCGAGGCCGCGCGCGACCGCATCGGCGCCATCGCGACGCTGCACCGCCACATGTATGCGCATCACGACCCGGAGGCGATCGACCTCGGCGCCTTCATCGAGGAACTGGGCGCCCAGCTTTTCGCGGCCGTCGGCGATCGTCCCGGCCGGCGCATCGTGCTGGATGTCTCCGCGCCCGCGCTGCGCATCTCCTCGGACCAGGCGGTGCCACTCGCCCTCATCATCACGGAAGCCGTTTCCGCCGCGCTGAAGCAGGGCTTCCCGCCCAGCCACAGCGGCCGCATCACCATTCGGGTCGAAGCCGATGAACGCCGCGCCAACCTCGCCATCAGCGATGATGGCGTGACGCCGCGCAGCGACGACCAACTGCGCGCCATGCTGCTGCGCGGCCTGGCGCGGCAACTCGGCGGCGAGTTGAAGCGGCAGGAGGCGGGGCTGACGCTGGACTTTCCCCTGCGCGCGCCCCTGCCCCGCCCGCCGCCTTCCGTCAGGCCGCCCCCTGCACCTGAGAGGGCGTGAGGGCCGCCGGCGCGGTGCGCTGGCGCTTCACCAGCAGCTTGTTCAGCGCGTGCACATAGGCACGGGCGGAAGCGACGATGGTGTCGGTATCCGCGCCCTGCCCGTCCACATGCTTGCCTTCCTCCTCCAGCCGCACGGTCACGCGCGCCTGCGCATCCGTGCCGCCGGTGACGGATTGCACGGCGTAGAGCTTCAGGTTCACCTCATGCGGGAAGGCTTGGCGCAGCGCCGCGAAGGTCGCGTCCACGCCACCATCGCCACCGGCCACGCCCTCACGCGCCTCCCCATCCACTTCCAGCGCGATGGAGGCGATGGGCCGCGTGTGCATCCCCGTGGAGACACTCAGGCCCACCAGCTTGATGCGGTCATTCGCGCGGACGACCTCGTCATCCACCAGCGCCACGATGTCCTCGTCGTAGACGACCTTCTTGCGGTCAGCGAGGTCCTTGAACCGCTTGAAGGCGTCGTTCATGGCGTTGTCGCCGACATCGTAGCCCAGCGCCTTCAGCTTGTCCTTGAAGGCAGCGCGGCCGGAATGCTTCCCCAGAACCAACGACGACTTCGTCCACCCGACACTTTCGGGAGTCATGATTTCGTAGGTCGAGCTGTCCTTCAGCATGCCGTCCTGGTGGATGCCGGACTCATGCGCGAAGGCGTTGCGGCCGACGATCGCCTTGTTCGGCTGCACGTCGAAGCCCGTGATCGTCGCCAGCAGGCGCGACGTGCGCAGGATGTTGGGCGTGGCGACGCTGTTCGCGAAGGGCAGCGCATCATGCCGCGTGCGCAGCACCATCGCGATCTCTTCCAGGCTTGCATTGCCCGCCCGTTCGCCGATCCCGTTGATCGTGCATTCCACCTGGCGCGCGCCGGCGCGGATCGCCGCGATGGTGTTCGCAACCGCCAGGCCGAGGTCATTGTGGTTGTGGGTGGAGAAGATGACCTTCTCCGCCCCCGGCACGCGGTTGCGCACGGTGGAGAAGATGTTCGCCATGTCCTCCGGCACCGCATAGCCGACGGTATCGGGGATGTTGATGGTGGTGGCGCCGGCCTTGATGGCGGCCTCCACGCAGCGGCAGAGGAAGTCGATCTCCGTCCGCGTGCCGTCCTCGGCGCTCCATTCCACATCGGCCGTCGCGTTGCGCGCGAGCGTGACGGAACTCGTCACCAGCGCCAGCACATCCTCCGGCTCCATACGCAGCTTCACGCGCATATGCAGCGGGCTGGTGGAGACGAAGGTGTGGATGCGGCTGCGAGCCGCCGGCTTGATGGCTTCCGCCGCCCGCGCGATGTCACCCGGCGCCGTCCGCGCCAGGCCGCAGACCACCGGCCCGTCCTTGCTGAACTTCTGGGCGATAGCGTGGACGCTTTCGAAATCCCCGATGCTGGCAATGGGGAAGCCCGCTTCCAGCACATCGGCGCCGAGTTCGTGCAGCGCCTCCGCCATACGGATCTTCTCCTCCAGGTTCATGGAGAAGCCGGGGGATTGTTCACCGTCGCGCAGCGTGGTGTCGAACACGATGATGCGGTCGGGGTCCATCGTCCCGAAGGACGGATGCGTGATGGCCATGGGGTGCGTTCCTTCGATTCGTCATTGAGCCATGCGCGAGGGCAAACCTGCCCTCAGGGTCCCCTGAGCGGTGCCGGCCTTGATCGACCGGACGTTACGCCCAGGGGTGGCTAAGTCGAAGAAGGAGAAGGGCGCGCAGGCACAGACCCGCCCGAGGGGCAGTGGTCGGCTCGGAAAGGCGCGCGCGGGGCGTCATGGCTGCCCGCACCCTAACCGCCTGCGCGCGCCCCTGCAAGCACTGGCGTGCCGGCCCCGCCCGCTTCACCATGGCGGCGTTAAGGGTGGGGAAACACAGGCGATGACGTTCAAGGTGGTGGTGGGCCGCAGGCTCACGGATGCCGGGATGGCGGTGCTGGAGGCGCGGCGCGACCTCGACATGCAGGTGCTGCACGACCCCACGGAGGCCGAATGGCACGCCGCCCTGGCCGATGCCGAGGCCTGCATCGCCTGGACCAACCGTGTGGACCGCGCCGCCCTTGCCGCCGCCCCCCGCCTGCGCGCCGTCTCCCGCATCGGCGTCGGCTACGACACGGTGGACATCACCGCCTGTTCGGAACGCGGCATCGCCGTGATGGTCGCGAACGGATCGAACGACCTTTCCGTTGCCGAACACGCGATGATGCTGCTGCTGGCCGTGGCGCGGCGGGCTGTCGACATCCACAACCATGTCGCCCGCGATGGCGGCTGGTGGCCGCAGGACGGGTTGCGGATGGTGGACCTCGCCGGCCGCAAGGCGCTCGTCGTCGGCTATGGCCGCATCGGCACCCGCGTCGCGCAGTATCTCAAGGCCTTCAAGCTGGATGTCGCGGTGCTGGACCCGAACTTCGCCCCCCACCGCATCGCCGCCGATGGCTTCCGCTGTGTGCGAGACCTGCATGCCGGCCTGGCGGAGGCCGATGTGGTGACGCTGCACTGCCCCCTGATGCCCGCCACCCATCACCTGATGGATGAGGCCGCCTTCGCCGCCATGAAGCCCGGCGCCATCCTGGTGAACACCGCCCGCGGCCCCGTGGTGAAGCAGGATGCGCTGGTGGAGGCGCTGCGGTCCGGCCACCTGATGGGCGCCGGCCTCGATGTGCTGGAAGTTGAGCCCGCCATCGCCGGCAACCCCCTTCTCACCCTGCCCAACGTCGTCATCAGCCCGCATTCCGCCGCCAGCACGAAGGAAGGCCAGGACCGCATGGCGGTCTTCGCCGCCCAGAACATGCTGGATGCGCTGGACGGCAAGCCGGACCCGGCGATGATGGTGAACCCCTGGATTTTGCAGAAGGGCTGAACCCGGATCAGGTGGGCGGATGCGCCGCCCACCAATGCCGCGCGATATCTGCCCGCCGCGCGACCCACACCTCGTCCCGATGCTTCGCCACATGCGCGAGGAAGCGCTGCAGCGCCCGCGCGCGCCCGGGGCGCCCCACCAGACGGCAATGCAGCCCGACCGACATCATCTTGGGACTCCCCGCCCGCCCTTCTTCCAGCAGCAGGTCGAAGGCGTCGCGCAGATGGCGCTCGAACCCATCCGGATCGCCGAAGCCCGGCGGCACCGCGAACTTCATGTCGTTGTTGTCGAGGGTGTAGGGGATCACCAGCACCTTCTTCCCCTCCACATCGACGTAATGCGGCAGGTCGTCATCGTAGCTGTCGCTGTCGTAGAGGAACCCGCCATGCCGCGCGACCAACCGGCGCGTCATCGGACTGAACCGCCCCGTGTACCAGCCCACCGGCGGCGTCCCCGTCAGCCGCGCGATGGTCTCCACGCAGCGATTGATGTGCTCGACCTCCTCGGCCTCGCTCATGGCGTGGTAGTCGAACCAGCGCCAGGCGTGGGAGGCGACTTCATGCCCCGCCTCCGCGAAGGCGCGCGCAACATCAGGGTTCAGTTCCAGCGCGCGGCCCACGCCGTAGACCGTGAAGTTCAGCCCCTGCTGCGCGAACAGCCGCATCACCCGCCACACGCCGGCCCGCGCGCCGTAGTCGAACTGCGTCTCCGTGCTGCGGTTGCGTTCGCCGACCGTGGGCGACCCGCCCGGCACCTCATGCAGGTACAATTCGCTACCTGAGTCGCCGTTCAGCACGGTGTTCTCGCCGCCCTCCTCGTAGTTGAGCACGAAGGACAGCGCGAGCTTCGCACCCCCCGGCCATTTCGGGTCAGGCGGGTTGGCGCCATAGCCGCGGAGGTCGCGGGGATAGCCGGAGCCGTCATCGGGGAAGCGGATGTCTGTCATGCCGGAACAGTGACAAGCACCGCCCCAGTCGGTCAATCGCGGCAGACAAAGGGCACGAAGCTGCTCGCGGTACCTGCATTCATCGCCGCGATGGTCATGACATCCGCCAGGGCGATCTCCTGGGGAGACCGCGGGCACACATCCCGCGTCCGGCAGCCGGAAGTGAGGAAGGCCTCATGCCGCGCCAGGAATTCCTCGGACAGGCCGACGCGCCCGAAGCGCGCCAGCGCCTCCGGCCACACCTGGCTGTAGCGGCTGCATTTCTCGGCGGTCCAGTCGCCGGATTGCGCGGCGGCCGGCGCCGCCAGCAGCACCAGCAGCATCGCCAGCCGGATCACCGCGGCACCACCGGCACCGCGACCTCGTTCCGCCGCAGCGCCGGGATGGTCCAGGGCGGATCGTAGAACCAGGCCACTGCATCGCCGGCGGCCACCCAGCGCGTCGCCGGCAGCGCCGCTTCCAGCCGGCGGCGCGCCTCCGCCACCGCTTCCGGGCTCGGCAGGCCGGAGAAGCGCTGTACCGCCACCGTCTCCGCCGGCACCTCCACCACCGTCACGCGCGCATCCAGCGGCGCCGGCGGGTCGCGGAGCGAGGCGGGCAGGAAGAAGCGGATTCGATAGCCCCCCGGCGTCGCAGCCTGCGCCACCGGCGCGGTCATCGCGATCCGCATCGAATCCTGCGCCACCGGCGCCGTCATCGCGATCCGCGCGGAACCGCGATTGCCCCCGAAGATGTAGCGGGCGAGGCGGGAGAAGCCCTCGCTCCGCGCCGCCTCCTCAGGCCCCGGCACCACCGTCTCCGCTGCCAGGCGCGGCGCGTAGCGGCGGAACTCCAGCCCCGCCTCGGTGCCCAGCGCCTCGAAGCGCGGCTCCTCCGTCCCCGACCTCACGCCGAAGACCGAGCAGGCGGAAAGGGCGAGCGTAGAGGCCAGGGCTGCGACGTGCTTGAGCATGGAAGCATGGCTATCACCCCGGCCTGGCCATCGCGAGCCAATCCGGCCGGGGTCACGCGCTTGCGAGGGCGGCGGCCAGCCCCACCGGCGGGCTCGCCAGCGGCTGGCGGCCGCGCGCCATCGCGACCGCGCCCGCCATGGAGGCCTGCGCCAGCGCGACCTCGGCCGCCCCTTCGGCGAAGGCAGCCTCCGCAGCCTCCGCCACCAGGCGGTGATATCCCTTCACATCGCCACCGCGGAAGGCAGTCCAGGCGCCGGGCACCAGCCGCACCTCCAGCGTCGCGCCATGCCGCGCCGCCGGCCCTTCGAACACCTTGCGGCTCGGCTCCATGGTCGTCTCCACGGCGCAGAGCACCACCACGCGCCCGCCGCCCTTGGTCGCCGCTTCCGCCAGCGCCGCATCCACCCGCAGCACCGGCACCGTGGCGCGGGCCAGCGCCACCCCCGGCCCGACCGTGGAACAGGTCAGCAGCACCGCATCCACGCCCGGCCCGGCGAGCGCCTCCAGCGCCCGCGCCGTGCGCGCCGCGATCGCGTCCGTCAGACCACCCGCTGCTTCCGCGTCCTTCAGCAGCGACTCATTCACCGTATGGCGCAGCACGACGCCCGGCGGGCAGGCCGCGTCGAAGACGGCGACGTTGCTGGCCGCGGTGTGCAGGCAGGCGATGGTGCGCATTCCAGTTTCCCCCATGAACGCAAAAGGGGCGGCGGGTTGCCCCGCCGCCCCCCCGAGACGGCGTTTCCGCCAGCCTCAGTTCTTCGCCTTGTCCACCAGTTGGTTCTTCTTGATCCAGGGCATCATGCCGCGGAGCTTCTCGCCCACTTCCTCGATCGGGTGTTCGGCCAGGCGGCGACGCGTCGCCTTGAAGGACGCCTGGTTCACCTTGTTCTCCAGCATCCAGTCGCGCGCGAACTTGCCGGACTGGATGTCGTTGAGAACGCGCTTCATCTCGGCCTTGGTCTCGGACGTGATGATGCGCGGCCCGGTCACATACTCGCCGTACTCGGCGGTGTTGGAGATCGAGTAGTTCATGTTGGCGATGCCGCCCTCGTAGATGAGGTCGACGATCAGCTTCACCTCGTGCAGGCACTCGAAATAGGCCATCTCGGGGGCGTAGCCGGCTTCCACCAGCGTCTCGAAGCCCGCCTTGATGAGCTCGACCAGGCCACCGCAGAGGACAACCTGCTCGCCGAACAGGTCGGTCTCGCATTCCTCCTTGAAGGTCGTCTCGATCACGCCCGAACGCCCGCCACCAATGGCGGAGGCATAGGAGAGCGCGATCTCGAGTGCATTGCCCGAGGGGTTCTGGTGAACGGCCACGAGGCAGGGCACGCCGCCGCCCTTCTGGTATTCGCCGCGCACCGTGTGGCCGGGGCCCTTCGGCGCGATCATGAACACGTCGATGTCGGCGCGGGGGTCGAGCAGGTTGAAATGCACGTTCAGGCCATGCGCGAAGGCCAGCGCGGCGCCGGGCTTCATGTTGGCGTGCAGGTGGTCCCGGTACAGGTCGCCCTGCAGCTCGTCCGGCGTCAGCACCATGACCACATCGGCCCACTTGGCCGCATCGGCGGGCGTCATCACCTTGAAGCCGGCGGCTTCCGCCTTGGTCCAGGACCCGCCCGGGCGCAGCCCGATGACGACATCGGCCACGCCGCTGTCGCGCATGTTCTGGGCATGGGCATGGCCCTGGCTGCCGAAGCCGATGACCGCGACCTTCTTGGCCTTGATCAGGTTCACGTCCGCATCGCGGTCATAATAAACGCGCATTATCAGGCTGTCCTTCTAGCTAACCCGGGTCTCGGGTCTGTGATGCACCAATTCATGGATGAACCCAAGCTTCCGCGCCACGGGGGCAGACAGGACGAACGGGTATAGGTCCGGCGTCCCCATGCTGCGGTTGATCTCGTTCATCGCCACCGTCAGCGGCGTCCATGCCGCGAGGATGTCGTCCATGCCAACGCGGTAGGGATTGAAATCCATCTCCGCCTCCAGCACGCCTTCCCGGTCAAGCAGAGGGCGGATTCGAAGGCCCACGCTCGACGCCGTCTCCAGGCTGTCCACCATGTGCAGGTAATGGGCGAAGCATTCGGCCCAATCCTCATGCGCATGCGCGGCCGCATAGGCGGAGATGTAGTCACCCCGCCAATCATCATTGGCACCGCGCGCGTAATGCGCCTGCAGCGCCGCCCCGTAGTCCAGGCTCTCATCGCCGAACAACTCGCGGAATTCCGCGGTGCGCCCGGCGCGTTCCACCAGCACGATGAAGTACCAGTGCCCGACCTCGTGGCGCATATGGCCGAGCAGCGTGCGGTACGGCTCGTTCATCAGCCCGCGGCGCTTCTCCCGTTCCGCATCATCGGCTTCCCGCAGCGCGATGGTGATGTGCCCCTCGTCATGCCCCGTCATCGCCGGCTGCCCATCGACATCCGCGAGGAAGGAGAACCGCAGCTCGGAGGTCTGGTAGGGCAGACCCAGCCGATCCAGCGTGTAGAGCAGCCGGCGCTTTGCCGCCTCCAGCTTGCGCCACAGCGGCAAATTCTCCGCCACCGTCAGATCCGGCACCACATCATTGTGGCGGCAGGACGGGCAGTAGCTCTCCGTGTCATCCGCCGCGAGGCGCCAATTGCACGCCTCCTGCGCCGCATTGGCGCAGGGCTTCCATTCCAGACGGTCCAGCAGGGCGGTGACGCCATCGGCCTCGAAGGCGGACAGAAGGCCGTGCCGGGGCAGGAACCCCAGCGCCGATCCGCACTGCTCGCAGGAGGTGTTCTCGAAATGCAGCAGGTTTCCGCACTTCTGGCAGCTGAAAAGGCGCATGGCTCGGGCTCCGCGGTCGGTTCGCACAGCGAACGGCGAGAGGCCCAGCAAGGTTTCAGCCCATCAGTGCCGACGTGCCGCGCGCGATCGCGACGGCGCCGGTGCGGGAGATCTCCTTCAGCCCGATCGGCCGCATCAACGCGCAGAAGGCGTCGATCTTGTCGGCGTTGCCCGTCATCTCGAAGACGAAGCTCTCCGTCGTCGCGTCCACGACGCGCGCCCGGAAGGCATCCGCCAGCCGCAGCGCCTCCACCCGGTGATCCCCCGTCCCCACCACCTTGATGAGGGCGAGTTCGCGAACGAGGTGCGGACCCTCCATCGTCAGGTCGCTCACCTTGTGCACCGGCACCAGGCGGTCGAGCTGCGCCTTGATCTGCTCGATCACCATCTCGGTGCCGGAGGTCACGACGGTGATGCGGGACAGCCGGCCCTCGGCGTCCACGGGCGCGACCGTCAGGCTGTCGATGTTGTAGCCGCGGCCGGAGAACAGGCCGATGACGCGGGCCAGCACGCCGGCCTCGTTCTCGACCAGCACCGCAATGGTGGCGGCGCGCATGGCGGTTCCGTTGATGTCGGGCATGGGATTCGATCTTGGTCAGGAGATGGAAAGGCGGGGCGCACCAGGCGCCCCGCGGCGGCGGCGCGACGAAGGCTCAGACGAGGACCTTGCCCTCATCCGTCACGCCGGCGACGCCACCTTCCTGCCCCGGGCCGAGGATCATCTCGTTATGCGCGGCGCCCGAGGGGATCATCGGGAAGCAGTTCTCGTCCTTCGCCACCGCGATGTCCGCGATCACGGGCCGATCCGTCGCCAGCATCTCCCGGATCACGTCATCCAGCTGGTCCGCATTCGTCGCGCGCAGGCCCACACCATGGAAGCTCTCGGCCAGCTTCACGAAGTCCGGCAGCGCAGCCGAATAGCTCTCCGAATACCGGCCGCCATGCAGCAGTTCCTGCCACTGGCGCACCATCCCCATGTATTCGTTGTTGAGGATGAACACCTTCACCGGCAGCCGGTACTGCGCCAGCGTCGCCATCTCCTGGATGTTCATCAGGATCGAGGCCTCGCCGGCGATGTCGATGACCAGCGCGTCGGGATGCGCGATCTGCACGCCCATTGCCGCCGGCAGGCCGTAGCCCATGGTGCCGAGCCCGCCGGAGGTCATCCAGCGGTTCGGCTTCTCGAAGCCGAAATACTGCGCGGCCCACATCTGGTGCTGTCCAACCTCGGTCGTGATGTAGGTCTCACGCCCCGATTCCTGCGTGATCTCGTACAGCCGCTTCACCGCATGCTGCGGCTTGATGATCTTGCCCTGCTGCACGTAGCGCAGGCAGTCCTTCGCGCGCCATTCCTCGATCTGGCGCCACCAGGTTGCCAGCGCCTCCCGGTCCTGGACGGTCGTGTCTTCCTTCCAGGCCTGGATCATCGCCGCCAGGATGCGCCCCGCATCGCCGACGATCGGCACGTCCACCTTGACGTTCTTGTTGATGGAGGAAGGATCGATATCCGCGTGGATCTTCTTCGAACCCGGGGAGAAGTGGGACAGCTTCCCCGTCACCCGGTCATCGAAGCGCGCACCCATGTTCAGCATGACGTCGCAGCCATGCATCACGAGGTTCGCCTCGTAGGTCCCGTGCATGCCCAGCATGCCGATGAACTGCTTGTCCTGCGACGGGAAGGCGCCAAGGCCCATCAGCGTGTTCGTGCAGGGGAAGCCCGTCATATGCACGAATTCGGTCAGCAGGCGGGACGCTTCCGGCCCCGCATTGATCACGCCGCCGCCGGCATAGACCACCGGCTTCTTCGACGCCTTCAGCAGCGCCACCGCCTTGCGGATCTGGCCCATATCGGGCTCCGCCTGCGGGCGGTAGGACCGGTGCGGCTGGCTGGCGGGCGGCGCCTCGGCATAGGGCGCCTTGTTGATGAGGATGTCCTTCGGCAGGTCGATGACGACCGGCCCCGGGCGGCCGCTGCGCGCCACGTGGAAGGCCTCATGCACCACCCGCGCCAGGTCTTCGGACCGCTTCACCAGGTAATTGTGCTTGGTGGCCGGCCGCGTGATGCCGGTGGTGTCGGCTTCCTGGAAGGCGTCGTTGCCGATCAGGTGCGTCGGCACCTGGCCCGTCAGGCAGACCAGCGGGATGCTGTCCATCAGCGCGTCCAGCAGGCCCGTCACCGCATTGGTGGCGCCGGGGCCGGAGGTGACGAGCACGCAGCCCACCTTCCCCGTGGACCGCGCATAGCCTTCCGCCGCATGCACCGCGGCCTGTTCGTGCCGCACCAGGATGTGGCGGATGGCGTTCTGCTGGAAGATCGCGTCGTAGATCGGCAGGACGGCGCCGCCGGGATAGCCGAAGATGACCTCGACGCCCTGATCCTTCAGCGCGCGGAGGACGACCTCCGCACCCGACATCGTCAGGGGCGTTGCGTCGGCGTGCTGGATGGTGGCGGACATGGGGTGCTCGGCTTTCCTGTGTCTTCGGGGCACCGGCATGGCTGCGCCCCGCCGGTCGCGGTCATCTACCCCCCCGATTCACCTCCGTCAACGCGCCGATCAACAAAAGCGATAATTTTTGCCAGTTCACATTCCGAAAGTTGCTCAAGACCCTCGCATCGCGCATGGATGCTATGCGCATGCGCCGGGGGCGCCAGCGCATGGTGCCGGAACCAGGTCGCCTGCCGCTTGGTGTATTGCCCCGTATTGAGGATCGCCCGCGTGGACGCCGCGTCCAGCGACATCCGCCCCGCCAGATGCGCCAGCAGTTCCGGCACCCCATGCGCCCGCATCGCCGGCAGCGCGGGGTCGAGGCCCTGCGCGCCCAGCGCCCGCACCTCCTCCACCGCGCCCGCGCGCAGCATCGCCTGCCAGCGCCGCCGGATCGCATCCCGCAGCGCTGGCCGCGGCGGGTCCAGCATGATCGACGCGAACCGCCAGGGCGCCGGGGTCGCCCCCCCCTCCCGCTGCCAGGAGCGCAGCCCGCGCCCCGTCCCCGTCACCACCTCATAGGCCCGGGACAGGCGCTGGCTGTCGGAAGGCCGCAGCGCCGCCGCCGTCTCCGGGTCCAGCGCCGCCAGCCTGGCATGCAGTGCCGCCGGGCCCTCCGCCTCCAGAAGTCGTCGCGCCTCCGCCCGCGCCTCCGCCGGCACCGCCGGGACCTCCGCCAGCCCTTCGGTCAGCGACAGGAAGTACAGGCCCGTCCCCCCGCAGAGGATCGGCACCCGCCCTGCCGCCCGCGCTTCCTCCATCGCCGCCAGCGCTTGCCCGCGCCACCAGGCGACGGTCCCGGCCTCCGCCGCTGGCCGCACACCGTAAAGGGCATGCGGCACCACCGCTTCCTCCTCCGCCGTCGGGCGCGCCGTCAGCACGCGAAGCTCACGGTAGACCTGCATCGAATCGGCGTTGATGACGGTGCCGCGGAGGCGCTGCGCCAGGCCCAGCGCCAGCGCGGTCTTGCCGCTCGCGGTGGGGCCGGCGACGATGAGGGCAGCAGGCAGGGATTGCGTTGTCATACCGCTGATGTTGCACAGCCCGGGCGCCAATGGCATGGGGCGCCCCGCATGCCCCATATCCTGACCCTGATCGCCGCCCCCGGCGCTCTCGATCCCGCCCTGGTTTCCAAGGTCCGCGGCGCGCTCGATGCGCTCGGCGCCGCCCCCGGCACGCCAGATTGGCTGGCGGAGCGCGAGGCCGTGGACATCCCCTTCGCGGATGCCGCCGCCGAACAGGCCGCCGCCGCCGCGCGCGCGGTGCTGGCCGGCGCACCCGTCGACGCCATCGCCACCCCCGCGGAGGGCCGCCGCAAGCGGCTCCTCGTCGCCGACATGGACAGCACCATCGTCACCAGCGAAACGCTGGACGAGATCGCCGCCTATGCCGGGCTGAAGGAGAAGATCGCGGAGATCACCCGCCGCTCCATGAACGGCGAACTCGATTTCCACCAGGCGCTGGTGGAACGCGTCGGCATGCTCGCCGGCCTCGATGTCTCGGCGCTGGAAGCCACCTGGGCCGAGACGGCGATGATGCCCGGCGCCGCCGAACTCGTCGCCACCATGCGCGCCAACGGGGCCATTTGCTGCCTGGCCTCCGGCGGCTTCACCTTCTTTACCGGCCGCGTGGCGGCAAAGCTCGGCTTCCACCACCACGTCTCGAACGTGCTGCTGATCGAGGACGGCAAGCTGACGGGGAAGGTCGTGGAGCCCGTCTTCGACCGCAACGCGAAGCTCTCCACCCTCAAGCAGCTCGCCACCGACAACGGCCTGGCCCTGGCGGCGACGCTCGCCGTGGGGGATGGGGCGAATGACCTCGATATGATCCAGGCCGCGGGGCTGGGCGTCGCCTATCGCGCAAAGCCCGTCGTGGCGGCGTCGGCGCGGGCGCGGGTGGACCATACCGACCTGCTGGCGCTGCTCTACATGCAGGGGTATCGGCGCGCGGAATTCGTCGGCGGCGCCTGAAACGAATAAGGGGAGGGCGCTGCCCTCCCCTTACCCCATCCGCCAGGGGCGAACCGCCCCTGGACCGTCATCAGTAGAAGGTCAGCCCGGGGCGCCGGGGGGGCGCGCCGGCGTCAGGCGCAAGGGAACCCAGCGCTGGCCCTGGGGGCCCTCGATCAGCAGCAGCGCCGTCGCCCGGTTCTGGCGGCGCAGGCGCTCCAGCCGCTCCTGCACCTCCTGCGGCGTGTTCACCCGCTCCTGCTGCACCTCGACGATCACATCGCCAGGCCGCAGTTCACGCTCCGCCGCCGTGCTGCCGGGCGAGACCTCGGTGATCACCACGCCCCGGCTCTCCGCCCGCAGGCTGAAACGCTCCCGCGCCTCCGGCGTGATCGGGCCGACCCGCAGGCCGAGGCCCGAAAGCTCCAGCGTCTGCGGCCGCGCCGCCGGCGCCGGGGTCGCCGCCGCCTGCTGCGCCTCGGACGGCAATTCGGCCACCGTGACGGTCACAGTGCGCTCCGCCCCGTCGCGCCACACCACCACCGGCACGGAATTGCCGACATTGGTATCGGCCACGATGCGCGGCAGGTTGCGCATCTCCCGCACCTCGGTCCCATTGAAGCGCAGGATCACGTCGCCGGCCTGGATGCCGCCGGCCGCGGCCGGGCCGCCTTCCTGGGCACGGGCCACCAGCGCGCCCCGCGCGCCGCCGCGGATGCCGAGGCTTTCCGCGATCTCATCCGTCACCTGCTGGATGTTCACGCCCAGCCAGCCGCGCCGCACCCGCCCCTGTTCCCGCAGCTGGTTCGCGATGTTCCGCGCCAGGTTGGACGGGATGGAGAAGCCGATGCCGATCGACCCGCCGGAGGGCGAATAGATCGCCGTGTTGATGCCGATCACCTCCCCCGCCAGGTTGAAAAGCGGGCCGCCGGAATTGCCGCGGTTGATGGCGGCATCCGTCTGGATGAAGTCGTCATAGAGCCCCTGGCGGATGTCACGGCCGCGGGCGGAGACGATGCCCGCCGTCACGGACCCGCCGAGGCCGAAGGGATTGCCGATCGCCAGCACCCAGTCGCCGACCAGCGCCGTGTCGCTGTCCCCGAAGGACACCGAAGGCAGCGGCCGTTCCGGGCGCACGCGCAGCACGGCGACATCGGTCCGCGGGTCGGTGCCGACCAGCTCGGCGCGCAGCGTCGTGTTGTCCTGCAGAACGACGTTGATCTCATCGGCGCCGTCGATGACGTGATTGTTCGTCACCACGATGCCCGAGGGATCGATGATGAAGCCGGATCCCAGCGACTGGGCGCGCCGCTGGGGCTGCTGCTGCTGCGGCTGGTTGGGCCGGCCCTGCTGGCCGGGCGGGCGGTTCCGCTCCAGGAAGTCGCGGAAGAATTCCTCGAAGGGGCTGCCGGGGGGCGCCTGGGGCGTATCCGGTGCATCCGGCCGCTGCGCGCGGCCGGGGGAACCCGCGGCCTGGGTGGTCTGGATGTTGACCACCGCCGGCAGCAGCCGCTGCGCCAGGGGGGCGAAGGATGAAGGCGCCCCTGGCGGTGGAATCTGGGCATGGGCCGGGGCGGGTGACAGCGCCGCGAAGGGTGCGGCGATGGCCGCGGCCATCAGAAGGGGGGCAAAGCGCACGGGCGGCACCTTTTCTCAGATCGGACCGACAGGGTGGGCGCGGACGCCCGATACGGCAGATTGGGCGCGGGCGCCCTGCACCGCAACATTGGCATGCCATGCCGGGATCGGAAGGCCGGCCATCAACACGAAGTGTCTCGGCATCGGCCACCCCCGCCGTGGCGGGGGTGGGATGGGGGGCCGCCATGGCCCCCCGCCCCGTCACCGCGGGGTCTGCGGCGTCAGCGGCGCGCCGACCGAAGGCATGCTCTCCCGGAAGAAGCGGAAGAACTCGCTGTCCGGGGAAAGCAGCAGCCTCGTCTCGCCCTCGCTGAACGCCTCCCGGTAGGCCTGCATGGTCCGCCAGAACTGGAAGAACTGGGGATCGCGCTGGAAGGCATCGGCGAAGATGCGGATCGCCTCCTGCTCGCCCTGGCCGCGCAGGATGTCGGCGCTCGCCTGGCCCTCGGCCAGCAGCACCGTGCGTTCGCGGTCGGCGCCGGCGCGCACGCGCACCGCCACCTCCGCACCCTCGGCGCGGGCCTCGCGGGCCACGCGCTCACGCTCGGACTGCATCCGGTTGAGGATGGCCTGCGTGTTCTCCTCCGGCAGGTCGGCGCGGCGGATGCGCACATCCGTCACCTCGATCCCGAAGCGGCGGGCTTCCTCGTTCACCTGGCGCCGGATCTCACCCATGATGCGGGTGCGGTCCGTGGACAGCACGCTCAGCAGGGGCTCGTTGCCCAGCACGCGGCGCAGCGCGGAGGTGACGATGGAGTTCAGCCGTGCCCGGATGCCGGCTTCCGCCGCGCCTGCGGTCTGGAAGAACAGCAGCGGATCGACCACGCGGTAGCGGGTGAAGCTGTCCACGATCAGGCGGCGCTGGTCGCCAAGGATGACTTCTTCGCCCTGCGCGTCGTAGTCCAGCAGGCGGCGGTCGAAGGTGATGACGTTGTCCACGATGGGCAGCTTCATCTGCAGCCCGGGTTCGCGGATCACGCGCACCGGCTCGCCGAGCCGGGTGATCAGCACCTGCTGCGTCTGATGCACCGTGAACAGGGTGGAGGAAGCCACCACCAGGCCGATGGCGGCGATGACCGCCAGGATAAGGGCGCGGTTCATCGGGGCACTCCGGCCGGACGGTTGTTGCCGAAGCCCTGGCCGGGCGCCGGCTGGGGCTGGGGCTGCTGGGGCGCGGCCTGCTGGCGCATCACCTGCGGCACGGCACCCGCCACGCCACGGCCCTGGTCGCCCAGGTTCAGTAGCGGCACGACGCCCTGCAGCCGGTCATCCACGATGACCTTCGGATTGCGGCGGAGGATTTCCTCCATCGTCTCCAGGTACATGCGGCGAACCGTCACGTCCTGCGCCGCCTGGTAGGCGGTCAGGACCGAGATGAAGCGACCTGCCTCGCCTCGTGCGCGGGCGATCTGGCTTTCGCGGAAGCCCTCGGCCTCCTGCACCAGGCGCTCGGCCTCGCCTCGGGCGCGGGGGATGATGTCGTTGCGGTAGCTCTCGGCCTCGTTGCGGGCGCGTTCGCGGTCCGCATTGGCGCGCTGCACGTCGCGGAAGGCATCGACCACCGTCGCCGGCGGGTCAACCTTCTGCAACTGCACCTGCGTCACTTCGATGCCCGCGCGGTACTGGTCCATGATGGCCTGGGTGCCGCGGCGGACCTCCTGCTCGATCTGGGCGCGCGCCTCGGTCAGGGCGGGCTGGATCGGCGTGCGGCCGATCACCTCACGCATCACGCTCTCGGCCGCGGACTTCACCGTGGCTTCCGTGTTGCGGGTGTTGAACAGGAACTCGGCGACATCGCGGATCTGCCAGAAGACGGCGAAATCGATGTCGATGATGTTCTCGTCGCCCGTCAGCATCAGGCTTTCTTCGAGCACGTCGCGCGAGGGGACCACGCGCGCCGCCTGGCCCGCATCGGCGGGGGCGCGGAAGCCGACATCGACGCGGTTGATGCGCGTGACGCGGGGCTTGGTCACGGTCTCCACCGGCCATGGAATCGCATAGCCCCAGCCCGGCGGGGTGGTGCGGTTGAAGGCGCCGAAGCGCATCACCACGCCCTGCTCGTCCGGCTGCACCCGGTAGAAGCCGGAGGCCCCCCAGATGCCCACCAGCACCACGCCGATCAGCGCGAGCCCCATGCCCCCGCCGCCGCGCGGCAGGTAGCGGCGCACGGCATCCTGCGCCTGGCGAATCACGTCATCCAGGTCAGGCCCGCCGCCGCCGCCGCGGCCACCGCCGCCACCGCCGCCGCCCTGGCCCCCGCCCGAAGGCGGCTGCGGCGCCCCCCATGGCCCGCCCGGCCTGGGATTTCCCCAGGGGCTGGGTCCGCCGCTGTTGTTCCACGCCATCGGGGTTTAGGCCTCCTCCAGTACGGGCAAGACATGTGCCACGTCCCTTCCCGGCAAGGGAGGGGTGCAGCGGTCGCGTCGTCGGTCCATATGGGGGCCATATGGGGGCCGCGCCGGTTCAGGTCGACCCGGTCTTATAGACGCCGGGCCAACCTGCACGGGCATCCGTTACGCGGTAAACCGCACAACGGGGCCGACTTGGCCGGCGCGATATCGGATGGAACAGGGGGTTTTTCAAGCGATGGGCGAGATGCTGGAACAGGCGGTGCGCACCGCACTGCGATCGGTGCGCGACCCCGTGACCGGCCAGGACGTGGTCAGCGCCGGCATGGTGGATGGTCTCGCGGTCAAATCGGGCATGGTCCAATTCGCCATCCAGGTGCCCCGCGACCGGGCACGGGAGAGTGAGCCGCTGCGCGCCGCCGCCGAACGCGCCGCCGCCGCCGTGCCCGGCGTGCTGTCCGCCACCGTGGTGCTGACGGCCCATCGGGCGGAACCGGCGAAGCCGGCCGCGCAACCTCACGCCCACGGGACCCACGCCCATGGTCCCGCCGCCAAGGCACCCGCCGGCCAGGGCCCCATGCTGCTGCCCGATGTCGGCGCCATCATCGCGGTGGCCTCCGGCAAGGGCGGCGTCGGCAAATCCACCACCGCGGTCAATCTGGCCGTCGCGCTGGCCATGCAGGGCCTCAAGGTCGGGCTGCTGGACGCCGACATCTACGGCCCCTCCCTGCCCCAGATGCTCGGCACCCATGAACGCCCCCGGGCGGAGGGCAGCCGCATCATCCCGCTCAGTCGCTGGGGGCTGAAGGCCATGTCCATCGGCTTCCTGGTGGAGCAGGAGACGCCGATGATCTGGCGCGGACCCATGGTGATGGGCGCGCTGGAACAGCTGATGGGCCAGGTCGAATGGGGTGCGCTCGACGTCATGGTGGTGGACATGCCCCCCGGCACCGGCGACGCGCAGCTGACGATGAGCCAGCGCGTCCCCCTCGCCGGCGCCGTCATCGTCTCCACCCCCCAGGACGTGGCGCTGATCGATGCCCGCCGCGGCGTCCGGATGTTCGAGAAGGTGAACGTCCCCGTCCTCGGCCTGATCGAGAATATGAGCTTCTTCTGCTGCCCGTCTTGCGGCCACCGCACCGACATCTTCGGCCATGGCGGCGCGAAGGCGGAGGCGACGCGACTCGGCGTGGAGTTCCTCGGTGAATTGCCGCTGAAGCTCGCCATCCGCGAACTGGCCGATGCCGGCACCCCGATCGTCGCCGCCCGGCCCGATTCGGAGGAAGCCGCCGCCTACCAGCGCATCGCGACCAGGCTGCGGGAGAAGCTGGCCGAACGCGCGGGCGCCGGGCCCAAGATCGTCATCGACTGATCGTCATCGACTGAACGGTCAGCGGCGCGCCAGCAGCGCGTCCGTCTCCGCCCCGGTCGGCATGGCACTCGCCGCGCCGGGGCGGGTGCAGGCGATGGCGGCGGCGGCGGAGGCGCGCCGCATCGCCGCATCCAGCGGCAGGCCGCGATCGAGTGCCGAGGCCAGCACCCCGCACCAGCAATCCCCCGCCCCCGTGGTATCCACCGGCTTCACCGGGAAGGCGGGGTAGCGGAACAGCCCCGCGGCGGTCGCGGCCGTCACGCCCGATTCCCCCATGGTCAGCGCCACATCGGTGCCGAGCGCCGCGCGGATCGCCGCAGCATCTGGCGCGGTGCCCAGCCGGCGGGCGACCATCATCGCCTCATGCTCATTCACCACCAGCAGGTCGAGCGCCGCCAGGATGTCCCGCGGCAGGTCGGCCGCCGCCGGCGCCAGGTTCAGGATCACCCGCGCGCCGCGCGCCCGCGCCCGCATGACGGCCACCGCCACCTCGGCCGGGGGCACTTCCATCTGCAGCAGCAGGACCGCGCCGGGGCGCAGCATCGTGTCCTCGATCTGCTGCGCGCTGGCCAGCAAATTGGCGCCGCTGCCCACCGCGATCTGGTTGCCGCCATCGGGGCCGACACAGACCGCCGCGCAGGCCGTCGGCGCGCGCACGGTCGCCAGGCGCGAGAGATCCACCCCCGCGCCCCGCAGCCCCCCCAGCGCGATATCGGCCATCGCATCCGCGCCCACGGCGCCGACGAAAATCGTCCGAGCCCCGTCCCGCGCCGCCGCCACCGCCTGGTTGGCCCCCTTGCCGCCCGGCAGCGCCCGGTAGCCCGGCCCCAGCACCGTGTGCCCGGGGCGAGGCAGTTCCGGCAGGGCGAAGACCAGATCCGCGGTGACGGAGCCGAAGACGATGACGGTCATGCCGCGAACATTCCCCCCGTGCGTGCGCGGTCATAGAGCAACGCGATCAGCGCCTCGAAGGCCGGCGCGACCTCCCGCGCCGGGTTCATCCGGCCGAGTGTCTGTTCCTCCCGGATGCCGGCATGGCGCCAATGCCCGGTGCCGATCACGCCCTGCATCATCCCCTGGGCGCGGTCGCAGGCCATGGCGAAGCGGGCCTCCTTCGTCTCGCCCTCCTCGAACTCCTCCCACAGCGCGCGCAGACGTTGGCCGAGGTCGGGCGGCAGCACGCCGAAGACCACATCCGCCGCCGCCTTCTCCCGCGCGGCCTGGGTCAGCAGGTGGGCCTCGTCATAGGCGAAGGTGTCGCCGGCCTCGATCTCCACCAGGTCATGCGCCGCGATCATCGCCAGCACATGGCCGAGGTCCGGCTTGTCCTCCACCTCCCCATGCAGCAGCACGGCAACGAGGGCGACATTCCAGCAATGCTCGGCGCTGTTCTCGTTCCGGTCGGTGCCATCGGGGCCCCGGGTGCGCCCCCGGCGTTCGACATGCTTGAGGCGATCGGCCAGCGCCATGAAGTCGAGCAGCGCCGCGGTGCGGTCGGGGGTCATCGGTCGTTCCTTGTCACCGGGGCCCTAGGTTAACGGGGCCCTACGTTACCGGGGCGCCGTCCAGCGGCCGAGCAGGAAGCCGAACAGCACCGCCCCGCCCAGCAGCGCGACGATCTCCCCGAACAGCGCATGGGCCACCGGCAGGCCGATGGTCACCAGCGCCACCAGCAGCGCCACCTTCCACCAGCGATGCAGCCAGGCGAAGCGCGGGGTACGCCCGGCAGCCTTCCTCCCTGGCTTCGCGCCCCGCTTCGCGGCAGCGCTACTCGCCACGCCCCAATGTCTCCATCAACTCGCGCCATTCGCGCTTGGACAGGCCCGACCCCGCCTGCTCCACCGCCTCCCCCGCCAGCATCCGGCGGAGGATGCCGAGCATCTGGGCGGAAAGCGTGACGGCGCCCAGGCGGTAATCCCGGAAGGCGCCGGCCGCGATCGGCACCCAGGCCTCCGCCATCGTCATCATCGCCTCCGCATAGACGCGGATCTCGTACTGCGCATGGGCATCGGCGCGCAGCGACAGGAAGTGGAAGAGGTTATGGAGGTCCGTCTTCCAGTACCATTGCGTGTAGGCGTTCAGCGTCAGGTTCATCCGCGCGAGTTCGCGCGCCAGGCCCTGCCGCCCGGGATCGGCGGGCTGCCCGCCCTCATCCTCGTTCAGCATCTCGATGTAGTGGTCATAGTTGCGGGTCGCATCTTCCCGCAGCAGCTCCAGCACCCGCGCGGCTTCCTCGCCCTGCAGCACGTCGCCCCGCCCCTGGCGGTTCATCGCGGATTGCGCGGCCAAATGTTCCGGCGCCGGGATGTAGAATTCCCGGTCCAGGATCGAGTAGCGGGCGCTGTATTCGTTCACATTCGCGGTGCGATGACGGATCCATTGCCGCGCCACGAAGATCGGCAGCTTCACATGGAACTTGATCTCGCACATCTCGAAAGGGGTCGAGTGCCTGTGCCGCATGAGGTAGCGGATCAGGCCCTTGTCCTCATTCGCCGCCCTTGTGCCGCGGCCATAGGACACGCGCGCCGCCTGCACGATCGCGGCATCGTCGCCCATGTAGTCGATGACGCGGACGAAGCCGTGGTCCAGCACCGGCACGGCGTGGAACAGCATCGCCTCCAGCGCCGGCACCGTCGGCCGCAGCGTCCGGCCCTCCGCGGCGCGCGCGGCATCGATTTCCTGCTGCTGTTCCGCTGTCAGCGCCATGCGGCCCGAGTCCCATCCGTCAAAAGGCTCGCCAGATAGCCTGAACGCGGGGCGAAAGGCACCCCTCGCATCCGGCGCAGCGATGCCCTATATGTGCCGCGTCGGCTTGCCGACTATGGCGATAAACACGGTTCGGAATAAGCGTTGCGGACCCGGGGGCAGTGCCCGGCGCCTCCACCATCCTCTCCTCCGGCTTCGGTCGGGGTGGAAACCATGGGGGCGAAACAGCTTCGACGCGCGTAGTAAAGGGATCGCTTTTGCCCGGCATTGTACCGCCGTTATCGGGCTAAATCCTCAAGTGCGAACGATAACAGCCGTGAGGCTGTCGCACTCGCTGCCTAACAGGTAAGCGCGGTTCGGGGGGCACCGGGCAACAGAAGCCCCCCACTTTCCTCTATCATCGCCGGCGCCTCTTTCCCGACCAGCGGCGTCATCTTATGGTTGTATGCGAAGGGGTGCACCCATGAGCGACGACGCCCGCCCTGCCCAGGGCCAGATTCCCTACGAACGCTGGACGGACGACGCGCTCCGCGAAGTCGTTGCGCGGTCACTCGACCTCGCCGGCGCGCAGGGCCTGCCGGGGGAACATCATTTCTACATCACCTTCCGCACGGATCATCCGGGCACCCGGGTGCCTGGCCACCTGAAGGCCAAGTACCCGCAGGAAATGACGGTGGTGCTGCAGCATCAGTTCGAGGCGCTGATCGTCGATCGCGCCGCGGGCTTCTTCTCCGTCCGCCTGTATTTCGGCGGCGTGGCCTCCACGCTGGTGGTGCCCTTCGCCGCGCTGACCGGCTTCGCCGACCCCTCCGTCCGCTACGGCCTGCGCTTCCAGCCGCAAATGGACGCCGCGGCGGCCCCGGTCGCGGAAGCCGTGCCGGCGCCCGCCGCCGCCCCGGCTGCCCCAGCGACGCCGGAAGCGCCCGCCCAGGTCGTCAGCCTCGACGCGTTTCGTCGCCGGCCGGCGCGGGATTGATCGCCACGCTTTCAGCCTGACCTCGATGGCAACGTCACACGCAGACCACACGAGCCTTCGCACCGAAATACGCGATGGAGTCGACGTGAATGCCATCCAGGATCCAGTAGTTGATTGCCACGGCGGAAAGCGGCCCCAATAAGGGAACAAAGCCTACCAGCGCCTTCGCAATCATCTTGGCCGCGAATTTCGCGCCGAGCTTCGCGGTGACCTTCTGCTCGATCTTCTTCTCAAGAGCCATCACCGCGGCTGGGCCCAGTCGCGCAGTCACGCCCCGCACCGACGAGGCCAAGTCGTCTTTCCTGCCATAGACTTCACGCAACGTAAGCTCGACCTGGGCACGGTGCTCGCCCCGCCAGGCAAAGAACAGGAGGTAGTCCTCTTCCTCGAGGAGCCGTGGGCAGGCACGTTCGCGCGCGACGATGGCACCATTTCCATAAATCATTTCATCAATGGTCGAATACACGTACAAGGTATCGGCCAGAAGCCCAACAAGATGAGCCGCCGGAACCGCATTTGCTAATAATCCGACCCCCATGCTCGTCCCGACATTGGCACTCCACCACGACGATGCTGTCTGATCTTTCGTCGTTTGAGCCCAACTGTCAGAGAACGACTTGGCGCAGCCCGCAAGCATCACGCAGACCAGCACCGCCAAAAGTGCCCTCGGCATCGCCTGAGCCTCCCCACACCACACCGCAATAATTAAACATCGGAAACGAAACAGGGAGAAGCATCCCGGTCGTCCTCAGGGCGACTGTCCGGGTTCTGCCGCATGTCCACAGAAACCCGCACCTCGCCAGGCATTCGCCCTCTCGACCACCACCGTTGGCGGCAGGCGCCCGCTGCGCTACCACCCGCGGATCACGTCGCGCGCCCATCCCTAGGGCGCCGCCCACGGAGACCGCCCGTGACCGCACCGCTCGATATCGACAGCCCCGTGATCGCGCCGACGCGGCCCGAGGGCTTCCGCTATTCCCCCATGTTCCCCCTGGGCGAGGA
This sequence comes from Falsiroseomonas sp., assembly GCF_051859025.1. GTDB lineage: Bacteria > Pseudomonadota > Alphaproteobacteria > Acetobacterales > Acetobacteraceae > Falsiroseomonas. The sequence goes on along the minus strand of NZ_JBHYGL010000005.1, from coordinate 18,471 downwards.
CACCACGCCCTGGCGCAAGCTGGACATACAAGGCGTCTCCACCGCCACCTGCGATGGCCAGACCGTCCTGAAGGTGAAGCCGGAGGCGCTGGAACAGCTCGCCTTCCAGGCCTGCAAGGACGTCTCCCACCTGCTGCGCCCCGGCCACCTGGCCCAGCTCGCGAAGATCCTGCAGGACCCGGAGGCGAGCCCGAATGATCGCTTCGTGGCGCTCGACCTGCTGAAGAACGCCAACATCGCCGCCGGCGGCGTGCTGCCCATGTGCCAGGACACGGGCACCGCCATCGTATTCGGCAAGAAGGGCCAGCGCGTCTGGGTCGAGGGCGATGAGGAGGAGGCGCTGAGCTACGGCGTCCACCGCACCTACACCGAGACCAACCTCCGCTATTCCCAGATGGCACCCCTGACCATGTGGGATGAGGTCAACACCGGCAACAATCTGCCGGTCGAGTTCTCCATCATGGCGCAGCCCGGCGACCACCACGCCGATGAGATGCACCTGATGTTCATCCTCAAGGGCGGCGGATCGGCCAACAAGACCTTCCTGTTCCAGCAGACGCGCGCGGTGCTGTCGCGGGAGAAGCTGCTGAAGTTCCTGGAAGACAAGATCAAGACGCTCGGCACCAGCGCCTGCCCGCCCTACCACCTGTCGATCGTCATCGGCGGCACCAGCGCCGAGATGAACCTCAAGACCGTCAAGCTCGGCTCCACCAAATGGCTGGACGCGCTGCCGACCGAGGGGTCCAAGGCCGGCCACGCCTTCCGCGACACGGCGTTCGAGGCCGAGGTCCACAAGCTGACCCAGAACCTGGGCATCGGCGCGCAGTTCGGCGGCAAGTATTTCTGCCACGATGTCCGCGTGGTGCGCCTGCCCCGCCACGGCGCGTCGCTGCCCATCGGCATCGGCGTCTCCTGCTCCGCCGACCGACAGATCAAGGCGAAGATCACGCCGGAGGGGGTGTTCCTGGAACAGCTGGAACATGACCCCGCGAAGTACCTGCCGGAGGCGACGGACAGCATCCTCGGCGGCGACGTGGTCAAGATCGACCTGAACCAGCCGATGAGCGCGATCCGTGCCGAACTCTCGAAGCACCCGGTGAAGACCCGCGTGTCGCTGACCGGCACGGTGGTGGTCGCCCGCGACATCGCGCACGCGAAACTGCAGGAACGCCTCGACCGCGGCGAGGGCCTGCCCGACTACCTCAAGAACCACCCCGTCTATTACGCCGGCCCCGCCAAGACGCCGACGGGCATGGCAACCGGCAGCTTCGGCCCCACCACCGCCGGGCGCATGGACAGCTATGTCGAGGCCTTCCAGAAGGCCGGCGGTTCGCTGGTGATGCTGGCCAAGGGCAACCGGTCCAAGGCCGTGCTCAACGCCTGCAAGAGCTATGGCGGCTTCTACCTCGGCAGCGTCGGCGGCCCCGCGGCGCGGCTGGCCCAGGACTGCATCCGCAAGGTCGAAGTGCTAGAATACCCCGAGCTCGGCATGGAAGCGGTCTGGCGGATCGAGGTCGAGGACTTCCCCGCGTTCATCGTCGTCGATGACAAGGGCAACGACTTCTACGAAGGGCTGGAATAGCCCGTGCTGGAGCTGCGCCCGAACTGCGAATGCTGCGGCACGGATCTGCCGCCGGATTCCGACCGGGCGCTGATCTGCTCCTTCGAATGCACCTGGTGCCGGGACTGCGCCGCCACGCGCCTGCCCGGCGGCCTCTGTCCGAATTGCGGGGGCAACCTCGTCCCCCGCCCGATCCGGCCGGCGGGGAAGCTGGAGCGCTTTCCAGCGGGCACGGTACGCAAGCGCAGCACGCTGCCGGCGTGCACGGGCGGGCTATAGTGAATTGGGGAAGGCGCTGCCTTCCCCATACCCCATCCGCCAGGGGCGAGCCGCCCCTGGACCGTCATCAGTTGAAAACCTCGCGGTCCAGGGGCCCGAGGCCCCTGGCGTGGGGGGTGCGGGGGGAGCAGCGCTCCCCCTGCGGCAATCCGCGCCTCACCGCGGCCTGATCTCCACCGCCAGCACCTCCTCATCCGCCCGCGCCTTCGTCACCAGATTGGCGCTCCCGGCATGCGCCGAATGCACCAGCCCCACGCCGATGATCAGTGCCTCATCCACCGTTCGCTGCACCAGCGCCCGCAGCAGGCGGTTGCGCTCCGCATCGTCCAGCGTGGCGCGCGCGCGGGCGATCTCCGCATCCACGGCGGCCACGCCGTAGCCCGTGAAGTTCAGCGTCCCCAGCCCCGGCACCGTGCCGCTGGTGTGGATCTGGGAGCTCAGCAGGTAGGACGTCTCCCCGGTCAGGGACCCGAAGACGGTCACGAAGACCCCGTATTCCCGCCGGTTGCGGCGCGTCAGGAAGGTCGCCTGCGGCACCACCTCCACCGTCGTGCGGATGCCGATCCGCGTCCAGGCGGAAGCGATCGCCTGGCAGATGCGCGGCGTGCGGTTGGGGGAGCAGAACAGGTTCAGCCCGAAGCCCTGCCCCCAGCCCGCCTCCGCCAGCAAGGCGCGGGCGGCGTTGATGTCGGCGGCCGGCAGGGCGCGGTCCGGGATGGCGCCGAAGACGAAGGGCGGCACGGGCTGGTCGGTCGGCTCGGCGTAGCCTTCCATGATCTGGCGCGCGATCCCCTCCCGATTCAGGGCGAGCGACATGGCGCGGCGGACGCGAACGTCCCGCATCGGGTTCTGGCCATTGGCGTCCACGCCGGGTGGGCTGGCGCGTTCCACATCCGGGTAGATGTTGACGGCGTAGATGGAGGGCGCGGTGAACAGCGCCAGGCGCCGGTCGGCGCCGATCCGCCCCGCATCCTGCAGCGGCACGTTGTTGATGAAGTCCACATCCCCCGCCAGCAGCGCCGCCACGCGGGCCGGGTCGTTCGGAATGGGCGTCAGCACCGCCTGTTCCCACGGCACCCGCCCGCCCCACCATTCCTCGTTCCGCCGCAGCACCAGCGGCGCATTGGTGGACCAGGAGCCGAGCCTGAAGGGCCCGGTCCCGATCGCCGCCTGGCCGCTGTTGAACTCAGGATTGCCGAGCCCCGCCACCGATTTCGGCACGATGAAGATCTGCGTCAGATTGGTCGGCAGGATCGGCAGGGGGCCGCTCGTCCGGATGCGGAAGGTCAGCGCATCCACCACCTCCACCCCCGTCACGCCCGAGAGGTAGATGGAATAGGGGTTCGGGTTGCCCGGCACGTTCGGCACCCGCTGGAAGCTGGCGGCGATGTCCTCCGAGGTCAGCGGGCTGCCGTCGTGGAACTTCACGCCGGCGCGCAGCCTGAACTCCCAGGTCGTGTCGTCCACCACCCGCCAGGATTCGGCCAGGCCGGGTCGCAGCGCCATCTGGTCATCGCGCATGACCAGCGTCTCATAGATGTTCCGCAGCGCGCCGGTATTGGCCAGGTTCAGCAGCCAATGCGGGTCCAGCGTGCTGGGCGGCGCCTGCATGCCGATCCGCAGCGTCTGCGCCGCAGCCGGCGGCACCGCCGGCAGGGCCAGCGCGAGGGAAAGCCCGAAGGCCAGCCTTGTAACGACACCCATGCAGTCCGATCCCCCTTGCCCACCGGCCGCGCCGGCGTGACCAGAGTGCCACCCTCCACGCGCCGGCGAAACCGCTGGTATCGGCGGCGGCGTTTCGGGTATGTTCTGGACCGGCTAGGCCCCTGCCACGTCCGATGCCCCGCCGAGCCCCCCCCCCGGAATCGGTGCTAAAACGACTAAAAGCACTAAATCGGCTAAAAAGTTTAGGACCCGGCGCCGCCCGGCGGGGGCCGGGACACCCCCAGGATCCCCCCTGGCCCACGCCACCCTTCCGGCCAGCCTCCCGCTGGGATATGGCTTCCGCCATCAGCATCCCCCCGGGAACCCACCGCCCCATGGCCCGCCTCCGCTTCTCCTCCGGGAGCCGATTCGAGGAAGAGATCGGCTATTCCCGCGCCGTCATCGATGGCGACTGGATCTTCGTCTCCGGCACCACCGGCTTCGACTACGCGACCATGACGATCCAGCCCGGCGTGATCGAGCAATGCGACCAGGCCTTCCGGAACATCGAGGCCGCGCTGAAACAGGCCAATGGCCGGATCGAAGACATCGTCCGCGCCAATTTCATCCTGCCGGACCGCGCGGATTGGCCGCCCTGCTGGCCCGTGGTGAAGAAGTGGCTGGGCCGCGTTCGCCCGGCCTCCACGATGATCGTGGCGGGGCTGCAGGCCCCGGAAATGCGGATCGAGATCGAAGTCACGGCCCGTCTGCGGCGCCGCGAAGGGGACAAGTAGCATGCGCTTCGCGGTCGACCGCCTGGACCACCTGGTCATCACCTGCCGGGACGTGGAGACCAGCGCCGGCTGGTATCAGCGCGTGCTGGGGATGGAGCGTGAGGAATTCGGCGAACAGCGCCGCACCGCGCTGCGCTTCGGGGGCCAGAAGCTGAACCTCCGCCCGAAGGAGGCGACGCAGCAGGCCTGGTTCTCCTCCGTCGTGGCGGAACCTGGCACGCAGGACATCTGCTTCATCGTCACCGTGGACGCCGACGACATCGTCCGCCACCTGCGCGGCTGCGGCGTGCAGGTCGAATTGGGCCCGGTGCCGAAGCAGGGCGCACTGGGGCCGATGACTTCGGTCTATTGCCGCGACCCCGACGGCAACCTGATCGAGATCGCGACCTACGGCGACCGCTTCCCGGAATAGCAACCGTGATGGGCGGCCGCGCGCGCGGCTGCCTATGTTGCGGGGCGGAGGGTCCCAACCATGACCGACACGCCCATGACGCGCACCGAGCCGGCCCGCACTGAAACGGACAGCCTCGGCACCATCGACATCCCCGCGGACCGGCTCTGGGGCCCGCAGACCGAACGCGCGCGGCGCCTGTTCCGCATCGGGACGGAACGTTTCCCCGCTGTCCTGATCCGCGCCGTGGGCCTGCAGAAGCAGGCGGCGGCGGAGGCCAATGCGCGGCTCGGCGAACTGCCCGCCGACATCGCCGCCGCCATCGCGCAAGCGGCGGCGGAGGTCGCGGAAGGCCGCCACGATGCCGAATTCCCGCTGCCGGTCTGGCAGACGGGTTCCGGCACCCAGACCAACATGAATGCGAACGAGGTCATCGCGAACCTCGCCAACCGCGCCCTCGGCCAGCCCCTCGGCAGCCGCCGCCCGGTGCATCCGAATGATCATGTGAACCGCGGCCAATCCTCCAACGACAGCTTCCCCACCGTGATGCATGTGGCGGCGGCGGAGGCGGTGGCGCAGCGGCTGATACCGGCGCTCGGCGTGCTGCTGGCCAGCCTGTCGCGCCGCGCGCGGGAATGGCAGGCGATCGTGAAGATCGGCCGCACCCATATGATGGATGCGGTGCCCGTCACGCTCGGCCAGGAAGCCGCCGCCTGGGCGCGCCAGGTGGAACTCGGCATCGCGCGGCTGGGCGATGCGCTGCCGCGCCTCATGGAACTCGCCCAGGGTGGCACCGCGGCCGGCACCGGGCTCAACCGCCACCCCGATTTTCCGAGGGTCTTCGCGGAGATCATCGCCGCGCGCACCGGCCTGCCCTTCCGCCCCAACCCCAACCCGTTCGAGGGCATGGGCGCGCATGACGCGCTGGTCGAACTCTCCGGCGCGATGAACACCATCGCGGTGTCGCTCACCAAGATCGGCAACGATGTCCGCCTGCTCGGCAGCGGCCCGCGCGCCGGCTTCTCGGAACTCGTCATCCCGGCCGACGGGCTTTCCAGCTCCATCATGCCGGGCAAGACCAATCCGACGCAGTCGGAGGCGCTGACGATGGTCGCCGCCCAGGTCATGGGCAACCACGTCGCCATCACCATCGGCGCGGCGCAGGGTCACCTGGAGCTCAACGTCTTCAAGCCCGTCATCATCCACAACGTCCTGCAATCGGCGGGACTGCTGGCCGATGCGGCGGAAAGCTTCGCCGCGAACATGATGGACAAGCTGGAACCCAACCACGCGCGCATCGCCGACAACCTGGCGAAGTCGCTCATGCTCGTCACCGCGCTCAACCCGCGCATCGGCTACGACAAGGCAGTCGCCATCGCGAAGCTGGCACTGACGGAGGACATCACCCTGAAGGCCGCCGCCGCGCGGCTCGGCCATGTCAGCGAAGCGGATTTCGACCGCTGGGTGGTGCCGGCCGACATGGTGCGCCCGGGCACCACGCTGGATGGCGGCGGATGAGCGAGCGGGCCGCGCGTCACCTCCGCAAGCGGTCCTTCCGCCTGGCCGGCCACCGGACCTCCGTGGCGCTGGAACCGGCCTTCTGGGCCGCGCTCGAAGCCCTGGCCGAAGGGCGCGGCACCAGCCTGGCCGCGCTGGTGGCGGCGGTGGATGCCGCCCGCACCGACATCGCCATCCCGCTGTCGAGTGCGCTGCGCGTCATGGCGCTGCAAGCCGCCCGCGAAGGCGGCATGGCTGGCCGCGCCGACGCATGGGGACATCAACCGGCTGCGGCGGCCTGCCCCGAGGCATGAACCGATACTGAGCGGCCGGGCGGCTGCGCGCGCCATCTCCACGCCGCCAGGCCGAGGACATGGTCCGAGTGGCCTGGGTCCTGGGCCTGGGCCTGGGCCTGGGCCTGGGTCCTGGGCCTGGCTCCTACCCGCGCTCCGCACGCCAGCGCGCCCAGGCCGCGGTCTCAGGCAAGGCGCGGGGGCCATCGGATGGGCCGGTGAGCCGCAGCCCGAGGTCGGGTGCCTCCGGCGCCGCCGGCCGCGACAGGATGTGCAGGTCGAGCGCTCCGCGGGCGAGGTCGATCTCGCCGCGGATGGTCGCGGTGGCCCCGCCCTCCGCGGCCAGCCGTGCTTCCTCCAGCCGCAGCCGCCCCGCCGTCAGCCTGGCCGTCGCGTCCAGGCGGTCGAAGGCCGTCGCGCCTTCCAGCAGCGCCCGCCGCGTGCCGCGTTCAGCCGCCACCGGATCGGGCAGCGCCGTCGCCTGCGCGGCCCCCGCCAGATCGAACCCCGCCAGCACGCCATCCCGCAAGCCGATGCCGATCCTGCCCTCCAGCGTCCCCAGCAGCGCGGCCGGCGCATGGCCGCTGGTGGCCACCGCGAAGGTCACATCGCCGCGCCCGGCGGTAAGATCGACCGGCGCGGCGAAAAGCGGCGCGGCGATGCTGGCCCCCACCAGCCGTCCCTCGGCCGCCAGGCGGGGCGGCACCTGCGGATCGAGGTCGAGCGTCACCAGCGCCTCCAGCGCGCCACCCGCCAGGCGCGCCCGCACGCCCTCAAGCCGCGCGCGGCCCTCGGCCAGCTTCAGCGTGGCCGCCACCTGTTCGGCCACCGTGCCGCCGATCTCCAGCCGCGCGGCCTCCAGCGCCAGATCGGCGTCGAAGGCGGCCAGCGCTTCCAGCCCCAGCGGATTGCCGCTCTGCCAGCCCGCGAAGGGCAGCGGCAGGCGTTCGGCGGCCAGCCGCCCGGTCAGCCGCGGCCTTCCCGCCAGCGCCAGGGCCAGGGCGCCCCGGGCCCGCAGCCCGCCGGCCACCACCTCGAAGCTCTCCGCCGCGATGCCCTGCGGCCCGGCGGCGAGGCTGGCGATGAGGGAGAAGGACCCCTCCCCCAGCCAGATCCCGGCATCGCTGCGGAAGGCTTCCGCCAGCAGGCGCGGCGCGCCGGGATGACGCAGCGTGACGCTGGCGGTGCCGCGGCGCTGGGGCAGGTCCAGGGTGCCGGAGGCTTCCAAGCGAAGCTCCCCGGCCTCCGCCCCGCCGCGCAGCGCCAGCGCATCCAGCGTGCCGCCGCCCGACAGGCGCAGCGCCAGCGGCATGCCGGCGATGGCCGTGCGATCGGGCCATTCCCCCGGCAGCAGCGCCATCAGGCCGCGGCCGGACGATCCGCTGGCCTCGATCGTCAAATCCTGCAGGCGCAGCTGCGGGCCGAGCGTGAGAACACCCGACGCCGTGAGATCGGTATCGGCAAGCCGGCCGGACAGCCGGCGCAGCGTCATCCGGCCATTCTCCAGCGCGCCATCCAGGGAAGCGCGTTCCATCACCGCGCCGCCCATGGTCACGCGGTCCGCCGCCAGGCGAAGGTTGAGGTCCACCGGCCCCAGCGCCCGGCCTGCCTGCACGGGATCGAAGCCATTGGGCAGCCAGCGGGCAAGGTCGAGGCTGTCCAGCGTCAGCCCGATCCCCAGCGCCGGCCGCGCCCCGTGCCGCAGCACGCCGGCGCCGGACAGGCGGAGGTCGCCGATCGTCGCGGAAAGCTCCGGGATCGCGGCCTGCGCATCCTCCAGCACCAGGCGGAAGCGGCCCTCCCCCCGCCGCAGCAGGGACGGGTCCAGATCCTCCACCGGCAGGCCGATGGCGCCGAGGCTGGTGCGCATGTCGGGGCCGGCGAAGCGCGCGCGGATCTCAAGCCGCCCGCCCGCGGTGGCGCCGGCGAATTCCAGCTCCGCCTCCCCCGGCAGCAGGACGGAGACGTCGCTGAGCGTGAGGCGCCCATCCTCCAGGAAGGCGGCGCCGCGGATGCGCCGCAGCGCCACGCCCTGGAAGGTGCCGGCCTCCGCCGAGAGGTCGAGCGCGAGGGGCACCGGCCGTGCCGCGCCCTGCCGCAGGGCCGTGACCCAGCCATCCAGGTCAAGCCGGCTGGCCACCAGCGCCACGTCCAGCCGGGGCGCCGGCAGCAGGCGGAGCGCGATGGACCCCCGCGCCGGCACGCCGCCGACATCCATCACCAGTTGGTCGGCGGCGACGAGTTCGGCCGAGGCATTCAACCGGCCGGCAAGCCGGAACGGCACCGCGGGGCCGGCGAGCAGCGCGGCGAGGTCCGGCCCGCGCGCCTCCACGCTGCCCTCGAACCCCGCGCCGGGCACCAGCACGCCGCGCGCGGTGCCGCTGGCCTCGGGCAGGGTCAGGGCTAGTTCGAGGGTGGCGACACCGTCCCAGCCCGGCCGGCCCAGCGTGCCGGAAAATCGCGCGGCGCGCCCCGCCCAGGTGAAGCTGCCCGAGGATTCGATGGCCTGCGCCAGGCCGGCGGAGGTCAGGCGCGCATTGACGCCTTCCAGCACCGCATCGCCGATGCGCACCCGGCTGTTCTCGACCCGCGCATCCAGCTCCGTGATCCAGGCCGGGGGCCGCAGCGCCAGCAGCGCGCCGGGCGGCCAGGGCAGCGTGAGGTCGGCGCCGACCAGCGCGATCTCCCGCGGTGCCAGCCGCCCCGCGATCAGCGCGGGCAGGTCGAGGCGGACGCGCAGAAGCTGCGCGGTAACACTGAACTCCTCCCCGGCATCGCCGATGGAAACGCCACCGGCGCGCACCATGGGCTGGGGCAGCAGCAGCAATTCGACAGGGCCGTTCAGCGTGACGGCGCGGCCCAGCCGGTCGCTCGCCAATTCGGCCAGGCGGCCGCGCCAGGGCTCCCAATCCACCAGGCGCGGGCCGAGCCAGAGGCCCAGCACGGCCAGCAGCAGAAGGGACGTCAGCGCGACCGCGAGACGCTTCATCCGGCCGACGGGGCGCCCCAGCCGCCGCCGCCCGGCGTTTCCAGCGCCAGCACGTCACCGGGTTGCAGCGCGGCGCGATCGCAGCCCTGCATGGGGTGGATGGACCCGTCCACGCGTTCCACCCATTGCCGTCCCGCCGCGCCAGGGCTGCCGCCCTGGAGCCCATGCGGGGCGACGCGGCGGCGCGATGCGACGATCACGGCCTCCATCGGGCGCAGGAAGCGGATGCGCCGGCGGCTGCCATCGCCGCCAGCATGGGCCCCCGCGCCGCCGGAGCCACGCCGGATGGAGAATTCCTCGAGCCGCACGGGGTAGCGGAGTTCCAGCACCTCGGGGTCCGTCATGCGCGTGTTGGTCATATGCGTCTGCACCGCGGAGGTGCCCGGGAAGCCGGGGCCGGCGCCGGTGCCGCCGCAGACCGTTTCGTAATATTGGTAAACCGCGTCGCCGAACAGCAGGTTGTTCATGGTGGCCTGGGCGGAGGCACAGGCGCCGAGCGCCGCCAGCAGGGCATTGCAGGTCATCTGGCTGACCTCCGTATTGCCGGCCACCACGGCGGCGCCCCCGCCAGGCCCATCGGGCCGGGGCGAGAGGAAGGTCCCTTCCGGCGCCACGATATCCAGCGGCACCAGGCACCCGTCATTGAGGGGAATCTCCTCCCCCACCAGGCAGCGGAAGCAGTAGAGCACCACGGCGCGGCAGACCGCGGCGGGCGCGTTGAAATTGTCGGGGCGCTGCGGGCCGGTGCCGGTGAAGTCGATGGTGGCGCGGCGGTTGGCGCGGTCCACGCGGACGGCGACCTTCAGCGGCGTGCCATCGTCGATCGTCGTCTCGAAGCTGCCATCCTGCAGCCGGTCGAGCACGCCGCGCACCGCTTCCTCCGCATTGTCCATCACATGCTTCATGTAGGCACGGACGGTATCGAGGCCGAAGTCGCGCACGGCGCGCTGCAATTCCTGCACGCCCTTCTCATTCGCCGCGACCTGGGCCGTGATGTCAGCGACGTTCAAGTCCGGGCTGCGGGCGGGGTAGCGGGCGCCGGCGAGCAGCGCGCGGAACTCGGCTTCGCGGAGGCGGCCCTGCGAGACCAGCAGGAAGTCGTCGATGACGACGCCCTCCTCCTCCAGCGTCGCCGAACCGGGCGGCGTGGAGCCGGGGGTGAGGCCGCCGATATCGGCGTGGTGGCCGCGGCTGCCGACGAAGAACAGGATTTTCGTGCCCGCCTCATCGAAGACGGGGGTGATGACGGTCACATCGGGCAGGTGGGTGCCGCCATTATAGGGGTTGTTGAGGGCAACCACGTCGCCCGGCCGCAGCGTCGCGGCGCGGGACCGGATGACGGTGCGCACGCTCTCCCCCATCGCGCCCAGATGCACGGGCACATGCGGCGCGTTGGCCACCAGGCGCCCCGTCTCATCGAAGATGGCGCAGGAGAAGTCGAGCCGTTCCTTGATGTTCACGGACAGGCTCGTGTTCTGCAGCACCGCGCCGGTCTGCTCGGCGATCGACATGAAGAGGTTGTTGAACAACTCCAGCATCACCGGGTCGACGCGCGTCGCATCAGCCACGCGCGCGGCCTCCCGCTGCTCCGTCCGGCGCAGCACGAGGTGGTTCCGCAGCGTGACCTCCGCCGTCCAGCAGGGCTCGATCACCGTCGTCGCGATGGCCTCCCGGATCAGGGCGGGGCCAGGGATGCGGTCCCCGGCGCGGAGCGCGTCGCGGTCCAGCACGGGGGCGCGGCGCGGCGTGCCGGCGGCGAAGATGGTGACTTCGGCCAGGCGGGGCGGGTCCTGCCCTGCCTCGCGTGGTGCGAGCGGGGCCTCGGCCACGGCCTCCCCGGGCGACGTCACTTCAACGACGCAGGCCTCCACCACCACCTGGCGTTCGGGCGTTGCGAAGCCGAAGCGGCGGCGATGGGCGTCGGTGAAGGCCTCCAGCACCTCGGCATGGCTGGCGAAGGACACGGGCAGGAAGCTGTCCGTGCCGGCGTAGCGGAGGTGCAGCCGCCGGGCGGCGCGCAGCGCCCCGGCATCCGCGCCCTGGCGAACGAGTTCGGCGCGGCCCGCTTCCTCCAGCCCATCGAGGCGCGCGGCGAGATCGTCCATGGCATCGGCGGAAAGCGGGGCCTCCACCGCGGCCTCCCGGATCGCGCTCTGGTCCGCGAGGCCCATCCCATACGCCGAGAGCACGCCGGCGAAGGGGTGGATGAACACCGTCTCCATGCCGAGTTCGTCCGCCACCAGGCAGGCATGCTGCCCGCCCGCACCCCCGAAGCATTGCAGGGCGTAGCGGGTGACGTCGTGGCCCTTCTGGATGGAGACCTGCTTGATGGCATTCGCCATGTTGGCGACAGCGACGCGGAGGAAGCCCTCCGCCACAGCATGCGGGTCCTGGGGCTGGCCGGTCGCGGCCTCGATCTCCGCGGCCAGCGCCGCGAATTTCTCGCGCACCACCCCGGCATCCAGGGGCTCGTTGCCGGCGGGGCCGAAGATGGCGGGGAACTGGGCGGGCTGGATCTTGCCGACCATGACGTTCGCATCCGTCACGGTCAGCGGGCCGCCGCGGCGGTAGCAGGCCGGGCCCGGCACCGCGCCGGCGCTTTCGGGGCCCACGCGGAATCGAGCGCCATCGAATTTCAGGATCGATCCGCCGCCGGCGGCGACGGTGTTGATGGCCATCATCGGCGCGCGCATCCGCACGCCGGCCACCTGAGTCTCGAAGGCGCGCTCGAACTCCCCGGCATAGAGCGCGACATCGGTGGAGGTGCCGCCCATGTCGAAGCCGATGATCTTCTCGAACCCCGCCATGGCCGCGGTGCGCGCCGCGCCGACGATGCCGCCGGCGGGGCCCGACAGGATGGCATCCTTGCCCTGGAAGGACCGCGCCTCCGCCAGGCCACCCGATGACTGCATGAAGTAGAGCTTCACGCCCGGCAACTCGCCCGCCACCTGCTCGACATAGCGGCGCAGGATGGGGGAGAGGTAGGCGTCCACCACCGTCGTATCCGCGCGCGGCACGATGCGCGGCAGGGGGGAGGCTTCGTGGGACAGGCTGACCTGGGTGAAGCCCGCGTCGCGCGCCAGGGCGCCGACGCGCTGCTCATGGTCCGGATGCGCCCAGGCATGCATGAAGGCGATGGCGACGGCGCGGATGCCATCGGCGTGGGCGGCGGCCAGCGCCGCACGCGCCGCATCTTCGTCGAGCTGCTCGATCTCCGTGCCATCCACCGCGATGCGGCCGCCGATCTCTGCCACGCATTCCTGCAGCAGGTCGGGCAGGCGCACCTGCAGGTCGAACAGCCGCGGGCGGGCCTGGTTGCCGATGCGCGTCATGTCCGCGAAGCCGCGATTGACCAGCAGCAGCACGCGTTCGCCCTTGCGTTCCAGCAGCGCGTTGGTGGCGACGGTGGTTCCCATCTTCACCGCATCCACGACACCGGGGGGGACAGCGGCGCCATCCGGCAGGCCGAGGCAAGCGCGGATGCCGGCGACGGCTGCATCACGGTAGCGGCCCGGATTCTCCGACAGCAGCTTGCGGGTGGTCAGCGCGCCCGATGGATCACGCGCCACGATATCGGTGAAGGTGCCGCCGCGATCGATCCAGAACTGCCAGCCACCCATCACGCATCCCCCTTGGCCAAACGGTGATCACACCCTGGCAGCGGCCGCGCAAGGCCGCGGGGGCGCGCCGCGCTTCATTGACAATTCATCGATAAATCGTCAACGTCTTTCCGTCATCCAGAGGGGCCGCCGCCATGCCGAATTCGAGACGCGGGGACGCACCCCCGGTCGTGTCCTCCGCCCATCTCGCCGCCGGTGCCTCCCCTGCCCTGTCGGAGGTGGAGTTCGGCCTCATCCTGGCCGGGCACGGCTTCAACCGCTGGATGGTCCGCTGCATGGCGGCGGCGGGGCGGCCGGGCATGTCGCCCACGGAAATCCTGGTCCTCCACACCGTCCGCCACCGGGACCGGCCGAAGCGCCTGGCCGACATCCTGCTGGTGCTGGACATCGAGGATACGCATGTCGCGACCTACGCCATCCGCAAGCTGGAGGAAGCCGGCCTGGTGGCGACCGGCCGCGCGGGGAAGGAGAAGGTGGTGAGCGCGACGGAGGCCGGCAGCGCTCTCTGCGCCGCCTATGCGGCGGTGCGGGAAAGGCTGCTGGCGGAGGCACTTCGCGCATCCGGCCCCTCCGAGGACCAGCTTTCCGCCGTGGCGCAACTGCTGCGGACCCTGTCCGGCTTCTACGACCAGGCGGCGCGGGCGGCTGCAACTCTCTGACAGACCTCTCCGCCAGCCCCTGTGGCCGGGGCGGCAGGCGTGCTAGGACCGGGGCCGCGATCATCGAGGCCGGCTTGAGCATCTGGGGCAAACTCATCGGCGGCGTGGCCGGCTTCGTCACCGGCGGGCCGCTCGGCGCCGTGGTCGGCGCGGCACTGGGCCATGCGGCGGACAACGGCGCCATGCCGGGGCGGCAGATCGGCCCCGGGGCGGCGGACCTCGCGGCGTTCCTCGGCAACAGGGAAACGCTCTTCGCCATCTCCGTCATCGTGCTCTCGGCCAAGCTCGCCAAGGCGGATGGCCCTGTGAAGCGGGAGGAGATCGACGCCTTCAAGGCGATGTTCCGCATCCCGCCAGAGAATTTGCGCGAAGTCGCGCAGATGTTCGACGAGGCCCGCAAGGATTCCGACGGCTGGGAACCCTTCGCTGAACGGATGGGCGAGGCCTTCGCCGACAACCGCGCGCTGCTGGAGGATGTGCTGACGGCGCTGTTCTACATCGCCCGCGCGGATGGGCCGGTGACGAAGGGCGAATTGCCGGTCCTGCAAGGCGTCCACCTTCGCTTCGGCCTGGATTCCGGCGCCTGGGAACGGGCCAAGGGCGGGGGATCGCCCGGCGGCGCGGCGCAGCGCGCGACGGAGGACAAGGACGCCTACGCCGTGCTCGGCCTGCCATCGACCGCGACCGATGAGGAAGTGCGCCTGGCCTGGCGGAAGCTGATGCGGGAGAACCACCCGGACGGCCTGGCCGCCCGCGGCGTGCCGCCGGAATTCGTGGACCGCGCGACGCGAAAAGTGGCGGAGATCAACGCCGCCTGGGACAAGATCAAGCGTCAGCGTGGGTTGTGAGCCATGCGCATCCGCGACCTGCCGAGCCCCAACCAGGATGACCGCCCGGCAGGCCAGGCGATCGACATGCTGGTCCTGCACTACACCGGCATGGAAAGCGGCCAGGCGGCGATAGACCGGCTGCGCGATCCCCTCGCCGCCGTCTCCTCCCACTATGTGGTGGAGGAGGATGGCAGCGTCTTCCGCCTGGTGGAGGAGGAACGCCGCGCCTGGCATGCCGGCATCTCCCACTGGCGGGGCGCCAGCGGGCTGAACGGCCGCAGCATCGGGATCGAGATCGTCAATCCCGGCCATGAATTCGGCTACCGCCCCTTCCCCGCGCTGCAGATGGCGGCGGTGTGCGACCTCTGCCTCGATATCCTGTCGCGCCACCCGATCGCACCGCGGGACGTTGTGGCGCATTCGGATGTGGCGCCGGACCGCAAGGATGACCCGGGCGAGTTGTTCGACTGGGAAGGGCTGGCGGCAAACGGTGTCGGACTCTGGCCCGCCAACGCCGCGCCGAAGATGAACGGCGAACCCTTGGATCTGCTGGCGGCCATCGGGTACCGGACGGACCTGCCCCTGCCCGTGCTGCTGCGCGCCTTCCAGCGGCACTGGCACCCCCGCCGCATCGATGGGTTGCTGGATGCGGGGACGCTGCGACGGCTGCGCGCGGTGGCCGCCGCGGTGGCCCAAGCGGCGGAATGAGCACGGCGCGCGTCGCCGCGATCCTTACCGCCAGCCCAGCGCATCGCGATGCGCTGCAGGCCCTGGCGCTGGCCGGCCCACGCGGCGCCTGGATCGGCGCCGGCTTCGTCCGCAACGCGGTGTGGGATGCGCTGACGGGGCGCACGCCGGAAACCGCATCACTTGCCGATATCGATGTGGTGCACTGGGACGACGCCACGCCGGATGCGGCCTTCGAAGCCGCGCTGCGGCATGCGCGGCCGGCGCTGCCGTGGTCCGTCACGCACCAGGCCGGCATGGCGGCGGCGAATGGCCATGCGCCCTATCGCGACGTCGCGGACGCGCTGGCGCATTGGCCGGAGACGGCAACCGCCGTCGCGGCGCGACTGGTGGCGGGACGGGTGGAGGTACTGGCGCCGCTCCGGCTGGACGACCTCATGGACCTGGTGGTGCGACCGGGGCCGGCGCATGCGGCACAACCTTCGGTGGTGCGGGCGCGGCTGCGGGCGAAGGCCTGGCCCCGGCGGTGGCCGGCATTGCGCGTATTCGGCCTGGCGGGCGATTGACCGCGGCCTCCAGGGGCGCGATGTGGGGGGCGGTGCCGGTTGGCTGGGCGACCGCTGGCGTTGGATGCCCCTCGGGGTGGTCCGGTGCTGGAGGAAAGTCCGGGCTCCACGGGAATACGGTGCCGGTCAACGACCGGCGGGGGTCAAACCCCAGGGAAAGTGCCACAGAAAGCAAACCGCCGCGGCGTGGAAACACCCCGCGGCAAGGGTGAAAGGGTGGGGTAAGAGCCCACCGCATCCACGGCAACGTGGGTGGCATGGTAAACCCCACCGGGAGCAAGGCCGAATAGGGGTGGCCGGCAGTGCGGCGCGAGGTTCGCCTCGATCCGCGGATGCAGGGGCGTTCCCGCCCCGCCGCCCGGGTTGGCCGCGAGAAGCCTGTGGTGACACAGGCTCCAGAGGAATGGTCGTCCATTGCCCTCGGGCAGGGACAGAACCCGGCTTACAGGCCATCCGGCACCACTTTTCCCCGCTTTCCGCAGGCCGAACACGGTTGGCCAAGGAACAAATTGCGAATGCATACAACGTATACTGTATTGCATTTTTCTTCTCTCGCGCTGGCGGAGAACTGGTGGCTATAGTGCTGTAAATGCTAACTTTTCTCTGTTCTGTTTAGGGTTCGCTAACGGTAATTCCTCTTGTCGTCCCGCCAAATCCCGTGCTATCCCAAGCCATCCCGTGAGGGACCCGGCTCGGGGGGGCATTTTGGGTCTCAAGGGGGATGGTCGGGCGAGCCGGCGGGGTCGGGGGGCCTCGCCGGCCGCTGAGCGGGGGACGGCGGCCGGCAGGCTGTCGATGGGGGCAGCAGCATAGCGCGATGACCCAGTTCGTGGGCACGCATTTCGGAAAGCGGGACGCCAAAGGCCGCATTTCCGTGCCCGCGCCCTTCCGCGCCGAGCTGGAGGCTGCCGCCACGAACCAACTCGTCTTCCGCGTTTCCCATCAACATTCCTGCATCGAGGCCCGTAGCCGCGCCGTGTTCCAGCAAATGCTCGACAGCATCCTGCGCCTCGACCACTTTTCCGAGGAACGCGAGGCCCTGGAGGCCGGCATCGTTGCCGACAGCATGATGCTGCGCATCGATGGCGAAGGCCGTCTGGTGCTGCCCGAGGACATGGTCGGCGAGGTCGGGTTGAAGGGCGAGATCGCCTTCCTCGGCAAGGGCGATCGCTTCGAGATCTGGGATGCCGACGCGGCACGCGCGCATGTCGCCGCCGCGAAGGCGCTGGTGCGCGAACGTCGCCTCACGATTGCTGCGACACCCCTCAACACGAATCCGAAGAGCGTGCCATGACGGGCCACGTTCCTGTGATGCTGGAGGAAGTGCTGGCGACGCTGCAGCCCCGCGATGGTGCCCGATACCTCGACGCCACCTTCGGCGGCGGCGGCTATGCGCGTGCAATCCTTAACGCTGCCGACTGCACCTTGTGGGCGCTGGACCGCGATCCGGATGCGATCGCGCGCGGCGCAGCGCTGGCGGCATCGCATCCCGGCCGCTTGCATCTGGTGCATGCGCGCTTCGGTGAGATGCTGGACGCGCTGGCGGAACGGGGCATCGACACGCTCGATGGCGTCGTCATGGATCTTGGCGTGTCGTCCTTCCAGATCGACCAGGCGGAGCGCGGCTTCTCCTTCCGCGCGGATGGGCCGCTCGACATGCGGATGGACCGCAGCGGTCCCTCGGCGGCGGATCTGGTCAACACGCTGGACGAAGGCGCGCTTACCACCATCATCAAGGAATTCGGCGAGGAGCGTCACGCGCGCCGCGTCGCCCGCGCCATCCTGCGCGAACGCGCGGTGGAGCCGATCACCACGACCGCACGACTGGCGGAAATCGTCCGCTCCTCCGTACCGCGCGATCCGTCCGGCATCGATGGCGCGACGCGGTCCTTCCAGGCGCTGCGCATCGCGGTGAATGACGAACTCGGCGAGATCGAGCGCGGGCTCGCGCAGGCCATGGGCATGCTGGCGCCGGGCGGACGGCTGGTGGTCGTCGCCTTCCACTCGCTGGAGGACCGGCTGGTCAAGCGCGCCATGGTCGCGGCCGCGGGCCGCGGCGGCCATGCGTCCCGCCACGACCCCGCCTCGCTGCTGCCGCGCGGGGAAGCGGATTTCACCCTGCTGACGCAGCGCGCGCTGCGCCCGGGTGATGCCGAGACTGCCAGCAACAGCCGGGCGCGTTCCGCGCGCCTGCGGGCCATCGAACGTCGCGTCGCGTCGCAGGGAATGCCGTCATGATCCGGCCCTTCACCTTTGTCTGCTTCGTGGCCTTCGCGGGTGCCGGCGCCTGGCTGTACCAGGTGAAGCATCACGTCGCGACCTATGACCGCGACTTGCGCGACATCCGCCGGCAGACGGAACAGGCGCGCGACCGCATCTCCATCCTCCGCGCCGAATGGGCGCTGCTGAACGAACCCGACCGGCTTCGCCAGGTGGCGACGCGCAACCTGCCGCTGGAGCCGATGCAGCCGACGCAATTCGCCCGGCTGCCGGAGATGGAGCGCCGCCTGCCGCAGGCCGTGGCCTTCGCCGGCCCGCCCAACCTTTTCGCGCCGCCGGAGGCACCGCGCCATGCGGGCAACGTGATGGTCGCCGCGGCGCAGGTGCCGGCGCCCGCCACCGCCGCCGCTGCCACCACCGCTGCCGCCGCTGCTGGCGCCG
>NZ_JBHYGL010000004.1:0-159754 GCF_051859025.1 Falsiroseomonas sp. | reverse complement strand
AGGAGGCCAACTCTCTCATCACAGGCGGATCCCAGGCAGGGGGGAAGGTCATTCGGCCGGCGTTGCCAGGTCCCGCGCTAGGCTCGCCAGCCCCTCCAGCTTCAGCCGCACGTCGGCGCCGCCCGCCCCGATATCGACCCGGTCGACCAGGAGGCGGATGATCCGCGCCTGCTCGGCGGGGAAGAGCTCCTCCCAAAGCGGGTCCAGCCGCTCCAGCGCTAGCCGCGCCTCGTCCTCGGTCGTATCCGGCGCCGAGGCCCGCGCCGCGCGCCAGGCGCCCAGCACCACCTCCGGCTGGCGCAGCAGCCCCCGGACCTGGGCGATGACCGCGCCCTCGATCTCCGCGGCCGAAATGCGCGCGATGGCCGGCCCATCCGCGGCGCTGCCCTTCAGCACCGACTGGCTGACATAGTAGCGGTACTGCTGCCCGCGGCGCCCCCGCGCGTGGGTGGGCGACATGGCACGCCCGTCGCTCCCGAAGATCAGCCCGCGCAGCAGCGAAGGCGTCTGGCAGCGGGTGCGGTTGGCGCGTGTCTTCGGGCTGATCGCCAGCAGGGCGTGCGCCGCGTCCCACATCGCCCGCGGCACGATGGCGGCATGCTCGCCGGGGTGCGACTTCCCCTTGTGCATCGCCTCGCCGAGATAGGTGCGGTTGCTCAGCACGCGATAGACGTCGCTCTTGGTGAAGGCGCGCCCGCGTTTTGTGACGGCGCCCTCGGCGCGCAGTGCCTGGACCAGCTTCGTACCGGATTCCGTCTCGACGAAGCCTTCGAAGATCCGGCGCACCAGTGCCGCCTCCGCCTCGTTCACCAGCAGCTTGCGGTCCTTGGCGTCGTAGCCGAGTGGCACGAAGCCCCCCATCCAGATTCCGCGCGCCCGTGACGCCGCCACCTTGTCGCGGATGCGCTCGCCAATGACCTCGCGCTCGAACTGCGCGAAGCTGAGCAGGATGTTTAGCGTGAGCCGCCCCATGCTGGTCGTCGTGTTGAAGGACTGCGTGACGGAGACGAAGGTCACGCTGTTCGCGTCGAATACGTCGACCAGCTTGGCGAAGTCCATCAGCGCGCGCGACAGGCGGTCGATCTTGTAGACCACCACCACGTCGATCAGGCCGCGCTCGACATCGGCCAGCAGGCGCCGCAGTGAAGGCCGTTCCAGCGTGCCGCCGGACACGCCGCCATCGTCGTAGCGGTCGCGGACCAGCACCCAGCCCTCCGACCGCTGGCTGGTGATGTAGGCCTCACACGCCTCGCGCTGGGCGTCGAGCGAGTTGAACTCCATATCGAGGCCTTCCTCGCTCGACTTCCGCGTGTACACAGCGGCGCGGATCTTACGCACCGTGGCCGGCATCGCGGCCTCGGCGGCCGGCTTGCGCTTCATGCCGTGCCCCTCCGGTTCTTCAGGCCGAAGAACAGCCAGCCATTCCAGCGCGTGCCGGTGATGGCGCGGGCGATGGAGGAGAGCGACTGGTAAGGGCGCCCCTGATACTCGTAGCCGTCGTGCAGCACGGTCACGCTGTGCTCGACGCCCTGGTACTCGCGGATAAGGCGCGTGCCGGTGATCGGCTTGTCGTCGCCGCGGATGCGCCGCAGGACGGGATTGCCTCCGTCGAGCTGTTCACCCAGGGCTTCGAGGCGCTGGATCGTCTCGGGCTTCAGGCCGCCATAGGCCAGTTCCTGGATCCGGTAGGCCAGCCGGCTCTCCAGGAAGCGCCGGTTGTAGGGCGGCGGCTCGGCAGCGAAGAGCTCCCGCCACTGCTGCTTCAGGTCCGGCGTGGCGGTGGTCTTCAGGGCTGCCAGGCGCCCGAGCACGTCGGCCGGTGGAATGGCGGGGATGGTCGGCGCCGGCGGGGTGCCGGCTTTGGATTTGGTGGCGCGTGTCATGCGGGTCTCCGGTTGGTCCGGTTCGCATCCAGGCGCTGAGGGGACGGGAAGTGTAGGTCGCGCTCTCCCTGGTCAGCAGCCTCGCGCGCAGCTTCCTCGGCAGCGCGGCTCCGCAGCCGCACGAGGCCGGCGGCCAGGATGCTGCAGACCTCGCGGAGGTGCGGCGGGAGGTGGGGATTGGAGGGGTTCGGAAGCATGGCTGGGAGGCAAGATCGTGTCGCCCAACCGAGAAGAACAGCGAAAACAATCTCTTATCGAAGGCCCGCGGGAACAAAAGCAGCGCAGCGAAGTTCTGCGGTTCGGGGCCGGGTTCGCAGCCGGTAGTCGTCAGGCGCCGACACGGGAACTACGAGCTACGCTAAACTACTTCTGATTGCGTTTCTGCAACCCCTTGGCCATCTTTGCTCAACGCAGTTGCGGCTGCGATTCGCATTGCAGAGGGAGCCATGATGTTGGGGAAAAGACGGTTCGGCGGGAACAAGGGACTTGCACATCCCTGGGCGGCCACCGGCCCCTCCGCCTGATCGATGGGACACCAGAGGCTCGGTACGCTCCCCGCCACACGGAGATGGAAGGCCGTCGTTGAGCTCATTGCCGGCGGCGCAGATGCGGGCGAGGTCGCCACCGCTGCAGCGGCCGCCGCCGAGGCGAGTCTGCGGTCGGGCGCGGACAATCCCGCGCTTCGCCACGCGTTCTGGCTTCTCACCCAGATACCTCTCGCTGCCCGCGCCGAAGACTTTGGCGCAGCGCTCCGCCAACTTGGCCTACAGGTCAACAACGGTGCCGATTTGGCCGAGATTTGCGCGGCCATGATTGAAGCCGTCGACGACGCGGCACGCCAGGCTGGCGGCATCGATGATTTCGGGGAGATGGCGACGCTTGCTGCATCGGAGAGCTTGAGCGCCGTCGCGGGGCGCGCTGGCGAGAGCCTCTTCGGGGTCACTTACAAAGCAGACGAAGCTCATGCGGCTCTGCGCGGCCTCGCCACAGACAAGCAGTTTGGAGTGTTGGCTCGAGATTTTTTCGGCCGGCTCACGCGAAGATCCCTGGACTATTTCCTGAGCCGCGAGCTTCCCAATCACGTCGGCTTCAACAAGCGCTTCCCTAGCATTGCCGACCATCATCGGTTCGAACAGGCGCTCGACACGCACTGCCGTGAAGCCTCTCTGATCATGGAGGAGTTCGCCGCAGGATGGTTTTCCAAGACCAGGTACGAGACAGGCATTAACGCGGCGAATGCGGGGAGATTTGCCCATGTGGCGTTCGACAAATTACGTCGTGAGCTTCTAATCCGGCGCGACGCGCATGGATGAGGTTCGGGTCTTCTGCGGGGATGTCGATCGCC
The DNA here is from genome assembly GCF_051859025.1 of Falsiroseomonas sp. Classification (GTDB taxonomy): domain Bacteria; phylum Pseudomonadota; class Alphaproteobacteria; order Acetobacterales; family Acetobacteraceae; genus Falsiroseomonas. The sequence continues at coordinate 156,526 of NZ_JBHYGL010000004.1, read as the reverse complement.
CAACCCTGATCGACGAGAGCACCATCTTCCTCGATGTCGCGGCTGCCAAAGGTGATCCAGCGCGGGTGCGGCTCAGCGCCGCAGAGGTAACCCGCAAGATGCTCGGGAAGATCCCCGATCGCCTCGCCGATCTGCTAGACATCGCCTGTTACGTCTACTGCGCCGATCAGATCACGCGCCGTGACACAAAGCTGATGGCTCGTCTCGGCGGCGATTGGCAGCGAGATTTTTCCTTCACCGTTGCCGTCCGTGACTTCGCCTTCTGGAGCAATCCCGAAGTCCTCAGCAAGCTCGAATCAACGCTGACCTTTCTGTCAGATGACAGATTCGCCTTCGCCTTTAAGGCGACGCGCCGCGTATCGCCGCCGCAAGAATATCTGGACCTAAGCGGCGCAGGACCGCCGCCCTCCTTCTCCCCAGACCGTGTCGTTCTGTTTTCGGGCGGGCTCGATTCTTTCGCGGGCGCGACGGAAGCACTCATTGGTCAGAATGAGCGTGTGGTCCTCGTATCCCACAGGTCCTCCCCCTTCGTCGCCGGCCGTCAAGCCACACTGCTGGATGGGCTGCGCAAGCGTGTCGATCCCGCCAGGCTGTTCCGCCTCAGCGTGGAGGTCACCAAGGGTGGAAACCAGGCAGTCGAGTTTACGCAGCGAACTCGCTCATTTCTGTTTGCCACTATCGGTTTCATCGTCGCCCGCATGTTCGGTAAGCGTGAGGTCACGTTTTACGAGAACGGCGTGGTGAGCATGAATCTACCGTTGGCGCCGCACGTCCTGGGCACACGTGCGACAAGGACCACGCATCCCCGGGTCCTCCACGATTTTGGCTCGCTGTTTTCTCGCATCGCGGAGCATGACATCAAGATCGTGAATCCATACTTCTGGCTTTCAAAGGCCGACGTGGTTCGAAAGATCGCGGACTTCGGCTGCCAGCATCTGATTGAGCAGACCTTCAGCTGTGCAGAGGTCCGAAAGGCTAATCGTAACAACAAGCATTGCGGCGTTTGCTCCCAGTGCGTCGATCGCCGCTTCGGAATCCTGGCAGCAGATTGCGGTGCCCATGAGCGTTCGACGAACTACATCGTCGACCTCATCCGCGGCGCCCGGGAACAAGGAACTGAAGCGTCATTGATGGAGGCCTATCTTCTGGCGGCACATCGGTACGCAGGAATCAGTGAGGCAGGGTTTCGATCAGCCTACGGGCAGATATTCCGTGCGATCCGCTATCTCGATGTTCCAGCGAATGAGGCCGCTGGGCGCCTGCACCATCTTCATGTCAGGCACGGAGTGGCGGTGGTGAACGTGCTGAAGCGAGAACTTGGATCCCTCGATCTGGCTGTTGCCCGAAAGAACCTACCCAACACATCTCTGCTTTCGATGCTGCTCGAAAGACCTATCGAGCCAATCGCATTCACCGACGCGACAGAGGTAGCGCCACCGGCGCCAGTCCAGGCGGCGGCAGCTGGGTATCTGCCATTGCCACGACCCATCCGGTTTGCCGTATCGCCCGATGGCAGCCGGGTTGTTTTTGAAGGGGGGCCCACGCTGAAGGGGCGATCGGCTGCATTGATCTCCGCACTTTTCGGATCGTACCGTGACGGTCTCAGCGCGGCGAGCGGCGGGAGCATGCATCGGTTCACCGATCGGCGCACACTCGCTCAGCGATTGGGGATTGAAGAACCGTCATTGGGCAAGCGCGTCGAGCGTCTTCGCGGGCAACTGGCTGCGGAGTTCCGCTCGCACCTCAATGCATCCATCGGGGATGACGACGTCCTCGAGAATCAGCCTTGGTCAGGTTACCGCTTGAACCCGCACCTGTTCCTCGAGCCGTCCCTTCTCGGCCAACCGGATGCACGCCTCACCTCGGTCGGTGTCACAGCTGTTTCGTCCGACGTCACAACTCGACCAGCCAGTGGCCGAATTCCAAGGGCTGCCCCGCGGAAAATGTCACAACTTTCGAAGCGCTGAACATATCTCCAGCAGTGTGATGGAACAAAAATAGCCTCGAAATCAGGGGCTTAGTAGCGACGGCGTGGTGCCGGCGTTGCCCCAGAGCGGGGCCAATGCTGTCCATTCCTCCAGCTGTCACCCAGGGCGAGGGTTGCGGTGCGCCCGGCCAGGACAGCGTCCGGCACCTGACACAGAAGGCTCTGGCGCGCCGCTGGTGCCTCAGCCACCGCACGCTGGAGCGGTGGCGCTGGCTGGGCCGGGGCCCCGCCTTCCTGAAGCTGGGCGGCCGCGTCGCCTATCGCCTCGAGGATATTGAGGCCTTCGAGGCGGCACAGACCCGCGACGCGACCAGCACCTCGCAGCCGTCCCCCGCCGGCATTCCGGTCGCGGTGACCGCCTGATGAGCGCGCTCGTCCGCTACGAGCAGGCCCGCACCGCGCTGGCCGAATGTGCCCGCATCGATGAGGCCTCGGAGATCCGCGACAAGGCAGCTGCGCTCGCCGCCTATGCCCGTCAGCGCGACGACCGCGACCTCGAAATCTGGGTGCGCGAGATCCATCTGCGCGCCTGCGTCCGCATCGGCGAGCTGAGCCGAGATCTCGATCAGGCCCAGACGGTTCGCAAGGCCGATGGCGCCACGGTTCGACTTCCCGCCGGGGGGAAGTCGAAGGCCGCAGCGCTGGCCGATGCCGGCATCTCCACCAGCACGGCCCAGCGCTACGAGGAACTAGCCGGCGGTCGCGAGGAACAGGCCCAGGCCGCGGGGCGCGCCGCGATGGAGGCGTACTTCACGCGGTCCCGCGACGAAGGTGCGCCGCCGACCATGGCCGGGCTGCGCGGCGCCGTGCGCGATGCCGTGCAGGCCACCATCGGGCCACCGCCGCCCCGCCCCAAGCGTCCGTCCCCGCCGCCGGAGCAGCCGAAGGTCGCGCCCATCGGCGCCGACTGGGTCGATTGGACCGGCGCCGTGCAGGACCTTGCCCGGCTCGACTGCGACCTCCCCGAACTCGCCGCCCGTTCCGCCGCCCTCATGCCGACGCTGCTGCGCGAGGCGCGGCAGGCCGCGGAACGGCTGCGCATCTGGATCAACCTCCTGGAGCCGACCAATGACCAAGCCCACTGAGCGCGTTCGCGCCATCATCCGTGACGCCCGCCGTACCATCGGTTCGCCGGACAATGCACCGGCCGTCGCGAACGCCATCCTTTCGCAGATGTGGACCGCGGTCACGACGGACCAGGACGTGCTGCGCCACCTGCTGGCCCGCGGCCTGAATGCGGAGATCAGGGCCTTCCTTTCCCGGCACTACGACGAGAAGGACGGCTCCGACGCCAAGCAGCTCCGTGCCGCGCAGCTGTCCATGTGGCCGGAGGCGGCGCGGACCTATGTCGAACAGGTGGGGCGTGAGCGGGTGTGGGTCCCCTCCCGCGACGAATTCGTGGAGCTGGTGCCCGATGCCCTCCAGCCCGGCGAGCTGCGCGAGGCCGGGGAGCATCTGCTGCAGCACGGCACGGACTGCATCCGCCGCGGACGCCTCCTGCTGCGCCTCGCTGATCTCTCCCAGCCTGAGGCGTGAGGCCGGCCATGGGCAAATCCTCCCGCGATAAGGGCCTGCGCCGCGAGCGCGCCATCGTCGACATCCACACGAAGTGCGGCCTCCGCGCCGAACGCGTGCCGCTCTCCGGCGCCGTCCGGTACCGCGGCAATGGCGCCGACGTCGATTTGTACGTCCGCGGCGCCGAGCCGGTGAAGGCCGAGGTCAAGGCACGCGGCGAAGGCGACGGCTTCAAGACGCTGGAGCGCTGGCTCGGCGGTAATGACGCGTTGTTCCTCTGGCGTGACCGCGCGACGCCGATGGTGGTGCTGCCGCTGCACGTCTGGATCGAGATCGCGCGCCGCAGCGTGCGCTGCACGGAGCCCGATGCCGATCGCGAGCGCGCCCACCGCGCGCGCCAGGCCGAGGAAGGTCCGCTGCCGCCGGCCGATGCCATCGCCGGGGCGACGCCGTGAGCCCGCGCACCGCCCGCCGCGTGCACGCCATCGGCGAAGCGCTCCGAAACCTTGCCGGCGGCGCGCTGCTGGCCGGCGGCTTCATCGCGCTCCTTTGGCTCGCCGAGTTGGCGACCATCCCATGACCTCCATCCCCATGCCGATGCCCGCGCCCGCCCGGCCGCCTGCATCGCCCATCCAGCCGGGCACCTCCTCGTTGAACGGGACCACTATGACCAACCGAACCACTCTGGCGCAGCTGCGCGAGATGGACGCCGCGCAGGCCGCACGCCTGCCCGTCGATCATCTAGCGCTGCTGCTGGAAGAGGTCGGGGCGCTGAAGGCCGACGCCAAGCACCTCGCCGACCTGCTGCACGACGCGCTGCATGCCCGCTACGGCGGCCCCGCCGCCGCGGCCCGTAGCGCGGAGGGCAAGGACACCGGCCGTGTCCGCATCGCGGATGACGCCTTCGAGGTTGTCGCCGACCTCCCGAAAAAGGCCGCGTGGGACCAGCCGAAGCTGGCTGCGGCGGTCGCCACCATCGTGGCGTGGGGCGAGGACCCGGCCGACTACGTCACCACCGAGATCCGCGTGCCGGAAAGCCGCTTTACGGCCTGGCCGCCGCGCATCCGTGCGGTCTTCGAGCCGGCGCGCACCGTCGCCACCGGCCGTCCCTCCTACACCCTCGAACTGAAGGACGCCGCGTGATGGCGCACGAACTCCGCATCCAGGTGGTCATCCCGCTGCAGGGCGATGCCGTCGCCCGCGCGAAAGACGTCGCCGCATTGGAACCGACGCTCGACAGCTTCACCGAGGTCGTCGCGCGCGCCGGCGGCGACATCAAGGTCGACGTCATCAAGGCCAAGCCGCGCGCCGCGAAGCAGGAGGCGAACTGATGGCGATCTCCCTCGCATCCCTGCGGCGCGGTGGCGACGCTCGCCCGCCGCGGCTGCTCACCTATGGCGTGGCCGGCGTCGGCAAGACGCTCTTCGCGACCTCGGCCCCCCGGCCCGTTGTCGTGCAGACCGAGGACGGCCTCGGCACCATTAGCGCGGCCACCTTCGGCGTGCTGCGCAGCTTCGACGCTGTGATGGAGGCGCTCGGCAGCCTCTACACCGAGGCGCACGACTTCGAGACCCTGGTGGTCGACAGCCTCGATTGGCTAGAACCGCTGGTCTGGCAGCACACGGCGCAGACCCACAACCAGCCGGACATCGAGTCCTTCGGCTACGGCAAGGGCTATCTCGCCGCTCTCGATACCTGGCGCAGCTTCCTCGACGGCGTGAACGCGCTGCGCGACGAGCGCGGCATGGGCGTGATCCTCATCGCCCACGCCGAGATCAAGCGCTTCGACAGTCCCGAGACCGAACCCTACGACCGGTACCAGCCAAAGCTGCATCGCAGCGCCTCGGCCCTGGTGCAGGAGCATGTCGATGCGGTGCTCTTCGCGAACTATCGCGTCAGCACGCTGAAGTCGGACGTCGGCTTCAACAAGAAGGTGGTCCGCGGCGTCAGCGGTGGCGATCGCCTGCTGCACACCGCCGAGCGGCCGGCCTTCCTCGCAAAGAACCGTTTCGGGCTGCCCGAGACGCTCCCGCTGTCCTGGCCCGAGCTCGCGGCCGGCATCCCCTTCTATGCGACGCCGCTCAGCGCCGTCCCCTCCACCACCGAAGCCCGGAGCTGAACCCATGGCATCCCTCAATGGAACCTTTGACGCGACCGAGGTCGCCCCCGCCGTCCCGCTCGAGGTGCTGCCGCCCGGCAAGTACCTCGCGCATCTGATGGAGAGCGAGATGCTGCCGACCAAGGCCGGCGACGGGCAGCTCCTCAAGCTGGTGTTCGAGATCCTGGAAGGGCCTTCCGCGCGGCGAAAAATCTTCGACCAGCTAAACCTAGTGAACCGCAACGAGCAAACGGTCGAGATCGCGCAGCGCACACTGTCCGCCATCTGCCACGCGGTGGGCCAGGTGCATGTCAGCGACAGCGAGCAGCTGCACTTCAAGCCGCTGATTGTGACGCTGAAGGTCGAGCCGGCCGGCAACGACAAGTACGGCGTTTATCGCGAGGCGCGGAACAAGGTGGCCGGTTATTCCGCGGCCAATGCCGGCAGCGCCGCCTCCACCGCCCCGCGTCCTGCCACCCCGGGGCCCCGTCCGGCCGCCGCGGCACCTCCGCCGGCCGCCCGAACCGGTGCGGCCGCGACCCCGCCCTGGCGCCGCAATGCCTGATCACCAGCCGGCAGGCCGCCCGCCTGCCGGCCTCCTTCCCTCGAACCAGGATCAGGTCATGGCTGCCCTTCCTCCGCCCGCATGCCCCACCGTCACTGCCATCTACGCGGCCTATGAGGCGGCTGCGGACAGAGGCTATCGCGCGCATATCGGTGCCTCGCTAATCGGCACCGAGTGCGAGCGCGCCATCTGGTATTCCTTTCGGTGGGCCACCCGCGCCCGGCACACCGGCCGGCTGCTGCGGCTGTTCGACACCGGCAATCTGGCCGAGGCGCGCTTCGTCGCGGATCTGCGCCGCATCGGCGTGACGGTCCTGGATCTGGATCCCGCGACCGGACGGCAGTGGAACCTGCGCGATGCCTTCGGCCACTTCGGCGGCAGCATGGACGCGGTGGCGATCGGCCTACCCGAGGCGCCGGCGACCTGGCACGTTTGCGAGTTCAAGACCCACAGCGCCAAGTCCTTCGCCAAGCTCAAGGTAGATGGCGTGGCGGTCTCCAAGCCGCTGCACTGGGCGCAGATGCAGACCTACATGCAGCTCGCCGGCCTCGATCGCGCCTTCTACCTGGCGGTCTGCAAGGACACGGACGAGCTCTACCAGGAGCGCATCCGTCACGACGCGGAGGCGGCCCTGCGTATCCTGGCCAAGGCCGAGCGCATCATCGGCGCGGCCCGCCCCCCCGCCCGCATCAGCCAGGATCCCGCCTGGTGGCAGTGCCGCTTCTGCGACCATCATGCCGTCTGTCACGCTGGCGCGGCGCCGGAGCGGCATTGTCGGTCCTGCCTGCACGCCTCGCCCGCCCCGGGTGGTGACTGGCATTGTGGCCACCACGCCGCCCCATTGGACCGGCGCGATCAGGAGGCCGGCTGCGCGGCGCATCTCTATCTGCCGGATTTTGTGGCCGCCGAGCAGATCGACGCGGGCGAGGACTGGGTCAGCTATCGGCTGCCGGACGGCACCGAATGGCGTGACGGCGTGCCCGCCGCGGCGCCGCCCGATATCGTTGCGCACCTTCCGTGCCGGATCTGCCACAGCACGACCTATCGGGTCGGGCCCGGCAAGGGGCCGCACATCGCCGAGCTGATCTGCACCGGCTGCGAGACGGGCGGGCGCTGGCTCAGCAAGGTGGATGCTGCGGCGATGGGAGTGGCGGCATGACCCTCTCCCTCCGCCCGTACCAGCGCGCCGCCATCGAGGCGCTCTACGACTACTTCTCGGCCAGCAGCGGCAATCCGCTGGTCGTGATGCCGACCGGCACAGGCAAGAGCCTGTGCATCGCCGGCTTCACGCGCGAGGCGATCGCCGCCTATGGCGACACGCGGGTGCTGATCCTCACCCACGTGAAGGAACTGATCCAGCAGAGCTTCATGGCGCTGCTGCGCGCCTGGCCCGAAGCACCGGCCGGCATCTACTCGGCCGGCCTGTCCCGCCGCGACATTCATGCGCAGATCCTGTTCGCCGGCATCCAGTCCATCCACCGCCAAGCGCGGCAGGTGCAGCGCTGCGACCTGGTACTGATCGACGAAGCGCACCTGCTCGGCCGCGGCGACAGTGGCATGTACCGCTCCTTCCTGGCCCAGCTGAACGAGATCAACGCTGGGCTGCTGAAAGTCGTCGGCTTCACGGCGACGCCCTACCGGCTCGATAGCGGCATGCTGCATGAGGGGAAGGACCGGCTTTTCACCGACGTCGCCTTCGAGGTGCCGGTGCTGGAGATGATCCAGCAGGGGTACCTTTGCCCGGTCGTCCCGAAGCAGACCTCGACGCAGCTCGACGTGGGCGGCGTAGGCACCCGCGGTGGCGAATTCATCGCCAAGGATCTCGAGGCGGCAGTGGACCGCGACGAGGTCACGCGCGCCGCGGTGGCTGAAATCGTCCAGCACGGCGAGGGCCGCGGCTCCTGGCTGGTGTTCTGCTCGGGCGTGGCGCACGCGCGCCATGTCCGCGACGCCATCCGCGAGCATGGCATCTCCGCCGAGACGGTCACCGGCGACACGCCGGGGCCGGAGCGGGACGGCATCCTGGCGGCGTTCAAGGCGGGGCGGCTGCGCTGCGTCACCAACGCCAATGTGCTCACCACCGGCTTCGACGCGCCCGGCACCGATCTCATCGCGCTGCTGCGCCCCACGAAGAGCGTGGGCCTCTACGTCCAGATGGTCGGCCGCGGCACGCGCCTCGCCGAGGGCAAGGATGACTGCCTAGTGCTGGACTTCGCCGGCAACACGGCGCGGCACGGTCCGATCGACACGGTGGATGGCCGGAAGAAGGAACCTGCCGGCGATGGCGAAGCGCCGATCAAGGTGTGCCCCGAGTGCCAGACCATCAACCACGCCAGCGCGCGGCACTGCATCGAGTGCGATCATGAGTTCCCGCCGCCGGTCGTGAAGGTGGCGCCGCAGGCGGCGTCAAATGCGCTGCTCTCGACGCAGATCCAGGCGGCGTGGTGCGACGTGAACGGCATCACCTACGCGCGCCACGACAAGCCCGGGAAGCCCGCTTCGCTGCGCGTCACCTATGAATGCGGCCTCGCGCGGCACAGCGAATGGGTCTGCTTCGAGCACACCGGCTTTCCGCGCGACAAGGCGGTGGGCTGGTGGCGGCGGCGTGCCGGCAATCTGCCGCCCCCGATGACGGTCGACGAGGCGTTGGCACAGCTCGACCAGCTGCGCCGTCCCATCGCAATCCAGGTGCGGCCGGCCGGCCAGTACACCGAGATCGCCGCCGCGAGGTTCGTGTGAGATGCGCCGCATGTCGCCTCCGCACCGCCCGCGGCTTCGGCTGGTTCGATCCGCGAGTCCGGACGTCCGAGCCGCTGCCCGCCTGTTCCATGCGCTGCATGAGCGCTCTCTGCCGGAGGTGGGGCGTGGTTGATCCCGACGAGCACGAGATTGCCGCGATCGCGGCGGCCAGCCCCATGGCGGGTGAGTACCTGGAGAGCATCGGCAAGACCGACCTCGCTGTGCTGACCGAGGCGGAATGGCTGACGCTGCTGGAGGTGATCATCACCGCCTACCAGGACGAGCTTGCGCGCCGGCTGGATCAGGGCCGGCACTCCGCGCCGCCGCTCGCCGCGGGTGGTTGCCAATGAGCAGCGTTACCTCTGCCCGAGAGGTGGCGCGCCGGCTCGGCGTCTCGCACACCGCGAACCAGAAGGCTGAACGCGCCGGACGGATCGCGCGTGAGCCGAGTGGCGCCTGGGACATCGAAAAGGTCCGGGCCGGCCTCGCGACCAAGGTCACCCCTGCGCCGCGCAAACCGTATGGTCCACGCGCGAAGCAACCGCCCTGGGCCAGGGCTGCGCACCACCTTGGCGACCTCGCATCAGACATTCGTGGCCCCGCGCGCGGGATCCACGCCGAACTGGAGCGGGCGCGCCAGGCGCTCCAGCGCGCTGCCGAGCAGATTGCGGCGCTCTATCCCGAGATCCTGCGGCTGGAGCGCGCCTGCGACGCGGCCATTGCCGCGCAGGAAGGAGGTGGCGAATGACGGATGCTCCCTCCTTCATGGCGGACTACGGCGAGCGCCTGGTCGACAATGGCTATTCCATCATCCCCATCATGCCGGGCACCAAGGTGCCGGGACGCTTCACGGGCGGGGAATGGTCGCCCTATCCCGATTGGGCGCGTCACTGCGACCGGCCGACGAAATCCTTCGAGGTGGACATCTGGCGCCGCTGGCCGGGCTGCGGCGTGGGCATCGCCACGGGCGCCGTGGTCGGCATCGACATCGACATCCTGGATGGCGCGCTGGCCATCCAGATCGCCGAGCTCGCCACCTCCATGCTGGGCGACACCCCCTGCCTGCGCATCGGCCGCGCCCCGAAGCGGCTGCTGGTCTATCGCGCCGCGGCGCCCTTCGCCGGCCGGAAGCGCCACCCCCTCGAGCTGCTGGCGCGCGGCCAGCAATTCGTCGCCTATGCCGTCCACCCCGATACCGGCCGCCCGTATGAATGGCCGGAGGACAGCTTGGTGGAACTGCCACTGTCCCGGCTGCCGGTCGTGGACGAGGCCGCTTGCACGGCATTCCTGGACGCTGCCTGGCAGCTCGTCCCCGACGAGGTTCGGGTCAATTCGATCCTGGCGGACGTACCGACCAGCACCTGGCGCGGCCCGAGCGACCCGAAGGGCACGCGGGACGCCATCGCCGCGGCGCTGGCTTGGCTGCCGAACGACGACCTGCCGGGCAACGAGTGGATCACCGTCGGCGCCGCCATCAAGGCCGCGATCGGCGAGGAGGGGCGCGACCTCTGGCTCGACTGGTCTCGGCGGTCCGGGAAGTCGGGCAAGTCGGGTCGATCCGACACCCCCGAGCGGCGCTGGGCCTCGCTGCGGCCCCACAGCGTCGGCGCGGGGAAAATCTACTGGCTGGCCGAACAGCGCGGCTGGGTGCCGGATCCCGCCCTGACGCTGAACGGCACGGCGGCGGAGCAGGCGTCACAGCCGCATCCTGCGGCGCGGCTGCTGGCAAAGGTCGCGGTCACGCCGCTGCCGATCGCACCGCCGCCGAAGCCCTATCGCGTCCCGCCCGATCTGCTGCAGGTGGATGGCGCGCTGCGCATGTTCCTGGACTACGCCACCGCCAGCGCCGTCAGCCCACAGCCGTTACTCTCGCTTGGCGCCGCCATTTGCCTGGTCGGCGCCATCGCCGGCCGCCGGTATCGCACGCCGACCGACCTGCGCAGCAACGTCTACGCCATCGGCATCGCCGACAGTGGCGGCGGGAAGGACCATGCTCGGCGATGCGCGAAGCGGGCAATCTATGCGGCCGGCCTCGATCGGTACCTCGGCGGCGAGGATCTCGCCTCCTCGGCGGGGCTGCTCACGTCGCTGCAGCGCCATCCCGCCCGCCTGTTCCAGGTGGACGAATTCGGCCAGTTCCTGAAGCTGGTCCTGAACCAGCGCGCGCCGGCGCATAAGGCGGCCATCTGGTCGGAGCTGACGAAGCTCTACACCTCAGCCGCCGAGCCATACATCGGCGCCGAATACGCCGACCAGAAGGCGCGGCCGCGCGTCACCATCGAGCAGCCCTGCGCCTGCATCTGGGGTGTCACCGTCCCGGGCCCGCTGTGGACGGCGCTGGAAGGTGGCGCGTTGGCGGACGGCTCCATCGCGCGCTTCCTGGTGTTCCTGACGGACGACGACTACCCGGAGCGCAATGAGACGCCGGCGCCGATGGATCCGCCGGCCGATCTGGTCGCGGCCCTGCAGGATATCGCCCGCGGCGTGCCCGGCCACAGCCATGGCGGGAACATCGCCGATGCCATGGAATCCTCTGCGCCGATCCATGCCTACACCGTGCCGCTGACCGCGGATGCCGAGGCGGCCATGGCTCGCGTGCGGCGTGAGGCCACCGATCTCCTGCGGTCGCACCGTGGCACCTACGCCACCGCGCTCTTCGGCCGATATGCCGAGAACGCGGCGAAGCTGGCGATGATCGCTGCCGTCAGTCGTGAACCCGCCCGGCCCATCACCGAGGCCCGCGACGTCACCTGGGCCTCGGCGCTGGTCGATCACTGCATCGGCACGCTGCTGCGCGAAGCCGAGCGTCTCGTCGCCGACACGCCAGCGCATTCCCGCATCAAGAAGGTCCTCGAGGTGATCCGCAAGGCTGGCCGGATCAGCCGCAGCGCCTTCGTCCGGAAGACGCAGTTCCTCTCGAAGGCCGAGCGGGAGGACGCCATCGCCACGCTGCTCGACAGCAAGCAGATCGCGATCGAGGTCACGCAGAACGCGTCGGGCCCCGGCACCAGCTGGATCATCGCCACCGAACCGCAGGAGGGCTTGAAGAGTGATGCTGCATGACGCGCGCAAACCCGCAGAAAACGGGACTCTTCAACAATTCAACTCTTCACGCGGGCGTATGCAGACGTCCGGGCGGGCGTGCGGGGGAGAGAGACCCTTTGAAGAGTTTGAAGAATTGAATACGTATATTAATCAGATGGTTAGACCCATCTCACCCCCTCGACTCTTCACCACTCTTCAAGGGCGCGGTCGGGGGTGGCAGGCATGACCATGCCTGGCGCGCCCGTGCCGCCCCGCTCGTCCCTCGATCGCGGAAGCCGCAGCGCAACCACCGTGCCCGAGATGGAGATGCTGCGCCGCCGGGTATGGCTGCAGCAGGGCGTCGTGTCGCTGCACCTCGAGGACATCACCGATCCCTGGCTGCGCCAGGCAATCCAGAACGAAGCCGTGCGCCGCTGGGGCCCACGGCAGCAGGAGAAGACTCATGGCCGGTAAGCGGAAGGCGAAGACCACGAAGCAGAAGGAATCGATGGGCCCCTCGAAGTGGCGGCTCCAGCATGGCGGCTTCTCGGACCCGATCCGCGACGCCGATCCGGAGACGGGCAGCCCAGTGCAGCATCGTCGCGCCGTGGACACGCTAGGCATGATGCTGGCGAACGGGACGATCACCCAGCAGATGCACGACGCTGGCGGCTACTTCCGCGCCCTGTTCCGCAGCGCCGCCCTGGATGGCATGTCGAAGTCGGTGCTGGTCCGCCTGCCAGGCCAGACCGCCGACACCCTGTCCGACCATCACATGGACGCACGCCGCAAGATCGGGGCGGCCCTAGATGCCCTCGGCGGCCATGACAGCGCAGCCGGCTCCTGCGCGTGGCACGTCGTCGGCCTGGAGATGTCCGTGCGGGAGTGGGCGATGCGCCAGGGATGGGGCGGACGCCCCGTCGCGCCGCCGCAGGCGCAGGGCATGCTGGTGGCGACGCTCAGCGTGCTGGCGGGGCACTTCGGGCTCGTGCCGCGGACAAGGGCGGCGTGAGGCCACCCATGGCATAAATGTTGTGGGCGTTGCGAATGGGCCGCTTAGGTTGTTAGCCGACAGGCTCCACCGCGGGTAGGCGTCAGAGTTCAGCGATTTGCGAAGCGTCCGCAATAATCGCTCCGCTTCCAAACCCAGATGAGTACACACCCACGACGCCACCGCTATTGGTTGCGACAATCGGCGAACCGGAAAGTCCATGCTGTTCTGGTAAATTTGTCATGGCCGTGACTAGACGATGCCGTCCTATGGTTCGGGTAGATGGAGCACCTTTTAAAGTGCCCGAGAATTTCAAAGGAGCCGGCAGTACAATATTGTACCTAGTTTGCCCTGGAAAGCCTTGGACCTCCAGTGAATCACCTGCAGGCAGCTTTTGGAGATCGAGGACCGTCATGGGATTGAGCGCCCTGCCATACCCATTTGGGGCCAGAAGCATGCATAAGTCGGCTACTGGATGAGCCACTACCTGGATGTCAACAGGAGGCAGCGTCCAATCCTCACCCTCCGTCCGTATAGCTATAGGTAGGAGCGGTCCCAATTTTGCCTTCATGAACGTATGCCGCGTAGTCACGAGAACCGGATTATTCTGATAGACCACACTAAATGCCGTACTCCAGTCTTCTTCGTGATTGCCGTTTCCGGCCTTTACCTTGAAGAGAACTTGAAACAGCGAGTTCAGGGGAAGGGGCATTTAAGGTGGCTCATGTCGCTGATGATGCCCCTTAAGTTAGTCAATGCCCTTCTGCAACCTCCTGGTGTTTCGGGGGACGGTGAACGGCGCTCGGCCGGCTGAACGTGGGATCGTTGCGTTCGGACCGGATACGCGCGTGTGGAGCAATCAGCAAAGACTGCCAAGGCTGACGCAGAAAGCGAAATTGAGTAGCGCAGCGAAAGATTGTCGCGTTGCGCACTGAAATCCACACGGCGTATCATCTGGACACCTGGAAAGGGTGCGACCGCAGCGCGGCTCAAGAGCCGCAGCGTCGCTCAGACGAGACAGTGGCTCTCGAGCCGATGGTTCCTTCCCGGCCCCGCTGTATGCGGGGGGCGGAAGCGCGCAACATCGCTAGCGTCAGGCCATAAAACAGGGTTGCAGTTTGCAGCCCTTTCCCCGTGCGATCAGCCAGATAGCCCGCAAACCATGCCGCGCACGGTTTGCACTCGCGGCGGCATAGTTTGCACCCACTCCGAAATCTGGATGGCCCGATGACGCTCCCCTGGATGGCGGCGAAGATCCTGCTGCGTCCGGTGGCGGAGCTGCGCCCGCATGCCGGCAATGCTCGCGTCCACAGCGCCGAGCAGCTGGAGCAGATCAAGGCCAGCATGCTGGCCTTCGGCTTCACCAACCCGCTGCTGGTGGACGAGGACGGCGTGCTGATCGCCGGCCACGGTCGGCTTGAGGCGGCGTCCGCGCTCGGCATGGCCAAAGTGCCGACGATCGTGCTGCGGCATCTGTCCGCGGCGCAGAAGGAGGCGCTGCGGCTCGCCGACAATCGTATCGCGGAGAACGCGACTTGGGACCAGGCGCTGCTGCGCGATGCGCTCGCCGCGGTGCAGGCGACGCAGGAGATCGACCTCGGCGCGCTAGGCTTCTCGGCGGATGAGCTCGCGGACATCCTCGCGGCGGCTGGAGATGCCGTGTCCGACGGCGACGCGCCCGAGGCTCTGTCCGCGGATCCCGCCGAGGGGGGCGGCGCGACTGGCGCGGCGGGCAACGGGGAGGAGCCGGCGGACGATCCCGCCGATGCCGATCCGGAGCCGCCGCGCCAGGCCGTCACCCGACCGGGCGATCTCTGGCTGCTCGGCGAGCACCGCTTGCTCTGCGGCGACAGCACCGACGCCGCCAGCGTGGCGCGCGTCATGGGCGATGACCGTGCGGCGCTGTTGTTCACCTCCCCGCCCTATGGGAACCAGCGGGACTACACCACCGGCGGCGTCACGGATTGGGATGCGCTGATGCAGGGTGTGTTCCAGCATCTCGACGCGGTCATGCGACCCGATGGCCAGGTGCTGGTGAACCTTGGGCTGATCCATCGCGACAATGAGTGGCAGCCCTATTGGTCCGGCTGGCTCGACTGGATGCGCGCCCGCGGTTGGCGCCGCTTCGGGCTCTACACCTGGGACCAGGGGCCGGGCCTGCCGGGCGACTGGAACGGGCGGCTGTCGCCCGCCTTCGAGCTCCTGTTCCACTTCAATCGTGAGGCCCGCCGCCCGAACAAGATCATCCCCTGCCGCTGGGCGGGGCACGTCAACTCGGAGAAGGGTGGGTTGCGCGCGAAGGACGGCACCGTCGGCGAATGGCAGCACGCCGGCCAAGGCGTCCAGGAAACCCGGATCCCGGACAACGTGCTGCGCATCACGCGGCACAAGGCCCGCGGCATCGAGACAGAGCATCCCGCGGTGTTTCCGGTCGCGCTGCCTGACTTCGTGATGCGTGCCTATGCCGATGAGGGCGACGTGGTGTTCGAGCCTTTCGCTGGCGCTGGCACCACCATCATCGCCGGCCAGCGCACCGGTCGCCGCGTGCGGGCGATCGAGCTGGCGCCGGCCTATGTCGACCTGGCCGTGGCGCGGTGGAGGATGCTGCACCCGGACATGCCGGTGACGCTGGCCGATGACGGGCGCGATTACGACGCGGTCGCCGCAGCGAGGCAGGAGGTCACCGCGAATGCTGCCTGATCTCGCTGTCTCCACGCTGCCGGTCGCAGCGCTGGTCCCCTATGCCGAGAACGCGCGGACGCACTCGCCATCCCAGGTGGCGCAGATCGCTGCCTCCATCGCCGAGTTCGGCTTCGTGAATCCAGTGCTGGTCGACGCCGAAGGCGTGCTCATTGCCGGCCACGGCCGCGTCATGGCGGCGAAGCAGCTCAGGCTCGCCTCCGTACCGGTGCTGCGACTGGGCCATCTCTCTCCCGCCCAGGCGCGTGCCCTCCGCCTAACGGACAACCAGATCGCGCTGAACTCCGGCTGGGACGAGGCGCTGCTGGCCGCCGAGATTGCGCGCATCAGGGACGAGGCGGTGGTCGACCTGGACGTGCTCGGTTTCTCCGGCATGGAGCTCGACCGGCTGTTGGCCGCGGCCGATGCCGGTCTCGACGATGATGCCGATGACGCCCCGCCACCGCCCGTGTTGCCCGTCAGCCGGACCGGTGATCTGTGGCGCTGCGGCGAGCACCGGCTGCTCTGTGGCGATGCCACCAAGATCGAGGACGTGCAGCGCGCCCTCGGTGCCGGTCACCTGGCCGACATGGGCTTCGTGGATCCGCCCTACAATGTCGCCTACGAGGGCGGCACGGCGGCGAAGATGACCATCGCCAATGACGCGCTCGGCGGCGGCTTTCCGGAGTTCCTGCGCCCCGCGCTGGCCAACCTGCTCTCCGTGACCAAGGGCGCCTGCTACGTCTGCATGTCCTCCTCCGAATGGCCGACGCTGCATCGCGTCTGGCAGGAGGCGGGCGGCAAGTGGTCCAGCACCATCATCTGGGCGAAGAACACCTTCGCCCTCGGCCGCGCCGACTACCACCAGCAGTTCGAGGCGATGCTCTACGGATGGAAGGCCGGCGCGCAGCACTACTGGTGCGGCGCTCGCGACCAAGGGAACGTCTGGCACTTCGACAAGCCGGCGCGGAACGACCTGCATCCCACCATGAAGCCGGTGGCGCTGGTGGAGCGGGCCATCCGCAACAGCAGCAAGCCGCGCGACACCGTGCTGGACTGCTTCGGTGGCTCCGGCACGACCCTGATCGCAGCGGAGCGCACCGGCAGGCGCGCCGTGCTGCTGGAGATCGACCCCGCCTATGCCGATGTCATCGTGCGGCGCTGGCAGGAGACGACCAGCGAGGCGGCTGTGCTGGAGGGTGACGAGCGGGTCTTCGCGGACATCGCGTCGTGCCGGGCTGCCGCCTCGACGTAGCTTGTCACCGCCAGAGGCGGCGGACGCGCAGGAAGAGGCGATATCCTAGCTCGAGGACGGGAAGCACGACCGGCGATGCTGCGAGCCGCCCGGCCCATGCGAGCTTCGGGAGCTGCTGCCAGATTTCGGCAAAGGCGGCGGCACCGGACGCCAGACTGCCGTCGGCGCGCCGGACATGCATGCGCGCCAGTGCCGCGTCGCGCGACAGGCCAGGGCCGAGACCATTCGCATCGCACGCTGTGACGTCGACGAAGTCGAGCCGTTCCGCACCTTGGACCTTGCGGTACTGGGCGATCTCGCGTGAGCAGATCGGGCACGCGCCATCGTAGTAGACGGTCGTGGTGGGCGCTGCGCTGGACGTGTGCATGCCGCAGACATGGCCCCTCAGTTGCTCTGCGCCAGGGCGCCGGTCTTCGGAGCAGCCAGGATCATCTGACGATCCAAGAAGCTCAATCATAGCAATAAGATAACGCTGCATCTTGCTTGGCTCGTGCGCGCCACAGCGCGAATGGTCCGTCACACGCAGGGGATGCCCTGCAGCAACAGACGGAGACCACCATGACCGACCGCGAAGCCCGCGCCGCCCGCAACCAGGAGAACAGCCTGGCCGCCTTCCTGGCGAAGAAGGCCGAATTCGACGCTCTCCTAGCGGAACTCACCCAGGCCAGCGCGGACCACTTCGGCGCGGATCCGGAGACGGTGCTCTGGGGCGAGGCCGCCTGGCTTTCGGACGCCACCGCGAAGCTGAAGGACATCGCGGACGGGCATTTCCGCCGCGGCGAATACGAAGCCTGACGCGGGCCACTTCCGCACCGCCCCGACCGGCAGCGCCGGCGGGGCTCCCGGCAGTAGGGGCCGATGGTCGGCACCCGGAACCGGAGACCACCAGGATGACCAAGCTTTCCGACAGCCAGCGCGTGATCCTCAGCGCCGCCGCGCAGCACGAGATGGGCCTGGCCCGCGCGCCGAAGACCCTGCCGGCCGCGGCCCGCAACGCGGTGTTCCGCAGCCTGATCAAGAACAACCTTCTGACCGAGATCAACGCGCCGCGGGAGCATGTCGGTCTCGGCTGGCGCCAGGACGACGACGGCACCTGGATCGTGGCGCGCATCACCGACGAGGGGCTGCGCGCCATCGGCATCGACCCGAACGAGGGCGACGCGGGGGCCGGCGAGCCCGACTGCTCGGGCATCGAGGGCAGCGTGCCCCACACGGCGCCCACGGTGGCGCCCGCCGCGGAGCCCGCGACACAGGACGCCAAGGTCGCTGAAGCCGCCCAGCCCGCGCCCCTGACGGAGGAGATCGCCATGCTCGACCAGGCCCTGGCGGTGCGCAGCGCCACGCCGCGCACCAGCCTGCGCGGCGCTGCCGCGGCGGTGCTCGCCGCTTGGGATGACGAGGCCAACCGCGCCACGGACATGATCGCCGCGCTCGATGCCCCGATGGAGGCGCTGCGCACCCTGCTCGCTGGCAAGCCGGCCCGCGCCCCGCGCGAGGCCGGAGCGCCGCGCAAGCCGCGGGAGGGCACGAAGCAGGAGCAGGTGCTGGCCATGCTGCGCCGGGCCGAGGGCGCGACCGTCGCGCAGATCGCCGAGGCAACCGGCTGGGCACAGCACACGGTCCGCGGCTTCTTCGCCGGGCTGAAGAAGAAGGGCCACGCGGTCGAGGTGATGTCGCGCGAGCGGATGGTCGGCCCCAACAAGACGGGGGCGAAGGGCTCCTTCACCATTTACCACCTGCCGGCCTGACCACGGAGCCGGACACGTCGAGGGCCCGCCACCGGACGGTAGCGGGCCCTTGCTCGTGCTGACCATCACGTGCGGCGGGAGGTCGCCGCCATGCCGGAACTGACCGCCTCCACACGCGAGGCCGCGCGACGCCTCGGCGTCAGTGACACCGCCATCCACAAAGCCGAACGCGCGGGCCGCATCGCCCGTGAACCGGACGGCCAGTGGGACATCGACAAGACCCGCCGCCGCCTGACCGAAACCGCCGATCCCGCCCGCTCGCCCCTGGCCAGCGGTGTTGGCGCAGACGGCACGCCGTTCGCCCGGCTGAAGGTCGCGCAGCTCGCCCTGAAGGTGGAGGCGCAGCGCCTCTCGCTGGACGAGACCAAGCGCCGCCTGGTCGATGTCACCGAGGCCAATGCCGCGCTCGACGAGATCGGCAGCACCATGCGCGACGCGCTGCTGAACTGGCCGGCCCGGGTCTCCGGCCTGATCGCCGCTGAGATCAGCGTCGACCCGCATCTGCTGCAGACCATCCTGCAGAGCCACATCAACGACCTGCTGACGGAGGCGGCCGATCGCTTCGATCCAGCAGGCCTCGGAGGGAATCGGTCTCCGCAGCCGTGAGCATGCGCGCCGGCGTGTCGGCGCCATGCTCCGGCCGCCGCCGCAGCTCACCGTATCGGAATGGGCCGAGCGCCATCGCATGCTCGGCAGCCGCGCCTCGGCCGAGCCGGGCCCGTGGCGCACCAGCCGCACGCCTTACCTCAAGGACGTGATGGACGCGCTGTCCGCGGTGCATCCCGCCCGGCGCGTCGTGTTCATGAAGGGTGCGCAGGTCGGCGCCACGGAAAGCGGCAATAACTGGCTCGGCTACATCATGCACCATGTGCCAGCACCCGCGCTGGCGGTGCAGCCGACCGTGGAACTGGCCAAGCGGTTTTCCAGGCAGCGCATCGACCCGCTGCTAGAGGAAACGCCGGCGCTGCGCGAGCGTGTGGCACCAGCCCGTGCGCGCGACAGCGGCGACACGATGCTGTCGAAGGAATTCCCCGGCGGCATCCTCGTGCTGACGGGCGCGAACAGCGCGGTCGGGCTGCGCTCCATGACGGCGCGGTTCCTGTTCCTCGATGAGGTGGATGCCTATCCCGGCGATGTCGCCGGCGAGGGCGACCCGATCGCGCTCGCCGAGGCTCGGGCGCGGACCTTCGGCTGGCGCCGCAAGGCGTTCCTGGTCAGCACGCCCACCATCGCGGGCCGCAGCCGGATCGAGCGGGAGTACCAGGCCTCCGACCAGCGGCGTTTCTTCGTGCCGTGCACGGCCTGCGGGGAGATGCAGTGGCTGCGCTTTGAGCGGCTGCTCTGGGAGAAAGGGGCGCCGGAGACCGCGCGGTATCATTGCACTGCCTGCGACCACCCGATGCAGGAGCATGAAAAGACCGCGATGCTCAGCGGCGGTGAATGGCGCGCGACGGCCGAGGGCCAGGACCCGCACACCATCGGTTTCCACATCTCGGCGCTCTATTCGCCTGTGGGCTGGCTGTCCTGGGAGCAGATCGCCCGCGATTGGGAGGCAGCCCAGGGCAAGCCCGAGGATATCAAGACCTTCAAGAACACCGTCCTGGGCGAAACCTGGCAGGAGCAGGGTGAGGCGCCGGATTGGGAGCGCCTGGTCGAGCGGCGCGAGGACTTTTCGATGGGCGTGGTGCCGCCCGGCGCGCTCGTGCTGACCGCGGGCGTGGACGTGCAGGACGATCGCCTCGAATGCGACGTCTGGGGCTGGGCGGAGGGCTTCTCGTCCTGGCTCGTCGACCATGTGGTCATCCCTGGCAGCCCGCGGGATCGCGAGCCCTGGGACGAACTCGCCCGGGTGCTGGCGCGCGACTGGCCGCGGCACGGCGGCGGCGCCATGCGCATCGCCCGGCTTTGCGTCGACACCGGTGGCCGCGATACAGCTGCCGTCTACGGCCATCTTCGGCGGCTGCGCGATCCGCGCATCGCGCCGACCAAGGGCGTAGACGGTTGGAACCGGGCGCAGCCGGTCCAAGGGCCGACGCCGGTGGATGCGCTGGTCAACGGCCAGAAGCTGCGGCGCGGTCTGAAGCTCTGGACCGTGTCGGTCTCGACCTGGAAGGCCGATCTCTATCGCCGGCTCTGGCTCGGCCGCGGGGATGCTGAGGAGCTCCCGCCTGGCTGGGTGCATCTGCCGCGCGCGACCGAGGCGGAGTGGGTCAAGCAGCTGGTCGCGGAGCAGCTGCGCACCACGAAGGATCGGCGGGGCTTCGCGCGGCAGGAATGGGCCAAGCTGCGGCAACGCAATGAGGCGCTGGACTGCGCGGTGCTGGCGCGTGCGGCGCTCTGGCTGCTCGGCGCCGACCGTTATGGCGATCGGTTTTGGCAGCAGCTGCGGGACCAGATCGCCGATGCCCCGCTGCGACCGAGCGAGGCTCCCGCCGCCGGGAATGTCCCGGACCCATCGCCTGCGTCGCAGGCCGCGCCGGCACCGGGACCCGACACCCAGCGCCCGCGGGGCTGGCTGGCGCCGCGCAACGGCTGGCTTCGCTGAAAGGAGGACGTGATGGACCCGACCGTCCTCGCCTGGGCGCTGGCGCAGCCTGCCGGCACCCGTGCCGCCGTCCTGGCGGCTGCCTTCACCGGCGGAACCACGCGCGTGACCCTCGACGGCCGCACGGTGGAGTACCGCTCGTTGGACGAACTCGACCGCGCCCTGTCCGTCCTCCACGCCGCGGAGAACGCCGCCGCCCGTCGCCCGAACGTGACCTTCGCCAGCTTCTCGCGCGAGGGCAGCAGGTGATGGGGCGTCTCCGCGATGCATGGCACGCGCTGCGTGGCTATGCCGCCGCGCAGGACACTCGGGCCTCGAGCTGGGCGGCCTCGGGCAGCAGCGCCACGGCCGAGGTCGGTGCCGCCGCGCCCACCGTGGCGCGCCGCGCCCGTGACGCCGTGCGCAACGACCCGTATGCCGCCCGCATTGTCGATCTCTGGACTGGAAATGCCGTCGGCGCCGGCATCACAACCCGCTGGCCGGACAAACCCCATGCCGAGGCGTGGCGGCGCTGGTCCGACAGCACCGCCTGCGACGCGGAGGGGCGCCTCGACCTCTATGGCCTGCAGGCGCTGGTCATGCGCGCCGTCGTCGAGAGCGGCGAATGCTTCGTCCGCCTGCTGCCCGCCGACATCACGCCGGCGAACCCGATCGGCCTGCGGCTGCAGGTGCTGGAGAGCGACCACCTCGATACGGCGCGCCAGGGCGTCATCGAGGGCATCCCCACGCTGCAAGGGATCGGCCTGGGCGAGGCGGGGGAGCCGGTCGGCTATTGGCTGCACCGCGTGCACCCAGGCGCGTCCTGGGCTCTGCCGGGTGGTGCGACCTGGATGAGCAGCCAGCGCGTCCCCGCTCGCGACGTGCTGCACATCTACCGCAAGCGCCGGCCCGGCCAGCTGCGCGACGTCTCCTGGCTGGCGCCGGTGCTCACTCGCCTGCGCGATCTCGGCGATTACGAGGCTGCGCTGCTGATGAAGGCCAAGATCGAGGCGTGCCTGGCCGCGGTGGTGTCGGAGGATGGCGACGACGCCATGACCGGCCCGGCGTCGGGGCTGCTTCGCGACGCGCAGGGGCGGACGGTCGAGAGCTTCGAGCCGGGCATGATCCTCTACCGCCGGGGCATGGGATCCGTGGAGGTGGTCAATCCGAGTGGGGGTGGATCGCATGCGGCCTTTGCCCGCCACGCGCTGGAAGCCTCCGCCGTCGGCACGGGCCTGACCTACGACCAGGTGGCCGGCGATCTCACCCAGGCGAATTACTCGTCACTCCGCGCCGGCAAGATCGAGTTCCGCCGCCTCTGCGAGCAGGTGCAGTACGGCATGCTGATCCCGATGCTGGTGCGGCCGATTGCAGAGCGCTTCCACGCCCAGGGTGCGCTGCTCGGGCTGTGGGGCGCGGACGTGCCGGAAGGCCTGTCCCACGTCCCGCCCGCGCACGAGATGATCGACCCGCTCAAAGACACCACCGCCCTCATCGCGCAGGTCCGGGCCGGCTTCGTGCCGCAGCCCGAGGCGGTGGGCGCCTTCGGCTACGACTTCCGCCAGGTCGTCGAGATGATCCGCGAGGCCAACGCCCTGCTCGACGAGGCGGGTCTCTCGCTCGACAGCGATCCGCGCCGCGTCGCGAAATCCGGTGCTGCCCAGGACGCCGCCCAGCTCGCCGCCATCGAGATCGCCGCCACCGGTGCAGCCAGTCCGCGCGCCGAGCCGCCGGCCACTTCCACAGGAGCTCCCCCATGATCCCAGGCGGCTATGACTGGGCCGACGATATGCTGCGGGTGAAGAGCATGCGCCGGCGCTTCCGCGACAATTTTGGCGGCGACACCATCAACCCGACCCGCTGGGAGGTGCTGTCCACCGGCAGCGGCATGGCCCTCGTCGTGGCCAACGGCACCGCGCAGATCTCCACTGGCACCACGCTCGACGACGAGTTGGTCCTGCTCAGCCGCCAGAGCTTCATGCTGCCGCTGCGCGCGATGGTCGCGCTGAACCTCAGCCAGCGCATCGCAGGTCAGACGGCCTGGCTGGAACTCGTGAGCGTCACGCCCGAGACCAGCCAGCCCGACGAGCGCAACATCGTTGCCTGGCGCCTGGACGGCATCAGCGCCACGCTCGCCAATTATGAGGTGGGCAGCGATGGCGCGCCGCGGCTTGGCACCGCCTCGGGCGTCACCATCCCCACCACGGCCCCGGCCGGCTGGTCGGTGCTGGAGCTCGAGCCCAACAGCGACGAATGCTACTTCCATGGTCGCGCGCTGGACGGCACCGGGCTGCGCGCCAGCTCCTACGCGCGCCAGCAGCAGCTGCCCGACCCCGCGGCGCTGTATCGCTTTCGCATCCGCGTGCGGAACCGGCAGGTCTTCCACGGCATCTCGGCGGTGGCCAACAACGGCAGCAGCGCGGTGCGCATCACCCGCGCTGCCCATGGCTATGCGACCTCGGATTCTGTGACGGTGGCCAATGTC
This sequence comes from Falsiroseomonas sp., assembly GCF_051859025.1. GTDB lineage: Bacteria > Pseudomonadota > Alphaproteobacteria > Acetobacterales > Acetobacteraceae > Falsiroseomonas. The sequence continues at coordinate 132,916 of NZ_JBHYGL010000004.1, read as the reverse complement.
GCCGGCGTGCCGGGGGCAAACGGCACCTTCACCATCACGGTGATCGACGCGAACAACTTCGACCTGGTCGGCTCCACCTTCACCGGCGCCTATGTGAACACCGGCTGGGCAACGATCAGCCGCAATCTGGCGCCGGCCTCCAACACCGATCTCCGGCTGCAATTCGTCTCGATCTCCGACTATGCCGAGCTCACCACCGCGATCACCGCAGGCCGCGCCAATGCCGTCGCCGGCCAGGGGATCGGCGTGAACGTGCTGACCGCCGCGGCCCCCGCGCTGAGCGTGGTCGGCGGCCAGGCGCGCAACACGGCCGGCGCGGTGCCGGTGCTCGCTGCCACGGGCTACTCCGCCAACCCGGTGGCGGTGACCACCGCGCGCGGTGTCGACCTGCTGGCGACGCTGATCGGCGCGATCGTCACCAAGCCCTATGCCATCCCGGAGGCGGACTGGACCTATGCGGGGCCGATGGCCGGCATCGCCACCGGCAGCGACACCGCGGTGCAGGCCGCGGCCGGCGCCGGCATCCGCCGCTACGTGACCGGCATGCAGGTCCAGAACGCCAGCGCCACGGCCTCGGAGTTCCAGATCCGCGACGGCGTCACGCCGGTCTGGCGCGCGCTGCTGCCGGCCAATCTCGGCCCCACCAACATCGACTTCCCGACACCCCTACGCACCACGGCCAATGCCGCGCTGAACATCCAGGCGGTGACGGCGGGGGCGGTGGTGATCGCCAACCTCCAGGGCTTCACGGCGCCCTAAGCCCAGGATTCTTCGACATGACCGAACCGATCGAGCCGGGCGGAGGCATCTCCGCGCCGGAGGCCACGCCATTGCCCGATCGACTTCCCGCCGCTGGGCAGTCGATCGTGGCCTGCCGCGCGCTGGCCGCGCCCGTCACAGTCAATCGCGCGGCCCGCACCGTCGAGGTGGTGTGGAGCACCGGTGCGCGGGCCCGCAACTTCGTCCCACCCCTCGGTCCCATCATCGAGGAACTCGACATGCGGCCCGAGGCGGTGCGCATGGACGCGCTGCGCTCGGGCCGCGCGCCGGTGCTCGACACCCACCGCCGTGCCGGCACACGTGATGTTCTGGGCCGTGTCACCGCCGCCCGCCTCGAGGCCGGCCGCGGCTACGCCACGCTGCAATTCAGCGGCGCCGATGACGTGGAGCCGGTCTGGCAGCGCGTTGCCGACGGCACGCTGCAATCCGTCAGTGTCGGCTACCGGGTACACCGTTACGAGCCGCGGCCGGACGCCGCCACCGGCCAGACCATCCATCGCGCGGTGGATTGGGAGCCCTACGAGATCTCGATCGTGCCCGTCCCGGTGGACGGCCTGGCCGTGATCCGTGGCGAGGGGGATCAGGGCACCCCCGCCACGGCCATCGAACCTGCCCTGACCATCCCCGAGGAACCACCCATGCCCGAGACGACGCCGGCTTTGCCGGATCCTGCGCCGGCGCCGCCCGCTGCGTCGCCCACCACCATGCCCCAGGAGAGCCCCGTGACCACGACGCCCGCCACCCCGCCCACCGCTCCGCCCGAGCCGACCCGTGCCGCGCCGCCGGCCCCCGACCTCGACGCCATCCGCGCCGAGGCGGAGCGCGCCGCCGTCGAGCGCATCGCCGCCTATGAGCCGGTCCTCACCGCCGCCCGCGGCCTGGTGACCCCCGACATGCTCGACGCCATGCGCGAGGCCGCCATCCGCGACCGCATCTCGCCCGAGGTGCTGCGCGGTCGCCTCTGGGACGCCTTCGCCCAGAGCGCGCCGCGCCCCTCCCTGCCGGCGCGGCCGGAGACCGGCCCCGGCCAGGACGATCCGGCCAGCCTGCTCGACGCCATGGCCGAGGCGCTCGCCGCCCGTTCCATGCCCGGCTACCAGGCGCCCAACACCGGCCCTGGCGCCGGACGCCACGTCGAGTTCATGGGCTGGCGCCCCTCCGACATGATGGGCGAACTGCTCCGCGCCCGCGGCGAGCGCAACATCCCCCGCAACCCCACCATCCTCGCCGAGCGCGCCTTCCACACCACCAGCGACTTCCCGGCGCTGCTCTCGGCCGCGGCCAACAAGATGCTGCTCGCGGCCTATGCCCCGGCACAGCCGACCTACCGCACGCTGTTCCTCCGCCGCGACTTCCGCGACTTCAAGCCGCACCGCCACCTGCGCGTGGGCGACTTCCCCAACCTCGTGGCGCTCTCCGAGAACGGCGAGATCCAGGCCGGCACCATGTCCGAGAGCCAGGAGCTGGTGTTCCTGCAGACCTTCGCGCGGCGCATCCGCGTCACGCGGCAGATGCTGGTGAACGACGATCTCGGCGCCTTCACCGACTTCGCCAGCATGATCGGCCGGCGCGTCGCCGACTTCGAGAATGCGACGGCCTATGCCCTGGTGAACAGCGCCACCGGCGACGGCCCGACGCTGGTCACCGGCGCGGCCCCAGTCTTTGCCACCGGCGCCGCGCGGCTGAACAAGGCCACCGCCGGCACGCTGCTCGACCTGGGCAATCTCGCGCTGGGGCGTGCCGCGGTGATGCGCCAGCGCACGCTGGACGGCCTGCCCATTGCGGTCGGCTCGCAGATGCGCCTGCTGGTCGGGCCGAACCAGGAACTCGCGGCGCGCCAGCTCACGGTCTCGGTCCAGGCGACGCAGACCAGCAACGCCAATGTCTACGCCGGCTTCGTGCAGCCGCTGGTGGAGCCGCTCATCCCGGCCAACCGCTGGTACCTGTTCTCCGACCCCTTCGCGGCGCCGGTCTACGTCTACGGCTACCTCAACGGGGCCGAGGGGCCGCAGGTCACCACCGGCAATGTCCAGGGTGTGGACGGTGTCGAGGTCAGCGTGATCTTCGACTTCGGCGTGGGCGCCATCGACTGGCGCGGCGCCTGGTTCAACCCGGGCACCTGATCCCGGCTCCTCTCTCCCATCGTGAACCCATGCAGAGGGCGTCCTTCGGGACGCCCTCTGCGTTTCTGGAGACGCCAATCCCATGCGCAACTACGTCCAGCCGGGCAACAGCCTGGCCATCGCCGTTCCCTATGCGGGCGGCATCCTCTCCGGCCAGGGCGTCCTCGTCGGCGCGCTCTTCGGCGTGGCCGCCGTCGACGGCGCGCAGAACGCCGTCATCGAGGCCGCCACCCAGGGTGTGTTCGACATCACGAAGGAACCGGCGCTCGCCATCACCGCCGGCGCCCGGGTCTTCTGGGACAACACCAACCGCCGCATCACCACCACGGCGACCGGCAACTTCCAGGTCGGCATCGCCACCCTGGCCGCGCTCGCCGCGGACACCACCGTCCGGGCGTGGCTCAACCGCGTGCCGGCAATCGGGACGTGAGTATCGATCCCAAGGCCACGCGGGGCTATCGCAACCGCAACCCGGGCAACATCGAGCACGTCCCCGCCAACAAATGGCAGGGGCTGGCCGATCCGCCTTCGGATGGGCGGTTCTGCCGCTTCACCAGCCACGAGCTCGGCATCCGCGCGCTGGCGGCCCTGCTGGTCACCTACCAGGACCGGCACAAGCTGCGGACGCCACGCGCGATCATCGAACGTTGGGCGCCCAAGGTGGAGAACGACACCGCCACGTACATCGCCGTGGTGGCGCAGCGCATTGGCGTCGGGCCGGACGATGCGGTCGACCTGCATCGGCACGATCACCTGCGCCCGCTGGTCGAGGCCATCATCCACCATGAATGCGCCGGGCTGGCCTATCCGGCCGGCGTCATCGATCGGTCGCTGAGGCTCGCAGGGGTTCCGCCAGCCGCGCCGGCAACGCGCCGCGAGGTCGCGGCGGCCACGGGAACCGGCCGCGGTGCAGTGCTGGTGGGTGCGGCGGGCATCGCCACCGCCGTGGCGCAGGCTGCACCCGCCATCCAGGCGCTGGGCACGCTGGCGCCGGTCGTCGCCATTGCGGTCATCGTGGCGGCTATGATCGGCGTGCTCGCCTGGCGGCTGCGGCGGCCAGCGTGAGCGCCTTCGCCGCGGCCATGGACGCGCTGGCCGCAGACCCGAACATCGGTACGAATGCCAGCTATCGCGCAGGGGGGATCGGGGCGCCGGTCCTGCTCCGCGTGGTCCGCTCGGCACCCGATCGGCTTGGAGACGCCTTCGGCACCAGCGTCATCCAGGCCAGCGACGTACTGACCGTCGCCATGGCCGTGCTGCCCGCGGTCGATGCCGACGACACCTTCACCCTCGGCGCCGACACCCTGATCGTCCAGCACGCCGAGCGGGACGCCGCGGGCATCGCCTGGCGCGTCTTCTGCCGCCGATAGGAGCACCACCATGATCGACCCGGAGCGCATCGGCGGCATTGTCGGCGAGGCGCTGCTCGCCGGCGCCCTCGGTGCGCTCGGGGCGATGGCGCGCTTCTCCTCCACCGACCGGCCGCTGCTGACCCGCGCCTACCTGCTGCACGCGCTGGCGGGCGGCAGCCTCGGCACCGGCGCCTGGCTGATCGCGCATGCCTTCGAGCTCGACGGCTGGTGGCTGTTCGCCGTGGCCTGGCTCGCCGGGACGCTGGGCTATGCCGCACTGCACGACCTGCTGCTGCGGACCCTCAGCCGCAAGTTCGGTGGGCGCTGATCCATGCGCCTCGGCGCCAGCATCGCCGGCGACCTTCGCAAGGTGCTGGCCGACGAGGTGCGGGCTGGCGAGCGCGCGGCCATGACTGCCATCCGCGCCGAGACCGATCAGGTGAAGACCGAGCTCCGCCGGCAGGTCACCACCGCCTTTTCCGGCAACGCGCGCGGCATCGCCAATGCCTGGCGATCGATGATCTTTCCCCGGTCCGGGCAGTCACTGCGGCCGGCGGGGTTAGTTTTCACGAAGGTGCCGAAAGTCATCGACGCCTTCGAGCGTGGCGCGCTGATCCGGGCCAAGGGTGGTCGGAAGTTCCTGGCGATCCCCACTGGCTTCAACGCGGCGCGCGGCAGGCGCGGTCGCGGTGAGAAGGGCATGCGCGTCACGCCGGTGCAGATGGTCGCATCCGGCCAGGCGTTCCTCCGGCCGTTCAAGTCTGGGCGCGGCTTTGTCTGGTGCCTGCCACTGCGGCAGGGCGAGCAGACCGGGCGGCGGCGGCGCACGCGGCTGGTGGCGGGCGGCGTGACAGAAGTTGGCACCGCCAACCGCAAGGGGCGCGAGGCCTGGGCCCGCGGCCTGCTGGAGCAGGGGATGGTGCCGATGTTCCTGCTGCTGCCCCAGGTGAAGCTCGCCAAGCGGCTCGACGTGCGGGGTGCGGCTGAGCGCGGGCTGCGCCGGCTGCCGGGGCGCTTCGTGGCGGCCTGGGAACGTGAGAGCGGGAGGGCCGCGTGAGCGCCCGCGAGACTGCCATCGCGGCGCTGCACAGCCGGCTGGTAACGTCCCTGGCCGTTCGGAACCCGGCGCCGACCGTGCTGCGGGGCGAGACCATCCCGCAGCGCATCCCCGCCGGTGGGCTGGTCGTGATGCGCGATGGCGAGACGGTCGAGGAGACGCCCATCCTCTCGCCGCTGGCCTGGCAGATCGAGTACCGCGCAGAGGTCGAGATCACCGTCGCTGGCGCCACGCCCGCCGCGCGCAACGCCCTGCTCGATGCGCTGCTGGTGGATGTCGCCGCTGCCATCAACGCCAACCGCACCCTCGGCGGCGCCGTCGAGTGGGCGCAGCCGGGCAGCGCGTCCTTCGAGGATGTCGAGTTCGAAGGCGCGGCCGCGGCCCGCGCCGCTGCCGTCCCCGTCACCCTCTGGTTCACCGTTGCCGGCTCGCCGCTGGCCTGATCCCTTTCCAGGAGAAAGCCCATGCCTCGTGCCATCGGCGCGAATTGCCGCCTGCTCATGCTGCCCGAGACGACCTACGGCACCGCACCCGGCAGCAACTGGCGGCGCATGCCCTTCCTGTCCTGCGATCTCGGCGCCGAGCAGCCTCTGCTGGATGCCGACGTCATCGGCGTGGGCAGCAACCGGGACCCCGCTGCGCCCTTCCTCGACACGGTGACGGTCGCCGGCCAGGCGGTGGTGCCAGTCGATCTGGTCAACATCGGCCACTGGCTGCGGCTACTGCTCGGTGCGCCGACCACCACCGGCACGACCAACTTCATCCACACTTTCGCCTCGGGCGCGGCCGCACTGCCGAGCAACGCGATGGAGATCGGTTATCCGGACGTGCCGTCCTTCGACGTGTGCACCGGCGTGCGCGCGGACACGCTGGAGCTGGACTTCACGCCGACCGGCGCTGCGACGGCGACCTTCGGGCTGCTGGGCCAAGGCTCGGCGCGCACCGGCGCGACCTCGGGTGGAACGCCGACCAGCGCCGCCTACACCGCCTTCAACAAGGCGCAGGGGAGCATCACCCGCAGCAGCGTAGCCCTGGCGCAGGTCACCGGCGCGCGGCTCACCTATGCCAACGGCATGGAGGCGGTGCGCACCATCCGCGCCGACCGTCGCGTCGAGGGCGTGGATCCCGGCATCGCCCGCTGTACCGGCCAGATCACGGTGCGCTTCGAGAACACGACGCTGCTCGCCCAGGCGCAGGCCGGAACCTCTGCGGAATTCGCCCTGGCCTTCACCATCGACGCGAACCGCAGCCTGACCATCACGCTGCACGAAGTCTATCTCGCGCTGGCCAAGACCCCGATCGAGGGGCCCGCCGGCGTGGAGGCCAGCTTCGATTTCCGGGCCGCATTCAACGCGACGGCGACGCGGATGATGACGGCGGTGCTGCGGAACCAGCAGGCGGGGACGGAGTATGCGTGAGCTCTAAACGCACCCCTTTCCGCCGCTTTGGGCGCAAGGCTGGCGTGGAACAGACCCTGTCTCAAGGACGGATCTTCAGCCAGCGGTTCAGTGTTACGCAGATCCTCTGCAGGGGCGAGCTGAGGCCCGATCGGTGGCAAAGTTCCGATATCACGTAAGCCGCCGCATCGTGGGATCTCCGAAGATCGTCATCGCGAGTCCCCGCGCTGGGTCGTAGGCAAAGTTTCGATCCACGACTTGGTTTGCCGCAAAGTTTGCTTCGATAAGCGTCTCACCGCTCAACCACCGCTCCAGAAAGGTTGGCAGCCAGTGTGAGGGTACTCTTGAATCGAGGGGCCACGGTGACGCAATGACGGACTGAGAGCCTCGGTCCAATATCTGCTTCGCGAGCCCAAGCGTGGTGTGCGCGCCCGGGTGCTTGTCGGCGCGCCCGCCGCTGCATACGAACAAGATTACGACCCCGACGTTCCGAAGTGCCCCGGCGAGATCGCCGGCTGCTACCCGCAAGCCGCCTTCATCCGAGACGACTTGGAAGTAGCGTCCTTCGGGATGCACGCCGCCGTGCGCTGTAATCACAGCCATCGTCGCGCCGGCGAAGGTAGCAGGGAGCGTCGCGCCGTTGTCGACGGTGAATGCGTGCTCTGCGAATGTCGGCTCCAGGCGCTGGGCGATCATGGGTAGTGTCTCGCTGCCGGAGCCACCTACGGCGGTCGAGATCCAGGCACAAAGCCGGCCATCGCCGATTGGGCCGCGGTCACGCGCAGCTTTGAGCCAAGCGAGCGACGGGACCGCTGCCATAGGGCGTGTCCGCCCAGCGAAGTTGTCACCGACGTACAAGAGGTTCGGCGGAAAAGGTTGCAGCGTGGCGTCAGCAGCCACGACTATCGGCCCCTTGGGTAAGGATGACAGCTTCAGATCGGCGGTCGTCGTGTAGAAGAGATTCGGCGTGCTTTCGTCGATCCCGTACTGATAGGGATAGTCCACGGCCCAGGCTCGGAAGCGTGCCTCGTGAAACACGTCGTCGAGTTCGCGGATAGGCGGTTCCAGATTTCCGCCGACGGCGCTGACGCGCACAAGTCGTCCGCTCGCATCAAACCCCGCCTGGACCACGCTCACCCCCGCGTCACGCGACACCGCGCAGGCGATCTCGGCAGGCTCTTCCAATTGCCGGGGTGCAGCAGGTGGCTCAGCCGCCTCATCCCACCCCGGCATAGCAACCCCGCGGTCGGCGAGCAGTTCTAATGCAAAGGAGGTCTGGACTGCATGCTGGATGTATTTCTCGTCAGAGAGAGCTCGACCAGCAACCATCGCCAGATTTCGCATGTCGTAGCCTACATCTTCGGAATAGCGTGCTGGCTCGCTCATGCCGACCAGATCGAAGAGGTCTCGGGCTGATACGGATGGTTCCGACATCGTATTGATTAGAGAGGCAAGGCGACCTCCTGCGCGCTCGCAAAGATCAGAAAAAACTGCTTTTGCGTTCTCAGGGATCGAGGCTTGGCGCTCTTTTCCAAGCCGCAGCAACTGCCCCAAGAGAGCAGCAGCGGGTTCCGTCATGTCATGATGCTGGAGAACGGCCGCACCGTTTACTACCGCATCCTTAAGCAAGGCCTCGAGATCGGCGTTGCCCGCCTCATTCACCTGCAGGGCTACTTGCCGAATCTGTAGTTCGAGCGTGTCGAGCCGGTGCCGATATGTGGCTGATAGCCCCATGTTGTTGAGGAGTTGGCGCGCCTTGTGGATGGCAGATTGAGCGTGCTCTAGCAGGCCGCAATCGCGGAGGAAGCGGGCAACCGCCGTAACCTCCTGCCAGACCTGCTCCTCGTCGGCTGTATCGTCGGCGGCAAGAGTACAAGCGAGGGCCAGCAGCCCCTCTAGGTAGTTGTGACACCGGTGGTAGACGTCGGCCATCACGAACCACCCAAGACGGCGCCGCCGAGGGGTCGCTGCACTGTTCATGAGCGCCTGCTCTGTCAGGTCCCGAGCCAGCTGCGGATGACCAGAGCTCGCCAGCTTTCCAGCGACGAGGCGCATGAGCCGCAGGTCGAAATCTGGATCCGTACTGTGCGGCGTGACAGAGGTCGCGAAAGTGAGCCAAAGCTGGAGGGCAGTAACATCCTCGCTGGAAGCTACCGGAAAGTGACTTAGGTAGTGCGTTACGGCCGAGACCACCTCATCGGCCGGTTCGGTGAGCAAGGCTTTCGGCAGCGTAACCCGCGAGATGACAACGGGCTGCTGTTCCTGCAACCACCCGAACGCGCCGCTCAGGAATGATTTGCGCTCGAGAAGCCAATCCATACGCGCTTTGCCCGGCGTCTCGCGCTTGTCGAGAGTGACGGGTCGCGAAGCAAGCCTAAGGACTACCGACGCCATCAACGCCAGCCCCGCTGTCCCAGCGACGGACGGCTGCACAAGGCTTGCCAAGCCTACCCTCAGTGTTTGATTGGTGGTGTCACCCGCGAGCCGGTCAATTAGCTCGAGCACGGCCGATTGAACCCGCTCGCCAGGAACCGGCAGAGCGCCACCTTTGCCACCGAACAGAAGGATAGCTTCCAGCACTTCGATTAGCAGTCGTTCCCCACGCCGAGCATGTGCGGGGGTCTTCGGCAGCGGTAGGGCGAGTTCGAACGCGTGGAAAACCAACTGGCGTTGGAGCGCATCCCGCACGCACGCCATGCGAAAGGCGTCAGCGAGAATGGTGTCGTCGTCCGCAGATGCGATCAGCGCTGAGTAGTCAGGGGTCTCAGCTCCTGACAGGGACTGGGCTAGCTTGGTGAAGAATTTCGCCTCGGGCTGTCCGTTCGCCTCGCAGGCAAGCATTGCCGCGACGCCGGCATAGTTTCGAGCCGCAACGAGGGCGCGCCGTTGACGCTGTCGGACGCCTGGACTCCCCGGGAAAAGCTTAGCTAGCCGCGCAGCAAACTTCTCCTCAAGCTCGGCACTTCCCGTGTCATGCGCCGTAGCCAGGGCGCTTTCGAGATCCTCCTGGTAGTTCAATTCGCTTACCGTAGGTCCCAACACTTCCGAAGCCAACAGCGATGCGTTCGCGTCCTGAGCGATCCGCGCGAGCTTCACTCTCGACGAGGCATCCAGCTTGCGCTCCGGCGACATCTCGTGGCGGATGGCTCGCAAGGCTTCTGGCAAAAGCCCAGCTCTGTGGAGCATCTGAATGCGGAGGAAGGCTTTTTGCCCGTCGAACGATGGCGGAAGATCATCGATCTCGCGCAGTGCCTGACCGACGCGCCCTTCGCGGATCCATGTGTCCCATTGGCCAGCGCGCGCCGTGAGGACCGTACCGAGATCCGCCTCGTTGCTCGACCCCAGCACCCCGCATCCGTCGATCGAGAGCAGCCTGTCGGAAAGCACCTCTCTTGTCGGCGTGAGCTGGTCCGTGTCGAGCGCGACGTAGACATTGCGCTCACGGGCGACGTCTACGGCCGCCACGGCGAGGGCGTGCACTTGTGGGACCCAGACATCTTGCGGCAGGAGCGGTGTGGCGGAGCCGGGCGCGACATAAGGCTCAATTCGATCGTCTCGGTAGACAGCAGCGTCCGTCACGATAGCTGCGGCGCGCTCTGGCTGAGCCTTTAGAATTTCGACTACCGACGCGCTCCTCCAATCAGGTGCGGCAATAACCTGAAAGCGCTTCTTGAACCACTCCTGAGGCGTGGGGGCCATCTCGCGGCCAGCCAGGAGATGGTATGCCGAAAGCAACTCGCCCCAGGCTTTTTCCCGGGCGGTCTCGACGTCCGTTTCAGGTGGAGCAACGATGACGAAAGCGCGCACAGCTGGCCGGCGATCATCGCCTGAAATCCCTGTGAGCACAGCAGCCAGCATCCCGGCCCGCTCGAGCGGGCGGAGATAATCGATATTCAGGATGTCGGCGCCGCCGAAAATGCCCGGATTCCGAGCGATGAAGTCCTTGAACTCAGCGACGACATCTGCCCGCCCGCGCACCTGCCGGGCACGTACATCGCCTTCAGCGCCTCCATCGTTTTCGTCGACACCCGGCTTTTGGGTCTCCTGATCTTTAGCCATGCAGTTCTCATCAGATCCTGTTGCACCTCCGATCACTCTAAGGAGGCGGCGGACGTGGTGCTGGCCGGACGCGGCAAAATTGCCAGCCCAGCGTCGCGCCTATCCGAGACAATAGCTGTAGAACAGGCACGCTGCGATGGTCCGACAAGTGTCAGATACTGACAATCCCTCGGGCTCGGGGGTGCTGCCTGGGTTCTAACGCTTCGTCTCGCTCACCGAGTCCCAGAATCGCCCAGATCGCGCAACCACCACGGAGAATTCCATGCTCACCCTCGACCTCCCGGCCGAGCCGTACTGGCTCGACCTCCCGCGCGGCGTCCGCGTGGAAATCCGCCCCGTCACCACCGCCGTCATGGCCGCGGCCCAGGCCAGTTCCGCCCGTCGTCTCGGCGCACTCCGCGCCGCCGAGACCGACCTCGACCCCGACATGGCCCGCGGCCTGGCCTTCGCCTTCCTGGTCAAGGCGCTCGCCCGACACGCCGTCACCGCCTGGGAGGGCGTCGGCGACCCCGCCGGCAAGCCGCTGCCGCTCTCGCCCGAGGCCGTCGAGCGGCTGATGGACATGGATGAGATGGCCGCCGCCTTCTGGGACCGCGCCACCGGCCCGGTCGCCGCCGTGGCGCTGGAGGGAAACGGCTAAGGGCTCGGGCCGAATGGCATTTCGGCCAGGGCCCTGACTACTGCCGCGGCTGCGCCGCCCTCAATCGCGACTGCGGCCTCGCCTGCCCCTACGCCGCCCACGCCCCGGCCAGCGTCGAAGGTGCTGCCTGCTGGGCCGCAGGTACCACCTGCGCCACGGCGACCATGGCCGGCCTCGACCTCGACATGCCGGCCGCGCTCGCCACCGTTCGCGAGATGGGCGCCTCCGGCTGGGCCGCGGCCGAACTGCTGCTCGCCATGCGCATGGGTCTCGCCGCCGGCAGCGCCGCGCGGCGCCCTGATTCCCCCGGGCCCTGACCACCCCACCGACGCAGGAGGCGTGACGCATGGCGGATAGCACACGCCGCGTCTCGGTCCGGCTGTCGCTGGACGACGCTGCCCGCGTCAAGCAGGAGCTCCGCGAGGTCGGCGAGACCGGCCAGCGGTCCCTGGAACGCATCCAGGGCGGCGCCGACCGTGCCTCCCGCGCGCTCGACCTGCTCGACGTTGCCGTGCGCGGCGTGCAGATCGCCGGCCTCGCTGCCGGGCTGCGCGCCGTGGTGGTCGCCGGTGATGCGCTCACCCAGTCCATGGGCCGGCTCAACACCGCGCTCGGATCGGTCGAGCGGGCCGGCGAGATCTACGACCGCCTCTATCGCGACAGCCTGCAGACCGGCGTCGCCGTCCGAGAGAGCGTCGATGCCTTCGCCCGCTTCTCGATCGCCGCCCGCGAGATCGGCGCCACCTCCGACCAGGTCGCCACGCTGGTCGGCGGCCTGCAGCGCATCGCCATCGCGTCGGGCGCGTCGCAGCAGGAGATCGCCTCCAGCACCCAGCAGCTCGCCCAGGCGTTGGCCTCGGGCACGCTGCAGGGCGACGAGCTCCGCTCCATCCTGGAGGGCCTGCCCACCCTGGCGCAGGCGCTGGCGCGCGAGCTCGGCGTCTCCATCGGCGAGCTGCGCAAGCTCGGCTCCGAGGGCAAACTCACCGCTGACACGGTCTTCCCGGCGCTGCTGCGCGCCGTCGAGCGGCTGAACGGCGAATTCGAGCGCGCCCCGCTCTCCGTCGGCCGCGCCTTTGGGCAGCTGACGGCTGCCGCCGACCAATTCCTGGCGCGGCTCGACCAAGCGATCGGCCTGTCCAACGCCCTGGCGCGCGCGCTGTCCGGCGCCGCCCGCGTGCTGGACGGCGTGCGCCGCGGCTCTGGCCTGCTGCTGCCCTCCGAGCAGGAGGCCGACCGTCGCGCCCAGGCCGAGGCGCTCCGTGCTCAGATCGCCCGGTTGGAGGCGGAGAACGGCGGCCGCGACAGTCTGCGCTCTCAGCCCCGTCGTGGGTCAATCCGCGGCGGGCTTGTGGGTGCCGCCCAGCAGCAGGCCGGCGTGGACCGCGCCGCGCGCCTCGAGGAACTGCGCCGGCAGTACCAGGAACTCCAGGAGGAGATCACCCGCGGCGAGCAGGCCGCCGGCGAGCGCCAGCGCACCGAGCAGGAGGCCGCGGCTGGCCAGGCCGCCGAGGCCCGCCGCCGCCGCACCGCCGCCGATGCCGAGGAACTGCGCAAGGCACTCGACGACCGCTTCCGGATCAACAGCGAATATGAGGACCGCGTCCGCCGCCTGCGCGAGGCCGAGGCTGCGGGCGGCATCACCGCCGCCGATCGCACCCGCCTCGAAACCCTGGCGCTGCGTGAACGCGACGAGGCGCTGCGCCGCATCGAGGGCACCACCCGCCGCGTGGCCAGCATCCCGCGCCCCGACCGCGAGGCCGAGCGCGAGATCAACGACATCATCCGCGAGCGCGAGCGGCTGATCCAGAACAATGAGAATGCCCAGGAGCGCTACACCCGGCGCCTCGAAACCCTCGGTCGGCTGGTGGAGCGATCGGAGCGCATCGGCCAGCCCATCCCGGACGAGACCGTCTCACGCGAGGCCAATGCCGCGCTGGAGGAGCTTGAGCGCAGCCAGCAGCGCGTCCAGCAGGCGACCGAGCGCACCAGCAACACGGCGCGGGAGCTGGGGCTGACATTCTCGTCCGCCTTTGAGGACGCGATCATCAAGGGCGAGAGTTTCTCGAAGGTGTTGCAGGGCATCCTGCAGGACATCGCGCGCATCGTGGTCCGCCGCACCATCACCGAGCCGCTCGGCACGGCGGTGACCTCCAGCCTAAGTGGCTTTGACTTCGGCTCGATCTTCTCCGGGATCGGCTCGGCGCTCGGCGGGCTGTTCCGCGCCGAGGGCGGGCCGGTGGCGGGTGGGCAGCCCTACATCGTCGGCGAGCGCGGGCCCGAATGGTTCGTGCCGAACCGCAGCGGCACCGTGCTGCCCAACGGCATGGCGCCAGGCGGGCCGGTGATCAACCAGAGCATCACCATCGATGCGCGCGGCGCCGATGCCGGCGTCGAGGCGCGGCTGCGCGTGCTCTCGGCGCAGATCGTGCGGCAGGCGAGTGCGGCCACGCTGGACGCCATCCGCCGCGGCGGCAGCGCCACCTCCATCGTGCGGGGATAGGGCCAATGACCGAATACGCCTGGCCCGCCACGCTGCGGCCGTCGCGGCTGAGCTTTTATCTCCAGCACAACACGCTGCGCTTCGTCTCCCCCATTACCCGCGCCACGCAGGTGCTGCGGCGCGAGGGGGCGCGCTGGGTGGCGGAGGCGAGCTTCGAGCCGCTGGGGCGCGTCCAGGCCGGGGTGATGGACGGGCTGCTGGCGGCACTGGCGGGATCAGCCAACACCGTCCGCATCTGGGACTGGCGGCGGGAATACCGCACCGGCGATCCGCGCAGCCAGGGCGATGTGCCGACCGGGCCATACAGCTTCTCGGACGCGACCATCTTCACGGACGGGACCGGGCTGGTGGTGGGATCCGGCAATCCCTCGCTGGCGGCCGGGGCACCCCGCGGCGCGCTGTCCATCGTCACGCAGGGCTGGTGGCCCAGCACGGTCGCCGTCGGCGCGGGCGACTACATCGGGCTGGGTGGGCGGCTCTACATCGCCACCGCCGCGGTCCCTGCCTACGGCGCCGGGACCGCCACCATCGCCATCGCCCCGCCGCTGCGCGCCGCGGTGGTGGTGGGCGAGCCGCTGATCCTTTCCCTGCCGAGCGTGCCGATGCGGCTGGTCTCGGATGACGAGGCCGCCAACCCGACGCGGCCTGGGCCCTTCGCGGCCGTCACTATTCGCATGGAGGAGGCGCTTTAGCCATGTCCGGCACCCCGCGTCTCAGCAACCAGGCCGCCTCCGCCGCCACCGCGCCGATTGCCACCCCGGTCGTGCTGGTCGAGCTCGACTTCGCCACCGGCCCCTTTCGCGTCTGGACCGGGCTCGGGCCGCTCGATTGGGCGGGGAAGGTGTTCGAGGGCGCCGGCAGCATCGGCGCCATCTCGGATGTCGAGGAGACGGTGGAACTGCGGGCCGTCCGCTTGACCCTCGCGCTGTCGCCGGTGCCGCAGGAGGTGGTGGATATCGCGCTGGCCGAGCGGAGCTATCGCTTGCGGCCGGTCACGCTGTGGGGCGCGCTGCTGGATGCGCAGGGGGCCTTCGTGGCGGACCCGTTTCCGCTCTGGGCGGGACTCATGGACACCATGGAGGTCACGGACGGCGCGGAGCCTTCCGTCGCGCTGGCCTGCGAGAGCCGGCTGGTGGACCTCGAGCGCGCCGAGGTGCGGCGCTACACCGATGCAGACCAGCAGGCGGAATATCCCGGCGATCGGTTCTTCGAGTTCGTGCCGGCGCTCCAGGAGGCGGAGATCCGGCTGCCGATCCAGTGAACCGGCTGCCCGACTGGCCGGAGCGCCTCGCAGCACTGATCACGGCGGCTGAGCATCGGCCCTTCGATGCGGCGCGCTGGAACTGCGGGCGCTTCGCCCTGGCAGCGGTGGTGGCCTGCACAGGGCGGCGACCCTCCTGGCAGCACCGCGCCACGCTGGCGGAGATGGCGGACACGGCCGGCTATCCGCGCGTGCCGGTGCCCTTCGCAGGCGCGGGCGACGTGGTCCTGGCCGCCGATCCCGATCGCCTAGGCGTCGTGCTCGATGCCGGCCGCGTCGCCTTCGTCGGTTCTGCCGGGCTCCTGCGCCTCCCCATCACAGCCTGCACCATCGCCTGGAGGGTTGGCTGATGCCCGTCGCCATCCCCTTCATTGCCGCAGCCGCGGGGGCCGCCGCCTCGGCCGTCATCGGCGGCGGCGTCCTGGGCGCCGTGGCGGCCGCCGGCGCCGCCCTGGTGGTCTCGGCCGTGGGCGCCGCGGTCTTCCGCCCCAAGTCACCCTCCGCCGCCCGCAGCGCCAACGTCACGCCAGGGACGGACACCGGGCCAGGCTCCGGCTTCGATCCCCGCACGCCCGGCGCCGGCCGCACCCAGTCCTTCCGCCAACCCATCACCGAGCACCAGATCGTCTTCGGCCGCTGCCGCGCCTCCGGCCCCGTGGTGTTCCTGCACTCCGCCACCGACGATGAGGGCCGCGCCGACGGCTTTCTCCACGTCGTCGTGGTGATGGCCGCGCACCGCGTCCGCGCCATCAGCGAGGTCTTTCTGAACGGCACCGCCTCCACCGACGCGAAGTTCGCCGGCCTGCTGCGGATCGATCGCGCGCTCGGCGATCCCGGCCAGGCCGCCAATGCCAACCTCGTCGCCGACACCGGCGGCCAGTGGACCGCCGCGCATCGCGGCCAGGGACGGGCCTATCTCGCTGTGCGCCTCAAGCTGCGGCCCGAGGCCTTCCCCTCCGGCCCGCCCAGCCTCTCCGCCATCGTCGAGGGGGCCGACACCATCCTGGATCCGCGCACTGGCACCACCGGCTGGTCCGACAATCCCGCGCTGTGCCTGGCCTGGTACCTGACCTCGCCCTTTGGGTGGCGCGCCGCCTGGGCGGATATCGACCTGCCGGCCCTGATGGCCGCGGCCAATATCTGCGACGAGATCATGGGCCGGCGCGATGGCACCGCCGAGCGGCGCTACACCGTCAACGGCGCCGTCACCCTGGGCGAGGGCAAGATCGCCATCACCCGCAAGCTGGTCGCTGCCATGGCCGGCGCGCTCGTCGTCTCGGGCGGGCGGTTCTACATCCATGCGGGTGCGCCTGCGCTGCCGGCTGCGACACTCACCTCCGACGACCTGCGTGGCGACGTCACCATCGTGGGCTCGCGTCCGCGGCGGGATCTCTTCAACGGGGTGCGCGCCGTCTATGTCGAGCCGGCCGCCGCCTGGCAGCCGACCGATGCGCCGCCGCTGCTCGCTAGCAACTACGTCACCGAGGATGGCGGCGAGGCGATCTACCGGGACATGGAGTTCCCGCTCACCACCTCCGCGGCCACCGTGCAGCGCCTGATGAAAATCGAGCTCGAGCGCAATCGCCGCCAGCGCGAGGTGGCCATGCAGGCGAACCTCTCGGCGCTGCGGCTGCGGCCCTGGGATGGGGTGACGGTGGCGCTGGAACGCCTGACGCCGTTCCCCGCCCGGGTGACGGGATGGGCGCTGGCGCCGGATGGCGGCGTGAACCTGCAACTGGCCGAGGAGGATCCCGCCGTCTGGGCGTGGAACCCGGCGACGGATGAGCGCGCGACGGGGCAGAACCCGTCCGTGGTGCTGCCGAACCCGGGCGTGATCGCGGCACCGGCAACCATCCTGGTGGAGACGCCGCTCGGCACGACCTTCACGGCGATTGCGGTGTCCTGGTCGGCGGTGGGCTCGGCCTATCTCGCCGGCTACGAGATCGAGTTCCGGCCGGCCTCGGTCGCGGTCTGGCAGGGCTATGCCGGCGGCTTTGGCGCCACCGCCGTGGCCATCCCCACCGCGGAGCCGACCGCCTTCCGCGTGCGGGCGCAGGCGCGCAGCGGGGCGGTGTCGGGCTGGCGGGAGGCGCTGGTCCCGGCCGCCGCGTCGGGCCTGACCGCGACCGGCATCGCCGGCGGCGTGCGCCTGTCGGGTGGCTTTCCCGCGGACGGGGTGCGGCTGCAGGTGTTCGAGGCCAGCAGCGCCAGCCTGGGTGCCGCCACCAAGCTGGCCGCCGAGCCGACCGCGCTGCCCTGGGATCGCACCGCCCTCACCACCGGCCAGACCCGCTGGTACTGGCTCCGCAGCGTCTCGGCCGAGGGCAACGTTTCCGCCTTCGCCGGCCCGGTCACCGCCACCGCCCTCTGATCGGAGAACGCCATGCCGGCACGGATCGACGACCTGCTGGTCCTCAACGCCAACCTCAACAAGACGGATTTCGCGAAATACCTGCGCGACCGCGAGGCTGTGCTGCCGAACGATTTCGGCGGGCTGGGCGATGGCGTGGCCGATGATCGCACCGCCATCCAGGCGGCGTTCGATCGCGCCGGCGCGGACCAGAAGTTCGCGATGATCCCGCCCGGCACCTGGAACGTCTCCGGCACCGTGACGCTGCCGGGCGGTGCGCGCGGCCTGATCATGCAGGGGACCATCCGCTACACCGGCAGCGCGCCGACCTCCGTGCTGGTGCTGGGCGATGGCGGCACCATCCGCAACGCCGAGAAGCTCTACAGCGGGCTGAACGTCATCCGGCAGACGCTGTCGGACTGGTCCTCCGAGGCCGATATCGGCATCACCGTGCGCAACGTCGATGCGAGCCAGATTGAGCTGCGTCGCGTCGAGGGCTTCACCATCGGCATGCGCACGCTCGGCGATGGCCGCGGCGTGGAGGACAGCACCTTCACGCTGGGGCGCATCGTCAACAACCGCATCGGCCTCGACATCTGGTGCGCCACCGCCACCGCCTGGAACACCTCCATCCGCTACTATGGCGGCCACTTCGCCCAGGCGACGGGGGTGAATGCGAGCCAGGACCGGTTTGGCGTGCGCTTCGGGAATGAGGCGGGCGCCTATACCAACCACAACCGCCACGTCTTCGACGCGCCAAACTTCGAGCTCCGCCAGGCGGGCAGCAACATCGCCATCCCCTTCCTGAACCAGACCTCGGGCTCCGCCATCATCGCGCGCAACATGCGCATGGAAGCCTGCTCGCCACTTGCGGCGCGGCACACCGCCGGGGCGCAGGATTGCGAATACGACATCGCCTGGACCAACACCTACCTGGTGGGCATCGACTACACCGCGACGGCCAACCGCTGCGGCAATGCGGTGATCAACCGGCACCGCGCGCCGGCGTCGCGCTTCCAGCGCTTCCTGGCCGGGGTCCCGAACACGCGTGCGGCGGCGTTCCGGCAGTCGGCGACGGAGGTGGGTGTCGAGGGGCTGATCACCATCGCCACCTCGACCACCACAGCGACCTTCATGGCGGATTTCTGCTTCAACGGGCTGACCGACCTGACGCCGACCGATCGGGCGGTGACCCTCGCTGCGAACCGTGGGCTGGGGTGGATGCTCGACACCTCCCAGGCGAAAGAGTTCGCGCTCGCGCATTGGCTGACGAGCGGCGCCTCGGGCGGGAGGTTGTTCGTGCGCGTGTTCGACGGCGCTGGGAACGTCCGCGAGGACATTGCCGGCGACGTGCTGGCATCGATCACCACCATGCAGTGGAACGGGCCGGCCAAGGGGTGGAACGCCGGCGCGCCGATGGACGATGCCAACTTCAATCGGCGGCAGACCATCCGCGTCGGCGCCGCCGTGGCCTATGCCCAGGTGGGCGTGATCGGCTTCGATGGGCCGATCGACCTGCAGTCGCTGCGGCTCTACGGGCTGCCGGAGGCGGCGCCCGCGGTGTTCAATGGCACGCCGCTGCTGACGGGGGCGCTGTTTGGCTCTGGGCGGAGAGAGTTTGCCGCGGAGATGTCGTGGGATCTTCCGGGCCTGGCGCCCGGGGCGACCGCGCTGATCGACGTCACAGTGAATGGGGCGCGGGCGGGGGATCTCGCGCAGGCGTCGCTGGTGTCGTCGACGCGGTTCATCGAGCTCGACGCTGCTGTGTGGTCGAACAACACGGTGCGCGTGATGGCGCGCAACATCTCCGCGGCGACGTTCGACCTCGCGGCGGCCACGCTGTCAATTGAGGTGGTTAAGCGAAGGGTGCCATAGCCAAATTTGCCACACCTCCAAGACACGTATGGGCCTGCTCGATCTTCGCCGAGCAGAGAATATGCTAATAAACGAGGCCCATCAGGGCACATGGTCACGCCGGTCCTGGCTGCTTTTGCCTCGGTCACGAGCCTGCGGTGTCAGGCTTGGGCCCACGCTAACGCGTCACTCCGTGCGTCACCAAACGACGGCCTTGAGACGACGCTTCAAGGCGTCGCAGTAGGCTGGGTCAATTTGGCCGGCGTAAGCGACGAGACCCTCGATGTGACGTCGCATACCAATAACAGATGCGAAGCCCCGGGCAGCCTGATGTGCCTGGACTCCGATCTTGGGGTGCGTCAACGCGTAGACGTGCGTCTCGATGTTGTTTCGGAAGCTTCGACTCAGGCGCGGGCGGGAGGAGTCTACCAGCAGGCCCAAAACGATCTTGCGAGCGCCGGGCGGCGTCACTGTCGTTTTCTGCCGATGCGCTTTCAGGCCAGCTCGGGAGAGCGCACGCTCAACCTCGTGCGATAGGGACACAGCCGCGTGTCGGTCTCCACTTGTCGATCTCGAGAAATGCATGTCGTCAGCGTACCGCGTGTACCGCCAACCGCCGGCCGAAGCGAGAGCCGAAAGGGCTACGTCCAAGTTCCTCACGGAGTGATTTGCGAGCATGGGGCTAGTCGGCGCGCCCTGTGGGAGCGTGCCTTGAAGGCGGCTCGGGTAGGGAAGGCCGGACGAGGATCGCGATCCCGCGTCTTTAGGAGGCGCTCCGGTTAAGTCGGTCAAGCGCGAAGCCAAGCGCGTGCAGAGCCGCGCGAGTTCGAACGAGAGCAGCGCTGGGTAGGCGAGACTTCGGAAGACCCGGTAAGCTTGACGCTCGGTGATCGACTCGAAGAAGTGGCGCACGTCGACCTTCACCAGCCAGGCCGCGTTGGAGTGCCGGGCCGCGGCGTCGCGCATCTTCCCGCCCGGCGCGAAGGCGAAGCTCGACGGATGTGGCGGGATAACGTTGAGGATGTTCTGCGCGATCCAGCGTTGCAAGCGCATCAGGCCAGGTTCAGGAACGCATATCGTTCGGTAGCGACGAGGCGCCGCATTGCCGGCCGACGGCGTTCCCCGCTTTTTGACCCGGAAAACTTTGTACGGGTCCACCTCACGGCGGACGATACGCTCGAGCCGGGCTGGTGACACGTCAGCGAGGTGTGCGAGGTGCCCGAGCGTGAACACGACGGGCAACTCCGGATGAACGCTCTTGATCGCGGCGGCAGTCGCAAGGGCGGCTTCCACCGACTTGGCGGACACGCCAGCGCTGGTCGCACCAGCCTTGAACTGCTGAGGGTCCCACTCGTGCGCCATCTACTTTCGATCGGTCCAGGTGGACGCGGGCTCGTTCAGCAAGCCGAGCCTCCCGAAGGCGGTTCCCGAAGGGAATGCGAACGAGTCCGTGTGTACCTGCATTCCGAAGCTCTGACAGCGGCGAGGGGAACCCCTCGCCCACGACGGACGGCTGGTGCCGCCTATCGAGGCCGTCCCGAAGGACGGCGGGTGCTAGACCGGCGTCGGTGGGACCCTCAAGGACTTAGGATAATACGGTTCGGCATTGCTGTGAACTGTCGGACGTTTCCGGTCGCTTACTAATCCTGCCAGCAACATCAGCTGCCCAGCCTGCGTCAGGCGACCGTCGCCATCCAGGAGCCCCTCCCGCTTTGCCTCGCCCAAAACGGCCTCCACCTCGGGTAAAGGCAACTGCGTCTCTCGAGCGATCGCTTCTTCCTGGCCCAGCTTGAGTCGGCCTCCTACGAGGGACAGGACCAACACTGAGCGCAGTTCCTTGGCCGTAAGCCCGACCGCGGTGATCACGCCCAAGCTCTCCGCGGCGACGACAAGCATTTCCACTTCGTCCCGCATGCCGAAGGTCTTGTGCAGGTCCTCTGGGATGCCGCCTTCATAGAGCGCTCGCCAGGGCACCGAGGGATCCGTACCGTGGATCAAAGCCGGAGTATTGTTAGGTAGACGGTAGCTGAACGCCACCAGGCATGGTTCCTCGCCGTACCCTTCGCGATCGGCGCCGCGGCCTTGAGATGGACCGGCGGTTTCGATGAGACGGCGCCAGTCGGCAGCTTTCGGGCTTCGTGACTCGGCCGAGATGACGGGCGCGGCGTAGGTAGTCAGGACCCTCGGCTTGAGACGGTGCCGGCGCACCGCCGCCCTTCCCTCGTCGGTCGAGACCGCAGACACTACCGCAAAGTCCACCAGTCCGAGCGACACCCACGACTTCACGGACCGCACTGCCCAGAACGCATCGAGCCAGCCCAAAACGCGGCGACCCGAACCAATAAGGTCGGTGACGATCACGATGGTTTGGGTCGGGCGAGATTTTCCCCTGATCCGGTCTGGACCGGGATGGTCAACGAAAACGGATGCGCCCGACGACTTGACC
This sequence comes from Falsiroseomonas sp., assembly GCF_051859025.1. Classification (GTDB taxonomy): domain Bacteria; phylum Pseudomonadota; class Alphaproteobacteria; order Acetobacterales; family Acetobacteraceae; genus Falsiroseomonas. Next base: position 111,094 of record NZ_JBHYGL010000004.1, on the reverse strand, counting down.
ACTTGCGCAATCAAATTCGCGATCAGCCCCTCGCTGCCGACCCTTGTACCGCCTCGTATCGGTTGTATCGGCGCCACGTTGCGACCGTATCCGGTCAGGCGAACACGGCCCGCCCGGTCCGGCTTACGCGACTCCGTGAAGATCGGCTTTCCGCCAAGCTTGCGCTCGGCGTATAGCGCTAGACGACGTCGATGGTTGGGTCGTGAAGCGCCAAGCTGGGTTAAGGCGCTGCGGATCGCGCGACTGACCTGCTCGGCATTGAGCAGCAGCATCGCGTCGAGCATATCGGCTGCAGCCGACTGGTCGTCAGCGTTGAACTGTTTAAGCCAGGACTGGCCCGTGGTGGTCTCGGAAAGTCGAGGCGGCGAGCGGCGCATGTGCGTACTCTAGCGCCATCGTTCGGAGGCAGACACTACTCAGATCGGGTTCAGACGTTTGCAGATCGGCGGGGACGGCTTCATCACGATCGTCACCGCAGCCGGCAACCAGCCGCAGTGGCTATGTAGCAGCGCGCAAAGATTATTGATCTTTTCCGTGATCTCAGAGTGGATGACGTTCCCAATCCTTTCCGCCAGTTTCGCTTTTGCCCGCAACGCTACGATGCCTTTCGCTCTGGCTCGCGCATCCCCTCGGGACACCATCGAAGCCGCGCGAAAACCTGCGAGGGACCGTTTGTAACCGGTCGCACCCTCTCCGCCAGTTCCCCTACGATCCGTGCTCTCCGCCAGACCGAGCGCCGCGCTGAGTGGCAGGTTTCCTGGGGTTTTTGGGGCGGACCTGTTGACTGGCCCGGCGCGGCGACGGCGGAAAATCGCTCTCCGAAGGCCAATTCTGTCAGTGACCGTTTGAGAACACTGGCGGGTCGGTTTCGCTGGGCTCTTCCGCCCCTGGTGCGTCGCCAGACTTGCCGATGCAACCAGCATCGGCCGCACACGGCTCCTGCCAGGGACGAAAAATCCCTCGCGAACCCTCAGCCGCCAGCATTCTCAAACGGTCACTGAGTTGACGACGTAGAGGGCGCATTCGGCTGGGCTGACGAGGTCGAGGATGGCGCCGGCCTTGCGCCAAGTGGTCTCGACAGTTCGCTGCTCCGCTGCGCGCATCAGGTGCTTGGGCTTGGCAAAAAGCTGTTCGGCCGGGTTCAGGTCGGGGCTGTAGGGCGGCAGGAACAGCAGGTGTGCGCTGGCCTGACGGATGGCACGGCGAGCGTGCTGTCCCTTGTGGCGACAGAGGCTGTCGAAAATGCACACAGAATTCAACAACTCTCTGATGGCAGGCAGTCGGGCACTTATGACTTGTTGAAAGCCCTATCGTTTCAATAGAAGCAAGTAGAGCGGGATTGTAAAACGGTATGTCCGCCGGCGGGCTCTGCGTCTACACCGCGCTTACGGGCGGCTACGAGCGGTTAAACGAACAGCCGATGGCGCGCCAGTCGGGGCTGCGCTTCATCTGCCTCACCGACGATCCCGGCCTGCGCAGCGACACCTGGGAATGTCGTGTCATCCAGCCGACCTTCTGGATGGACCCGGTGCGAAGCCAGCGAGACCTGAAGATTCGGCCGCACCTGTACCTGCCGGAGTTCGAAGCGTCGACCTACATCGACAACAGCGTCATCCTGGAGCAACCGCCCGAGGCGCTATGGGCTGCTCGCGACACCCGAGCTGGCCTCTGCCTGCCGCGCCACACCGGTCGGGCGACCCTGCTTGACGAATTCGTCGCCGTCGCACGGCTCAGCCTCGACGACAGCGCGCGGATCTTCGAGCAACTGAACCACTACACGATCGCACACCCCGAACTGCTCGAGGAGCCGGTCTGGTGGACCGCGATCCTGCTGCGCCAGCACCACCGGCCGGAGGTGCGGCGTTTTGGCGAGGCGTGGGCCGCGCATGTGCTGCGCTATTCCCGCCGTGACCAGCTTTCGGTGAACCTTGCGATCCGCGCGGCCGGGCTGATCCCCTATGTCCTGCCGCTCGACAACCGCCGTTCGACCTTCCACCGCTGGCCGGAGACGCCGGGTCGCGCGCGCGATGCCGGGCCGCGCAATGCCGCCACCAGCCTGATGCCGCTCGTCGCCCGGCTGCACCGGCTGGAAGAGCGCGAGGCGGAGGCCACGGTGCTGCGCCGCTCGCTCCCCTGGCGCGCGACGGAGCCGCTGCGCTGGCTCGGGCGGCGCCTGCCGCTGCTGCGCGTCATGCTGCCGCGAGGCGCAACCCACCGCGCGCTGGCGCTCGGGCGGGACCTGCCCGTGCTCGGCCCGCAGCTGGTCAAGGCGGAACTCACGCGGCGCTTCGTCAAGTCGAACGGGCGTCCGCCAAGGCTGGACCCGCCGGTCAGCTTCAATGACCACATGCTGGCCCGCATCTTGCAGGATCGCGACCCGCGCTTCCCAGCCTTTTGCGACAAGCTGGCGATGCGCCAGGTCGTCGGCCGCACCCTTGGGTCAGCGCTAGTGCTGCCGCTGCTCGGCACCTGGGACGACGCGGAGGCGGTGGACTGGCGCGCGTTGCCGGAGCGCTTCGTGCTGAAATCTAACCACGGATCCGGCAAGGTCGCGCTGGTGCGCGGCCCGGCCGAACGCGACTCGCCCGCCCTGGCGGCGAAGGCGCGCCGCTGGCTCGCTGCGGACCATTACGACGCCTCGCTCGAATGGGGCTATCGCGGCATCCCTCGCCGCCTGCTGGCCGAGCCCATGCTGCGCGGCCCGGATGGTGGGCCGCTGGTCGAGATCGAGGTCTATGCCTTCGCCGGGCACGTGGCCCTGCTGCGTGTGATCCGCGGTGAGAAGGGCACGCAGCTGCGCCGGGAACGCTGGTATGATCGGGCAGGCACGGCGGTGCCGATGACGACCATCTCGCCGGTGGGCGATGTCGCCCTCGATGAGGCGGACCGCACGTGCGTGGTTGACGCCGCCGAGACGCTCTCGACCGGATTCACGCAGCTGCGGGTGGACTTCGTGCTGACGGAGGCGGGCCTGAAAGTGCTGGAGGTCACTCCCTATGCGATGGCGGGACATGCCCATTTCGTCCCGGCAAGCTGGGATGGGCGACTAGGCCGCATCTAGAGCGCGGCGAAGCGTGGCGAGTTGGTTGCGCCGGTTACCCGGCACGAGATCGAGGAAGGTTTGCGGGACGATTGGCCTGGCGCCGGGGAATCGAATTGTAGCGGCGGATCCGGATCGCGCCGGTGATGGGCGCAAGAATGAGCCCGCCGGGTCCGGCACCCAGAGAGGTGGCTTGGAGATTCTAACAGGCTGGCATGTGAATCTCCTGCCTGAGAGACCGTTTGAGAATGCTGGCGGCTGAGGGTTCGCGAGGGATTTTTCGTGCTGGGCAGGAGCCGGGCGCAGCCGATGCTGGTTGCATCGGCCAGTCCGGAGACGCACCCAGCGCGGAAAATCCCAGCGAAACCGACCCGCCAGTGTTCTCAAACAGTCTCTGAGAACGGCGAAGCTGCTGGCGGCGCCGCGGAACAAGAAGGTAAAGCAGGTCAAGAAGCGCATCCTCACCGCGCGCCCGCACCTCAACGCGCTGCAGGCCGCGGGAGCGCTGGCGGCGGCGATGCTCGACGAGGGCGGATGGCGGCTTGGGTGTGGACTTCGCGGGCATGGGGTGCCCTCAACGGTTTCCGGTAAAATCTTCGGAAATGCGAACGGGGTTCAAGGGCAACGCTGGCACACCCCTCACCTGGGCGCCGCTCTCCAAGCCTCCAGGCTAGACACCGCCTGTACCGAGTCGCACCTCCTCCGCCAGCCCCCCCTCAGCCCCCCTCGCGCCCCGCCGCCAGCCGGTCCCGCGCGATCCGCACCAGGAAGCGCGTGCCATCCGGCAGCGCATCGTCGTTGAAGTCGTAGCCGGGGTTGTGCAGCGGGCGGGACGCTTCGCCATTGCCGATGAAGGCGAAGCACCCTGGCACCTGCGCCAGGAAGCGCGCGAAATCCTCGGATGCCGTATGCGGCGCCGCGGCCTCCGCCACCTGCGCATCGCCGAACACCTGGCGCGCCGAAGCCAGCGCCGCGCAGGTGGCGGCGGGGTCGTTGATGGTGGGGATGAATTCCCGCGTGTAGGCAACACTGCATTCCAGCCCGTAGGTGGCGGCGGTGCCGGCGGCGATGCGGCGCATCTCCGCCTCGATCGCGGCGCTCACCGCCGGGTCGAAGCTCCGCGCATCGCCCAGGATGCGCGCCGTGCCGGGCAGGGCGTTGCGCGTGCCGTCGGTGAGGAGTTCGGTGACGGACACCACCGCCGTCTCGGTCGGGGCCAGGCGGCGGGCGACGATGGTCTGCAGGTTCAGCACCAGCGCGCAGGCCGCGACCAGCACCTCCCGCCCCTCCTGCGGGCGGGATGCATGGCCGCCCAGGCCGCGCAGCAGGATCTCGAAATTGTCCTCCGCCGACATCACCGCGCCGGCGCGGGTGCGGAAGGCGCCGACCGGCAGGCCGGGCTGGTTGTGCAGGCCGTGGATCTCGTCGAAGGGGAAGCGCGCCATCAGCCCGTCCGCCAGCATCGCCAGCGCGCCCTTCCCCCATTCCTCCGCGGGCTGGAAGATGAAGCGCAGCGTGCCATCGAAGCCGCCTTCCGCCGCCAGGATGCGCGCCGCGCCCAGCAGCATGGTCGTGTGCCCGTCATGGCCGCAGGCATGCATCACGCCGGGGTTGCGGGACCGGTAGGGCAGCGCCGAATCCTCCGGGATGCGCAGCGCGTCCATGTCGGCGCGCAGCGCGATGCAGCGATTGCCGCTGCCCCGCCGCAGCGTCGCGACCACGCCGGTGCCGCCGACGCCCTCCACCACATCCGCGATGCCGAAGCCGCGCAGCCGTTCCGCCACCAGGCGGCTGGTGCGGTGTTCCTCGAACCCCATTTCGGGATGGGCGTGGAAATCCTGGCGCCAGGCGCGCAGTTCCTCCCAGAAAGCCGCGTCCTGCCCGGTCGCTACGGACATGCGGCGCGCCCCAGCGCGACGGTGGCGCCGGCCTGGTCGCGCAGGCAGCCCGCGGTCCAGAGGCCGACATGCTCGACGCCCCCCAGCACCGCGCGGCCATAGCCATGCGGCCGGTCATCCTGCCAGGCGCCCTCGAAGCGGTCGCCATTGGCGAAGATCTGGGTGCCCGGGCCGGCGCGGCGGCCTTCCTGCCAGGCGCCCTCGAAATGGTCGCCATTGGCCGCGATCAGGATGCCGAAGCCATGCGGCAGCCCGGCGCGCCATTCGCCGGCATAGCCATCGCCCGCCGCGCCGCGGGCCTGGCCCATGCCGTCCGGCCGGCCGTTCCCCATCGCGCCGATATAGCGGATCGCCGGGCCGGCGCCGTCCGCCGGGGCGCGGAACTCGGCGCTGCCGGGCCCCTCCGCCGGGCCGGCGGGACAGGCGCCGAACCAGCTGGCCGCCTCGCCGTCCCGCGGGGCAGCGTTCCACAGCCAGCAGCCCTGCCGGGCATCCACCATCCAGCCGGGGCGGCCAGGCGCCGCCAGCGCCTCCTGCGGCGGCTGTTCGGGGCGAGGCTGGCCCGCGGCGGGCAGGGCCGCCAGGCCGCACAGGAAAGCCGCCCCGATGAATGCCCGCATGGTCATCCCGCCCCTGTCCCGTCCCGTCCCCGCGCGCCCTATTGCGGCTGCAGCCCGGCCAGGCGCACGGCCTCCGCGTATTGCGTGCGTTCGGCGCGCAGGAAGGCGCCGAATTCGGCCGCACCCTGGCCCGTAGGCTCGATCCACAACTCCTCGAAGCGGGTCCGGATGGCGGGCTGCGCCAGCGGCGCCCGCACCGCCTCCTCCAGCCGCGCCCGCTGCGCCTCCGGCACCGCCGCATTGGTGAGGAAGCCGAACCAGGAATTGGAGGCGAAATCCGCCATGCCGAGTTCCGCGAAGGTCGCCACGCCGGGCGCCGCCGCCAGCCGCTGCCCATGCGCCAGCGCGATCGGCACCAGCCGCCCCTCCCGCACCGGCGGCACCACGTCGGGCAGGATGCCGAGCACCATCTGCACCCGACCCTCCAGCAGGTCCGGCAGCCACTGGCCCGCCCCGCGATAGGGCACATGGGTGAAGTCGCCCCCGGTCCGCGCCTTCAGCAATTCCGTGCTGAGGTGGTTCGACGTCCCCGTCCCGTAGCTGGCATAGCTGAGGCCCCCCGGCCGGCTGCGTGAGGCCGCTACCAGCGCCGCCAGGTCCCGCACGCCGAGCGAGGGATGCACCACCAGCATGTGCGGCAGCACCGCCACATGGGCGAGCGGCGCGAAATCCCGTTCCCCGTCATAGGGCAGGTTGCGCTGGATGAAGGGGTTGATGGTGAAGGAGTTGGAGGCCATCAGCAGCGTCGTGCCATCCGGCGCCGCCCGTGCGGCTTCCTGCGTCGCGATCACCGTGCCGCCGCCCGGCCGGTTGTCGATGACGATCGGCGCGCCGAGCATCGGCCCCATCACCGGCGCGAAGAGCCGCGCGACCAGGTCCATGGTGCCGCCGCCGGGGAAGGGCACCAGGATGCGCACCGGCCGTGCCGCGCCCTGCGCCAGCGCCGCCATCGGCAGGCTGGCCGCCATCATCCCCAGGCTCCGCCGCCGGATCATCGCCCTCGCTCCCTCATGCCGCAGCGGCAATGATGGGTCGCGTGCCTGTGGCCGGCAAGCGCGCGTCAGGCCTCGCCGACGCGCCCCAGGCAGGGGGCGAGTTCGGGGAATCGCTGGCCGGCGGCGTCGAACAGCAGGCTGGCGATGCGGCGGTAGCCGAAATGGGTGAAGTGCACCCCATCCTCCGCCCGCATCGCCTGGACGGACCGTTCCAGCGCCACCGCCGGCATGTAGCGGCCCTGCGCGTCGCTGGTGGCGTCCCAGGTCGGCAGGAACACCGCCCCCGCCCCTTCCGCCGCCGCCTGCTGGATCGCGTTCAACTGCCGCGCCGCGCCGGCGAACTGGCTCTCCCGCATGTTGGGCAGGCCGAGCCACACGGCCCGCGCGCCCCCCTGCACGGCATTGCCCGCCATCTCCGCCACCCGCTGGCCGTAGAGCTCCGCGAAGGCGGCTGTGCCGAAGGGATAGCGCGCACGCCGGGACCGCAGCACCATCGGGCGGAAGTCGTTCGCGCCAATCCAGAACACCACCAGATGCGGCCGGTGCCGCTCCACCAGGTCCCGCGACACGGCGGTCCAGTCATATTCGTCGCCGCGCGTCACCCCGGTGGCGTGCAGCGTGCCGTTGATGATGCGCAGCGTCTCCCGCCGCCGCATCGCGGGCTGGAGCGACAGGAACATCCCCTGCGCCAGGCTGTCCCCGCAGAACAGCAAATCCACCCGCGGCGGCGTATGGCGTTCCAGCGCCCCACCAGCCGGGGCCGTCGCCTCCGGCGCCGGGGGCGTGGCCGCCTGCGTGAGACGCGGCACGGAAAGTGAGAACAGGCCGGCGGCGGCGCCCAGAAGGCTGCTTCGCCGTGTCCGGTCCTTTCGGCACCATTCAGCCCGCATGCAGGCACTCCGAATTCGCGTGTGGCGTGAATCGGCTATATCATGCAGGGGGTTAATGGGTAAGGACCAGCCAGCCTCAATGTTCGCCCGACGGCGCCTGATGACGACATTCGGCCTCGGCGCGCTGCTGGCCGCCTGCGGCCGCGAAACGACGGACCGCCCCGCCACCCCGGCCGAGGCCGCGCGCTGGGCGGAGGGCCTCGCCTTGCCCCCCGACCCCGCCTTCGAATCCATCCTCCCCCCCGCCGCCGGCCCCGATCCCCTCGCCCCCCTCGGCCATGCCCTCCGCGCCCTCGAAGCCGGGGCCGAGGGCCGTGCCCTGGTCCTCATCCTCGGCGACAGCCATGCCGCCGGCCCCATCCTCTCCGAACGCCTGCGCGACTTGTTCCAGTCCCGCTACGGCGCCATCGGCCAGGGCCGCCTGCCCCCCGCCCGCGCCCAGCGATTCTGGAACCCCGCCGGCCTCTTCATCGCCCAGAACGGCGAATGGGAGGCCCGCAACGCGCTCCGCTCCTCCAGCCCCGGCCCCTTCGGCCTGACCGGCTACCGCCTGACCGGCGCCCGCGCCGGGGATACGCTGACGCTCCGCACCACCGATCCCCGCGGCTTCGACCGCATCAGCCTGACGCTCGCCACCCACGCCGCCTCCGGCAGTTTCCGCCTGCGCGCCGCCGGCACGCCCGATACCGCCCACGCCACCGCCACCCCCGCCCCCGACCTGCGGCAGATGCGCTACGACGTCTCCCCCGGCACGAAGGAGATGGCGCTGGAACTCGTCGGCGACGGGCCCATCGACCTGCTGGGCTGGGGCATCGATCGCCGCGGCCGCGGCGTGCTGGTGGAGGCCTTCGGCATCAACGGCGCCACTCTCGCCACCCTCGACAACCGGGACCCCTCCATCCTCGCCCGCGAACTCGCCCTGACGCCGCCGGCGCTGGTCATCCTGGAATACGGAACCAACGAGGCGACGGACCGCGACCTCGACGCCGATGCCTATGCCGCCGCCCTGTCACGCCGCATCCGCGCCCTGCGAACAGCCCTGCCCCGCAGCGGCATCATGCTGATGGGCGCCCCCGATGCCGGCCGCCCGGTGCGCCCGCCCGCGCGCCGCCCGGGCCAGCCCGCCCGCCCCGCGACAGGCTGCGCCGGCGTCACGCCCCTCCCCTCGCTCGTCACCGTCAAGGCCGCGCAGCGCCGCGCGGTGGAACAGACCCGCGCCGGCTTCTTCGACTGGTCGGCGGAGGTCACGCGCGATGCCTGCCGCCTCCCCGCCCTCGCCGCCGCCTCCCCGCCGCTCATGCAGCGGGACCTCGTCCACTTCACGCCCGATGGCTACCGCCTGACGGCCGATCGCCTGCACGCCGCCATCCTGCGCGGCGCCGGCATCACCGGCCCCAACACCAGCGGAGCCTGACCAGCCACCATGCTCTTCCCCACGGGCATCTTCGCCCTGTTCTTCGCCGTGGTCTTCGCGACGCACTGGCTGCTGGTGCGCTTCGCGCCCGCCCTCACCCGCCCCTTCCTGCTGCTCGCCAGCCTGGCCTTCTACGGCTTCTGGAGCATCCCCTTCTGCGCGGCGCTCCTCGCCATCGGCCTCTTCGCCTGGGCCATCGGCCTCAAGGTGCGCGAGGATGAGAACTGGCTCATCCTCGGCGTCGGCGGCACGCTCGGCTGGCTCGCCTACTTCAAATACACGGGGTTCCTGCTGCGGGAGGCAACGCCGCTTGCCGTCTCCCTGGGCTTCCCGCCTTTGCCGGCGCCGGAGATCCTGCTGCCCGTCGGCATCAGCTTCTACTGCTTCCAGGTCATCTCCTACATGGTCGATGTCCGCCGCGGCGACGTGGCGGCCGAACGCTCGCCGCTGAACGTCCTCGTCTACCTCTGCTTCTTCCCGCACCTCGCCGCCGGCCCCATCGTCCGCGCCGCCCACTTCCTGCCGCAGGTCGCCGCCCTGCCCGATCGCTGGCGCGTGCCCCTCGCCATGGGCGGCCTCCTCATCCTCGGCGGCCTCTTCAAGAAGATGGTGCTGGCGAATGAGATCGCGACGGGGATCGTCGACCCCGTCTTCCGCGATCCCGCCTCCTACGGCGCGCTCGACATCGCGCTGGCGGCCTATGGCTACACCATCCAGATCTGGTGCGACTTCTCCGGCTATTCCGACATCGCGATCGGCCTGGCCGCGCTGCTCGGCTACCATTTCCCGAAGAACTTCGACCAGCCCTTCCGCGCCCTCTCCCTCTCCGAGTTCTGGCGCCGCTGGCACATCTCCCTCTCCACCTGGCTGCGCGACTACCTCTACAAGCCGCTCGGCGGCAGCCGCGGGACCGAGGGCCGCACCGCCCGCAACCTGATGCTCACCATGGTGCTCGGCGGCATCTGGCACGGCGCCGCCTGGACCTTCGTCGCCTGGGGCGCGCTGCACGGCGCCGCCCTCGTCATCGAACGCGCCCTCGGCCTGCGCGCCGTGCCGTCAGGCTGGGGCGGCCGCATCCTGCGCTGGACCATCACCTTCCACATCGTCGTCGCCGCCTTCGTGCTGTTCCGCGCCCCGGACCTCGCCACCGTCGGCACCATGGCCGCCGGGCTGGTGGATCTGGAAATGCCGAGCGAAGCCTGGACCTGGCGCCTGCTCGCCTTCGTGGCGCTGGGCCTCGGCCTGCACTTCCTGCCCGCCGACCTGCGCCAGCGCAGTGAAGCGCTTCTCGCACCACTCCACCCGGCGCTGCTCGGCCTGGTCTTCGGCGCGGCTCTGCTGGGGATCCTGCTGGCGGCGCCGGAAGGCGTGGCGCCGTTCATCTATTTCCAGTTCTGATGGTTGTTGTTTCGCAGAAGCAGGGGGGCGCCGCCCCCCTGACCCCCCGCCAGGGTCCAGCGGGACCCTGGACCGCGAGGCTTTGGAGCTGACCGAGGAAACGATGCGCCAACCCTGGCTCCACACCACCGATACCCCCGCCCCCCGCGGCGCACCGGACGACTTCTCCCCCCACAGCGCCACGCGCACGGCAGGCGGCGTCACCTTGGCCGTTGGCATCGCGCTGGTGGTGATGGCGGCGGGCCGATCCGCCGAAATCCTCGACGCCGCCTACGGCCTGCCGGTTGTGGCAGGGACGGAAACCGTCATCGCACTGGCGGAAGCGTGGGACGGCGCGATGCAGGCGATTGGCGTGCCGGGGGTGGTGAATGCAGTGCGAGGGGTTCTCTCGGCGGGACGGGGGTAAGGCAGCGACGACGGAACCTGACTTGAAGCCCGCAAGCGGTTCAGAGCAGGGGGAGGAGGAGTCCTGCGACGATAGCGTTTAAATTGCGACATTGAAACGCTCCGTTGACTGCCCGTATCGTCCTCACGGGACTGGAGAAGACGGCAAGTGGCACAAGGCGAGCGGCGACCTCCTGACACGCGGTCCTCCATGGGCTTGGGAATTCGGCGCGCATTTGATAAGAGCTTTTGCGTTTCGCGCGGGCGGGAACTGGACGAAGCTCTCAGCATCGTCAGCAAGCTGAAACCAGACAGTTGCGTGACCCTCGAAGTCCTAGGGGCAGCAGGGTCAGGCAAAAGTTGGTTCGCCAGCGCGCTGACCGACAAGCTGGCCACCGGCACAGACCGCCGGATTGCAGTCGCTCAAATCGATTTGCGAGAATATGGCCGTTTCCCGGATCAGCTTCTGCACTTGGCACACGGCCTGCAAGAATGCCTGGATCAAAAATCATCCTTTCTGAATCAAGGCTTCGGTGCGTGGAATCAGCGTAAGGAAAGATCTTTCAGACGCCTGGCTTACGCCATACGCATATATTGGCAGCGTGCGGATCCGTGGGAAGTGCGGCAGCTGCAATCCGCATATCGCACTGATAAAGCCATAGCGGCCGCCACCGCAATGACCGACGTCGCCCTGGGTGTAGCCAGCATGATATTGCTCGCCCCCGGCCTCCCAGTCGGCGGTGCGGGGAAGGTCGCCCAGGAGGTACTGGAGCATATGAAGGACGCTCCTCTCCTGAAAGAATATCCGGAATTGGACGGCCTTGCGCAGATGGACGACCGGCAGTTGCGCCGCGAAATTTGCCGCCTCTTTGCTGCTGATCTCAACTTAATCACTCTGGCCGCGCAAAACGAGTTGCAATGCCCGGTAGTGCTGGTGATCGATAACGCTGACAGCCTCGTTGCGGCTTCCCGGCATGGTCTTGCTGACGCGCCGCACCGCTGGCTGACGGACATCGCGATGGAGGCACGAGGCATCATGCTCGTGCTCCTCGGACGAGCAGTACCCGCCTTGCATACAGCACTCCGCGAAGAAGAAAGGGACGGGGAACCGATCCGCTTCGAGAAGCGGACTCTCATCATAGGCCAAATGAAAGAAATTGAGGCCCGCGGACTGCTCACGAATTGGGGAGTTAGAGATGAGCCACTCGTCAGCGAGATCCTAAACGGCCCCCGCGAGCCCCTTCTAATCGCCGGTAAATGCGCTTGGGTGCTCGCTCAAACGGATCGCAACGGACGTCTGCCCGCCCCGGAGCAAATTCCGAAGACCCTTGGCGCCGTCTACACTGAGCAGTTGCTTGGCTACAGTGAAGACGAGCGGAAACTTCTGGCAGCGCTGGCCACGCTGACCCAGTTTGACGAGGTGATGTTGACGTCCCTTGCGACAGAACTTGGGCTGATAGTGTCAGGGGAGGCGAAAGCGATGATCCTGGCGGAGACGAGCGCCTCTGGGATTCAAGACAAGCGCTTCCATTTCCACGATACCTTCCGCCAACATCTGCTTGATCACGGCATGCGAGAGTGGGACGGGTGGCGAGACGGCTTTGCCTCTGTCAAAGCGACGGTCCTCGCTAATCTCATCCATCGCGCCGCGCGCGAACATAGCGTCTTCGCGGCTGCGCGGCTCCTGCAGGAAGCCACGCTGTTGGCCCAGCCGCCGGATGACAGCGCGGCGATGTACAGCGACGAAGAGCGCGCTCTTATCGGCGAGTTGGCTACCCAAGCGGCCGAAGTCGCGCGACAGATTGCTGCCCGCGGAGCTAAGATCGACGCTATTCGTCTCACGCTTGACGTCATCAAGACGCTCAAGACATGCATCGAGCAGGAAGAGGCATTCGCGCAAGCGCCGCAGTTGCTTTCCGCGCTTCTGGTGTGCGCTCGCCTGGCCTGCACCCTGTTGGCAGAGCGATGGAGCGGGACCGACCCCGAGCAAGCTATCGACCTGGTCGCAACGACCAGGAAGTGCGTCGACCCCTTGATCGCCGGCCCGCACGGTGCGGCTCTGCTACCACAAATCAGCGCCGAATATGAGGCACTGTTGGTGGCTAAAGTTGCTGCCCAACGTGCCTTGCCCTTGGGTACCAAGAATTCGATGCTTCGCCTGCATCGACGAAGCGAATACCTTGAGGTGCTTGAACGTGCTGTCACGCGACTGGTCAAGGCGCTGGAAGGGACATCGGCGAGTTCGGAACTTCGGCTATTTGCAGCATCAGCCGCCAGCCATCTCTCGCACGAATTCGGGAAACTCTCGAAGGTTGAACGGGCCAATCTCCACTTTGCAGCGGCGAGCAGACTGTTTGGCAGCCTATCCGGTACAGGCGCTGCAACCGCTGCCGATCCTGCGGCGCAGACCGCGCGTGCGCGGCATTTGCTCTATCCGCCGGGCGGCGCCGAAATTCCGAGGAACGATCTGAAAGAGACGTTTGCACTCCTCGAATTGGTCAGAAAAGCTGCGCCACTCAGTATTGAGGGACTGGAGCTATGGACGCGGGCCCTCATCCGTCTCGCGTTGAAACGGAAAGCCGAACAGATCCCGAGCTCAGGTAACTTTTACTCGTCTTTGGACCGTGCGCTGGCGGACACGCTAAATTTTGCCGAACAAACGCGCGCTGAAGCGCGCTCCTCGTCCGATAGACCCGACTTTGATGCAGGCGTAGTTTCGTCAGCCCAGATCGGTGCTGCGGCCAGGATTGTCCTGCGCATTCTGCGCAAGCGAAAAGAGATGGGGGTTCCGCTTCACGCCAGACACGAGGAGGCGCTTCGCCTCGTCCTCGAAGCGATTACAAAACTGGACGGAATGCAGGATTCAGCAGCTATCCCTATCCTGAAAGAATTGCCGGACCTGTTGGCTGCCCGACTTACGGGTACGGAAAAGTTTTTCGTGGAGGCCCTGACGACGGCCGATCGCCTTGGGCCGCGGCGCCAGGCAGCGCTCACCGAAATCTTTCACCAGGTGTTCGGACGAGAACCGGCGCCGGGCGATAGCATCGGTGCTGCATGCCATGCGGCGTTGCATGCGCGTATGATTACGCAAGCCTCCACCGACCGGCCGGTCGCCAGCGAGGCCGTCAGAAGCAGTACCGATACCGGTCTGTTGCAGACTATTGGCGAGGCTCTCAAAAACGGCAGCGAATTCCGCGAGTTTAAGCAAACGCTGGGCAAAATTCTGGGCGGCAGGGCTTTCACATCGGCCGAAAGAGCGCGTTCATTCGCAATCCAAGAGGTTAAGCTGGCGCGCGAGCTTATCGGCAGCGGACAACAGAAAGCAGGCTTGCCGCTGCTGCTTCACAGTTGTTCTGCGCTTTGGCGGCATGGCGCCGACAATCTCGAGCCTTACCGCAAGACAGCCAATTACCTGCTCGACACCTTCTGGAACATTTTGCCGGAAGCGGACTTGCAGACACACACTACCAACTTACGGATCATCGAGCCAATACTTGATCGCAATCCAACGATTGTCGGTAGTTTGGTCGGTATGATCCAGACACTCGGAGAGAAGTCACCCGAAGCGGCGCGGCTCGCCTTCCAAGCAATGGCTATCGCGGACAAGGAGTTGAGCGCCGATTTGGAAATTCGCAGGCAGGCACGCACCTTGTTCGCGCGCCGACTCTGCAGGCGCTTCGTGGAACTGAACGAGAGTTATGCGGACAAGGCGCGTGGCTGGAGCGAGCTTCATATCGACGATGCCGCCATCGAGAATTTTGCCGCGCAGCCAAGCGACGGATTGGCGGAACAGATATTGGCCCTGCTGCACGGTCTGGGCGCGGTAAGCGCGCACCCAAGTTCTGTCCTCATAGCCCGCATCCATGACGTCGTGCCGAGCGGCCCCAACGCCGGCGTACTTTTCGAGCACAAGGACGATCCGATCCTCGTGCGCCAATCCCCTCACAAAGCGCTCATTAGCCGCGCTCTGTACCAGCAACTTAACCCGAGATACCCGGAGTGGCAGAAGGATCATGAACGCCCGCTCGATGCCGTCCGATCGGCTGGCAGGGCGCCAGAGCCCGTGGCCGAACTGCATCTCTTGAATGTCATCAAGGGGAGCACGCAGGACGGCGTCCGGGCACTTGAGGGCACGATGATCGGCCGGGTCTTCGTCCAGCGCGCCATCGAACTGCTGCTGCCTGGATTGTGGGAAAAGCGACAACCGCCCGGCATCAGCCAAGTCATTAATGGCGCGTCAAATTCCTGCGCCGTGGTTCGGGTCAGGCCAGCCGCCATGAGTATCGCGATGGCAAGGGGGGTGATGACAAAACTCATTACTGAACTGTGCGGCCTGCGTCGCGTCGTTTTCGTACCCATGAGCCACCCGCAGGATCCGTTGCCGGTCCTTTCGGAAATGAAGCACTTCACCAATAATTTCTGGCAAGAATTGCGGATCGTTGAAGAATCTTCTGCCGAACGCTTGATTGTATATATTCCTGAGGACGCGCGGCATGATGTGCGAAAGTTCAGAACGTGGAAATCGATGTTTCACAAGGCATTTCCGAACGTCTACCTCGATATCAGGGATGATTCCGATGAAACGCAGCCAACCGCCCAGCGCCTCCACCGCTTGGCGAGTCCGGCAGACCCGTTTGCGGATCTCTGAGGCCGTTGCTGGCTGGATCTACTGAGGGGCTTCTGGATGAGCCGGTATCGACGCTATCGCGTTGGTCCTTGACAGGCCGCGCTTCAGTCCAGGTTCCCGTGCTCACACCCCTCACACCAGCGCCACAACCCGCCCCGGCCCCCCGGTCCCGCCCGCGATCTTCGGCGCCCCCGCCACCAGCGTCGCCCCGCTCACCGGCACCTCCCGAAGCCCCGCCACGCACTCCACCCCCCAGCGCCCCGCGCCGAGCCACCCCGTATGGAACGCAAAGGTCGAGGACCCGCCATGGTCCAGCGACAGCGTATCCACCGCCACCCCCGCCACGCCGCGTTCCAGCAGCAGCGGCACCAGATCCGGCCGGAAGCCCGGGAACCGCATCGCGCCGCCCGCGCCTGCGTTGCGGAACATCGGCCCCGCCACATGCGCGTCCCAGCCGGATCGCAGCGCCAGGCACGCCCCCGCCGGCAGCCGCCCGGCCGAGGCCTCAAGGGCAGCCAGATCCTCCGGCGTCGCCTGGTAGTCCGGGTCGGCCGCGGCCTTCGCCGTCACGTCCAGCACGAATAGCGGGCAGACGAGCGACGCCACCGGCAGCGCATCCACCGTCGCCCCCGCCGCGCTGAAATGGATCGGCGCGTCGAAATGCGTGCCGACATGCTCCGTGTAGGTCAGCTTGTTGATGTTGTAGCCATCGCGCGCGAAGGACAGCACCGGCTCGATCTCGATCGCCGGCGTCCCGCCGAAGGTCGGAAAAGCCGGATGCAGCGTGTGGGTCAAATCCACCACCCGGCTCACCGGCGCGCTCCGCACCGCCTGCGCCCCCGCCGGGTTGGCGGACAGCCCCATCGCCGCCACCCCCGCCGCCACCGCCGCCATCACCCCCCGCCGGCCGAGCCGCCGGGACACAACCCCCATCACGCAGGCATCGCACATCGGGCCAACCCTCCTGGTCGAGGCCCTCAGCCTGCCAAAAGCCGATGCCCGAAAGCCAGCGCCATCACGCCGGCCGCAGCACCACGCCCCGCAGCCACAGCGTCAGCGCCGCCAGCCCGATTGCTGCCACCAGCATACTGAAGGAAAATCCCGCCCAGACGATCATCGTCCCGAAGATGACGGACCCCACGGACTGGCCGAGGAACAGCGCCATCGCGAAGCCCGCCACCGCCGTGCCCCGCGCTTCCGGCAGAGCCTCCGTCGCCCGCGCCTGCAGCGACCCGTGCAGCATGAAGAACAGCAGGCCGACGCAGGCCTGCGCCACCGCCACCGCCCACCACCACGGCGACAGCGCGAAGACCACCAGCGCCAGCGCGACGCCGATCCCCCCCACCATCACCATCCCCCGCTCGCCGAGCCTGGCCAGCAGCCACCCCGCGGATTGCGTGTAGGTGAGAGACCCGATCCCGAAGCTCGCCACCACCAGCCCCGCCTCCGCGGCGCTCATCCCGAATCGCTCGATCAGCAGGCTGGCGAGGAACGGAAACGCGCCCCCGAACATCAGCAGCCCATCCAGCGCCGTGCCGATCATCAGCCGCCGCCCCGCCTTCTTCCGCAGCAGCTTGAGGAACCCCGCAAGCCCCGCGCCCCGCCCGCTCTCCGCCGGTGCCCGCCACAGCGGCGCCCCCAGCCTGGCGATGAAGAAAGCCGTGATGAGCACGGCGACGATCCCAAGCCCCAGGAACGCCCAGCGCCACCCCGCATACTCACCGACGATGCCCGAGAGCGGCCCCGCCAGCAGCTGCGACAGCACCATCCCGTTGAGGAATTTCCCCAGCACCGCCTGGCGCTGGCCGTAGGGCACGCTGTCCCCGATATGCGCCATGAACAGCGGCACGATCGCCGCCGCCGCCAGCCCCATCAGCACGCGGAACAGCAGCAGCGTGGACAGCCCCTCCGCCAGCCCCGCCCCCACCAGCATCCCCGCATAGATGGCCAGGGAGATCGCCACGACCCGGATCTTCCCGAACCGGTCGCCCAGCGGCCCGATCGCGAACTGCCCGACCCCATAGGCCAGCGCGAACCCGCCGATCAGCGGCGCCACGCCGCCCAGCCCCGTGCCGAAATCCTGCGCCATCATGGGCAGCAGCGGCTCGATCATCCGCATCCCGCAGCCCACCGTGAAGGCCGCGGTCGCCATCAGCCAGACGGGCGGATTCACCGCCGCCCGCCCCCCGGCACTGTCACGCAGCGTCCACCTTGGCCGATGCCTTGCGCGCCCGCTCGCTCGCCGTCTTCAGCTGCCCGCAGGCCGCCAGGATGTCCCGCCCGCGCGGCCGCCGCACCGGGCTGGAATACCCCCCCTCCTCCATGACAGCCGCAAAGGCCCGCACCGCTTCCGGCGTGGATGTCTTGTACGGGCTGCCCGGCCAGGGATTGAACGGAATGAGGTTCACCTTCGCCGGCAGCCCCTTCAGCAGCCGCACGAATTCCCGCGCCTCCGCCGGGCTGTCATTCACCCCCCGCAGCATCACGTACTCGAACGTAATGCGCCGAGCATTCGACGCCCCCGGATACCGCCGGCACGCCGCCATCAGCTCCTCGATCGGATACTTCCGATTCAGCGGCACGATCTCGTTCCGCAACTCATTCGTCACGGCATGCAGAGACACCGCCAGATTCACATTCAGCTCCGCCCCGCACCGGTCCATCATCGGCACCACGCCGGACGTGCTCAGCGTGATCCGCCGGCGCGACAGCGCGATCCCCTCATGGTCCATCACGATCCGCAGCGCCTTGGCGGTGTTCTCGTAATTATAGAGTGGCTCCCCCATCCCCATCACGACGATGTTCGACAGGTGCCGCGCCGTCCCGTCCTTCGGGCTCGGCCATTCGCCATAGCTGTCCCGCGCGGCCATGAACTGCCCCACGATCTCGGCAGCCCCCAGGTTCCGCACCAGCTTCTGCGTCCCCGTATGGCAGAAGGTGCAGGACAGCGTGCACCCCACCTGCGTCGAGATGCAGACCGCCCCCCGATCCTCATCCGGCGAGGGGATGTAGACGGTCTCCACCTCCTGCCCGTCCCGCCACCGGAACAGCCATTTGCGGGTCCCGTCCGTGCTCGTCTGCTCGGTGGCCACATCCGGCCGCCCCACCACGAAGCGTTCCGCCAGCCTGGCCTGCATCGGCTTCGCGATCGTCGGCATGCGCGAGAAATCCGTGACGCCCTGGTGATACATCCAGTGCCACAACTGCTTCGCCCGGAACGGCTTCTCGCCGATGGCGACCATCTCGGCCGCCAACTCCTCCCGGCTCAGCCCCACCAAATCCCTTCGCCCATCCGCCAAGGTCGCCGGCGGCGGCGAGAACAGCGCCGACTTCGCCAGGATCCGATCCCGCTCCGCGCTCGAAAGCTCCGCGCTCACCGCCTTGCCGCCGGATTCGCCGGGCATTCCCGGTTGATCGCCTCATACGCCGCGGAAAACCCCGCCAGCGGAAACGTATCCGTCACCGTCGGCCTGCCCGGAGGCCCCGGACTCCGCACCACCGCATCCCGCCCATTGCGGAACGCGCTCACCAGCGACTGCCCGTTCTGGAAGAAGGCGCTGGACTGCACCACGCCGTAGCTGCGGAACTCCGTGGTCCCCACGGTCAGCACCGCCTCCCCCTGCCGCGGATACGGATACCCGACCGAGATCGCCACCTGGTCCCGCCCCCCCGCGCGATGCGTGATGGTCAGCGTCACCGTCTGCCGGTTCGCCGGCCCGTTCTCGCTCCGGGACGCCCGGGCAAAGGCATAGCAGACCTTCTGCCCGTTCTCCTGATGCGTCGCCGCAATCCAGGATTGATGGGTGCCGAGGCGCTGCGGCTGGGCCGGCGTGGTGGCCCGCTGCTGCGCGACGGCAGCCAGCGGCACGGCCAGCGTGGCGAGGATCAGGGCTGTGCGGAGCATGCCCCTAGATACGTCCGCCCCCGCCCCCCGGCAACCGCGCAAACCCCGCTTCTTCCCCGTTCCGCGCAAGCCTTCTATGCACAACCCCATGCCCCCTCGCGACACCACCGACGCCCAGCTCGCCGCCCAGTACGAGGCCTTCCCCTACCCCGCCCGCGACCCGCGGGAGGAAGCGAAGCGCCTCATCATCGGCAGCCCCTCACACCTGCGCGAGATCGACCACTGGATCTTCGGCGCAAGCCGCCCCGCCTCCACGCCCCTCAACGCCCTCATGGCCGGCGGCGGCTCCGGCGACGGCACCATCATGCTCGCCCAGCAGATGGCCACCCTGAACCGCCCCGGCCGCGTCACCTGGCTCGACCGCTCCGCCGAGGCAAAGCGCGTCGCCCAAGCCCGCGCCGCCGCCCGCGGCCTGGCCAACATCACCTTCGAGGAAGGCTCCCTGCTGGACCTCCCCACCTCAGGCCTCGGACCCTTCGACTACATCGATTGCTGCGGCGTCCTGCACCACCTGCCCAACCCCGACGAAGGCCTGGCCGCCCTCGCCTCCGTCCTCGCCCCCGGCGGTGGCATCGGCATCATGGTCTACGCCCCCCACGGCCGTACCGGCGTCTACATGTTGCAGGACGCACTCCGCCTCCTCGCCCCCACCGACGAACCCCCTTCTTCCCGGGTCGAGACCGGCAAGCGCGTCTGGAAGCAACTCCCCGAAACCGCCTGGCTGCGCCGCAACCCCTGGATCGACGACCACATCAAGGGCGGCGATTCCGGCTTCTACGACCTGCTGCTCAACCCCCGGGACCGCGCCTACACCATCCCCGAACTCGGGAAACTCGTCGCCGGCGCCGGCCTCCGCATCGCCTGCCTGGTGGAACCCCTGCGCTACAACCCGGACACCTGGCTGACCGACCCGAAACTCCGCGCCCGCACCGCGACCCTCGACCCCATGGCCCGCGCCGCCCTGGCCGAGGCCCTCTGCGGCAACATGGGCATCCACATCGCCTACCTGACCCGCGACGAAGCCCCGAAAGCCGACTGGTCCAACGACGCCGCCATCCCCGTCCTCCGCGAACTCGACGGCCCCGCCATGGCCCGCGCGCTCCGCCCCGACCTCCTCCTCCCCGTCACCTTCGACAGCCTGCGCGTCCAGATCCCCCTCCCCCGCCTGGCCGCCGCCTTCCTCTCCCGCATCGACGGCCGCACCCCCTGGGGCACCATCTGCGCCAGCATCCCCGCCCCCGCCGACCAGATCACCCGCGACCGCGCCGCCCTCATCACCGCCCTCGAACCCCTCAACCGCCTGCTGCTGGCCGCGCCGTAGAGAACACAACCAGCCCCCGCTACCGGAAGCTCCCTCCCCCGCGCTTGCGGGGGAGGGTCGGGGTGGGGGATCGCGCAACCTCCGCCAACCCCAGCCCACGACAGCATGAGAGGGCTTCGCCCCCTCAAACTCCCCCAGCAAGGGCCAGCGGGCCCTTGCAACCCAGGTATTGGTTTCCCTTGACCCCGCGCAGTCTTTCGCAACATCTCGCGTGACGAGTTGCGCAAGAAAGGAGCCGCCATGCGGTCCGTCTCCTCCGCCGAGGCCGCGCGGAACTTCAGCGCCATCCGCGAAAGCGTCCTCGCCCCCGGCGCCGAACCCGTCGCCGTGACGCACCACAACATCCCTCAGGTTGTCGTGATGTCCTTCAAGGACGACCAGGACCTGCTGCGAAAGACTCGCTTCGCCGGCAACCTCGCCGACCTGCCCGAGGAAGACCTCGCCTTCCTCGCCACCATCGATGAGCGCAACCGCTGAACGGCATCCCGCCGCTGGACTGCCCGAGCGCAGGAAAAGACCTCGGTCTCGTGTCTAACTGGGACAGCCGTTGCTTCGCCGCTAGCCGCCGGAACGCCAGCTTAGCGCCCTAGCCTCAGAGGCTCACCGAACATCGACCGCTATCACCGAAGCATCAACACCTGCCAAGAAGCGAGTAATTTCAGCACATTAGTCGTCGAACGCGAAGACCAAGAGCCACCAAAAAGAACAAGATAAGAACATTCACGTAAACCGCTCGCGCAAAATGCGTCACAAAACGTGACGCCTGCCGCAAACCGAACAGGATCACCACGCCGGTTCTGCCCATACCAAGGCCACGGCGCCGCAAAAAAAGGGGCGGCCTCTCGGCCGCCCCTCCATCAGTGCACCTAAGGGGTTTTTCATCCAATCAGAACCCGAAGGTTGAGGTACGGATGATGACCCGATGAGCGTTACCCGCGAGGATAGCTGCGCAGGTGCGCCCTTACGAACTCGACTTGGCCAAATCGGAACCTACTGTAGGCCCTGACGTGCACCAAAAGCGTGCCCTCCAAACTGACACACCCCTTGACCGAATAGGCCAAATGCACGAAAATCTCCGCGCCGCGGTTTGATTCTCCGTGAATCGAGCCTCTCCGCTCTGGCAACCGGGGGTGCAGGCAAACGGGTCAGCCCTTCGCGCCAGAGACTAGTAAGTGACGTCCGAGCGGTGGCTGGTACCCACCGAATCGGACGTCACCGCACTAGTTCACGCACAGCCCATCGCACATAATGGCGCGATCTGCAACGCTCTCGTTGCGTACGTTACGCATTTTGCGTATCTACCGTCGAGCCCCAGGAGGTTTCGATGTCCGTTGATCGCGCGAAATCGGATCTGAACCAGCTTTCCGGAGAGGCTGATCGCCTGAGAAAGCGGCTACTCGCCGTGGACGAAGAAGTAGCGAAACTCAAGGCCTACATAGAGATGGCGCAGCGATACGGCGAGGTTGGGTCGCCTCGCAATGTTCCTCTCGCCGTTGACGCGCCTCTGCCGTTCAACAGACCGCGGAAGTCAAGCGGCGGTATCGCATCCCGCGCTGTGGAGGCGACCATCCAGATCATTCGTCACGCTGGCAAAGCTGTCGCAACGCGCGAGCTGCTTGATCATCTATCAGACATTGGCATTGTCGTTGGCGGGACCAATCCCGTAGCTAACCTGTCTGGCTTTCTTTCCCGGTCGCCAGCCCTCAAGAACAGCCGTTCTCGCGGCTGGAGTCTGGCAGAGTGGCCTAGCGATTGGGCACCAGGCAGCGAGCCTACTGGGTCTATTTTCCTGTCGATTCCAGACGAAAGCGAATAGCGTCCATCACGCATTTCATAGCGTGAGCGTGTTCGTTGCGCTGCGCAGAAAAAAAGGCGGCCGATATGGCTGCTGGTTCGGCCGCGGGCCTGCAGGCGCTACTCATCACTGGTCAGCTAGCTGCGTAAGCACCTGCACCACCCGAACCAGACAGGAGTGAATCATCTCGCAAATACGATAATTTTCCTATACACTCCCCCGCCTCTCCCTCCCCCGGCGAGGCCCTCCCCCCATGCCCACCCCACCCCTCACCTTCCCCCTCCACCGCACCACCCCCCACCCCTTCCGCCCTCTCACCGACGAGGAATGGCACGCCCTCGCCCCCCCTCATCGCCCGCACCGACCCGCGCGGCCGCCCTGCCCAGCGCACCCGTCGCACCATGGACGCCATCTTCTGGGTCGCCTGTTCCGCCGGCCCCTGGCGCGCCCTCCCGGCCGAATATGGCCCCGCCAACTCCGCCCATCGCCTGCTCGCCCGCCTGGCGCATTCCGGCGCGCTGGATCGCCTGCTCATCGCCGCCTCCCGCCACCCCATGGCCTTCGCCTCGCTGAAAAGCCTGGAATGGAGGATCGTCCGCGCCTGGCGGCGGGCCGCCCGCATCCTGCCCGTCACCAGCATGGCGCTGGTGCGCCGCCTCGGCATGCTCTCCGCCATGCCGGCCCCCTCCTGGTGCCTCCCCTACCCGGAGCTGGAGCCCCTGCTTCTCCAGGTCGTCAGGAATATATTCAGTCATCGGGAACGAACATGGCCCAGCCAGTCCCGGCTCGACTGGCTCTCCCGTTTCCACCGCCTCATCGCCGGCCGTCCCTCGGCCTTCAGAACGACAGAACCCCCGGGCCTTGCGGCGCCGGGGGTTCGGTAGATGCAGGCGGCGGGGAATTTGTCCAAAAGGGCCGCTGATGCCGCCCTAAATCCCCTAAAATTCCCGAAGGACCTAAAAAACTTAGGTCTCTTCCTCGCGGTCCGTCTCGACCTCAAGCTCCTCGCCGATCGCCTCGGCGTCGTCTTCCAGCTCGTCCGCGTCCTCGATCGCCTCGGCGTCGTCATCCGCCTCGACCTCGACGCCTTCCTCGGCATCAACCTCCGCCACCACGGCGCGCTTCTTCAGCCGCTCATCCGCCACCTGCGATGCACGCTTGAGGCGCGGCTGCTCCGCCGGCTGTTCCGTCCCGCACTTCGGGCAAACCGCCGGCGCCCGGGTCAGGTCGTAGAACTTCGTGCCGCAGGCGACGCAGGTGCGCTTCAATCCGAGTTCAGGCTTCGCCATGGGGAACATCAGCCTCGTGTCAGGCCAGGACCAGGCCCCCGTGAAGGGGCGCGGCCGGGGCGGAGGGGTGGGCGGAAACGGTGCGCGCGATTGCCACTTCGCGCCCTGCATGTCAAACGCCTTGCCATGCAGGAACTCGCGCCCAGCGCCCACCAGGCCCCCATCGCCCGGCCCTTGAGGGCTGCCGCGCCCTCATCCCCGCTGCGCGGCACCGTCACCGTGCCCGGCGACAAGTCGATCAGCCATCGCGCCCTGATGTTCGGCGCGCTGGCCGTCGGCACCACCGATATCACCGGGCTGCTGGAGGGTGAGGATGTGCTGCGCACCGCCGCCGCCATGCGCGCCCTCGGCGCCACGGTCGACAATCTCGGCCAGGGTCATTGGCGCGTCGCCGGCCGCGGCATCGGCGGACTGGTGGAGCCAGCCGATGTGCTGGACATGGGCAACAGCGGCACCGCCGCCCGCCTGCTCTGCGGCCTGCTCGCCGGCCATCCCATCTTCGCGGTGATGACGGGCGATGCCAGCTTGCGGAAGCGCCCCATGAAGAGGGTGACGGACCCCCTCTCCGCCACCGGCGCCCGCTTCACCACCCGCGCCGGCGGCCGCCTGCCCCTGGCGGTGGAGGGTGCCGCCGACCCGCTCGCCCTAGATTATGTGGTGCCCGTCCCCTCCGCCCAGGTGAAGTCCGCCTGCCTGCTGGCCGGCCTCTGCGCCCGCGGCGTGACCCGCGTGGTGGAGGCCGAGGCCACCCGCGACCACACCGAAAACATGCTCCGCCACTTCGGCGCCGTCGTGGATGTGCAGGTCGAAGGCCATGGCCGCGTGATCGAACTGCTCGGCCAGCCCGAACTCTTCGCCGCCCCCGTGGTGGTGCCCGGGGACCCCTCCTCCGCCGCCTTCCCCGCCATCGCCGCCCTCCTGGTCCCGGGGTCGGAGGTGACGATCCAGGGCGTCGGCATGAACCCGCTCCGCGCCGGCATCTTCCTCACCCTCCAGGAAATGGGCGCCGACATCACGGAGACGAACCGCCGGGTCGAGGGTGGCGAACCCGTCGCCGACCTCGTCATCCGCGCCTCCGCGCTCCGCGGCGTCGATGTCCCGGCGCTCCGCGCCCCCTCGATGATCGACGAATACCCCGTCCTCGCCGTCGCCGCCTCCATCGCCTCCGGCACCACCCGCATGCGCGGGCTGAAGGAGTTGCGCGTGAAGGAAAGCGACCGCCTGGCCGCCACCGCCGCCATGCTGGTCGCCAATGGCGCGCGGGTGGAGATCGATGGCGATGACCTCATCGTCCACGGCGCCGGCGGCCCGATCGAGGGCGGCGGCCTGGTGGAAACCCACATGGACCACCGCATCGCCATGTCCGCCCTCGTCATGGGCCTGGCCTCGAAGCGCGGCGTGACGGCGGATGATGCCGCCTTCATCGAGACTTCCTTCCCCGGTTTCGCCAGCCTGATCAATGGCTTGGCGGGCGCGGAACCCATCGCCGCGCCATGACCGCCCGCCCGCCCCTCGTCATCGCCGTCGATGGCCCCGCCGCGGCCGGCAAGGGCACCCTGGCGCGACGCCTGGCGGCGGAGCTTCGCCTCCCCTACCTCGACACCGGCCTGCTCTACCGCGCCACCGGCCGCCGCGTGCTGGACCGCGGCCTCGACCCGCGTGACGCCGTGGCGGCGGAGGCCGAGGCCCGTGCCATGACGCCCGAGGACCTCTCCCGCACGGATCTCCGAGGCCCCGCCGCCGACATGGCCGCGAGTGCCGTCGCCGCCATCCCCGCCGTCCGCGCCGCGCTGCTGGACTGGCAGCGCCAGTTCGGCCGCCGCCATGGCGCCGTGATGGATGGGCGGGACATCGGCACCGTCGTCTTCCCCGACGCCCCCATCAAGCTCTTCGTGACGGCAGGGCCCGAGGAACGCGCCCGCCGCCGCTGGGCCGAGCTCCACGCCCGCGGCGTGGCCGCGGACCTCGACCAGGTGGAGGCGGAGTTGCGCGCCCGCGACGCCCAGGATGCCGGCCGCAGCGTCGCCCCCATGAAGCCGGCGGAGGACGCGACCGTCCTCGACACCACCGACCTTGATGCGGAAGCAGCCTACGCCGCGGCCTTGCGCGTCGTCCGCGCCCGGATGGCGGCGGCCTGATGCCCCCCTCGCCCGGGATTCACCCTTGACTCGCTTAACCTCCGGGGCGTAGGCGAAGGCTGAACCGCGCCGCCCCTCCTCGGGCCGCCGCGGTGCCCATGCCATTGCGGAAGGGGAGCCAGGGGGACGCGCTCAGCGGCCCGCTGTTCACCGCATTGGCCGGGGCCGGCATCGGCGGACCGTCATCCCGTCATCAGACTGTGGGCCGCGCGGATCCAGGGGACCGATGCCGGCCAGGTCGTGCCCGTGGCACACGCCGCGGGGGCGCACACCCCATGCCCCGCCTCGCGGGGCATCGACCGGGAAACAACCGTTACATGGCAACCGCCAACACCCTCGCCACCGATCCCGGCGAGGACTTCGCCGCCCTCCTCGACGCGACGCTGGGCGAGAACTCTTCCTTCCACGGCTCCGTCATCACCGGGAAGGTCATCCGCGTCGACGACGACTTCGCCGTGGTCGATGTCGGCCTCAAGTCCGAAGGCCGCGTCCCCCTCAAGGAGTTCGCCCCCCAGGGTGCGAAGCCCGAGGTCAAGGTCGGCGACGTCATCGAGCTCTTCGTGGAGCGCTACGAGGACCGCGACGGCGCCATCATCCTGTCGCGTGAGAAGGCGCGGCGCGAGGAAGCCTGGACGAACCTGGAGAAGTCCTTCACCGCGCAGCAGCGCGTGAACGGCGTGATCTTCGGCCGCGTGAAGGGTGGCTTCACCGTCGACCTCGGCGGCGCGGTCGCCTTCCTCCCCGGCAGCCAGGTGGACATCCGCCCGGTGCG
Organism: Falsiroseomonas sp.; assembly: GCF_051859025.1. Classification (GTDB taxonomy): domain Bacteria; phylum Pseudomonadota; class Alphaproteobacteria; order Acetobacterales; family Acetobacteraceae; genus Falsiroseomonas. The sequence goes on along the minus strand of NZ_JBHYGL010000004.1, from coordinate 84,609 downwards.
CGACGTGACGCCCCTGATGGGCAGCCCGCAGCCGTTCCAGATTCTCAAGATGGACCGCGCCCGCGGCAACATCGTCGTCAGCCGCCGTGCGGTGCTGGAGGAGACGCGCGCCGAACAGCGCAGCGAGCTCATCCAGGGCCTCAAGGAAGGCATGGTTCTCGACGGCGTGGTCAAGAACATCACCGACTACGGTGCGTTCGTGGACCTCGGCGGCGTGGACGGCCTGCTGCATGTCACCGACATCGCCTGGCGCCGCATCAACCACCCGAGCGAGGCCCTGACCATCGGTCAGGCCGTGAAGGTGCAGGTCATCCGCTTCAACCCGGAGACGCAGCGCATCAGCCTCGGCATGAAGCAGCTGATGGCCGATCCCTGGGATGGCGTGGCGATCAAGTACCCGGTCAACGGCAAGTTCTCGGGCCGCGTCACGAACATCACGGATTACGGCGCCTTCGTGGAGCTGGAGCCGGGCGTCGAGGGTCTCGTGCATGTCAGCGAGATGTCCTGGACCAAGAAGAACGTGCACCCCGGCAAGATCGTCGCCACTTCGCAGGAAGTGGACGTCATGATCCTGGACGTGGACGGCCCGAAGCGCCGCATCTCGCTCGGCCTCAAGCAGGCGCAGGGCAACCCGTGGGAGCTGTTCGCCGAGGCCAACCCGCCCGGCACGGTGATCGAGGGCGAGATCCGCAACATCACCGAGTTCGGCCTCTTCGTCGGCCTCGGCCCGGATCTGGACGGCATGGTGCACATGTCCGACCTGAGCTGGGATGTGCCTGGCGAGCAGGCGATGACGTCCTTCCGCAAGGGCGACAACGTCAAGGCGAAGGTGCTGGACGTTGACGTGGAGAAGGAGCGCATCTCGCTCGGCGTCAAGCAGCTCCAGGCCGACCCGGCCGCGGAAGTGCTGGACCGGATCCGCAAGGGCGATGTCGTCACCTGCATCGTGACAAAGATCGAGCCGAACGGCATCGAGGTGAAGGTCGACGAGGTCCTGACGGGCTTCATCCGCCGCGCCGAACTGGCCCGCGACCGTGGCGACCAGCGCCCCGACCGTTTCGCCGTGGGCGAGAAGGTCGATGCGAAGATCACCGCCGTGGACCGCGCCGGCCGCCGCCTGGCCCTGACCATCAAGGGCAAGGAAGTGGAGGAGGAGCGCGAGGCCATGAAGGAGTTCGGCTCCACCGACAGCGGTGCCTCGCTGGGCGACATCCTGGGTGCGGCCATCCGCCGCCGCAACCAGAGCTCCACCGACGAGTAAGCAGCCCATGCCCGATGCGGGCGAGATCGCCCGCATCGAGCGTGACCACTGCCTGGACCATCCGGCAGAAGCGGCCGACCTGGCCATCGTCTTCGGCAACCGCATCGCGGTTGCCGGGATGGCCCAGGCGGCCGCTTCGCTTTTTCTCAAGTGCCACGTCCCGCGCCTGCTCATCACAGGCGGCGCGACCCCCGGCGGGCCGGGGACGGAAGCCAGCGTGATCGCCGACGCCATCACAGCCCTCGGCGTGCCCCGCCAGGCGCTGATCCTCGAACACCAGGCGACGCATACCGGGGAGAATGTCACCCTCTCCCTCCCCCTGCTCGCCGCTGCTGGCCTGCTTTCCGCGCGCCGGGTGTTCTGCATCGGCCTGTTCTGCACCGGCCGCCGCTACGCCATGACGCTGCACCGCCACTGGCCGGCGCCTGAGAAGCGCTGCCGCGCCGTCGAGTACGGCCCCGTCCGCCGCGGCGCCTGGCACCTCGATGCCCGGGCGCGCCACCGCGTGATGGCGGAGGTCGCGAAAGTCCCGCGATACCTGGAAGCCGGGCACATTGCGGAGTGGCCGTCGCCGCCCGCCGGCCCTATCTGACAGCCATGCCCCTCGATGCCGACCTTCTCCTCGACCGCCGGCGCCTGAAGCGCCGCCTCTCCCTCTGGCGCACCCTCGCGGTGCTGGCCGTCGCGGCGGTGGCCGTGGTGGTCGCCTGGCAGCCCGATGTCCGGGCGATGGTCACGGGGGGCGTCGGCCAGCACCTCGCCCGCCTCAGCCTGCAGGGCTTCATCGGCGACGACCGCAAGATGCTGGAGGCACTGGACCGCGCGCGGCGCGATCCCTCCGTCCGCGGCGTGATCCTGGCGATCGACAGCCCCGGCGGCAGCGTGGCGGGGGGCGAGGGCCTGCACCGTGCGCTGGCACGCTTCGCCGCGGACAAGCCGGTGGTCGCCGTCATGGGCGGCACCGCGGCCTCCGCCGGCTACATGGTCGCGCTGCCCTCCGCCCGGATCTTCGCGCGGGAGGCGACGGTCACCGGCTCCATCGGCGTCATCCTGCAGAGCTTCGAGGCGACGGAGCTGATGGCGCGCCTCGGCGTGCGGGCGGAGACGGTGGCCTCCGGCGCCTTCAAGGACCAGCCGAGCCCCTTCCGCCCGCTGACGGAGGAAGGCCGCGCGGAGCTCAACCGCGTGATCATGGACCTGCATGACCAGTTCGTCGGCATGGTCGCGGCCGGGCGGCAGATGGAGGTCGCGGCGGTGCGCACCCTGGCCGATGGCCGCATCTTCACCGGTCGCCAGGCGCTGTCCCTCGGCCTCATCGACGCGATCGGCGGGGAACCCGAGGCCCGCGAATGGCTGGCGGCCACCCATGCGATTCCCTCCGTCCTGCCCGTCCGGGAGATCGAGACCCGGTCCTTCACCGAGCGCACTTTCGGGGCATTCGTTGGCGCCTTCACGAAAGGCCTTGTGAATGAATGGGTTGGCGTTGACCGCGTGCGCGCGCTTTGGCAGCCTTGAGCGCAATGAGGGAGAAGGCTTCAGGGTTGCCATGACCCGGTCCGAACTGATCACCCACCTGGCGGCGGCGAACCCGCATCTCCGCCAGCCCGACGTCGAGCTGATCGTCACCACGATCTTCGACGAGATCATCACCGCGCTCGCGCGCGGCGATCGCGTGGAACTGCGCGGCTTCGGCGCCTTCTCCACCAAGCGCCGCGACCCCCGCACGGGCCGCAACCCCCGCACCGGCACCGCCGTGGCGGTGGACGGCAAGGCCGTGCCCTACTTCAAGCCGGGCAAGGAATTGCGGGAACGCGTGAATGGCGGCCCGCTGCAGGAACCGCCCCGCAAGTCCCGCGCCGCCGCCGCCCCGGCGTGACAGAGAGGGCCTGACAGCAAGCGCCTGACAGCAAGGCATTCGCCCCGCGATTCGATGCGTGAGGATTTTGTTCTTGCTTTGTTCGATAGATAGGATTTAAGTCCGCCGCAGCTCCTCAGGAGGTGGCGGCATGGTCCTGTCTCAATCCGATCCGGCGAAATCCCCCGGTCCGCGCCTCGTGCCGGTGGCGCTGGCCCTGCTCTCGGCGCCGGGCACGGCGTCGGCTCTGGCCGCGGCCAGCACGGCCCAAGCCGTGGCCAGCAGCCCCATGATGGCGCCATCCCCCGTCGCGGCGGCCGGGGTGGTGCTGGTGCTGGTGCTGTTCCTCGCGGGGTCCTGGGTGATGCTCCGCCGCCTGGCGCGGGAGATGCAGGCCAGGGCCGGCAGCGTGGCGGAGGCGGAGCGCCCGCGCCTGACCGGTCGGCTGATGGACCTGCCGCTCGGCGTGCCGGAAGGGTCGATCCGCGCCCTGCTTTCGATCTTCATCATCGTGCTGGGCTTCCTGATGCTGGCCCTCAAGGGCCCCCTCGGCCTGGATGCGGGGGAGGCGGTGACAGGCTTCATCGGCGCCGTCATCTCCTTCTATTTCGCGGCCCGCAGCGGCGAGCAGGCGCGGCAAGTGGCGGAGACGGCGGCGGATGCCGCGCGGCTGGCGGCGGGCGCGGCAGACCGCATGACCAGTGCCGCGGCCGCCGACGCCCCTCCCCCGTCGGCGCAGCCGGGCTTGGAGACGAGGCTGCGGGAGGTGCAGGGCCAGTTGCAGGCGCTGCGCGGCGTCGTCTCGGCGGTCGGCACGCTCGGCGGGGGCGGGGGCGTCGGCAGCGGGGCGCTGGCGGGGGCGGATCGCGCGCTGGCGCGGGTGGATGGGCTGCTCGGCCGCATCGCGCCGGTGCTGGGCGGCCAGGCGGATGCGCAAAGCATCGGCCGGCTGGCGGAGGAAGCCGGCGCGGCGCTGCGGGAGATGGGCGAGATCGGCCCGGTCGGCACCGCGGTGGCCGATGCCATGGCGACGGTCGGGCGCGCGGCGGTGGACAGTACGAAGCTGGCGGGGATGCTGGGCGGGCTGATGGGGGGTGCCGGCCCCGCCGGGCTTGTCGCTGCCGTGGTGGTGGGCGGCATCGGCCTGGTGCGGGACCGGGAGAGGTTCGAGCGCTGGAAGGCTGCCATGCTGGACACGCCGCTCGACCTCGGCCTGCTGCCGCCCGTGGTGGATGCCGGCCTCGCGGCCGCGGCGCTGCTGCGGTGCCCGCCGATGGCGGTGCTGGCGCGGGACGGGACGGTGGAGCCGGCGCTGGCGCTGGCGGTGTGGGAAGCCGTGGCGGGCACGCCGCCGGAAGCGCCGGGCGCGCTGGCGGCGCGCATCCTGGCGGGCGGCGTGGGCGGGGCCGGCGCCGATGCGCTGCGGGCCGCCTTCCAGGGCCATGCGGATGGCCTGGCCGATGCGATCGAGGATCTGCGCGCCGCCATGACCGGCGCGGCGGCGCTGGCCGGGCTGGACCTGCCGCCCGTGACGGTGGCCGGCGCCAGCATCCCGACCGGGGCGCTGGCCATGGCGGTGCGCGCCGCCCGCCAGGATGGCCGCGTGGCGGCCGAGATCGAGCGCCTGGTCTACATGACGGAGGCGCTGGGCCGCGCCGATCCCGCCACCCTGGCGCGGGTTTCCGCCAGGCTCGGCGACCCCGCTTTCGTGCAGGCCGCGGCAAGGGATGGGGCGGCGCGGACACCGCCGCCCCCCGCCGGCCTGGAAGGGTGGAGCGGCTGAGATGCGCGCGATCCTCCTTCCCCTCCTCCTCCTCACCGCCTGCGCGCCGGAACCGGCGCGGGAGGCCGTGACGCTGGCCGGCGCGGTGCGGCGGGACCCCGCGGTGGCCCAGGCCATGGCCGACCGGCCCTTCGATTGCGCAGTGCGGGACCGCGCCTGCGCCACGCTCTGGCTGGCCCGCGGCGCCGCCTGCGCGCGGCAGGGCCGGGCGGATTGCGCCATCGCTGCCTTCCGCCAGGCCGATTCGCTGACCCCCGCCGACGCCCCGGCGGCGGAACGGGTGGAACCCGCCCTGCGGCTGGCCGATGCGCTGGAAGCGCGGCGGGACCGCGCGGTGGCGGCGGCGCGGCGCGCCGACAATGACGCGATCCTGGCGGCGCTGGCGCCGCTGCCCGCCGGCCTGGCCGCGCATTACCGGGCTGGCGTCGGGCTGAACCGCCTGCTGGCGGGTGATGTCCCGCCGGCGGGGCGCTGCGGCGCGCTGGCGGCGGTGGCGGCCGATGTCGCTGACGCGGCCTCCGCCCCCGGCCTGCCGCCGATCGATGACCGCATCGCCCAGCGCCGCGCGGCCCTTGCCGCCCTGCGCGCGGCCCAGAACCCGGGATGCCCCTGATGAGCGATACCCTTGCCGCCTCGGCCGCCCCTTTGGCGCGCAGCTACTGGTTCACCCAGCCGATGATGCGGGGCGATGACATCTTCCGCGCCCAGCGGCTGCTGAATGACCGCGCCGGCGCGGGGCTGAAGCCGGATGGGTTGTTCGGCGCCGCGACGCGGGACGCCGTGATGGCCTTCCAGCGCCGCCGCGGCCTGGCGGAGGATGGCGTCCTCGGCCCCGTCACCTGGGCGGCACTGAACGGAGACCCCCGGCCGGCCGGGGCGCTGGCGACGGGCCTGGCCTCGGTGCTGGACTCCGCGACGCTGGCCGCGCTCCGCACCCCCCATACCCGCTTTCCCGGCGGCATACCCTGGCGCCTGGTGCCGGGGGGGATCGAGGTGGATGGGGAACTGGCGAAGCCGTCCCCGGCCGAGGCCGCGCTGGCGGCGCGGGTGCTGCGCGACCGCGCCGATGCCATCGCCACCGCCGCCGCCCGCTTCCCCGTGCCGGTGGAGCTGGTGGTGGCGACCATCTGCACGGAATCCGGCGGCCTGCCTGCCGCGCGACGGCTGGAGCCGGGCTGCGACCCGGTGGACCCCGCGCTGACGCCGCGGCGCGTCTCGGTCGGGCTGATGCAGACGCTGCTCTCCACGGCGCGGGAGGTGCTGGGCGATGAGGCGATCACGCTGGCGGCGCTGGAGAACCCCTCCCTCTCGCTGCGCGCCGGCATGGCGTTCATGTGGCGCCAGGCGGCGCGGACGCGCTTCGACCCGCCGCTGGTGGCGGCCGCCTACAATGCGGGGTCGCTGCGGTTCGAGGGTTCGGAGGGCAATCGCTGGAAGCTCTGCCAGTATCCCATCGGCACGGGGCGGCATGTGGACCGCTTCTGCCGCTTCTTCACGGGTGCCTGCATGGCGCTGGCGGCGGACCCGGCTTCGCTGCCGGCGCCGGGGGTGAGCTTCGCGGGGCTCGGGTGATCAGGGGGTGGCGAAATGGCGGAGGCGGCTGGCGATGACACCGCCCACCGCCTCCGCCGCCGCGCGGCGCGGGTAGCTGGCGCGGTGGACGATGCGGATGGTGCGGCCGGCGGGCGTGGACAGCGGCCGCAGCACCAGCCCCGCATCCTGCGCCACCCCGGCGGCCAGGCCCGGGACCAGCGTGGTGCCGTAGCCCGCCGCCACCATGTTCAGCAGGGTGGAGAGGCTGGCCGCGCGCAGAGTGCCGCCCAGCGGCCCCGTCTGGCCCCCCGCCTGGTTCCCCCCTTGGGTACCGCAAGCCGCCAGCACCTGGTCCCGCAGGCAGTGGCCGTCCGACAGCACCAGCATGTCCCCGGCCAGTTCCGCTTCCGACACCGCCTCCCGCCCCGCCAGGCGGTGGTCGGGGGGCAGGGCGGCCAGGAAGGGCTCCGTGAACAGCGCCAGGCCGGCCAGATCCGCGCCGTCGGCTTCCGTCGCCAGCAGCGCCGCATCCAGGTCATGCGCGCGCAGGCGATCGAGCAGCGCGGCGGTCTGGTCCTCCCACGGCTCCACCGCCAGGGCCGGCAGCGCATCCCGCAGCGGGCCGAAGACGAGCGGCAGCAGATAGGGCGCCAGCGTCGGGATGATGCCGAGGCGGAAGCGCCCGGCCAGCGGGTCCCGCAGGCTGCGCGCGACATCGAGGATGGTATCGGCCTCCGCCACCGCGCTCCGGACATGGCCGATCAGGCGTTCGCAGGCCTCGGTCGGCACCACGGACCGGCTCGCGCGCTCGAACAGCGTGACGCCGAGCAGCTCCTCCAGCTTGCGGAGCTGGACGGAGAGGGTGGGCTGGCTGATGCCGCAGGCTTCCGCGGCGCGGCCGAAATGGCCGTGCTCGGCGACGGCGAGGAGGTAGCGGAGGTCGCGCAGGTTCATCGGTGTGGCATCATCGAGACAGGCAGGCTGACATTATAGTCACGATCTATCGAAGCGGTAGAACCAATTCGCTTCCGTCTATGCGCCGAGGCGACTAGGCTGACGCAACGCCGCATGCCCGCCAGCGGGCCTGGGGCAGTGGCACGGCCAAGTAAACGGAGAGAGCAGAATGGACGGACATGGTGGGACGGGTGCGGGCAAATGCCCCGTCATGCATGGTGCCGCGCATGGCGTGGCGAAGCATGCGACCTTCGGCGGCCGATCGAACCGCGACTGGTGGCCCAATGCGCTGAACCTCAGGATCCTCCACCAGCACTCGACCAAGTCCAGCCCGATGGGCCAGGGCTTCAGCTATGCGGAGGAGTTCAAGAAGCTCGACGTCGAGGCGCTGAAGCAGGACATCTTCGCGCTGATGAAGGTCTCCCAGCCCTGGTGGCCGGCAGACTACGGCCATTACGGCCCCTTCTTCATCCGCATGGCCTGGCACAGCGCCGGCACCTACCGCACGGGCGATGGCCGTGGCGGCGCCGGCAATGGCGCGCATCGCTTCGCGCCTGAGAACAGCTGGCCGGACAACGGCAACCTGGACAAGGCGCGCCGCCTGCTGTGGCCGATCAAGCAGAAGTACGGCAACCGCATCTCCTGGGCCGACCTGTTCATCTTCGCGGGCAATTGCGCCATCGAATCCATGGGCCTGAAGCCCTTCGGCTTCGCCGGCGGCCGCGCCGACATCTGGGAGCCGGAGGAGGACATCTACTGGGGCGCCGAGGACACCTGGCTGGGTGACAAGCGCTACAGCGGGGACCGCGAACTCGCCACGCCGCTGGCCGCCGTGCAGATGGGCCTGATCTACGTGAACCCGGAAGGCCCGAACGGCAACCCGGACCCGCTCGCCTCCGGCCGCGACATCCGCGAGACCTTCGCGCGCATGGCGATGAACGACGAGGAGACGGTGGCGCTGGTGGCCGGCGGCCACACCTTCGGCAAGGCGCATGGCGCCGGCCCGGCCGAGCATGTGGGGCGTGAGCCCGAGGGCGCGCCGATGGAGGCGATGGGCCTCGGCTGGCTGTCCAGCTGGAAGTCTGGCGTCGGTGGCGATGCCATCACCTCCGGCATCGAGGGCGCCTGGAAGCCCAAGCCCACGACCTGGGACATGGGCTATTTCGACATGCTGCTCGGCCATGAGTGGGAGCTGCACAAGTCCCCCGCCGGCGCCCAGCAGTGGCACCCGAAGGACCGCGCGGCCTGGACGCTGGTGGAGGACGCGCATGACCCGTCCAAGCGCCACCCGCCGATGATGACGACGGCCGACATGGCGATGAAGCTGGACCCGATCTACGGGCCCATCTCCAAGCGCTTCCATGAGAACCCGGAGCAGTTCGCGGATGCCTTCGCGCGCGCCTGGTTCAAGCTGACGCATCGCGACATGGGGCCGAAGGTCCGCTACCTCGGCCCGCTCGTCCCGGCCGAGGACCTGATCTGGCAGGACCCGGTGCCGGCGGTGACGCATGCGCTGGTGGATGCCGGCGACATCGCGACGCTGAAGGCGCAGATCCTGGCCTCCGGGCTGTCGATCTCCCAGCTGGTGACGACCGCCTGGGCCTCCGCCAGCACCTATCGCGGGTCGGACAAGCGGGGCGGCGCCAATGGCGCGCGCATCCGGCTGGCCCCGCAGAAGGACTGGGCGGTGAACCAGCCGGCGGAACTCAGCGTGGTGCTGGGCAAGCTGGAAGGCATCCAGAAGGCCTTCAACGCCAGCGCGGGCGGTGGCAAGCAGGTTTCGCTGGCCGACCTGATCGTGCTGGGCGGTGGCGCGGCGATCGAGGAAGCGGCGCGGCGCGCCGGCCTCGGCATCACCGTGCCCTTCGCGCCGGGCCGGGGCGATGCGACGCAGGAGCAGACGGATGTCGAGAGCTTCGCGGTGCTGGAGCCGGAAGCCGATGGCTTCCGCAACTACCTGAAGACCCGCTTCGCCCTGCCGGCGGAGGAGCTTCTGGTGGACCGTTCCCAGCTGCTGGGGCTGACGGCGCCGGAGATGACGGTGCTGGTGGGCGGGCTGCGGGTGCTCGGCACCAATGTCGGGCCCAACAGCCACGGCGTCTTCACCAAGCGCGCGGGCACGCTGACGAACGACTTCTTCGTCAACCTGCTCGACATGGGGACGGCCTGGACGCCGACCTCCGAAGCCGCGCAGGAATTCGAGGGGCGTGACCGCGCCACCGGCCAGGTGAAGTGGACGGCGACGCGGGTGGACCTGGTGTTCGGCTCCAACTCCCAGCTGCGGGCGATCGCGGAAGTGTATGGCCAGGCCGATGGCCAGCAGCGCTTCGCGGATGACTTCGTCGCCGCCTGGACGAAGGTGATGAACGCGGACCGCTTCGACCTCGCCTGAGGTCGCGGCAAAGGGGGCGGCATCCCGCGAGGGGTGCCGCCCCTTTTCACGTGCCTGCCAACTGGACGTGCCCACAAGCCATCAAGGCGACGATACCGGGGGGAGGATGAACGCCATGGGGCGCACGGTGGACGCCGTGGTGCGGGATGCGCTGCGCCATGCGGGCCTGCCGGTGCAGGGGCCCATCGCGCGGCTGCTGGCGCTGCTGCGGGCGACGCCGGAGACGCACCTGACGCTCACCGAGATCACCCGCCTGGCGGTGGCGGAGGGCCTGGCCGCCAAGGGGCCCGACATCGCCCGGCACCTCGACCTGCTGGTGGAGCACGGGCTGGTCGGCCGGCTGCCCAGCACGGCGGCGGAGCCGGTCTTCGACACGGTGCCCGCGCCCCATTCGCATTTGCTGTATGAGGAGACGTCCCAGGTCGTGGACCTCGACGTCTCGGCGGAGACGCTGATCGCGATCCTCCGCCAGGCCCTGAAGGACCGGCCGGGGGAGGTGGACATCCTGGTGCGGTTCCGCAGACCGGGCGGGTAGCACAACCGCAGGGGCTTGCACCCCGCCCCCATCCCGCCCTACCTCCCCCCCCAGGACTGGCGGCGCGCGGCTTCGCGCGCCGAGCGCCCGGACGGGCGCCGCCGGCAGTCCGGCGAGCCAAGCGTGCGGAGCGCGCGCCCGGCGCTTGAGGGCATGGGTACGATGAACTGGATCAGCGACTGGGCCCTGCCCAAGGTGAAGGCGATCTTCGGGGGAACCCGGGAAGTGCCGGACAACCTCTGGCACAAATGCCCGTCCTGCGAGCAGATGATCTTCCACCGTGACCTCGAGCGGAACCTGCATGTCTGCACCCATTGCGGGCACCACATGCGGATCTCTGCCAATGCGCGGGTGAAGGCGACGCTGGATGAGGGCTGGTCCCGGATCGAGCTGCCGAAGGCGCCGGCGGACCCGCTGCGCTTCCGCGACCAGCGGCGCTATGGCGACCGGCTGAAGGAAGCCCAGCAGAAGAACGCGATGGATGACGCGGTGCTGGTCGCCCAGGGCAGCATCGAGGGCCGCAAGGCCGTGGTCGCCGCCTTCGAATTCGCCTTCATGGGCGGGTCGATGGGCGCCGGGGTGGGGGAGGCGCTGGTCACGGCCGCCAAGCTGGCCGTGCTGCAGGATGCGCCGCTGATCGTCTTCACCGCCTCCGGCGGCGCGCGCATGCAGGAAGGCACGGTCAGCCTGATGCAGATGCCGCGCACCGTGATCGCGACGCGGATGGTGAAGGAAGCGGGCCTGCCCTTCATCGTCGTGATGTGCGACCCGACGACGGGCGGCGTCACCGCCAGCTTCGCCATGCTGGGCGACATCCACATCGCCGAGCCCGGCGCGCTGATCGGCTTCGCCGGCGCGCGCGTGATCGAGCAGACGGTGCGGGAGAAGCTGCCGGAGGGCTTCCAGCGCGCCGAATACCTGCTGCAGCACGGCATACTCGACATGGTGGTGAAGCGGCATGACATGCGGGAGACGCTGGCGCGCGTGATCTCCCTGCTGCGGGAGCCGATGCCCCTGACGGCACCCACGCCCGACCTGCCAGCCCTGCCCGCGCCGGACGCCGTGGCCGAGACGCCCAGGCCAGCGTGAGCACCCTGCCCGCCTCGCGCAGCGAGGCCATCCCAGCCTCGCGCAGCGAAAAGATCATCGACCGGCTGCACAAGCTGCACCCGGTGCTGATCGACCTGAGCCTGGGCCGCATGCGCGACTGCCTGGTGAAGCTCGGCCATCCCGAACGGCTTCTGCCGCCGGTGATCCATGTCGCCGGCACCAACGGCAAGGGCAGCACCAGCGCCTTCCTGCGCGCCATCGCGGAGGCCGCGGGCCTGCGCGTGCATGTCTATACCTCCCCCCATCTGGTGCGGTTCCATGAACGCATCCGCCTGGCCGGGGAGCTGGTAGGCGAGGAAGCGCTGGCGGAGGCGCTGGAACATGTGGAGCGCGTGAATGCCGGCGCCCCCATCACGGTGTTCGAGGTGACGACCGCCGTCGCACTGCATCTCTTCTCGACCGTGCCAGCCGACCTGCTGGTGCTGGAGGTCGGCCTCGGCGGCCGCTTCGACGCGACGAATGTGATCGACCCGGTCGCCACCGCGATCACCAGCATCTCCATGGACCACATGGATTTCCTCGGCGACACACTCGAAAAAATCGCCTTCGAGAAGGCGGGGATCATCAAGCCCGGCGTGCCCTGCGCCACCGGCGCGCAGGCGCCGGGCGCGCTTGCAGTGCTGCGCCAGGTCGCCGCCGACCAGGGAGCGGCGCTGTTCGCGCGTGGCGATGCCTGGGACGTGGCGCGGCAGCCGGATGGGCGGCTGCGCTGGCGGGATGCGGCAGGCGTGCTGGACCTGCCGCCGCCGGCGCTGGCCGGGCCGCACCAGGCGGACAATGCCGGCATCGCCATCGCGACCCTGCGCGCCTGGAACCCCGCCTGGCTGACGGAGGCGGCGATCGCCCGCGGCCTTGCCTCCGCCACCTGGCCCGCGCGGATGCAGCGACTGACGGGACGCCTGGCGGCGCTGTTGCCGGATGGCTGGGAGTTGTGGCTGGATGGCGGGCATAATGCCGGTGCCGGCGTGGTGATCGGCGAACACCTCCGCACCGCCTTTGCGGACCGGCCCTGCCATCTGCTGGTGGGCATGAAGGGGTCGAAGCAGGCGGCGGAGTTCCTGGCGCCGCTGATCCCCGCCGCCACCTCCATCCAGGCCATCGCGGAACCCGGCCAGCATTTGGCCATGCCGATCGAGGCCATCATCGCCGCCAGCGGCGGCGCGGCGACGGCGGGCGGCACGGCGGCGCAGGCGATGGCCGCGATCCCGAAGGATGGGCCAGCTTCACGCGTACTGATCTGCGGCAGCCTCTACCTCGCGGGTGAGATCCTGAAGCTCGACCAGGGCTGACGACAATGGCGGGGCGCCAGCGCGCCCGGCCAGCGTTGCGGTCACCACGGGAGACGGCGAGCGATGACCACCGGCAGCAGGCCCGCCTGGGCACTCGCCTCCGCGCCACCGGCCTCGGTCGTCTGGCCCGCGGCGCTGCAGCATGTCGGCCTGGGTGCCGTCACGCTGATCGTCCCGCGGGTGGTGGCGGAAGCCGCCGGCGCGGATGACGCCGCCATCGCCAACTACATCGCGCTGGCGATGATCGCGCTTGGCGTTTCCACCCTGCTGCAGGCCTGGGGGCGCCGGGGCATCGGCTCGGGCTTCCTGCTGCCCGCCGCCTTCACGGCGGTCTATCTGCCGCCCGCGCTGGTCGCGGCGCAGATGGGGGGCCTGGGCGCGGTGGCGGGGCTGACGCTGGCGGCGGGGATCACCCAGGTCTGCCTGTCCTTCCTGGTGCAGCGGCTTCGCCCCTACCTGCCGACGGAACTGGCGGGGCTGGTCGTGCTGATGATCGGCCTGGCGCTCGGGCTGCTCGGGCTGCGGCTCATGCTGGGATTCGGGCCGGGCGCGCGCAACCCCGCGCATGGCCTGGCGGCGCCCTTCGCCACCATCCTCGTGATCATCATCCTCGCGGCCTGGGGCGGCGCGCGGTGGCGATCGCTCGCGGTGCTGGGCGGGCTTGGTGCCGGGATTTCCCTGCATCTCCTCGGCACCGCCGTGATGCCGCAGCCCGCGCCGGGGGTGGCGCTGGCCCTGCATGCCTACCCCTGGCAGTTCCCCCATTGGCCGATGGCCATGCCCGCCCTCCCCTCGGCGCTGCTGCCGGTGGTGCTGCCGGGGGTGCTGGTAGGGGCGCTGGCCTGCCTGGCGCGCGCTTCCGGCGACATCCTCGCCTGCCAGCGCGCCAATGACGCGGGCTGGAAGCGGCCGGATTTCGGCAGCATCCGCGCGGGCGTGCTGGCCGATGGGCTGGGCACGGCGCTGGCCGGGGTGATCGGCGTGACGGGGACGAACACCTATACGGGCAGCGTCGGCCTCTCCATCGCCAGCGGCGTCATGGCGCGGCGGGTGGCGCTGGCGGTCGGCGCGCTATGGATCGCGCTCGGCCTCATGCCCGGCGCGCCGGCGCTGGTGCTGGCGGTGCCGCCCGGCGTGCCGGGCGCGGCGCTGTTCTTCACCGCCGCCTTCATCGTCGTCACCGGCATGCGCATCGTGGTGCAGCGGGCGCTGGATGCGCGGCGCAGCCTGGTGGTGGGGACGGCCTTCGTCATCGGCGTGTCCTACGACGCCGCGCCGCAGGTCTTCGCCGCGCTGCCCGACAGCGCGCGCATGCTGCTGACCTCCTCCCTCGTGCTGGGGCTGGTCGTGGGCCTGTTGCTGAACGCCGCCTTCCGCGCCGGCGCCGCGCGGCAGAGGGATGCGCAGTGGCGGCCGGAGGACGGCCATCGGGCGCTGGAGGATTTCGCCACCGAGGCCGGCAGCGCCTGGGGCGCGCGGACGGAGGTGGTGGCCCGGCTGCGCGGCGCGATGGAGGAAGCCGCCGGCCTGCTGGCGCAGCAGGCGGAGCCCGGCACCGCGGTCTCGGTCATCGGCCGCTTCGATGAATTCAACCTGGATGTCACGCTGCGATGGCGCGGCGCGGCGCTGCGGGACCGGGCCGCGCCCCTGGCAGGGCCAGGGGATGCCCAAGGGGATGCCCAAGGGGATGCCCAGGAGGGGGATTCCGAGGGTGACGGCGATGCCATGGCGACGCGCCTTGCCGCGCTGCTGCTCTGGCATGCCGCCGACCGCGTGGCGGAATCGCGCCTGCCCGATGGGCGCCGCGAACTCCGCCTGCATTACGACCACTGAAGACGGCCGCTGACCTCAGGCCGGGCTGAGGCGCAGGATCCGCCCGCGCCCCTCATCCGTCAGCACCAGCAGCGCGCCATCGGCGGCGACCACGACCTGGCGCATGCGGATGCGGCGATCGAACAGCAAGCGTTCCTCCGCCACCACGCGGTCGCCCTCCGTCTGCAGCCGCACCAGGCCGGGCGGGTTGAGGGCCGCGACGAAGAGGCTGCGGGACCAGCCCGGGAAGGCGGCGCCGGTGTAGAAGCCGATGCCGGAGGGGCTGACCGAGGGCGTCCAGAAATGGAGCGGCGCCTCGATCCCCTCCGCGACCTTCTGGCCGGTGCCGATGGCACTGCCATTGTAGTCCACGCCATGGCTGACGATGGGCCAGCCGTAGTTGAGGCCGGGGCGGATGATGTTCACCTCATCCCCGCCGCGGGCGCCGAATTCCGCCTGCCACAGGCTACCGGTCCAGGGGTTGAAGGCGAGCCCCTGCGGGTTGCGGTGGCCATAGGAAAAAATCTCCGCCCGCGCCTCGGCCCGGCCGAGGAAGGGGTTGCCGCGGGCCGGGCTGCCATCCCGTTCCAGCCGCAGCACCTTGCCGGCCAAATCGTCCAGGCGCTGGGAACGCATCTTGTCGTTCTGGCGGTCCCCGGTGGAGAGATACAGGCGACCATCGGGGCCGAAGGCGATGCGGCTTCCGTAGTGGTTGCGGCCGCTGGCCTGGGCGGGGGTCGCATCCAGGATCGGCGTCACGGCTTCCAGCGCCGTCGCATCGGCGGATAGCCGCGCGCGGGTAAGGCGCGTCAGCGCGCCGCCCTGCACCAGCATGGCGTGGGAGAGATAGACCTCCCTCGTCCGCGCGAAATCCGGGGCGACGGCGATGTCGAGCATCCCGCCCTGGGCGCGGGCCTCGACCTCCGGCACGCCGGCCAGCGGGTTGGAGACCTGGCCGGCGGGCGTCACGACGCGGATGCGCCCGGGCCGTTCCGTGACCAGCAGCCGCCCATCGGGCAGCAGCGCGGCGCCCCAGGGGTGTTCCAGGCCGGTGGCGAGGGTGGTCAGGCGGAACGCGGCGCGGTCCGACCGGACCGCATCGCCGGATTGGGCAAGAGCAGGCAGGGGCAGAAGAGTGGTGGCGAGCAGCGCGCGGCGATGGATCATCGCCCGCATGTAGTCAGGCGCGGGGCGCCGGGAAGCGCCCCGCTTCCCGAATCATCCGAGCTTGCTTGGATGGATCATCCAAGCTTGCTCGCGACCCATTCCTTCATCGCGCCCTTGGGCAGCGCGCCGACCTTGGTGTCCACCGGCTTGCCGTCCTTGAACAGGATCATGGTCGGGATGCCGCGCACCGCATAGTCGTTCGGCGTCATCGGGTTGTCGTCGATGTTGACCTTCGCGATGGTCAGCTTGCCTTCGTATTCCTTGGCGATCTCGTCCAGGATCGGCGCGACCATGCGGCAGGGGCCGCACCACTCGGCCCAGAAATCCACCAGCACGGGGCCGGGGGCCTCCAGCACATCCTGCCGGAAGCTGTCGTCGGTCACGGCCTTGGTGAGTTCGCTCATCGGGGGTCGTCTCCAGCGCCGGGCGGGGGCCCGGCTGTTATATGGCAAGATCGTGGCGGGGTCGGCCCTGGTCAAGCAAGTGCCGCGTGAGGCAGGCGCGGGGCGTCATGCGCCGGGCGCATGTCGATCCAGCAAATCGCTCGGCAGCGGCATGAGCCTCGCGCCATAGGTCCAGACCAGCACGCATTCCACGGCATGGCCGGGGAAGGCGCGGGCCAGCACAGCGCGGTAGGCCGCCATCTGGCGGAGATAGAGGCGCGGCACCGATTCGACGGTGATCGGCGGCGGCCGGTTGGTCTTGTAGTCCAGCACCAGCACGCGGCCGGGCGTGACCAGTAGCCGGTCCACCTGGCCGCTGACCAGCAATTCGCCCACCTGGCCGGCGATGGGGGCTTCCGCCAGGCTGCCGGGGCCGAAGGCGGCGGCGATGCCGGGGGCTTCCAGCAGGGCCATCACCTCCGCCAGCGTCTCCGCCTGCTCGCCCGCGTCCAGCCCGTGGCCGGGCCGGGCCAGGAAGGCCCGGCCGGCGGCTTCGCGCAGCGCGGGGTCCTGTTCGGGCAAATGCTGCAGCAGCGCATGGACGATGCGGCCGCGACGGAAGCGACGCCCGGTGGGGTCCGCGGCACCATGCGGGGCGGCGGCGGGGCCACCCTCATTCTCCCCCGGCACGGCGGAGGGGGAGAGGGCATCCACCACCCCCTCCGGCGGCGCGGGGGTCCGGGCCCAGGCGGGCAGGTCCGCCGCGGCGGGGGGCGGGGCGTCCCGGCCATCGGGCACGGCGGCAGTTTCCTGGGGGGCGGAGAGGACCAGGGCCTCCCCGCTCGCGAAGCGGCATTCGGCGGGGGCGCCGAAGGCCTCGGGGTCGAAGGGCTCCACCACCGTGGCATCGAGCCGGGAGAAGCCCTTGGCGACCAGATCGTACCAGGTGCCCTCCTTCCAGGGTGCGTCCTTGGGGCGCTTCTTCTGCCAGCCGCAGACGAGCAGCCGGTCCTCCGCCCGGGTCAGCGCGACGTAGAGCAGGCGGTGCTCCTCCTCCGCCCTCGCCTGCTTCTCCGCGGCCAGGAGGGCGCTGTAGGCGGGGGCGTGGTGGTCGCGGTTCGGCGCCCAGAGCGGCAGGGGCGTGCCATCCGCCGGCTCATGCCAGCGGACATCGGCATTGTCGCGGCCACCGCCCATGGTGTCCGGCAGGATCACCACGGGGGCCTGCAACCCCTTGGCGCCGTGGACGGTCATGATGCGGACGGCATCGCCCGCGCCTTCCTGTTCGCGCTTCACCTCCGCCCCGCCGCGCCGCAGCCAGCCCACGAAATGCTGCAGGCTGGGCGGATGGCGGCTGCCATGGTCGAGCGCAGCGTTGAGGAATTCATCCACGGGGTCGGCCGCATCGGGGCCGAGGCGCTTCAGCAGCTTCTCGCGCCCCCGATGCTCGCCCAGCACTTCCGCGAACAGGGCGTGCGGCGTCACCAGATCGGCACGGGCCATCAGCCCGGCGATCCAGTCGGCCGCGCGCCCTTCCGGCGTGGCGGCGCCGCGCGCCTTCTGGAGTACGGCCCAGAGGCTGGTCGTGCGGCCATTCGCCAGCGCGAAGAGCTGCGCCTCATCCAGCCCGACCAGCGGCGATTTCAGCAGGGCGGCGAGTTGGAGGTCGTCATCCGGCAGCAGCAGCACATCGGCGAGCGCGAGCAGGTCCTGCACCGCGATCTGCTCGATCAGGCGGATGCGGTCGGCGCCGCCGACCGGCACGCCGCGTTCCTTCAGCGCGCGCACCAGGCGCGGCAGCAGGCCGCCGGACCGCTTGCGCAGCAGCACCAGGATGTCGCCCGCGCGGATCGGGCGGCCGCGGCTTTCAAGCGGCGTGCGGAATTTGATCCAGTGGGCGATGCGGGCCGCGATCGACTCCGCCAGCAGGGCATCGGCACCGGTGGCGACGGCGGGGTTCTCCGGCACCTCCCAGGCCGGGGGTGGTTCGGTGGGCGCGGCTTCCAGCATGGGCCAGAGCTCGACCCGCCCGGCATGGCCGCCGCGATCGGGGCGGTGCAGCAATTCCTCCCCGGGGTTCACCACGCCGTCCCGTGCCTCCCCCGCCGCGAAGACGGCATCGACCAGGGCCAGCACCGGCGCGGTGGAGCGGAAGGAGACCTTGAGCTGCACGTCGCGCAGCGCATCGCCCAATGCCGCGATGCGCCGCCCGAAATGCCCCTTCCACCGCGCGAAGCCCGCGGCATCCGCGCCCTGGAAGCCGTAGATGGATTGCTTGATGTCGCCCACGGCGAAGATCGTGCGCGGCACCGCCGGTCCGTCGCGCGGCTTTTCACGCCCGGCGCCGGCGAAGAATTCCTCCGTCAGCGCGGCGGCGATGCCCCATTGCGCGGGGTTGCTGTCCTGCGCCTCGTCCAGCAGCACGTGGTCCAGGCCGCCATCCAGCTTGAACAGCACCCAGGCGCTGCCGGGGTCCTGCAGCACGCGCTGGGCGGACAGGATCAAATCATCGTAGTCCATCAGCCCGCGCGCCTGCTTGCGGGCGGCGTAGCCGGCGAGCACCGGCGCGCCGAGCGCGAGCAGCGCGCGTGTCGCGGCCAGCAGACGGCAGGCACGGCGGCTGCCCTCCACCGCGGCGATTCGCTCGGCCTCCCGCGCCAGCACCGCGGCGCATTCGGCCTGGCGGGGGCCGACCTGCTTCGTCGCCATGGATTTGCGGGGCGTGCCTTCCTTGGTCAGGAAGATCTCCGTCCATTCCCCCCAGCGCGCCACGCGATGCGCGGGGTGGAGTTCGAGCCAGGTGAGGATGCGAAGCCCCCGCGCCTGGTCATTCTCGTTCCGGCTGGCCTGGAGGAGGCGCGCGGCCATCACCGCCTCCCGGTCCGCCTGCTCCGCCGCCGTCGCGACCAGCGTCGCCTCATGCGCGCCCTCGGGCAGGCCGAGATGCGTGGCGATGGCGGCGCAGAGGCCCTCCAGCGACCCCGTGCCGCGCAGCGCGGCGGAGAGGCGTTCGCGGTCCCCGTCCAGCGCCTGCACCAGGCGGGCGAAGGATTCCGGCGGCACCAGGCTGGCAAGCGCCTCCAGCGCATCGCGCGGCGTCATCGGCCCGGCGAGGACAGCCTCCCGCGCCTCCGCCAGCAAGGTCCGGGCATCCGCATCCTCCACCACGCCGAATTGGGGGGCGAGGCCGGCTTCCAGCGGGAAGGCGCGCAGCAGGGACTGGCAGAAGGCGTGGATGGTGCTGATGCGCATGCCGCCGGGCAGTTCCAGCACGCGGCAGAACAGGGCGCGGGCGGTGTCGAGGTCATCACGCGTCGGCGCGCGGCCGAGCAGGCGGGAAAGCCGCTCCGCCAGGCGGGATTCCGGTTCCACCGCCCAGCGGCCGAGCTCGCGGGCCAGCCGCGTCGCCATCTCCGCCGCCGCGGCCTTGGTGAAGGTGAGGCAAAGGATGCTGGCGGGGCGCGTGCCGGGGGCGAGCAGCAGGCGCAGCACACGGTCGGTCAGCACCTTGGTCTTGCCGGAACCGGCGGAGGCGCCGACCCAGGCGGAGGAAGCGGGGTCGGAGGCGCGGCCCTGCTCGAACTCGGCTTCCTGGCGGGGGGTGAGGGGGAGGTTCATGAGCGGGACAGTCGTGGGGAAGGCGCTGCCTTCCCCACACCCCATCCGCCAGGGCCGAACCGGCCCTGGACCGTCGTCAATGGGCATATCGGGGGGAGCAGCGTTCCCCCCGGGCAACCTCGGCGTGCCTTCATTCCTCCCCCTCCGCATCCGCCCATTCCGCGACGCGGGAGAGATGGTCGTAGTCATCCCCCTTGGTGCTGCGCGCGGGATGCGGCCGCGCGGTGAAGGGGGCGTCGCCCAGCAGGAAGCGGTCCACCAGCAGGCCGAGGCGATCCAGCGCATCCTCGGCGGCGGATTCGACCTCCTCCGGCTCCGTGATCATTGCCTTCACCTCGCCAGCGGTCTCCCCGCCCGAGAGCTTCCAATAGGTCAGCGCCCGCACGGGGCTGTCGGGCACGCCCTGGATGGCGCCGCGCCAGGCCATGGCGGCTTCCAGCGGCAATTGCGGCGCGGTGCCGTCCACCAGATCCTCCGTGCTGGGCAGGGTGCCGGTCTTGTAGTCCAGCACCGCCAGCGTGCCGTCGCCCAGCTGGTCCACGCGATCGGCGCGCGCCTTCAGCACGACGGTGCCGCGGGGGCGCGGGAGTTCGAGGCGCCCTTCCCGCTCCACCCAGCTCTGCCGGATATGGCCGTCGCGGCGCATGTCGCGTTCGATCTCGATCACGAAGGCGCCGATGCGCGCCAGGCGCGGGCGCCAGAAGGCGGCGAGTGCCGGCCGCGGGCCCTGGGCAGCGAGGGCTTCCTCCGCCGCCTCCGCCCAGATGGTCCGCGCCGCGTCATCCCCCGGCCAGCCTTCCCGCGCGGCGGAAACGTCCCGCACGAAGCGGGCCAGGGCGGCATGGACGATGATGCCGTAGTCCAGCGCGCCGACATCGGCATCCAGCGGATCGAGTTTTCGCAAGCCCAGCACGCGCCTGGCGTAGAAGGCGTAGGGGTCGGCGAGCAGGGTGGCCACTTCCGTCACGCTGATCTCCCGCGGGCGGAGCGCCGCCGGCGGGCAGGGCGAGGGGCGGCGGAGCGGCAGGACATCCGCCGGCTGGTCTAGCGCCGCGGCCATGCGGGCGGCCTGGCTTTCCGGCAGCTTCAGGTCCTGGCCGGAGAGGAAGGTTTCGAGGCGCGTGATCCATCGCGCCGGCACGGTCGGCGCGCCGCCGCGGCGGGCGGCACGGGAGAGCACCGCGTCCGGCGCCGCGCAGGCGAACAGGAAAAAGTCCATGCAGACGCGGCCGATGCGGGCCTCGGGTTCGGGCAGGCCGAACTGGGCGCGCATGGGGCGGCTCATCCAGGGGCCGGGATCGGTCGCCAGCGGCCATACCGTCTCGTCCAGCGCGCCCAGCACCACGCGGTCGAAGGCCAGCAGCCGGGCTTCGAGCAGGCCGAGGATTTCCACCCGCGGATGCGCGCCGGCATCGCGGCCGGCCTGGGCGCGGACGGATCGCGCGGCGATGCCCTCGATCGCCGCATCGAACAGCGCCGGCCAGGCACCGGGGTCGAGCGGCGGAAGGCGCGCCATGGCGGGGGCGAGGTCGGCGAGGTGGGAGGCCAGCACCTCCCCCTCCTCCGCCGCATAGAGCCGGAGGCCGCCGGGCGCTTCCGGCGTAGCGGCCAGCGCCTCCGCCGCCGCCAGATGGGCGGCGAGCAGGTCGGCGGGCGGGCGGGGCGCGCCATGGAGGGAGGCAAAATCGCCAAGCGCCGCTTCCAGCGCCGCGTGCAGCGCGACGAGCTTGGGCTTGCTGGCGCCCTCCGACAGGGTTTCGATGGCGGCGCGCAGCCCGGCAAGGCCGCCCTGGGGACGCGGCCCGCGCAGCACGCGGCGTTCCAGCAGCCGCACGGAGTCGAGAAAGTCCGCCCGCGCCATCCCCGCCGCGCAGATCGGGTGCTTGAGCAAAGCGAGGAGCGGAACCGGCGAAAGATCTTCCGCCACCGCGCGGGCCAGCATCCGCAGGAAGGTGCCGGTCGGCGTCTGGCCCAGCGGTTCGCCGGCGCTGTCATCGGCGATGATGCCGTGGCGGATGAGTTCGGCGGAGACGCGCCGCGCCAGGTCGCGATCCGGGGTGATGAGGGCGGCGCGGGCGCCGGGCTTTTCCAGCGCCTCCCGCAGCAGCAGCGCGATGGCGGCGGCTTCCGTCTGCGCGTCGGGGGCGGCCAGCACTTGCAGGCCGTGCAGGCCCGCGCGCCAGGAAGCGGGGGCGGGCACGGTCCAGGGCGCCATGCCCTCCGGCGGGCGGAGCGCCATTTCCAGCAGGGTCGGGCGCGCTTCCGGCACGGCGCGGGGCTGGTGCAGGCCGCAGCCCGGCCAGCGCCGCACCTGCCGCGCCTCCACGCCCATATCCGCCAGCAGCCGGGCCTGGCTGCAGAAGGGGTGGGTCGGTGCCTGCGACACCGCATCCCACACCTGGCCGAGCGCCGCGCGGTCCAGCCCATGCAGCACCACGGCGCCGCGCGGCAGGGCGGCCACCACCTTCAGCAGTTCCACGGCGGCCGGGATGGTGCCGCCGACGCCGATGCCGGCGGCGATGATCGGCTCCTCCGGCGGCGCGCTGCGCCAGGCCTCGGTCTGGGCGCGGAGCGCGAGGACGCGGCGCAGGCCGATATCCAGCAGCCCCTCGCCCTCCAGCCACCCGGCCCAGGCGGTGGCGACGCCGCGGAGGAAGGTGGTGGTGATCTGCCAATGGGTCGCCTGTTCGCCCGGCACCAGGGCCTCGAGCCGCGCCAGCCAGGCCTCGGCATAGGCCAGCGGGTTGCCCTGGCTGAGCAGATCGGGGTCCTTCTCCTCCAGCGCCACCTCATCGAACAGCCGCGCCATCTCGGCCGCCAGGCCCCAGGCCTGTTCGGGGGTGGCGGGGCCGCCATGGCGGGGGGGCAGGCGCATCACCATGCCGGTCAGCACGGCCTGCCGCGTCAGCGGCGCGACGGCGGGGGGCAGGTCCAGCAGCGCGGGCAGCGCGAGTTCGTCGGCATCCTCGGTCGAGAGCCCGGCCAGCGCGCGCATGCGCGGCAGCAGCAGGGCCCGGCCTTCCGCCGCGGCCAGGAAGGCATCGCGCAGGCCGCGGGCGGAACGGCGCGTGGGCAGCAGGATGGTGGCCCGCGCCAGGGCTTCCGGCGGCCGGTCCTTCAACGCATCCAGCACCCCCGCCGCGAGGCAGTCCAGGAAGGGCAGCTCGGCGGGGATGTCGTAGAGGTGCATCAGGGCTCCGGCGGTGACGCCCTTGGCGGCCGCATGAAGGGTTGGCGTGGCGGCTTCATGCGGCCGCTTCAGAAAAGGGCGGTGAGCATGCCCGCGCGCAGCATCGTCTCCGCCCGGTCCAGGTCGCGCGGCGTGGACAGGTGGAACCAGGCGCCGTCATGCACCAGGCCGAACATGCGCCCTTCCTCGATCGCGCGGTCGAAGAGCAGGTTCAGCGAGAAGGGGCCGGGCGGGGCATCCCGGAACAGGCGGGGCGAGAGGATCTGCACGCCGCCGAAGAGGTAGGGGGAGATCTCCCGCTCCTTCGGCCGGCGCACGCGGCCGAGCGGGTCCAGCAGGAAGTCGCCGCGCCCGACCTCTCCATCCACCTGGGCGGTGCGGACCAGCAGCAGCAGCGCGTCCATCTCCGCATCGTCGAAGGCGGCGGAGAGGCGATCGAGCGCCGGGGTCGGGCCGTCCAGCCAGAAGGCGTCGCCATTGATGACGGCGAAAGGCGCCTCGCCCAGATGGGGCAGCGCGTTGGTGATGCCGCCGCCGGTTTCCAGCAGCACATCCTCCCGCAGCACCAGGCGGCCGGGCGCATCATGCGCGCCGACGGATTCGGCCACCTGGTCGGCGAAGTAATGCGCATTCACCACGTGGTGGGTCACGCCCGCGGCGGCCAGGCGATCCAGCGCATGGTGCAAAAGGCTGCGGCCTTCCAGCGGCAGCAGCGGCTTCGGCCGGTCATCCGTCAACGGCCGCATGCGGGTGCCGAGGCCGGCGGCGAGCACCATGGCGTGGGAGAGGGCGATCATGCCGTGGCGTCCTGAAGAACGAGGGGATTCTGTCGCATGGAAGGCGGCACATGCGCATCCAGGAAGTCGCGCAGCGGTGCCGTGGCGGGGTGAGTCAGCGCGCGGCCCAGCTGCGCCCAGCAGCGCGGGCCGTGGATGAGGTAATGCGGCTTCCCGTCCCGCCGCGCCAGCCGCACCCACAGCGCCGCGACGCGCAGATGCCGCTGCGCCGCGCAGGCCGCCATGGCGGCGCGGAAATCACCGGCATCGAGGTCCGGCCGCAGCGCCAGATAGCGCGCGATGCAGGCCTCCCGCAGGCCCTGGTCCACGTCCCGCCGGGCATCCTCGGTCAGGGAGACGAGGTCATAGGCGGGGTGGCCGATGGCGGCGTCCTGGAAATCGAGGATGCCGACATCGCGCGGCGCCGCGCGATCCGCCAGGGGCATGAGGTTGGCGGGGAAATAGTCGCGGTGGACGAAGCCGGTTCCCTGGAAAGGCGCGAGCATGGCGCGCATCGCGGATTCAAAGGCCGCAGCGATGTCCGCGGAGGGCGCCGCGCCGAAGGCCGCCGGCCACCACCACTGAAGAAAAGTGGCGCCGGCGGTTTCCGTCATGCGGTCGATGCCCCATGCCGGAAGGCCATCCGGCGGGGCCACGGCGTGCAGCCGGGCCAGCGCCGCCGTCGCGGCGAGGTAATGGGGCGCTGGGTCGTCCCCGGCATCGAGCAGCTGCGCCACCGTGGATGCGCCGAAATCCTCGACCAGGCAGAAACCGCGCGTCACGTCGGCCGCGATGATGGCGGGCGCCGAGAGCCCGGCATCGCGCAGATGCGCGGCGATGGCGAGGAAGGGGCGCAGATCCTCCTGCGGCGGCGGCGCGTCCATCAGCAGCACGGGGCGCGGGCCGCCGCGCAGCCGGGCGTAGCTGCGGAAGGAGGCATCGGCCGGCAGCGGCGCGTAATCCGCCGCGCCATAGCCATGCTCCGCCAGGAAGGACGCCGCCTCCGCCGCCCGCATCATGCCGTCAAATCCCTGATCCGCCCGTCCCATCCCGCCAACGTCGCCACGCGCGAATCCTCCGTGGCACCAGGCGCCAGGGTGATGACCAGGGCGTTGTCGGGCCGCCAATCGCCAAGGCGGTCGGGCCATTCCACCAGCACGATCCCGTCCCGCGCCTCCTCCCACCCCAGCTCCGCCAGGCCGCCGGGGCCATCCAGGCGCCAGAGGTCGAAATGGAAGGCGGGGCCGGCGGGCAGGTCGTAGGACTGCACCAGGGTGAAGGTGGGCGATGGCACCTCCAGCGCCGGATCGCCGGATGCAGCGCGCAGGAAGGCACGGGCGAAGGCGGATTTGCCGGCGCCGAGCGGGCCTTCCAGCAGCACCGCATCCCCGGGCCGGGCGCGCCGCGCGACACGGGCGGCCAGCGCGGCGGTGGCGGTTTCATCGGGGAGGTGCAGCGTGAGCGACATGAGGGCCCAATCTGCCCTCCCCCACCCCCCTGGCACAAGCGCGGGCGTTCCCAATTTGATCTGGCGCCCCGGCCATGGGGGGCCTTGATCGCGACGGATGCTTCGTCCAAGGGGGCGCGACGATCGGAGTGGGGACTGAGCGCATGACCGCAGTGGTCGAGACGGATGTGGCGATCATCGGCGCCGGCCCCGTGGGGCTGTTCGCGGTGTTCGAATGCGGGATGCTGCGGATGAAGACCGTGGTGATCGACGCGCTGGAGGAGATCGGCGGGCAATGCGCCGCGCTCTATCCGGAGAAGCCGATCTTCGACATCCCCGCCCATCCCGAGATCGCGGGCGCGGACCTCATCGCGCAGCTCCACAAGCAATGCGCGCCCTTCAACCCCCTGCTGATGATGGGCCGTCGCGTCGATGCCCTGCGGCAGGAGGATGGGGGCTTCGTGCTGGCGACCAGCACGGGCGACACCATCCGCTGCAAGGCGGTGGTAGTGGCGGCCGGCGCCGGCGCCTTCGGCCCCAACCGCCCGCCGCTCGATCGCCTGGCGGAGTTCGAGGCCACCGGCGGCGTGCGCTACATGGTCAGCCGGCGTGAGGATTTCCGCGGCAAGCAGGTGGTGATCGCGGGCGGCGGCGACAGCGCGGTGGATTGGGCACTCAGCCTCAAGCAGATCGCCGCCAAGGTCACGGTGGTGCATCGCCGCGACAAGTTCCGCTGCGCGCCCGAAAGCGCGGCCCAACTCAAGCAGGCGGCCGAACGCGGCGAGATCGAGCTGGCGATTCCCTACCAGCTGCACGGGCTGGAAGGCGAAGGCGGCCAGCTGACCGGCGTGTCGCTGGCCACGCTGAAGGGGGAGGTGAAAACCGTTCCGGCGGACCACCTGCTGGCCTTCTTCGGGCTGTCCATGGAACTCGGCCCGATCGCGGATTGGGGGCTCGGGCTGGAACGCAGCCATATCGCGGTGACGCCCTCCTCCTGCGAGACGAACATCCCCGGCGTGCACGCCATCGGCGACATCGCGACCTACCCGGGGAAGCTGAAACTGATCCTGCAGGGCTTCTCGGAAGCCGCCATGGCCGCCCACGCCATCCACCCGCGCGTCTTCCCGGGCGAGGCACTGCACTTCGAGTACAGCACGAGCAAGGGCCTGCCCGTCGCGAGCTGAGGGCGGCGCTTGTGGCCCGCGGGGGAACGCCGTTCCCCCGCACCCCCATGCCAAGGGCCAGCGGGCCCTTGGGAACCCATGAAATGATCGGCGGGTGAAGGGAGGGGCACGGAGCGAGCGCCGAACAGGCACGCGTTCCAGGCCCCTCCCTTCACCCGCCGATAAAACCTCGCGGTCCAGGGTCCCGCTGGACCCTGGCAGGGGGTGCAGGGGGACAGCGTCCCCCTGCTGCTTGCCTCACGCCGCGACCTTCCGCGCCGCCCGCACGGCCTGCGCCAGGCCGCTGACCTGCGCCAGCACGTTCTTCACGGTGTCCGGGCCTGCGCGGCCTTCGGCATCGAGGCTCGCGGCCAGCGTATCCACCAGGGCGGTGCCGACCACGGCGCCGTCGGCGGCCTTGGCTGCCTGCGCCGCCTGATCGGGCGTGCGGATGCCGAAGCCGATGGCGACGGGCAGGTCGGTATGGCGCTTAAGGTTCGTGATGGTCGGCGCCATCGACGCATAGTCCGCGCTGCGCGTGCCGGTGATGCCGGTGATGGCGACGTAGTAGATGAAGCCCGTGGTGGCGGCGAGAACCTTGGGCAGCCGTGCCTCATCGGTCGTGGGCGCGATCAGGCGGATCAGGTCGAGGCCGTTGGCGGTTGCATGCGGCTCCACCTCATCGGCTTCCTCCGGCGGGACATCGACGATGATGAGGCCGTCGGCGCCGGCCTTGGCGGCGTCCTCGCAGAAGCGCTGCACGCCATAGGTGAGGATCGGGTTGTAGTAGCCCATCAGCACCACGGGGGTGGTGTCGTCCAGCGTGCGCAGGCTGCGCACCAGGTCGAGCACGCCGGCCACGGTGGCGCCGGCCTTCAGTGCGCGCTGCCCGGCCTTCTGGATCGACGGGCCATCCGCCATGGGATCCGTGAAGGGCACGCCCACCTCGATGACATCGGCGCCGGCCGCGGGCAGGCCGTGCAGGATGGCGCGATAGGTTTCCCGGTCCGGATCGAAGGCCTGGAGGTAGGTGACGAGTGCGCCGCGGCCTTCCTGGCGGAGGGCGGCGAACTTGGCGGCGATGCGGCTCATCTCAGATATTCTCCCCGAGGTGCTTGGCCACGGTGAAGATGTCCTTGTCGCCGCGCCCGCAGAGATTCATCAGCATGATGCTGTCGGCCGGCATGGTGGGCGCGGCCTTGATGACATGGGCCAGCGCGTGCGCGGGCTCCAGCGCCGGGATGATGCCTTCCTGGCGGGAGCAGAGCTGGAAGGCTTCCAGCGCCTCGTCATCCGTCGCGCCCACGTATTGCACGCGGCCGATCTCATGCAGCCAGGAGTGTTCGGGGCCGACGCCGGGATAGTCGAGGCCGGCGGAGATGCTGTGCGCTTCCGTGATCTGGCCGTCACCATCCTGCAGCAGGTAGGTGCGGTTGCCATGCAGCACGCCGGGCCGGCCGCGCGACAGGGCGGCGGCGTGCTCATGCGTGTCGAGGCCACGCCCGGCCGCTTCGACACCGACCATGGCGACATCCTTGTCGTCGAGGAACGGATAGAACAGGCCCATGGCGTTGGAGCCACCGCCGACGGCGGCGACGAGCACATCCGGCAGGCGGCCTTCCGCTTCCAGCATCTGCGCGCGGGCTTCGGTGCCGATCACGCTCTGGAAGTCGCGCACCATGGCGGGATAGGGGTGCGGGCCGGCGACGGTGCCGATGCAGTAGTAGGTGTCGTGCACATTCGCGACCCAGTCGCGAAGGCCTTCGTTCATCGCGTCCTTCAGCGTGGCGGCGCCGGAGGTGACGGGCACGATTTCCGCGCCCAGCAGCTTCATGCGGAAGACGTTGGGCTGCTGCCGCTCCACATCGGTGGCGCCCATGTAGACCACGCAGGGCAGGTCCATCAGCGCGCAGGCGGTGGCGGTGGCCACGCCATGCTGGCCGGCGCCGGTTTCCGCGATGATGCGCGTCTTGCCCATCTTCTTCGCCAGCAGGATCTGGCCGAGCACCGCGTTGATCTTGTGCGCGCCGGTATGGTTCAACTCATCACGCTTGAAATAGACCTTGGCGCCCTTGCCGGGTTCCGCGTTCTTGCGGAGGTGGGCGGTGAGGCGTTCCGCGAACCAGAGCGGGCTCGGCCGGCCGACATAATGCGTGAGCAGCCGGCGCCATTCCGCCTGGAAGGCCGCGTCCTTCTTGGAGGCCTCGTAGGCGGCCTCGACCTCGAGGATCAGGGGCATCAGGGTCTCGGCGACGAAACGGCCACCGAATTCACCGAAGCGGCCGCGGCCGTCAGGACCCTGGCGAAGGGAATTGGGAAGGGGCTTGTTCACGGGCATTATTCCTGGGCGTCGGGCCGTCTTTAGCGCAGGGCGGCGGAAGGGTCACGGGCAGGTGGGAGCGTTGCGAGATCGCGCCAGACATAGGCGGTCTCGGAAATGGCGTGGCCGCTGTGGAAGCCGGTGTCGCTGGCGCCGGGGATGGCGCCCGTGGCGACGTAGAAGGCGCGGGCCTGGTGGTTGGCGTCCAGCACCCAGGCGGCGGCATCCGTGATGCCCTCCGCCATCAGGCGGGAAGCGCCCGCCCGCAGCAGCGCCAAGCCGATACCCCGCCGCTGGGCCTGGCGCAGCAGGTAGAGGCCGGAGACCTCGCCCCTTGTCCCCAAGGCCGGCTCCCTCGCGGGGCAGACGCTGACGAAGCCGAGGATGGCGCCGGCTTCCTCCGCCAGCAGGGTGCCGCCTTCCAGCAGGGGCTCCGCCAGGTTGCGGGCCCAGGCGGCACGGCGGCGGGCGGGGTCCGCCATCTCCTCGAACAGGGCAGCGGGCACAAGGCCGGGGTAGGTCTCGGTCCAGGACCGGGCGTGCATCTCCCCGATCGCGGGGGCGTCGGCGCGCGTGGCTGGGCGGATCACGCCGCGCGGGCGGCCGCCACGAAGGCCGCGACCCGCGCCGGATCCTTCACGCCGCGAGAGGCCTCGACGCCGGAGGACACATCGACGCCAGGCGCGCCGGAGACGCGGATGGCCTGCGCCACGTTATCCGGCGTCAGGCCGCCGGCCAGCAGCCAGGGGCGCGGGATGGCGCGGCCGGCCGTCAGCGTCCAGTCGAAGGGCGCGGCATTGCCGCCGGGCAGCGGCGCGCCGGGGGGGGCCTTAGCGTCCAGCAGGAAGCGATCCACCACCGGGGCATAGGCCGCCAGGGCATCGAGATCGGCGGCGGCGGCGATGCCGAGGGCCTTCATCACGGGCAGGCCGAAGCGGGCGCGCACCGCGGCGCAGCGATCGGGCGTTTCCTCTCCGTGCAGTTGCAGGACATCGAGTTTCACGGCGGCCAGGGTTTCCGACAGTTGCTCGTCGGAGGGGTCAACGAACAGCCCCACCCGCAGCGGGCCGCCGGTGACGGTGACGGACAAAGCCGCCGCCTGGGCGGGCGTGACCGCGCGCGGCGAGGGCGGGAAGAACACAAACCCGAGGAAATCGGCACCCGCCGCCGCGCGCATCGCCGCTTCGTCGTTGATGCCGCAGATCTTGACCAGCATCGGCGCGCCTACCAGCCCAGCGCGGTCGCGATGCCCCGCGCGGCGGCGCCGGGGTCCGCCGCCTTGGTGATGGGGCGGCCGACCACGACCCAGGTCGCGCCCGCCGCCGCCATCGCCTCCGGCGTCGCGGTGCGGGCCTGGTCGTCGGCCGCGCTGCCGGCGGGGCGGATGCCGGGCACCACCAGGGCGGGGCCATCGCCCAGCGAGTCGCGGAGGGCCGAAACCTCCCGCGGCGAGCAGACCAGGCCGTCGGCGCCGGCGGCGACCGCCAGGCGGCCCAGGCGCAGAACCTGCTGCATGGTGCCGCCGGCGACGCCGATCTCGCTCAGCGCCGCGGCATCGATGCTGGTCAGGACCGTCACGGCCAGGATTTTCGGGCGGTTCGGGCCGCCGGCCTTTTCCGCCGCCTCCCGCGCCGCCGCCACCATGGCCGCGCCGCCGGCGGCATGGATGGTGATCCAGGCCGCGCCGAGCGGCGCCAGCGACCGGATGGCGCCGGCCACGGTGTTGGGGATGTCGTGCAGCTTGAGGTCGAGGAAGACCGGGCGATGCGCCGCGATCCGCCGCACCGCCGGCGCGCCTTCCGCCGAGAACAGCTCCAGCCCGACCTTCAGCAGCCCGGCGGAGGGCGCGACGGCCCGCGCCCATGCCTCCGCCGTCGCCAGGTCAGGCGCATCCAGCGCGACGCAGAGGCCACAGGGCGCGTTCCGGGTGGTGGTCATGGTCACGGTGTGGGGGCCGGCAGGCGGCCGAGATCGGCGTCACGCTTCGCCTGCTCCTCCCGCGCCTTGTAGCCGGCAAGCTCGGCTTCCATCAGGCGGGCGGCGTTCTGGAGTTCCCGCGCCCGGCGGCGGGCCGGCAGCGCCGCCGCCCAGGCGATGGAGGCCCCCAGCAGGAAGCCCACGCCCGACAGCAGCAGCACGGCGATGCCGAGCGGCGAGGCCCAGCCGAGGTCGAAGGGCCACAGGCGCATCTCGACCTCCTGCGTGTTCGACAGGGCGAAGAGCGCGATCAGGATCAGCAGCGGCAGGAACAGGACCCAGCGCATGGCTATTCATTCTCCAGGCACGGGCCGTTCCTACGCGTCCGGGCGGCGGACGGGAAGCGTCCCCCCGCCACGCCGGGGATCAAACCGCCAGCAGCATGTCCTCCACCCGGCCCGCATCGTCCCGCGGGACCTTGAGGCGGAGTTCCAGCCCCTCGATCTCCGTGCAGTTGCGGTCGAGCGGCACCGCGCGGACCAGGTTCTCCAGCGCGAGCTTGGCGGATTCGGCATCCGGGAAGTGGCGGGACAGGGTCACGGGGTGCGGGGTATGCGCGTGCGATCCGCCCATCATGTCCTGCGGCGGCACGGCGCGGGCGCCCTGCGTCGCGGTGCCGGCGGGCGCGTCACTGGCAGGGAAGCTGTCCATCACGCCCTTCTCGACATTGCTGTCAGACGTGTTCTCGGGCCGCTCCTTGGGGCTGGTCGGGTTCGGCATGGGGGTTCCTCCGGGCTGGGAGCCACCAGGACCGGTGGCGATGCCCGGGGAACGCGGCCCGGGTGCGCGGGGTTGCCGCGCACCGAAACGGCTACAGCCTGGCTTCGCGATAGAGGCCGAGCTTCTGCTGCGCGGCCGCATCCGAATAGCCGAACAGCACCAGGTCGGACGCCGCGGAGAGCACCAGGCTGGACCAGGAGGGCACGACCAGCAGGTCGCGCTCCGCCAGCGCGAAATCCTGGTCGCCGATACGGGCCGTGCCATGGCCCTCCACCACCACCAGCACCATGGCGTCGGTGGACCGGCGCGGGCGGGTGGCGAAGCCGGCGGGCAGCAGGCGGACATGGGCGGCAATCGTCGGCATCACCGGCCCGCCATCAGCCGGGTTCACGAATTCGAGGGCATGGCCCAGATGCGGATCGGGGTCGCCCGCCCGCGCCATGGCCGCCAGGCTGTCCCGCCATTCGGCATAGGGGTAGTGGAACATGGGCTGGTGCGCCGGGCGCCGGGCCGCGGCCGTGCCGGCGAAGGGGCGCAGGTTGCGGCCGTAGCGCGCCGCGGTGTCCCCCGCCGGCGCCGTTTCCGCATGCGCCATGGCGCCATCCGGCAGGCGTTCGGCGAAGCTGGCGGCGAAGTGGCGCACCGTCGGGATGTCCAGCCCATCCAGCCAGATCATCGGCGCCGCGCTGGTGTTGCCGTGGTCATGCCACTGCCAGTTCGGCGTCAGCACCAGGTCGAAGGGGCGCATCACCGCCTTTTCACCGTCGAGCGCCGTGAAGGCACCGTCGCCCTCCATCACGAAGCGCAGCGCGCATTGGGTGTGGCGGTGGCAGGGCGCGACCTCTCCCGGCAGGATCAGCTGCAGCCCCGCATAGAGGCTCGTGGTGACGGAGGAGGAGGCGGGCAGGCCCGGATTCTCCAGGATCAGCACCCGGCGCTCCGCCTGTTCGGCGGAAATCAGGTCACCGGCCCGCATCAGGTGGTCCCGCGCATCCCCGTAGTGCCAGAGATGGGGGCGGACGGGGGAGGAGGGCGTCGGCGTGACCAGGGCCGCCAGCACTTCCCACAAGGGAAACAGGTGCTTGGGCGCCATTTCGGCATAGAGCGCCTGGAGCAGCGCCTTCGGGTCATTCGTGCCGGTCGGCAGCGCGTCTGTCATGGGTCGGGACCCTCCCCTTCATTGCCGCGAAGGGTAGCCGAGGCGGGGCTTCTGGTGAAATGCCCGCGCATGGTGACGCCGGGGCTTCCTTCGGCCGCCGGCATTGGCTATGGAGGGGATGCGGGACCCGTAGCTCAGCTGGATAGAGCGTTGCCCTCCGAAGGCAAAGGTCGTACGTTCGAATCGTATCGGGTCCGCCATATTTTCACGCACTTACGGTCGATAACAGCTCAGATACGGAAGCTGTTTCCCGTGCAAAGCGCGATTTTCAAGTACTGAACAAGTCTAGGTAGAGAACGTCGAAGGAACGGGCCTAACAGGCCCATCCTTCGCAGTCTGAATTATGTCGCGGTAGCAGCTTCCGCCACGAATTGCGGGCACAGGTGCCCATAGACCCGACCAATTATCTCCTTAGAGGTATTGGTCTTCAGGCAACTCGCTCCAACGTCTTGCAGCATCCACGTGATGGATGAGTGCCTCAGAGTCCGTTTGAGAATGCCGGCGGCTGAGGGTTCGCGAGGGATTTTTTGTGCTGGGTAGGAGCCGGACGCAGCCGATGCTGGTTGCATCGGCCAGTCCGGAGACGCACCCAGCGCGGAAAAGCCCAGCGAAACCGACCCGCCGGTGTTCTCAAACGGTCTCTCAGGACGTGCGCGCTGATTTCTTCGATGCGAGCGCGCTTGCAAGCCGCCGCCATGGCCGTCTCAGAGCCCATCCGGGAAGTTCGGATACACGCTGAGGGCTTTGCGGCCAGCCGTCGCAGCATGATGCGGATCATGGCCATGCGGACGAAGGCGGCGGCGAGGCGGCGGTTGCGGTTGACCCATCCGATGGTTCACTCCGTGATCCAGCGCTTCGGCAGCACGACGAGTTTGTGTTTGTCGTAGTGGCGGACCATCTTGATCTTCCACCTGCCGGTGCGGGCGACAGCGGCAGCCATCTTCGGCCCCTGATAGCCCGCGTCGCCAATGATGCGCTTGACGAAGGGGAACAGCCTGCGCGCCTGACGCAGCAGCGGTTCGGCGCCGTCTCGGTCCTGCACGTTGGCGGGATGGACGATCACAGCGAGCAGCATGCCGATGGTGTCGGTCAGCAGGTGGCGCTTGCGGCCGACGACCTTCTTGCCCGCGTCGTAGCTGGACGGGTCGAGCGTAGAGCCCCTTTTTGCGCCGCCTTCGCCGTCTGGCTGTCGATGATTGCCGTCGTCGGGCTGGCCTCGAGCCCCGCCTGCTCGCGCACCGCGACGTAGAGCGCGTGGTGGAGGCGCTCGATGGTGCCTTCCCATTCCCAGCGCGAGAAGTAGTCCCACACCACGCTCTTCGGTGGCAGGTCCTTCGGCAGCGCCTGCCACTGACAGCCAGTCGAGAGCACGTAGAACACCGCGTTGAGCACCTCGCGCACATCCACCTTGCGCTGCCTGCCGCCGTGCTTCGCGGGCCGGATCACCGGTGCCACCAGTGCCCACTCCGCATCCGTGAGGTCAGACGTATGGCGCAGCCCGCGCCGGTCCGCCGCACGCCGATACTCTGCCGTCCACGCCATTGCCTGCCACCACGAATCATCCGCAGGAAGCCGCGAATCACATCCGATTCAGGCGATTCAATTCCGTTCCGGATGGGATCTTTTCCCATAGCGAATTCAGACAGTGCGACGATCCTCCGCGACCTGCGTCACCGGATTCAGCCGGCGGCGTTGTAGCGTGCGCCGGGTCCCGGTTCAGCCGCCTTCCGCGCGGTCGTGTCTCTGCGCCGCATCCAGCACCGCGCGCAACACCGGCTCGGGCTGCGCCTCGATCGCAGCGGTCAGCGCCCGAAGCGTCCGGCGCGCGTCATAGAGCTGGTCGAGCAGCGAGAGCACGAGCGGAACCGTCTCCGCGTCGATCTCCAGCGTGACATGCAGCTCGACCAGCAGCGTCAGGCGGGCGACATCGACCTCGGTCAGCAGCCATCCGCCGCCAGGCGCGGGTTCCGCGCGCAGCCATTGGCGCTCGATCCAGAGCGTAGCGTCCTGCGGGAGCAGGTCGGGAAAGCGGCCACACACCTCCTCAAGCGCAATCATGCGACCATCCCCGCCCGCGGGTCGCGGGCATCCTGCGGCGTCCAGTCCGTCAGGAACGCCTCCAGTGCCGGCTCCGGCCCTGCCGGCAGTTGCACCTTCAGCACCACCACCTGGTGGCCGCCCTTCACGCCGCGGCCACGAAGCCGCAGCCGCTGGCCGTCCACCGCATGGGCCGGGATGGCCAGCGCGACCGGGCCGGAAATTGTCGGTACCTCCACCCTGGCGCCCAGCACCGCCTCCTTCAGCGTGACCGGCAGGTCGAGCAGGATATCGTCGCCCTCCCGCCGGAAAAAGCGATGCGGCTCGATCTCCACCGTGGCGAGCAGGTCGCCGCCGAGCGCTCCCGCTTCGCCAGGCAGCCCCTGGCCGGCGAGGCGAAGCACTGTGCCATCCTCCGTCCCGGCGGGGATGGTCAGCTGGACGGCTCGGTCGTCGGGCAGGGTGATGGTGCGCACGGCGCCGCGCGCCGCATCCAGGAAGGAAAGGCGGAGCGTTGCCTGGACGTCAGCGCCACGCCTCGGCCCACGCGGCTGCCGCCCGCCGCCACGGAAGGCGCGGGCGAGGAAGTCCTCGATGTCGCTCTCCCCAAAGCCGTCCTGCGCTTCGAAGCCACCGGGGCGGGAACGGTAGCGAGCGCCGCCGGCGGTCTCGGCATAGTCGCGCCAACGCCCGGCCTGCGCATCTGGCGGTGCCTGCTCGGCTCCCGCGGCATCGATCTCTCCACGGTCGAAACGGGCGCGCTGCTCAGGGTCGGCAAGCAGCGCCTGGGCGGCGCTGATCTGCTTGAAGCGCGCCTCGGCCTCCGGCTTGTCCGGGTTGGCATCGGGATGCCACTGCTTGGCGAGACGCAGATACACCTTGCGGATCTCCGCGGCCTCGGCGTCGCGCGCGACGCCGAGGATCGTATAGGGATCATCCACGCGCGCTTACCCCCGGCCGCGGATTATCGGCGCCGCAGGGTAGCACCGGGCGGTGTCACTGGCCCAGCGGTCTGGCAGGACTTGGCCCGAACTCCCCAAGCGTTGATGAGCGTCCAGCCGCGCCCTCAGCTGGATTGTCCATCGTGCTTCCAGCGCTCAGTCAACACGATCGCTGCGCCGCGCGCATTCAGCCCGCCTGTCCTCGCGTGTTCCACTATGTTGCCGAGACGATTGACATGGCGCTGCTTGCGGAACCCTTCTGGACTGTTCCTCGGGACAGCCTGACCACGCGCCTCGGCAGCGACCTTCTCGGGCTCTCGGCGGCGGAGGCCGAACGACGATTGATCGAGGCCGGTCCCAACACCATCGCGGACCGGGCCAGGATGGAGATCGCAGCGAAGATCGGGCGGCGGCTGATCGAACCACTTGTGGCCATCCTGCTGGTGGCGGCACTCGTCTCCGGCCTGCCTGGGGACTGGCCTGGCTTCGCCTGCATCGTCGCCGTGTCGGTCGGGCTCGCCGTGGTCCAGGAAGACAGGGCCGAGCTCGCGGCGGATCGACTGCGCGACAGCGTCGCCGTCAGGGCGTCCGTGCAGCGCGATGGTCAGATCGTGATGCTGGCAGTCGAGCAGATCGTCCCCGGCGATGTCGTGGACCTCAGCGCCGGCGGCCTGGTCCCTGCTGACGGCATCCTGCTGGAGAGCCGCGGCACCCAGGCCAACGAGGCACTGCTGACCGGGGAGCCCTACCCGTGGGCAAGCGTGTCGGCACAAGCGACGCCAGCAGCCCCGCCGAGGCCTTCAACGCGGTCTTCCCAGGCACCGCCATCGTGGCCGGCAGCGCCACCATGCTTGTCGTCGCCACGGGCCGCGCGACACGGCTGGGTGCGGTGGCGGCCTCGCTGGCCCTGCGGCGCCCGCCGACGGCGTTCCAGAAGGGGCTGCACGGGCTCGGGGTGCTCATCCTGCGGCTGACGGCGTTCCTGGTGCTGTTCGTCCTGCTGGCGCATCTCGACTTCCATCGGCCGCCGCTGGAGAGCTTCCTGTTCGCCGTGGCGTTGGCCGTCGGCCTCACGCCCGAACTCCTGCCCATGGTGACCACGGTCACCCTCTCCCGCGGGGCCATGCGGATGGCGCGGCAGCAGGTCGTGGTGAAGCGCCTGGCGGCCATCCACGACCTCGGCGCGATGGATGTGCTGTGCACCGACAAGACCGGCACGTTGACGGAGGCGAAGATCATTCTGGCCGACGCGACCGGGCCGGACGGAGCGCCCTCATCCCGCGTCCTGGACCTCGCCGCGCTCAACGCCGGGCTAGCGACCGGGGTGCCGACGACGCTGGACGCCGCCATCCTGTCCGCCAACCCGCCGGCGCCAGGATGGCGCGTGCTGGCGGAGGCGCCCTTCGGCTTCGAACGGCGGCGTTCCTCCCTGCTGTGCGAACGGGGCGACGAACGCATCCTGGTGGTCAAGGGAGCACCCGAGGCTGTTCTCGCCGCCTGCACCAGCACCGAGGGCCCGGACGGCGCGCGGTTGCCGATGACGGAAGCCGTGCGTGCCGGTCTGCTCGCACGGGCCGTTGTCAGGGGTGGCGAAGGTTTCCGCCTGCTCGGCGTCGCCTGGCGCCCCATGCCGGAGGGCGACACCATCGAGGGGCCGGAATCGGAGGCCGACCTTGTCTTCTCGGGCTTCTGCGCCTTCCTCGACCCCGCCAAACCCTCCGCCGCTGCGGCGATCGCGCGGCTTGGCGCCCTGGGTGTGCGGGTCAAGATCGTCTCGGGCGACGCCGCGCCGGTGCTGCTGCATGTCGTGACGTTCCTCGGCCTCCCCTGCAAGGGGTTACTGACGGGGGAGGAGATCGAGGCGCTCGACCACCCCGGGCTGGTTGCGCGGGTGGAGGAGGTGGACCTCTACGCCCGCGTGTCGCCGGACCAGAAGCGGCGGGTGATCCTGGCCTTGAAGGCACGCGGCCATACCGTCGGCTTCATCGGGGATGGCATCAACGACGCGCCGGCGATCCACGCCGCCGATGCCGGCCTTTCCGTGGAAGGCGCGACCGAGGTCGCGCGCGCCGCTGCCGACCTGATCCTGCTGGCGCCTGACCTCGGCGTGCTGGCGGACGGTGTGGAGGAAGGGCGGCGGACCTACGCGAACATCATGAAGTATGTGCGGATGGGCACGTCGTCCAACTTCGGCAACACGTTCTCCATGGCCGCGGCCTCGCTGCTCATTCCCTTCCTGCCCTTGCTGCCGGCGCAAATCCTGCTGAACAACCTGCTCTACGATCTGTCGGAGATGGGCATTCCCTTCGATGCGGTGGAAGCGGAGGACGTGGCCAGGCCGCATGGCTGGGACATGGCCGCGGTACTGCGCTTCACGCTGGTCATGGGGCCGCTCTCCTCCGTCTTCGACTTCGTGACCTTCGGCATCCTGCTCTGGGGTTTCGGCGCTACGCCGGAGGAATTCCGCACGGCGTGGTTCATCGAGAGCATGGCGACGCAGGTCCTCGTCATCTTCCTGATCCGCACCCACGGGAGGGCCTGGAAGGCGACGGCACCCCACCCCACACTGATTGCAACCTCCCTTTCTGCTCTGGCGGTGGCCTTCGCATTAGCGCTCGGCCCGCTGGCGCCGATGCTGGGATTCGCGCCGCTCTCGGGCGTGCTGCTGGCGGTGATCGCGGCGCTGGTTTTGGGCTACCTCGTGGCGGCCGAGGCGCTGAAGCGCCTGTCCATCGGCGCCGATCCGGTCTGACGCCCTCAGGGTCCGCGGCCCCCTCTGCCCATCGCGCGGTCCCTCCGTAGTTTCCGAGGATGCCGCACGGCATGCCCGACGCGCTACCTAGGGGGCGAGTGGGCCACCTGCCGCGCGGGCTGGTCACCGCGCGATCCCGCGCCGCCTCATCATCGCCCATGATCGGACACCCCATGTTCAAGCACATCCTGCTCCCCGCCACTGGCGATGCGAGTGATGACATGGTCTTCACTACCGCACTGGCCGCCGGCCTCGGCGCGCCGACGCACCTGGCCTTCCTCCATGTGCGGCAGGACCCCATCGCCGCCGCCGTCGGGATGGCGGGGGGTGGCATGGATGGTGGCTATGGCGTCAGCATGCTGATCGAGACGATCGAGCGTGACGATGTGGTTGCCGAGGCCGCCGCCCGGGCCGCCTTCGGCGCCTTCTGCGCCAAGTCTGACCTCGTCGTGGGAGCCGGGTCGCAATCCGGGCACGGCACCGCAGCGCTGACGGTGGAGACCGGCGCGGAGAGCGCAAGCCTCATCGAGCATGGCCGCACAGCAGACCTTGTCGTGATCGGCCGCCTGCGGGGCATGGGCGAAGTGGAGCTTGGCCGCCTGCAGGACGTGCTCTGCGGCATCGGCCGTCCGCTGCTGATCGCGGCGGATTCGTGCCCGACTTCCCTGCTGGACACGGTCGTCATCGCCTGGAAGGACACGGCCGAGGCCGCACGCGCGGTTGCGGTCGCCATGCCATTCATCACCCGCGCGCTTCGCGTGCTGGTGATGACAGTGGGCGAGGAGGCATCGCCCGAGAGCGCGCCGAACGCACTGAGCGTCGCCTCTCGCGACCGGCTGGTGGCGACCCTGTCCCGGCATAACGCCAACGTTCAGGCCTGGCACGTGCCGCTAGACGACGGCGCCGCTGCCGACGCCCTGCTGGCTGCCGTCGCGGATGCCCGCGCCACGCTGCTTGTCATGGGCGGCTACGGGCATGGCCAGCTCCGCGAAATGGTCTTCGGCGGCTTCACGCGCAGCGTGCTGGGCGGGGCGGCCATACCCGTGCTGATGATGCATTGAGCACTGTGGCAGTTGCGGCAGAAAGCCAGCCCAAGCCGCAGCCAGCGGCAGGCAGCACTGGGTGGCAGCGCCGCACCGCCACCCATTGGCCATGGTTCCTGCTGGCGATGCCCCTTCTGATCCTGGGCGGCTTCCTGGCGCCGAGGTTGATCCTGGGGCCCGTCCTGGTGGCAGAACCCGTGACGCGCGGCACCCTGCTGCGCAGCGTGGTCGCCACAGGCCGCGTCACCACGCCCTATCGCGTGGCGATCGGCAGCCAGGTCACCGGCACCGTGGCGGATATCCCGGTGCTTGAAGGGCAGGACGTTGCGCTCGGCCAGGTCCTGATCCGGCTGGAGGCGGGGGAGTTGCAGGCGTTCCTGGCACAGGCCCAGAGTGCCGTCATCCAGGCGGAGACGCAGCTGCATCACCTCACCGATGTGACTCTCCCCGTGGCGGTGCGGACACTGGCCCAGGCGGAGGCCACCCTGCTCAACGCGCAACGCCAGTTCTCCCGCAGCGAGCAGTTGCAGGCGAGCGGCTTCGCGACGCGGGCGGCGCTCGACGAAGTACGGGTGGCACGCGATGTCGCCGCAGCGCAGATGGAGGCGGCGCGCATACAGCTCGCCGGCAATACGCCCGGCGGCACGGATGAGGTTCTGGCCCAGGCCGTCCTGACCCAGGCGAGGGCCAGCCTGCGAGCCGCGCAGTCGCGCCTCTCCTACGCCACCATCACCGCCCCGGTCGCCGGCACCCTGATCGCGCGCAGTGTCGAGCGCGGCGACGTGGTGCAGGCCAATACGCCGTTGATGACGTTGTCTCCCCGTGCGGCGCCGCAGCTTGTGGTGCAGATCGATGAGCGAAACCTCGGCCTGATCGCGATCGGCCAGAAGGCGCTCGCCTCGGCCGATGCCTATCCGCAGGAGAAGTTTGCCGCCTCGGTGGCCTACATCAACCCCTCGGTCGATCCGCAGCGCGCATCGGTCGAGGTCAAGCTCGACGTGCCCGAGCCGCCTGCGACGCTCCGCGAGGACATGACCGTCTCGGTCGACATTACGGTGGCCGAGCGCGCGGGCGTGCTGATCCTGCCCCTCTCCGCCATCCACGATCCCGCAGGCGCGGCCTGGGTGCTGCGGGTCGAGGGCGGACATGCACGACGCGTCCCAGTGCGCCTCGGCCTGCACGGCGCCCGGGCAGCGGAGATCATCGACGGGCTCCGCGAGGGAGACCTGATGCTCCCCATCAACGCACCCGTTGACGCCGGCGCCCGGGTGCGGACGCCGTGATCCGCTGGCTGCCTTTCACAGGGATTGCCGCGTTGCGCTTCATGCGTGAGGGCTGGGTCCAGACCCTCTTCATCCTGGTGGGTGTCTCGCTGGGCGTGGCGGTCACGGTCTTCGAGACCTCCGTGCTGAAGGGCGTGCAGGCGAATTTCCTGCGCCGCGTGCTGACCAGCCAGGCGCATATCGTGCTGTTGCCGCCCGATGAAGTCGCGCGCCCCCTGCGTGCCGAGGCCGGCGTTACCGAGGACGCCGCCCTGCAGCGGCCGAACCAGCGCCTGCGTTCCATCGACCAGTGGCAGACCATCCGTGGGACCGTTGCCGCTATGCCGGGCATCCGCGTCGTTGCCAGCGTCGCGGCCGGCGCCGCACTCGCAGTGCGCGGAGACGCCACGGCCGCGATCTCGATCATCGGTGCCGAACCGGAGGAGTATTTCGGCATCGTCCGCGTCCCTGAATACATCGTGGCTGGTAGGCTGCGGCTTGCCAGCGACGACATCCTGATCGGTACCGACCTGGCAACGCTCCTCGGCGTGACGGTGGGTGATCGCCTGCTCGTGACCGCGCGCACGGATACGCCGCGCTCCCTTACCATCACCGCCATCTTCGATCTCGGCAGCAAGGGCGCCAATCTGCGCACGACCTTCGTGGCCTTCCGCACCGGGCAGAGCCTTCTGGACCTGGCAGGCGGTGTGACCAGCCTGGAGATCGCGGTGAACGATGCGTTCGCCGCGGAGGCGATCGCACAGGACATCGCCGCCCGCACCGGCGTACGCGCCGATAGCTGGATCAGGACCAACGCGCAGTTCTTCACCGCCGTTCAGGCGCAGGACACCTCCAACATCGTCATCAGCGCCGCGGTCGCGCTCTCGGTCGCCTTTGGCGTGGCGAGCGTCCTGGTCGTCTCCGTCGTGCAACGGGGGCGGGAGATCGGCATCCTGCGGGCCATGGGGGCGCGGCGCGGGCAGGTGCTTCTGGTCTTCCTCATCCAGGGTGGCGTGCTTGGCATCGTGGGCGCCGCCTTGGGATCGCTGATGGGGGCCGGGCTGCTGCTGGTCTGGCACGACCGGGTGCGCCAGACCGACGGGACGGAGCTGTTCCCCTTCACGCTCGACCCGCTGCTGATCGGCGGCACCATGGTCTTCGCCGCCCTGGTCGGGGTGCTGGCCGGCATGGCGCCGGCGATGCAGGCGGCACGGCTCGACCCCGCGCTGGCGATCCGTGGCTGAGGACGCGCTCGTGCTGACCGACATCCGCAAATCCTTCAATGTCGGCAGCCCCGCCGAGGTCGAGATCCTCCACGGCATTGGCCTGACGCTGGAGCCTGGCGCCTTCTGCGCGCTGATCGGCCCCTCCGGCTCCGGCAAGTCGACGCTTCTCAACATCATCGGTCTGCTTGATCGGCCGAGCGCAGGCCGCCTCGCCATCGGCGGGCAGGCTACGCTGGGCCTGGATGATGCGGCACTGACACGGTTGCGCGGCCGCAGCATCGGCTTCGTCTTCCAGGCGCATCACCTGATCCCGGCCTTCACCGCGGTGGAGAATGTGATGATGCCGCTCCTCCTCAATCGTGGCTGGGCCGATGCCGGGATGCGCATCGCGGCGGAGGCGTTGCTCGATCGGGTCGGCATGGCTCGCTGGCGCGACGCACGGATCGCCAACCTCTCGGGCGGGCAGGCGCAGCGGGTCGCCATCGCGCGAGCCCTGATCATGGAGCCGGTGCTGGTGCTGGCTGATGAGCCGACAGGCAACCTCGACACGGCCGCCGCCGACGGGGTCTTCGACATGATGCAGGCGATGAATCGCGAACAGGGAATGACCTTCCTCATCGTCACGCATGACCCTCGGCTGGCGAAGCGGTGCGGACGGGTCATCGAGCTGGTGGACGGGCAGGTCATCGGGAGCGCCAGCTAGATGCGCCGCATGGCTCTGCTGGCCTGGGTGCTGCTCGGCCTCGCCGGTGGCGCGACCTTTCTTGCCATGGGCCGTGATGCCGCCAGCGTCTGGGTCTGGTCCATCACCGCGCTGCCGGTCGCAGCACACGTCGCGATCGGCGTCGTGCGCTCCCTTCTGGGCGGCAAGCTCGGCGTGGATCTCATCGCGCTGGCTGCCATCCTCGCCGCCGTCGGCATGGGAGAGCCGCTGACCGGCGCCGTCATCGCCCTGATGGTGGCGGGCGGCGAGGCGCTGGAAGGCTGGGCCGAAGGCCAGGCAACCCGCGCGTTGACCGCACTCATCGCGCGCGCGCCGCGACACGCCATGCGCGTGACGGCAAGCGGGGTGGAGGAGATCGCCGTCGACGCCATTGCCGTCGGCGATATCCTGCTGGTGCGGCAGGGCGAGACGGTGCCAGCCGATGGCGTGCTGCAGGACGCTGCCGCAACGCTCGACGACAGCGCCCTCACCGGCGAATCCGTCCCGATCAACCTGCTGATCGACGGCAAGCTGCGAAGCGGCGCCGTGAACGCGGGCAGCGCTTTCCGCTTCCGCGCGACCCATACGGCCGACGCCAGCAGCTATGCCGCCATCATCCGGTTAACGCGCAATGCCGCCGAAACCCGCCCGCCCCTGGCGCGGCTGGCGGACCAATGGGCGCTGGGCTTCGTAGCACTGACCGCGCTGGTGGCCGGCGGGGCCTGGGCCTGGACCGGTGATGCGGGACGCTCACTGGCGGTGCTGGTGGTCGCCACCCCCTGCCCGCTCATCCTCGCCGCCCCCATCGCCCTAGTGGCCGGCATCGGCCGCGCTGCGGCGCGTGGCATCGTCATCAAGGGCGGGGGCGCGCTGGAGCGGCTGGCACGCGTCCAGACCGTGCTGTTCGACAAGACCGGGACCCTCACCACCGGGCATCTGCGGCTCGCGGCGATGGATGTCGCGGGCGGGATGGACCGTGATGCGGCGCTGCGCCTGGCGGGCATCCTGGCGCAGGGCTCGACGCACCCTGTTTCGGAGGCGCTGGCAGAAGCGGCGCGCGGGCGCGGGCTCGATCTCCCGTTACTGGCAGCGCCGGAGGAAGCCGCCGGCGGCGGTGTCGCCGGCGAGATCGACGGCGGGCACCTGCTGCTGGGCAGCCAGGCCTTCCTGGCCAAGCGCGGCGTGGCCGACCTCGCGGGATTGGGTGCCTCGGCCGCCATGGTGGCCGTCACCGGCTCGGTCTCCTGGCTGGCGCGGGACGGTGAGGCCGTTGCCGTCTTCGTGCTGGCGGACAGTCTGCGGCCGGAAGCACCGAGGACACTGCGCGCCCTGCGCGCGCTCGGGGTCACGCGAATGGTAATGCTGACCGGGGATCGCGCCGCTGCCGCCGCACCCATCGCCGCATCCCTGCGGCTCGATGCGGTCCAGGCGGATTGCAGCCCAGCGCAGAAGATCGCCGCGGTGCAGTGGGAATCGGCCAAGGCCGCCACGGCCATGGTGGGCGACGGCATCAACGACGCGCCGGCCCTGGCCGCCGCCGGCGTAGGCATTGCCATGGGCGCACAGGGCACGGCGGCCGCCGCCGAAGCGGGCGATGTGGTGCTGCTGGTTGACCGGCTGGACCGCATCGCGGACGCGATCACCATCGCGCGGCGCAGCAGGCGCGTTGCCCTGCAGGCCATAGCCCTCGGCATGAGCCTTTCTGCACTCGCGATGGCCGCGGCAGCCGCGGGCTTCCTCACGCCGCTGGCCGGCGCGGTGCTCCAGGAGGGCATAGACGTCGCGGCGATACTGCTGGCCCTTACCGCGCTCCGTCCCGGCTGGGGCGGGTCGGCGCCCGCACCGCTGCCCGCTTCGGCAGGGCTCGCGGAGCGCCAGGCCGAACACGCAGCCCTGCGCGGCCTCGCCGAGGCGCTGCGGGACGCAGCCGACACCATAGGCACAGGACAGGAAGCGCTGCCCGCGATCCAGCTTCTGGAAGCACGCCTGAAGAATGAACTCCTGCCGCATCAGCGCGCGGAGGAAAGCACGCTTTATCCTCTGGCGGCGCAGCGCCTCGGTGGGGTGGATCCGATGGGCCCATTGATCCGCATGCACACTGCCATTGAAGTGCTGATCGCCCAGATCGGCAATCTTCTTGCCGTTGCGCAGGGCAGCGAAGGCTGGTCCATCGCCTCTGGCCCACTCCAGCGCAGTCTGTTCGAACTGGAAGCGATGCTCAGCCTGCACCTCAACATCGAAGAGGAGCAACTGGCGGAGTTAGGCGGCGCGTCTCCGTAGTTTCCGACTCTGCCTCGGCC
Source organism: Falsiroseomonas sp. (assembly GCF_051859025.1). Lineage (GTDB taxonomy): Bacteria > Pseudomonadota > Alphaproteobacteria > Acetobacterales > Acetobacteraceae > Falsiroseomonas. Next base: position 39,901 of record NZ_JBHYGL010000004.1, on the reverse strand, counting down.
AGGCGGAGGGCGCTTAAGGATCGGTGCCAGTGAGCGGATTCGCTCATTGCGTACAGCGATCCAGGAGCTTCCCATGACGAATGATAGCCAACTCAAGCAGGCAGTCCTCTCCGAACTGAGCTGGGAGCCGAGTGTCGACGCCGCCCATATCGGCGTCACCGCCAAGGCTGGCGTCGTGACCCTGATGGGTCATGTCGCGACCTACGGCCAGAAGCAGGCGGCCGAGACGGCAACGCGCCGCGTGAAGGGTGTGTCGGCTGTCGCGGAGGAGATCGAGGTGAAGCTGCCCTTCGACACGGAGCGCGGCGACGACGACATCGCCGCGGCCGTCGTCGACCGGCTGAGCTGGGACGCCTCCGTGCCGCGCGACCGGGTGAAGGTGAAGGTCGAGAAGGGCTGGGTGACGCTGACCGGCGAGGTCGACTGGTACTACCAGAAGAGTGCGGTGGAACAGGAAATCCGCTGGCTGATGGGCGTGGTCGGCGTTTCAAACCAGATCACCATCAAGGTGCGGCCGGACACCGGCAAGATCAGCGATGATATCCGCCACGCCCTGCACCGTTCCTGGCTGTTCGACAGCAAGACCATCAAGGTCAGCGCAACGGACGGCAACATCCGTCTGAGCGGTACCGTCCGGTCGCCCTATGAGCGCCAGGTTGCGTCGAACACCGCCTGGGCCGCGCCCGGCGCCACCGCCGTCGAGAACGACCTGCTCGTCGTCTGATGCTTGCCGCGCTGCGCTGTCCCGGGTGACCGGGACGGCGTGGCCGGTACGTCCCTCAATCCGCCAGGAGCCTTCCATGGACAAGACCGATACGGTCGTCGCCATCTTCAGTGAACATCCCGCTGCCGACGCGGCGGTCAAGCAGCTGGCTAGCGCTGGCTTCGCGCTGAACCGGCTCAGCGTGGTGGGCAAGGGATACCACACCGAAGAGACGGTCGTGGGCTTCTACAACACCGGTGACCGCGTCCGCTTCTGGGGGTCGCGCGGCGCGCTCTGGGGCGCGCTTTGGGGCCTGTTCGTCGGTGGGCTGTTCATCACCATCCCCGTCGTCGGCCCCTTGGTCCTGCTCGGGCATATCGCGGTGACCGCCATCATGGCGATCGAGAACGCGGTGCTGCTGGGCGGCCTCTCGGCGCTTGGGGCTGCGCTGTTCAGCGTCGGCATCCCGAAGAACAGCGTGCTGCAGTATGAAGCCGCGGTGAAGGCGGACAACTTCCTCGTCATGGCGCATGGCACCGCCGACGACGTCGCCCGCGCGAAGGCCGTCCTGGGCACCCTGAAGCCCGCCCGTCTCGACACGCATGCGGTCACGCCGTTGGCGACGCCTGAGGTGATCGCCCTCGGCGCGGCCTGATCGACCAGAACCTTGGGAGTGGATGTCATGCCGGATGATACAAGGCCAATCCGTGTGATCGTACCGCGCCAGGGTGTTTTCGCTCCAGGCGCGCAGACGACCACGGCGGCGGATCTCGACCGGATCTTGCACGCATGGCAGGGGCGCTTCACCGGCGGACATTCACCCAGCACGACCACCCTTGCCTTCCTGGACTGGGCGGCACACGCCCTTAACGCGCCGTTCCAGACAGCCGGCCTGGGACGTACCGCCGTTGAACACTGGCAGCGTCTGGCGCAGATCGCGCTGGGTACCGAGGCCATGCTGCCTCTGCCGGACGGCGATCATCGGTTCACCAACCCTGCCTGGTCGCAACCGCCTTACAATCTTGTTGTGCAGGCGGTACTGCTCGGCGAACAATGGTGTGACAGCGTCGTACAGACTCCCGGCGGCATGGACCCGGGCAACCGCCGCATTCTTGGCTTCAACACACGTCAGTTTCTCGATCTGATCTCACCCTCGAACTGGCCCTGGTTCAACCCCGAGGTAACGGCGGCGACGCGCAACACCGGCGGGCGGAACCTGTTGTCCGGTCTCGATAATCTTCTTCGGGACCAGGCCCGCGCTCGCGGCATTCCGCAGCAGGACGACCATTTCCGCCCCGGCGTCGACGTGGCCGCGACGCCCGGCAAGGTGGTGCTGCGCAATGAGCTGATCGAGCTGATCCAGTACACGCCTACCACGCCGCTGGTCGGTGCCGAGCCGGTACTGATCGTACCCGCCTGGATCATGAAGTACTACATACTGGACCTGTCGCCAGGCAATTCGATGATCCGCTGGCTGGTCGGCCAGGGCCGCACCGTCTTCGTCATCTCCTGGCGCAATCCCGATGCGTCGATGCGCGATACCGCGCTCGACGACTATCGCAGCAACGGTGTCATGGCAGCGATCGACGCCGTCCAGGCGATCTGCGGGCCTGCCAGGATCCACGCCACCGGCTACTGCCTGGGCGGTACGCTGCTGGCCATCGCGGCGGCCGCCATGGCCCGCGGTGGCGACGGGCGGCTAGCGAGCCTGACACTCCTCGCCGCGCAAACCGACTTCACCGAGGCCGGCGAACTGCAGCTGTTCATCACCGAGGACCAGCTCGACTTCCTCGGAGACATCATGTGCGCCCAGGGCACGCTCAGCCCCGAGCAGATGGGCAGCGCCTTCCAGATGCTGCGCTCCAACGACCTGGTCTGGTCGCAGGGTATCCGCGACTACCTGCTGGGTGAACGCGAGATGCCCAGTGACCTGATGGCCTGGAACAGCGATGGCACGCGGCTGCCGGCACGCATGCATATCGAATATCTGCGAGACCTGTTCCTGAACAACAACCTCGCCGAAGGGCGCCTGCTTGTAGGCGACCGGCCAGTCGCGCTCGGCGATGTGAAGCTCCCCATGTTCGTCGTCGGGACGGAACGCGACCACATCGCCCCCTGGCGTTCCGTCTTCAAGCTCCACCTGCTCAATGACGGCGCGCTGACCTTCGTGCTGACTTCGGGCGGCCACAACGCCGGCATCGTGAGCGAACCGGGGCATCCCCATCGCAGCTACCGCATCCGGCTGCGGGCGCACGATGCGCGGACGCTGGGGCCCGATGAATGGCGCGCCGCGACTTCCCCGCAGGACGGGTCCTGGTGGCTCGCCTGGGATAAGTGGCTGGAGGCGCAATCCAGCCTGCGGGTGGCTCCGCCGCCCATGGGCGCCGCGCTGTGCGACGCGCCGGGCGACTACATGCGGGAACACTAGGCGCATGCCCGATTCAATGCTCGATGGCTTCATCGAAAACCGCACCTTCGATGAGCTGTCGGTCGGCGATACCGCCAGCCTCTCCCATCGTGTGACGCAGAGGGACATCGACCTGTTCGCGACCGTGACGGGCGACGTGAATCCGGCGCATGTCGACCTGGTCTACGCAGCGGAGGACATGTTCCATCACGTCATCATTCACGGGATGTGGGGTGCGGGGCTGATCTCGGCCGTCCTCGGCACAAAGCTTCCCGGACCGGGCACAATCTATCTCGGCCAAGCGTTGCGCTTCCGCCACCCGGTCGCGATCGGTGACACCATCACAGCCACGCTCACGCTACGGGAGAAGCGGACGGAAAAGGGCGATGTGATGCTGGATTGCGTCTGCACCAATCAGGCCGGCCAGGTCGTGATCAGCGGCACGGCCGAGGCCCGTGCGCCGCGGGACAAGATTCGCCGTCCGCGCATCGCGTTGCCAGAAATCCGCGTGGGACGCCATGAGGGGATGCGGGCACTGCTGGATCGCGCGGGCGGCGGGAAGCCGGTCACGACCGGCATCGTGCATCCCGTGGATGCGGCCGCACTCTCGGCTGCGTTGGCCGCCACACAGGCTGGCCTGATCGTTCCGGTGCTGATCGGCCCGGCGGTAACACTCGCGGCCGTGGCGCGCGAGCTTTCCGCCGATATATCGTCCTTCCGGATGGTCGATACCGTCGACGCGGTCGCCTCCGCCGCCGCCGGCGTCTCGCTGGCCCGGGCCGCTGAGGTGGCCGTCCTGATGAAGGGCGACCTCCACACCGACGTCCTGATGCATGCTGTGGTCGCGACGAACGGCGGCCTGCGCACCACAAGGCAGATCAGTCATGCCTATCTGATTGACGTGCCCGACTTCCCACGCCCCCTGCTGCTGACCGATGCCGCCATCAACATCGCCCCAGGCCTGATCGAGAAGGCCGACATCGTCCAGAACGCGATTGACCTGGCGCATGTGCTGGGAATTGCGAAGCCCCGCGTTGCCATCCTGGCGGCCGTGGAAACGGTCAACCCCCGCATGCAGGCGACCCTCGACGCCGCCGCACTCTGCAAGATGGCGGAGCGCGGCCAGATTACCGGCGGGCTGCTGGATGGGCCACTGGCCTTCGACAACGCCATCAGCGCCGCAGCGGCACTGGAGAAGCACATTGCGTCCCCCGTGGCGGGCCAGGCCGATATCCTGGTGGTGCCAGACCTTGAAGCCGGCAATATGCTGGTCAAGCAGCTGACCTTCCTCTCGGGCGCGGTCGCCGCGGGAGTCGTGCTTGGCGCACGCGTACCCGTCGTGCTGACCAGCCGCGCCGATAGCCCGGCGACGCGCCTGGCCTCCTGCGCGCTTGCCGTCCTGATATCGCGCGCGACCCAGCCGGCATGACGGGTGCCGTCCTGACCCTGAATGCCAGGTCGTCGAGCCTAAAGTTCGGCGTGTTCGGCGATGCCACTAGCGAACCCGCGCTGCTACGCGGCGACCTTGAGGTTGGCGATGGGCCATCCGATTTCGCGCACGCACTCGCGGCTCTATTGCAGGATCTGAAAACGCGCCTCCCCGGCCTCGATATCGCCGCCGTCGGTCACCGCGTTGTGCATGGAGGTGCCGGCCACATCGCGCCCGAGGCCATCACGCCAAGCGTGCTGGCCGAGCTGCACGCCCTGACTCCGCTGGACCCGCTGCACATGCCGCGAAACCTGGCGCCGATCGACGAACTTGCCAAGTCGCGCCCACAACTGCTGCAGGTGGCCTGCTTCGACACAGCCTTCCACCACACCATGCCACCAGTGGCTCAGCGCTTCGGACTGCCCCGCGCGATGAGCGATTTGGGTCTACGCCGGTACGGCTTCCACGGGCTTTCCTACGAATACATCGCGGGTCGGCTAGCCCAACTGGCGCCAAGCCTCAGGCGCGTCGTCGTTGCGCACCTCGGCGCCGGCGCCAGCCTGTGCGCCCTGCTGGATGGGCGCAGCATTGCGACCACCACGGGGTTCAGCACGCTCGATGGCCTGCTGATGGCTACGCGCTGCGGCAGCCTGGACCCGGGCGTGATCCTTCACCTCGGACGACAGGGGCACGGCTTCGCGGAGATCGAAGATCTGCTCTACCGTCAGTCCGGTATGCTCGGCGTCTCCGGCATCAGCGGCGACACCCGCGTGCTGCTCGCCAGCGAGGCGGCCGGCGCGCACGACGCCATCGACCTCTTTACCTATCGGGTTGCGCTGGAGACCGGCGCCATGGCGGCGGCGCTGGGAGGCCTGGACGGCCTGGTGTTCAGCGCAGGAATCGGTGAACACGCCGCCTCGATCCGTGCCGCCATCTGTACGCGCCTCGCCTGGCTGGGCCTGGATCTGGATCCGGCGGCCAATGCTGCCGGCGCAGCCTGCATCAGCGGGGTGGGGAGCCCTGTTGGCATCCACGTCATCCCCACCGACGAGGAAGCGATGATTGCGCGCCACACCCGGGCGATCCTGACTGGAAGAATTGCCGCATGACACTCAGCACGAGCCTTCGGGGAAAGCGTGGCCTTGTCGTCGGGATCGCCAATGACGCGAGTATCGCCGCAGGCTGTGCAAACGCTTTCGCCGCAGCGGGCGCCGAACTCGCAGCCACCTATGTGAACAACAAGGCGCTCACCCATGTCCAGGCCGTGACAGAGAAGCTGGGGTGCAAGATCCTGATGCCTTGCGACGTGCGCGTGGCCGGGCAGCTGGAAGCCGTCTTCGCCAGGCTCGCCACGGAATGGGGCCGACTGGACTTCCTGCTCCATGCGATCGCCTTTGCGCCGCGCGACGACCTGCATGGCCGAGTGGTGGATTGCAGCCCTGCCGGCTTCGCGCTGGCGATGGACGTTTCGGTGCACTCCTTCCTCCGCATGGCGCATCTTGCGGAGCCGCTGATGCCCGGCGGCGGCTGCCTCCTCACCGTGACGTTCTATGGCTCCGAGCGTGTCGTCGAACATTACAACCTGATGGGGCCGGTCAAGGCCGCCCTGGAAAGCGCCGTCCGCTACACCTCGGCTGAGCTGGGCTCAAAGAGGGTCCGCGCCAATGCGATTTCACCAGGCCCGATCAGCACACGCGCCGCCAGCGGCATCGACCGCTTCGACGAACTCCTGGCGACCGCCGCGGCAGAGGCGCCTGAGCACCAGTTGGTGGATATCGACGATGTCGGCGCGCTGGCGGCCTTCCTGGTCAGTGACGCCGCGCGCCGCATCAGCGGCAACATCATCCCGGTGGATGCCGGTAGGCATGTGATGGCATGACGGCCGCGGCGGCGCAGCATCGGCCGTGTTGAGCCTCGACCGCACGCCGGCCGATGGTGGCTGCGCTAGGCCACCACGACGCTCTGCACCGGCCGGCGCATGGCGTAGGGCAGCGTCGGCCCATTGCCGAAGCGCATGACAATATCCGGCCGGCGTCCGCGAAGGCCGACAATCTCGGCCAGTGCCGGGCGCAGCGCCGCCACCTCCACGGGCTGGTTGATGTGGGCATGCTTCAGGCCGAGCGCCGTAGCCTGCAGGGCGAAGCGCTGGCAGGCGCGGCCCACGCGAACCCAGTGCTCATGGTCCTCTTGCTGGGCAAGGAACACAGCGATGCCGGCCGAGGACCGGATGTGGCGCGCATACGCGTCGTTCTCCGAGGTCGCGCTGGCGAAGCCGCGGAACAGCAACGGCCCGAGCCATGACGGCACCGGGGACCGGCCACTCGCGCCACTGAACAGGCCGTCCGCCTGCACCAACGCAGCACGCGGGTTGAAGCGGAGCCAGCTCGTCAACTCCCGCATGAAGGCTGGATCGGCCATCTGCGCGCTGTTGCCAGCGACGACCAAGTCGCGAACCCGATCGATCCGCGGCCGGTCGGTGAGCAGAACCAGCCGCACGCCTGGAACCGCGGCGGCGCTGGTCAAGGTCGCAAGCATCGCGACACTCACCGGCCTGCCATCGTACTCGGTCCGGGTCGACTGGCGCTGGGCGATGGCGGCGAATAGCGCTGGCGTGGCGGGCGGCGCATCGCCTGCGCGGAACGTCACAACGCCACCTGCCGCCGGATCGAAACCGATCCGGCCCGGCCGGCTCGTGGCGCCCGACGCCTGGGCGAAATTCTCCGCGGCACAGCCCAGGCTGATGAACAGGTGGTGGTCGTCCGGATCCACCACCGGCGTCCGGCGCGTGAGGTCGGGCAGGATGTCGACACCATCCTCGCGCGGGCGGAACTGCCAGGGCTGCGCATTGTGCCCGTTGGCGGCGAGCGTCGCGTGGCGGATGAGGTCGAGCATTGCGGGCGGCACCGGCACCGCTCGGCGCTGGGCCGCTGCTTCAGCCACGTATTCCGCCATGCCGCCAACCGCCCGTGCCGTGAGCATGGCCCCGGCCGCCAGGGCGGCGACACCAGCGGTGCCGGCCAGAATCAAGCGACGCTTCATCACAAGGCGACCGGCGCCCGTGCCGGCACGGACGGGGCATTGGCCTGGAAGCGGCTGCCATCGCGCGTCGCCAGTGTCTCGTATTGCGCGTATTTCTCCATCACCGCTGCGCTGGCCTGGGCGAGCAGCGCCGCCGCTTCCTCCGGCCGCGTGGTTGCCAGGCTGCGGTAGCGCAACTCGTTGTAGGCGTAATCCTTCAACGGGATGCTGGGGCGCGGACTGTCGAGCCGGAATGGGGCTTCACCGGCCTGGCGCATCGCCGGGTTGAAGCGGAACAGCGGCCAATAGCCCGAGGCCGTGGCCAGATCCTGCTGCTTCATGCCGTAGCGCAGGTCATAGCCATGCGCGATGCAGTGGCTGTAGGCCAGGATGAGCGAAGGCCCGGGCCATGCCTCCGCCTCGCGCATCGCCAGCAGAGTATGTTGCGGGTTCGTCCCCATCGCCACCTGCGCGACATAAACATTGCCATAGGCGATGGCCTGCAACGCAAGGTCCTTGCGCGCCGTGCGTTTTCCGGCGGCGGCGAATTTGGCGACGGCGCCGAGCGGCGTCGCCTTGGAGGCTTGGCCGCCGGTGTTGGAGTATACCTCCGTATCGAGTACGAGCACGTTCACGTCGCGCCCGCTGGCCAGCACGTGGTCCAACCCACCGAAGCCGATATCATAGGCCCAGCCATCGCCGCCGACGAGCCAGATGCTGCGCCGTACCATGTGGTCGAGCACCGAGAGCAGGTCGCGTGCGCCCGGCGCATCGCCCAGCGCCGTAACCCGCGCCCGAAGCGCGGCCACGCGCTGGCGCTGCGCGACGATCTCCGATTCACGTAGCTGGGGCGCGGCGATCGCGGCCTCGACCAGATCTCTCCCGATCGCGGGCGCCAAGTCGCGCAGCAGCCGCACCGCAAGCGCCAGATGCATGTCGGCGGCAAGCCGGAAGCCCAGGCCGAATTCGGCATTATCCTCGAACAGCGAATTGGACCAAGCGGGACCGCGCCCGGCCTTGTCGGTCGCCCACGGCGTCACCGGCAGGCTGCCGCCATAGATGGAGGAGCAGCCGGTGGCGTTGGCGATCTGCGCGCGATCGCCGAACAGCTGCGACAGCAGGCGCAGATAGGGCGTCTCGCCGCAGCCGCCGCAGGCGCCGGAGAATTCGAATAGAGGCTCGAGGAACTGCACGCCGCGCACATCGGCGAAGTCGACCAGTGCGCGGTCATTCACCGGCAGCGTTTCGAAGAAGGCGATGTTGGTCCGCTCGGAGACCAGCACCGGTGCTTTAGGTGCCATGTTGATGGCGCGATGTTTCGGATCATCCACCGAATGCGCCGGGCACACTTCGACGCAGAGCCCGCAGCCGGTGCAATCCTCGACGTAGAATTGAAGGGAGAAGCGCGTGTCAGGATAGCCTCGCGCATTCACCGACGCCGTCTTGAACGTTTCGGGAGCGCCCGTCAGCCGGGCCGCGTCGAGAAAGCGGGCGCGGATCACCGAATGCGGGCAGGCGATCGAGCATTGTCCGCACTGGATGCACAGATCGGTCTCCCAGATCGGCACATCCTCGGCGATGTTGCGCTTCTCCCAGGCGGCGGTGCCGAGCGGGAAGGTGCCGTCCACCGGCATGGCGCTTACCGGCAGCGCATCGCCATGCCCGGCCATGATCGCGGCGGTGACGCGCTTGACAAAGGCCGGCGCGGTGGCGGGCACGACAGGTGGGCGTTCCAGCGTGCTGGTAGCGAGGCTGGGTATGGTCACCTCATGCAGATTGATCAGCGCGTCATCCACGGCCGCGTTGTTCTGTGCCACCACGCTCGCACCCTTATCGGCGTAGCTGTGGGTGATCATGGCCTTGATGCGACGAATCGCCTCGTCGCGCGGCAGCACGCCGGAGAGTGCGAAGAAGCAGGTCTGCAGCACGGTGTTGATACGGCCGCCCAGGCCGGCATCGCGCGCCACCTTCGAGGCGTCGATGACGAAGAGCCGCAACTTCTTCTCAATGATCTCCTGCTGCACCGAGCGTTGCAGATGCCCCCAGGCGTCGCCTGCCGTATAGGGACAATTGAGCAGGAAGGTGGCTCCTGGCGCGGCCAGGCTCAAGACATCGACGCGTTCGAGGAACTCGAACTGATGGCAGGCGACGAAGCTCGCCTGCGCGACCAGGTAGGGGGCCTCGATTGGCCGAGGTCCGAAGCGCAGATGCGACACGGTCTGCGCGCCGGATTTATGCGAATCATAGACGAAGTAGCCTTGCGCATAGCGACCTGGATCCTCCGCAAGGATCTTAACGCTGCCCTTGTTCGCGCCCACCGTGCCGTCGGCGCCCAAGCCGTAGAACACCGCGCGCACCACCTCGGACGGCTCGATGCTAAAATGCGGGTCGAACGCCAGGCTCGTGTGCGACACGTCGTCATCAATGCCAATCGTGAAACCGTTGCGCGGCGCGGGCCTGGCCAGTTCATCGAACACCGCCTTCGCCATGCCCGGCGTGAAATCCTTCGACGACAGGCCATAGCGTCCGCCGACTACGCGCGGCATCACGGCCCGTTCGCCAGCGGCGACGGCTTGGACGAGCGTGGTGATCACGTCGAGGTAGAGCGGTTCGCCGGTGGCGCCTGGTTCCTTCACACGGTCAAGCACGGCGACCGCTCGTGCCGTCGCGGGAAGTGCGGCCAGGAAGTGCGCGGCCGAGAACGGGCGATAGAGCCGCACCTGCAACACGCCGAGCTTCGCGTCGGCCGCGAGTGCCGCAGCGGTGCCACGCGCGGTTTCCGCCGCAGAGCCGATCAGCACCACCACGCGCTCGGCATCGGGCGCGCCGGCGTATTCGAACAGCCGGTACTGACGGCCGGTGAGGGCTGCGAATCGCGCCATGGCGCGTTCCACGATGGCCGGCGTGGCAGCGTAGAACGGATTAGCCGCCTCGCGCGACTGGAAGAAGGTGTCGGGGTTCTGCGCCGTACCGCGCATCACCGGATGTTCCGGCGAGAGTGCGCGCGCGCGATGCGCCCAGACCAGCTCCTCGCGGATCATCGAGCTGATATCGGCATCGTCCAGCAGGATCAGCGTATTCAATTCATGCGAGGTGCGGAAGCCGTCGAAGAAGTGCATGAAGGGTACGCGGCTCTCGAGCGTCGCGGCCTGGGCGATCAGCGCCATGTCATGCGCCTCCTGCACAGAGCCGGAGGAAAGCAGCGCGAAGCCCGTCGAGCGGATCGCCGTCACATCGGAATGGTCGCCGAAGATCGACAGTGCCTGGGTCGCCACCGAGCGTGCGGCCACGTGGAATACCGTTGCCGTCAGTTCGCCCGCGATCTTGAACATGTTGGGCAGCATCAGAAGCAAGCCCTGGGAGGAGGTAAAGGTGGTTGTGAGGGCGCCGGATTGCAGCGCTCCATGCACGGCGCCGGCCGCACCGCCTTCACTTTGCATCTCCTGCACCACAGGGATGCCGCCCCAGATGTTGGTAAGCCCGTCGGCAGCCCATTCATCGGCCAGTTCGGCCATCGTCGAGGAGGGCGTGATCGGATAGATCGCGCAGACCTCGTTGACCCGATAGGCGACATGCGCGCAGGCGGTGTTGCCATCCATGGTCGCCCGGACATGGGCGGCGGCTTCGGGGTGGTCGATGGGGGTCAGGGCGTTCAAGCGGCAGCCTCCTGGACCATGTCGATGGCGTGGCAGGGACATTGTTCGAAGCAGATGCCGCAGCCGGTGCAGCGGTCGAGATCGACATCGTATCCGGCATCAAGCTTCAGGATCGCCTGTTCGGGGCAGGACGCGAAGCACTGGTCGCATTCGTAGCAATTGCCGCAGGAGAGGCAGCGCTTCGCCTCGTGGCGCGCCACTGGCTCGGTGATTCCCGCGGTGGTCTCCACGAAGCCCGCGCCCATCCGCTCGGCCACCGGCAGTTCGTGCTGCCGCGCCAGGGGTGCTTCGGCGTAGATCGGAAGGTGCAGCATGTCGAAGCTTACGCCCTGCCGAATTGGCGGAGCGGTCAGGGTCGTGCCGCACAACCAGGCGTCGATGTGACGTGCCGCCAGCTTTCCGCCACCCACGGCCGCGGTCACACTGCGGTCCCGCGACACCATGTCACCACCGGCAAAGATGCCCGCATGGCCGGTCATCATCCCACCATCCACCCGCACATTACCGTCGTCGCCGACGACCAGGCCGGGAATGCCGCTCAGGAAGCCACTATCCGCCTTCTGGCCGAGCGCCAGCACGACGCAGTCCGCGGCCAGCGTCTCGAACTCACCTGTCGGCTGCGCACGGCCCTCGGCATCGAGCGCCATACGCTCCACGGTGATCGCGCCCGCGTCGATGTCATGGATGCTGCTGAGCCACTGGATGCGGATGCCCTCATCCAGCGCTTCCTGCGCCTCGAAGGCATGCGCTTCCATATGCGCGCGGTCGCTGATGAAGACGACCATCGCGTCCTCTGCTCCCAGCCGCTTGGCGGTGCGTGCCGCATCCATCGCCGTATTGCCGGCGCCATAGACCACGACGCGTCGCCCCAGCTTCGGCGCGTTGCCGGAGGCGGCATCGTGCAGCAGGTTGATGGCCGTAAAGACCTTCGCGGCGTCGCGCGCGGGAATGTCGATGCGCTTGCCGATCTGCGTGCCGATGGCGATGAACACCGCGTCGAAGCGGCCCTCCGCCTGTTCGGCCAGCACGTCGGTCACCTTGTGGTTGAGCGTGAGGGTGACGCCCGTCGCCTCGATGCGGCGGACCTCCTTCATCAGCTCCTCGCGCGGCAGGCGATAGGCGGGGATGCCGAAATGCAGCATACCGCCCGGCAGCGGCCCGGCGTCGCGAATTTCCACCGCGTGCCCGGCGCGCGCGAGGTGATAGGCGGCCGCCATGCCGGAAGGCCCCGCGCCGATCACCAGCACGCGCTTGCCGCTCGGCGCCGTCGTCACGCGTGGTACCCAACCCTGCGCCGAGGCCATGTCACCGAGGAAGCGCTCGACCGCATGGATGCTCACTGCGCTGTCAAGCTGCGCACGGTTGCAGCCGGTTTCGCACGGGTGATAGCAGACCCGGCCATGCACCGCCGGGAAGGGGTTGTCCCGCAGGATCACCTCCCACGCCTTGCGGTAGCGGCCGGCCTGGGCCAAGTCGAGCCAGGCCTGGATGTCCTCGCCAGCCGGGCAGGCGACATTGCAGGGCGGCAGCAGCGCCACCCAATCGGGATGCATTGTCCGCGCCGGTCCCGTGCCCTTCTGGCGCAGAAGGTCGATAGCCTGGGTGAAGTCGGCCTGAAGGGCGGTCATGCCCGGCTCTCCTGCGCCTTGGCGCCCGTCTCACGCAGCATGATGGTAAGCACCAGCGCGAGCAGGATCGCGCCGAGCCAGACATAATTGGCGTGGGCGAAGGTGTCGGCGGATAGCGGCGCGCCGTTAGCGAGCCGCATCAGCACATAGCCGAAGACCGGGGCCAGCAGCGCGCTGCAGCTGAACACCAGGAAGTTCATCGCGCCCGTGGCGCTGCCCTTTACATTGTCCGGGTTCGCTTCCTTGATCATCGCGTAGGGGATCATCGCCGCACCGGAGCCGATGCCGAAGACGAGACCACCGAGATAGGTCGGGATGACGCTGCCGAACCAGGCGACGGCGACGCCCGAGAGCAGCATCAGCGCGATGCCGCCATAGAGCGCCGGCTTGCGCTGCCCCATGCGGTCCGCGACGTAACCCAGAAGCGGCGCGCCGATCACCCAGCCCAGCGGCACCATCGAGGCGCGGGTCACCGCCTCGGCCGTCGGAACGCCGCCGCCGAGATGCAGGAAGGGTACGCCCCAAATCATGTCGCCGATCGTCGTCGGCATGAATAGCAGCCCGCCGATGACGCCACAGAGCCGGGATTGCGGGTTGCTCAGCACCACCTTGTAGGGCGCGAACATCGTCCAGATGGAACCCTTCGCAGGCTCATGCTGGCTTGGTGTCGCGATCAGCATCAGCACCGCCACGACGGCGAGTGCCGCGCCCGCGTAGAACCAGAAGGAGGTCCAGGCCATCGGGCCATGCACGAGTGGACCGACCGCGAATTGCCCGGCGAAGCCGCCCAGCATGCCCGCCAGTTGCGTGAAGCCGACCGCCGTAGCCAGCCACTTCGCCGAGAAGCCATGCACCGCGAGATAGACCGCGCCGGTGAAGGCGAAGGCGGAGCCGGCGCCCTGCATCAATCGCCCGGCATCGGCGGAGAGGATGGTGCCCATTCCGAACAGGACGCTGCCGGCCGCAGTGGCCAGCAGACCAATGAAGATCGGCAGCTTGGCTCCGAAGCGATCGAGCGAAGCGCCCGAGATCAGGGCGAAGCCGGCATAGGTGTAATAGTACATCCCCAGCAGGGCGCTGACGCCCAGAGTCGTAAGGCCGAAAGCCGCGGTCAGTTCCGGGATCATCACGCCGGGGGCGGACCGGATGGCGTATTGCAGGAAGTAGAAACACAGGCAGAGCGCCCAGGCGACGATGTACTTCGTCCTGACCGATACCGCCTCGGCACGCAACGGCGGCGCCAGCAATGGTGTGGCGATCGCGATCGTCTCGGCCATGGCGGTCTGCTCCTGCGTGACGGTCCGACGCTAGGGGCTGGGGGGCGCTGCTGGGCAGGCTCGGAAACTACCGAGGTCGCGCAGCGCGCCGACCCCGACGTAGCCGATCTGCGTAGTTTCCGATGCTCTCGTAGGACAACGCAGCGCGCCTACACAGGTCGACGGGGCAGGCGCAGGAGGGGATCCAGATGGATATCGCGGTCTTCAGCACGAAAGCATTCGATCGTCAGTTCCTGACGGCGGCGGCCGCGGGTCAGCATGAGCTTCGCTTCTTGGAACCTCGCCTGACCAGGGACACCGCGGTCCTCGCGCGCGGGGCGGGCGCGGTATGCGCCTTCGTGAACGATCAGCTGGACGCGGATGTGCTGGCTGAATTCAAGTCACTCGGCATCCACCTCGTTGCGCTGCGGTCCGCCGGGTACAACAACGTGGATCTCGGCGCAGCGCGGTGCCACGGCATGACGATCGCCTATGTTCCTTCCTACTCCCCCGATGCAGTGGCCGAGCATGCGCTGGCCATGATGATGGCGCTCAACCGCAACACCCATCGCGCCTGGCTGCGCATACGGGAGGGCAATTTCGAGTTGGAGGGGCTGCTCGGCTTCAACATGCGCGGGCGCTGCGTGGGTGTCATCGGCACCGGCCGCATCGGTGCGGCGATGGCCAGGATCCTGCGTGGCATGGGATGCCTGGTCATCGCGCATGACCCAATCCCCGACCCGACGCTGGGCGTGCGCTATCTACCGCTGGAGGAGCTGCTGGCGGCCGCCGATATCCTCACGCTGCATTGCCCGCTGACACCGGAAACCCGGCATCTGATCAATCCCGCCGCCATCGCACGCATGAAGCCGGGCGTGATGCTGATCAACACCAGCCGTGGTGCGATCGTGGATACTCCGGCCGTCATCGCCGGATTGAAAAGCGGCGCCATCGGCCATCTCGGCCTTGATGTCTACGAGGAGGAGGCAGGCCTATTCTTCGAGGACATGTCCGACCGAATGATTACCGACGACGTGTTTGCCCGCCTGCTCACCTTCCCCAATGTGCTGGTCACCGGCCACCAGGGGTTCTTTACGAGAGAGGCATTGACCGCGATTGCCGAGACCACGATCGGCAATGTCGGAGCCTTCGCCACGACCGGGCGCGCATTGCACGAAGTCCCCGGTAGTGTGGGGAAGGCATAGGGGCTGCAACCCGCTCGCCTTCCGGGCAACGTATTGCGGGCTTGCACTGCGAAGAGGCCCAGCCCGCCAAAGGTGGTCATGGCTGCGGCATAGGTGCCGTCCACCGTCACCGCCCCTGGCTGTAGAGCGGGCTGTCGCGCAGCTTCTGCCGGGTGCAATCGACCTGGATCAGGTTGCTGCGCCAGGCGACCTTGCGGATCATTCCCGGCAGCCGCACCACCTATCCGCCCGGGATCCAGTTGTGAGTGCCCCCCGGCACGAAGCAGGTCCGCCAGACACTGTCGCCGGGAGGAACGGCTGCACGTCGCCGATATCGCCATCGGTCGCCGCGGCGTGGGCGACACGCTGGTCCGCTCTCACGCCGGCAAATCGTGCAGCGCCATGAGGGCGCGGTAGAGCACACGCGGATCGAACACGCCGCGGTAGACATCCGGCGGGGACCGCTTGAGCCCCAGCAGACCGTAGACCGCGATCTGCGCCGAGCGGATGGAGTATTCAACCGTGAAGACCACATCCTCCGGCAGCTCGCAGAACTGGCCGATGAGGGCGAGGTTCGCCCAACCTGCGGGCAGTACTGCCGGCCTGTCACCCGCGCCGCGGCAGAGGAACTGGCTTGTGATGAAGGGCATCATGCAGGGCACGCAGATGCTGCTCTTCAGGATGGTCTCCGCCTCGGTGGTGATGCCGAGCTGGCCGAGGACCTCTTTCAATATCTCCCGCCCTGTGCAGACGGACATCGGCTTGGTGACGAAGTCGCCCGGCGCGTCCACGCGCAGGCCATAACCCCACACCACGCCCACATCCTCCGGCTGCCCGATGAAATGCGGCTGGTGCGGAATGACGATGGAACAGAGCCAGCCCGATTTCGGAAAGGTCACCAGGCCGCCCTCACCGGGGATATTGCCCGTTGCCTCGCGCACCAGCCGCAGCAATGCGGGGTCGTGCAGGGTGATGGTGAACGAGACCCATTTCGACTGCTCGACATGGCTGTCGAAGACGGCGGGGTCGCCGAGTTCGGGGCGGCCCTCGGCAAGCCGTTCCCACAGCCGCCAAGCCTGACCCTGTGGCTTACCCAGCATCGCGGGCGCCGCGTCCATCGTGCCGAGGCTGGCCGCATCGGTCATCGAACCCAGGGTGACGATGGCACGGTCGGCCGCCGCAAGTGGGATCTGCTCGACCTTCCCCCCACTCTCAACTTCGATGCTGGTGACATGGTGCCGACTTGCGTGAAAGCCGCTGGCGAGGTCGGTCACGCGGGTGTTCAGGCGAAACTCGACACCCCTTTCCTCCAGCCACTTCTGCAAAGGCCGCACCAGCGAATCATACTGGTTGAGGCGGGTCCGCATGATCCCCTCCAGCCGGTTGAAACCGCCGACCATGTGGGAGAAGCGCACGAGGTATCGCTTGAACTCCACCGCGCTGTGCCAGGGTTGGAAGGCGAAGGTGGTGCACCACATCAGCCAGAAGTTAGTGCGGAAGAACGCGGCATCGAACTGATCCTCGATGCTGGTCCGACCCAGCATCGCTTCGGGCTCGATCGCCAGGCGCTCTATGGCCAGGATGTGCCGCTCGCTCAGCCCGAATTCGGGGGCCAGTTGGCGCTGACCATCGGCGAAGAGGCGTGACTTCGACGAGGTCTGCAGCGTCTCGTTCCATCCAAGAATCTCCTGCGTCACACTCTGGCCGCCATCCAGCGTCGGGATCGAGGCGAAGAGGCCGTAGGTGCAGAGATACTTGCTCTCCAGCATGCGCCCGCCACGCAGCACATAGCCGGCCTCGGGCGTGCCTGCGCCGTCCAGGCTGCCGCCGAGCATGTCGCCCGCTTCGATGATGGTGATATCCTGTCCGCGCACATCGCCGTCACGGATCAGGAAGGCGGCGGCTGCCAGCGAAGCGACACCGCCGCCAACGAGGTAGGAGCGTGAGGTCGCGGTCTGCGAGTCAGGCATGGCGATCGTCCTTGTTGCAGGGGGACCGCCGGCACGGTCAAGCTGCCGGCGGCGGCGCAGCTACGCGACGGTGATGAGGTTCTCGACCGTGGTCGTGCCTGGGGCGGCCCAGGCAGTGTTCGCGGCCACCTGGCGGTTGTGCCAGCTGTCCACATTGCCGGAGAGTTTCACCGCGCCGCCATTCGCTGCCACCGTGACGTGCGCGTCATCGTCCCAGAACCAGTTGCCGTGCAGCGCGGCCCTGATGTCGGCGCCCAGCGATACGACATTGACCTGAGGCTTGACCGTTATCTGGTTCGAAACCCCGACGACGCCCTGCATGTGCCGGACTTCGGCGACCGCAGCCTCCCGCTGATAGCGCCAGTCGACCTGTCCGCGGAGTGTGAGCCAGCCCTTCTCAACCGTGACCTTGACGGCGTCGCGCGGCACCATGCTGCTCCAGCCGAGGCGTTGCACCGCGGCTCGGGCCATGTCGTCGTCGCCGCGCGAGACGTTGAGGGGGAGCATGACCTCGATCTCTTCGGCGATACCTTTCACGCCCTTCACACGTCCCGCCGCCGTCTCGGCCGCGTGCTTCTCCGCATAGGTGGCGACATGTCCGGAAAGCGTCGCAACGCCATCCTTGGCGGTGACGCCGATATGAGCGGCAGTCACGCTCGGCTCCCAGCGAAGCTCGGCGAGAACGTCTTGCTTCAGCTGATTGTCGGTTTGCATGGGTCAGTCCCTTTCGATGGAGGCGAAGTTCCCGGTGTCGCGGTCGGGCAAGTCTGCTGGCGCGGTTGCGCTTTGCGTCGCTGACGCGACGTCACGCGTCCAACTGCGGGCCTCGGCAGGGTCGGGGAACACGCAGGTGGGACGAACGGTTCGCCCGTTTCGCTTTCCGCGCGGTCGTCGCTTTCCCCGCATCATCGGCTGGGCGGTTCTGCCATCGGATGTGCCCGCCAATATGCGTCAACGGCCTGGCTGGTCTGGGTGAACTGCCCCGGCGCCCCGAACTGGCTGCGGCCGACCTTGGGAGCGGCATCCATCGTGGCCTTGCTGGAATCCAGCACGAGCAAGCTCAAATCCTGTGTTACCCTAAAGCGCGCCCACGGGACCGGAACGAAACTCTCGCCGATGCCGAAGATGCCGCCGCGCGAGATGACGATGTAGGCAATCCGACCCGTGGCGGGATCTATGATGAGGTCATGGGCACTTCCCAATTCTCCGTTCGTCGCGTCACGCACGTCGGCGTCGAGCAGTTGGTCTGATCGATAGGACCTGGCAGTTGACGCAATCGGCATGGCGCTGGTGATCTGGCGCTGCTGCCAACCAGGGCTGTCTGCCCTGGCGAAACCCTCTTCATGCAGCCGCGTGGCATATTGCGCGTAAAGCCCGCGCGCCGAGGCCAACGTCGCCGCGCAGGGTTGCTGCTGGCCAAGCTGTCCCTGCACACTCGCCGCGGCTACGAGCAGCCGGATTTCATACGCAGCCCGTGCAGTCCCATAGGCGGAGGTTTCGGCTCCGCCTTCGCGAACGGGCCGAACGGGCATGACCTCCCCGGAGTAGCCAAGGCCCGAGAGCGGGTAGCCGTATCCAAGGCCGGGCCCGCCCACCCAGTAACCCTCGGTGCGAAGCTGCGTGCCGAAAGCTCGAAGATCGTTCAGGCAGGCCGTGGCCGGGGGCGCATCCGCGGGCACCGCCAGGATCGAGGCGGCCTGCTGGTCAGCCGCGAACGTCGGGGTGCCCAGGCCGAGGAATATGCCGGCCAGGCCGGCACCAAGGATGGTCGTCTGACGCATGGTCGTGTGCTCCTCATGATCATTGTGCCGCAGACAAACGTCGCCGAGGCCCGAGCACGTCGTTGAACCGCGGCGCGCTCTGCGGCAGGCTCGGCACCCCTGGTGTCGTTCGAGTGCAGGAGCGCGGCCCCACCACTCGTGCAGCAGACGCGCTACCCCTCCAGCGCGACAGGATCGGAAACTACCGACGCGGCGCTTCGCCCCGCCAAACGCTGGGGACACCGATCGCGACTTGGACGCGCGTAGATCCCGAGGCTCCCGACGGAGGGGAAGGCGCGGCAGCATTCGTTATGCAGCGTCGCATGAGGCCGCGTTGCGGGAGGACCGTCGCCATGCGCCAGGCTCGTCACGCGCTATATCGGCTGCGCTTCGTCCTTGAGCCGGCCGCTCCTTTGTTGCGGTTCCTCCCGCAAGTGACGACCGCCGATATCGCACAGATCTTGGGCGCGACTACGGATCAGCGCCTCGACCCGACTGGAGCGATCGAGGGCACCTCCGCGCCAAACTTGCAGCAGCATTCGTACAAGACGCCCGCTTCCATTGCTCGGCGTCCCCTCGGCATTGCCTCAGGCCGTGACCTCACGAGATAAAGCGACCAGCGGGCCTCAGACGCAGACCACAGGTGCTCCCGCGTCAGGCCCTGGCGTACTGCGCTGATGGATCGCGCCACCGCCACCATCATCGCGATTACACCCGCTGGCGCTACGCCGATGTCCACCTTCACACGCAGCAGGCAGTAATGCGGCCCGCGTGCGGCCCGTCGCTATCTGGGAAGATCGTACGCCGCAGCACCAGGCCGAGGAGCGTCTTGAGCAACCAGGCGCCCAGCACCCACCAAGCGATGCCGAACATCTCGCGCGGCAGGTTAAGTTTCCCGATAGCCTCGCCCAACAGATACTGGCCGATGGGGTTGCCATCGCGGGGAAACAGCGCGGTGAGCAGCAACAGTCCCCCGCCACCACCGAGGAGATGGCGATAGGGCTTCAACCGCGGTAACCGGCCAAGGAGCGGAAGAATGACCGCCGCGGCCAGGAGGCCGATCTCCACCGCCCCGAACATGTCGGTTCAGGCCAGGGCCGGCTGTTGCTCGAGCGCCCGAAATCCCTCGAGTGTCGGATAGTCCGTGTAGCCATGCGCATCCCCGCCATAGAGCGTCTCCGGAGGCATCAACGCACTCAGCGGCGCATCCGCCAGCAGGCGTGCGACGAGATCCGGATTGGCGATGAAGGGGCGTCCGAAGGAGACGAGGTCGGCATGGCCGCTGGCCACGGCCCGAATGGCCATCGTGCGATCATAGCCATTGTTCGCCATCCAGGCGCCATCGAAGCCTTCGCGCAGCGCGGCATAGTCGAAGGGCACGTTGTTGCGCGCCCCGCCCGTCTCTCCCTCCACCACATGCAGGTAGGCCAGACTCAGGCGATTGAGCTCCGCCACAACGTAGTGGAATAGCGCCTGCGGGTTGCTGTCATGCGAATCACCCGCGGTCGATACTGGCGACAGCCGCACGCCGACACGCCCAGCACCGATCGCCTCCGCACAGGCCCGGGTGACTTCCAGCAGCAGTCTCGCGCGGTTCTCGATGGCGCCACCATACGCATCGGTGCGGTGATTGGTGACGTCGCGCAAGAAGGCGTCGAGCAGGTAGCCGTGTGCGCCATGGACCTCCACACCGTCGAACCCGGCTTCCTTCGCGCAGCGCGTCGCATGGTGGAAATCCTCCACGATCCCTGGCATTTCCTCGAGGGTGAGGGCCCGTGGCGTCGAAACGGCCACAAAGCCTCTCTCCCCCAGAAAAGTCTTCGCCTTGGCGCGTATGGCTGAGGGCCCGACCGGCGCTGCGCCATCCGTCTGGAAGCTGGTGTGCGAGATGCGGCCGGTGTGCCAGAGCTGCAGCACGATGACGCCACCCTGCGCATGCACGGCGTCCGTCACGCGCCGCCAGCCTTGCACCTGGTCATCGGTGTAGCAGCCAGGTGTGTTGGCGTAGCCCTGTGCCTGGGCGCTGACTTGCGTGGCTTCGGCGATGATCAACCCTGCGGTGGCGCGCTGCGCGTAGTATTCACGCGCAAGGGGCCCGGGAACGAGGCCCTGACCCGCTCGGTTGCGCGTCAGCGGCGCCATCACGATACGATTAGCCAGACGCAGCGCGCCCACGCAAACCGGTTCGAACAAGGCGTGGTCGGAACGTGTTGAGTAGGCGTGCGTCATGGCGATGCTCCTCGGTGGTCGGGCGTTGAGCTGGCGGGATTCGGACGAAGCACCCGAACTCAACAGGAAGCTTTGCCAAGCTCACTGTCAGGGGTGATTCAGTGCTCTCGTGCCCAACGCACAGCGACGGACCCTGAACGGCACAAGCGGATCCACCTAGCCTCGGAAAATACGGAGACGGACTAGGGCGCCGCGCTGCTCGCCGCCAGAGCCAGCCGCGCGAGTGCTGGCAGTGATTTGACACCCGTACGGTGCATGATCTCTGCCCGGTGCGTCTCCACTGTACGCTGGCTGATGCCGAGATCGGCGGCGATGTTCTTGCTCGGGTCGCCCGCCAGGACGCGGGCCATCACCTCGCGCTGCCGGGCAGTCAGGCTTGCCAGGCTGTCGGCGGCCTTCTGGCGCCAGGCCGCCAGCTTGCCGAGATCGCGCGACTGGGCCAGCGCGCGGTCAAGTGCTGCGCGCAACGTCGCGGCACGCACGGGTTTCTCGATGAAGTCTGAGGCGCCGGACTGCATCGCCCTGACCGCCGCACCCACATCACTGAGGCCGGTCACCATGATGGCGGGCAAGGAATCGCCGCTCTGGCGGAGCCGAACCAGAAGGTCGAAGCCGCTCATGCCGGGCAGTTGCGCATCCACCAGCAGGCAGGCCTCGCCGCCGGCGTGATAGGCTTCCAGGAACGCCTCGGCACTGACATGGCCGATCACTTCCTGACCGTCGCGTTGCAGCACGCGTAGCAGGACGCTCCTCGCCTGCTCGTCATCCTCCACGACATGGATGGTGGTTGCGCTGCTGGAGGGAACCAGCACCGGCGCATCGCCCAGCAGGCGCTGCAACAGGGCGCACAAATCCACCGCGCGCACGGGCTTCTGCAGCCTCGGATAGTTCTGCGTGGCAATGTCCTGGAGGGCCTCGGTGGAGATGTCGGCGGTGAGGATGACCACGGGCACGGCGAAGCCTAGCCGCTCTCGCAGCAGCCCGCCCAGCTGCACCCCGTTCATGCCACCGGGAAGGTTGAAGTCGGCCAGGATGATGTCCGGGCGGATGGCGCCACGTGCGATCAACGTCAGCGCGGCTTCGCCATCTGCAGCGGCAATGACGACGTGCCGCTCTTCGGTCAGCACTCGTACAAGAAGATTCCGCACGTCCGGGTCGTCTTCGATCACCAGGATCGCGCCCGTGCGATGAAGGACTGGCAGCGGAACCTGCGGCGCGACCACGGCGTGGTCCGACGCACACAGTGGCACCGTGATTGCGAAGACCGAGCCATGCCCCGGTTTCGAGTGGACTTCAAGGCCGTGGCACATCAGTCCGGCAAGCCGCTGCACGATCGCAAGTCCCAGGCCAAGGCCGCGTTCCCGCTCGCGCGCAGCGTTATCAAGCTGGTGGTACTCGTCGAATATTGCCGCCCGGTCCTCGTCGGGGATACCGATGCCCGTGTCCCAGACCTCGATCCGCAGCCCGCCAGCGCTGCGTCGACAGCCCAGCAGGACCCGTCCGCGCTTGGTGTATTTCAGCGCGTTGGACAATAGGTTGCGCAGCATCTGCTCGAGCAGCCGCGGGTCGCTGCGGATGGTAGCCTCGGAAGCGACAAGTCGGAGATCGAGCCCGATTCCACGGGCAAGATGGCCAAACTCCTCCGCCAGGCGCTGCAGAAGGGCGCCGATCGAGAAGGCGACGGGTGTGGCCTTCAGGGCACCTGTCTCGATCTGATTGATATCCAGCAACGTGTCCAACATGTCGGACATGGCTGCAAGCGTGGGCTCCTGCATCGCCACAAGCTTGCGAGTCTCCTCGCCCTCGACACTCTTCGCCAGCAGGTCCCGCAGCAACGTCAGCGTCTGCAGGGGCTGGCGCAAGTCATGACTGGCCGCGGCCAGGAAGCGTGTCTTCGCGGCGTTGGCCTGCTCCGCGCGGCGCGTCGCCTGCTCGAGCAGCGCCGCAGCCTGCCTGCGCATCGTGATGTCCATGAAGGTAATCACCACGCCGGCTACGGACGCATCCTGAGCGCGATAGGGCAGTACCCGGCGCTTGAACCAGGTACCCTCGGCGGTAGCGATCTCGCGGATGCGCGGGTCGTCTCCGGCGAGCACGGCCGCCGCGTCTGCCGGCAGCGCCGGATCGATGGCCAGGGAGCGTAGATCGGCTAGGGGGCGGCCGACATCGCCAGGCAGCACGCTGAACACGGCACGAGTCGCAGGCGTGAAGAAGCGGATCCGCAGCTGCGGATCGAGGAAGATGGTCGCTTCCGGGGTACTGTAGAGCACATTCTGCAGATCGTTCGACGTGGTGCGGCTATGCTCCAGGGTCTCCTGCAACTGGCCGTTGAGGACGTTCAGCTCCTCATTGAGGGATTGCAGCTCCTCCTTCGACGTCAGCAATGCCTCGTTGGTGGATTGGTACTCCTCATTGACCGACAGTGCCTCCTGATTCACCGCGCGCTGCTCCTCCGCGGCGTGTTCCAGATCCTGGATGGCGGCATGCAACTCGGCGCGCGTCGTCTCGAGTTCACGCTCCAGTGCCGCGACGCGCGGCCGGTCATCGGACGCGCCCGCGGGCTGTGGAAGGACCGTGGCGGGCGCGGGCTCCAAGAAGCAGACCAGAAACAGCGCCTCGCCCTCGTCGTTTGCTGGCCGAACTTCCAGATGAGGCGCCTTGGTGTCGTCACGCATGCATGCCTGCCCGGCGGCCCTTGCCTTGACGAGCAGGGCGCGCAGCCGTCCGCGCAGCGCGGGCCGCACGACCGCCAGAAGGTCCTGCGTCGCGGCCCCTGGGGCGTGCAGCAGATAACGGTCGGTAGGGCCAAGTGAATGCAGGCAGTGGCTCTGAGCATCAATCAGGACGGCGGCAGGCGTGTGATGCTGCTGCACGAGGCGCCGACAGAGTTCCGCCAAGCGAAGCGGCCGTGGCAAGGTCGCCCCGCGTGGCGCGGTGACACCCAGCGCGGCGCCTGCAAGCGCAGCAGGCGGACCATCATTGGCGTGGCGACGCCAGATCCGCTCCGCCTTGGCGACCACATCGAAGCCCGCTTCACCGGCACCAAGATGCTCCGAGTTGCCGAGCAGTAGAAAGCCCCCCGCGCGAAGTGCGAAACGGAACTGCGCCACGACACGCGCCTGGGCTTGCGGCTTCAGGTAGATCAGCAGATTGCGGCAGGAGATGAGATCGAGCCGTGAGAAGGGAGGGTCGGCGAGGACATCCTGGACCGTGAAGACGACCAGTGCGCGCAGATCGGCATTGACCCGCCAGGCATCTTCGTCGCGTTTGAAGAAGCGCGCGAGGCGAGCGGTGGAGACGGCCCCTTCGATGCTCGCGGGGTAGCGACCCTCGCGCGCAGCCGCCACCGCGTCCGCATCCTTGTCGGAGGCAAAGATCTGCAGGCGGATATCAGAACCCGCGGCGCTGATCGCCTCACGAAACAGGATCGCGAGCGACCAAGTCTCCTCGCCGGTGCTGCAACCGGCGACCCAGATGCGCAGCGGCCGATCGCGGGGGTGGGCGGCGAGTAGCTTGGGAATGATGTGTTCGCCAAGCAGGTCGAACACCTCCGGATCACGGAAGAAGCCTGTCACATGGATCAGCAGGTCCTTCGCGAGCAGCGACGCCTCCTGCGGATCGCGTTGCATCAGCGCGAGGTACTTCTCCAGGTCAGAAGCGCCAGCCATGCCCATGCGGCGTTCGATCCGCCGTCGAAGTGTGCCGGGCTTGTACAGGTTGAAATCGGTCCCGGTACGCTGCCGCAGCAGCGCCACGATATCGGCTTGCCAATCGTCTGTAGCAGGAGCGGGTTGGCGGGAGTGACGGAGCAATGCTGCCGGCATGGCAGCGATCGACAGCACGAGATCGACGGCGCCGGCGGCGATCGCCGCGCTGGGCATACCGTTGAACGCAGCCTCCGCGGGGAGCTGCGCGATGACGAAGCCGCCGGCCGCTCGTAGCGCCAGACCGCCCTGGGTGCCGTCCTCGCCAGTGCCGGACAGCACGACGGCCACGGTTCGCGATGCAACGCCACCGCTGGCCAAGGAGCGCAGCAGAGTATCGAAGGGTAACCGCGCGCCGTGCGGCTCCGCTGGCGGTGAGACGACAAGCCGCCCCAACTGCACCGTCAAGGCGGTGCCTGGCGCGATGACATAGAGGTGCTCCGCCGTGACAACCGCACCGTCACTCGCCTGCGCCACGGTGAGTGCCGTATGGGGCGCGAGGAGTTCTACGAGGAGGCTGTCATGCGTGGGGTCCAGGTGCTGCACGAGGATGAAGGCAAAGCCTGTTGCTTTGGGAAGGGCGCTGAGGAAGTTGCGGCAGGCGTCTAGCCCACCAGCCGACGCGCCGACAGCGATGATGGACTGCAGTCCGTCAGCAAGCGGATGGGTTGCAGGCAAACCAGAATCCTCCTGCTTTTGCTGATCCGTTGCGCAGCGGCAGGACGTTTACCATGCCATCGGCAGGGCGCAGCGTTTTTGTTGGCATTCGGCCACCGCGCGGATCTCAGTATTTTCCGATACTCGCAAGCGACAGCGCCATCGATGTAGGGATCGTTCCACACGGATAGTTGTTTCGTCATTCCGTGATTCTGCAGGGAACTGACGAATGGATGCGAAGTGGCTTGCGTGCCGGGCGGCGTGGCTGCGGCGGCCGCGTGAGCAATTGGCATGAGGACGGGCGGGAGCACCGACACGATCGAGGTGGCGACCGAGCTGCGACGACAGGTCGAGGCCTGGGTAAATGAAGGCGGAAGCTGGGAGCGGGGGGAGCACATGCTGCAGGTTCTTGTCATTGAGGACGATGTGCTGATCGGCATGCTGCTCTCGCGGATACTGGCGGGCATGGGCCATGAGGTGATCGGCGTGGAGGGCACGGAAGAAGGCGCAGTAACCGCTGCAACGCGCCGCCGGCCTGGCCTGATTCTTGTGGATGGACGTCTGCGCGGTGGTAGTGGACAAGGTGCGCTTCGACGAATTCTGGATAGTGGCTTCATTCCGCATATCTGGATGAGCGGCGATCCGGCCGATCGCACACGCCAACGTCCCGGTGTGCTGGTGCTGCAGAAGCCTTTCACGGAGCAGGTTCTGGCGTTGGCAATTGCACAGGTCTGCGTGGACGCAGCGGTGATGTCCGATCGATCAGCGTAGACAAAGCGCCATGTGAATGCGCGCCCGTTTCCCGGGCCGAGGCAGCCTGACGCCCGGGTTCGGCCTGCCACGGAAGCCCTCGCCGAACAGGGTTTAGTGTCCGCCATCGCGTAGGTGTTGGATCACGGCACAACGGCTCCAGTGAGGGCCGGCTCCTCGCCAAAACTTGGAGATCAGGCAGCGGCACATCGCAGAATCCGTCGCGACAACTGCGAACCTGAACCCGACCTCCTCGGTAGCCCGACAGCACGAGACAGCGGGCACGATAGCTTCGCCGCGGTCGTTCTCGGGCCGGCTGGGCAAACGAGTTGGGGGCACCGATTACGCCTGGGGGAGCGCGGGGGACCGGCCCTTCCGAATAAGGTCATCGCCAGCCCCGCCCGCGATGCGACAACACGTACCCGGCGTGCCATCAAGCCGCTGCCGCGCGACGGCGTCCCGTGCAACCGATCGGTCAGCCGCCTTCGGATTGGCCCGAGGAACACTCGGGCGGGCTGGTGCGCGCCTCTGACGTCACCACCGTTGGCGCCAGACGGCTTGCCGTCGATGCACGCCTGTCAAAGCTGCGATTCGAGCGGCAACCATCGCAGCACGCACGCCAACGCGCGGCGCAGCAGCGAGGCGCCGGGCTCCGTTTCGCCAGGAGACGGCATGGACCCATCGTCCCAGACAAGCCGCCCGTTCTCCAGCCGCACCCGCCAGCAGCGCGCGCCCTGCGCCAACCAGCGATGCTGGTGGCGCATCAGTCGCGCCAATGGTGGGTGTCGCACAAGGACGCCCATCTCGGTGTTGAGGTTAGCCGAGCGCGGATCCAGGTTGAAGGATCCGACAAAGACCGGCCCATCATCCACCACGACCGCCTTGGTGTGCAGGCTTGCCGAACTCGAGCCGAAGATGCCAGCGCGTTTTTCGCCACTTTCCTTCACCTCGAACACGTCGATCCCCGCGGCGATCAACCGTTCCCGGTAGCGTGCATAGCCTGCATGCACGGCCACGACGTCGGTGGCGGCGAGTGAATTGGTGATGACCGAAACCCGCACCCCTGCCCGCGCGAGATCGATCAGCATCCTGGTCCCGGACTCGCCTGGCACGAAGTACGGTGAGACCAGCAGCACCTCTCGCCGCGCGCCGGCTAGCATGATGCCGATGGCCGGAGCGACCACGCTGCCGGACAGGCCGCGCGCCTTCTGCGGCAGATCGGACACGAGGCGGATCGCCTCGCCGGCTACCTGCATGACGCGAGTATGTCGCCGATCCGTTGTCGCTACGCGGTGCAGGTAAGGTTGCGCTGCGAGGGAGGCCGCAACGGCGTCCAGCTTTCGGCGCAGCCGCGCCAGCGACCGCGCCCCGGGCCGAATGCTGAGCCGCCGGACCGACCGGGCCAGTGGATTGGTCCAGAAGGCTTCGAAGACTGCGGAGGCCGATGCAGCCGGCGCGCCGCGCACCATCAGATCGAGATCGCGGAAGTTGTATTCGCCAGAGGCGTCGAAATAGCTGTCGCCGACATTGCGCCCGCCGCAGATCACCACGCTGCCATCGGCGATCCAGGCCTTATTGTGCATCCGGCGATTCAGGTGCCAATTGCCCACCAGCATCTCCAGCAGCAGTCCCAACTGGCCCCAGCGGCGCCAGCGGGTGCCGTTGAAGCGGCGGACCTGGATCAGGGGATGGGCAATCAGCGGTGCCAGGTTGAAGTCTTGCCGCAGGCCGTGCATGTCGTCCAACAGCATGCGCACTCGCACGCCGCGGTCAGCCGCGTGTAGCACCTCACGCGCCAGCAATTGGCCGGTCAGGTCCGCTTTCCAGATGTAGTACTGGAGGTCCAGGCTGTATCGGGCGGCCTGCGCCACAGCGGCGCGCGCGGAAAAGGCTGCCACGCCGTCCGAGATCAGCGTGAGGTGACTGTCCTCCCTGCTTTTGGGTGACACTCTTGCTGCGTCCGCCCGCTGCAGGCCACCCGCCAGGCTCATGCCGCCACCTGTGCATCAACAGTACCGAGGCCGACACTCATGTCGATCCGCGCCAGGAGAGGCAGGTGGTCGGAGGCGACGCGGGCGAGCGGGCTGTCATGCACCTGGGGCGGCAGGACGAGGCCACGCGGATGACCCAGGATCTGGTCAAGCGCCAGGAATGGCAGGCGGGCGGGAAAGCTGGGCTGGTGAGGATGAATGAACGGGCCGAATAGCGGCTCCAGTCGAGTGAGCGAAGAGTTCACGCCAGTGCGCCACTCGTTCATGTCGCCCAGCAGCACCGTGGGCATCGGCGCGGCGTCGTGCAGCGCTGCAAGTATGGCCGTCGCCTGCAAGGCCCGGTGGCGCCGCAGCAGTCCCAAATGGGCAGCAACCACCCGCAGACCGCCCGCTGGCATGGCCAGATCGACGATGAGCGCGCCGCGCGGCTCGGCGCCCGGCAACGCGAGCCGGCGGACACGCGTCACCTTGCCACCCCGCACTAACAAGGCGTTGCCGCGCCAGCCATGGCCGCCCGGTACCGGCGATACGGGTACCAGCGTCAGCCCCGTGCGACGTTCCACCTCGCCAAGGTCCAGCAGGCCGGCGCGATAGCCAAACCGTCGGTCTGCCTCCTGCAGAGCCACGATGTCGGCATCCAGTTCTTCGATAACGGCCGCGATCCGGCCAGGGTCGAAGCGCTTATCCGCCCCGATGCAGCGATGCACGTTGTAGGACGCCGCGACGAGGCTTCCGGGTGGCACGGACGCACGAGCCTTCGGCTGCGTTGCGGCAGGCGCAAAGCGTGCCGAGGACCTGTGAGTGACAGCGTGTTTCAGCAACCGCAGCGCGCCGCGGAACTCGTCATGGAAGCGCACATGACTGCGCGGTGATGGTCTGGCCGACTTCTCCGCCGAAACCGGACGCAGCGTGAGGCGGTCTCGATGCGGCATGAGCAGATCCAAAGGACAGTCCCGGTCGTGTCGGCACGGAGATGGGTCCCGCGTGACCGAGAACCAAGTGACGTGGATAATTGTGTCCTGAAGAACCTGACCAGGGCCAAGATTGAGGCCTGGAAGCGGGACTATGGTGCGTTTCAACCGCAAATTGCCCTGAGGTTTCGATAAGCGCCGAACCGGGACCCCCTCCACCGCCATTTTGAGGAAGGGCTCCCGTTCGGCGCTTATCAACAGTTCGTTGGGGTGCGCGCAGGTGCTTGCCGAAAGCTAGTCTCCGCCACCGACATACGGAGGAACTGCCTCACGCACATGACCGCCACGGCCGGCGCTCACACCAACGCGCATCCTCACCAGCCCGTGCTGCCCGGTGCACCTTTGAACGGGCCCTTCAGGCCGCGCGTGATCCAGCCGCCATAGAAGCCGCCGGGTTGCGGCGTGACCAGTTCATCGCCAACGAAGCACCGCTCCATGGCGCCGGCGTAGACCGCGAGGTAATCGCGGACAGCCGTGAATGCAGGTGTCGGATCCGGGTAGCTCCAGGCTGCGCGCTCTGCCACCCGATCCTGGACTCGGATGGTCCAGTAGTTCGCCTCACCTTTCTACTCGCATATGCTGCGCCCTGACGCAGGCTTCAGCGTGCAGCATGTGAAGGAGTCCCGCGGCAGGTTATGGACGGGTGGGTGCGAGGTCTCCGGCACGCGGAAGACCGCCATCGTCGCCGCAATCGTACGGCCGGCAAACTCGATGCGGATCGGTTCGGCGACAGGCTCGAGCGCAGGTGGCCGCGGATAATCCCAGACATTCTCCATTGCTTCTCGCTCTTCGACAGGGTCGCTCACAGCCGCGACCATGATCAGGCCCGGAGATGGCGCGGCTCCGCATGACCGTAATGGACCCCTTGCAAGACCGGCTGCGGCAACTCCGTCCCTGCATGGGTGCGCAACAAACGCCGGCAGCGTGATCGATGAGCGCATATGGCTCGACAGGTTCGGCACCGACCAGATTCGCCCGGTATGTGCAGCACGTGCAGCGCGTTCCTGCCGCAAAAGCTATTCCGTAGGCGCCGTTCGCGTCCTCCGGATTCCCAGGAGGGTCTGGGCTCCAGCGACAATGATGGGTCCCAGGACGATCCCCGACGTACCGAATAGAACCAGGCCACCAACCACCGCGATGAACGACGGTACTGTGTGGAGCATCAGGCGCCTGCCGACGAGTATGGGATACAACACGTTGTCCACCAGCCCGATGACCAGGGTCCCCCAGAGGGCGAGCAGGATGGCCGCCTGCACGTCACCATTGAGGCCCAGGAAGAGCGCCGCTGGAGCCCAGATCACGAAAGCGCCGAGGAATGGCACGATGCCGAGCAGGCCCATCAACACGCCCCAGAACAGCGGCGCGGGCAGATCGAGCCACCAGAACATGGCGCCGCCCAGCCCACCCTGCAGCACGGCAACGGCGGCCGTGCCATATACCGAGGCAAATATGGTGTTGGTGATGCGATCGGTCAGCCGCGTGTATTCCGATGCGGTCAGCGGCAGCACGCGACCAATCGCGGCGATCGCCAGGTCACGATCGCGCAGCGAATAGAACAGAAAATAGAACGTCAGAAGCAGGGCGATGAGGCCAGAGACAGATCCCTGGATGAAGGAGCCACTCCAACCGGCAAGCCAGGCGCTGGCCGTCTGTAGGAGTTCGGGGATGTTGAGCCGCTCGACGATGGAATGGATGGCGGGAGCCAGGCGTGGGTAATTGTCGATCGCGCGGGTCCAGTGTTCTGCCTCGAGCAGGGGTCTGAGCCGTGGCGCGCTGCCGGCTGCTTCGTTGAGCAGGATGCCGAGGACGGCGATCGTTGGCACGACAACGATGCCGGCAACGATCGCGACGGTGGCCGCAGCGGCCAGTCCCGGCGCAGGTAGCAGCCTGCGCATCCAGGTGTCGAGCGGCGTGAACAGGATCGCCAGGGCGAACGACCAGACGATCGCAGAAAGAAACGGAAAGACCATGACAGCGCAGAGGATGGCTGCTGCACCGACCATAACGCTAAGCATTCGCGTCGAGGACTGACGGCGGTGCGAGGGATCGTCATGGCACATCTCAGGGCAACCTGGCGGGCGAAGCGGCTTTCCGACCAGACCCGAACCGCATGACGGGGCTGGGATTGGCGCGGGATCGCCATCCCGTCACCAGTTTCACCAATTCCACCACCATGACCGGCGTCAGCGCCCCCGCCGCCACCACGCCCCAATCGGCCCATGACAGCGCAACAGTCCGCAGCACCTCGCGCAGCAACGGAACCTCGACAGCGGCGATCTGCAAAGCCAGGCAGACGCCGGTGGCGCCCCACAGCCAGCCATTGGTGAAAAGCCGCGAGCTCAGCGCCGAGCGGCTGCGGGAGCGTGCGCTGAAGGCGTGGAACATCTGCGCCATCGCGAGCGTCATGAAGGCGATGGTAACGGCGTGGCGCAGCCCTTCGCCCTCCACGCCATACCAGCGCATCCCAATTGCGAAGGCCGCAAGCGTGCAGCCGGCGAGCAAGCATCCCTGCCAGACGATGAGCCAACCGAAGGCCCGGGTCATCAGCGGCTCGGCCGGATCGCGTGGTGGGCGGCGCATCACATCCGGCGCCGAGGGCTCCAGCGCTAGCGCCATTGCCGGGAAGATGTCGGTGACGAGATTGAGCCACAGGATCTGCATGACGCCAAGCGGCAGCGGCCAACCGATCATGATGGCGGCGCCGACCGTGATGATCTCGGCGAAGTTGCAGGAAAACAGGTAGTGGATGAAGCGCAGGATGTTGTGGACGATGACGCGGCCCTGCTCAACCGCCGAGACGATGGTTGCGAAATTGTCGTCGGTGATGACCATGGCCGAGGCTTCCTTGGCGACCTCGGTACCGCGGATGCCCATGGCGATGCCGATATCGGCCTGGCGCAGCGCCGGAGCGTCGTTCACCCCATCTCCTGTCATCGCCACGACCTGGCCGCTGTGCTGCAACGCCTCGACGATCTTCAGCTTGTGCTCGGGTGAGACCCGAGCAAAGACCGAGGTTCCGCCGGCAATCTTCCTCCAGCCGGCATCGTCCAGATCGGCTAGCGCGCTGCCGTGCACGGCCAGCAGCGGCCTGCCCTGCCGGTCGGTGTCAAGGCCGAGCTGGCGCCCGATCTCGGCGGCGGTGGCCTGCTGGTCGCCTGTGATCATGACCACGCGGATGCCAGCCTCGATGCAGCGGGCGATGGTGGCGCCCACTTCGTCCCGCAGAGGGTCGATCATGCCGACCAAGCCCACGAAGGTGAGGCCGCGGGTCAGATCAGCATCCTCGAAGCCATCGGGCAGGGCACGATGGGCAAGGGCCAGCACACGCAAGGCGCCGGCGGCGAGCGACTCATTCGCAGCGCGCGCCTGCTGCAGCGCCTCGTCGGTCATCGGTATCTCACCACCGTCGCCCATCACGGTGGCGCTGGCCGCCAGAACCATGCCGGGCGCGCCTTTCACATAGGCCACCGTGCCACCGTTGGGCGCGGTGTGCACCGTGACCATCAACCTGCTCTCGCTGTTGAAGGGCATCTCCCGGATGCGCGGATAGTCGGTGTGAAGCGTGTCGCGATCCAGGCCGGCCTTCCCGGCGGCGATGATCAGCGCTGCTTCGGTGGGATCGCCCAGAATACTGACGGCATCGCCACTCCGATCGACCGTCGCGTCGTTGCACAGGGCGCCGATTCGCAGGGCCAGGCCTAGCCGCGCCGGATCAATGTCGCGTCCATCGATCTGAAACGAGCCTTTCGCCGTATAGCCTGTTCCGGTGACATCCACGCGCAGCGCGCCCAATGCATAGGCGCGCACGGTCATCTCGTTGCGGGTGAGTGTCCCGGTCTTGTCGGTGCAGATCACGGTGGTCGAGCCCAGCGCCTCAACCGCCGGCAGGCTCCGCACCAGGGCGCCCATCCGGGCCATGCGCTGCATGCCCACCGCCAGCGTCATGGTGGTGACCGCGAGCAGCCCCTCGGGCACCGCCGCGATGGCCAGCGAAATTCCGACCTCCACCATGAAAAGCAGTTCGTTGCCCCGCAGCCAGCCCAACAGGGTGATCACCGCGCACAGCGCGAGCACGATGACGAGCAACGCGCGGCTCAATTCGGCGAGCTTGGCTTCCAGCGGGGTGCCATGTGCCGCCACCCCGTCGATCAGCGCGCCGATGCGCCCCATCTCGGTTTCGGCACCCGTACCGGTGATGATGCAGCGGCCACGGCCATCGGTCACGGCGGTGCCCATATGCACCATGTTGGTCCTGTCACCGGGCAGCGCCTGCGCATCGACCAGGACGGCCGCCGATTTTGTGACGGGCAGGGATTCGCCGGTCAGCGCTGACTCATCCAGTTGCAGCTGCACGTCCCGGATCAGCCGGCCATCGGCAGGCACCCGGTCGCCGGCGGCGAGCACCACCACATCACCCGGCACCAGGTCCTGGGTGGCGATCTCATGCGCCGCGCCATCGCGAAGAACCTGGGCGGTGGTGACGGCCTGCCCGCGCAGGGCTGCCAGGGCGCTCGCCGCCTTCCATTCGGTCGCGAAGCCGATCACGGCGTTCAGCAGGATCACCACCAGGATGGCCACCGCTTCGACCCAGTCGCCGAGCGCCAGCGCAACACCAGCGGCAGCCACCAGCAGGCCGACCATGAGGCTGGCGAACTGCCGCGCAATCAGGGCGATAACGGAACCTGGCTTGGCTTGTGGCAGCGCGTTGGGGCCATGCCGCGCGATCCGCTCGGCGGCCTCTGCGGTGCTCAGCCCTTGCAGGATATCAGTCTGCAACACGGCCGCCGCATCCTCCGCTGAAAGCGTGTGCCAGATGGGCATGGTCATGGCGCGTGTCCCTTTCGAGAGACCGTCAAAAAGCCGGCCAGAACCTCCTCCTCGGCCACCAGATGCACCCGCAGCAGCGTCTCGAGCGCGAACGGCGCCTCCATTGCGGCATGCATGCGGATCGGCGGCGCCACCGCGCCCGGTTCACTCATCCGCTGCGCCGCGGCCGCGCGGAGCGCGCGTTCCTCCTCCCACTGATGCGGCAGGAGTTCGTGTTGGAGCGGTCCTTCCAACAAGACAGTAACCGGCAGCGACTCCACCTGCCGCCCAGGCCGCAGCGTCGTCAGCGCAAACAGGGTGGCCAGCGCTCGGCGTGCAGCCGGCCTGCAAAGGTTTGCCCATCAAGCTGAGGACACCGCCGCCAGGAGCAGCACGATCACTCGACCCTGTGGCGCGTGGCGCATCATCTGCGTTCTCGTTCGGTTGTTTGGATGGCTGGGCAGCCGGCGCCCGGACTTTCGGAATCGCAAAGCCGCGCTTGGCGAAACGCCAAGGGCACCGCTCCTCGCGCCTACCGCGCCGCCGAGCAGGTGTTCACGCCCAGCAGGCTGTAGGCGGGGCAGCTGCTCATCAGCCCGGTCGCCAATGGCACAAGGCCGACCAGCCCCCACCAGCCGAGCGGACCGAAGGCGCCAAGGCCGAGCAAGGCCAATCCCGCCGCGATCCGTAGCCCTCTGTCGATCGAACCAACATTGCGCGTCATGAAGCTCTCCTATTTCACCAGGCCCGAAGGCGGTTGCCGAAAGACATGCGCCCCGCGCGGCGCTGACGCTTTGATCCGCGTTAGGCAAGCACCGTCGATTTCGCCCATGCGACGATGCGGCTGGCCGGCAAGGCACCGGCCTGGCGCGCAACCTCCCGCCCGCCGGCAAACAGGGCGAGCGTCGGGATGCTGTTGATCGCGAGCTCGGTGGCGAGGGCTGGCGCTTCTTCCGTCGAGACCTTGATCAGTCGCATATGAGGTTCGAGCGCCTGTGCCGCCGCCTCAAAGGCGGGCGCCATGGCGCGGCAGGGGCCACACCAGGAGGCCCAGAAATCCACCAGCA
Source organism: Falsiroseomonas sp. (assembly GCF_051859025.1). GTDB lineage: Bacteria > Pseudomonadota > Alphaproteobacteria > Acetobacterales > Acetobacteraceae > Falsiroseomonas. The sequence goes on along the minus strand of NZ_JBHYGL010000004.1, from coordinate 4,715 downwards.
ACGGCACGCCGCTCAATCGCAGATGGCGGCGGAAGCGCTCCTCGGACAGCGCCAGAGCCTTGCCCTCGAACAGCGCCGCACGGCATTCGCCGCAGCGCGGCGCATCGCCGAGACGCGCTTCGAGCACGCGGTTGATGGCATCGCATTGCGGACAGACGACCTGGAGGTTTGTGTTCATGACGGCGTCCCCGCGCTATGGAATGGCACTGGCAGCGGCGGCATTGGCGCGCAGCCAATCCTGGATCGGCTGCCAGGGTCCGAAGCGGTGCTGATCCGGTGTGAAAGGCCCAACGAAGGGCGGATAGGCCGCATCGACGGGCTTGTTGGAGCGGTCGGGGTAATCGCCCTCCAGCCCCGCCCTATGCGGCCGCGGCTGCGTATTGATGAATGCCATCACGTCGAATGAGTCGAGCGCAGGGATCACCGGTGCCTCGAAGGTGGTACCGAGCGGCATGTTGCCGTGCACGAAGCGCGCCGCGGTGATGATCCGCGCCATGCCTGCGCCGTCATTGTAGCTGTCCGGCCCCCAGAGCGGGGGGAAGCGGTAGCGACGGCCCGTCTCGGCGGCCTCTGTCGCTTCCAGCCGCTGACCAAGGCCATCTGCCCCATGGCAAGCGACACAGTTCTCGGCATAGATCTGCTCGCCGCGCACCGGGTCGGCAGCACGATCGGGGAGCGGCAAGGCAGGCGTGCCGCGGCCTACCAGCGACTGGCCGACGCGTTCCGGCGCGCTGATATGGCGAACATAGGTCAGGATCGCCTTCATCTCGTCGCCGTCCACTGGCAACGGGCGGCCGTTCATGCTGCGCTCCATGCAGCCATTCACGCGCTCCTCCAGGGTGCGGACCTCGTTCTCTCGGCCGATATACTGCGGGAACACGCCCCAGACGCCGGCCAGCGGAATGCCGAATTGCTGTGTCCCGGCTTGGATGTGGCAGGACTGGCAATCGAGCCCGTTGCCGGCGTGGCGCATCGCGGGATCGGCCGCATCCGGGCCTATCAATGAGGAGGTGCGCGCAATCAGGTCCCGGCCACGGCGGACGGTGCGGCCATAGATGTCGTCGGGGAGCGTATCAGGGTCCGGTATATCCCACGCGGCGGGTACGACGGTTGGCAGGGACGCAGCAGGCGCGGCGCCGGCCGGAGGGGGCGACCTGGCGGAGGGCCGCGCCGCAACGCTGACCGGCTCTGCCGCAGGCGCTTGTGCAACGGCGGGGGCGACCTGCGTCTGTGGCGCCGCGATGCCGGTAGCCGTCCGGGGAGGACGTTTCACAAAGAGCGTGACGACGCCGATCAGCACCAGCCCTGCTATGACGACGGTCGAGGATGGTGTGCGCATCGGCGGTCACTCCCTGGATGTGGCTTTACCGGTCACTCGGCTGGGATCGTCACGGCGCCGCCTGCTGCCTTCGTCTGCACGGGAATCTTCAGGTAGCGGACGCCATTCGCCTCCGCCTCCGGGAAGCGGCCGGCCCGAATGTTCACCTGGATCGACGGCAGCAGCAGCGTCGGCGCGGCCAACGTGCTGTCGCGTGCCTGACGGAAGGCGACGAATTCGGCCTCCGTCTTTCCGTCCTTCACATGCGGATTGTTCGCACGCTGCTCGGCCACGGTGCTTTGCCAGGCGAAGCTGTCGCGGCCCGGTGCCTTGTAGTCATGGCAGATCCAGATTCGCGTCTCGGGCGGCAGCGCCAGGAGCCGTTGGATGGAATGCCAGAGCTGGTGTGCATCACCACCCGGGAAGTCGGCCCGCGCGGTGCCGTAATCATGCATGAACAGCGTATCTCCGACGAAGACATCGCCGCCGATGCGATAGGCAACATCGGCTGGCGTGTGGCCGGGGACGTGCAGCACCTCCACGGTCAAGGAACCGATCGCGAAGCTCTCGCCGTCCTTGAACAACCGATCGAAGTCACCGCCCTCCGGCTTCAGGTCCTGCATGTCGAAGACAGGACGGAAGATCTTCTGCACGTCCCGGATATGCTCGCCGATGCCGATCGGCGCACCCGTCCGTGCCTTGATGTAGGGCGCGGCGGTCAGGTGATCGGCGTGGGCATGCGTCTCCAGCACCCAGCGGATGGTGACGCCGGCTTCCGCCGCGGCGGTGATCAGCGCATCGGCAGAGGTCGTGTCGGCCTCGCCCGAGCGATTGTCCCAATCCAGTACCGGGTCGATGACCGCGCCGTCCCTCGTCGCGGGATCCCAGACCAGATAGCTGACGGTGTTGGTCGGCTCGTCGAAGAAGGCGCGAATGAGGGGCTGTTCCCCAATCTTGCTCATGGGATGTCCTTCTTTGCCCCGGGATGGGGCTTGAACATCATATAAGCATCCCCTTATTAAGCACAAGATTATGAATGGGACGGTTGGATGATGGTAGCGAGGCCAGCGGCAGACACGGCGGCGCTACAGGATAACGCCGCAGAAGCTGCAAGGTTGCTGCGCCTGCTCGCGAACGAGCGAAGGTTGCTGCTGCTCTGCCATCTCGTCGGCGCTGGCGAGATGACGGTCAGTGCCCTGGCCTCTGCCGTCGGCCTCTCCCAACCGGCCCTCTCTCAGCACCTGGCCATGCTGCGCGAGGACGGGTTGGTTGCCACGCGCAAGGCGTCGCAGGCCGTCTTTTACCGCCTGGACGACCCGAAGGCGGCGCGGCTGCTTGAAGTGCTCCGCGACCTCTACTGCCCGCCCCAACCCTCCCCTGCTGAACAACACGATCAAGGACCAAAACCATGAAGACCATCACCCCACAGGAAGCCGCCGCGCTGCTGCGCGATGGCGCCACCCTGGTCGACGTGCGCGAGCCCGACGAACATGCCCGCGAGCACATCACCGGCGCGCGGAGCCTTCCGCTGTCGCGGTTGGAGGAGGCGGAACTGGCCGTGCACGACGGCAAGCCCGTGGTGTTTCACTGCCGCAGTGGCGCCCGCACCGCGGGCAATGCCGATCGGCTCAGCGCCAAGGTCGGTGTCTGCGAGGCCTATATCGTCGAGGGCGGACTGGATGCCTGGAAGCAGGCTGGGCTTCCAGTCGCGACCGACCGCCGCCAGCCACTGGAGTTGATGCGCCAGGTGCAGATCGCGGCGGGCAGCCTGGTGGTACTTGGCGTGCTCCTGGGCGCGCTGGTCTCCCCCTGGCTCTACGCGCTGCCTGGGTTCGTCGGCGCCGGTCTGGTTTTCGCGGGCGTGACCGGTACCTGCGGCCTGGCAAATCTGCTGCGGATGATGCCCTGGAACCGCACGCCGGCACCCACGGCTGTAGCAGCGGCAGCGTAAGCCACCGGACGCAGCATCATGTTCGATCTCTCCCTGTTGCAAGCCCTGCTCGGCGGTGCCTCCGGCTCGCTGGTCGGCTTCACGCTAGGCCTGGTGGGCGGTGGAGGGTCGATCCTGGCGGTGCCGCTGCTGGTCTATCTGGTGGGTGTGCAGAGCGCGCATATGGCGATCGGGACCAGCGCGGTCGCGGTTGCGATCAATGCCGCGACGAGCGTGATCGGGCACGCCCGTGCGGGCAACGTGCGCTGGCCCTGCGCATCGATCTTCGCCACCGCCGGCGTGGCGGGTGCCTTCGCTGGATCGGCGCTGGGTCGGCGGGTGGATGGGCAGGCGCTGCTGGCCGCCTTCGCAATTCTGATGGTGGTCGTGGCGGTGCTGATGCTGCTGCGGCGCGATGACGGCGTGGATCGCATCGTCCGCCTGAACCGAGGTAACGCTCCGGCGCTGGTCGGCACGGGGCTCGGCGTCGGCGCGCTGTCCGGGTTCTTCGGGATCGGCGGCGGCTTTCTGATCGTGCCCGGGCTGGTGTTCGCCACTGGCATGCCGATGCTCCAGGCGATCGGGACGTCGCTCGTCGCCGTCACCGCTTTCGGTGTAACGACGGCCGGCACCTATGCGGTGGCTGGTTTGGTGAATTGGCCGCTTGCGGCAGTGTTCGTCGCCGGCGGGGTCCTGGGCGGCCTGGTCGGTACGCGCGCCGGTCGGGTCCTGTCGCAGCGTCGCGGTGCACTGACCCGGGTGTTCGCCGGTCTGATCTTCGTGGTTGCTGGGTACATGCTCGTCCGTAGTCTCGGCATCCTCGGATGAGCCGACGCCGGCGGGCTCCAAGGCTCTCGCCCTGAGCCCACATATACGGAGGCGCACCGCCCCGCCAGCGTTGGTCGATGCACTCACGCGTTATCCACGTGCCAGGAGGGCTTTAGTAAAGGTGCTGGCCTCGCGCCATGGCAAGGTGATGCGGCTGGTGGTGGGCGCCGCTGACCAGGAGCCCGATGAAGCCAAGGCCACGGATGCGGATGACCTCCCTCGGCTCGACAGACGTCACCGTGAGCTTAATGCCTTCCTGCAGCACCTCTGTGCGGGCGCGCCAGGAAGGCAGCTGGTCAAGCTCACGGGCGTGCGCCAGGATCATGCGCCGGCTGGCGTCGAGCGTCCGGCCGGTACCGGTCACCGCGATCTCGATCCCATCATCGACGGGGCGTTCCGTGGCAAACGCCCTCAGCGTGACCTCATTCATGTCGATGAGGTGCTCGCGCAATCCAGCGAGGGTCACCTTCGCCCAATCGGTTGCGGGGTCGGCCTCCAGAATACGGACGATCTCCTGGATCTTGCCGAAGGCGTCCCGGCCCGGAAGGGGGGGCACAACAGTCGGCACCGGAGCCTCGTGATGCGTAACCGTCGTCTGGGCCCCACGGCGATCGCGGCTTGACGGTACGTCGAAGGCGG
>NZ_JBHYGL010000003.1:0-167039 GCF_051859025.1 Falsiroseomonas sp. | reverse complement strand
CCGCCTTCGACGTACCGTCAAGCCGCGATCGCCGTGGGGCCCAGACGACGGTTACTAGACAACCGGCCCGGCGGCAACACGCTCATCGCGACCGAGGTGGCGTCGCGGGCTCCGGCGGACGGCTACACGCTCCTCCAGCAAACGAACAACCTTACGATCAACCCGCACCTTCACCCGCGCGCCCCGGTCCACCCGTTGCGGGACTTCATCCCGCTAAGCCTCGTCTCGCGCGCCCCTCACATCCTCATCGTCAACAACGACGTGCCCGCGCGGACGGTGAACGAGTTGGTAGGGCACCTCCAGTCGCGGCCGCGTGATCTGAACTTCGGCACCGGCGGTACCGGGACGACGAACCACATCGCCGCGGAACTCTTCATGAAAGCCACTGGTACGGCGATGGAACACATCCCCTACCGCGGCGCGTCGGAGTACATGAACGACCTCCTGGGTGGGCGGGTCCACCTGGTTTTCGCCGGCTCCGCGCAGGCGCTGCCATTGGTGCAGCAGGGCGCCGTGCGCGCCCTGGGGATCACGGGACGTAACCGTTTCCCGGACCTGCCGGACCTTCCAACCCTGCTCGAAGCCGGGCTGCCCGTCGAGATTTACTCTTGGACCGGCTACCTCGCACCCGCCGGCACGCCGGAGCCAATCGTCGCGAAGATCGCCGAGGAACTGCGGGCAGCGTCGCGGAACCCGCGTCTCCGGGCCATGCTCTCGACGCAAGAAGTCATCGGATCCAGCCGGGAGGAGTTCGCCGATTTCCTGCGCGCGAACATGGCGCAGATGGGCGAGCTGCTCCGAAGCATCGGTCCCGGCAGGCTGACCTGACGAAGCGCCGCGCCGCGGGGTGGCGTCCTCATCGCTGCTGGTCCATCCGGCGGAAGCGCTGGACGCGCTGCCCCGTGTCCACCTCGGTGATGTAGAGGCTGCCCTGGCTGTCCACGGCGATGTTATGCGGCACGTGGAACTGCCCGGCCTGCCGCCCCGCGCGGCCGAAGGTGGAGAGGATCTCCCCGTCGCTGCGCCGGATGACCCGCGCCACGGCGTTGGAGTTGTCCACCGAGTAGAGGAAGCGCTGCTCCGGGTCCGGGGAGGGAACGAGGTCGGCGACGGAGCCGTTCAGCCGCGTCCGCGGCGCGATCAGGTGCTCGGAGACGAAGGTGCCGTCGCGGCGGAACACCTGGTAGCGGTCGTTGGTGCGATCGCACACGTAGACCAGCCCGTCGCGCGTCAGCCGCACGCAGTGCACCGGGCTGGCGAACTGGCGGGACCGCGGCCGGTCCGGGTCGTAGGGGGAGGTCGGGCCGTAGGCGGGGTCGCCGCCGTCGAGCGGGCGCTCGCCGTAGGCGCCCCAGTGGCGCTTGTAAGCGCCGGTCACGCTGTCGAACACGATGATCCGCCGGTTGCCGTAGCCGTCGGCGACGAACAACTCGCGCGCCTGGGTGTCCACCTCCACGTCGGCCGGGCGGTTGAGGTTCGCGGTGTCGTCGTTGCCGCGCGACTGGCCGGCGCGGCCGATCTGCGTAACGAAGCGGCCGTCGAGGGTGAACTTGAGGATCTGGTGGTCGCGCGGGCCGTTGCCGGCGAGCCAGACGAAGTCCTCGGCGTCCACGTGGATGCCGTGCTCGGTGCCGGGCCACTCGTAGCCCTGGCCGGGCCCGCCCCAGTGGCGCAGCAGGTTGCCGGCGGCGTCGAACACCAGCACGGCGGGGGCGCGGACGCAGCAGGTAGTGGCGGGCGGGGTGCGTTCCGCCTGGAGCTGGCGCTCGGCGATGGAGGCGGGGCGGTGGACGATCCAGACGTGGTCGCGCTTGTCCACGGCCACGCCCGCGACCTGCCCGATGATCCAGTTGTTCGGCAGCGCCTTGGGCCAGAGGGGATCAACCTGAAAGTCGGGCGGGACGGTGACGGCCGGGCCGCAGGCGGCGCAGCCGGCGGCGGCGGGCGGCTGCGCCGCGACCGGCGCGCAGGCGAGGGCGGCACCGACGCCGAGCAGGGCGCGCCGCGTGAGATGGGTCCACATGCCTCGTTCCTCCCAATCCGCGAGAACCGGCCGCAGCGTGCGGAGTTCCTGCCTCCGCTGGCAAGCGCCTTCGGCGGTCAGGGCCTCATCCCGCGCACGTCGCGCGCGCGGGCGGAGGCGCCGTTCAGCAGGAAGGACAGGTCCGTGCCGGCGGAGACGAAGCGCGCGCCCATCCGCAGGTACTGCCTGATCAGCTCCGGCCGTCCCGCAAGGCCGCCGATGCCCACGTGCTTGCCCCGCGCGCGGCAGGCGGCGATGACGCGCTCGTAGGCGTCCCGCACGCGCGGGTGGTCGGCCTGTCCCGGAAGCCCCATGCTGTTCGTCAGGTCGCTGGTGCCGACGAAGAGCATGTCCAGCCCTTCCACCGCGGCGATCTCCTCGACGCGCTCCAGGGCGGCCAGGTTCTCGACCATCGCGACCACCATCGTCGCCGCGTTCAGCGCCGCGTAGGTCTCCGCGGTGGGAAAGCTGCGGTAGCGCAGGGCGTAGAGCTGCCCGCCCGGCGCGGAGCGGTTGCCCCAGGGCGGGAAGCGCGCGGCGGCGACGAGCTGGCGCACCTCCTCAGCCGTCTCCACCTCCGGCGCGATGATGCCGAGGGCGCCGCCGTCGAGGGCGCGTCCCACGTGCTCCGGCCGGATGCTGGGCACGCGCACCATGGGCGTGATGCCGATCGGCAGCGCGGCCTGGCAGATCGCGCCGACCTGCTCGTCGGTGAAGGTGCTGTGCTGCATCTCCACGTAGAAGGCGTCGAAGCCCGCCGCGGCCGCGAGCTGCGCGATCTCCATCGTGCGGACCAGCCGCACGCTCATGGACACCGTCACCTCGTCCCGCGCCAGCTTCTCCTTCAGGTGATTGCGGATCAGGTCTGCGGCCCGTGGTGCGGGTGATGGTTCCGACATGCTCTGCGCTCTCCCCGGGCGGGTTACGGCAGCGGATGACAGAGCAGCACTGGCGCTCGCCAAGATGGCGCGTCTCCACATCGTTGCCCCTCTCCCTCTCACCGAATTACGAAACCGACGCGGATTGCCGCGCCGTCCCGGCCAAGTCTCGCATGGCGTAAGGCAGGATGCCGCCGTGGCGGAGCCAGTCCGCCTCGCGTCCCGTCTCTATCCGCGCGATCAGGGGAAGCGGTTCGTTGCGGCCATCGGCCCGGTGCAGACGCGCCCCCACCACGCGCCTTGGCGCGAAACCCTCCAGCGCGTCGGGGATGTCGAAGGTCTCGCTCCCATCCAGGTTCAACGCGGCGGCCGTGATGCCCTCCGAAAGTTGCAGAGGCAGCACGCCCATGCCGACGAGGTTGGAGCGGTGGATGCGCTCGAAGCCCTCGGCGATCACGGCGCGCACGCCGAGCAGCCGCGTGCCCTTGGCCGCCCAGTCGCGGGAGGAGCCGTTGCCGTAGTTCTTCCCGGCCACCACGACGAGGGGCACGCCTTCCCCATGGTAGCGCGCGGCGGCGTCGGGGACGGTCATCCGGTCTCCACTCGGCTGGTGGGTGGTGACGCCGCCCTCCGTGCCGGATGCCATGAGGTTGCGGATGCGCGGGTTGGCGAAGGTGCCGCGGATCATGACCTCGTGGTTCGCGCGGCGGCCGATGTAGGTGCCGAACTGCTTGGGCGTTAGACCCTGTTTCGCCAAGTGGGCACCGGCCGGGGTGTTGGGCGGGATCAGGCCGCCGGGCGAGATGTGATCCGTCGTCACGTTGTCGCCCAGGATCAGCAGCGGGCGGGCGCCTTGGATCGCCCCGGCGGGGGCGGCGGCGTCGCCTTCCAGGAAGGGCGGTAGCCGGATGAAGAGGCTGGCCGGGTCCCAAGGCAGCAGCGGCCCCTCGGCGACCGGGAGCGCTGCCCATTCGGGTCCGCCGTCGGCCATTGCACCGTAGACGCGGCGGAACAGGTCGGCAACGAGGCTGGCCTCCATGGCGGCACGGATCTCCGCGTCCGCGGGCCAGAGGTCGCGCAGGAAGACGGGCTCCCCCCCGGGATCCAGGCCCAGCGGCTCGGTCGTCAGGTCGCGCAGCGTCGTGCCGGCGATCGCGTAGGCAATGACGAGGGGCGGCGAGGCAAGGTAGGTGCCGCGCACCTGCGGGTTCAGGCGCCCCTCGAAGTTGCGGTTGGTGGAGATGACGCCGAGGGTGACAAGGTCGCCCTCGGCGATCTCGCGGGAAACGGGTTCGGCCAACGGGCCGGCGCCGCTGCCGCAGGTCATGCAACCGTAGCCGATGACGTGGAAGCCGGTCTCCGCCAAGGGCGCGAGCAGCCCTGCGCGCTCCAGCATGGCGGTGACGACGCGCGAGCCGGGGGAGATGGACGCCTTCACCCAGGGCTTGGCGCGCAGGCCGCGCGCGACGGCGTTGCGCGCCAGCAGCCCGGCCGCGACCACTTGGAACGGGTTGGCGGTGTTGGTGCAGGACGCGATGGCGGCGATGACCACGTCGCCGTGGCGGAGCGGGCGCGCTACTTCCGCCACGGGGGCGGCGGGCGCCTTCCCCACGCGGTCGGCGAAGGCGAGCCGGAGGCTGGCGGGAACGCCGGAGAGGGGCACCCGATCCTCTGGCCGGCTGGGGCCGGCGAGGGAGGGTTCCACGGCATCGAGGTCGAACTCCACGACGCGCGGGTAGTCCGGCGGCCCATCGCCCGGTTCCCGCCAAAGGCCCTGGGCGCGGCAGTACGCCTCCACCAAAGAGACCTGCGCGGGGTCGCGGCCGGTCTCCGAGAGGTAGCGCACCGCCTCCGCGTCCACGGGGAAGAAGGCCATGGTGGCGCCGTACTCCGCGGCCATGTTGGCCAGCGTCGCTCGGTCCGGCAGGGACAGCGCGTCCAGCCCGGGGCCGAAGAATTCCACGACCGCGCCGACCACGCGCGCGCGGCGCAGCACCTGCGTCAAGGTCAGCACCACGTCCGTCACCAGCGCGCCCGGCCGCGGCTGCCCGGCCAGGCGGCAGCCCACCACCTCCGGCATGAGCAGGGAGACGGGCTGGCCGAGGAGAGCCGTCATCGCCTCGATGCCGCCCACCCCCCAGCCGAGCACGCCGAGGGCGTTGATCATCGGCGTGTGGCTGTCGGTGCCCACCAGGGTGTCCGGGAAGGCGAGACGCCGCCCGTCGCGTTCCGCCGTCATCACCCCGTGCGCGAGGTACTCGAGGTTGAGGTGGTGGACGATGCCGTTGCCCGGCGGCACCACGCGCAGATTGGCGACCTGCGACATGGCCCAACGCACCACGCCGTAGCGCTCCCGGTTTCGCTCCATCTCCCGCCGCAGGTTGGCGGAGAAGGCCTCGGGCGATCCCGTGAACTCCGCGGTGACGGAGTGGTCCAACACGAGGTCCACCGGGATGACGGGGTTGGCGCGGCGCGGGTCGAGCCCGCGCGCGGCGATCGCGTCCCGGATCATCGCGAGATCAATCAGCAGCGGGATGCCGGAGGAATCCGGCATCAGCACGCGGGCCGGGTGGAAGGCGACCTCCTGTGCCGCGTCGCCGCCCTTCGGCCAGCGGGCCAGCGCCTCGATCTGCTCGGCCATGACGGTCAAGCCGTCCTCGTGGCGCAGCAGGTTCTCCAGCAGCACGCGGAGCGAGAAGGGCAGGCGCGACAGGTCCGCGCCCAGCCGCGCCCCCAGCGCCGGCAGGCTGAAGAAGTCCCATTCGCCCTCGCCGACCGGGAGGCGGCGCAGCGTGCCGAAGCTGTCCCGCGACACGGCCGGCTACTCCGCGGCCGACTTGATCAGTGAGGCGGCGCCGATGAAGCGCGCCTCGAGTTCCCGGATGCGGGCGATGCCCATGAGCTGATTCAGCTCGTCGAAGGGGACCTGGAGGTCGGGGCGCTCGATCACCCGCCCCTCCGTGAGGGACTGGGTGAAGACGGCCATGGCGTTCTTCATGCCCTGGATAGCGGCGGAGGTCAGCAGACGCGGGTAGGAGGCGACTCTCACGCCCATGTCCTCCAACTGCCGGGCGGAGAGGAGCGGGGTGGTGGGGCGGCTGCGAATGCCGAAGCCCATGTTCACGGCGAGCGGGCGGATGACTTCCTTCGCGGCCGTCGCGATGTCCTCCGCGGAGAGGAGCGCGTCGGCGAAGAGCACGTCGGCGCCGGCCTCGGCGTAGAGGTTCAGGCGGCGGATTGCCTCGCCCAGGCCGTGGATGGCGGTGGAATCGGTGCGGGCGCGGATAACGAAGCCGGGGTCGCGGCGAGCCTCGGCGGCGGCGCGGATCTTCTCCACCCCCTCCTCCGCCGAGATGACGGACTTGCCGGCCATGTGGCCGCAGCGCTTCGGCCAGGCCTGGTCCTCGATCATGACGCCGGCGAGGCCGGCGCGCTCGAAGCCCTGCACGGTGAAGTACACGTTCACCGCGTTGCCGTAGCCGGTGTCGGCATCGGCGTTCAGCGCGAGGCCGCAGCAGGCGGCGATGGCAGCGGAGGAGCGGAGGTTCTCCTCGTAGCCCATGAGGCCGACGTCGGCCCAGCCAAGGTTCGTCTCGCTGAGGCCGGCACCGGAAATGCCAGCGGCCTCGAAGCCGAGGCTCTCGACCAAGCGGGCGGAGAAGCCGTCGTAGACGCCGGGCATGACGAGAATGCCGGGGCGGGCCATGAGGGCGCGCAGGCGGGCGCCGGGCGAGCGGGGGGCGGCGGGAGTGGTCATGGAAGGTTCCTCCAGCGTGTGGGAATGAGTGTTGACAGTTTCAGGGCGCGGTCAAGTGCAATTTCCGTAATTGAGGCCAAACTACCCTTAGTGACGTTCAATCAGGTGTTGACACTTTCGGATGTGGTCGGCAGCCTACGGACAAATCGGAGGAAACAATGCACGAGACGCCCCGCGTTCCCTGGGCCATCCCACGCCGGTCCCTGCTCCTCGGGACCATGGCGGCGCCGCTGCTCGGGCGTGCGGTCCGCGCGCAGGACTTCCCGGCCCGCTCGATCCGCCTCGTCGTCTCCTACCCGCCCGGCGGCTCGGGGGACGCGGTCGGGCGGCTGGCCGCCAACCTCTGGTCGCCGATGCTCGGGCAGGCCGTGGTCATCGACAACCGCGCCGGCGCGGGCGGCAACGTGGCGGGGGAGTTCACGGCGCGCGCCCCGGCAAACGGCTACACGCTGCTGGTTGCCGGGCAGGCGCTGCTTGCGATCAACCGCGCGCTCTACCGCAACCTGTCCTTCGATCCGGCAACGGACTTCACCTTCATCGGCATGATCGCGGCCTACCGCAACGTCCTCGTCGCCAGCCGCAGCGCGGCGCCGGCGGAGACGGTGGCGGCGCTGGTGGCGCTCGGCCGGCAGCGCCCGGGCGGGATCAGCTACGGCTCCAACGGCGTCGGCTCCTTGTCCCACCTGACGGCGCAGGTGATGGCAAGCGCGGCGGGGGCGGAGTTCCTGCACGTGCCCTACCGCGGCGCGTCGCCGCTGCTGACCGACCTCACCGCGGGGCGGATCGGCTTCTCCTTCACCGGGGCGCCGACGGCCGTGCCGCTGCTGTCCGACCCGCGGCTGCGGGCGCTGGCGGTCACGGGCACCACGCGCCTGCCGCAGCTCCCCGACGTGCCGACGATGGTGGAACTCGGCTTCCCGGAGCTGGACTCGCCCGTGTGGTTCGGCGTCGTCGCGCCCGCCGCGACGCCGGCGCCGGTGCTGACGCGGCTGCGCGAGACCTTCGCGGCCGCCGCGTCCTCTCCCACCTGGCGCGCGGCGCTTGACGCGCAGGGCGCGGAGGCGTTGGTGATCCCGCCGGATCAGGCCGACGCCTTCCTGGCGCGGGAGCGCGAGATCTGGGCGAAGGCCGTGCGCTCCAGCGGCGCGACGGCGGAGTGACAGCCATAGCGACCATCCCGAACCTCGGCCGGCGCGCGCTGCTCGCCGCCCTGACTGCCACCGTCGCGGAGCGCGCGCGGGCGCAGGGCACCTACCCGGTCCGGCCCATCCGGCTGATCGTCGCGGCGCCGCCGGGCGGTGGGGGCGACACGGTGGGGCGGCTCGTGGCGGGAGGGCTCTCGACGCGGCTGGGGCAGCCCGTCGTGGTGGAGAACCGGGCGGGCGCGGCGGGGAACATCGGGGCGGAGGCGCTGGTCCGTGCCGCGCCCGACGGCTACACGCTGCTGCTGCCCTTCACCGGGCACGTCATCAACCCCTCGCTGTTCCGGCGCCTGCCCTTCGACCCCGTGCGCGACTTTGCGCCGGTCGCGCTGGTGGCCAGCAACCAGACGGTGTTGGTGGTGCGGACGAACTCTCCCTACCGCTCCCTGCAGGACCTGATCGCGGCGGCGAAGGCGGCGCCGGGGAGGCTGAACGGCGGTTTCCTGCCCGCCTCCACCCAGCACCTGGCGACGGAGATGCTCTTCCATCAGGCCGGAATCGAGGCGGTGGGCGTGCCCTACCGCGGCAACGCCCAGGCCATGAACGACCTGCTCGGCGGCTCGCTGGACTTCATGTTCTACACCATGACGGCCGTGCCGCAGATCGAGGCCGGGCAGTTGCGGGCACTGGTGGTGACGGAGCCGCGCCGGTCCCGCCTTCTGCCCGACGTGCCGACCACGGCGGAGGCAGGGCTGCCGGACCTCGTCGCGCCCGGCTGGTACGGGCTGCTGGCCCCGGCCGGCACGCCGGCACCCGTGATCGCGAGGCTGAGCGAGGCGGTGCGCACCGTGCTGGCAGAAGAGGAGGTACGGACCCGGCTGGCCGCCATCGGCTGCGAGCCGCTGGCCTCCACGCCGGAGGAGTTCGTGGAGTTCATCCGGCGGGAGATCCCGCGCTGGGCCTCCGTGGTGCGCGCGGCCCGGATCGAGCCGCAATGAGGGCTAACTTGGACGCGATGAGCCGACCCCCGCTCGACCTACGAGAGTTCTATCCGCAGCTGGCCGAGATCAAGGACGATGCGCTGCGCCAAGGCGTGCGTGACGTGTTCGACGACCTCTGGGCCGCGTCGCGCTGGGAGAGCCTCGCGGACCTGCCGGTGTCCGGCGAGATCCCCTATCCCAACCTGCCGCACACCCAGTGCATCGTGACCATGGCGCTGTCGGTGGCGGACGCGCTGACGGCCCATCATGGCACGAAGATCGACCGGGACCTGCTGATTGCCGCCGCCATCCTGCAGGACGCGAGCAAGTTGGTGGAGTACGAGCCGGGGTCCGACGGCAAGGCGGTGCGGACCGAGATCGGCAAGAGCTACCCGCACGGCTTCTGGTGCGCGCACCTCGCGGCGCGGCGCGGGGTGCCGCACGCGGTGTCTCACATCACCATGACGCACGGCTCTGCCGCGCCGAAGTTCCCGGACTCCATCGAGGGAAAGATTCTTTACTTCGTGGACCAATTGGACGTGATCGCGGTGTTCGGGGATCGCTGGAAGAAGCACCTGATGATCTCGAAGTAAGGCGCGGAGCGTGGACGCGATCCCGCCGCCCTCGCCCGAGGCGCCCAATCTGGCCGAGCGGGCGCTCGAGATGATCCTGTACCTCATCCGCCAAGGCGAACTGGCGCCGGGCGCGGAGCTGAACGAACTGGACTTGGCGCGGCGCTTCGGCATGAGCCGGGGGCCGGTTCGGGAAGCGGTGCGGCGGTTGCAGGGCCGCAAACTGGTGACGCGCGAACCCTACCTTCGGGCGCGGATCGCGGCGCTAGGGCTGGAGGAACTGCGCGAGATCTTCGAATTGCGCGAGTGCCTGGAGGGCATGGCCTGCCGGCTGGCGACCGAGCGCCTGCCCGACGCGGTGCTGCGGGCGAACCGTGAGTCGATGGAAAGTCCCGCGACGCCGGCCTTCGACTTCCACGTCGCGGTCGCGCAGGGGTGCGGCAACGCGCGGATCGCGGAACTCCTCTCGGTGGACCTCTACGACCTTGTGCGCCTGTACCGCTGGCGCTCCGGCGCCGTGCCGGGGCGGCGGGAGGAGGCGCGGCAGGAGCATTGGCAAATAGCCCGCGCCATGGAAGGGCGGGACGCGCTGCTGGCCGAGTCCCTCATGCGCGCGCACATCCGGAGCGCCTGGCGGATCCTGGAAGCGGACGTGTCCACCTCCTGTCGCTAGGTGCATGCGTTTGTCGTCCGGTACGGCACTCCTCCGCAACACACTGCGTCCGGTCGGGGGTGCGTGTCAGGGCAGGTGCGTGGTGATACGCGCGGCGGCGGCCTTCAACTCATTGATGATGGTGGCCGGCTCCCCGTCGGGGAGATCGGCGATGGCAAGGGTCCAGGTAAGACTCGCCCTGACTTCCCCCTCCTCCCGCGGCAGGATCGGTACCGCGACGGCCGCCAGAAGCGGGTGGTAGCGTCCGATCGTCACGACGTGCCCGTCGCGCCGCATCCCCAACAATTCCCGCCGGAACGATTGCCAATTCTCCGCGAGACGGCTGCGCGCGATCTCGGCGCCGCGTTCCAGGTAGAGGCTCCGAATCCGATGCGGGGTGAGCATCGCGAGAATCGCAAGGGAGGCCGCGCCGTGAAAAAGGGGAAGGGGGGTGCCGCGGGTCCGGCGCAACCTGACGACCTCGCCCGCCACGTTAATCTCCTCCGGGCCCTCCCGGTGCAGGCACAGGACGCGATCGCGGTAGAGGCTAGATAGGAGGACGACGGAGTTGCCGTTTATGGCGGCGAGGCGGGGCATCTCCTGCTGCGCGGCCCCCAGCAGCGGGTCGGTCCGCACCATCAATCGCTCGAGTTCGACGATGCGCGGTCCGAGCGTGTAGAGCGACCGGCCCGCCTGCGCGACGAGTCCGACGTCGCAGAGGATCTTGAGGTAGCGGTAGGCGGTGGATTTCCTGTAGCCGAGCCGCTCCATCACGTCCTCGGCCCGGATCAGCGGCACCTCGTCCCCGAAAAGATCGAGGATGTCGAAGGCCCGGCTGATGCTGCCCTCGCCACGACCGCTGGCCCGCTCGGCCGCGGCGGGCGGTCCCTCGTCCAGCGTCGCGCTCACGGAGCTGCGAAACCCGGCGGTAGCCGCAGCACGTCCGGGGAGAGATCCCCGACCCGGCTGCTGCCGACCTGGCCCATGACCCGCCGGATCTCGTCCCGCAGGATATCCAGCACCCGCTCCACCCCCGCCGGGCCGGCGGCCGCGACCCCGTAAAGCGGCGCCCGGCCGACGAGCACCGCTGCGGCACCGAGGGCAAGCGCCTTCACCACGTCGCTCCCGCGAGTCACGCCGCTGTCCAGCAGGACCGGCACCTTGCCGTCTAGTCGCTTCAGCACGGCGGGCAGGGCCATGATGGGAGGAATGCTGGAATCCAGCACCCGGCCGCCGTGGTTGCTCACGATCACGCCGTCAGCGCCGCACGTCGCTGCCTTCGCCGCGTCCTCCGGATGCAGCACGCCCTTGACGAGCAGACGGCCAGACCAGCGGCGGCGCAGGTCGCGCAGGTCGTCCCAGGATAGGGAGTCGGCTTTCGGCATGGCGCGACCCATCGGCGCGGCCGTCATCCGGGCCTGCATGTCGGTCGGATAGTTGCGGTAACGCGGCATGCCCGTTGTGAGCATGTAGCGCGCCAGCACGCCCGCGAGCCAGCGGGGGTGCAGCGCCACGTCCAGCACGTTCCGAGGGGTGAAGCGGAAAGGGATCGTGAAGCCGCTCCGCAAGTTGTACTCGCGGTTGGACGGGACGGCGGTGTCAACGGTGACCACGAGAGCCTCGAACCCCGCCTTCGCCGCGCGGTCCACGAGGGCGTGCGACATCGCTCGGTCCGGCCACATGTAGAGCTGGAACCAGAGCGTCCCGCCCGCCCTGGCAGCGACCTCCTCCATGCTCGTCAGCGACCCGGTGGCAAGGGTGAAGGGGATGCCGGCCTTCGCGGCGGCGCGGGCGAGGGCGACCTCTCCGTCATGCCAGAGCAGCCCCGCGGCGCCGGTCGGCGCGATGACGAGGGGCATCCCCACTGGTGCGCCGAACAGCGTCGTCGCCGGGTCGCGCCGGGACACGTCCGCCAGGACACGCGGGACAAGGTGGATGGCGCGGAAGGCCGCGCGGTTGGCCTCCAGCGCGAACTCGTCCTCGGCACCTCGGTCCACGAAATCGAACAAGCCGCGCGGTGGACTTGCCCCGCTTTAATGGAGAGGCATTGGGTCAGGTAAGGCGAGCCCGCCCGTGCTGCGCTCCAACCTGCACCGGTCTGAAAACCAGCACCACGCGGTAGTCCTCCTCGCGCTCGATCTAGCGGTGCCCGTAGGCAGGATGGATGGCCACTTCCTCACCCGCTGTACGCCGCCCCCACTAACGAAGCCCGGTGCATCGGCCTGCGGGCGGTCCACGAGTTCCACTTGGTCTGGGCGGGCTCGGCATCGGTGACAGAGCAGCCGGGCAACGATGTCGCCGACCGTCCGATCGGCTCCGAGATCGCGGGCCAACATCCGGCATGGTCACCACTTCGCGTGCTCGCAGACCGGACACCGGAAGACGAGCCACCACTCGCTGGCCTCGGCAAGGGTGCTGGCGGCGAAGGGAATCGGGGCCATCCACGATGCTGCAATACGAACATAAACGGAACATGTTCCGGGTTGCCGGCCTGATTAGCGAGGCCGTCCAGCAGGGCTAACCCGCGATAAGTCCCGCTTACCGCGGGTGAGTAGGGGCTTGCCCCAATCGCGGCAGGCCAAGTCTGAACCAGGAGAATCAGACGCTTACCCTCCTGTGGATTGGCACGCTGTGGGACCCCGCGTCGGCATGGGGGTCCCACTCGCGGATATCGGCGGAACAATGCCTTTCGCGGTAGCCCCCACGCTAAAAGGGGTCTCGCTCGCGTGCTTGTCCACAACTATCCCAATGAAGGTGGCCCGCCGCTCAATCCGCCCGGATGTTGGCGCGCCTTACGACGCCAACCCATTTCTCGATTTCGGATCGCACATAGGCAGCGAAGTCGTCGCCGCCCACCGTCATCGGCTGCATGCCGAGGTCGGACAGGCGGCTCTGCATGTCCGGTGCGGCCAGGGTTTTGCGGGTCGCCGCCTCGACGCGGCTGACAATGGCAGGTGGCGTCCCGGCGGGCGCGAAGAGGCCGACCCAGGTACCGGTATCGAAGCCCGGCAGCGTCTCCGCCACCGCCGGCACGCCCGGCAGCTCTGCCACGCGCGTCGGCGAGGTCACGCCGAGCACGCGGAGCTTGCCGGCCCGGATATTGGGCAGCGAGGTCGGCAGGGTGTCGAACATGAGGTCCACCTGTCCCGCTAGCAGGGCGGAAGCCGCCGGCGCCGGGCTACGAAAGGGGACATGAAGCAGGTCGATGCCGGCCATTGACTTGAACAGCTCGCCGGCCAGGTGGCTGGTCGTGCCATTGCCGCCGGACCCGTAGGTCAGCTTGCCCGGCTGGGCCTTGGCCATGGCGATCAGCGCCGGCACGCTTTCCGCGGCGACCGAGGGATGCACGGCCAGCACGAGCTGACCGCTGGCGACCCCTGCCACGGCGACGAAGCTGCGCAGCGGATCGTAGGGCAGCGTCGCGTAGAGACCGACATTCATCGCATGGGTGCTGATGGTGCCGAGCAGCAGGGTGTTGCCGTCGGGCGCGGCCTGGGCGGCGGTTTCGGTGCCGATCAGCCCGGCGGCGCCGGCGCGGTTGTCGACCACGACGGGCTGGCCGAGCTCCTGCGACAGCGCCTGGGCGATCAACCGCCCCGCGATATCCGTGAAGCCGCCGGGCGCAAAGGCGACGATCAGGCGAATTGGCCGGTTTGGCCAGCGCGCCTCCTGCGCCACGGCCGCGGCAGGTGCCAGGGCCAGCAGTCCCAGCAATGGGCGTCGTGCAATCTTGCTCATGTTCGTTCCTCCCTGTTTCAGTCGTTGATGTCAGCGCTGTAGTGTCTGCCAGCGCGTCGCTTCGGCGGCATTCACCGCGTTCTCTGGCATCCGGCCGGCGGCGAGGGCCGCGACCTGGCGCACGGTATCCTGGATCTGATGCTCGCGGGCCTGCGCGGTCAGGCCGCCGACATGCGGCGTCGCCACGACATCCCGCCGCGCGATCAGCCGCGGCGAGGGCATCTGGTCCGGCGCCATGCCGACATCCAGCCCGGCGCCGCGCAGATGGCCGGCCTCCAGCGCTACTTCGTCCACCAGCTCGCCACGCGACAGGTTCACGAAGCCGGCGCCACGTCGCATCGCCGCGAAGGCCGCAGCGTCGAACATCTGCAGCGTCTCCGGCGTCGAGGCCGCGAGGCAGACAACGAAATCGGCGCCCGCCAGCACCTCGGTCAGGCTTGCCGCCGTGACACCCGGCGCGTCCGGCCGATTATGCGGATCGAAAGCCAGCACCTGCATCCCGACGCCCTGGGCAATGCCCGCCAGCCGCTGCGCGATGCGGCCGAAGCCGACGATCCCCACCGTCGATCCGCGCAGCTGCATGCCCTTGACCGGCACCGGCGCAAGGCCGGCGCGCCAGACATCGCGATAGCGCGAGACCCCCCGCGCCAGGTCGATCATCAGACCGAGCCCCAGCTCCGCCACGGAATCGCTGAACCCCGCGGTGGCGCGGGTCACCAGCACGCCATGGGCGGAGGCGGCGGCGACGTCGATAGTGCTGATATCCACCGCCCCGCGCAGGAAGGCGACGAGGTCGGGCGCATGGGCAAAGGTGTCGGCGGTGCCGGGGGCGGATCGATGGGCGATGATCACCGGGCAGCCCGATACGGCCTCCGCCAGTTCCCGTCCGGCCAGCACGCGTCCCGTGCGGTTGCGGACGATGTCGGCTTGCTCCCGCAGCCCCGCCAGGCCGGTCTCGCTGTAGTAGTTGGCGAGCTCGTCGTCAGTATAGGTCAGGAAGACCCGCAGCCGATTGGCGGTCATCGGTCGGTCTCCGCGAAGCCGCAGAGGGAGGCAGGGTTGTCGACCAGCAGCAGCTGACGCTCGGTCTCCGACGGCACCCAGTCCGCCAGCAGGTCGAGCAGCTGCGCGTCGTCGGGCAATGGCTTCTCGCCCGTGGTGGCGGCGGGATGCGGCCAGTCCGTGCCCCAGACCACGCGCTGCGGCGCCGCCTGCTGCCAGGCGCGTAGCACGGCGCCGGTATCGGCACAGGCCGGCGCGCCGACGCGCGTGTCGTGATAGGCGCCGGACAGCTTGACCCAGGTGTTGCCGGCATCGACCAGGCCGCGCAGAAGCGCCCAGGCGGGGTGGTCCTGCCAGCCCGGGGCGCCGAGGCGCCCGAGATGGTCGATCACCAGCGGCAGCGGCAGCCGCTTCAGCGCGTCGCCCAGTGC
The DNA here is from genome assembly GCF_051859025.1 of Falsiroseomonas sp. Lineage (GTDB taxonomy): Bacteria > Pseudomonadota > Alphaproteobacteria > Acetobacterales > Acetobacteraceae > Falsiroseomonas. The sequence goes on along the minus strand of NZ_JBHYGL010000003.1, from coordinate 151,864 downwards.
CACATGGCCTTCGGGCATTGTGTGCAGCTGCAGGTGCCAGCCGAGCGGCGCCACGCGCTTCGCCAGGGCTTCCAGGACCTCGACGCCGGCGCCGCCGATGCGGGTCATGTTGAAGCGCAGCCCGCGCACACCCGCCGCGTCCATCGCCCGCAGCTCCGCATCGGGGACGCGGCCGTCGACCACGGCGACGCCGCGGGCGATGCGGCCGAGCTGGCCCAGCGCATCCAGCAGGCAGGCATTGTCGGTGCCATAGGTCGAGGGTTGCACCACCACGCAGCGCGTCGGGTTCTGTTGCATCCTTTGCGGCTTGGTCCAATCGGCGCGAAGCTTTGGCATGGCAAGACGGCAGCTGGAGAAGTTTTGGGCGGATCTGACCTTCAAGGGCCGGCAGTTCACGGCTGAGGTGATCCTGTGGGCGGTCCGCTGGTACCTGATGTTCCCGATCAGCTACCGTGGCCTCGAACTCATGCTGCAGGACCGTGGCGCCGAGATCTCCCACACCACGATCTTTCGTTGGATCCAGGCCTACGCGCCGCAACTTGAGAAGCGACTGCGGCCGCACCTGTGCAGGCGCAACGGCTCGTGGCGGGTCGACGAGACCTACGTTCGTGTGAAGGGTCGCTGGACCTACCTCTATCGCGCCGTCGACAGCAGCGGGCAGACGATTGACTTCCTGCTTGCCGCGCATCGCGACGCGACCGCGGCCAAGCGGTTCTTCCGCAAGGCGCTGGGGCAGCCGCACACGGTCACGCCCCGCACCATCACGGTTGACAAGAACCCGGCCTACCCGCGCGCCGTGGCCGACATGAAAGAGAACGACGTGCTGTCGCGCTTCACCCGAACGCGACAATGCAAATATCTGAACAACATTGTCGAGCAGGACCATCGTAGCGTGAAGCGGCTGATCCGACCGGGGCTCGGCTTCGGGAGCATGCGCACAGCGCGACGAACGCTGGCGGGCTACGAGGCCATGGCGGTGATCAGGAAGGGGCAGGCTCATCAGATCGGCGGCCGCAACATGCAAGCTCAGGCCGGCTTCGTCGCCGCGCTGTTCGGCGGCGCCGCCTGACCGAGCGCGGTGAAGGCGTAGCCGCAGGCCAATCAAAACATTGCAACAGAACCGTTTCACGAAACCTGCGGTTCCGCGGCGTTACCGACGCAGCGCAGTTGTGACGTTGGGACGCCGACTGGAGAAGCGGTGGTAGCTGGAATCCACCGTTCTCTGGCGGGCCGGCGTTCCTGCAGAGCCAGCTCGCACACTATCCACTTCCGGGAACCGATGACAGCAGGCCGCCGGTCGTCCAGGGGGCCGAATATCACGCACCGAAGGTGATCCCCTCCTTCTTGTACATATCCTTCACGATGCGGAGGATCAGGCCGATCTCCGGCGAGCGGTCGCCCTTGCGTGTGCTCATGATGATCGGCGAGACCGCGCCTGGCTCGTCGAGGCGGCGATACACGACGTTGTCGCGCCGTAGTCGCTCCACCGAGGCGGGGACGATGCAGACGCCGGTGTCAGCCGCGACCAGGCCGAGCGCCGTCTGCAGTTCGCGCACCTCGTGCACGTGCTTCGGCTTGAGATCGCGTTCCCGGAACAGCGCCAGCACCTGGTCCGCGTAGCTCGGGCGCGGCGCCTTCGGGTAGACCACCAACGCGTCGCCAGCGAGTTCCTCCAGTTTCAGCAGCCCCGTACGTGACGACAGGCGGTGCGTCAGCGGCAAGGCCACGCAGAGCTTCTCGTTGCGCAGGACGGTGCGCTCGACCGCCGCGTCATTGAAGGTGATCCGTCCGAAGCTGACGTCGATGCGGCCCTCCTTCAGCGCCGCGACCTGCTCGATCGTTGTCATCTCCAGCAGGGTGAGTTCGACCTCCGGACGCGCAGCACGGTATCGCCGGATAACGTCCGGCAGGTAACCGTAGAGCGTCGACGCGACGAAGCCGATGCCCAGGCGCGTCAGCTCCGCGTCGCGCAACCGCGCGACCATGGCCTTCATCTCATCCATGCGATCAAGCACCTGCACAGCCTGCTCGAACAGAAGCCGCCCCGCATCGGTGAGCGCGAGGGGCCTGCTAGCACGGTCGAGCAGGGCCACGCCGAACTCGTCCTCGAGTTGCTGGATCGCCCGGCTCAACGGCGGCTGGGCGATGTGCAGCTTCTCGGCGGCGCGGGTGAAGTTCCGCTCCCGCGCCACAGCCACGAAGTAGCGGAGCTGGCGCGAGTCCACGCGATACCTCCCAGGTATTGTTCCGACCTTTTTAGTCTTGGAAAAGCGTTACGGAAAGAAGGCATTTGGCCGGGACGGAGGAAACACAATGTCCCAGGTAGCGCGCCAGGAGCAAAGGCCGACCCCGCCCCGCCCTACGGGCCAGGGTTGAGGGCGGCACCATGTTCCTCTGCCTGTGCAACGCCCTGACGGACACGCAGATCGCCGAAGCGATCCACCAGGGCGCCCGCCGGCCGCGCGAAGTCCATGCCCGCTGCGGCTGCCGCGCCCAGTGCGGCCGCTGCACGACGTCCATCGTCAAAGCGCTTCGGGCCAGCGTCGCCACGCCGCCCGGCCACCCAACCAAGCAAGACCGATAGGAAGCCGTCCATGCTCGACTCTGTGCAGACCACCGTGAATACCGCGCTTGAGGACGATGCCGCCAAGGGCGTCTTCCGCGTGGCGCGCGACATCTTCACCGATCCCGAGCTGTTCGAGCTCGAGATGCGGCACATCTTCGAGGGCAACTGGATCTACCTGGCGCATGAGAGCCAGATCCCGGCCAACAACGACTACTTCACCACCACGATGGGCCGCCAGCCCATCTTCATCGCGCGCAACCGCCAGGGAGAGCTGAACGCCTTCGTCAACGCCTGCAGCCACCGCGGAGCGATGCTCTGTCGCCACAAGCGTGGGAACAAGGCGACCTACACCTGCCCCTTCCACGGCTGGACCTTCAACAACAGCGGCAAGCTGCTGAAGGTGAAGGATCCCAACGATGCCGGGTATCCCGAGAGCTTCAACAAGAACGGTAGCCACGACCTGACCAAGGTCGCGCGGTTCGAGAGCTATCGTGGGTTCCTCTTCGGCAGCCTGAATGCGGATGTGAAGCCGCTGGCCGAGCACCTCGGCGAAGCGACGAAGATCATCGACCTCATCGTCGATCAGTCCCCGGATGGGCTCGAGGTACTGCGCGGCGCCTCCACCTATATCTATGACGGCAACTGGAAACTCCAGACCGAGAACGGCGCGGACGGCTACCACGTCAGCGCCGTGCATTGGAACTACGCGGCCACCACCAGCCGTCGCAAGGAAGCCGCGCAAGCAGACACCACACGCGCGATGAGTGCCGGCGGCTGGGCGAAGGGCGGCGGCGGCTTCTACTCCTTCGAGCACGGCCACCTGCTGCTCTGGACCAACTGGGCGAACCCCGAGGATCGGCCGAACTGGGAACGGCGGGAGGAACTGGCCGCGCAGTTCGGCCAGGCGCGCGCGGACTGGATGGTGGGCCGCAGCCGCAACCTCTGCCTCTACCCGAACGTCTACCTCATGGATCAGTTCTCCTCGCAGATCCGCACCTATCGCCCGATCTCGGTCGATAAGACGGAAGTCACGATCTACTGCATCGCGCCGAAGGGCGAGGCGCCGGACGCCCGCACGCACCGCATCCGCCAGTACGAGGATTTCTTCAACGCATCCGGCATGGCGACGCCGGACGACCTCGAGGAATTCCGGGCCTGCCAGATGTCCATGGGCGCACGTGCCGCGCGCTGGAACGACATGACACGCGGCGCGCAGCACTGGATCCCCGGCCCCGATGCGGCCGCGGAGGCCATCGGCCTCAAGCCGATCATGAGTGGTGCCAAGACCGAGGACGAGGGGCTCTTCGTCGTGCAGCACAAATACTGGCAGGAGGCGATGCAGCGCGCGCTGTCCGCTGAGCCTTGCAAGACCCAGGGCTGAGGAGGAACGCCATGTCCATCGCGATCGATGTTCCCGCCCGCAACGCCTTCACCGTCCAGGACGCGACGCAGTTCCTGTATCGGGAAGCACGCGCCCTCGACGACAAGGACTGGGATTCCTGGCTCGCGCATTACGCGCCGGACGCCGAATTCTGGATGCCGGCCTGGGACGATGACGACAGGCTGACCACGGACCCGCAGACCGAGATTTCGCTGATCTGGTACGGCCACAAGGGCGGGCTCGAGGATCGTGTCTTCCGCATCAGGACCGAGCGCAGCAGCGCGACAAGCCTGCCGGAGCCGCGCACCTCCCACAACATCAGCAATGTCGAGATCCTGGAGCAGGCGGGCGGGTTGACGAAGCTGCGCTTCAACTGGGTGACCTTCAGCTTCCGCTACAAGACGACCGACACCTATTTCGGCACGTCCTTCTACACCATCGACACGACGGGCGAGCGGCCGCTGATCCGCACGAAGAAGGTCGTCCTGAAGAACGACTACATCCACCACGTCGTCGACATCTACCACATCTGAGCGGGGCGAACGGTCATGACCCACAGCATCGCGCTCAACTTCGAGGACGGCGTCACACGCTTCATCGAGGCGCGTGCCGGCGAGACGGTCGCCGACGCCTCCTACCGCCTCGGCATCAACATCCCGCTCGACTGCCGCGACGGCGCCTGCGGCACCTGCAAATGCCGCGTGGAATCCGGCCGCTACGATGGCGGCAGCTATATCGAGGATGCACTGACCGAGGAGGAGGCCGCGTCGGGCCTCGCGCTCGCCTGCCAGATGCGCCCCGAGAGCGACCTGGTGCTGGCGATCCTGGCATCCTCGGCGGTCTGCAAGACGGCGGGGCAGAGCTTCGCGACGGTGCTGCGCGGCGTGGAACGGCTTTCGGAGACCAGCATCGCCTTCACGCTCGACGCACCGGCGGGCCTCACCTTCCTGCCCGGCCAGTACGTCAACCTGCGCGTGCCGGGCACCGACGAGCGGCGCTCCTACTCCTTCAGCTCGGCGCCGGGCGATGCGACGCTGTCCTTCCTGGTGCGCGACATCCCGCGCGGCCGGATGAGCACCTGGCTGCGCGAGGGCGCGGAGCCAGGCACGTCGATGGAGTTCACCGGCCCTGCCGGCAGCTTCTACCTGCGCGACGTGAAGCGGCCGCTGCTGTTCCTGGCCGGCGGCACCGGCCTCGCGCCGTTCCTGTCCATGCTCGGGAAGCTGGCCGCGGCGGGGACATCGCAGCCGGTACACCTCGTCTATGGCGTGACCAACGACCTGGACCTGGTGGGCGTGGCGGATCTTGAAGCCTTCGCGGCCCGCATCCCCGGCTTCACCTTCTCCACCTGCGTCGCGGCCGAGGACAGCGCGCACCCGCGCAAGGGCTACGTCACGGCGCATGTGCAGCCTCTCCACCTGCATGGCGGCGAGGTGGATGTCTATCTCTGCGGCCCGCCGCCGATGGTGGATGCGGTCCGCGCCTGGCTTGCCGCGCAGGGCGTGACGCCAGCCAATTTCCACTACGAGAAATTCTCGCCGAGCGCGCCGACCACGACCGGGAGGCTCGCGGCGTGAGGACCTTCACGGGACGCTTCGCCGGCAAGGCCGCCCTCGTCACCGGCGCCGCCCAGGGCATCGGCCGCGAGGTCGCGCTGCGCCTCGCGCGCGAAGGGGCCCGCGTCGCGATGGTGGACCGATCCGACCTCGTCGAGGAGGTGCGGCGGGAGGCGGGCGGCGATGCCATCGCCATCACCACGGACCTCGAAGCCTTCGCCGGCGCGACCGAAGCCGTGGCGCGTGCGCGGGCCGCCTTCGGGCGCATCGACATCCTGGTCAACAATGTCGGCGGCACGATCTGGGCGAAGCCCTTCGCCGAATACGAGGAATCGCAGATCGAGGCGGAAATCCGCCGCTCGTTGTTCCCCACGCTCTGGTGCTGCCGCGCGGTACTGCCGGCGATGCTGGAAGCGGGCGGCGGCGTGATCGTCAACGTCTCCTCGGTCGCGACGCGCGGCGTGAATCGCGTGCCCTATTCCGCGGCGAAGGGCGGGGTGAATGCGATCACCGCGAGTCTCGCGATGGAATATGCCGGGCATGGCATCCGCGTCTGCGCCACGGCGCCTGGCGGCACCGACGCGCCGCCGCGTCGCGTGCCGCGGAACGCCGCGCCGCGCAGTGCGGATGAGGACCGCTGGATGCAGCAGGTGGTGGACCAGACCAAGGCCTCCAGCCTGCTGCATCGCTACGGCAGCATCGAGGAACAGGCGGCGGCGATCCTGTTCCTGGCCTCGGACGAGGCCTCCTACATCACCGGAGTCACCCTGCCCGTCGCGGGCGGGGACCTCGGCTGACCTACCCGACCAACCAACCCCAAGCGGAGGATTCAGCGATGACCGACAGCCTGATGGAGACCAAGGAAGTCAAGGACCTGCTGATGAAGGTCAGCAACCTTGGCGACGGCAACGGCGACGTGCGCCTGAAGCGCATCGTGCACCGCGTGGTGTCCGACCTGTTCCGCACGATCGAGGATTTCGACGTGCAGCCCGACGAATTCTGGTCCGCGATGGCCTATCTGACGCGGCTCGGCCAGGCGAATGAGACCGGGCTGCTGGTGCCGGGCCTCGGGATCGAGACCTTCCTCGATCTGCGCCTCGACCAGGCGGAGCTGAAGGCGGGCATCGAGGGCGGCACGCCGCGCACCATCGAAGGCCCGCTCTGGATCGAAGGCGCGCCGCTGTCGAAGGGCGAGGCGCGGCTGGATGACGGGACCGAACAGGGCGAGGTGCTGTTCATGGACGGCCAGGTCCGTGACATGGACGGCAAGCCGGTGGCCGGCGCCATCATCGATGTCTGGCACGCGAACACGCTCGGCGGCTATTCCTTCTTCGACCCGAGCCAGGCGAAGTACAACCTGCGCCGCCGGATCGAGACCGATGCCGAGGGGCGCTACCGCTTCCGCTCCATCCTGCCCGCCGGCTATGCCTGCCCGCCGGACGGCGTGACGCAGGAACTGCTGAACCATCTCGGCCGCCACGGCCACCGCCCCGCCCATATCCACTTCTTCGTGGTGGCGCCCGGCTACCGCAAGCTGACGACGCAGATCAACATCGACGGCGACGAATACCTGCACGACGACTTCGCCTTCGCCACCCGCGACGGCCTCATCCCCGAGGTGCGCCGCGTGGACGATGCCGAGAAGGTGCGGGCCAAGGGCCTGAACGCGCCCTACGCCGAGATCACCTTCGACTTCGTGCTGCATGCCGAAAGCGACGTAGCGCCCGCCACCGTCGTGAACCGCGCCCACGCCCCGGCGGGCTGAGCGCGCACGGCCCGGCCCTTCGTCACGGCCGGGCCCTTCCTTTCCCACGATGGATGAGACCTGGCGGCGCGCAGCCTGCGCGCCGTCTCCCCCGACTGCGCCCCGAGTGGAGCCCATGATGCCCGACAGCCCGATGACCATCCCGGCCGATTTGCGGCGCGACCTCAGCATCCACACCATCCGCAGCACGATTGTCGATGTGCCGACGGTGCGCCGTCACAAGCTTTCGTCGCTGTCGGTCACCGCGCAAAGCTACGTCATCGTCGAGGTCCGGCTGGCGAACGGCGCCGAGGGCATCGGCGAGGCGGCAACCCTCGGCGGACCCCGTTGGAGCGAGGAGAGCGTCGAGGCGATCAAGGCCAATATCGACGCCCATCTGGCGCCCGCATTGATCGGCCACCGCGCCGACCGGTTCGAGGCGACGGGCGCCTTGCTCGACGCCGCCGCGAAGCGCAACAACGCCGCCAAGGCGGCAATCGACACGGCGCTGTTCGATGCCGTCGGCAGGACGCTCGGCGTTCCCGCGCATCTGCTGCTCGGCGGCCTGGTGCGGGACAGCGTGCCGGTGCTCTGGACGCTCGCTTCCGGCGATCCCGTGCAGGAGATCGAGGAGGCCGAGGCGAAGCTCGCCGCGCGGCTGCACGATACCTTCAAGGTGAAGATCGGCGCCTTGTCGCCCGAAGCGGATCTGGCGCGGATGCGCCGCCTCACCACGGCGCTGGCCGGCCGTGCGCGCTTCATCGTCGATGCCAACCAGGCCTGGGACGAGACGACCGCCAATCGCTGCCTGCCCGTGCTGGCCGATCTTGGCGTGACGCTGGTCGAGCAGCCCCTGCCGGCCTGGAACGTCGCCGGCATGGCACGCGTGCGGGCGCGCTCGGCGGTGCCGCTGATGGCCGATGAATGCGTCTTCTCGACGCATGACATGCTGGGCGTCGCGCAGGCCGCGGCTGCCGATGTCGTATCGCTGAAGCTGGTGAAGCATGCGGGGCTGCTGAACCTGCACAAGGTCGCGGCGGTCGCGGAAGCCGCCGGCATCGGCCTCTACGGCGGCTGCCTGCTGGAGAGTTCCATCGGCGCCGCGGCGCATCTGCAGGCCTTTGCCGGCCTGCGCGACCTCGCCTGGGGCTGCGAGCATTTCGGGCCGCAGATCCTGACCGACGACCTGGTCGAGGAGCCGCTGCGCTTCGAGGATTTCCGCGTCCACCTGCCGTCCGGTCCCGGCATCGGCGTGACGCTCGATCGCGCCAAGCTGCGCCATTACGCGCGCGGCTGAAGGAGGCAGTCATGCTCTATCACATCCGCATGGACGTCCATGTTCCGCGCGACATGGACCCCGCCGAGTTCGCCAGGCTGAAGGCCGCCGAGAAGACGCGCGCCGAGGCGCTGCAGCGCGAGGGCAAGTGGCGCCATTTGTGGCGGATCGCCGGCGCCTACGCGAACTACAGCGTCTTCGACGTGGCCGACCATGACGAGCTGCACGCCATCCTCGGCACGCTGCCGCTCTTCCCCTTCATGGACATCCAGGTGACGCCGCTGGCGCGCCACCCCTCGGCGATCGCCGACTGACCACGCCCAGCAAGAACCAGCTGAACCAATGAACAGAGAGGACACGGACATGAACCCGAACACGACATCCACCGTCTCGCGCCGCACGCTGCTTGCCGGCGCTGCCACCACCCTTGCCGCGGGCGCGCTGTCCCGCCCTGCGCTCGCCCAGGGCGCGGCGCTCCGCATCGGGCTGATGCTGCCTTTCTCCGGCACATTCGCCTCGCTCGGTGAGAATATCGCGGCCGCCTTCGAGATGTACCTGGCGGAGAAGGGTGGGCGCCTCGGCGGCCGCACGATCCAGGTCGTGCGGCTCGACGATGAATCCGACCCGGCGAAGTCGGTGCAGAACGTCAACCGCCTGGTCGGCCGGGAGCGCGTCGGCGCGATGGTCGGCACCGTGCATTCGGGCGTGGTGATGGCGATGGTGCAGGCCTCCCGCGAGCGTGGCATTCCGCTGATCATCCCGAACGCCGGCAACGCCGCGGCGACGCGTGAACTCTGCGCGCCGACGATCTTCCGCACCTCCTTCACCAACTGGCAGCCGGCCTTCGCCATCGGCAAGTCGCTCGCCGACCGTGGCGTGCGGCGCGCGGCCTGGGTGACCTGGGACTATGCGGCGGGCAAGGAGGCGACGGAGGGCTTCCGCGAGGGCCTGCGCTCGGGTGGCGCGGAACTGGTGCGGGAGCTGACGCTGCCCTTCCCGGAAAACAACTTCCAGCCGATCCTCGCCCAGATCGCCGGCCTGAACGTGGAGGCCGTGGGTGCCTTCTTCGCCGGTGGTGGCGCGGTGCAGTTCGTGCGCGACTATGCCTCGGCCGGCCTCAAGGATCGCATCCCCCTCGTCGGCTCGGGCTTCCTCACGGAGGGGACGCTCACCGCCCAGGGCGCGGCCGCCGAGGGCGTGCGCACGGCGCTGCACTACGGTGACGGCATCCAGACCGAGCGCAATATCGGCTTCCGCCGGGCCTTCCGGGAGCGCACCGGTCGTGAGGCCGACGTCTACGCGGTGCAGGGCTACGATGCGGGCCAGCTGCTCGCGACGGGGCTCGAGGCGACGCGCGGGGACATCGCCGCGGAGCGCGCGCTGGTCGCCGCGATGCGGAGTGCGCGCATCGACAGCCCGCGCGGCACCTTCACCCTCTCGCCGCAGCACAACCCGGTCCAGGACATCTACCTGCGAGAGGCGCGCGGCGGCCAGAACCTGGTGGTCGGTGTCGCCGCCGCCCAGCTGGCCGATCCAGGCACCGGCTGCCGCATGCCGACGGCCTGAGCCGCGGCACGCAAGGGAGGAAGAACCACAATGTCCGGCCTGGCCGCGCAGCTCCTCAACGGGCTGCAATACGGGCTGCTGCTGTTCCTGATCAGCAGCGGCCTCACCCTCATCTTCGGCGTCATGGGCGTGATCAACCTCGCCCATGGAAGCCTCTTCATGGTCGGCGCCTACATCGCCTTCGTGGTCTCCGGCGGGACGGGCTCGCTCTGGCTCGCCTTGCCCGCGGCGGTGCTGGGCGGCCTCGCCCTCGGCGCGGTGCTCGAGCGCGGTCTGTTCCGGCGCTTCTATCACCGCGAGCATCTTGACCAGGTGCTGCTGACCTTCGCGCTGATCCTGCTGTTCGAGGAAGGCCGCTCGATCCTGATCGGCAACGACTTCCACTCGGTGCCGGTGCCCGCGGCGCTCGATGTCGCCGTGCCGATGGTGGGGGATTTCTCCTACTCCGCCTACCGTCTCGCGGTTCTGGCTGCGTGCCTCGCCATCGCCGGGGCCATGTTCCTGGCGATCGAGCGCACGCGCATCGGCTCCGCGATCCGCGCGGCGGCGGAGAAGCCCGAGATGGTGGACCTGCTCGGCCTCGATGCACGGCGGATCCACATGGTCGTCTTCGCCGTGGGCACCGCGCTCGCGATGCTGGCGGGTGCGCTCGCCGCGCCGCTGCACTCGGTCTACCCGAACATGGGCCACGGCTTCCTGATCATCTGCTTCGTCGTGGTCGTGGTGGGCGGCGTCGGCTCTATCGCCGGCGCCTTCTGGGGCGCGCTGCTCATCGGCATCGTGGACACGCTCTCGAAGGCCTATCTGCCCTTCGCGTCCGGGCTTGCCGTCTATGTCCTGATGGCCCTCGTGCTGCTCTGGCGGCCGACCGGCCTCTTCGCGAGGAGCTGACGCCATGCTCACCGTCGCCGGTCGCACCGGGTCCGTCCTGCTGGGCTGCGCCGCCCTCGCTGTGGCCTCGCTCCCCCTCTTCGCCTCGCCCTACCACCTGGAGCTGGTCTCCACGGCGGTCGTCTTCGCGATGTTCGCGCTCAGCCTGCAGCTGCTGGTCGGCGTCACCGGGCTGGTGAGCCTGGGCCACGCCGCCTTCTTCGGCGTCGGTGCCTACGCCATCCACCTGATGGGCGCGCATGGCCCGAGCATCTCCGTCTTCATCACCCTGCCGGCCGCGGTGCTGCTCTCGGGGCTGGCGGCGCTCGCCGTCGGCGCGCTGGCGCTGCGCACCCGCAACTTCTTCTTCCTGATGACCACGCTCGCCTTCGGGCAGATGCTGTTCTTCGTCTTCCACGACACGCCGCTCGGCGGCGGCGCGGACGGTGTCTTCGTTGCGCGGCCCACCTTCTCGGTGTTCGGGCTGGAATGGGTGGTCTCCCGCCAGGACCGGCCGACGGTGATGCTGCTGGTCAACCTCGGCGTGCTGGTGGCGATGTATCTTGGGCTCGCCGCGCTGTTGCGGACGATGTTCGGGCGGGCGCTGCTCGGCATCCGCGCGAATGAGCACCGCATGCGCTCCATGGGCTTCGACACCTATTGGCTTCAGCTCGGCGCCTTCACGCTGGCCGGTGCGCTGGCCGGCATCGCGGGGCACATGTGGGGCATGACGCAGGCCTTCGTCAGCCCGGAACTGCTCGCCTGGCACCGCAGCGCGGAGGCACTGCTGATGATCCTGCTCGGCGGTCTCGGCGCGCTGCACGGCCCGATCCTCGGCGCCTTCGCCTGGGTCGGACTGGGCGAGGTCGCGCAGCTCATCACGGAGCGGCAGCGGCTGGTCGAGGGCCTGGTGATCCTCGCCGTCGTGCTCGGCCTGCGCCACGGCCTGGCCGGGATCAGGCTGCCCTCGCTGCGGCGCGGCATGCCGGAGGCCGAACCCGCCACCCGCCCGAAGGAGGTCTCGCCATGATCACCCCCGCGATGGAGGCCATCGGCCTGACCCGCCGCTTCGGCGGCCTGGTCGCCGTCAACGCCGTGAACCTCGTGCTGCATGTCGGTGAGCTGCATGCGGTGATCGGCCCGAACGGCGCCGGCAAGAGCACGCTGACCAACCTGCTCTCCGGCGAGTTGCGCCCAAGCGCCGGGCGGCTTCTGCTGCATGGCGCGGAGGTCGGCGACTGGCCATCCTGGCGCTTCGCGCGCGCCGGTGTCGGCCGTTCCTTCCAGCGGACCAACGTGCTGAAGCCGATGACGGTGCGGGAGAATGTCCGCCTCGCCGCGCAGGCCAGGATCACGCCGCTGCGGCGCTACCTGCAGGTCGTGACGAGCGAGCACGCGCCCACCGAGGCGGCGGAGGCTGCCCTCACCCGCGTCGGCCTCGGTGCGCTGGCCGGGCGCGTCGCGGGCACGCTCAGCCATGGCCAGCTGCGCCAGCTGGAGATCGCGATGGCGCTCGCGGCCGGTCCCACGGTGCTGCTGCTCGATGAGCCGCTGGCCGGCATGGGGCCTGAGGAGAGCGAGCGGCTCGCGGGGCTGCTGAAGGAGCTCGCGGCGGACCACGCCGTGATGCTGATCGAACACGACATGGACGTGGTCTTCGCGGTGGCGGACCGCGTGACCGTGATGGTGGACGGCCAGGTCCTGGAACAGGGCGCGCCGGCGGCCATCCGCGCCTCCGCCACCGTCCGCGACGCCTATCTGGGGCATGCAGCATGACGCCGATCATCGAGGCCAAGGGTGTCCAGGCCGGCTACGGCACCGGAATGGTGCTGCACGGCGTGGACTTCGCCGTCGCCCCCGGCCAGGCGATCGGGTTGATGGGTCGCAACGGCATGGGCAAGACCACGCTGCTGCGAACCATGCTGGGCCTGGTGCCGCTGCGCGGTGGGCAGGTGCTGATGGACGGCCAGGATGTCTCGCGCGAGGCGCCCTTCCGGCGCGTCCGCCGCGGCATCGCGGTGGTGCCGGAAGGGCGCGGTATCTTCGCCAGCCTGACCGTGCCCGAGAATCTGCGCCTGGCCGCGCGGCCCGGCGTGGACGGCCAGCGGAACTGGACGGAGGAGCGGGTGCTGGACACCTTCCCGCGCCTGAAGGAACGGCTCGGCAACCGTGGCGACCAGCTTTCGGGCGGCGAGCAGCAGATGCTCTCGATCGGCCGCGCGCTGATGACCAATCCGCGCCTGCTGATCCTGGACGAGGCGACGGAAGGGCTCGCGCCGCTGATCCGCGACGACATCTGGCGCGTCATCGCCACGATCCGCGAGACGGGCATCGCCACGGTGGTGGTGGACAAGACCGTCGCGGCGATCCTCTCGCTCGTGGACCGCAGCATCGTGCTGGTGAAGGGCGGCGTCGTCTTCGACGGCGCGCCCGCGGCGCTGCGGGCCGATGAGGAGCTGATGCACCGATGCCTGGGCGTTTGAGGAGGAAGCGGACATGAACGACCCCGTCATCATCGCGGTCGCGATCACCGGATCGGTGCCGCGCAAGAAGGACAACCCGGCGCTTCCCGTCACGGTCGCCGAGCAGATCGAGAGCACACACGCCGCCTATGAGGCCGGTGCGACCCTCGTTCACGTCCATGTCCGCAACGACGATGAGACGAGCAGCAGCGACCCCGCCAAGTTCGCCGCCTTCCAGGACGGCATCCGGCGCCACTGCCCCGACATGATCGTGCAGTTCTCCACCGGCGGCCGGGGGCGTGAGCTGGCGGCCCGCGGTGCGCCGCTGATGCACCGCCCCGACATGGCGAGCCTCGCCACCGGCAGCGTCAACTTCCCGACCATCGTCTATGAGAACCCCCCTGCCTTCGTACGCGACCTGGCGACGACGATGCGCGATCTCGGCATCAAGCCCGAGATCGAGGTCTTCGACCTGGCCATGCTGACCAATACGAAGATGCTGGTGGATGAAGGCCTCATCCTGCCGCCGCCGCATGTGCAGTTCGTCTTCGGCGTGAAGCACGCCCTGCCTACACGAGAGGACATTCTCGATTTCGAGCTGTCGCTTATGCACAAGCTGATCCCCGGCGCGACCTGGACCGCGGCCGGCATCGGGCGCGACCAGTTCACTGTGGCCCGCTGGGCGCTGGCCCGCGGCGGCCATGTCCGCACCGGTCTCGAGGACAACATCCGCATGGATCGCCACACCCTCGCGCCCTCCAACGCCGCGCTGGTGCGCCGCACGGTGGAACTCGCCGCCGAGGCCTGCCGACCGGTGGCCGACGCCGCCACCGCGCGCCGAATCCTGGGCCTACCGCCCGTGCCCATGCGGAGGGCCGCGTGATGCTTCGGCTCCGCTCTCTCCTTGGCTCCACCTCCCGCACATCGTTGCAGGCGGAGGCGGTCACGCCAGCCACCACGCGGCGCGGCTTCCTGGCCGCTTGCGCCTGCTGCGCCGCCGGCGCGCTCGCTACCCGCTTTGCCGCGGCGCAGGTCACGCCCGGCGCGGCTTCCGGCCTGCACCGCCGGCTGGACGCAGCGGCCTCGGCGATCGAGAGCCGGATGATCGGCTGGCGGCGCGACATCCACGCGAACCCGGAACTCGGCAACCAGGAGCACCGCACCGCCGCCTTGGTCGCCGCGCATCTCCGCCGCCTCGGCTTCGAGGTGCGCGAGGGGGTGGGCGCCACCGGCGTCGTCGCCGTGCTGCGGGGCGGTGCCGGTGATGGGCCTACCGTCGCGCTCCGCGCCGACATGGATGCGCTGCCGGTGCAGGAACCGGAGGGCCTGTCCTTCGCCTCGCGTCGCCGTGCGACGTGGGACGGCGCGGAGGTGCCGGTTATGCATGCCTGCGGCCATGACTGCCACGTCGCCATCCTGATGGCCGCGGCGGAGGTCCTGGTGCAGCATCGCGCTGATCTCCGCGGCACCGCCGTGCTGCTGTTCCAGCCCGCCGAGGAAGGACTGCCCGGCGGCGAGATTGGCGGCGCGCGCCGCATGCTGGCTGAGGGCGCCTTCGAAGCGCCGAAGCCCGACATGGTCTTCGGCCTGCATGTGCTGACGAGCATGACGACCGGCCAGATCGCCTATCGCCCCGGCCCGGCGCATGCGAGTTCGGACACCTTCCGCATCACCGTGCGCGGCCGCCAGGCACATGGCGCGATGCCTTGGGACGGGGTTGATCCGGTGGTCATCGCCGGGCAGATCGTAACGGCGCTGCAGACCATCCAGAGCCGGCAGGTGGACGTGAACGATCCCTCGGTGCTGACCATCGGTACCATCCATGGCGGCGCGCGGCACAACATAGTGCCCGACCGTGTCGAGATGAGCGGCACGCTCCGCACCTATGACGAAGGCCGCCGCGCCTTCATGCAGCGTCGCGTCACCACGCTCGCGGAAAGCGTTGCGCAAGGCATGGACGGCGCGGCGGAGGTGGTGTGGGAGCCGGGCGGCTATGCGGCGCTGGTGAACGATCCGGCGTTGGCCGATCGCATAGCGCCGAGCCTCGCGAGGGTCACCGGGCGCGATGGGTTGCGGATCAACCCGCGCCATACCGCGAGCGAGGATTTCGCCTTCCTCGCGCAGCAGGCGCCCGGCCTGTTCTTCTGGGTCGGCGTGACGCCGCCAGGCCAGGACCCTGCGCGCGCTGCGCCGAACCACTCCCCGCGCTTCACCGTGGACGAGGCCGGGCCGCTGGTCGGGCTGCGGGCGATGCTGCATCTGGTCGCCGACGCAACCGGCAGCGGGGTGGCGTGATGCGCCGCCGTTCGCTGCTGGCGCTCGCCGCCGGCCCGCCGTTGGTCCCCTTGTCGCTGCCCGCCCTTGCGCAGCCGCGCCCCTGGCCGGATCGCCCGCTGCGCCTCGTCGTGCCCTTCCCGCCGGGTGGGGCGATCGACGCCATGGCGCGCATCCTGGCTGGCCCGATGGCGGAAGCGCTGGGCCAGCCGGTCGTGGTGGAAAATCGCCCCGGCGCGGGCGGCACGACCGGCACCGGCGCGGCGGCGCAGGCGCCCGATGGGCACACGCTGCTGATGGTCTCGATCGCGCATGCGGTGAACCCCGCGCTCTATCCGCGCCTGCCCTATGCCGAGGCCGATTTCGTGCCGGTCGGGCCGGTCGCGGTGGTGCCGAACATCCTCGTCGTGCCGGCTGCGCGGCAGTGGCGCAGCGTGGCCGAGTTGGTCGCCGAGGCTCGTCGCCGACCCGGTGCGCTGACCTACGCCTCGGCCGGCAGCGGCACCTCGATCCACCTGGCCGGCGCCCTGTTCGCGGATCTCGCTGGGCTCACGCTGGAGCATGTGCCCTATCGCGGCTCGGCGCCGGCCGTGACGGATCTCGTGGCGGGCCGCGTGGACATGATGTTCGACAGCGTCACCTCCGCCGGTCCTCATATCGGCTCCGGCCGCCTCGTACCGCTGGCCGTGACAACGTCGCAGCGGATCGTGGCCCTCCCGGGCCTGCCGACGATGGCGCAGGCCGGGGTGCCGGGCTTCGCGGTGGACCCGTGGTTCGCCATGCTCGCGCCGCGTGCCGTGCCGGTGGCGGCGCGCCCATCGCTCTCGGCGCTGCTGTCGCGGCTGCTGGCTGATCCGGCCGTGGCCGAGCGCCTGGCGCGGATCGGCGCGGAGCCGATGACGGGCGACACCGCGTCGCTGGCGCGGCTGCTGGCGGAGGAGACGGCGCGATGGGGCGCCTTCATCCGGCGCGCCGGAATCCAGCCGGAATGACGCGCCGATCCGATGCGGGTCGTGGCGCTGTGCAATCCGCTTGACGCGCGGCCTCATTGATCGGCATGAAGTCCTTGCGGGAGAGTCCGCGCCGGTCGTGAGGCCGGCGAGGACGCCGAAGGAGCAACCGCCCCGGAAACTCTCAGGCCCACGTACCGCAACCGTTCTTGAACTCTGAAAAGTGGAGCAGCAGCTCCCGCCGACGGTGTAAGCCCCTGGCCCGCGATGGGACGGCGGTGATGCTCTCAGGCCAATGACAGAGGGGGCATTCAAACCCGCGCGAGGCGCGCGGGCGGAGAGTGCTCATGCCCCGTTCAGAATCCGAGACCATCGCCGTGATCGGCGCCGGCATCACCGGCATCACCACGGCCTACAACCTGGCGCGCCGCGGCCATGCGGTCACCGTCTTCGACCGCCACCCCTACGCCGCGATGGAGACCTCCTTCGCCAATGGCGGGCAGCTCTCGGCCTCCAACGCCGAGGTGTGGAACAGCTGGGCCACGGTGCTGAAGGGGATGAAGTGGATGCTCTCCCCCGGCGCCCCGCTGCTCGTGAACCCCCGCCCGTCCTGGCACAAGCTTTCCTGGATGGCGGAGTTCGTCGCTTCCATCCCGCGCTACGAGGAGAACACGGTCTCCACCGCTCGCCTCGCGCTCGAGGCTCGCCAGCACCTCCGCCGGCTGGCGGCGGAGGAGGGCATCAACTTCGACGCCGAGGACCGCGGCATCCTCCATTTCTACGAGACAAAGCGCGACTTCGATGCGGCCACGCGCGTCACCGAATTGCTGGCCAAGGGCGGGCTGGAGCGGCGCGCCGTGACACCCGCCGAGATCCGTTCCATCGAGCCGGCGCTGCGCGGCGATGTGTATGGCGGCTTCTACACCCCGTCCGACTTTACCGGCGACATACACAAATTCACCAACGGGCTCGCGCTGGCCTGCGAACGCCACGGCGTCGCAATGCGCTTCTCGACCGAGGTGCTCGCCACCGATGCGGGCTCCGACGGCGTCACCGTGGTCTGCCGCTCCACGGAGCCGACGCTGGACGGCGCGGCGCATCCGCAGGAGACGCAGCACTTCGACAAAGTCGTGGTCTGCGGCGGCGTCATGTCCCGCCAACTCGGCGAGAGCCTAGGCGACCGGATCAACGTCTATCCCGTGAAGGGCTACTCCATCACTGTGCAACTCGACGATCCGGCGGACCAGGCGGCCGCGCCCTGGGTCAGCCTGCTCG
The DNA here is from genome assembly GCF_051859025.1 of Falsiroseomonas sp. GTDB lineage: Bacteria > Pseudomonadota > Alphaproteobacteria > Acetobacterales > Acetobacteraceae > Falsiroseomonas. Next base: position 133,944 of record NZ_JBHYGL010000003.1, on the reverse strand, counting down.
ACGACAAGTCCAAGATCGTGACCAGCCGGCTCGGCGCGCGGCGCTTCCGCGTGGCGGGGACGGCAGAGTTCAACGGCTACAACCGCGACATCCGCGCCGAGCGCATCGCGCCGCTCGTCGCTTGGTGCCGCGCCCACTTCCCCGGCATGAGCACGCGCCACGCCGTGCCGTGGGCGGGGCTCCGCCCGATGATGCCGGACATGATGCCGCGCGTGGCCCGCGGCCGGAACCCGCGGGTGTTTTACAACACCGGCCACGGGCATCTCGGCTGGACGCTATCGGCCGCGACGGCCGATGCGGTGGCCGCACTGGTGAGTACGCGGGCGAACGCCTGAACGGGCGGCCGGAAGGACAGAGGGCACGGCGTTCTTCGATGCCGGCCCCCTTCTGGCGGGTCCGAGTTCTCACGGCAGCCGCCGCTTCGCCCCATACAACGACAAAGGCGCCGCCGCCGGACCCACCGTCGAGGCGCTGACGTTCCGCGCCGTTACGCGCACGCCGTTATTGGACAAGAAACGGCAGCCAAGCGCGGAGGCGATGCTACTGGTATCGAGCGAGGCGGCGGATCCGGACATGCAACTGGACCGCCCGCCCGTAGGCCGGAAAATCGAGAATGCGGCGCCGGAGCAGGCCCTGCACGAGGTCCGAGGACACGCCACAATATGGGCAGTTGCCGGCGCCGCCGTCCCTGCATGCACTGATGGCGATCTTATCGGCAGTGACCTCAGCAGCCTCAGGGACTAGAACCGGCGGTAGCAAGAAGCAAGGAACGAGATACGGCATCGCCGTCGGCTTTGTGTTGGGGTTCCATCCCCATAACGCCGCTTACCACGCAACGAGCGACAGAGTCCCGGTTCAGCGCTGATCTACACCCAGACATCGTGCAACGGGCCTGAACCGGGATCCTGCGGGGCTTGTGGAATCCCGGCTGCGACCGTCGGTGCGGACCGCATCCGCGCCCCACGACCGCGTCTGAGGTGGGAGCCCCGCAGGACTTGGCGGACCGCCCATCAGGAAGATGGCATCTGGCCATCTGCCGTGGCGCGCCGTCTTCCAGGGCGTTCCCGCGAGGACGCGATGCCCGCTTTGCCACCCACCGCGACATTCAGTTCTGTTGCCGCTTCCGCCAACCGCTCCTGTGCATAGGAGGCAGGTTTGCTTGCGGGTTCGTCGAGGCGCGTCACGTAGGGGACTGTCAGCGCAGCGACGGCATGGCCCTGCCTGTTCAGGATCGGGTAGCTGATCGCGTCAAGCCCGCTGAACTGCCGGCTGCGCATGCTGGCGAAACCTTGCCTGGCGACCTTGGCGATGGCCTTCTCAGCCATCCGGCGCTCCGCGTCAGCCGCCGCCCGCGTGAGCAGGCGGCGCGCCTCCTCCTCGGGGGCAAAGGCAAGCAGCACGTGCCCCGAGGCAGACTTCACCAGATCGAGCGTGGCCCCAATCTTGACGCTGAACCCCATGCCGGCTGGCGGGTCAACCTGCGCGACCACAAGCTGGCGGAGGCCGCTGAGCACCGTAAGATGGCAGGACTGATCAATCGCCTTTGCCAGCGCGTCCATCCGCGGCAGGGCCTCCTTTAGCAGCCGGTTCATCGGTGGGAATTCATGCGCCAGCTCGAAAAGCTTCATGCTGAGCGCGTAGGTGTCCTGGTTTTGGATCAGGTAGGAGCGGCGCGCCAGGCACTCGACCATGCGGAACACTTCGCCGACCGAGCGCCCGAGTCTCTCCGCGATGTCTCGGCGAGTAAGCCCCGCCTCCTGACCGGCGAGAAGCTCCAGGATGTCCAACCCCTTCTCCAGGGCGGGCGCCGCGTAGAGACGCTGCCGGTCCTCGTCCTCCGCCTCCTCGGGAGGGCGCTCAACCGCCTGTTGTTTCCTGCTGCTCACGCCTGCCCACTGCCTTTTCCCGCCTGATCACGACGGCCCATTGCGCCACGACGACGCAGCCCTGACAACATCCCGCGCAAGATCAGCCCCCCGCCATGCGTGGTCGGGGTCAGGCATCGACGGTTACATCGACCGCCAGGCGGCCGACATCGTCGAACGCCTGCAGAAGCCAGCCACCCTGCCTCTCCTCCGCCGCCAGGGTCATCGGCCGCGTGCTGAAAAGCGGCGCCAGGTAGCGCGCCTTCAAGGCGGACGGGGAGGCACAGTGCGCGGTGCGCAGGTGTTCCGTCAGCAGCAGCGTCGTCAGGCCGCCGTTCACGACGAGGTCGGGGAAGCCCTCCACCTCCCGTGCATAGGCCCTGTCCAGGTGGATGCGGTGGGAGTTGAAGCCGAGAGCTGAGTAATGGAACAACAGAGTGTCGTCCGGAACCACCCTCCGGCTGCCCGCAGGGGGGGCATGTGCGGCGGGATCAGCGGCCGGGGGCACCGTCGGCAGCGCCGCGGCGAGCAGGACATAGGTCTGCGTTTCCGCGAGCACCGGCTCGGCGGCACCTCTGAGGTAGAGGTCATGGGCGACCGTCACGAACGCCATCGGGCCCTTCGCCGTCTCCTTGCGCAAAATGGCATCGATGCGGCTGTCCCGGCGCAGGCTTGCACCGATGGGGATCTCGCCGAGGAACCAAACGTTGCGCCCGCCGATCAGCAGTCGCGGCAGCCCAAGGTCGGGGAGCGGCACGCCGAGGCCAGGAAAGCCGTCCTCACGCAGGGCGGCGCGTGGCGTGTCGGCACCGAGCAAGATGAACTGCCAGCCGCGCGGCAGGGGGTCGCCTTCCCGCCATGCGTCCGGGTTCAGGCCAAGCATGGCCGCCACACGGCGCACGACGGCAAGGCTGCAAGTCTCGGTCCGACTGACACCGGTCTTTGGAAGGTCGTGCATCTTCCTCTCGGTCATGTCGTACCTTCCGTTGCCACTGGGGCTCGGCGCCCGCCTTGAGCGCTGGCGTCAGGCTGCAGGCTCGGAGCCGGATGTCTCGACCTGGTGGACTTCGACGATGTTCCCCTCAGGGTCGTAGAAGAAGATCTGCGTCCAGCCCTTGATGGCCCAGGCGCCGTAATCGGCGTAGGGCACGCCGCGTTCCTCAAGCCGGCGCTTGATGCCGTCGATGTCGTCGGTACGGAACGCGATATGGGTGTTGGCGAGCGGATTGATCGCCTGCTTCGTCCGGAAGGCGACGTTGAGGTCCTTGGTGGAGAGATGCATCTCCACCGCGCCATCGGTCAGGAAGGCGACGCGGCCGCCGTAGCCCTGGTTCTTGATCTGCGCATTCGCCGACGCGCCGGCGTAGGCGTGTGACTCATCGAGCTGGAGCACTTCCTTGTAGAAGCCCTCCAGCTCCGGCAGAAGCTTCGACGCGAAATTCACGTGATGGAAGCGTGTCGCCATGGTTCTTCTCCTTGCTTGATCCGTAGGGGTACGCGACGGGAAACTCAATGGATGTGGAGACCGCCATTCACGTCGAGCGTGGCGCCGGTGATGTAGGAGGACAGGTCGGAGGCAAGGAACAGGCAGGCGGAGGCGACTTCCTCCGGGCGTCCCGGCCGGCCAAGCAGGATGCCGGCGCTCAACTCCTGCAGACGCTCGGCCGACATTGATTCGGTGACGAATTCCGTGGCGATGAGCGACGGGCAGACCACATTGGCCCGCACACCGGACGGACCGAGCTCGCGCGCCAGGGTTCGCGTCAGGCTGAGCACCCCGCCTTTCGACGCTGCGTAGTGGGCGCCGCCGAACAATCCGCCGCCACGCTGCGCCGCGACGGAGGCGACATTGACGAGGGACCCTGATCCCTGCGCCATCATGACAGGCGCGAAGGCGCGGGCGACGTTGAAGGCGCCGGTCAGATTCACGGCTATGACGTCGTCGAAATCCTTCTCGGAGATGTCCTGAAAGCGGCCCGAGCGAATGATCGCGGCGCTGTGGATGAGGGCGTCGATCCGGCCAAAGGATTGCACGACGCTCGAGGCGGCCCGCTCACAATCCGCGCGGGAAGAAATGTCGCAAACGAGGCTGAGCGCATCGGAGCCCGGATGCGCGCTTGCGACCTCACTGGCGGCGTCCGCAACGCCGGGGCTGATATCCAGCAGAGCGACGCGAGCGCCATGGGCCGCGAGCAGCAGGGCGGTGATGCGGCCGATCCCCCTAGAGGAAGCCGCCCCCGTGACCACGCAAACCCGGCCTTCCATGAGCATCGTGCCGCCTCCCCAGATCCAATGTCCACCGGTTCACCACATTTCATTGGTGCCGTCAAATTTCCATCGGTGAAATTGATGCCGTCTTCGCAACGGCTGGATGGCGTGCTCACGATCGGAAGGTTTTTCACCAATAAAAATTTGACACCGCCCGCGAAATCGTGTGTGAGGTCGTCCAGCCGCGGCGACGCGAAGCAAGAACCGGCGCCGGGCGTCGGGAGGGGGGACACCACATGGGAACGGGAAGCACGACCGCGATCGCCTCTCCGTCAGGATTGCGGGTGCTCGATCTCACCAGCGTCGTGGTCGGCCCGGCCTGCACCTGGCGCCTGGCGCAGTACGGCGCCGAGGTGATCAAGGTCGAGGCGCCCGAGGGTGACCTTATGCGCGGGCTCGGCGGCGCATCGCGGACCGGCCAGCACTCGGGGACTTACCTCCACCTCAACCGAGGCAAGCGGAACATCAGCCTGGATCTGAAGAAGCCTGGCGCGCGCGATGTCATGGCCCGCCTGCTGGAATGGGCCGATGTGGTAGTGGCCAACATGCGCCCGCATGCGCTGGAACGCCTGGGGCTGGATGCAGCCTCCGTGCGCGCGCGCCATCCGAACACCATCCACTGCCTCATCACGGGCTATGGTACGGATGGGCCCTATGCCGGCCGCCCCACCTACGACAGCGTGGTGCAGGGCGCGAGCGGTGTTGCTGGCCTGTTCGGCGCACGCGATGGCGAGCCGTCCTACGTTCCCATGGTGGTTTGCGACCACGTGGTCGGCGAAATCGCGGCGGGCGCCATCCTCGCCGCGGTGATCAGGCGCAATGCCGGCGCGGGCGGCAGCAGCATCGAAGTCCCGATGTTCGAGACCATGGCCGCCTTCGTGCTGCAGGAGCACCTGGCCCAGCAGAGCTTCGATCCCCCGGTCGGGCCTGCCGGCGACCAACGTCTCCTGAACCCTCGCAACAAGCCCCTGCGCACGGCTGATGGCTGGATCTCGGTCACCATCAACACCGATCCACAGGTACGGGCCTTCCTGCGCGCGGTGGCGAGGGAGGATCTCCTGGAGGACGAGCGCTTCGCGACCGTCGCCGCGCGTGCACGGAACGTACAGGAATGGTTCGAGGTCCGCGGTGCCGGGCTGTCCGGCAAGACCACGCGGGAATGGCTCGCGATCTTCGGGGCCGCCGACATCGCGGCGATGCCCTGCCATACGCTGGAGAGCCTGAGCGATGACCCCCACCTGGCCGCCGTCGGTCTCATGTCACCCGAGCGCCATCCAACAGAGGGCGCGGTCACGGCCATTCGCTCCACCATTCGCCAGGAGGGCGCCTATCCCGATCCTGGCGCCTTCGCGCAACCGCGGGGTTGGGAGACCAGGGCGATCCTGGAGGGGATAGGCATCGACGCAGACGAGATCGCAGCGCTGCTGGACAGCGGCGCCGCCATTCAGGTTCCGCGGCCATGGTGAACCGACCGCCGGGCACGCGAAGCACCGACGAGCGTGCTTTGGGAGGAAAGCGCTATCGATGAGCTTCGGAATGCCCGGCCTGAGCACCGGGACCACATGTCACCCTCAACCAGAGGAAACGATATCATGAAACTCACGCGACGCAGCTTCATGCAGGCGGCACCGGCGCTGCCGGCTACTCTGCTCTTGCCTAAGGCCGCTTCCGGCCAGACCTCCGCAAGGCCTATCCGCTGGCTGGTCGGTTTCCCGGCGGGCAGCGGTACAGACGTCAGCGTCCGCATCATCGCGGAAGTTGCCGGCAGGATCCTCGGCCAGACCTTTGTCGTCGAGAACCGTCCCGGTGCTTCGGGCACGCTCGCCGCTGCGGCGTTGCGCAGCTTTCCTGCCGATGGCAACACAATCTACAGCATGGAGATGGGGGCATATTCCCTGGCCCCGCATTTCCTGCCGTCACTCGGCTATGATTCGGTCCGGGACTTCCGGATGGTGAGCACCCTCGTCGTCATACCCATGGTCCTGATGGTGCCGACGTCGCTGAACGTGTCCACGGTCAGCGAGTTCGTAAACCTGCTCAAGGCTCACGGCCCGAACCACTTCCAGTTCGGTAGTTCCGGGGCGGGCAGCATCACACACGTCACCATGGCCGCCTTCCTTCGCGAGGCTGGCGTCAGCATGGAGCACGTGCCGTACCGAGGCACGACGTTCACCGTGACCGACCTGGCCGCGGGTCGCATCGCTGCCGGATTCACCGATGCAAACACCCCGTTCCCCTTCATGCAGACCGGGCAACTCAAGATGATTGCCGTGGCCATGCCGGATCGGCTGGCAGCACAACCCACCGTTCCCACGCTTCGTGAGGCGGGCATGGCGCTCGACCTGCCGTATTGGCAGGGGGTGGCGGTGCTGCGCGCCACGCCGGACGCGATGGTGAATCGGATCAATGATGCCTTGAACCGCGCCATCAGCGACCCCCAGGTCATCTCGAAACTGGCCGAGATTGGCATGTTGACGGCCGCGCCCAGGGCGCCGGAAGCGGCGGATGAGTTCGCGAGAAACGGGTTCACCGCCGTTCGCGACAAGCTCCGGGAACTCGGTCTGGAAACGCAGTAGGTCCGCGCGTTTCGGAAGGCCGTGGTGCACGCGCCTGGGGATGCACGACATCCGGAACCGCGGGCGCGGCACGAAAACCGTCTCGAACGACGCCGGCTGCACGGCGGATGGGTTCGGGACACGCCCGGCGCCAAGGCGTAGTCGCCGGGCTCCCCCAACGGACGCCGTCATCACGCGGTGCAGCGATCCGAAGCTCAATAGTATGGAGACGCCTGTGTCAGGCACGAGACTTGAGAACAAGGTTGCCATCATAACGGGTGGCGCCGGCGGCATAGGCTCCGCCGCCGGCCGGATCTTTTGCAATGAGGGCGCGAAGGTCGCGCTCATCGACCGGGACCCGGATGTCATCGATGCGGCGGTCGAGGGCATTCGGCGCCAGGTTGCAGGCGCGCAGGTCATGGGCGTTGTCGCCGATGTCGGCGAGGAAGGTGCGGCGCAGGTGGCCGTGGATGCCGTACTGAAGAAGTTCGGCGGCATCGATGTGCTGGTCAACAACGTCGGCATCCGACGCTACGAGGCCGTCGCCGATGCGCCATGGGATGCATGGGACGATATCCTGCGGGTCAACCTCCTCAGCTTCGTGTCCATGGCGCGTGCAGCCCTGCCGGCGTTGAGGCGCAGCGGCCGTGGCAGCATCATCAACGTGTCCTCCACCGGCGCCGTCTACGGTCGAAAGGGGATGGGCGCCTATGATGCGTCGAAGGCGGCGGTTCTCGCACTCACGCGGACCATGGCCTTCGAGGAAGGGGAACATGGCGTCAGGGTCAACACGATCTGCCCCGGCTACACCCGCACGCCGTTTCACGTGAACCGCATGGGCAACGAGGCGGTCGATGCGCTGGTTCCACCTTGCGTGTTGCAGCGCTGGGGCACCCCTGATGAGTTGGCCTATCCGATGCTCTGGCTCGCCTCGGACGAGGCCTCCTACGTAACCTCCGCTACCTTCATGATCGACGGCGGCTTCCCGGCCGAAGGAGGAGGGACGGCGGTCAGGACCAAGCTGTAAAGCCGGGGGGTGTTGGAGGAGCGAACAGGGCACGGGGCTCGAATCGAAGCCGCTGGGCGCGCTAGTAGAGCGGCCCGGGCGGCCACCGTGCTGACTCCTGGTCGGGGTGGGTTGTCGAAACCTTCAACCTGACACCGGGAGATTCCCACGATGACCGACGAAACGACGGCCCGCGCGGGCCTTTCGGGAAGTCCTCTGAAGCCGACCCACTGCGGGAGATGATCGTCGTTGCTCCGCTTTTGTCGATAGGCATTGGGTCAGGTAGTCGCCAGTCTCTCGAACTGCGCTGGGCTTGTGACGGCGAGGGCGGCTTGGAGGCGGTCAGGGCCGACGAGGACGTCGTGGCCACGAGCCGCGCCAGCTAAGTGCCCCCGCCGTAACTGGCATTTGTAAGCAAGCTAACGGCGGCGACGCGGATGCGTTTGCATCGGGTTCTTCACTGCGTAGATGTCTGTCTCAAGGGCGCGGAGTAGTTCTGTCATGGACGCCCGAGTCCGGCATCTGTCGATCGGCTTCTGGTGGGCGTCGGCAACTGGATCCAGCTTGCGCTCGCGACGCCCGTGGTGCTCTGGGCCGGCTGGCCGTTCTTCGAGCGGGGCTGGCGCAGCCTGCTCACCCGCAGCCTCAACATGTTCACGCTGATCGCCCTCGGCACCGGCGTCGCGTGGCTGTTCAGCGTGGTGGCGACGGTGGCGCCCGGCATCTTCCCGGACGCGTTCCGTGCTGCTGACGGCTCCGTTGCGGTCTACTTCGAAGCGGCGGTGGTCATCGTGATGCTCGTGCTGCTCGGCCAGGTGCTGGAGCTGCGCGCCCGCGAGCGGACCGGTGGCGCCATCCGCGCGCTGCTCGACCTCGCCCCACCCACCGCGAGGCGGATCGGCGCGGACGGGGCGGAGGAGGAGGTTGCCCTGGCGCATGTGGCCGTTGGCGACCGGCTACGCGTGCGGCCCGGCGACAAGGTGCCGTTGGACGGCGAGGTGCTGGAGGGCATCTCCAATGTGGATGAGAGCCTGGTAACGGGCGAGCCGGTTCCCGTGACGAAGGCGCCGGGAGCGCGCGTCGTCGGCGGCACGTTGAATGGCCAGGGCAGCTTCGTGATGCGCGCCGACCGGATCGGGCAGGACACCGTGCTGGCGCAGATCGTGCGGATGGTGGCAGGCGCGCAGCGATCCCGCGCGCCGATCCAGCGGCTGGCGGACCAGGTCTCCGGCTGGTTCGTGCCGCTGGTCATCGCCGTTGCGGCACTGGCCTTCGTGGCCTGGGCTGTATGGGGGCCTGAGCCGCGGCTGGGCTTCGGCATGATCGCGGCGGTGACAGTGCTGATCATTGCCTGCCCCTGCGCGCTGGGCCTGGCGACGCCGATGTCGATCATGGTCGGCGTCGGCCGTGGCGCGCAGGCCGGCGTGCTGATCAAGAACGCCGAAGCGCTGGAGCGCATCGACACCCTCGTCGTGGACAAGACCGGCACCCTGACCCAGGGCCGGCCCGAGGTGGTCGCGCTGGTGCCGGCCAGGGGCGTCACCGAGGCCGAGCTGCTGCGCCTCGCCGCCGGGCTGGAGCGCCCGAGCCAGCATCCGTTGGCGGAAGCCGTGGTGCGTGCCGCGACGGCGCGTGGGCTCGCCGTTCCATCTGTCGAGGGCTTCGACGCGCCGACCGGGCGCGGCGTGACGGGCAGCGTCGAGGGGCGACGCATCGCAGTTGGCAATGCGCGGCTCATGTCTGAGATCGGTGTCGCCACCGCGGCGCTGGACGCCGAGGCGGAGCGGCTGCGCGGCGACGGCGCGACGGTGTTCTTCGTGGCTATCGACGGCACGCCCGCGGGGCTGGTCGCTGTCGCCGACCCCGTGAAGGAGACGACGCCAGCGGCGCTGGCTGGCCTCGCCGCCGAAGGCGTGCGGGTCGTCATGCTCACCGGCGACAATCGCACGACAGCCGAGGCAGTGGCGCGCCGCCTCGGCATCGTTGAAGTCGAGGCGGAGGTACTGCCCGAGGACAAGCAGCGCATCGTCGAGCGCCTCAAGGCCGAGGGGCGCCGCGTGGCGATGGCCGGCGACGGCGTGAACGATGCGCCGGCGCTCGCCGCGGCGGAGGTCGGGATCGCGATGGGCACGGGGACCGACGTGGCGATCGAGAGCGCGGGCGTGACGCTGCTGGGCGGCGACCTCACCGGCATCGTGCGGGCGCGGCGGCTGTCGCGCGCGGTGATGCGCAACATCCGGGAGAACCTGTTTTTCGCCTTCGCCTACAACGCTGCCGGCGTGCCGATTGCGGCAGGGGTGCTGTACCCGTTGTTCGGCATCTTGCTCTCGCCGGTGATCGCGGCGGCGGCGATGGCGCTGTCCTCGGTCAGCGTGGTGGGGAACGCCTTGCGGCTGAGGAGCACGAAGCTCGATTGAGCCCCTGCCCTGCCGGCCGCTCCTCCTCGAGGCGCTGTCGTGGCTCGGGTCCCGACGCGTCAACCGCGACAGGCGTCGACGACGCGCTTCACCTGCATCGGATGCCAGGCGCGACCGCCGGCAGGTGCCGGCACGCCGCGCGCGGTGAGCGCCGCAGCGAGTTCGCGCAACGTCGTCGCGGCAGTCGTCCTAGCCTTCCCGCCGTCCATAGAATCGCGCAACGGCGCCGCGACCGGCAAGGGCTCGCTCTGCGTAGCGGGCCGGCATGGCCGGCGACTTCCAGCGGCCCGCCTGCATGATCGCGGGCAGCTCGGCGCCCGAGGCGGCGAGGTCCTGCGTCATGCCGACGCGTGCCGAATGGCCTGAGAAGGCTACCGGGTCGAGCCCGGCGATGGCGGCGAGCCCCTTGAGGATCGGCGGCACTGCGGAGGGCACGAGCCGTCCGCCGGGCCGGCCCGCCTTGCTCAGCCGGCGGAAGATCGCACCCTCGGTGATGCCGGCCAGCGCCGTCCAGCGGCGCAGCTGCGCGACCGCACGCGGCGACAGCCAGAGTGTCGCGCCGCCGCCTTCCTGGTCGGTCTTCGAGCGGCGGATGAGCGCCGTCGCGCTGCCGTCCGCCGCCGGGGCGATGTCCTCGACGTCGAGCGCCACGGCCTCGGCGCGGCGCGCGAGGAGGTCGCGCATGACGAGCAGCAGGGCGACGTCGCGCTGGAGGCGGATCGCCGGCTCGGGCCCGACGACGCGCAGCAGCAGGCGGACGTCGTCCTCGCCGATCGGCGCGGCCTGGCGCTGCCGCGTGCCGAGTGCGCGCGCCATGCGCTTCAGCGCGAGGCGCACCTCTTCGGCGCGGGCCGGGTCGTCGAGGCCGGCGGCGCGGTGCAGTGCGCCGACCGCCCAGACCGCCTGGCGGATGGAGGCGGGCTTCAGCGGACGGGTGGCGAGGGCGTCGACGTAGGCGGCGACCGACGCCGGCGGGCACGGCAGCACCGGCACGCCGGCCTCCGCTGCCCAGGCGGTGAAGGCGGCCGAGGCCTTGCGCAGCGCGCGCTCGGTCTCAGGCGCGAAGGCACCGCGGGCGGCGCGGGCATGCGCCTCGAGCCGCTCGGCGAGCGCCACGCCGGCGCCGGGTGTCAGCTCCGTTGCCCCTCCGGCCCGCGCTAAGCCCGTCCTGTCCCCGTCCACTGTCGCCAGATCCCCCCGGATCGCCCCCGGGGCACCCTGCCTCGCGTCCGCGCGCATTACCAGCGGTAATGTCAATTACCAGGGGTAATACAGATGGCTTCTATCTCCGGGCCGACTTGTGAAACTCCGCCCGCCGAACTGCCTGACCTCCAACCATGGCTGCCGTCCGCCCGCAGACCGCACCCGCGATCCCTGACCAATTTGACCGCCTCGAGTTTGAACTCGCGGCTAAATGTTCTTCGTCCCATGCAAAGGTCTCCGATCGGGTGAAAACCTTATCCCAGGTGTCCACCAAACCGGCAGCAAGCTACGTTGCCTAACTGCTTGGCCATCGCCAACAGGCCAACCTTGGCGCGGATCACCTCCCGTTCTGTTTGGGCCATGGGGCTTTCTCATCAGGTCGGCCGAGGCGCTTCGCTTCGTCCATGGTTCCGTGCCCCGGCCTCTCTCCCTACTGATTATACCAACTGTCCGATTAAGCCGAAGTTTCTACGCCTAACGCTCACCAAACGCCCTCGCGCCGGCCATCAGCGCCTCAATCTTACGCAGCTACGCTAGCGGATTGTCTTTAACATCAATCTCCAACCCGCCTTGCAGGGACAATAAGCCCGCCGTTCTGGTTGGAGGGCGAGGGCCTGAACGCGAGGTACATCAGCGGAGGCTCACCAAGAGCCGTAATGACAATTTACTGAAGCGCAATGGACTCGACAAAATACTCGAAATTGTCGGCAGTTCTAAGTGCCAAGTTCGGATCGGCGATGGCGCGCTGCCGTGCTGCTGCGACACCGTATCGGCCGCCCGCATCACCAGTACCGCCAACAAGCGTGAAATGAGTCATTTCGTGGATTAGTACACCGGGCTTACTGTCAAATCCCAATTCCGGAGCAGGAAAAAATAGATCGCCTAGCGTGATTCCAAACGGCCGCGAAGAATATACATAGGCATATACACCTTGAGAGACATTCAAACAGCGAAAGCTAACCCCATCAGTGAATACCACTGCTCGCGTTAGAATATCCTTAACGCGCGTCACCGTAGGAGGGGTGAATCTGCCAAACCATTCCTGTAGTCTGTTTACGGTATTGGTGTCCGGAGCTTCTAAGCGCGATATTGAAGTGTTCATCGCGGTTTTTGCCCTTTGCAACGCTGCGCGCGCGACGCTCATCTGATTAGGCGAGCAGGCAACCTCAGCCGCTATCACAGATGTTGGTGCGGCAAGAGCCATGCCCAAGCCGACCATCAAGTTACGGCGTCTCATGTCGATCTCATCCCGAATCGCATGCGCATAAATACGTCGAAAATCATAGAACAGGCTGCACTGCCGCGGTAGAGAAAATCGCCTTCGGTGTGCTCCTCGAAGAGTCGCGCGCTCTGACGTATGCGGACAGCACCTGGGCGCTTTTGTGCCGCGACTGCTGCTGCATCTGCAAGATGCTCGCCTAGGAGCGCGCCGGCGCGATAAGGAAGCCGGCGCGCAGGCTGTACCCGCCGAAGACGCCGACATTGTGGCTCCGCATGGAACAAGGGCTCTGTCGCTCCTCGCGTGCTGGGGGGCGTTGATGGGGCACCGCTCCATCAGGAAGGCGCTGGCGATGCCGAGCCTCGATCCGCGTTCTCTTCTGCCAGTCGGGCTCATGCTCGAGGCTGTCGAGGTGACGGCCGACACGATTACCATCAGCGCACGCCGAGCAGGCCGCATCGGCCACTGCCCGAGTTGCGGGGTGCACTCGAACCTTGTTCACAGCTTACACCGACGGCGGGTCCTCGATCTGCCGGCCCATGGCCGAGTGGTCGATCTGCATGTCCAGATCCGTCGCTTCCGCTGCGCCGAAGCGTGTTGCTCGCGTGTTTAGACTGCGTATTCCGGTGATCGTGGGCAGGTGTCATGCCGACGGCTTGGTGGATCAGGGAGGCGGATTGGCGTCAAGCGTTTCGGCTGACGCGGCTCGCCTGGCAGCAGTGCGACGCATGCTTTCTACCTTGAGCTCGATGCGATGGGCGTTGTGGATCAGGCGGTCGAGGATGGCGTTGGCGAGCGTCGGATTGCCGATCACGGCGTCCCACTGGGCGACCGGCACCCGGCTGGTGACGATGGTGGAACTGCGGCCATGGCGGTCCTCCAGGATCTCCCGCAGATCCTCGCGTTCCGCCTGGGTCAGCACCGCCAGGCCCCAGTCGTCCAGCACCAGCAACTCGACCTTCGCCAGGGCCTTCAGGGCGCGGCTGTGGCGTCCGTCGCCGCGGGCGATGGCGAGGGCCTCGAACAGCCTGGGGACCCGCTGGTAAAGCACGCGCCGGCCATCCCGGCAGGCCTTGTGAGCAAGCGCGCAGGCCAGCCAGGACTTGCCGACGCTGGTCGGCCCGGTGACCAGCAGCCCCTCGTGCCTTTCGATCCAATCGCCGGCCACCAGCTTCTGGAACAGCGCCCGGTCGAGGCCGTTCTGGAGGATCGAACGGATGGAGCCGACGGAGCGGGCGCGGATGCTGACGCCGCGGGCGCTGGCAGCCTCCAGCCGGGCGGCGCCATAGCTCCGCGCCAGGCCCAGGATGCCGAGACAGGTGCGGAAGCCTTGCTCGGGATGCGGCCGCGCCGTCATCACCGCGTCACACAGCGCCACGGCGGAGGGCCCGATCCTGGCGGCGTCCTCAGCGGCTGCAGCGCCGGGGCATCCAGGCTGGCGAAGAGTTCCGCCCGGCTGGCGCCAAAGCCGCGCATCAGGCGGGCGTTCAGTTCGGCGGTCAGGGTGCTGATCGCCGCGTTGAGGTCGGCCAGCGAGAAAAACCGGGCGTTGCGCAGCCGCGCCAGAATCCAGCGCTCCGCCAGCAGCACCGACTGCTCCACCTTGGCTTTGTCGCGCGGCTTGCCCGGCCGCGCCGGCAGGATGGCGGTGCCGTAGTATGTTGCCATCTCCAGGTAGGACCGGTTCAGCCCGGGGTCATGTCGGTCGGGGTTGGTGACCGCGGCCTTGAGGTTGTCGCAGACCACGAATTTCGGCACGCCCCCCAGCGCGGCGAACAGGTTCACATGCGCGCCAAGCCATTCCGCCAGGCCCTCGCTGGCCCGGGCCTCGGCAAACACCAGGCTGGAGGCGCCCATGCAGGCGACGAACAGCTTGGCCTGCCAGATCTCGCCGCTGTCCGGGTCGACCACGCCGATGGTGTCGCCGGCGAAGTCCACGAAGACCTTCTCGCCGCCGACATGGCTCTGCCGCATGGTCGGCGAGACCTGGGATTTCCAGGCGTCGTAAGCCTCGCAGAACCAGGAATAGCCGAAGCCGTCCGGCTGCTCGGCCCTGTACTCCTGCCACAGCAGCGCCCGGGTCACGCCGCGCCGCCGCAATTCACGCTCCACCGCTGCCCAGTCCGGCAATGGTCGCGCCGCCTCTGGCGCCGGCTGACCCGGGAACAGCCGACGCTCCAGCGCCGTGTCGTCCATCCCGGCCGGCAGCGGCCAGGCGAGCCCCGCCGCTCGCGCCCGCGACACGTAGGACGCGTCCGCGCCTTTGCTGACGCCAACCGCCGTCGCCAGGACGCGGTCACTCAGCCCAGCCTCGAACTTCAGACGCAGTACGTCGCGGATCCGGCGCATCGACAATCTCTCAGTAGGCATCGGCAGACCCCGTTCAGGACGAGGTCCCCTTAGCCGGCTCAGACTGTCGGCAATCCACCCCAGGCAACCCTCAACCGGGTGCCCACGATCCCGTGGAATCAGTGCCCATCATCCCGTGAAATCCGCATTTAGACCGGACACATCCCTTACGGGTGTTCGGAGACATGCTTGACGCTTTTGGGTGTGGTTTCTCGGGAGAGAGGCGGTGCCCTGGAAGGCGTTTTCCGTGCTCGATACACGTCGCGAGGTCATTCGCCTTGCGCAGTCTGGCGAGGTCTCGACCGCCGCCCTCTGCCGGCGCTTCTGCATCAGCCGGCAGACCGGCTTCACTCTGCTGCGCCGCCATCGCGAGCAAGGTGACGCAGGCCTGGCCGACCAGTCCCGGCGTCCGCGCACGAGCCCCCGCCAGGTTCCGCCTGGGACTGAGGCGCAGATCCTCGCCCTGCGCGCCGCCCATCCGGCCTGGGGTGGGCGCAAGCTCGCCCGCCGTCTGCGCGACCTGGGCGTCGCCGACGTCCCGGCCCCTTCCACCATCACCGAGGTCCTGCGCCGCGCGGGGCGGATCGACCCTGCCGAGGCGGCACGCCACAAGCCCTTCACCCGCTTCGAACGCGAAGCCCCCAACGATCTCTGGCAGATCGACTTCAACCGCCCGGCACCGGGCGGGCAGGTCGTGATCGGCGCCCACACCGGCAGCACGCCGCGTCGCCGAGGTCGAGACCTGGATGCGCGAACAGCGCGCCCGGATGTCGCGCCACGCCGAGGTGGCCAAGGCCATGGACTACATGCTGACCCGCTGGTACGCCTTCAGCCGGTTCCTGAATGACGGCAGGATCTGTTTGACCAACAACGCCGCCGAGCGGCAGCTGCGCGGCGTGGCTCTCCGCAGAAAGGCATGGCTGTTCGCCGGCTCCGACCGCGGCGGTGAGCGCGCCGCGGCGATGTATTGCCTCATCGCCACCGCCAAGCTGAACGACGTCGATCCCCGCGGCTGGCTCGCCGACTTGCTGACCCGCATCGTCGACCACCCGGCCTCCCGCCTGCACGAGTTGCTGCCGTGGCACTGGAAGGTGACCCAGGCCAGTCCCGCCGCCGAGGCCGCCTGACCGTGGCCGCGTCAAGCGTCGTCTTCACCATCGCCCGCGCCGCCGAGATACTTGGCGAGACCGTCGACCTCCTCGACGAGATCGCCGACCAACTCGAACCCGAGGACGGCTGCCTCTGGATCTACGACACCGACGATCACGCGACCCTTGGCTTCACCGAGCGCGGCATCGAAAGCCTCAAGGAGCTCATCGCTGATCAAAAGCGGTAAGCGTCCGCCCAGCCAACGCGCTCATCACCCGCGGCCTTGGCCGGATGGATACTGTCCATCGACCGCGCCTATGTCGATTGCGGCTATCGCGGCCACGACGCCGACAAGGCCCGCGTTTTCCTCTCTGGCCAGAAGCGTGGCGTAACGCCCGCCATTCGCCGCGGGATCAGGCGGCGCGCAGGCATCAAGCAGGCCATCGGCCACCTGAAGCAACACGGCCATCTCGGCCGCAACTTCCCCGCCGCCGCCACCGGTGACGCCATCAACCTCATCCTCGCCGCCGCAAGACACAACCTCCGTGTCCTCCTTGCCTGGGCTGATACGCCTTCTCGCGATCCTCAGCCTCCTCGCGCCCACGGCCTCGACGCCAACACCGCTGCTCGCCGCGCGCTGACATCGCGTTCTTCACGGCCGACTACCGACCCACGCGGGTCGATACGAAATTCGATGCGATGGAAGATCGTTTGTCAGAAGTGAATTATCGGTAATGAATGGCGGCGCATTTTCGAATTGAAATTGATTTATTCTTATTCCGTAATGCCCATGACATGACGCGATGATCGCTCATGAGAAGAGCATGCAGCGATGCCAAAGCCACTGCCGGGTGCCGTCCTGAATCCAGCCGGCATGCCCCTTTCGCGCCGTCTGCTGTTCAAGCTGGGCGGCCTTCTGGCCACGCCATGCGCGACCATTCAACCCGGCAGCGCGGCGGCAGCGCCATCGTCCCAGTTGCTGGTCTTCGGCGGGCTGCAAGCCGATCTGACCAGACAGCTTGGTGTCGAAGCCGCGTCGTGGGCAGGCTCTGTCTTCGACCTCTGCGCGGCGTTGCATGCCGCAGGCGTCGCGCCTGCGGCCGCGCTCGACATTGGCGATAGCCTGACCGGCACTCCGTACGCCTGGCACGGTGGCGGGCCGGTCATCGGGCGCGTCCTCGACGCGCTCGCCCCGACCCTGCATGTCCCGCACCAGGATTTACTGCGCGACGACGGGCCTGCCATCCCCTGGCGTTTCGCATCGCCGGATGTGGTCGCCATGCCGCCGGTGCCGGGGATGAACCCCGCCATCGGGGCGCTCAGCCTGGTCTCCCCGATCATCCTCGCGCTCCTGTCGCGGACGGAGGTGAGCGCCACCCCGCCGGTCGAGGCCGTGACGGAGAGCCTCCACATCGCCACGCGGCGGCTGCGCGCGGAAGGTGCCTCGCTTCTTGCCTTGGTGCTGCGACGCAATCTTCCCGACGGGCTCGGTATCGATCAGCTGGACGCCGACCTCGTCGTCATGCCTTGCGCCGACTTACCGGAGCCGGTCGCGACCCGTCTTCCGGGGCAGCGCTGGCTGCTGCGGGTCCCGGCCGGCCGGCCCTTCGCGCTTCTCCTGCCGCTCGAGGCCGGACGCCTAGCCTCCACCTGGCCGGGCCCCCGGGCGCTTCGCCTGGGCAGGGGCGACGGAGCGGTCGCGCCACCCATCGCGGCATTGCTGGCGCAGATTGCGGATTCCTGTGCGGCGGACGCGATGCTGTCGCCGGCATGCCCGGTCCCAGGCACCGGAAGCTTGGCCGAGGAGGTCCTTCGAAGGACCGGCGCCGATGTCGCGCTGTGGCTTCCGACAAGGCCGCTGCCGGAAGCGCGGACTCGACCCGCGACCTTCGCCCACCTTCCCGGAGGCCCTGCGGCGCGGGTGACGGTCCGGGACCTTTCGGGCATCGACCTCCTAGCTGCCATGGCCACGGCGACAGCGCTGTGCGCGCCCCTCGACCACCTGCTACCGGCCGCCGTGCAGCGGTACGGGCTCGCCCCTGATCCGGCCGGGGGATGGCGCCTCACCGGCCGGGGGGAGGCTGTGCAACCAACCGCCTCCTACAGGCTCGCAAGTTGGGGCTTGCCTGGCGCGCCACCCGGCGGATGCGAGCTCGCCTCGCTGCTCGCCGGCGCCACGCCGATGGCGCCAGGGGCTTGTCAGGCAGAGATGATCTTGGGGGATCGAGAGGCATGATGAACCGCTCCGGCGCACCGTGGGGCGCAGCATGGCGGCATGCGGCGCGTGCGGCCCTGGCAGTGCCGTGCCTTGCACTACTCGGCGCCTGTGCGGGCCGGGAGGCATCACCGGCGGACCTGAACGGCGCGCTCACCTACCTGCCATTGCCGGGCGCAGCCGCGCCCGCCATCCCCGTCGCACCGGGCATGCGCCTGCGCATGACGATGACCAGCCTTGCGGAGCGGAACCGGAACGTCCAGCCGCCGATGCCGGCCCGGATCGACTGGACCGTCCCGGCCGCTGACGGATGGACGGCCGCCGACATGCAGGTGGTCCTCGCGCTGCTGCAGCAGGCGGAACTGCGCGATGCGGTGCCCGGCCTGCCCGAGCCCCAGGACTTCACGCAATGGGCCTCCGACCGCGGCGAAGCGGTCCGGCGGGAACCGTGCGGGGAGGCCGCATGGCGCTGCGCCGCCAGCTTCGAACGGCGGCTCGGCGCCCAGGTCTTCGCCCCAATCGCCGCGACGATGAGCATCGTCCAGGCGCAGACCAGCGAGGAGGAGCTACCACCGCCCGGGCAGCGCCTTGAATGGACGCGGTCCGTGGTCTGCCGCCTGTTGCCGGGCCACGTCGCAGACATCGACCCCAACGCTGCCGCGCGCCGTCATCTTGAATTTCTCACCTGGGGCACGGCGGCGTCCGGCCCGCCGCCGCTGCCTGTCCGCACCTTCGGCTGGACCGGCGCGATTGGCTCCGATCAGGTCGGGCTGGCGCAGCGCGTACCCGGGGGCCGGAACGCGATGGCGGTGGCGGTGGGCGCGCTGGAGGGCCGGGGCTGGATTGAGCTGCTGATCCCGGTCCGCGTCGCCGGCGAAGCGCAGCCGCGCTTCGTCACCCCCTGCACGACGCTCCGCGACGTGGAGGACGCGATCGGCGCTCCGATCGCGGCGATCCGGCGCGACGGCCAGTACCAGCCGGCCGGCGGAAGGGGTGCGCTCTCTGCCTCCGCCTACCGCGCCGCGGATGGCGCCTTCGCCATCCTGCTGCAACCCGCCGTGCCGCGGCTGGGCGCCATGGCCGACTGGCCGGCGGACCAGCCCGTCGTGATGGTCGCGGATCGCGGAGACGCCGATACGATCCTGGTCGCGCCGGGCGACCTCCTGGTGCCCGGGGTCGCGGCGTATCCGGGCGGCGGGCGGCGCCTGACGGATCCCGTGCGGGTGCGCGGCTGGGACTGAGGCAGCCTGGGCGAGAGGAGACGGCGGATGGTCGACGCAGTGCATCTGCTGGGCCTCGATTGGCCCATCCGCGGCGACGGGACGCTAGACCCCCCGGTCGCGGCCGGCCTTGCGGTCCAGCTCAACGAGGCACGGCTGACCGAAACCGCCGGGGGGCAGCGCGCCACGGCCACGCTGCGGATCACCGCGCGGCTGTCCACCGCTCAGGCGGAGATACGGATCGCCGGCACGCTCGCCCTTCGGCGCTCCGCCGGGAGCGATCTGTGGCAACTCGCACCCAATCCGCTGCCCGCGGGCGCGCCGAGGCCCCTGCTGCACGTCAAGCCGGCGGACAACAGCACGCCGCTACAGGCGCTGGCGCTGGAGGCAGGGCCGCTATACCTGCGCGCGCCGCAGGGCGACAGCACCGGCTGGCGGATCGGTGCAACCAGCCTAGTGCCGGGGCAGCGCATGGAACTCGGCGTCGCCCTACCGGGCTACGCCCTGCTGGACGACAACGCGACCGGCCCCCTAGCCATCCTGGGCGGGCTGGTTCTGGACGGCCCGGCCCGCGCGACGGAACCGCCGCGACCCCGCCCGCCGGGTGACTCGCTGGCGGCCGAGCCGGGGCTGTTCGTCCCACTGGTGCGTATCGTCGACGGCGCGACAGTGATCGGCCTGCATGCCACGCGCGGTGCCCTCGCGGCCGAGGTCGGCAGCGCCTGGCGCCCCGCCGCCACCAGCGGCGCTCGCTTCGAGTTCCGCACCGTGCTGCCCTGCCGCCCGACCGACCTGACGGTCGCGGCCAATGCGGATGGGCGCGTGGCAACGCTGCGCTTCACGCCGCGGAGCAGCGCCGCGACAGTCGCGCTGCATGTCGATTCCGCCCGGCCGATGCGCCGGCCCGCCGATGTCGATCCCCGCAGCAATCCGGCCATCGCGCCGCTGGAGATGGAGGCCCCGCAGATCGTCGCCGTCATCCGACGCGGCACCGGGCAGCTGCGCCGCCTGTCGGATCTCTGGGCAGAGCCGCTGCGCCGGGGCGAGGCGCTGGTCATCACCTGCCACGGGCTCGGCACGCCGCAGGGCGATGCGGCCCGCATCGCGCTGACGCCGAACAATGGCCGGCTGCCCTTGGCCTTGCGCCCCGCGCTGCCGCTCGACAATCCGAACACCGGCGGCGGCGCGGCGCTGCTTCACCTCTCGGCGCTGCTGCTGCGCGACGCGCCTGGCGCCGGCGAACTCGGGCGTATCGAGGTGCTGGATCCGCAAATCCTCGAACAACGTGCCCGCGCCGTCCTGCACTGCGAACTCGATGCGATGGAGGCCAAGGCACCGCCGCGCGGCGTGCTGGCCTGCCAGTCCGCCCATTCGGTAGCGCCGCCGCCTGGCGCGGACTGGCTGGTCCGCGAACTCCAGCGGGATGCGACGGCGCCGCAGATCAGGCTGGGCGGTGAGCCCGACCAGCGGGACGCGGATGCGCCCGAACTCCTCATGGCCAAGGCAGGCGACAGCTTTCGTCCGTCGGGGACGGAACGCGGCATCGTCCACCACGCTTTCAAGGTCGGCCGGCTCGGCCTGCCGCTGGTGCCGCTCGCAGTGCTGCGGACACGGGATGGCAACCGGCTGGACGCTTTCGCGGTGGCCCTGAACGGCCTCGTGGGCCAGCCACGCTACACCCTGGCCACCAGCGATCATGAGACCAGGCTGCGGGAAGGACCGCACCCCAACGGCCCGCAGGTGCCACTCCAGGCCCTGTTCCCGGTCCCCCTCGCTCGCGTCGCCGCCACGGCGCCCGCCGCGCAGCCTGGTGGTGCGCCACCTCCGGCGTCGCGGCCCTCGCTCGGCGACCATTGGCTGACGCGGAGCTACGGGCCGTTCTCGCCCGATCGCGACTTCGCCGTGTCGCACGGGCAGCCGGCCGCGGATCCGCCGGACTACCTGGTTCTGCGCGAGCCCCAGCAGACCCCCTGGCTGGGCGTGGACCAGCGGCTCGAACTCACCCTGCCGGTCGGCGCGGATGGCGTGGTGACGATCCGCGTCGATCTGCGCGATGCGGGGCTGGAGGCGACAGCCGGCACGGGCGGCAAGGTGATCGGCATCCTGAAGATCAGCCGCCGCCTGGACCTGCCGGCCATCTTCGCGACGGAGGCCGCGGCGGGACGCCCGCTGCCGCGTCGCGTGCCGGGTGCCCTGGACGAGGACCTGCTCGACCGGATCATCGACCCCTCGGTGAAGGCGCGCGGCTGGACCGGGCTGATCCTGTTCGGCGTACCGGTCCAGGCGCTGCCCGAGATGCTGCAACGGTTCATGCCGTCCGGACTGGTGCTCGGCTACCTCGCGGTGCCGCCCGCGCTGCGTGGCCAGCCGCCCTCCATCGCCGCGCGACTGCGGTGGAAGCAGGCCGATGCCCAGCCGGAAAGGGACGAGAGCGGGGAGGCGTTCTTCCGCCCGATCTCGGCAGACATCGCCTGGGCGGACGGGAAGCTGCGCCATGCCGAGATTGAGGCGCGGCTGCGCGTGCGCGCCTTCCTCGGCCTTGGCGACGCAGCCAACCCGCCGCCGCCGCTGGCCATCCGCGGCAGCTTCGATGCGGAACGGAACGAGCTGCGCTTCTCCGGCCGCTTCGACACGCCGCTCGACCTGCTTCCCCCGCTCGTCGGCGACGAGAAGCGCGTGATCGAGCAGGCGGTTCTGAACGGCCTGTCAGTGGTCAAGGCCGATGACGGGGTCTGGCTTTCGGTCGACGGCGAGATCACGCCCGGCGAGTTCCATTGGGCGAATGGGCCGATCGACATCCCGCGGCTTGGCAGGTCGCCCATCACCTTCACGGGCCTGCGCTTGCAACTGCCCCGCTTCGACATCTCGCTGCCCTGGCAGCCGACCGCGTTCCGCTACCCCTCCCTGAAGCTCCCGCTGGATGCCAAGCCCTTCGGCTTCGGGCCGCTGCGGCTGAAGCTCGATTGGCTCGGGCTCGGCAGCGGCGTCGACCTGACCGGCTACATCCCGATGTGGAGCGACTGGTCGGCCGGCGCGGGCGACTTCTGCTTCGGCCTCAGCCTGGAGTTGATGAAGCTTCCCGAACTCGCGTTGAAGAGCGTGGACCGGCTGCGGATCGACCTCGCCTTCCGGCTGCCCTCGCTCGGCGGCGGCCTGCACCGTAATTGGAACCTGAACGATGCGCGCATCGGCCTGAAGCTCGCGGGCTTCGACGGGCTGAACATCGACCTGCTGCGCTTCATCGTGCTGAAAGCCGACAAGGTCCGGTTCGGCAAGGTGGTGACGCCCGAGAAGCCCGGCGGCAATCCCTGGATCGTCTTCACCGGCGTCTCGCTCAGCGTCGCGGGCTTCAAGGTGATGGAGAACCTGGCGCTGGCCGTCTTCACGACATCCGAAGGCAAGACGGGCTTCGTCGGTTGGCTCGGCGGGTCCGATGCAGCGAGCGGCAATCTGATGAATTTGCTCGGCTGCGACTGGCTGCTGCTAGGCCAGAACGTGACGCTACGCGAGGACGCCACCAAGGACGTCTTTCAGAAACTGCTCGGGATCGAGGACCTGCTGCCTGGGCAGCCGCAGGGTGCCGATGCCGACCCCATCGAACGAAATTCGAAGGACTTCCACAAATTCATCGGCGCCGCCTTCGGGGCCAACCAGGATGTCGAGCCCGCGGGTGAGGGCCGCGAGCGTGCCGTCATCAAAGCGAACCAGCAGCTCTTCATCCCCGACCCCGGAAGCGCAAACCGGGAAAGCTGGTTCTTCGGTGCCGGCGTGAACTTTGCGGACGGCCTACTGCGCGGCAAGGCGCTGTTCCAGGACCGCCGCTACTACGGCCTCGCGCTCGGCGGGCGAATGTTCGACTTCCTCTTCGACGCCCCCTTCGCCGTCTCCATCCTGTATCAGAAGGGCGACGTGCCCTCGAAGGACCGCTTCTTCTGCGCGATCGCGGTGCCCTCCTTCACCCTGACCGGCTTCAGCTTCCGCGGCGGCATCCTGGAAGCCACTGTCGTGATGGATGGCGACTTCCTCTTCGATTTCGGCTTCCCGCGCCTGGATGGCCCGCGCCGGGCCTGGGAACGCAGCTTCGGCGCGATCGTGGGCATCCTGCAGGGCTCCGGCGGCGTCTATCTCGGCCGCGCCCGCGGTGGCGAGGTGAAGCGCCGCCTGGCCGACCTGGTGGCGAAGCTGCCGGCAACCGCCTACTCGCCGGACACCCTCGAAGCGCTGTCGGCCGGCTACGGCGTACAGGCGGGCTTCGGCGCGACCTTCAACGCCGGTGTCGTCAAGGCCTTCGCCCGCATCGGGCTTTACCTCGTCTGCGAAGGCGACATCGTCACCGCGAAGCAGGCGACGGGGCAAGGTCGCCGCGATCTCGTGGCGCTCCGCGTCACGGGCGCGGCCGGCGTGCTGGTGGAAGCGCAGGCCCAGCTCGACTGGTGGATCATCTCCGTCCGCGTCGCCGTCTTCGCCACGGCAGAGATCCGCGCGACGCTGACCTGGGTGGTCGTCACGAAGACCATCGCCGTCGACCTCGCCTTCGACCTTTCGGCGCGCGTCAGCGCCTCCGCCTGCATCGGGGCGGGTCCCTTCAAGGTCTGCAAGGGGATCAGCGTCTCGCTGAGCATGCCGGTGCGGCGCAGCTTCACCCTGAACGTCTGAGGCACGCCATGGATGTCTTCCTTTCGCTCGACGTGTTCCTCGGGCTTTGGTCCGAACCGCGCACGGCACCGCGGCGCGAAGCCTGGCTCTGCCTGGTGCCGCATGTGCGCCGCGAAGATCTCGCGGCCTATATCGCCCATGCGGCCAGCGAGCGGCCGGGCACGGACTGGACCTACCGGCTCGCCGGCGCGGAAACCTGCGGGATCGATGCCGGCCTAGTGCCGGTCAACCTGCCCACGCATGTCGACCTCGAGGTGACGCCGCTGATCGGCGACACGCCGCAGGCCCCGCTGCGGCCTCGCCGGCGTGCCCTCGCGAAGCTGAGCAGCCGCGATGCGCTGACCCGGTTCTGGATCGAGAATGAAGGCGTGGCGGCGCGGGAAGCCGCCACCGCCTCCCGCCCCGACATCGCGGCCGCCCGGCGGGACAACACGCCGTCGCCGCGGCCTGAGCAGGAAGGCGCGGCCGCCGCCATGACGCGCGCCTGGGACGCACTGCCGGGCCCCGTGGCGCAGCCGCGCCCCTTCAGTGCCCTCTACAACGCGATGATGGCCGGCGCGCTCGACAACGTCGAACCGGCGAGGCTGGAGGGTGCCCTCGATGATCTGGCGGCGCGGCAGCGCCTCGCGCTGCATGGCGGCCGGCGCTACCGCGCGCGGGGTCCGGACGTGCTCCACGAAGCGGGCGCCGGCGTCGAGCACCTGTTGCTTCCCGACGGCGTGGCCGACCCCGAGGTCACCTGCCTGCACAGCCTGCTCGGCCTGACGCTGCAGCTGCGGAATGCGGGCATCGGGCGTATCGACGGCCTTCGCATCCGCCTGCGCGCCACGGCGCCGGATGACAGCGACGATCCCTCGGCGGACCCGGACACAGCCGAACTGGCCATCGATGTCCACCTCGCCCGGCACGGCCAGTCCAGCTGGTTCGGCCGCGTCTTCGGCAGCCTGTCCGAGCTCGACAAACCGGCGCCGCGGATCGCGGCCGACTGGGACGGCGATTTCGCCCGCAAGGTCTACGTCGTTCGCACCTTTGTCCCGCTGTCAGCGCGGCGTGTCGAACCAGGCAACCCGCTTTTCGCGCCGCCGCCCCGGAAGTCGGGCGCGGTACCGGGGGCACTCGCCCTGATCCGCGCACAGGCGCCCGCAAGGCCCAACGCGGATCCGCGGACCGATCCACTCCGCCTGCGGCCCCGCCTCGTCCTGCCCGCCACGCTGAAGCCCTATCGGCGCACGGCACAGGCCGGAACGCCGGCGGATGCGGTATTCCGCCTCAGCTTCGGCGCGCTCTGGACCGAATTCGCGGCAGCGCTGGGCGATGTGCCGCCGGCGGGTGGCGTCCCGGCCTGGCTTACCCAGGGCATCGCGGAATGTCGCGACACTGAGGGGCTTCCCGTCACGCTGGAGCTGATCGGGGCGTATCGCTTCCCCTGGGACGGTTCCGCCACCGGCGAGCCCACCATCTTGGTGCGGCGGGACAGGGCCGATACCAAGCCCGCATTGCAGCTTCTGGTGCCGCCGCCCGGCTACCCCGCCGGCGCGGATCTTGTATCCGCCACGCCGCGGCCGGAGGGCACCGGGGGCGACGCCCTGCCCGCTGCTGGGGGCACTGCCGTGCCGGCCGGAACGCCGCCTGTCCCCCCGGCGCCGACTGATCGCGTCGATGTCTGGGAATTCGCCCCGCCGTCAGGCGCCGGCGCGGCCTGGCCGGGCAGCACCCTGGCCGCCTGGCTCGGCTTCGTCATCGCGCCTGGCCTGCCGCCCGACCTGGCGTCGGCTGACTTCCTTGGCGGGCTGGAGATCGCCGCGCGCTTCGACGGCGATGTCGGGCTCGAACCTGCGCAGAGCTGGAACACCATCACCGCATCCGTCACGGTCGAGTATCCCACGATCGACACATCAGGGCCAGACGATGCGGCGCTCGTGCGGCTCTACGACCTGCTGAACTTCAACGCGCTGAACCTGCGCCTGACGGACGGCGCCGGCGCGCAGGTCCACCTGAACCCGCACAGCGAGCTGTATCCGGTCTGCGCCGATTCAAGGGTCGTGGATGGCTGCGACCTGGTGCACCGGCAGCGCTTCACCTTCCGCCTTGCGCGACCGGAGCTAGAGGACAGCGATGCCGTCCGGCGGCGCCGCCTGCGGGTGGCCCTGCCCTATGACCCGGCCGTGCACGGCCCGCTGCGCCGGTTATACGCGCGGCTCGAACACACCTATGGGGTCGAGCTCCCGCCCGGCGGGCAGGAGACGGTCGGGCTGACGCGGATGCTGGAACACCGCGTCGCGCTGGCCACCGATGTTGCCATGCCCGTGCTCCGGACCTGGCAGCAGAAGATGGGCGGACAGCCAGCGCCGGCCAGCGGCGACGAAACCGCGCAGCCGCTGCTGCGCATCGCGCTGCGGGCCGGGGCGCCGCCACGCCTGATCCTCCAGTTCGCGCGCCCGCTGCTGGCGGACGACGTGCCGCGCACCGAATGGGCCGAAGCGCAGGACGCCGCGTGGCGCGCCATGGCGGAGATGGCGGCCGCATCCGCCCTGGCGATCCGCCTCGAGGGGTGGGGGTTCAGCCTGGCGGCGGCGCTGGAGAAGCGCGAGCGGGAGCGGCGCGACGGCTTCGGCATCGACGGCGCCCTCGTCCGGCGGGGGGAGGCCCGGGTGGCGGATACCGGACCGCTGCGCGCCTATGCCCGCCGCTGGCTCGACTGGCTGCTCGGCAGGACCAGCCTGCCGCCGGCCGGCAACGGGGAGATCGTGCTCGATCTCGGGGAGGAGGCGGCGGACCTGCTCCGCCGGTCGGAGATCGTTTCCGCCGAACTCGTCGTGACGCGGGCCGTGGAGTTGCAGCCGCCGGCGGCACCGCTAGCGGTGCGGCGGCCCGACCTTCCCCGCATGCCGGCACCGCAGAGCGGAGCCGGGGCTGGCGTGGACACCACCGACCAGCGCTGCGAGACCCTTCCGGCGGATGTCGTGCTCTTCGACGCCAGCGACGGGTCGGGGCAGTTGCCCGGCATCGGGCGCATCGTGGAAGGCTGGCAGGCGGAACGCCGGCAGCGCAGCGGGCGACTGGCCTGGATGGACGAGCTGGACTGCTTCGGCCTCTGCACCGCCGGTCCGCCATCGTCGGACGACCATGTCCGCCGCCTGTCCGCCGTCCGGCTTCAGGCGCTGCTGTCGCGCCAGGATGGCGACGCCACGCCGCTTTATGCCTGCACGCCCTGCGCGCCGGACGCGAAGCCGTCAGGCCCAGAGCGACCGCCGGCGATGCCGCTGGGCTTCAGGCCGCTGGACCCGGCCCGGACCCTGCTCGGCCCCGCAGCGGAGCCGATCCTTCGCCGGCTTGGCGCCGCGCTGAACCTCGCGATGGAGGGGGAGGCCCGCATCCCGGCGGAGGCACCCGGCGCCGCCTGGCGGTCGCATTTCGATGCACTGCAGACCCTGGCCGGCCCGGCCGCCGGCGGCTCGCCGGGGGCCCTGGTCCGGCTCGTGTCGAACATCGCCGCCCTCGCTCTGCCCGTCACGCGGACCGCTGGCGACCTGTTCAGCGCGCTGGCGGTCGATGACAGCCCGGCGCGGCGTGCCGTCCTGGCGGAGATCGAGGCGCGGCTCTGGGGCGATGCGGGCCTCTATGACCGGCTGAAGGCCTGGATGGTGACCGACCTCGGCACCGCAATGCCCGACCAGCTCCGCAGCATCGCTTCGCGCAAGGTCATTGCTGCCGGGCGGGAGGACGCCGACCTGTTCAACCCGGCGGACCTCGTGCTCGTGCCCGGCACCGGTGGCGCGCGTCACCGTGTCCTGCTCGAGGAACTCGATGACCTCCGCTACGACAATGCCTTCAAGTTAGCGCGGTTCGGCTACGAGGATTTCGTGGCCGCGGTGGCGCGCCGGCTGCGCGACGGCATTCCCGCCCCCGTGCCGCCGGAGGGCCATAGCAACGACCCGGAGCTGGAACTGCCGGGCCGTCGCCCGGCGGAGGCGCCCATCTATCTCGCCAGCGCCGCCATGGACCGCTTCCAGCCCTGGCAGCGCCCGCCCTCCTGGACAATCGCCGACCTGGAACCGCTGCGGACGGTGTCCGAGGAAGCGCTGAGGCGCGGGCGCATCGAGCGTGTCTCCGGCACCTGGCCCGGGCCGCTGACGCTCGCGGCGCGGCCCGAAGGCCGGGCCGAGGCGCCGGGCCCGGCCGGCGTGGTCTCGCCCCTGGTGACGGTCACGCATGTCTTCGCTGTCAGCGGAAACGAGGAGGACGACGGGGGCGTGCAGGCGTTCCGCTTCGACACCTTCGCCCTGACCTTCGATGCGCGCGAGCCGCCCGCCTCGATCGCCGCCGCCCGCACCGATACGCGCCTGGCCGCCGCCCTGGCCGACATGCTCGCCGCCCCCAACCCGCGCGCGGGGCTGCAGGCGCTGTGCGGCGGGCTCTCGCCCGGGCCGGGGCTCGGGGATCGGCTCGCGCAGGCCGTGGCGCTCGCGGCGGAGGCAGCCGCGCCGCGCCCGGCGCCGCCGGACATGGAGAACACCGCCGCGAGGATCCGCATCATGCTGCCGGCCGAGGGCGAGACGGGCGAGCCGCTGCTACGGACGGTCCTGGCCAACGCAACTGTGCCAGGCATGCCGGAAGGCATGCAGGTTGAAGCCTTCCTCTATCTCGACCAGGCAGCACGCGCGGCAGCGGACGGCGCCGCAGCGCGAAACGCCTACCTGCTGGTCAACGTCACCCTGCCCTTCTGGGCCGCGTCGCAGCCAGTGGTGCTGAGGCAGTACCGCAACGCGGGCGCGCACGATGCCGTCTTCGCCCCGGAATTCGGCCTGGCCTCCCCCGGCAGCGTCCCGACCCGCCCGGTGGGCGAGACGCTGGAGCGCACCGTCGGCGAGATGCCGGAGGTGGTACTGGGCGATCGCGACATTGGCCCGACCGAGCTCGCGCATCACCTGATTGGGAGGTGGGCCGGTGCAGCGTGGCAGTACGATCAGGACCTGCAGGTCACTGTTGCGCAGCGGCAGCAACTGCGCTTCCCCACAGGCAGCAGCACGAGCGGCGCGCGCTGGAGCTTCGACCGCGGCCGCCCCTTCAGCGTCTGGACGGCGGCCGCGTCCGCGGTGCCGCCCCCGCCGCAGCCCGGCACGCCCCTGTTTCCCGAGCCCTATAGCCGCTTCCTCGTGGACCTGCAGTGGCAGGCGCCGAACAACCGCCAGGCCTTCCGCCTGCGCGGTATCCCGATCAGCTTGGCGCGAACGTACCAGGACCGCCCCCGTCGGCAGTGACCTGCCCGCTTGTCACGTTCCCAAAGGGACGTTTGACGGTACATGACAAAGACCAGAGTGGACGACAGTTTGAGCAGTGATGTCATATACGACATCATGGTTCTGCGGGTGGTCCTGGATACCGACGTGATGGTCGCCGGCTTTGCCAGCGCCGCCAGCGCGTCGCGCCGGCTCCTGCTCGCAGCGCTCGACGGAGAGTTGCGCCTCCTCCTGTCGACACCGCTGATCCTCGAGTACGAGGCCGTGCTCACGCGCGCATCCGTGCTTGAGATGGCGGGCATCTCGGTGGGGGAAGTGCTGGCTGTGCTCGACGAGTTCGCCGGCGTCTGCGTGTCCGTGGCGTTCGACTTCCGCGTCCGGCCTGACGCGCGCGAGCCGGACGACGACCTGGTGCTGGAGACGGCGGTGAATGGCGGTGCCGACGTCATCGCCACGTTCAATCTAGCCGACCTGCGCGACGGCTCTGCGCGCTTCGGCATCTCAGTCGAGCGACCGGCCGACCTGCTGAGGAGGATGAGGGGATGAGCAGTTTCCCGCTGCGGCTGCCCGACGACCTGAAGGAGCGCGCGGCCGCGCAGGCTGAGGCCGTGGGCGTGAGCCTGAACTAGTACATCGCCACCGCCATCGCCGCGCGCGTCGGCGCGCAGGCCGAGGCGGGGCGATACTTCGCCGCGCGAGGAACTCGAGCCACTCCTGGCCGCGCGCGTGAAATCCTTACGCGCGCTGGCAAGGACAATGCAGCGAGGCCAAGCGATGAACTAGATGGGGAAGGGGGGTAGGCATGCGAATCGACGCGGCTGCCACAGCTCGATGCGGACCTTCCACCAGATCGGTACTATCGTTCAAACGTCAGCACGCGAGGAGGTACATGCGGTTAAGGACTTTCTTTGACGCTCTATAGGCCGTTTTTACCGAACACTGCATTGCGTAGGCGGTTCGCTATGACGTTTGCAGTTCGTCTCGATGTGCTAAAGATCGGGTCATTCCGTTATGCCGACGGTGGTGGCGCCCTGCCGAGGTGAGCCGTGGTCGAAGTCTTCCTTTTTATCGGCGTGCCCCTGCTCGTGCTGTTCTTGATCTCGCGTGGCCGGAAGCGAAGCGCCTCCGTCGTAGCGTCGACCCCGGAACCTGTCCGCTCTCCTCGGCCAACGGGGTTCAATCCGCCCAGCAGCGGGTCAACTGCTTCGCTGGGGTCGCCTCGCGGCGGCGCTTCTAACGCGAAGTCCGGCGAAGGGATCGACACTGTCCGCTTCGTGCCGCTCGACGACGTTGCGCTGCCGCCCGCCAGCCGACGGGCGGCTCCGTCGCCGCCTTCGCAGGCCTGGGTGCCGCCGGGCCAGGCCACGAAGATCGCCGACGTGACCATCCCTGGCGGGATGGTCTACGTCGGCCTGGAGCTCGCCGTTCCCGGCCGCTACGGCACCGATAACTGCCTCATCAACCCGCGGCTTTCCGTCGCGCGGTCCGTCGGCGCCGGCGAGCCCCTCGGCCTGCACTACTGGCCGGACTACGCCTCGATCACCCCCGCCGCGCGCCGCGCCTACCTGACCTGGTTGGCGGGCGGCCGCCGAGATCCCGCTGTCGACATCGGCCTCGTCTTCCTTTTCTTCTACGGCCTGGAGCGGCGCGTGTTCCTCGAGCGGTCGCTGGCCGAGGCCCCGGCGCTGGTCTCCGAAGTCGAGCGCCTCGTCGGCATCTACGGCGGCAACGCCTCCTTCTCGGCCTACGCCACCGAATTCCTCGCAGCGGCTACGGTGATGACGGGACGGATGCCCTTGCGCGTCGAGCCCCAGCCGATCCCGGGCTTCCGTTCGGAAATACCATTCGCCACCCGCGTCCACCTCGGTGCCGCCCTGGCCGACGGGAGGCCCCTCGCAGCCGACGATGCCCTCCTGTGGGTGCTCGGCGTCCCGGAGACGTCCCTGCGGACGCCCGGGCAGCGCTGCTTCGCGGAGCTCCGCCAGCTCTTCGGGATCCGCTTCGCCGAGCGCCATCCCCGGGGCTTAGCCGTCAGCGCGCCCAAGCGGCGTCTGTCGGCAACCTACCACGCCGCGAGCGGCACCTTCACGGTCGAGATTCCAGGTGCGCACACGGTCCTGCCGGATGTCACTGCGTTGTCCGCTCCCCTTCGCGGCCTGGGTGCCATGCTGGAGGCGTGCCAGGTGGAACTGGAGGCCTACAGCCGCCTCCTCGGCCGCAAGCCGGAGGCGCGCGGCGCGCTCCAGGCCGCCCTCCTCCTACCTGGTCCTCTGCGGGATGATGCCGTCCGGGCCGCCCTCGGCCCGGTTCGGGCCCGTGTGACGACGCTGCTCGCCAGCGACGGCCCGGGCGTGGTCGGGGTCAAAGCCCTGCTGGCGGCGCTGGACGTCCAGGTTCCGGACGCCGCAAAGCTATCGGCGTCCATCATGAACCAGGTCGGCCAACGGCTGGACGCCCTGGGCTTCGGCATGGAGCCCGACCGCCGCTACGGCGGCGCTGCCGTCGCCTCCGACGGGCAGGTGGTTCTGTTCGCCGCAGCAGGTGGCGCGCCGGTCGATCCGGAGCGCCCGCCTTTCGTGGCGGCCAAGGCGGCTATGGAGGTCGCCATGCTGGCGGCGGTGGCCGACGGCGAGCTCGGCGCCGACGAGTTCGAGGCACTTCTGGCAGACGCACGTGCCATGGCGGGCCTAGAGCCAGCAGAGCGGCTGCGTCTCGATGCCCTGGTGTGGACCCTGCGGGAGCAGGCTCGGCCAACTGCCGCGCTGAAGCGTGCCGCCGCGCTGCCGGAGGCCGAGCGCCGCGTCATCGCCGCCGCGGCCGTGTCCGCCATCCTTGCGGATGGCGTCGCATCGCCCCGCGAGGTTGCGTTTCTCGAGAGGGTACACCGGTCGCTTGGCCTCCCGGTCGAGGCCGTCCATGCCACCTTGCACAAGGGCGCCGGACCGCGCCCGAAGCCTTCAGCGACAGTGCCCGCGGCGGCCTCTGCAGCGGGTGCCAATCCGGTCCTCGGGCTCGACGCCGAACGCATGGAGCGCATCCGCCAGGAAACGACGGCGGTCTCGGCCCTGCTGTCCGACATATTCTCCGATGATGACGAGGAGACGCCGATTGCAGCCCCGGCCAGCGATCCCGAGGAGCGCCCGGCCTTCGAAGGCCTCGACGCGGCGCACGGTCGGCTGCTCCTCGCCCTGCTGGCCACTGGGCGGATCAGCGCCGAGGACTTCGAGCGGGAGGCCAAGGCCTCGCGGCTGATGCCGGAGGGCGCGGCCGAGACGATCAACGACTGGGGTTTCGACCGCTTCGGCGAACCGGTGATCGAGCTCGACGATGGCGGCGCCGCCGTCCCGGATCACCTGCTCGACGAGTTGCGGAAGGCCGGAGGGGAACGATGAGCGCGACGACGAAGATCCGGCCACGGGACCGGGACACCATCATCCAGGCGCTGTCGGCGGGCGTCGTGCCACGCGTCGGCCTCCAGCACGTCCAGGTCGGCCGCGCGCGGGAGCTGTCGGCTCTCGTGCGGGACGTCGAACGGGTGGCGGATGGCGGGTCGGCGCTCCGCTTCGTCATCGGCGAGTATGGCGCGGGGAAAAGCTTCTTCATGAGCCTCGCGCGCCTGGTCGCGCTGGAGAAGCGCCTCCTGACGGTGCACGCCGACCTCGGCCCGGACCGGCGCCTCCACGCTTCAGCTGGGCAGGCACGCTCGCTTTATGGCGAGGCCGTGCGCAACCTAGCGACGCGGACAAAGCCAGAAGGCGGGGCGCTCGCCAGCGTCCTGGAACGGTTCATTGGGGAGCTAGTGAAGGCGAGCCAGGACACCGGCGTCCCAGTGAAGCGCGTCCTGGAGGAGCGGCTTGGCGACCTCCGGGAGGCCGGCGGCGGCTACGACTTCGCGGCGGTCGTGGAAGCCTACTGGCGCGGCAGCGAGGACGGCGTCGAGGAGTTGAAGTCGAACGCCCTGAGGTGGCTGCGGGGCGAGTACTCGACCAAGACCGAGGCCCGGCAGGCGCTCGGTGTGCGCAACATCGTCGACGACGCCGATCTCTACGCCGGGCTGAAGCTGATCGCCGCCCTCGCGCGCCTCGCCGGCTACGCGGGCCTGCTCGTGCTCTTCGACGAGATGGTGAACCTCTACAAGCTCCAGTCGAAGCAGGCGCGCGACCAGAACTACGAGCAGATCCTCGCCATCCTCAACGACACGCTCCAGGGCAACACGGGGCACCTCGGCTTCGTGTTCGGCGGGACGCCGGAATTCCTCACCGACACGCGGCGTGGCCTCTACTCCTACGCCGCGCTGCAATCGCGCCTCGCCGAGAACAGCTTCGCACGCGATGGCCTCGTGGACCTGTCCGGCCCCGTGCTGCGGCTGCAAAGCCTGACGCCCGAGGAGCTGCACATCCTCCTCGGCAACGTCCGCAACATCTTCGCGGGCGGCGAGCCGGCGCGGCATCTCGTGCCTGACGAGGCCCTGTCCGCGTTCATGATCCACTGCAGCGAAAAGATCGGCGAGGCCTATTTCCGCACGCCACGGAACACTGTGAAGGCCTTCTGCCAGCTCCTGTCGGTGATCGAGCAGAACCCCGGCGCGGACTGGCGCGCACTGCTGGGCGGGGTGGATGTCGTGCCCGATGCCGGCGACGACGGGGCCGAGGAGGCCGTCGGCGAAGTGGCAGCGCCGGCGAACAACGGGAAAGCATCGGGTGACGACGAACTCTCGTCTTTCCGTCTCTGACGACGCGCGGGCGGCGTTCGAGCTCCTCCATCCGGAAGTCAGGCGCTGGGTGCACGACCAGGGCTGGGCGAGCCTGCGTGACATCCAGGTCCGCAGCATCCACGAGATCAGGGGAAGCCTCACGGCCGACGTCCTGGTGTCCGCCTCCACGGCCGCTGGCAAGACCGAGGCAGCATTCCTGCCGGCTCTCTCGGCGGTGGCCGAGGATGGAGGCGACGGCCTGGGGATCCTGTACGTGGCGCCGCTGAAGGCGCTCATCAACGACCAGTTCGGCCGGCTGGAAACCCTGTGCGACCGGCTCGGGCTGCCGCTCGTGCGCTGGCATGGCGACGCGCCCGATGCGCCCAAGCAGAGGATCGCGGCGAAGCCACGTCGGGGGATCGCCCTCATCACGCCAGAATCCATCGAGGCGCTGCTGTGCCGCCGGCCCGGCGTCGCCTCCGCCCTGCTCGGACGGGCGCGCTTCGTCATCGTGGACGAGATTCACGCCTTCCTTGCCGGGCCGCGCGGCCTTCACCTCGCCTCCCTCATCAGGCGTATCGAGGGCCTCTCGTCCAACCCAGCGCGACGGATCGGGCTTTCGGCCACGCTCGGTGACCTCGACGCCGCCTGCGCCTGGCTGCGGCCCGCGGACCCGGACCGGGTCCGCGTCGTGAAGTCGTCCCAGGCCTCAGGAGCCGAGCTGCGCCTCCAGGTCCGTGGCTACGTGGAGCCCGCCAAGTTAGGGGACGACCAGGGCGAGGAGGATCGGTCGGCCATCCAGGATGTGGCGGGCCACCTGATGGCGACGCTGCGCAACAGGAATGCACTCGTCTTCGCGGGGTCGCGGCAGCGGGTCGAGTACCTGTCGGACCTGTTGCGTGAGCGCTGCGAAGAGGAGCGCGTTCCGAACGAGTTCTTCGCGCACCACGGCAACCTCTCGAAGCATCTGCGCGAAGAGCTGGAGGCCCGCCTCAAGGACGGCCAGCTGCCGACGACGGCGGTGTGCACCTCGACGCTTGAGCTGGGTATCGACATCGGCACCGTCGAGGCCGTGGCGCAGGTTGGCGCGCCGCGCTCGCTTGCTTCGCTGCGGCAGCGCCTGGGGCGTTCTGGGCGCCGGCCCGGCAAGCCCGCCGTCCTGCGGCTCTACGTCATCGAGAACGAGCTCGACGGCGACCCGGATCCCCTGGACGAGTTGCGGCCCGAGATCGTGCGGGCCGTGGCCGCGCTGCGGCTTCTGGGCCAGGGATTCATCGAAGCGCCGAAATCGGCCGGGGGCCTCGGCTCGGCCATGCTCCACCAGGTGCTGTCGGTGATCTGCGAGCGTGGCGGCGCGCGGGCGGAGTCCATTCACCGCACCCTCTGCGGTCCCGGTCCCTTCGCGGGGGTTCCGGTGCCGCTCTTTGCGGACCTTCTGCGCGGGATGGGCGCGCCTGAGGCCGCCCTCCTCGAGCAGGCGCCGGACGGGACGCTGATGCTTGGGCGGGTCGGAGAGCGGCTCACGGCCGGCCGCGACTTCTACGCGATGTTCGAGAGCCCGGAGGAATGGCGCCTCGTCGCCGCCGGCAAGTCCCTCGGCACACTGCCGGTCTCGGAGCCGCTGCTGGTCGGGAACCTGCTCGTGTTCGGCGGGCGCCGCTGGGCCATCAGGGGTGTGGACGATGCCGCCAAGGTTGTGACGGTCGAGCCCCACAAGGGAGGCCGCCCACCTCGCTTCGGCGGCGCGAGCGGCGAGCCCGTTGACGATCGCCTCGTCGCCGAGATGCTGGCCGTCTTCCGCGACGAGGACGTTCCCACTTGGCTCGACGACGGCGCGCGCCAGTTGCTCGCGCAGGGGCGCGCGGCCTTCCGGCGCCTAAGATTGAACGAGGGCAGCGTAGTCCACCGCGGCGAGGACGTCCATCTGCTGACCTGGCGCGGCTCGCGCGCCAACAGCCTGCTGGCCGTGATCCTGGGGGCGGCGGACCTACGGACGTGGGCGCACGATTTCGGCGTCGTGGTGTCGCGCGCCGAGCCGGCGGCCCTCGTGCGCACCGTAGGTGAGTTGCAGGCGCAGGGGCCTCCCGATCTGGAGGCGTTGGCCGCCGACACGGGAGCGTTGGCGACGGCGAAGTACGACGGGCTGCTCGCACCCGCGGTACTGCGCCGCTTCTGGGCCATGGCGATGCAGGACGTTGTTGACGGCCTACGGCGCGATCTCGGCCGTCTCGCCCTGGGACGCGATGCCGCACAACCTCCTTAATTGGAGCACATCACAACCCGTGAGCAGGCGGGCCGCCGAGGCTACGGAGGAGCGGCCCTCTACCCCTCTCTCTCGGCCCGTTTGGCCGGGAGAGCCTAGCCGCGGCCTCCTCTACGGATCAGTATTTGCGTGCAGCGCCGGACTGGTGGCAGAAGCGCCGTCTCCCAAGACCGCACCGATAATGGAGGCGCAGCGGCCGATAACTGTCAGCGCCATCCCAGGGGTGATGATGTCGTCAGTCCCGTGCGCCAAATGGTTACGCAGAGCGGGTAGCGCGTCGGCGTCCCCGTCAAACTCCGCGGGAAGCCAGCCCCGGGCGAGCGCCGCGCGCAGCAGGCGCGAAAGCCCCCGTGGCGGGGCGGCTGAGGCGCCTGCGTCGAACCGAATCCGGAGCGCTGTTTCTAGGGCGCCGAAGGCCTGCAGCTCGGCCACAATCGCGAGGTCGTAGCAGTACCAGGCGTAGATGAAGGCGTGACGGGCGCGGTCGAACTGCGCGGCGACAACATCCGGGACGCCGTCCGGCAGCGTTATGCGCCGCACCGCGTCGTAGTGGTCGGCGATGGTCATCGCGCGACAGCCGTCCGGACCCGCCATGTAGGCGAAGCGCCGGTCCGGCTCGGTGACGCTAGCAAGATCCTTAAGCACGCCCGCCCCCGCCTCCGCGCGCCCGTCTCCCTGCCCTCGCAACCGCGGTAGATCAAGCAGTGGCGGCCCTCCGGCGCACGTCGGAGCGCGCTCGGGCAGGGACGGCTTCCGTCCGGGGCCGCCCAGCGGGCCGCCGCGCATCTATGGCCCGCCGCTTCGCTGGCCCGGCCCCGAGTCTTCCGGGAGCTCTGCGCGCGGCCCAGGGGCTCGGGCCACCTCGCGGAGCCAAGCAGCGTAGCCGCCCGGCAGCTTCAGGTCGGCCCCGGACGCGGCGGCCGCCGCGAGGGCGGCCAAGCCGCGGAAGTCATCCGCGACCGCAGCCGCGGCCGCCTGAATAGCGGGCGCCGAGAGGCGGGCGTCGGAGAGAGCGAACCGGCGCTCGCCGACGAAGCGGCGCCATTCGAGCTTGGCCCACCGCGCTAGAGGGGCCTCGACGACGTGGCGGAAGTCACTGCGCTGGAAGCGCATGAGGAGGCGGACGCAGCATTCGAGCAGCTCGCCCGTCCCGAGGTCGCCCCGGCCGACGAGCCCCGCGCAGTGCTCAGGTTGCCGGGCTCCAACGCGCGGGAGCGGCCCCAGCGGAAAGGCGGACTCGAGGACCCCTGCCGGAAGGAAACCCGCGCCCAGCAGCAGGTCCCGCACGCGCGCCGCCGCCTCCGGCTTGCCGCCTGCCCCCGCCCGCACGCGGAACGCGAGGATTGCCGAGGAGGCGTAGGCGGCGGCGTCTGGGTGGGCGGGATCGGACGCGGGCACCTCGGCCCGCTGCCAGGGGTCGTCCACGCCGGACCTCATCAGGTCCCGCGCAGCGAGGGCGGCGTCGACCGCCGGCCTCAGGAGGGCCGCGAAGGCGTCGGGGGCGGCGGCGGCGATGGCCGCGTCGAGACGGGCGCGTCGGTCGGCGATCTCCATCGACAGGATCGGGAGGCCGGTCCGGCGCCCGGCGGGGTCGGGAACGGCGTCCGCGAGCCCGGCGCGGACGGCTATCTGGAACAGGAAGGAGCGCGCCAGGTCGAGCGGCGTGAGCGGCAGCTCAACGATGGTCTTGTTCGGCTCCGGATGGCTGCAGGCCCCGGGTGGAAGCGCCGGGGGCCTCCCGTCCACATCGACCGCGCCCATCCCCGCCTCCCGAGCGAACCAGAGCAGCGAGTGGCGGACGATCCTGTGGGCGGCGCCGGATTGGACGTCGGCGTCGGGGTCCAAGTCCGCCAAGCGGTCGAGCGCGGCCGCCATCGCGCGGAGGGCCTTTACCCGGTCGCCCGAGCGCCAAGCCTCGGCAGCCCCGTCGGCCACGAGCCCCGCCGCCATCGCCTGCATCTGCGGGAGCCGGGCGCTTGCCGCGGCCGCGGCCGCTCCCTCGAGCCAGCATGCGGCAAGGTCGTGCCGTCCCAGGCGGGAGGCGGCGATGGCGCCCTCGCGGGCGAGGTGGGCGGCTTCGATCGGAAGGTCGGCGAACGCGTCCCCGAGCGCCTCGACGATCCCGACTACGGCTTCGTCCTCTCTGAGGCCGAAGCGCACCTTCTGCTCGGCGCGGCGCAGCCAGCGGTCCTCGCCCAGGACCGCCCGCGCGGCCTCAAGTCCGCGCAGGGCGCCAGGGGCATCGTTGAACTCCGCCCGGATGTTCGCAGCGGCCGCCTCGAAGGCCACCGCCCAGTCCCGTTCCTTCCAAGACGCCGCCAAGCGCGCGAGCGAGGCGTAGGCCACCGCCGCCGCACGCCCATCGGCCCGACCACTCTTGCGCTCTTTCAGCCACGGGGCGAGCGCGACCACCAGCGGTGCCGTCGCACGGCGGTCGAGCGCCAGCATGCGGGCACGCGTCCGGGTCGGCAGGGCGGAGAGGCGCCCGAACGCGTCGACCAGCCGCGCCACGTCGCGGAGGCCTGACAGCGAGAAGGCGAAGAGGACGGCGGGCAGGTCGCCGGTCCCAAGCCCCGCGTCCGGCGGCGACCCGACGAAGCCGATCTCGTCCATCGCCTCCATCAGACGCCCGAGCATGTCGGGCCACTCGGGCATGTGCCGCGACAGCCCATCCCGGAACATCAGCTTGCCGAGCGCGACCGCTTCAAGGCGCGCCCGCCCGTCGTCGGACACTGAAAAGCCCCGTATCTCCGCGAGGAGTGCGCGGACGGCAGCGGCAGCGCGCCCGTTCACGCCGCGGGCGGACAGGACCAGGGCTTGGGCGAGCCGCAGCTGGACGGACAGCGCCGGGCGCCACGGTGCGATGGGAAGCCGGGTGTTCGCCGCGGCAAGCGTCGGCACGAACGGGCGCAGCATCCAGAGATCGGCCTCGCCCGCCTGGACGATCGCAACGGAGAGCGCCAGGAGCGGCCCCTCGGCCCGGGCCGCCAGCCCGTGGACGTACAGGTTGTCCGCTTGGTCGGCCTGCAGTCCCTCGCCAGACGCGAGCGCGTCGGCGACGCTGCGGTGCAGCTCGCGGACCATCCCGGGCGGGAGTACCGCGCCCCCGGACCCGACAAGCAGCGGCGAAACGCGGAACCGGTCGGGCGCCACGTGGTCGACCCACGGGCCGACGAGGGCGTCGAACGCCTCGCCCGGCAGCGAGACGCAGGGCTCCACTTCCCCGAGGGCCAAGGCGACGCCCCGGGGGAAGCGCCCCTCGACAAGGCTTGCCCGATAGAGGAGCTCCCTCGCCCCTGCGTTCGGCAGCGCAGCGGCCAGCCGGAGCCGCGCCGCCTCGGCCTCGGCGCCCACCTCCGGCTGCGCGGCGAGGACGGTGGTGTCGCATTCGGCTGTCGGCCACCCGCGCTCACGCAGCCCCGTGACGATGGCGTTAGCGAGCTGGGGATGCCCACCGCGCGACGCGATGTGGACGGGCCCGGCCCATGCGGCGTCACCCCCGGCGCAGTCGACGACGCCGCGCACCTCCTCGACCGACAGCGCGGGCATAGGAACCACCCCGCCTGGGCGCAGGCCGAGGGCCGCAGACAGCCGCGGCGTGGGCGCGTTCGTCGACGTCGCGATGACCGCTTCCCCACGCTCCAGGATCTCGCGCAAGGCTGCGACGAGCCGGGGCACCGCGCTCGCAAGGCGCATGTCCGGCAGGTCGTCCACGACCACGCCGACGGCGCCGTCGCGCGGGCGGGCGGCGTAGGACAGAAGGCGGTCCGCTGCATCGTCGGGTTCGGCGCCGCGGAGCTCGACCAGGTTCCAGGCCCCGCCGATCGAGCGGGCCGCGAGGCGGGCGGCAGCCGTCTTGCCCATGCCCGTGCCTCCGTGAAGGAGCGCGATGCCGCCGGAGGCGACGGCCTCGGTCAGCGGCGCCGTGAGAGCGGGACGTTCCACGACCAGCGGCGGAAGGGGTGTCGCCGCCTCGGCCGACCAGCCAGTCGCACGCCGGATCCCGGACGGTCTATGGGCCGCGGCCGCGGCGGTCAGCAGCGCGTCGAGGGTCCTGCGGTCGACGCTCGCGTCGGTCGCGCGCCGCAGTACGACGCGCAGCCCGCCATGCGTTAGCACGCGGTCCGTACGGCGAATGCAGGTGCGAAGAACCTGCTGGACGACGTTGTCGGCCCGCTGCGCCCCTTCAAGGGGCGGCACACCGAGCTCCCGCAGGCAGAACTCCGCCACACGCTCCCCGAGAATTTCCTCCAGCTCCGCAGTGTCGGCCTCGCCGCACCGCCATTCGATGCGCTGGAGGAGGTCGCGCCGAAGCGCCGCGTCGTCGCGGTCCCGAACGAAGCAGTGGACCTCTTCGCCGAGGTCGAGGCGGAGCAGCACCTCGCGCAGCCGGTCCACATCGCCACCGTCCGCGGCCTCGCTCCAACGGCGGAGGCCCGGGATGTCGCCGGTGCGATGCGCCACCTGATGCTCGGTTGCAATGCTCGCGGTGGTCAGGAAGGTGAGCCGGACGGGAACGCCCGGGTTCAGGGCTACAAGCCGCACGAATGATCGCACCGCGGCGCGGACGGGCTCCGCGGCCAGGCTCACCGTCCCCGCGGACCGCTTGACCTGCGTGGCGTCCAGCCGCCCTCGGATCGCTGTCGCGTAGTCCTCGGCGACCTCCAGGTGCAGTTCGCCCCCTTCGGGAAGGCGGATCCACGCGAGGGCCGAGGCCAGGAGCTGGTGCGCGTAACCGCCAAGAGAGTCGATGGCTTGGCGGTCGACCTCCCCGGCGACGGGCCGCGCGGCGCCGGCGGGCGCGGTGCTCCCCGGGCCCGGGGGGCGGAATCGGTCGGTTGGGGAGGAACTCAGGATGGGCGGCCCACGAAATGGGCCACGGTGTGCTCCGCGGCCATCTCACGAGAATATAGTGCCCACCGCTAGCGGATGCACGGACGCCAGTGATGCGGCGCGGTCCGCGCGGCGGTGTCTGCCTTCTTCCGGGCAACCCGGTGTGGACAAGCACCCGAGCGGGACCCCTTTCGGCATGGGGGTCCCTAGGGAAAGGCATTGTCCCGCCTGCATCTCTGAGCGGGACCCCGATGCCGACCTGGGGTCCCGCAGCGCGCCGATCTACAGCACCGGCCGGCTGACGGCGACGGCGATGACGCAGCCCGACGTCTA
Organism: Falsiroseomonas sp.; assembly: GCF_051859025.1. Lineage (GTDB taxonomy): Bacteria > Pseudomonadota > Alphaproteobacteria > Acetobacterales > Acetobacteraceae > Falsiroseomonas. Next base: position 92,520 of record NZ_JBHYGL010000003.1, on the reverse strand, counting down.
CCGGATGATCGGGCGACGCGCCGAGGCGGCCGGCGTGGCGACGCATATCGGCTGCCATTCCTGGCGCGTGCGGGGCATCACCGCTTACCTGGAGAACGGCGGGCTGCTCGAGCGCGCGAAGGCGATGGCGGAGCAGGCCAGCGCGCGCACGATCAAGCTCCGGGACCGCCGCGGGGAGCAGGTCTCGCTCGACAGGGTGGAGCGGATCGTTCTTTGAACACCTGGGTCTTAAGGTGTCTGTCAAGACGCTGACGCAGCGGGAGTCGGCACTGCCAACGCTGCCACGACTGGGCTCCTTCGCCGCTGGTCGGTTGTCTTGTTTGTCGCTTCTACCAGTGTCAGAACTTCTCGCAGATCGCGCAGGTCCGCCGCCACTTCGCTGGCCGACGGGATCGGCGCGGTAAGGCTCGCTGGGTTGTCGTGGCTGTAGGTGGACGCCCGCTCCATCCCAGCCTCAATGCGGCGGTGCAGGTCGTCGGTGATCTCAACGTAGCGAAGGTTCTGTGTCTTAATCGCTTGGTCGAAGCGCGTGATCACGCCAAAAAACACCTTCTCTTCCACGAGCCGTTCCGAACAGTCGCGCAGCCGCCCGTAGAAGTTTCTGACCTCCAAGCCGTACTGGGAGGGCGGCTCGCCTTCAGCCTTTTTCACCTTGGCAAGCAGTGCATCCATGGTCCCTAGGCGCTTTTTCAGGCTCTTCCCCTCCCAAGGCTCACCGCTGGGGTCCATCAGGCCCGCGCGCGTGCCGCTGCGGTACACGCCCCTGCACTCCATATCGACGGAGAGCTTCTCCGCGACTGCTGTCAGGTGATGCAGGAAAACCAAGCTATGGGTGAAGACGATGACCTGCCGCCGCTGCGCTTCCTGCGCCAGTCGGAGGGCGACGAGCGTGGACCGGTCGTGATCCAGCGAGGAAACCGGGTCATCGACGACGATGGTGGCGTCGTCCGACACGGCTTTGGCCTCCGCCAGGAATGAGGCGAGGGCCAGCGCTCGATGCTCACCCTCGCTGAGAATATCGGAGCTGCGGCATTTGATGGTGGGTGCCAGATCGGTCTTGTACTGCGCCCCGCGCTTGTCCGGCTTTCGCGCGACAGCCGGATTAAGGTGCTGAAGCCGCAGCGCCGCCACCTCATCGTCGAACAGAGCGCGCACACGAGGCGTGAGGTGCGCTTCGCTCAGTTCACCCGCCTTTCGCGTAATGGCGCCGGTGCTCGTCGCTTCCATGCATTGCGACAGCCCGACGTGCAGCTTGAGGTCCCGAACGCGCTGCTCGACTAGTAGGCGCAGCGGCGACAGACGTTGCCGTGCTTCCAGTTCTCTCCGCTCGGCTTCCAGGCGCAGCCTCTCCTCGCCGCGTCGCGCCGCTTCACGCTCGGCAATCTCTGCCTCGAGCCTGTTAGTGAACTCTGTGACGGCGTGGGCTGTAGCCGCGTCGGGCGACGCGACGAGCGCTGGCCAACGCCCCGCGTCCTCGCAAGCCGCCAGCGTGTCTGCCTTTCTGGCTTCTGCGGCAGCGATCCACGCCTCAAGGCGCGATGCCAGCACGTCATCGTGCCGCCGCACACGCGCTAGGCGTTTTGCGTCTTTGCCAGGCTCGGATACGACGAAGCCTACGATCTCGTCCCAGCTATTCCGGAAATCTTCCTCAGCGCGAGATGCTTGGCGTGCCAGCTCCCCCGTCACGAAGGCATCAAAGCGGCGCATCCGCTCGGCGGCCTGCGGAGCCAAGTCCTGATGGCAGAGAACGCAGCGTGCCCCGTCGTCGACCACAGGAAAATCGCGTTCGGGGTATGCCGCTTGTAGCGAGTAATCTCGGGCAGCAGCGTAGAGGCGACGCCAGGTGTCGCTGCCCACGCCTGGCAGGCAGTCAGCTTTGAAGGCGCTTTCGGACGCGCTGTCTGCGGCGGCCCGGGCCGCGATGGCTTCCGCTTGAAGGGTCTGGAGCATCTGGCTGGCGGGCTCGCCCAGGAGCTTCTCCGCCGCGGCAATCCGCTGCGCCATTTGTACGGCCCAGCCCGTCACGGCCTGCAGGTCCGCGACTTCCAGCTGGTCCTGACCAGACAGGAAAGTGGTCAGCTCCTGGAGACGCTCCGAATGCGCCTTGGTCCAGGCGGTGGCTGCCTCAAGCGCCTCGGTAGCAGTACTGGCCGAGAGGCCTGCCAGAAAGCGTCCAGCCTCGGTCGTGGTGGGAAAATCGGCCCTGACGGCCAACAGGACGTCTTTCAACTCCTTCGCTTCCGCATCGAGCTTCTCGCGCAGCCGCGTGCAGACGCCGTTCAGCCTGAACAGCAGGTCGAGGTTAAAGGGCAGGAATGCGATATGGCTGCCCTCATCCACGTAGAGCGCCGCCGCATCGCTGTCGAACACGGCGATCTTCGCGAGGAGCTCGTGCGGCTGGGTACCATCCGCCCAAGGCACTACCACGTCGGAGCCGGCCACATCGAGGTGGAGGGAAGCGGCGGCCGGTGCAGACGCCTCGCCGTAGACGTCGGCCAGGATGGCCTTACGCTTGCCGTCGACGGAGGATATCCGCGACCTGCAAGCATTCCGCAGAACGCGCGTGTAGCCAGACTTTCCGCTGCCGTTCGGGCCGTAGACAACCGTCAGGCCATTCAGCTCGAACTCGAGGCGCTGATTGTCGGCCAGCCGGTTGGCATTCCGCACCTGGGAGATCGCCTTAATGCGGACGACATCTCCCCCGATAGCAGCGGAGAGGTGCGTTGAGGTCAGCGGCGCCGGAGCCGGTGGTGCTGGTTCAACCGGCATACCGTGCTCGGCCTTCAGGATGGTGAGGAGCTCGGCCTCGTCTTCCGCTGTCAGTTGGTCGGTCGCGGCGAGACGCCGAAGAGCGTCCTGCTGCCACGGCCTGAGCTTGTCCGCCCATTCCAGAATGTCGGTTGTGACGTCCGACACTGTTCCACCACGCTTGTTGCAGACTCGAACCTAGCCCGTTCCGGCCCACGTATTCAACAAGCAGCGAGTATCTGTGCCGCCTGCTTTGCGGGTGCGGCAAGGCAGCCACACGCACCGCAACCGGCAAAAAGGCTCCTAGCGTGTAAATCGGTGCGCTGCGGGCCCCCAGATCGGCATCAGGGTCCGACTAAAGCATCGAGGCGGAACGAAGTCTTCCTCGGGGTCTCCCGACGCCGAACGGGGTCTCACTCGCGTGCTTGTTCACAGGCCCAGGCCTCGATCCCCCTTTCAGTCCGACGCCGGGGCCAGCCAGTCCTCCGCGCGCAGGCCGTCCACGCGCCGGAACTCGCCGAGGTTGCCGGTGATGACCACCAGGCCGCGGCTGCGGGCGTGGCCGGCGATGAGGATGTCGTAGGGCCCGATGAGTTGGCCGCGGCGCCCGAGTTCGGCGTGGATCTCGCCGGCATGCGCCGCGGCGTCTTCGTCAAAGGCGAGGACGGCAAGGCGTGCGGCGAGCCCGTCGACCGCCCGGCGGTTCTCCGCCGGGCGCGCTGACTTCGCCGCCCCGTGCAACAACTCCGCCAGGGTGATCGTTGAGAGGCAGAGCGTCTCGGCTTCCGCGTTAAAGCGCGGCCGCAGCCCCTGTGGCCGGTCGCGCAGCAGCCGGATGCAGACATTGGTGTCGAGCATGTTGCGCAGCATCAGAAGGCTTCGCGCGCTTGGTGCGGCGGCTGGACCCGCTCGCCGAGGTCGACGCTCTCGCCGGCAAAGAAGTCGTCCCAGATCGCGGTGGCCGGCACGATCACCCGGCGCGGCCCGTCGCGCAGGATCGCCACCTCGTGGACGCCCGGGGGAAAGGCCACGTCCTTTGGCAGGCGCACGGCCTGGGAGCGGTTGCTCTGGAACAGCGCGGTGCGGGTCATCGCAAGGGCTCCTGGATATACTGCGTGTATATCCCGCCTGGGCCGGGTTTCGCAATTCCCGAGCTTGGCACCCACCGGCCGCCTGTCACTCGTCGAGGTGAGTGTCGTGGTCGTCCTTGGGCTTGTCGTCGTCGTGCCCGTCGACGCCCTCGGCTCTGTCCGCGTCATCGCCCCGCACGACACGGTCGAGGCCGCGTCGGGCGCCGCGGATGGCGGCGTCGACGGCGGCCATGGCGGCGTCGAGGTCGCTGTAGTCAAAGCCCTGCCAAGCCGCCGGCCCGAGCGGCGCGGCCGGCGGCAGCGGGGGCGGCGGTGCCTCATCGGGCGGCGGCAAAAGCCGCGGGCGACCCCGGCCGCGCCCCGGCTCGGGTCGGCGTGGCGGCGCGACGGCCGCGGCCAATGGCGCCAGGCCGGCCAGCCCGAACAGCCGGCGGGCGGCGCGCCCGGTGACCTCGACGGCGATGCCGTCGCGCCGCAGAGCGTCGAGGATGGCGAGTGCGCTCTTGATCGAGATGCCCAGCGCGCGGGCCAGGGTGGTGGCCGAGATCAGCGGCACGGCGGCGAGCAGGTCGACGGCGCGCGGCGTGTGGGAGTGGCGACGGTGGCCGGCGACGGCGCGGCGGGCGGCGCCCCAGCCGCGCTCAAGGTCGTACAGAAGATTGAGGATGTCGTCAGCCTCATCGGCCAGCGCCACCAGAAAGGCCCGGGTCCACCCCGGCAGATCCCAGTCCGCCTCGGCGCGGAGTGCGGCGGCGCCGGTGAGGGGCAGTGGCGCCCGGAGCAGGCCCGACGAGACCCAGTGGCGCGTCATGGCGGCGCGTAGCGGTGCGCGGCGTCCGCCATCCTCGAGCCAGCGCCAGGCGCCGTGCGCGGCGTCCAGCACGGTGACGCCCATGGCGGTGCTGGCGGCCAGGGCGGCCACGGCCTGGCGGGCTTCGCCTTCCTCATCGAAATCGGGGGCGGTGAGCCAGCGGTGCAGGGTGAGCGCGGTGCGGCCGGCTTCGAAGACGCCGCCGGCCTCGGCAATGCTGAGCGCGCCGGCCATGCGGCGCGGCCGCAGGCCCTCGATCAGGGCGGCGAGGTGCCAGGGGTCAATCAGCTGGCCGTCGACGGCGGCTTGCCGACGGACGGCGTCGAGGCGGGCGCGGTGGAGCAGCGCGGGCAGCAGCGGGTGACGGGCGGTCGCCTGGTCCAGGCGGGCGACGCTGGCGGCAGCGCGGGCGAGCGCGGCGAGGATGGCCGGCTCGCCGACCGAGGTTGGGGAAGGCCGGCGCGCGGTGATCGATACGGGCAAGACCGGAATGCCTTCGCCTCAGTGGGATAGCTCCAGTAGTTACCCCAAATGGCCACAAACGTAAAACAACAAGAATATGGAATTTAACCCCCCTTCCCTCCTGCCCGCGCCGAGACGTACTACCCATAATGCGCCTTGTGGGTAGTAGACTCTTCATCTTAGGATTGGCCCCGGCAGCGCCGCCTGAGGCGCCCGGAGAGGCCCTTGGACGACCCCGACGCACCCAGCGACCTTCAGATCCTCGCCCCCGCCATGCCCCCTCCCCTGCCCGGCGCCTCCCCCGCCATCGTGGCGCGCTGGTTCGACGCCGCCGCCGAGACGACACCGCCCACCTCCGACGGCTCGCTCGCCGGCGACCACGCCGCCGCGGACGCCTTCCGGCGGCTGGCCACCGCCACCAATACCCGGAGCGCCTACCGCAGCGCCGTGCGCGCCTGGTGCGCCTGGTGCCAGGTGCATGGCCGCCCGGCGCTGCCGGCCAACGCTGCCGACGTGGCGGCCTTCCTGGCCGGCGAGCGCGCCCGCGGCCTCGCAGCACCCACCCTGGTGCTGCGCCGCGCCGCGCTGCGCTACCTCCACCGCGCCGCCGGCCTGGCCACGCCGACCGACGACCCGCGCGTTGCCGAGACCGTCGCCGGCATCACCCGTGCCGCCGCCGCTGCCGGTGAGATGCCCCGCAAGGTCGCCGCCGCCACCGACGTGTTGCTGCGGCAGATCCTGGCGCCGATCCCCGACGACCTGCGCGGCCTGCGCGACCGCGCCCTGCTGCTGGTGGGCTTTGCCGGCGCGCTGCGGCGGTCCGAGATCGCCGCCATCGCGGTGGAGCGGCTCGAACCGACGGAGCGCGGCCTGGTCCTGACGCTGCCGCAGAGCAAGGGATCCCAGGCCGAGGCGGTACGGATCCCCCTGCCCTACGGCACGACCGAACTCTGCCCGGTGCGCGCCATTACCCGCTGGCGCGCCGCGGCGGCTATCGAGGCTGGGCCGCTGTTTCGCCGGCTTTGGGCGCCAGGCCCCGCCCGCCCGGGCGGCCTCCCGCCCCTGCCCCGGGTCGGCACCGCGCCGCTTTCGGCGCAGTCGGTCGGCGACATCGTCCAGGCCCGCGCCGCCGCCGCTGGCTTTGATCCCGCCGCCTTTGGCGGGCACAGCCTCAAGCGCGGCGCGCTCACCACCGGGATGAGCCAAGGCGCCCACCCGGCACAACTGAAGAGGCTTGGGCGGCACAAACGCTTCGACACCCTGGGAGAATACCTCGAATTCGGCGACATCTTTGACGGACATCCGCTCAAAGGGACGCTGTAAGGGAGGATTATCGCGGGTGATGCTTAAGAGGGCCTAGGTAGGGACTTCAAACAACCTTCTGCTTAGTCTGGTGTTTTTTGACGTGCTCCCCGCTTTCCTACCGCGGATAAGTTGGACCCGTTCTCCGTTTACCCCTGTTCGGTACCGTGGTGGATCGGGCCGAGGGTGCTGTGTCTCGCAAACTCCTCCGGCGTCCGACCACCAAGACTGCCGTGCGGCCGGACACGGTTGTAGTCCTCGCGCCAGGCTTCGATCAGCCGACGCGCCTCCGCCAGCGAGCCGAACAGATGCTCGTTCAGGCATTCGTCCCGCAGGCGGCCGTTGAAGCTCTCCACGAACGCATTCTGCCGCGGTTTGCCCGGCGCGATGTATTGCCATTCGACGCCGCGCTCCTCCGCCCAGCGCAGCATCGCCACCGAGGTCAGTTCCGTGCCGTTGTCGCTAACGATCATCGCGGGCAGGCGCCGCATCGCCACCAGGCGCTCCAGCTCGCGCACCACCCGCGCGCCGCTGATCGAGGTGTCCACCACCGTCGCCAGCGCCTCCCGCGTGAAGTCATCCACCACGCACAACAACCGGAACCGCCGACCATCGGCCAGCGCATCGGAAACGAAGTCGAGGCTCCACCGCTGATCCGCACCCTGCGGCACCGTCATCGGCGCCCGCGTGCCGAGCGCGCGCTTGCGCCCGCCCCGCTCACGCACAGACAGCCGCTCCTCGCGATACAGCCGCCAGATGCGCTTCAGGTTCGCCGCCGCGCCCTCCCGCCGCAGCAACATCGCGAGCCGCCGATAGCCGAACCGGCGGCGCTGCCCGGCCAGCTCGCGCAGCCGCTTCCGCAACGCCGCGTCCCCATCATCGGCGCGCTCATACCGGAACGCCGAGCGATCCACCCCGATCAGCCTGCAGGCCGCCCGTTCGCTGTAGCCGTGCTCGCGCATCACGCGCTCCACCGCCCCGAACCGCGCCGCAGGCCCGATCAGATTTTTCGCAGCAGTTCCTGCAAAACCGAGTTGTCCATCACCGCCTTGGCCAGCAGCCTCTTCTGGCGCCGGTTCTCGTCCTCCAGCCCCTTCAGCCGCGACGCCTCCGACGGCTTCAGCCCGCCGTACTTAGCCTTCCAGTTGTAGAGCATCTGGTCGCTGATCCCGTGCTTCCGGCACAGATCCGCCGCCGACCGCCCCGCCTCATGCCCTTCAGGACCCCGAGGATCTGTCCCTCAGTGAACCGGCTCCGTCGCATCGTCCTCTACTCCTCAACGGATCCAACTTATCCCTGGCTGGAACCGCGGGGAGCACATCAACGGAACTGATGGCTTCCAGGGTCATGTAGCGGGCGCGCTGGGTAGCCCATTCGTCGGACTGCTCGATGAGAATGGCGCCGACAAGGCGGACGACGGCGGCCTCGTTGGGAAAGATGCCGACGACATCGGTGCTGCGCTTGATCTCGCCGTTGAACCGTTCGATCGGGTTTGTCGAATGCAGCCTCGTCCGGTGTGCGGCGGGGAAGTGCATGTAGGCACATCCTCCTCGGCGCCGTCCATCAGCGCGGCGAGCTTCGGCACCTTGGGGCGGAGCTGATCGGCGACGGTGCGCCACTGAGCGTGGGCAGCCGCGGCGTCCTCCTGAGCATAGGCGGTGCCAATCCAGGCCGAGACGATGCGGCGCTGCGCCTTGCCCGCGTGTGCTGAGGCATTACGGGCAAAATGAACCCGGCACCTTTGCCAGGTGGCTCGGAGCACCTTCGTCACGGCGGCCTGCAGGCCCTCATGGGCGTCGGAGACCACCAGCTTCACGCCGGCCAGGCCGCGCCGCTTCAGGGTGCGTAGGAAATCCAGCCAAAAGGGCTCGGCCTCCGAACTGCCGACCGCCATGCCCAACACCTCGCGTCGGCCGTCGGCGTTGACGCCGACCGCGATGGTGATCGCGACAGGGACGATGCGGCCTGCTTCGCGGACCTTCACGCAGGTGGCGTCGAGCCAGAGATAGGGCCAGTCGCCCTCGATGGGCCGGGCGAGGAAGTCGCGGACGCGCTCGTCGATCTCGGTGCAGAGGCGCGAGACCTGGCTGCGGCTGATCCCCTCCATGCCCATGGCGCGCACCAGGTCGTCCACCGAGCGCGTCGAGATGCCTTGGACGTAGGCCTCTTGGATCACCGCCGTCAGTGCCTTCTCCGCCGTTCTGCGGGGCTCCAGAAAGGTCGAGAAGTAGGAGCCGCGCCAGAGCTTCGGGATCCGGAGTTCGACTGTGCCGGCCCGGGTCTGCCAGTCGCGCTCGCGGTAGCCGTTGCGTTGCACCAAGCGGTCCGGGCTGCGCTCGCCATGGGCGGCGCCAGTCACCTCGCCCACGTCCAGCTCCATCAGGCGCTGCGCCGCCAAGCCGATCATCTCGCGCAGGAAAGTCGCGTCGGAGCCCTTCTCCAGCATCTGCCGAAGAGCAATCTTGTCATCGGTCATCGGTCATCGTGATCGGTCCAAGGTCAGGGGTTGCAGGTCTCAGCAACCCACCCCTACCAAGGATCACCGCGGTGGCCGTTCGGGGCGCTCCGCTTCGCTCAGCCAGGGGCTTTGCTACGTGCCCCGGGCTCTGCCACTCCTACACCACAACCCGTGGCTGGCCCCGCGTGCGGCACGCCCGGCGCTCGGACACCCCAAGCACCGACTGCACATGCCGCACGCCAGCCCGGCGGCGCTCGGGGCCTAGAAGTTTCCCTCCGCGGCCTCTTTCAGGATCTGCTTGTCCAGCGTCAGCTCCGCCACCGCCCGCTTCAGTCGCGCATTCTCGCGCTCGAGGTCCTTCAGCCGACGCGCCTTGGTCGACCCTCAGCCCGCCATACTCGCATCGCCGACGATAGAACGTCGCCTCCGAAACCGCGAGCCGGCTGCAGATCTGCCCCACTGTCCGGCCCTGCGGCAACTCCACCTCAGCCTGCCGCAGCAGCCCAATTATCCGCTCCGCCGTGTGACGCGTTCTCGGCATCCCTGCCTCCTTCCAAGGAGGCCAACTCTCTTATCACAGGTGGATCCCAGGCAGGGGGGGAAGGTCAATCGCGCTTCGCACCCTATACTTCTCGCAGGCGCGGACAGCATGACGCCGCCTGGTCGCAACGTCGAAGCCATCGGCGGGCTAAAGCGCTCGCCCGTGCGCCGCTGGCCGCTGGAAATCCAGCAGGCGGAGGTAGTTGAGGTGCGCGGGCGCCTGGAGGCCTGAGTCCAGCGCGGCGACCTCGCCCGCGATCCGCTGGGCGAGGTCGTGCTCGCGATGTCGGGTCTGCTAGGGACGCAGGCCGCGCTCGGCGAGTAGCAGCGCGAGCGGGTGAGCGAAGCGCGCTGGGCTTCGCTTGTGAAGGCGGCGGAGTTCGCCACCGGCTCTTCCGTGCGCCGGGAGGCTGCCTCGGTGGTCGGCAGCATTAATCGCCGCACGACCCTTCGCGCCTGCCTCGCCATCGCTGCGCTGATGGGGCTCGTGGCCCTACTGGGCTTAGTGGAGGGACGCCGCTGGGGCAAGCACCACGCGATGCTGGCTCTCGATCAGATGCGCGTGGAGATGACCGCTGCTTCTGCATGGGTCGGGCTCATCCGCTCGAACCCCGATCCTCGCCGGGTGCTCGCCGCCGCGACGCGAAATAATGACCAGCAGGGGCGCAGCTACTATGATGGCCTCCGCTTCTGGAGTGCATCTCCGCCGCCCCCGGTAGGCAGGGCGGAGTTTTCCCTTGTAAAAGTCGGCGCGCGCTGCGGCGAGGGGAGCACGCTCCCCTAGACTCTGACACCGCGCGCGCTCGCGACCTCTTTTCCCTTGTAAAACTCCGCGCTTGTCGCGCGACGCGAAGCGCTGCACCCTCGCGCGTACAAGCCGCTTGATTGGCGATGGGGGATCAATGCGCGTGTCTAAGAAACTCGCTGATGGGCGGGTGCTGCTCGTCGCCAGCCCGAAGGGTGGCGTTGGGAAGAGCAGCTTATGCAGGAACATCCTGGTCGCTGCAGCCATGGCAGGTCTTCGTGTCCGCGGCGTCGATCTCGATGCGCAGCAGACGCTGGTGAAGTGGCATCAACGACGCGAGCTGGTACGCAAGACTTATCCCGAGACGCCGGAGGTGCCGGTGGTCGGCATGGCGCTCAGCGAATGGCGCGGGCCGCTTCGGGAGGCCGGGCTTTTTGACCTCACGGTGGTGGATACGCCTCCCAGCATCGAAGCCCAGTATTCCGCCGCCATCGACCTCTGCGAGGCCGCGCATCATGTGCTGGTTCCGACCGGCGCGACGCAGGATGACGTGGATAGCGTGACGCCATGGATGCAAACGCTGGCCGGTGCCGGGGTGTCAGCTAGCTTCGTGCTGAACAAGGCAAACCGGCGAGTGAAAAGCTACGAATCCGTGCGAACGAAGCTTCTTAAGGCTGGCGCGCTATGCCCAGTCGAGATCCCTATGCTGGAGGACATTCATGTCAGTGCCGGCAAGGGGCTGGCGGTGCTTGACCTATCCAACAAAAAGACCGCTGAGACGTTCGACGCCCTGTGGGCGTATGTCGCGAGGGCGGTGGGCATTCAACCTGCCAAGATCGCGGAGCCGGTGGCATGAGCCAGTCGCGAGCAAGGGGGCTTAGCCGAAGGGCCATGCTCCGCGTCGATACCGATGAAGCGCTGCCGGCGACAAGCATCCCTGACAAGCGCCAGGGGGAGATGGCGCCGCTCATCCAGCTGGATGAAGGCCTGCTCGGCACGCTGAATGAGGTGTTCGCCGGCACCTCCCTCATGCGGGACCAGCGCAAGGTGCGCCTAGTCGTGAAGCTGCGGGCTCAGGTCGATGTGGCCTGGACGCAGACGCGGGATGCCTTCCTGGAGATCGGCCGAGCGCTGAATGAGGTCGATCAGGTATTGGATGACGAAGAACGCGAGAGCCTAAAGCGAGGTTTCCGCAAGTTGTTCCCATTCTCGGAGACGGTCGCTTCCCAGTTCCGCGCCATCGCTCGGGCAGTCGATGAGGGGCACATCCCTAAGGACGCGCTGCCGGGCAGCTATGGGACCGCATACCAGATGGCGCTGCTGAATAGCGAACAGAGGACCATCGCCGAAAAGGAAGGCTTGCTGCGGCCCACGGTGAGCCGGAACACGCTCATTGAGTTTCGCCGCCTGCATGAGGGAGTGCAGCCGCGCACTGCCAGGGGTCCTGACCCCGCAAAGATGCAGGCGGAGTTGGGCAGACTTGAGAGAACCGAGGTCAAAATGGCGAAGGCGCTTGAGGGCGTAAGGAAGCGGATCAACGAAATACGCGAGTTGCTGGCGATGGAAGCTGGGGAAGCCTGACGCTAAGATCATCTCGCCTTCGCGCCGAAAAGCAACATCCTTGTGGGGTCGACGCAACTGCGCGAACGACTTCGCGTGGAAGAGCATAGAGGCATAGATGCAGGCCTTGCCGCAACGGCGAGGCCTCCGGCAGCGATAGGAGGCTGCCGTGCTTCGATCCTTGCTGGTCCCCCTGGCACTGGTGGTGGTGCCGATGGTGCGCCTAGTGGTCTGCGCGCTGGTGATTTTGCTGGCGGTCGCGGCGCTTGGTAGCATGATGATGGTGGCGCTCGAGGGCGGGCTTCGCGCCTGGACGCTGATGATCGGTCCGCTGGTGACGCTCGGCGCGCTGCGCTGGGTGAACATTCGACTGCTCGACGCCGAGGACGACATGCTGGCGTGAGAGGGGGGAGGGGGCTCGCGCGCCCTCTTTAACTTCGCGTTTCACGGCTAGGGGCCGACTGCCCATGTTGTCGCAATGACGGGCAACCAGACGGCCCCCCCCCTCGGCTAAGCCTGGCACACCTCTTACTGCAAATCTGCAGCGTCGATCGCGCGTCCGATGAGACAAGCACTGCTAAGCCGTTCAGGCTCACATTGGCGCCGCCCCCATATGTGCCCTGCCACCCGTTGGTCCGGCGTTCATTGTGAAAGCCCGCCGGGGTTGTAGCCGAAATCCTGTGCTGGCTGGAGCGGCTGGGCGGCGGAGCCGTCGAGGTAGCGCAGCCGCCCGGCCGCGTCCGCGTGGCGGCGGCGTGCGGCATCCGGGGTCAGCCCGCCATGCGCCGAGTATGGCCGGTTCAGTTTGTAGTCCAGCCGCCAGCGTTCGATGACAGTTCGGGCCTCAGCCAGGCTGGCAAAGACCTCCTCGTTCAGGGACTCGTCCCGCAGCATGCCGTTGAAGGATTCCACGAACCCGCTCTGCTGCGGCTTGTCGGGCGCGATGTAGTGCCACGCCGCGCCGCTGCGGTTGCAGTATTCGAGCACGGCGCGGCAGGTCATCTCCGTGCCGTTGTCGCTGACGATCACCGAGGGGCGCCCACGATGGACGATCAGCGCTTCCAACTCGCGCACCAGGCGTCGCCCGCCGATCGAGGTGTCCACCACCAGCGCCAGGCCCTCACGTGTGAAGTCGTCGACGATGCACAGAATGCGGATGCGACGGCCCCAGCTCAGCGCATCGGAGACGAAGTCCAGCGACCAGCGCTGGTTCGGTCTCTGCGCCAAGGCCAACGGCGCGCGGGTGCCCGTCGCCCGCTTGCGGCCACGAACCGACAGACCCCCTTCACGGTAGATCAGGTAGAGCTTCTTCTTGTTCATCGCCACGCCCTCGCACCGCAGCAGAATACCCAGCCGCCGATAGCCGAACCGCCGACGCTCGGCCGCGAGTTCGCGCAGCCGAGCACGCAGTTCGCCATCGCCTGGCACCGGCTCCCGCCGCACCGTCTTGGGGTAAACCACGAGCAGCCCGCAGGCACGCCGCTGCGAATACCCGCGCTCCGCCATCAGGCGCAGCGCCGCAGCCCGGCGTGCCGCGGGCGTCCACCGTTTTTTCCCAGCAGGTCCTTCAACGCCGAGACATCCAGCATCGATTCCGCCAGCAGCTTCTTCAGACGCCGGTTCTCGTCCTCCAGCGCCTTCAGCTTCTGCGCGTTCGATACCTCCATGCCGCCATACTTCGATTTCCAACGGTAGAACGTCTGCTGGCTGATGCCGTGCCGGCGACAGACATCCTCCGTCGCCGCCCCAGCCTCCTGCTCCCGCAGCACCCCAATCATCTGCGCCTCGCTGAACCTGCTCTTCTTCATCGTCCATCTCCTGCTGGGGAGGGACTCTCACCCAAAACCGGGGATCAGGCAGGGGGGCAGGTCAGCCACAATATTGCCTTTGCGCGAGCCGCTAGCGCTGCCGTTTCCTGCAAAAGTCCGCAGGCGGGCAGGGGCGTGACCGGACGCGCGACTGGCCCGGCAGAGCGGTCAGCCGATTCGTGAGTGCCGGCGCCCCGGCGGCCGTGGACTCTGGCAGGAAGAGAGGCTCGGGCTGCCGCGGACTATTCCAGGGAAAAGCGCGGACTTTGGCAGAAGGCCCAAGATGAGAGATTCGCTTGAAATTCAGCGGGCTATGCGAGTTATCCCGAGGACTTTGGCCCAGCCTCTTTAGTAAGAGTCCAAACTATTAGCTCTTCCATGGAGAGCCCTGGAAAAGTCCGCATCGACAGAATCGCAAGCAGCCGCGCAGAACAGTGGCTCATGGGAACCGTGCACGACCTCATCGAGGCTCAGGGGAAGAAGGCCGCGCTCTCCGCGGACTTTGCTAGGAACGTCGTGGAAGCGGCGGCAGCCTACATGTCCGACGATGAAGCTGGTGTCGGTTTCCTCTACAGCGGCTGGTGCCAAGCCGCACTCCCCCATCGCCGTCTTCCCGATGACCAGCCTTGGCAGATCATCAGCGACCGCATCACGCTGGTCGTCGAGCCCGGCCGGCGCCCTGGTGTCAGCGGCGCGCTCTCGCATAGCGGGGTGCCGTATGGCAGTCGAGCGCGCCTCATCATGCTCTTCCTGCAGTCGGAGGCATTGAGGACGGGCTCGCGCGACGTGACGCTCGGCCGCAGCCTAAGAGATTGGCTCACGAAGATGGGCATCTCGCCGGGCGGGAAGAGCATGAAGGATGTGAGGGAGCAGGCGGAAAGGATCGCTCGCTGCCGCTTCACCTTCCATGTCGCGCAGAACGGCCGCGTCGGCCTGGTGAACCAGAACGTGCTGGATACCGCGATGTTCGCCCCGACCACAGATCTGGAAGGCGGCAGCCTTTTCACCGAAGTGGCGCGGCTCTCCGAGGTCTTCTTCGAACAGTTGAAGAAGCATCCGGTCCCGGTAGAAGAGGCAGCCGTGCGCGCGCTGAGCAACAACTCGATCGCGCTCGACCTCTATGCATGGCTGGCCTACCGGCTGCACGCCCTGGAAAAGTCCACACCCGTCTCCTGGATCGCGCTAAAGGGGCAGTTCGGCACCGGCGTCGCCAGGATGGACAACTTCAAGGCGGGCTTCACCGACAACCTCAAGCTCGCGCTCGCAGTATACCGGAACGCTAAAGTGGATCTCGATGCCCGCGGCGTGACGCTGCATCCCTCGCCGCCCCCAGTCGCGCCGCGCACGGTCGTGATCCGTAAGCTACGATAGGCGCCTGCGGACTTTTCCAGGTGTCGAAGCACCTCGACGGATCGCCGAAGCCTGTGAACAAGCGCCCGAGCGGGACCCCTCTCGGCATGGGGGTCCCCCCGGAAAAGCGTTGTCGCGGCTGCACTCGTGAGTGGGACCCCCATGCTGACGCAGGGTCCCAAAGCTTTCCGACCCAAAAAATGCAAGTACGGTGAGACACAGCCCGAATAGATCGCGAGCGGGTCTGCCAGTTATGTCTCTCGTGTCCCCCGCCAATGCCCGGCGAGGCCCGAGGATCGCACCATGAGCACGAACGCCCCGGATCCGCGCGACGGCTTCACGCCGGACGACGTGGACCCAATCAGCCCCGCGGTCGAGTTGAAGGCCGTGCTACAGTATCTGTTCGATAATCGGCGCCGGCCGAAGAACGCTGGCGACGCCGTTCTGGCCATGACGCACCATATCGACCAACTCCGTGCCCAGGGATGGGCGGAGGGGAAGCTGCACCCTTTCATCGCCGAGGCGTTACGGGCGTTCGGCTACAAGGCGTCCGCCGGCTACGTCCGCAACGCGCGCAAGAAGGTCAGCACCCTTACCGTCGACTTCTACAGCCGGTGTGCCGCCGGAAGCGTGATGACGGAGGGCGAGCGGGTGCTGAAGGAAATGCAAAGGACCCTGCGCGGCGGCGCGGACGCCCCGAAGGCCTTTGGGATGTGGTCGAAACCGAAGGCCGCCCCTGTCTCGCACCCGGCTTCCGAGGCGGCGCCCGAGGCCGGCCTCGCGGTTCGCACCGCACCTGCGCCGGCCCCGGCTCCAGTGGTCCGGGCGGCCCCAACCGCGAGGCCGGCGGCGAAGGGCAAGGCTTTCCGCAAGGCGGATGTGGCGATCACTATTTGCCCGGTTGTGATCGGCCCGGAGGCCAAGCTTTCGTCCAAGGAAATGGGCCTGGCCCTGGACCGCGCG
The DNA here is from genome assembly GCF_051859025.1 of Falsiroseomonas sp. Taxonomy (GTDB): domain Bacteria; phylum Pseudomonadota; class Alphaproteobacteria; order Acetobacterales; family Acetobacteraceae; genus Falsiroseomonas. Next base: position 76,682 of record NZ_JBHYGL010000003.1, on the reverse strand, counting down.
GGCTTCCTCGCCCGCGAGGTCGCACGCATGGCCGCGCCGGAGGTGCTGATGAGCATGGCGCACGACGTCCGGCTCGCCCTCAACCTGGACGCCCGACAGCCCTGCGAAGAACGCGGCATCTTGGTCGCCGACTACCTCACCGGCGAAGGGGAGCGGCGGACCCAGTGGAGCGGGACCAGAGACCAAGCGGAATGTATAAAGGTGTCCGCTTTCGCCGAGATGGCGGCATTTAAGAACGCGCACGGCTTCCCCGCAAGCGTCCTCGCCGACTAGCAAATCTGCGAGACGCGGGAAGACGGGGGCGGGCGTGGCCCGGTCCGCCCGCGATCCATTTCCGGCCTTGCCTAGTGGCGTGGTTTGGATCGAGGTTCACGGCACGCCGCGCGCAGCCCGGGCCTCGCTTCCTTCCTCCGCACTCGCCAGGGAGAGCCAAGCTGAAGCTTCGCACGGTGAGGCCGGCGGCTATGTGGCCGAGGTCCGGCGGTTCGGTACCTGGACGAAAATCCCGCCCTGGTGAGGGGCGGGGCTGGTAAGCCGGCATAAAGGCTAACGCGCTATCGCCTTAGCCGAGGCGTTCCCGGTAATCGTCGTTCCACCGGCGCTTCCGCTCCGCAGCCCGGTGATAGCGGGCTGCCTTCCTCGCGTTCCGCTTCCGTTCGGCGGCGTCTTCCTCGGCCAGCCTCTCTGCAGCCTTGGTGGCCTTCCTCTCCGCGCGAGCTGTCGCCTTCGCGTCGGCCTTCGCCCGCACCTCAGCCTTTTGCCTCGCTTGGCAGGCCCGGGCGGCCTCGGCTGCCTGGTGGTCCGCGAAGGCCGCGCGAGCCTCGGCACTGGTCCATTCGGTCGGCTTCGCGAACAGGCCCGGAGTCCATTCCTTAAGCCCGCGCCCCGTCAGCACGGACCAGGTGTCGGCGAGCCGGCCGCGCCAGCTGCGCCTCCGGAGCCGGAAGTCATGCAGGCGGGAGCGGCGCACCAAGTCGGTGCACCAGTCCCGTTCCTCGACCGTCCGCCAGGTCGAAAACCCGAGGCTGATCATGCGCGGGTCGGCGTCGAATTCGGCGCCGGCGACGAGCTCGACCAGCCCGTCGCGAAGCGGCGCCACGTCCGCTGTCGTGAGGTGGCGGTCCAGGAAGCGGAGGCCGATCTCCAGCCCGTCCGCCAGCATCACCAGCCGCGTCCGATTCATGCCGTCCAGCGCGCGACCAGCCGGCGATGCGAGAGCCGCATCGCACCGGGCCCGCCATGCCCTGTTGACACGGTGAATGGACCGGAGCCGGTCGGCGCCACCAGGCAGCCGTTCGGTGAGGGGGAACAAGTGGAACACGTCGTCCACCCATGCCGCGGCGGCCACTGGCGGGAAGACGAGCGGCAGGCGGCCGAGGACCCACGTATCGGTCAAGGCGGCTTCTAGCCGCAGCGGTGAATCGAGGTCGCTCATGCGGGCGTCCTCATGCGGGCGGTTATCCAGGGGAAGGCGAGGTGTGGAGGTACCTTCCAGCGCCGCCAGCAGGCGGGGCAGGGACAGCTTCGCTGGATCTTCCAAAGCGTCGGGGTGGTGCAGCATGGGGGCGGTTCCTACCGGCTTCGCGGCTAGGTGCGGCCGCACAACCGAAGATAGGTCGTCCCTAGATTCGAGTGTCGGGTCGCCGGTGCCTCATGCCGGTCCGACCGTCGCATCGTGGGGGTAAAGCAGGCCCGCGCGCGGCGGCGTCAGCAGGGTCGCCAGCCCAAAGTTCTTAGCGGGAACGCAGTATCGCGACAGCGCGGGAAGCCGCACGGTCCCAGCCGATCCCGGGAATACACCCGACCGATCCCGCTCCTGGCCCAGAATAATTTGCAAGTGAGCCACATGCTTTCCCCCGTTCTCCCCTCTCGCGTTTCGCATTTCCATATGATCCGCCCTAGCGGCTCACTCCCGAGCCGATCCGACGGCCCGGCCTCGCCGGGGAGGTGCACAATGGCTCGCGAGTCAGTTTACGGCTTCGAAGCCCAGGCCGGCCTCGGCCCCGTTTTCGCTGGATGGACCATAACCGCCGAAGAAGTCCAGGGCGGGCTACTCACAACCGGCTCCCCCGGGGGGGAATTCCGCAGCGCACATCACGCCGGGAACATCGTGGCGCCCGAGGCCGGAACCGCCGGCGTGTTCTCCATCGTGGAACTGGAGGGGACGCAGCTTCTAGGCGCCACTTCCTGCATCCCGGACCTGCGGCCCGAGGGTGAACTAGACGACGGCGCCGAACGGCAGAGTTACAATGTGCAGCGCCATGAAGACGCGCCGTCCGGCTGGACCTGTGCGGTTCTACTGGCCGTGGATCGAGGCGGCGCCGAGGGCCGCGCGGCCAAGGTGATTGCTCCCTGCGATCCGGCCGAGGCCATGGTTATGTTCGGGAGCGTCCGGCAAAGTATCACGGCGGGCCTTATGTTGCCCGGTCACTGGACGGTAGCACTACTCCGTCAGGACGAGAGGGCGCGCGATGCGAGCCTGGGCCATCCTTTCGGCGGCCTTCGTCACTTCGACCCTCATCACCTCATGCTGGCGTTTGAAGGTTGGGTCGTTACGTACGGCGAGCCTTCGATTCTGTGCCCCGAGCGGAAGCGGAAGGCCGACCAGGCCCGGCACGGCAGCGCCGGCTATGGCGCCTTCGCTCCCCTTGCGTCCCTGATGTCCGTGATCCGGACAGGGGTTGCGACATGAGCGCGAAGCCCCGCAAGCGGCGTCCCGAGGTGCGGAATATCGCCGACTTCACCCCGGCCAGCTACGGGACCAACCTCCCAGGCCTCATCCTGCGGCCGAGTGTGTGCGGAAAGGCCACGTTCGCCACCCTCACGAACCAGGCCGAGGCCGGCGCCATTGCCTACGGGCTGGCGTTCGGCCACGCCAAGCGGGTTCGCGTGGTGCGGGCCGCCATGGGCGGCGACAGGGACGTGGTGGAGGTGATCGCCAAGCCCCTCGCACAGGTCGCCGCCCTGGTGAAGGGGAGCATTCCCGCCGCCACCATGGAGGTCCGGAAGCGAGTCATGGCCGCAGCGCGGGCGGCCGTGCTGGCCGAGCTCGCCGACCTGTCCAACCTGGCGGCCGACGCGGTCGGCGGGACGGACCCGCACCTCGGCGAGCCCCTGGTCATGCCGCCGGTAGGGGAGCCGGGTAGCGCGACGGCGTGGACCCTGTCGGCGTCGTGGGTTGTGCGATGGGAACGCCTCCACCAGGCGGACGGCGTGAGGCTGTCGGGCCGAGGCGGCGCCAGGTGGCCGGCTGGTGATCGGACTGCGGAACTGGCGGCGGCACTTTGTATCCTCCCCGAGGCGAAGGCTTGGCCTCCGGAGCCGTGGGAGGAATAGTCACCAGGCCGCCAGGACGGGGCAGGGAAGGGGGTGGGAGGTTTCCCGCCCCCTTCCCACACGTCTAGGCCCCGGCAAACGCACCAGCGGCCTTCCGTGAGGCGTCCAGCGCGCCCCTAGTGATCACCCGCACCACCAGGCCGCCAGCATCACCAGCAGCCGGCACAGCGGCCGGAATGGGATCCGAGGCTCGCCGCGGCGAGGTCGGCGCCGGCAGGGGATCGCCCCCAGCCTGCAGACACACCTCCAAAGCCTGGACACCCGCCAAGGCCAGGGCCGCATCTGTGACAGCAGCGCGGGCCGAGGCTGCGCCCGAAGCCACCGCAGCCGTCGCCAGGTCGTCCAGTTGCCGGGCATGGAGAGAATGCGCCAGGGCCGCTAGGCGAAGCCTTGGAGCCGTCCACGTCACCACCTCGCCACCGTCCAGGTAGTCGAGGCCGATAGCGTTCAGCGCCGTCCGGAGGTCCACCAGGCCCCGCGCTCGATCCAGCGCCGAACCCCCGAATCACGCGGCCAGGTGCCCCGGCCACACCACCGGGTCGCGAGCCTCGGCCGCCTGGTCAGCCAGTGCCGTCGCCGCATCCTCCACCAGCCCCCATTGCCGTTCCGACAGCGCCGCCAGGACAGCACCAGGCGACGTCTCGGAAGGCCTCTCAGGGGAAGCGGATCGGCGGCGCTGGGCTGCGGTGCTGTTCTTCACGGGACGGTCCTCGGAGGCTTCGGCCAGCCCTCACAACGCGGCAAAGGTAGGGTCCGACCACCCCGCGACACAACACGGACCACCACCAGGCGGAGGCACACGGCCAAGCCGGGCCGGACGGGTCGGACCAGCCCTTGGAATGTGTAGTAAGTCCTGGCGAATATAGGGGGAGGTAAGGGCGCAAAGCCTTATGGCGTAAGGGGTCGGGGGTGGAATTAGGGTGCGGTGTTTATGCCGATCGGTGTCCTTTGGGGTAGCTACGGAAGTGCCGAAATGTCCCTTAAGATCCCCGTTATTCGCAGTTATCTCCCAATTTGTGAAAAGCGGCTCCCCCGGATGAGGCGTTCCCTGTGCCCGGTGTCGGGGAGGACAAGAAGGCTGGTATGTTGTGCCCTCAGATGGGTGCGACATAGCAGCGAACAGGCCGATTCGGGCCTCCCCTGCTCCCTTCGTGCTTCGCGAGCGTTCACCCCTGGCAGGCATGTCGGGGTGCGAGCGTTTCGCGGTCGTGGCGGCTACTTCAATATGTCGCGGGGGTACGGGATCCAGTCGTGTTCAACGGCCCTGGTGGCGGGTCGGAGTAGGCGGTCGGCGTCGGGGATCGGGTTAAAGGACACTCGGCGGACTGCGAAGTCCTCGGCTGGTGCCAGGTGCGGGTTCAGTTGGAACCAGTCAGGCGAGCCGATAGGAACCCGGCTCCCTTGTTCGTCATAGATGCGGTTTCGGGGATCGGCGGCCAGCGCGCGGCCGTGGGGAGTGTCTGGCGGTTCCTCCCGGCGACCATGCGTGCCGAGCGCGGAGGGAATGGCGGGCGGAGCTGGTTCCTTCGTTTCCTCGGGTGCTGTCCGGTTCGTGGCTTCGGTTGCCTGGCGGTCCGCAATTCGCTTGTCTAGCAGGCTGCGCCAGGCGGGTCGGTCGGGGCTGGCCGGGGCAGGGGAAGGCGGGACGGAATCGCGTTCCTCGGGGACCGGAGCGGGCGGCTGGTAGGGGTCCACGCGGACGGGTGCCGGGGGGGATGGATCGCGCGTCTGGTCATGCGTGCCGAGCGTGGAGTGGGTCGGCCTAGTGGTGGTTCGCAGGTCCCTAATGGCGTCGGTCACGGTAGCGGCGGCGTACCCTATGAGGCGGGCCACGATCCGGCAGAACTGCGAATAGGACACCCCGAGGCCGGCGACGTGTCGGCGCCACACCTCGCGGCGCGGCCACAGGGCGGCCAGGTCGGCGCGGATCGCGTCCAGGTGCGGAATCACCAGGGGGAGGCCGTGGCCTCGGGCGGTTCGGGCAGTAGCGGACATGGCAGGAGGCACCCTTCCGAGGCCTGGCGGGGGTGCGGGGCACACCTCGGGTCCGTCTGGCCTGTATTCGCCAGATAGTAGAAGGGCCGGGCAAGTGTCAGTCACGAATTAGGCAGTATTCGCATAGGGTTTCGGGCGTTCGCATAGCATCGCACAGCATCGCAGGTCGTCGCGTATCGGTGCCTATGCTCGCATAGCAGGTCAGGGGCGGGTGGAAGATCAGCGGAGAGGATAGTAGGCAAGATGTGATTTGTGCTAGCGCACAAATACGGTCCTTTTTTTCACCTTCGGCTCAACGGCAGCGAGGGCCGCAATTAATGCGGCTGCTCTTCAACCGGAAGTGACGGCGTGAAATGGCGAAAGATGGTGCCGAGAGGGCCGGGAAGCGGAGGGGGAGACCACTACTTCCGGCGGACCAAGTGCGGGATCGTTCCGCACCGTTACTGGTTTATGTGACCGCAGCCGAGCGGGAGGTGATTGAGGACGCGGCGAGGCGGGCCGGTGTGTCGGTGTCAGCGCTACTGCGGGCCGTGGGGACGAACGCACAGGTCCGGAGCGTGGTGGACCCGCAGGCCACAGCGTCGCTGATCCGGCTGGAAGCCCGGCTGGACGACCTGGCGGGGAAGGTGGCCGAGGCCGGCGGCACCTTGGCGCCTGGCTTGGCGGACCAACTCCACCAGGCGGCGGCCGAGGTGGCGGGGAGGCTGGCGGACCTATGATCGCGAAGCGGGTTCGCCGGAAAGGCGGGGCAGGGCTGGCGGCCCTTGGGCGGTATGTGTTGCGCGAAAAGGGAGCGCCGGCTGGCTGGAAGCGACAGGCCGAATATGCCGCGGACCTGACGCATGGCGTAACCGAGGGCGGGAAGGTGGCCTGGGTAGAGGTCCACAATTGCGGAGCCGTGGCCGAGCCCGGCCGGGCGATCCAACTCATGGAGGCGACGCGCCAGCAGAACGCCCGCATTCGGGCCGGTGCGAGCCTCGAAACGGGGTATCATCTGGTCATATCGTTTGAGGCGGGGGAGTGTCCGGAGCGAGACACCCTGCGGAGGATCGAGGCCGAGCTAGTCGCGGCGGTCGGCCTGGCGGACCACCAGCGGCTAGTGGCGGCGCACCAGGATAAAAAGCACTTTCACCTCCATGTTGTGGTGAACCTCATTCACCCGACCAGCTTCCGGAAGTCGGACCCCTACTATGACCACGCCCGCCTCATGGTGCGGTCGGCCGAGTTGGAGGTGGTGCACGGGTTACGGCGGACGAATCACGGCGAACTGGCGCCGGTGTTCCTGGTTGAGGTGAGGGACCGGGCCGGTGCGGACTTGGCGAGGGCCGCTGGGGAAGGCCAGGACTGGCAGGAGATCCACCAGGCGGCCGCGCGGCATGGGCTGCGGGTGAAAAAGCTAGGCGGCGGGCTGTCTATCGCGAGGGCCGATGAAGCACGGCTGCGAGTGACGGCCTCAGCGGTATCGCGAGACCTGTCCCTCGCCCGGCTATCTGCGAAGTTCGGTCCCTGGCAGGACGCGGCTCCGGAGGTCCGGGCCGGTGAAACGGCCTGGGATCGGTCGACCAGCAGGCCGGCGCCGCAGCCGAGGGAGGGAAAGTTCCCGCACGCGCCAGCCGAGGGGGCACTCTACGGCCGCTGGCAGGCGGACCGGGGCGCCGCGATCCGGGCGAAGGCCGAGGCTATGGCGAAGGCCAAGGGAGCGCACCGGGCCTGGCGGATCGAACTCGCCAAATTCTACCGGGAGCGGGTTGGCCGCGCGTGCGACGGCGAGGGGACGCCCGAGGCTCGCCGCGCCGAAGCGATCAGGCGGAAGGCCGAACGCGACAGGGACCGGCGCGCCAGGGTGGAGCGGGTGCTGGCGGACACGGCTGCGATCAACCAGGCATTCCTGGTCCCGACCTGGCAGGAATGGCTGGACGCGAAGGCGGGGGAGGGGGACGCCGACGCCGTGGAGGCCGTCCGCCGCAGGGGCCGCCTAGCGGGTGTCGGGCGCGCCGATGGCGGGTTCGGTAGGGCAGAAGCGCCGGACGCATCTCTGCGGCCGTGGTGGCGCCGGGACGGGTCCCTCGCGTACTCCCTGGCGGACGGCGGGCGCCTGGTGGACCACGGATCGCGGGTGGACCTGGAACGGCCGACGGACGCGGCCTCGGCGCTTGCGCTGCGGGTGCTGGCCGACAGGTTCGGCCCGTCCGTGCCGCAGGCTGTCCAGGGCGCACAGGCGTTCCGCGACGGCCTCGCCAGCCTGGCGGGGCGGGACGGCTACCAGATCCATTTCAGCGATCCAGCACTTGAGGCTCGCCGCCTGGCGGCCGGCGGGCGAACCGTTGAAGCCATGGCCCGCGTCGCCGAGGCCGCGAAGGCTCGCCAGCAGGCGGGCGACGAAGCGAGGGCCAAGGCCGGACCGGATCGGGGCAAGACCAGGGATACGGCGAGGGACAGGCCGAGGGACGGCCTCGGGAGGTGAGCCACCACCGGCGAGGAATGGACACGCATTTTCGCACGCGGCGACCTAGCTTCCCCGTGCGGCCGTGCCTGGCCGTGCCGGGGGGCCGCCATGCCGAAGATGTTTGCTTCCTTCCATTTCGGGAAAATCCGCAGCCGCCAAGCACTCACGGCCCGCTGGCGCCACAACAGCCGCCAGGAAAACGAACTACTCGGGCGTGACGTGCCGCAGATCGTCCGGCCGAACGTGGCAAACCGCCACCTCGGCCCGGATGAACTGGCGAGGGTGGCGCGGATCGGCGACGTGGAGGCCGGCGCCCATATGCCCTTCGACCTAGGCGAGGGTATCGCACCAGCCGACCGGGGTGAGCCCATGTCCGCTTGGCGCGGCGTCATAGAGCGGGCCGGGGCGAACCCGGACCCAGAGGCAGTCCGCGCGAACGCGGTCATTGCCTGTGAGTTCGTGTTTGTGGCCTCGCCGGCCTGGTTTAATCCGACCGGCCAAGCCGAGGACGGCGACGGCGATCCGGAGCGGCTTCGCCTTTTCTCGGAGCGCACCGCCAGGTGGTTCGTGACCGAGTTTGGTCATCACAGAATGCTGCGGTTCGATCTTCACGCGGACGAACGGTCCGTCCACGGCCACGGTCTCATGGTGCCGCTTACGGCCGAACCGACGGCCGGCGGGAGGCACCTAGGAATGCGCCTCGGCGCCCGCGTCCTGTTCGGCGGATTCGAGCCCGGCGCCCGCTCCCCCATGTCAGACCTGCAGGACAGCTATGCCGACGCGATGGCGCCCCTCGGGCTGGTCCGCGGCGTGGTCGGCAGCGGCGCCGAGCATTGCGACTTCCGCATGTTCAAGGCGAAGGAAGCCGCCGAGGTGGTAAAGTCCACCATGACCGGCTGGCGCGCGAGCGTGGATATGGTGGCCGCTCAGACAGCCCGCGAAGCCGAGGCCGCAGAGGTGGCAGCACGGGCGGCAGAGAGCGCCCGCCTGGCCGCCGAGGCACGCGCCAGGGCTCGGGCGCGGGCTGCGAAAGAGGAAGCCGCACATCGGGCGAACCACCGGGCGCCGGAATCGAGCCGGGCACCCGCTCCGATCAATCGGGGCCGGGACCGCTGAGGGAGGGCGAGGGGAAGGCGGTAATCAACCGAGTTAAGGTGACCGGATGGAGAGGTGGATAGCCCAAGGCGTGATAGTTCGGCCGAAGCGAAACATGCCTGCTTGTGTGCGGGCATAGCGCGAACTGGGCAAGAGGGGCTCGCCTCAATCATCGCGACCAGCTGCAATTCGCCAGAACCGGGCGAAGCTCCGAGTCCATTATGCGGGAGGACAGCTTTGGACCGCCAAAGGCGCTGCGTCGCCAGCATGCCTCAAAGAGTGGACGGACAACCAGCGCCGACGCGGTGAATGGGTAGCCTTCCGGAATGATTTGAGCGGCGACTGCCGCCGGGCAAACGGCCGCCCTCGCTCAAACCTACCGCGTAGATCGCCCCGGGGGCAGGGAAGCCTGCAGGTTAGCCACGAACGCGACGGATGCGTCGGCCATGGCGCGTAGCTGGTCCGGGGTGAAGGTGACAGGGCCCGGAAAGGTCCCGTCTGCACGAGGATAAAGCCGGCCCGTGCGATCACAGCGGAGGCCGGCATCGAGACTTACGAAGAATGCAGCCAAGTCAGCGAGATTTCGATCGCCGGGCAGTACGGCTCGAAGCTCGAAAACAGGCCATTCGGCGACCAAGCCCGTCACCGCCTCGTTGGTGAGAGTGACGGCGAGGAAGCCAGGGCGCGCCAACCGCTCCGGGCGTGTCCGGGCATAGACCCGCCACGTCTCGGGCTTCCCCTTCGGCGTTACCATGCGGTCACGTGCCACAAATTGGCGACCGCCGGCGACGACTACCCGCAGCGCGCCAGCGGCAGCCGCAAGCTCGGCACGGCGTTTCGCGAGCAGGGTAAAGTACATGCGTGGCGCCTCCAACGTGGCGGCCGTGCGAGAGCCGCGTCTTCGGCCAGCATCATCCGCGGCCTCGTATCGCGCGATCAAGCGAACGCGGTTTTGCGGTTGTGTCTCATCTGACCAGCGCGGCCCGCGGCGCTCGTGCGCTCGGGGTTGGCAGACCTTCGCGCCGCGGCGCCGGTGTCAGCCTTCGTGCCGCTGCGCTTCGCGCTCGGCGAGGCCTACCAGTTCGACTGGAGCCACGAGGTGGTGCTGATCGGCGGCGCGACCGTGACGGTGAAGGTCGCGCATGTGCGGCTGTGCCACAGCCGGATGAGGTTTGTCCGCGCGCGCGTAGGCTGCCACCACGCCGACGGGTCCATCCCGGCGAGCGGCGCCATCCGCGCGGCCAGCTCCGCCGCTCCGGCCGGCGCCGTCCAGTCGTAGCTACCCGCATCCGCGCCGGCCGCAATGCACGCCGCGAGCAAGGCGAATACGTCGTGCTGCTGTCGTTTTCCCTTGAAGAGGGCAAATGCAGGCTTGGACCACTGTTGTGCCGGGAATAGGGTAAATCATCCTGCCTTAAGGCTTCGTTCGTCGCTTCAGTCCTTGAACGGCGCGTCGCTGTGTTGAGCGCGCCTACGGTCCAGCGTTCCCGCCCAGAAATAGCCGGCGATGGCGGCCGGCGCGTTGTACACGCACGCTAAGCCGAACATCTCCAACGCACCCCAGAGCAGCTTCTGGTCTCCATCAATCAGCCAGAACACCAAGAGGATCAGTGCCCACGCGAGATGCAGAAGCGCGATCAGGCCAAGCAAGCCGAGAGCGCCAACGATTACCAAGAAAGCTACCGTCATGGGCAATGCAAGAAGCCCGATGGCGGCCACACCCAACAGCCGACAGACGCCACCTGCTGTGCACGTCAGCAAGCTCCAGACAGTTCGTCCAATTGATCGACGTCGCTGCGGCGTGTCAGCGCTGGGTGCTGGCGGGTCGCGGAGAGCAAGGCGCAATTGCAGCTTCATGATCCGGCCCTTCGATCTTTTGTGTCTTCGCAGTCCAATGCCGTCGCAGTGAGGGCACCTTGGTGTTGCTCGGCTCCCGCTTCGTCGTCGCATCAACGGCCGCGCTGCTCCGCCGGAACGCCGCACGATGCTGCAGTTGTTGAAGCAGTTCGGCTGCCTGTTGGTCGCCGCGATCTGCTTCGGACTGGAGCCACGGCAGCCATTCGAGCTTCGGCGTGCTGGCCTTGATCTGTTTGCGACGCTCCTGGCCGAGGGCTACAAGCTTGTGTCGTCGGTTGCTCGTGCTAGCGCGGATCGCCCTCCGAGCTTCCATCGCGGCGCTGCGATCGATGTGGGCTACTCCGCCGATGGTGGCGATCGCCTTTGCTTCCTCCGCCAGCAGAGCTTTCTTTTGTTGGTTCAGCTCCAGCGTCAGACGCGACAGATCGTCGCGCACCTTCGCGCGATTCATCGAGCCCGCACACACGAACCGCGCATACATCTGCGTCGCGAGCAACGGGTCCACATCTCCCAGGAATGGATCACGCCCTTCAACTCGCCCGCCGCTGGGGATCGGACCACGCCCTCGAAGCTCGCCGTGGTAGTTCGGCACAAGGCGATGCTGGTCTTCGATTACCCTGGCGGCTTGCATAAGCCGGCGATGGTCGAACTTCGGCACGAAGACGCAGTCGGAGATTGGATCGACGCGGCTGACGAGCACATGCAGATGCCGGCGCTCCATGTCGACGTGCATCGCAGCGATACGCGGATGGTGACCAAGTCCAATCGCGTCCAGCAAATGCTGCTCAATCCGCTCAAGCAGATCGACGTGCGGCGCTTCGCGTTCGTCGAACGATACGACGAGGTGATAGCTGGCAGTCCGTCGGCATGTTGCCCGCTGGCGAGAGTGCGTCCACGCGATCTCGACAACGGCTAGGCCCGGGTCCGCCACGGTGCAGTTCGTAGCCCAGGCATCGCTGATGCCTCGACCAGCGTTGGCGCCGCGGCATCGCCACCATCGGGCAGGGTTTGTCGACGCGTCCGCGAGGAGCACGTCTGCTGCCGTATCGCGGAACGAGCGTTGCTTGCCGTGCTGGACGACGCGCGGAATCATCGCGGCAGCACCAAGTCTTCAATCTCCGCCAGCAATCGTTTGAGTTTGCTCAGCACCTCCTGACGCTGCGGTTCCGCCAGTTCGCTGAGGGGTGGCAGCGCCTCAAGCCGATCGCAGTGGTCCCGCAGCATCTCGATCAGTTGGATCGCCTTAACGATGGCGTCGCGCGCGATCGCCGGCGCCACGGGCGCCTGCAACCCGAGATCTCGGAGGAAGGCGCTGACCGACTTCCCGGCCATTCGGGCACGTTCGGTGATGATGGTGTGCTCAACGGGTGTGAGTACCAGTCGGATCGATTCCGTCCGGCGCTCGAGTGGTGACTGTGGCGGGATCGATGACATGCTTGGCTCCAGATCGACGCGCGGTGGCGGCTGGCGTCGGAGAGGTAGGTATACTGTATTTTCCTGTATTTCACGGGTATAATCCTGGATTTCGCGGTGTCGTGATGGGGGCGAGGTTCCGGGTCACGGAGCCGGTCTTGCACTTGTCGGCCTGTGCAAGCCTTGTCGGCCTGTGCAAGCCTTGTCGGCCTGCAGGCCGAACAGCTGCGAGGGACGTGGGGCGTGCCAATTAGTGGGGAGCAGGGGAGTCGATGGGGCGCAGGCCGCGTTGCGGTGCTCGCAATCGAGGACCGCATACGAGGTGACCTCCAGGCCGGGCATTCGCTCGCGCAGATCTATCGCGATAACAGATCCAGTTTGGGGAGCCTCAGCTACGAGCGATTCCGTGAATTGGTCACGCGGATCGTCGGTCCGGTCCGAGCGACTACGTCCGGTGTTCGTGCTCCCGCGCGCGCGGAGGAACGTCCAGCCTCGGCAACAGTGATACCGAAGAAAGGCCAGACCTGACTGCGACGAGTAGCAGGCTGGACTTTGGCGCCCGGCCTTGTCGGCCGAGAGGTTGTCAAGGATGCTGTCGGCGGCTTTGCTAAACTCACGACGCTAGCCCGGATCTCAGAGGCTGTCTCTGAACGAGGGCGGAACATGGGTTGGGTGACCGCGGCGGGCGTGATTTCAACAGGTTGTCGAGACCGAGTTGGAAATCAGCCCCATGTGGACCGCGATCACCCGCGCCCAGCATAGGCGCGACGCGCTGCGCTTTCCCAGCGACCTTACCGACGCGGAATGGGCGGTGCTGGAACCGCTGTTGCCCTCACCGTCGCGGGTCGGCCGTCCACCGTGCTGGCCGATGCGCGAAATCCGGTTCTGTTGCATCTTTTGCAGCCCGGAGGGATTGGCGCGAAGCTTCGGCATGGCAAGACGGCAGCTGCAGAAGCTTCGAGCGGATCTGACGTTCAAGGGCCGGCAATTCACGGCCGAGGTGATCCTGTGGGCGGTCCGCTGGTACCTGATGTTCCCAATCAGCTACCGCGACCTCGAACTCATGCTGCAGGACCGTGGCGTCGAGATCTCCCACACCACGATCTTTCGTTGGATCCAGGCCTACGCGCCGCAACTTGAGAAGCGACTGCGGCCGCACCTGTGCAGGCGCAACGGCTCGTGGCGGGTCGACGAGACCTACGTTCGTGTGAAGGGTCGCTGGACCTACCTCTATCGCGCCGTCGACAGCAGCGGGCAGACGATCGACTTCCTGCTTGCCGCGCATCGCGACGCGGCCGCGGCCAAGCGGTTCTTCCGCAAGGCGCTCGGGCAGCCGCACACGGTCACGCCGCGCACCATCACGGTGGATAAGAACCCGGCCTACCCGCGCGCCGTGGCCGACATGAAAGAGAACGGCGTGCTGTCGCGGTTCGCTCGACTGCGACAATCCAAGTACCTCAACAACATCGTCGAGCAGGGTTCTGTTGCATCCTTTGCGGCTTGTCCCGATCGGCGCGACACTACGGCATGGCAAGACGGCAGCTGCAGAAGCTTCGAGCAGATCTGACCTTCAAGGGCCGGCAGTTCACCGCCGAGGTGATCCTGTGGGCAGTGCGCTGGTATCTCATGTTCCCGATCAGCTACCGGGATCTTGAGCTGATGCTGCGGGACCGTGGCGTCGAGATCTCCCACACGACGATCTTCCGTTGGATACAGGCCTACGCGCCGGAGCTGGAGAAGCGACTGCGGCCGCACCTGTGCAGGACCAACGGCTCGTGGCGTGTCGACGAGACCTACGTCCGTGTGAAGGGGCGCTGGACCTACCTCTACCGCGCCGTCGACAGCAGCGGGCAGACGATAGATTTCCTGCTCGCCGCGCATCGCGACGCGGCCGCTGCCAAGCGGTTCTTCCGTAAGGCGCTGGCGCAGCCTCACACGGCCAATCCGCGCACCATCACGGTAGACAAGAACCCCGCCTACCCGCGCGCCGTGACCGAGATGAAGGACGGCGGCGTGATGTTGCGGTTCGTCCGACTGCGGCAATCCAAATACCTGAACAACATCGTCGAGCAGGACCATCGTCGTGTGAAGCGGCTGATACGACCGGGTCTCGGCTTCGGCAGCATGCGCACGGCGCGACGAACCCTGGCGGGCTACGAGGCCATGGCGATGATCAAGAAGGGGCAGGTTCATCAAATCGGCGGCTGCAACATGCAAGCTCAGGCCGGCTTCGTGGCCGCGCTGTTCGGAGCCGTCGGCTGACCGAGCGCGGCATGCAGATAGCCACGGCCCAGTGCAAACTTCGCAACAGAACCGTATGCCGGGCGCGCGGTCCCTTGTGGCTGCCGAGGTTGTCGAGGATGACGATGTCGCCGGGGCTGAGGGTAGGCACCAGGATCTGCTCAACACAGGCGGTGAAGAGGTCGCCGTTGATGGGCCCGTCGATCACGCAGGGCGCGTCGACCCTGTCGTGCCGCAGAGCGGCGATGAAGGTCAGCGTCTTCCAGTGGCCGTGCGGCACGCGTGCATCCAGCCGTCGCCCTCGCAGACCCCAGCCGCGTACAATCGGTGAGACAGGAAAGTTCCAGTGAAGCCATGATAAATATCCTCGCGCCCATGGAGCCTTGTTTCAGTCTTAAACATCCGTTTATCGGCTCGCGACCAAGTATGTTCCTGAGGACGCGTTACTGCGTTGATGGCGCATCATGGATTTTTTTGTTCCTGTAAAATACACACTGAATTCGTTTCTGCGCGCTTCTGTAATTTGCTCTGCAAATATGTGTCTTGTCGTTTATCAGAATTTCGTCAAAAAAATGTTGCGACGTCAACGCGACTGACCTTCCCCCCTGCCTGGGATCCGCGTGTGATGAGAGAGTTGGCTTCCTTGGAAGGAGGCAGGGATGCCGAGGAAGCGTCACACGGCGGAGCAGATCATCGGGCTGCTGCGGCAGGCTGAGGTGGAGTTGGCGCAGGGCCGGACGGTGGGGGAGATCTGCCGGCGGCTCGCGGTTTCGGAGGCTACGTTCTACCGCTGGCGATCCGAGTATGGCGGGCTGAAGGTGGATCAGGCGCGTCGGCTGAAGGATCTCGAGCGCGAGAACGCGCGGCTAAAGCGGGCGGTGGCGGAGCTGACGCTGGACAAGCAGATTCTGAAAGAGGCTGCGGAGGGAAACTTCTAGGCCCCGAGCGCCGCCGGGCTGGCGTGCGGCATGTGCAGTCGGTGCTCGGGGTGTCCGAGCGCCGCGCCTGTCGCACGCTGGGTGGAGTGGCCCCCATCAAACCGGACATGCGGCTTGGTTGGCTGACTGCTGGGCGATGAACTCACGCGGCGAGCGCATGCGCAAGCCGGAGTGAGGATGGATGGTGTTGTAGTCTTCGAACCAGGCGGGGAGTTGCTGGAGGACGGAGATGGCGTCCGGCCTGGCTTTCACTCGGGCGTAGTCGCGCTTGGCGTGCTCGTCGGTATCGTAGATCCAGAGGCAGCCGTCCTCTGGCTCGAGTTGGTCGGCGATCTCATCGAGTAGGTCGACGGTCTCGCCGAGCATCTCGGCGGCGCGGGCGATCGTGAAGACGACGCCCGGCGCGGCCACGGTCAGGCGGCCTTGGCGGCGGTATTGGCTTGGGCTGCCTTCCAATTCCAGGGCAGCAGCTCGTGCAGGCGGGAGGCGGGATGGTCGGCGATGCGCCCCAGCACGTCGGCGAGCCAAGCGCGAGGATCGACGTCGTTCAGCTTGGCGGTGGCGATGAGCGAATACATCGCCGCGGCGCGCTCGCCGCCTCGATCCGAGCCTGCGAACATCCATGCCTTCCGGCCGAGGGCCACGCCGCGCAGCTGCCGCTCGGCTGCGTTGTTCGTCAGGCAGATCCTCCCGTCGGCAAGGAAGCGGCTGAAAGCGTCCCAGCGCGTCAGCATGTAGTCCATGGCCTTGGCCACCTCGGCGTGGCGGGACATCCGGGCGCGTTGCTCACGCATCCAGGTCTCGAGTTCGGCGACGAGGGGTGCGATCTGCTGCTGCCGCACGGCGAGGCGCTGCTCGGCGAGGAGGCCGTTGATGGCGCGCTCGGCCGCGAAGATCGCGTCGATCCGCCGCACCGCCTCGGCGGCGAGCGGGGCGCGGGCGACCTCGGCCAGCTTGAACAGCTTGCGCCGGCCATGTGCCCAGCAGGCGGCCTCGGTGATCGGGCCGGGCTTGCGGTCTGGCGCGTAGAGCTCGTTGAACCCCGCATAGGCGTCGGCTTGCAGGATGCCCTGGTAGCCGGCCAGGTGGCTCTGCGGGTGCTCGCCGGTGCGGTCGCGGGAGTAGCGGAAGGTGGCCGCCGGCGGTGCGGGTCCGGCGAAGGGCCGGTCGTCGCGGACGTAGGTCCAGACACGGCCGATGATGGTGCGGCCGCGGGCCAGCACGGGCACCGTGGTGTCGTCGCCGTGCAGTCGTGCGGCGGCGAGGACATGGGCGTCGATCAATGCCATCATCGGCGCCAACCCCGCGGTGCAGGCGCCGACCCAGTCTGCGACGGTGGAGATGCTGAGTTCGATCCCCTCGCGGGCGTAGGTCTCGCAGAGGCGGTTCAGCGGCAGGTGCTGGCCGAACTTGGCCTCGAGAATCATGGCGAGGAGCTGAGGGCCGGCGCGGCCGCGGGCGATCGGGTGGAAGGGCGCGGGCGGCTGGGTGATGATCTCGCAGGAGCGGCAGGAGAACTTCTCGCGGACGGTCTGGATGACTTTCCACTGCCGGGGCACGACCTCGAGCGTCTCGGTGATGTCCTCGCCGAGCTTGGAGAGCTTGCCGCCGCAGCAGGGGCAGGCCGAGGGCGCGGCGATCACGACACGCTCGCGCGGCAGGTGGTCCGGCAAGGAAGTGCGGGCCGGTTGCCGGCGCGGCGTGGTGCCGCCGTTGGCCAACTTGTCCTTGCCCGCGGCGGTCTCGGCCTTGGCGGCGTCCTCGCTGGCGGCGGCGACCAGTTCACCGAGCTCCAGCTCGAGCTGGTCGATCAGCTTGCGGCCGCGTTCGGAGGAGGCGCCGAACTTGTCATGCTTGAGCTTGGCGATGAGCAGCTTGAGGTGCGCCACCATGGCCTCGGCGCCAGTGGCGCGCGCCTCGGCCTCCTGCCGTGCCAGGCGCTCGGCGGCGAGTGCCGCCTGCAGGGCGATGATGTCGGCAACAGGGCTGTCCGGCGTGATCGGCACGGGCTGAATCGAATCATGGCCGACGCGCTGGCGCCAGTAGAAAATTGGGCCTGCCGGTCGCTATCCCGCGACCTCTGGCCGCCAGGTTCGCTGCGGGTTCCGCCAATCGATGCCGTCCAGCATGTAGGCCAACTGCGCGCCGGAGATCGCCACGCAACCATCGGTCGGCGAAGGCCAGATGACATGGCCTTTTCGCGCCCCGGGGAGCCACTCTGGTCGCGGTCCGGGCGTGGGCCCGGCGAACGAGGAGGACGTGACATGGATGAGGTTCGCGCCTTCGTTGGTCTCGATGTGCACAAGGAGACCATTAGCGTGGCGGTGGCAGATGCTGGGCGCGCCGGGGAGGTCCGGCACGTCGGCACGATCGAGAACACCCCCGTGGCGATCGGCAAGCTCGCCCGCGGGCTCGCTCGGCGGCACGGCGCCCTGGAGTTCGTCTATGAGGCGGGGTCGTGCGGCTACAACGTCCAGCGCCAGCTCGCGGCCATGGGGATGACGTGTCGGGTCTGCGCGCCGTCGCTGACACCGCGAAAACCTGGTGAGCGGATCAAGAATGACCGTCGCGACGCCATTGCTCTGGCCCGCCTACACCGGGCCGGGGAGCTGACCTACGTCTGGGTGCCAGACGCTATGCACGAGGCGCTGCGTGACCTGGTCAGGGCGAGACATGCGGCCTGTCAGGACGTGCGTCGGGACCGTATCCGCATCCAGGCGTTCCTGCTCCGCTGCGATCTACGCTTCGAGGGCAAGTCTTGGAGTACGCGGCACCGCAAGTGGCTCTGCAACAGGCAGTTCGGCCATCCCGCTCAGCAGATCGCGTTCCAGACATACCTCAACGCGCTCGAACACGATGAGGCCCGCAAAACCGAAGTGGAGGGGCAGATCCGCGAGATGCTCGCCTCCTCGCCCTGGGCGCGGCAGATGCAGGCCCTTCAGGCATTGAAGGGTGTCGGACCTGTCGTGGCGGCGACGATCATCGCTGAGGTTGGCGATTTCTCCCGGTTCGCGCACCCTCGCCAGCTCGTCGCTTACTTTGGCCTCGCGCCAGGCGAGCACAGCAGCGGCGGGACAGTGCGGCCACGCGGCATCACCAAGACGGGCAGTTCAATCGCGCGGACGGTGCTGTGCGAGGCTGCCTGGAACTACCGCACCACGCCGAAGGTCGGGCAGTGGATGAAGGAACGCTGTCCGCCGGTGCCGCAGGATATTCATGCGCTGGCGTGGAAAGCGCAGCTCCGCCTGCACAAGACCTACAAGAAGCTCACGGCACGCGGCAAACGCTCTGTCGTGGCGACTGCCGCGGTGGCGAGGGAGTTGCTCGGGTTCGTCTGGTCGATCGGCCAGCGCGTCCCGCTCGGCGCCTGATTAAATCACACACCCACGATCCGCATCAGCGAGGACGCCGGGCGCGGTAGAGGGGATCCTCGAATTTATATTGGACAGGCGATCACGCCCACGTCCGAGGCCAGAGCGAGGCAGCCCTCCGACGCACCGTCATCATGGGGTAACCAACCCCCGCATAGGAGTCTGAGCGACCGTCGAGAACTCCCGGCGTCCTCACCTATGCGGATCGTGTGCATCGGCTTGAATAACGCCAGCCCATCAGGCGATCGATCACACACGACCAAAGTGGTTGACAAAGGCCATAGGAGATGAAGCGGCCGCGTTCGAGGCGCTTGGCGTAGAGCGACATGCCGATGCCATCGTGCCAGACGATCTTGACCAGGTCCGCGCGGCGCCCCCTGAAGACGTAGAGATCGCCGGCATGGGGATCGCGCCCGAGCGCCTGCTGCACCTGCAGCGCCAGGCCGTTCATGCCGCGGCGCATATCCGTATGGCCCACCGCCAGCCAGACCCGGACGCCGGAGGGAACCGGGATCATCCGCGTAGCGCCGACAGCACGCGGCGCAGCGCCGTGGTGCCGACAGTCTCGAGGACACGCACTGCGGTGCCGTCCGGCAGCACGATCTCGATCCGCTGGGCATCCCGGCCCGCGGTAGCCTCTGGCGACAGCGAGCACGGCGACGCGGACGTGTTCGATGGCGGCTCAGGCGCGATCTGCACCGGCATGAAGGCAGGCATCTGCTCCACCGCCAGGGCACCCGACCGGACCTGCTTTCGCCAGCCCCAGAGCACGCTCCGGCTCACCTCGTGCCGCCGCGCCACATCCGCAAAGCATGCCCCAGGCCGCTCCGCCTCCGCGACGATCCGCAGCTTATCCTCGACGCGCCATTGGCGTCGCCGCTCCACGCCGCTGATGATTTCCATCCCGCCAATCCGTCCTGTCCTTAGCAGCACCCTTACGAGCGTCGATAAGATCAGAAGACAGGTTCACCCCGGCACCGGAAGGCGGCCCTCGCCGGATGGGTACCCTGGGAGAACGGCTACAACGAGAGCTTCAACGGCAAGCTGCGGGACGAACTGCTGGACCGGGAGATCTTCTACTCGTTGAGGGAGGCCGAGGTACTGATCGAGCGCTGGCGACGGCACTACAACACGGTCAGGCCGCACAGCGCGCTGGGCTATCGGCCGCCGGCGCCGGAAGCGGTGTTGCCCTGGCCGGCTGGCCCCGCCTACGCTCCGCTCCGGCAGGGCCAGCCGGCCAGGCCAGAACATGGGCCAAGTCTCTCATAGCTCGTGGATCCCTGATCAGGGGCAGGTCAGGTTTCGCTGGGCTTTTCCGCGCTGGGTGCGTCCCCGGACTAGCCGATGCAACCGGCATCGGCTGCGCCCGGCTCCTGCCCAGCACGAAAAATCCCTCGCGAACCCTCAGCCGCCGGCATTCTCAAACGGTCTCTCAGCCGCATACCCATACTCCCCCCGCGCCCAAATCGCTTCAATGACAGCCACTCGAGGCTGAAGTATAGAATCTGCTATGAAAGGACGATCCTGCGAATTTCTTTCGCACTCCTAGTGAATGTTGGCTTGCTTATAGCGCTGTTCTAATTCGGCCTGCGCCAGTCCGGCGACTGGCATCCGTATCGCCCAGGGAAACTTCTTTGGATCAGCCTGCTCGTACTGGTTTACCATCACACCTGGCAGATTGCGCTTATCGTACACCGTGCCAAAGCGAAGCGAAACGCTCGCCGGAGCAGCCAAGAACAGGGCGATCTCGGTTACCCCCTGACGAGCTAACGCCATCACCGTGTCGAGAAACTGCTGCGCCAACTGCTGCTGCTTCTGCTCCGACCAGTGCGAAGCTGTCGTGCGATCCTCGAGATCCATTCTGACAATCGGGACGGAGGGTTCAACTAGCCGCACATCCACTTCGAGCACGTCATAGGACGCGGATATGCAAAGAGCGGCGCGCGGCGTGCCCGCAGTCACTACGTCGAGGCCGGAGATGGAGAAGCGCTTGCGGTCGTCCTGCTCGTCCAGCGGGCGCCAGACATGCCGTTTGCGATCCCAGTCCATGATGAGCGTGCGGGATTCGTCGTCGACAATCACGCCGAGTAGGAAGAGCAGCGGCACGGGCGCTAGGCCGCCAAGGACGAACGATACATCTGCGCGATCGAGCCCGTCGCAGCGCCTTGCGATGTCATCTCGCAGACCCGAGAGGCGGCGCATTGCCACATCGGGGCTGACGATCTGACCGTCAACAATGCCCTGTCGAACGTCGAGCATCACCTGCTCGCGCTGTCCCTTGATCGATGTCGGCACGGCCTTCTCTAACGGTTCACCTCGCCAATCCCGCAGTCCTCGCGCTTCTATGACTACAACCTTCTTCCGACTCTCCAGGCGGATGTCGCGGGCAATCAGTGCCACCCCGAGCAGGACGACGAGAGTGGCGATAAGGAATACGCCCCAGCTCAGCGCGGCCGAGCCGCCACTGGACGTGTCCCAGCTGAAGGCGAAGGGACCATTTGCTGTGGGGATGGTCACGCCGATGGTTAGGCCCAATAGCACCAGGCCGAAGAGCGGAAGACCTAGCTTAATGAGCGTGACGCCGACGGACCGACGCCTGAAGACCCAGTCGATGAACGAGCGAACGAAGTAGCTGAGCAAGTTCATTCTTCCAATATCTCGACGGGTGAGGGACGGAGGTCTCTGCGGAATAGCGTGCAAGAGCTGACGATCGTCCACCACCAGTGCAGCCTGACGATCAGAAGGACGGCAAAGTCGATGCCCCGTTCGCCATGGACGAGCTCGTCCATCGACGCGGCATCCTGGACACTCGGCATCACCGGAAAACCGGGGTGCGAATGCCACTCGCCGAGATAGTTGAATCGGCTGTATTCGTTGCCGGTGCGCTGGAAGAACGCGTCCAGCGCGCCGGCATGCGCCTCAGGACTGCGGACGAAATGGGCGCGGCCACCGGTATCCTTGTCGATCGACAGTTCGACGACGCGAAAGTGGCCGGGTTCGATCTGCTCGCCCATGAGCACACCGCCGATCTCACGGCGGCCGGCGGCACGCAATGCCCGCCGCAGCCTTGCTCGCACTTCCCCTGAGATCTCAACCCGCATCGATCTTTCCTGGAAGTAGATCGGCCAGAAGCTGCTTGAGCGCATCAACGTCGCCGGGCTTGGGTTCCGCGGTCCACGCGTCGCTTTCGCCAAGATCGATCGGGCGCACGTCGAACGGAGCGGTGAAGATCCACCTCTCGGCAAGACCGATCAAATAGGCCGAGTACGGGAAGATCGTCGCGCCCGGGCGCGCGAGAAGGTCGATGGCGAGGCGCGACAAATGCGAGGCGATGACTGAGACGTCGGCATCATCTGCGATGAGCGGTACTCCCGCACCGCTGGTCTCGGCATAGGGCTGCGAGGACCCGTCGTCGGGCCACTCTACCCCCTGCTCCGCGTACCAGCCCTCGATGCGCTGCCGGGCGGTGAGCGGGGTGGGGTCGACCTTGGGCCTCAGCCTGACGACGACGCCGCCGGCACCTCCGCCAAACACCTGCGCCCAGCACATCGCCCTTTCCGCCCGTCGTGCGATGGCCGCGCAGAGATTGAACACGCCAGCGTCTGCCGTCGCGTCGATGATAAGATCGCATTCCTCGATGGCGCTCATGGTCGCCGAGATCGTGCCGCTGCTCTCCTGGCCGCCCATGACGGTCGTTCGGGTGCTGACGGCGCAGTCCGAGCTGACCTCCTTGAGCCGGGCGCCGAGCGCGGGGGCCTTGTGGATTCCGACGGCTCGCCAGTCTAGCTCGTTGCGTACCAAGTTCCCCGAGGCTAACACGTCACCATCGACCAGCACGAAGCTGCCCACACCGGATCGGGCAAGCTGGACGGCCACCTTCGAGCCGACCGAGCCGCATCCGACAACCGCGACCTTGGCCCCGCGGAGCAGCGCATACTCAGGATCCAGGCGTACGCCATCGATCTCGGCGAACACGGCGTCGTAGCTGATCAGCGAACGCGACCCGCTTCCGCCGAACAACATTGGAACATGAAGATTGCTGCCATCGAATAGGATGACGCCGACCCAGTCGGAGGCGTTTGACAGATCCGTTGCGAGAGTGGCGAAACCGTGCGTCTGGAGTAGTACCTCGAGTTCGTTGAAGTTCTTGCACCTGCGGCTGGCCCCGGCGGGTAGGCGGACGATCACCGCCCTAAGCTTGCGTGGGTCGCCGCCGCGCTTCCTTCGTTCCGACCAGACCGGCCCGTCGGCAGGTCCGATGTGCGACAGTTGCGCGACGTAGAAGCCGGCGGCGTCGTGCTCCTGGAGCTCTGCACCGGCGCTCTGCCCCTCCTCGACCATGGACATGCCCGCCCAGGACTCGCGGGAATAGAGGAACCGCAGGCTTGCGCTACGCGACCGCTGCGACGGCAGGTCCCGATGGTCGGACGGCGCTGGCTGCCCGGTCTCCTGCTCGAACGAGAGCAAGCGGTGCGCACTCTCTATCATCATCGCGCCCGTGATGCCGGGCGTCCAGTTGTCGGGGCGATGCTCCAGACACAGTTCCCCCGCCGCACCATATTGGTGACCGGATAGGCGAACGCCGTCGCGCGGAAGGACAGAGGGTGGCGTGTCGGGGAAATAATCCGGATAGACTAGTGTCAAAGGAATCATTCGCCCATCGATCTCGATGTCGATATCGGCGGCGAGCTGTAGGTTCGCCGCCAGGCGCCAGGTTACGTTCACGAGCCATTCGTTGCGGTTGGCGAGATGCCCGATAGCATTGCGCTCAGACTGCGCCCTGGTGGGCTGGTCTGCCCACCAGATCAAGCGAAGCCCTTGGGCGAAGTCGGTTCACGTCGGGTGTTCGGAAAGGCGGGCGCGCTCGACGCGGCAGCGCCAACCGCCGCTGGCGCTGTGGGGGGACGCAACATGCTTCCAGGCGGTGGCCCGAGGCGGGCGGCGGCCCTGTCCGCCACGGCACCCATGCGGGGCTGGACACTCTCGACGAGCCGGCGGCGGTCGACTTGCCGCGCGAGTTCGCCGAAGTCGATGCGGGCCTGCGCCAACCATTGGAAGAACGCTCGTTGCCGTTCGGGATGCTGGGGCCACTTATCCGCAAAGTTCTCGAGCGGGTCGGACGGGTTGCGGATTATGCACCGTTGTCCGTCGTGCTCGATGAATTGATCCATGCGCGTGAGTATCGAGTATAGTGCATCCGCGATCTTCTCCTCGCCATTGTACGCATGGGCGGCGAGGGTGGTGATGATGACGGAGATCGGGCGCTCGTCGTACCGGTTGACGAACATACCGTCGCGGTGCCGCTTCAGGATCATGATGGCGGACTGGAGCGGGGTCCTCACGCGATAGTCGGGGATGTCCTCGACACTAGCCTTGATAGCTTCGGCGAGAGCGCGCCTGCGCCGCTCGAACACCGCGCCCATCCGCAGTCTGAACCACTCGGCGTAACCTTTTGGATTTGACCGCTGCCAGTCGTCCGAGATGTACTCATATACAGGCGAACGGATGTCCGTGATGACGATTGCCGTGTCCGACCACCGGAGGTCGAGCCCACGGGCCTCTAGCATTAGGCGCTGCCGCGCAGCGTTGGGAACGGCCGGCACGATATCCATGTGGAACATGGCGCCATCGGCATAGGAGAGCACCCAGCACCGACGCCCCTCGCGGACGGGCTTCACCATATTCTGGGCGCGGCGGTAGGCCTTGATCTCATCGCCCACGAGCGTCTTCAGCTGCTTCTGACTAAGCTCGCTCGTGCCGAGGCTACGAAGCACACAGACCGAGTCGACATCGTACTCCTCCTCGTCGCTTAGGGGGCGGATGGCGGTGCCCAGGCGAAAGGAACCCTGAACATAGATCTGCGGATCATATTCAAGAACATCAGAATCGGGTCGGTTCAGCCACGCGCCCAGAGACGCGTAGCTGCGGCACGCCTCGTCATATCGCGTCTCGCTGATTGTGAGTTCTTCAGCCAGCGCAGCTAGATAATCTTCGGCGGTCTTCGTAGGCATCATCGATAGCCCCGGCTTTCCCTATTTTTTGTGCAAGCACTCTGACGCTACAGATCTGCGCAGAATATGCTGTCGACACGAAGTAAGGGCAGTTTCTGTGTTCGGTGGCCTGAAAACAGCCCGACAGCCACCGGCCAGACCCGCCGAACAACGCCAGTGGCGAGGCAAGAGTCGCATATTGATACATGGATTGGGGTCAGCAGCAAAACTACGTTCTCCGGTTTCCTCCGCCCGAGCGGTTGGATTCCTGAAATGTCCCAAGCTTGGCCCGGCTTAAATCAAGAAAAATCAATGGGATAAAGCTTGAGGGTCAAATCGGGCTACTCCCGAGCTTCGGAGACGTTTGGTCGTCCGGAGAGAATTCCTTGGAGTCGTTGCGCTCTCCAACCATCAAGCCGAATCGGCGGAACCCCAGGAAACCTGCGGTTCACGGCGCCGTCGACGAGGTAGAAATGTGAGGTTGGGAAACCGACTGGAGCAGCGGTGGGGACCGGGGAACGAATTTCTCTGGGCGCACGAGACAGCCAACAGGGAGTAGACCGAACGGCCGCACGCCTAGGATGCTGCCGCTTCGCTCTTGGCGACAGAGCCCCGCCAGGATGGGCATGGCAGCGAACTTGTCCGGATAGGAATATGTCGGCAGCATCGGCGGCGGAACGTCCGGGAAAGACACATGCTGCCGCTGAACGGGCTCACGCCTCTGCTCGCGCCCTCCGCGAGGGTTTGGCAGGGATCGGGCTTGCTGGCGCGCGCGGGTGAGGTCGCGCGGGCGGCGGGTTGGCGGCGCGTACTGATCGTCACCGATCCCGGCCTGGCGCGTCTGCCCCTGCTGGCACGGCTGCGGGGTTCGCTGCAGGCTGTCGACTTGAATACCGACCTGTTCGCAAGCGTCGTCGCCGATCCGCCGGTCGCAACGGTCGAGGCAGCGCTCGCCCGGTTTGGTACGCCGGAAGCCGTGGTGAGCCTTGGTGGCGGCTCCTCCATCGACACCGCGAAGGCCTTGGCCGCTTGCTTCGCCGAGGATCGTAGCCCGACGAGCCTCACTGAGATGCCGCCGAAGCGCGCGCTGCCGCATCTCGCCGTGCCGACCACGGCAGGCACGGGGGCGGAGGCATCGAATAGCGCGATCCTGACGGATGCGGCAGGACGCAAGCGCGCCATTATCGCGGAGTGTCTGCCGCCCGGCTTCGTGCTGCTCGATCCTGATGTACTCACGGGGCAGCCGCGTGAGCTGCTGGTGGCCTGCGGGCTGGATGCGCTGAGCCACGGGCTGGAATCGCTGGTCTCGAAGCAGGCCGGCGCGGCCAGCCGCATGTTCTCGCGGGAGTGCATCCGCCTCGTCGCGCAGGCGTTGCCGCGCGTGCTGGCATCGCCCGACGATGCGGAGGCGCGGTCGTCCCTGCAACTTGGCGCGCATCTCGGCGGTGCGGCTCTGCGCTTGGCTCGTCTTGGCTACATGCATGCGATCGCCCACGCCGTCGCCGAGTTCCGGCACCTGCCTCACGGCCTCCTAATCGCCCGCGCGCTGCCGGCGGTCGTCGCATTTAATACGCCCGTCGCCAGGGCGCTCTACGACGAGGCGGCACAAATGGCAGGGCACGCCGGCATGCCCGCTTTGATCACCGACCTCATAGGGGAATGCGGCGTCACGCCCGGCTATGCGGACCTCGCCCTCACGGCCGACGAGCGCGCAGCGATCGTCGCGCGCTGCGTTGGCGGTCCGTTCCACACCTGGAACCCGCGCCGCGCTGAAGCCGCCGACTTCGCGCGCCTGCTCGATGCAACCTGACACGACGGGGAGAAACGACGATGCGATTCACGCGCCGCACAGCCCTTGCACTGGTGGCCGCGCCGGGCCTCGCCCGGGCCCAGCCCCTTCCCGCGCGGCCGGTCCGCATCGTCGTCCCGTTCCCGCCGGGCGGCCCGACGGATTTCGCCGCGCGCCTGGTCGGCGATGGCATGCAAACCGCGCTGGGCCAGCCCGTCGTTATCGACAATCGTCCCGGCGGTGCTGGCAACATCGCGGCCGAATACGTGGTGCGGAGCACGCCAGACGGAACGACGCTCCTGTTCTCGGGCTCCGGTCTCGGCATCAATGCCGCGCTGATGGACCGCCTGCCGTTCGACGCCGGGCGCGACCTGGCGCCCGTGGTGCTGGTCTCCTCTTCACCCAACCTGCTGACCGCAGGGCCACGGCTTAACATTGCCGATATCGCCGGCCTGATCGCCGAGGCCAAGCGGCGGCCGGGCGAGATCAGCGTCGCCGTCGGCTCCCTCGGCACGACGCAGCACATGGCGGTCGAGCTACTGAAGATGCGCGCCGGCGTGGATGTGACAATCGTGCCCTACCGGGGCGCCGCCCAGGCCATGAACGACCTACTGGCCGGCACCGTAGATGCACTATCGGACGGGATCACCTCCTCCCTCCCGCAGGTGCGGCAGGGTCGGGTCAAGGCTCTAGGTGTGACCTCGCTCCAGCGCAGCAGTTCCGCCCCCGAGATACCCGCCATCGCCGAGACCTTGCCGGGCTTCGACGCCGTCGCCTGGTTCGGGCTGCACGCCCCGGCCGGGACGCCCGAGCCTGCGCTGGCGGCGCTGAACGCCGCGGCCAACGCGGCCTTGGCGCGTGAGGACGTCCGTGGGCGCTTCGCCGATGGCGGCGCGCGCGTCCTCGGCGGCAGCGTGGCGGAGGCGCGGGCCCATCTGGCGAACGATGTCGGCCGCTGGACTGAGGTCGTGCGCCGCACCGGCGCCAGGGTCCAGTGACCGCCGACAGCCTCGTCGAACCGCCGCGCCGCACGCCGATCCTGGCGCGGCCGGAGGTGCTTGTGGTTGGCGGCGGCATCGCCGGCCTCGCGGCGGCGGCCGCTGCCGCGAGGGAGGGCGCGGAGACGCTCCTGGTCGAGAAGCTCGGCTTCCTTGGTGGCACGGTGTCGGCGGTGACGCTGGGCGGCCTGTGCGGCGCGTTCCGCCATGTCGGGCCCGAGCAGGAACTGCGCCCTGTGGTAGGCGGGCTGTGGAATGAGCTGCGCGAGCGGCTCCTCGCGCGCGACGCGCTCGGCCCGCCGCGCAGGTCCGTCCTGGTGCGCGGGGTTCACGGCCTGCCCTACGATCCCGAGCGCTTCAAGATCGTCGCCGACGAGATGCTGGCGGCATGCGGCGTGCGTGTGCTGACCGGTGCCACCGTGGCGGGCACGACCCGGGAGGGATCACGCGTCACGGCGGTGTTCGTGGAGACGGTGGGCGGGCGGTACGCAATCGTGCCGAAGCAGATCGTCGATGCGTCCGGTGATGCCGAGATCGTGGCTCGTTCGGGCGGCGCCTTTCATGTCTCGCCGCAGGTGCAGGCCCCCTCCGCCATGGTGCGGATGGCGCCCGTGGACCGTGCGACATTCAGCACCGTCCCCCGCGCGGCCGTGAACGCCGCCCTTGAAGGGGCGGTGGAAGCCGGCTTCGAGTTGCCGCGCACGATGGTGGCCGTGTTCCCCTACCTCGCCGACCACGAAGTGCATGTGAACGCCACGCGCGTATTCAAACCTGGCGGCACGCCCTTCGACACCTCCGACCCCTGGGATCGCGCCGCGGCCGAGGCGGAGGGCCGTCGCCAGGCCTTCCTCTACGAAGCTGCGATGCGTGCCAGCCTGCCCGGCTTCGATCGGGCGCGCGTCGCCGGGATCGGCCCGGTGCTCGGCGTGCGGGAAAGCCGGCTCATCGCCGGGCAGGCCGTGCTGCGTGAAGCCGACGTGATGGCCGGGGTGGCACCGGTGGACACCATCGCGTGTTGCGCTTGGCCAATCGAAGACCATGCACCCGGTCGCGCCACGATCTGGCGGCCCCTGCCCGATGGCGCCTGGTACGGGATCCCGTTTGGCAGCCTGGTACCGCTAGGCTTCGAGAACCTTCTGGTCGCCGGGCGATGCCTGTCCGCAGAGCACGGTGCCCAGGCTTCCGCGCGAATCTCTCTCGCCTGTCTTGCGATGGGGGAGGCAGCAGGCATGGCAGCGGCGACGGGCATGCCGCAAGTCGCTGTGTTGCAGGCGAGGCTGCGCGAGCGAGGCGTCATCTTGCATGCGGGATGAAAGATGCGATCGCACGCTGACGACCCGATCAGCTGGAGGGAGTGCTCCCGGATTCGAACCGTCGCTGGCAGGCTGTGAAGTGCGGTGGACGTGCGCTCGGATTCGAGCCTTCGTCCCATTGATCCGCCGTTTGCTGGCGTGCCACGCTTGTCTTGGACCTCGAAGAAGCAGTCGGCGAGCCATGGCGGCGTATCGCCGCTTCTTGGGCGAGAGCCAGGTGAAGCTGCCTAGCATTCGCCAGACGCACACCCACACGGTGATGGAGGAGGTCAAAAGCAGCAGCGACCTGCCGATCTGAGGTCCTACCCGGCCCTGCCTCGGCCCAGCCGCCGATTGAGTGCCGCCACCTGCGAACGCCCAGCTGTCGCCACCAGGCCGGCAAAGGCCTGCACGATGCGGGACCGGGTCTGCCACACCGGAAACAGCAGTCCGTAGGGCAAGGGAATGGCGGGCCGGAAGCGCCGCATCACATATCCGGTGGCCCCGCTGGACAGGGCGACAAAAGGGTCGGCCACGGCAATGCCCAAGCCCATGGCAGCCAGCTGGCAGGCAACGGCGCCGCTGCTGGTTTCCAGCCGAACCATCGGCTTCAGCCCGGCGTCGCGGCATAGCTGGTCGAGATGCTGGCGGATCAATGACCTTGGGTGGGTGACCACCAGGTCCTGCCCGGCCAAATCAGCCAGGCTCACGCTGGCCCGATCGGCCAGGGGATGGCCATGGTGCATGACCACCACGGCGTCGGTGCGGCAGAATTCCTCCACCTCTACCGCCGGATGCGTCAGCGGCAACACGGTGACACCGAGGTCGAAGGCCTCCTGCCCGAGCCAGCTCTCGATATCGAGCCGCACGCGCGGTTCGATGGCCGCGGTGAACCCCGGCGTATTGAGGACCATGCGGGCCAGCGGGGCGCCCAGCAGCGCGCCGATGCTCTGCGGCGCGACCAGCACGCGCAGGTGGCTGTCCTGGCGTTTCGCGCGGATCTCGCTCGCCAAGCGTTCCAGCCCGGCGTGGCCCGCGAGGATGCGTTCCACCTGGGCGTAGAACCGGGCTCCATCGGCGGTCAGCGTCAGGCGGCGGTTGCGGCGATCGAACAGCGGAAAACCCACCTCGTTCTCGAGCGCCGCCAGCAGCCGCCCCACCTGGGGCTGGGTGCGGCCGAGCCGCACGGCCGCCTCCGAAACCGATCCGCCTTCCATGAAGGCGCGCAGCACTTCGAGAGACCGCGAATGCAGCATCGCCACCCCCAATAATATGCGAAAAGCGCACAGAAACCACCCGATTAAGCATTTGACGCAGGAAAGGCCGCGGCCGCAACGTCCTGCGTGTCACGCAGCGCCGAGATCGTCGGCGCCACGCAAGGGATTGAGGGCAGGATGGCGGACAGCGATGGCGACAGCCCGGCTTGGCAGGTGGCCCCCGGCGACTACATGGCGCGCCGCGAGGCCGACTTCACGCTGCCGCCCGTCCCGCAATCACGCTACCTGAGGATGCGCGACGGGTGCCGCATCGCTGTCGACCTGTGGCTGCCGCATGAACCGGAAGGCGCGCCGGCGGCGGGCCCGGTGCCAACCGTCCTGATCCTGACCCCCTACTACCGGCGCTTCAGCCTGCGCCCCGGCGGCAGTGGCGACGCCACGCCGAATGCTGGCAAGTTCATCAACCTTCTGGTCCCGCGCGGCTACGCGGTGGTGGTGGTGGATGTGCGCGGTACAGGCGCCAGCTTCGGCACCCGCGACAGCTTCCGCTCGCCCAAGGAACGGGAGGACAGCCGGGAGATCGCGGACTGGATCGTGGCGCAGCCCTGGTCCGATGGCCGCATCGGCGCCACAGGCATCTCCTACCCCGGCGCGGCGTCCGACTTCCTCGCCAGCACAGGGCACCCCGCCGTGCGCGCCATCGCGCCCTTGTTCGCGGTGTGGGACACCTATGCCGACAACTACTACCCCGGCGGCATCCTACTGAAGCAGCTGGCGAAGTCCTACGACGACCTGATGCTCGCCATGGACCATGACCGCCGCGACCTGCTTCGGAACTACATCTACTACGCCAACCCCGACCTCGCCGGGCCGCATCCCGTCGATGAGGATGCGGACGGCGCGCTGCTGGGGCAGGCGCTGGTGGAGCACCTCGGCAATTTCCGGCAGCCGGATTTCATGGGGGAATTCCGCTTCCGCGAAGACCCGCTGCCCTACGATGCGTCCTTCAGCTCCGCCTCCTTCAGCCCCTATTCCGTGCGGGACGGGATCGCGAAGGACGTCGCGGTGCTGGCCTGTTCCGGCTGGATGGACGGGGCGGGCTATGCCAATGGCGCGATCGCCCGGTTCCTGACGCTGCGCGAAAACCCCGTGCATCTGCTGCTCGGCCCCTGGGACCATGGCGCGCGCTGCAACGTCTCCCCCTGGCGCAATCAGGTGGCGCCGGAATTCGCCTTGATGGGGGAGGTGCTGCGCTTCTTCGACCACTACCTCATGGGCCGCGCCACCGGGCTGGGTCAGGAAGCGCGCGTCCACTACTTCAGCCTGCATGGGGAGGCCTGGCGCGCCGCCGCCGCCTGGCCGCCAGTGGCGGAAACGCAGCGCCTCCATCTCGCGCCCGATGCCGTGCTGGCGCCGGCTGTGCCGGCCGAAGCCGGGCGGGATACGGTACGTGCGGATTTCGCCGCGGGCACCGGCAATGGCACACGCTACGAACGCATCGCCGGCATCAACAGCACCGACTACCACGCCGATTGGGGCGACCGGCAGGCGCGCCTCATCGGCTGGACTTCCGCGCCGCTGGCGGAGGCGATGGAGATGACCGGCCACGCCATCGCGGACCTCTGGATCGCGTCGAGCGAGCCGGATGCCGCGATCTTCGCCTATCTCTCGGAGGTCGAGGCCGATGGCACGGTGCGCTACGTCACCGAAGGCCTGCTGCGCGCCCTGCATCGCAAGGAGAGCCCCGCGCCCGACGCCTACCGCACCACCTGGCCCTTCCGCAGCTTCCGGCGGGAAGACGCCGCGCCGCTGGTGCCTGGCCAGGCCGAGCGCATTCGCATCCCGCTGCTGCCGACCTCCTGGGTGTTCAGCGCCGGCAGCCGCATCCGCCTTTCCATCGCGGGTGCGGATGCCGACCATTGCGTGCAGGTGCCGCATGGCAGGCCGCCGCTGCTGACGCTGCTGCGCGGCGGAGACCATGCCTCCGCGCTCAATCTGCCGCTGCGGCCGTTGCGATGAGCGGGACGTCGCCCGACCTGTTCGCGCCCCTGGCGGCGGCGCTGGCGCAACCCGACCAGCCGGAGGCCACTTTCGTGGCGCTGGACCAGGTGCTCGCCCAGGCCATCGGCCACCGCTTCCTCTCCATGCTGGTCTATCGCTGGCAGGAAGGCGTGGCGGAGCGCATCTACAGCAGCCGGCCGGAGGTCTATCCCCGCCACGGCCGCAAGGCCTTCACGGAAGCGCCTACGCAGCGCCGGGTGGCGGAGGGCATGCAGCCCTATATCGGCCGGGACGCCGCCGACATCCGCCGCGACTTTCCCGACCACGACAGGATCTTCGCCCTGGGCTGCGAGAGCATCCTGAACATGCCCGTCATCTGGGCGGGGCGCGCGATCGGCCAGGTGAACCTGCTGCATGAGGCCCGCCATTACGGGCCCGACCATCTGCCGCTGGTGCGGTGCCTGGCGCAGATGGCCATCCCCGCCTTCCTCGCTGCCGCATCCCAGAACGGAGAGACCAGCCCATGAGCCTGTTCCGCACCGGCCGTCGCCGGCTGCTCGCCTCCGGCCTTGGCCTGCTGCCCGCGGCGGGTGCCGCGGCCCAGACTGCTCCCGCCTGGCCGCGCCAGGGGCCTATCCGCCTCATCGTGCCCTTCGGCAGCGGCGGGGCCACGGACATCGTCTCCCGCGTCGTGGCGGAGGCGATGTCCCGCCAGCTTGGCCAGACCATCGTGGTGGACAACCGCCCGGGCGCGGGTGCGACCATCGGCACCACCGCCGCGGCGCGGTCGCCGGCGGATGGCTATACGCTGGTGGTTGCCACCATCAGCGGCATGGCGGTGGGGCAGACGCTCTACCGGGATCGCATCAATTGGGACGCCGATCGCGACTTCGCCCATATCGGCATGATCCTGCAGACGCCCTGGATGCTCTGCGTGAAGCCGGGCGGTGCCACGCGGACGCTGGCGGATTGGCTGGCGGAAGCGCGACGCACCAACGGGCTCGCCTATGGCACCACTGGCGTCGGCTCCGTCGCGCATCTCGTCGGCGTGCTGCTGGCGCAGGCCGCCGGGGTGCCGATGGAGCACGTGCCCTATCGCAGCCTGACGCAATCCGGCGCCGACCTGATGAGCGGCACCATCCCCGGCATCATCGAGAGCCTGACCGCCACCAGTAGCTTCATCCGCGCCGGCACCATGCTGCCCCTCGCCAGTTCCGCCGCCGAACGGTCGCCGCTGTTCCCCGATGTGCCCACCTTCCGGGAGCTTGGATTCCCCACGGTGGTCGCGGATGGCTGGGCGGGGCTCGCGGCGCCCGCGGGCACGCCCTCGCCCATCCTTGATGCCCTGGCCGCCGCGCTGCGGGCCGCGCAGGCGGAGCCGGGGGTGCAGCGGCGCCTGGCGGAGCTGTCCAGCACGCCGGGGCTTCTCTACCGCGCCGATGCCCAGGCCTTCGTGCGCCAGCAGGTGGTGGATTGGGCGCAGGTGGTGCGCGCATCCGGCGCCACGCCCGACTGATCGCCGCCCAGCGCCTTCATGGAACGAAACCGATGACGCATGCTTCCATCGGCCGCCGCGCGGCCGCTGTCCTGGCCTTCAACCTCGTCGCGCTGGGTGCCGGAAGGGCGGGCGCGCAGGCCGGGTTTCCCAGCCAGCCGGTCCGGCTGGTGGTGCCGCAATCCGCGGGCTCGGGCGGCGACGTCGTCGCCCGGCTTCTGGCGGAACCGATGGGCCAGGCGCTCGGCCAGCCCATCATCGTTGACAACCGGCCCGGCGCCAATGGCGTGACCGCCACCGGCTACCTGAAGCAGCAGCGCGCGGACGGGTACACGCTGATGCTGCCGGGCGTGTCGATGATGAGCTTCAACCCGCATCTATACCGCGGCCTGCCCTATGACCCGTTGCGTGACTTCACCTACATCTCGCCCGTGGTCGATACGCCATTCGTGGTGGTCGCGAGCCGCAGGAGCGGCATCGCGAGCCTTGCCCAGTTTATCGAGCGGGCGAAGGCGCGGCCGGGCGAGCTCACCTTCGCCAGCGCAGGGGTCGGCAACTCCACCCATCTCTCGACCGAGATGATGGCGGACCGCGCAGGGATCCGCCTGCTGCACGTGCCCTACAACGGCTCGGGCCCGGCGCTGACCAGCGTGGTGTCCGGCGAGACAGACCTGATGACCAGCGTGCTCGGCACCGCTTTGCCGCTGATCCGCGGCGGCCAGGTGACCGCGCTCGCGGTGGTGCGGCGCGAGCGGGCGTCACAATTGCCCACGGTGCCGACCCTGCAGGAAGCGGGCATCGACGCGCCCATCATGCCGGGCTGGTTCGCCCTGGTCGGGCCGGCCGACCTGCCGGAAGCCGTCGTGGCGCGGCTGAACGGGGCCATGCGCGCGGCGCTGGCAGCACCCGCCGTGCAGCGCCGCCTGGCGGAGATGGATCTCGAGCCGGTGGCCGGCAGCCCCGCGAGTATCCGACAGAGCGTGGAGCAGGACAGTACGGTCTGGGGCGACTTCATCCAGCAGCGCAATCTGCGTCTGGAGTGACGCGCTGCCCGGTCCCGAACTGGACCGGCGTTCCCTTCGCTCCTTCTGTCGGTTTCAAAGTAGCGCTCAGGCCTGCCAAGCGTAGGCATGGTTCAACGTACATTCGACCTGTCAGCCAAAGGTTAGCGGGACTTGCGGCCACTGTTAGCGAGGCTTGAGCTGACCCTTGGTAAGCGCTCAGCTTTAACCAACCGACCAGGTCACGGCACGCGCCGCTTCACGACGCCCACCAAAAGCGTCGCGGCCACCAAATCGTATGTCGAGACCGAGATGTTGCGCGCCATCACCCGGACCGTGTTGTTCGACCACACGGCAGCGTCGAGCTCGATGAACCGCGTCGACGATACCAGTGACGCCTTCGCCATGTTGCCTGCAACAAAAGCCGCCATGTAATTCCAGACTTCGCTTGGCTACCGCGCGCCGTAGAGCGAAGTGTCCGTTACGCGGAAAGCGAGACGGAGACGGTGGTGACGAAGCAGGAAGCCAACCAGCAGCGCAGCCTGGACGCCTTCATGGCGAGGAAGGCTGAGTTCGACGCGATGCTCACCGAACTGCAGCAGGCCAGTGCCGAGCACTTCGGCGCCGACCCTGATGCGGTGCTCTGGGGCGAGGCGGTCTGGCTCGGCAACGCCACCGCGAAGCTCAAGGACATCGCGGACCAGCACTTCCGGCGCGGTGAATACGCGCCCTGAAGCGGCGCTGATCCCGCCACGCCCCGACAGGCCAGGCCTGCGGGGCTCGGGCTCGTAGCACCCGGATGGTCGGGTGCGGCACGAGGACCGAGACGATGAAGCTCTCCGATACGCAGATGCAGATCCTGGCCGCGGCGGCGGCGCACCCGCTGCGGCTTGTAGTCCCGCCCGCCAAGCTGCCCGTCGCCGCCCGCGAGGCGGTGCGCAAGAGCCTCCTGGCCAAGGGGCTGATCGAGGCGGCGGAGGTCGATGCTGCCGATGCGCATGAGGCCTGGGCGACCGACGCCGGGCCGGCGACCTACCGCTCGGTGGCGCAGGAGCCCGCAGAAGGCGCTACGGCAGCCGTGGAGGCCGGTGAGGCCGCCGGCGGCCGCAACGGTGCGGCGGACGCGACACCGCCCCACACGGCGCCCACAGAGTCGCTGGAAGCCTCCCTGCCGCAGCGCCGCCCCGGTGGTCTGCGCTACGCCACCACGGCCGTCCTGGCCGCCTGGGCGGCCCGCAGCGAGGACCCCAACGCGCTGAAGGTCGCCATCGCTTCGCTGCACGCGGCCCTGGCCGGCAAGGCTGCCCGACCGGCCCGCGAGCCGGGCGCTTCCCGCCCACCGCGTCAAGGCACGAAGCAGGAGCAGGTGCTGGCCCTGCTGCGCCGACCTGAGGGCGCCACGGTCGCGCAGGTGATGGAGGCCACCGGCTGGCAGCAGCACACGGTCCGCG
Source organism: Falsiroseomonas sp. (assembly GCF_051859025.1). GTDB lineage: Bacteria > Pseudomonadota > Alphaproteobacteria > Acetobacterales > Acetobacteraceae > Falsiroseomonas. Next base: position 40,756 of record NZ_JBHYGL010000003.1, on the reverse strand, counting down.
GATTCTTCGCCGGCCTGAAGAAGCGCCAGGGCATCGCGGTGGAGGTCATGGAGCGGGTGCGCCAGGTGGGACCGAACAACACCGGCGCCAAGGGCTCCTACAGCATCTACCGCATCGCCGAGGCCGGCTGATGCGGCATGGTCCTGCGCCGCCGCGCTACGCGGTCGGGCTCTACCGGGTCTCGACCGCTGAGCAGGGGCAGAGCGGGCTCGGGCTCGAGGCGCAGGCCGCCTCCGTCCGGGCCTTCGCGGCGAGCCAGGGCTGGTCCCTGGTCGCAGAGTATTCCGACATCGCCAGCGGCAAGGACGATCGCCGGCCGGGCTTCCAGGCAGCGCTGACCCGTTGCCGGCAGCTGGGCGCGGCGCTGGTGGCGGCGCGGCTCGATCGGATCACCCGGCGCGCCCACACGCTGTCGCAGCTGCTGGAGGACGGCGTCTCCATCCGTGCGGCGGACATGCCGGGCGCCGACGACCTGATGATGCGGGTCTATGCAGCGATGGCGCAGAAGGAGAGGGAGCTGATCGCCGAGCGAACCAGGGCGGCGCTGGCGGCCGCCAAGGCGCGTGGGCGGCTGCTGGGCGGCGACCGGGGCTACCGGCCTGCCGCGGGACCGGACGCCGCTGCGGCGGCCCTGGCGCGGCGTGAGGCGGCGGAACGAGCTGCGCATCGGCTGGTGCTGGAGGTGGAGCGGCTGCGGGCCGAGGGTGTCGAAGGCCAAGCCGCCATGGCGCGGGCGCTGAACGAGCGCGGGGTGCCGACGCCGCAGGGGAAGGGCGCCTGGACGCACACGACGGTGGCGCGGGTGATGGCGCGGAGCGGCTGTGCGTAGGTCACCACGCCGTGCTTGCCATCGGCGACGAGTTCTGTTTTTGTTCCTGTGCTGCCTGAACCGCAGGAAGACCTGGCATGCCGGACCCATCGACCCCACCGGCCCACAGAGTGCCGCCGCTCATCTCGCCCGTCGTATGGCATGCCATCCGGGCCGCGCGCGACGCTGCCCTGGCCGCCGGCGCCAGCCCGCCAGATGCTCTCGAGGCAGCCCGCCAGCTGGCCCTGGCCGTGTTTCCTGCGCTGCCGAGACCGCACCTGCGTCAGGCGCTCGACGCGCTGGCCGCAGCGCCCTCTGTGCCCGCGGGGACGGGACGCCTTGGCCATGGCGCGGGGCAGCCAGTGACGTTCCGCCTCACACCGCACCCTGATCGACGCTGGCATGCTGATTGGCTCGCCAGCCGCTACGCCGGTCCCTGCTTCGTCAGCGCCGCCGATGAGGATGGCGCACGGGGCCTCGCGGCCAGACACTTCCGTGCGTCGCGAGAGACGCCCTTAGGCGGTGATCCGTGGCGGCGCTGGGACCTCGTGGATGCTGCGGTCGGCGGGAAGCTGCCGCCGCTGCCGTATGGGATGGTGGTGCCTATGGCGGGACGGCTGGGCGGAGGAGAGCGGCCGTCCGTGTGACCCAGCCTCGCCCTACTTCAGCTGGCTGTCCTTGCTGCCCCTGCGATTGATGCCGAAAGCTGCTGGGCGACGATCCCGCGCGGCCTGGCACCCGACACAGGTGAGGACACCGGGAACAGCACGGCGCCGCGCTTCCGGGATCTCGTCGCCGCATTCGACGCAGTGCGTTTCGCCGGCACCGGCGGGCATGGCGGCGCGAGCGCGCAGGACGCCATCTGCAACGGTGTCGTCGATCTGATCTTGCACAGCTCCATCCGGAGCCCAGCCGCTTGCCATTGACGCTGCCCTGTTGACCTTCGCTCGTCCCTCCGGAGAGATGGGAGTTTGCGCTGCCCGTTCCAAGCGCAGGGCGGTGGACGCCGAGCCGTGCGCGCGGGACGTGCCCTTCGGCGGTCATTCGTTGCAGCGGCCAGACCTGACGGACGCTTCGGTAGAGGGGAAGTGGCCGCCGTTGCCGTATAAGATGGTGGTGCCGATGGCTTGGCAGCTGGGCGCGGCCCGCCCTGGTTCACGCAGACTGCTACGTCGATCCATGTTCATGTTGCCTCAAGCTCATCGAGACAAATCGACATGCGGCGGCGTCGCCGGGTAACGCGCGTGAGGAATTGCGAACCGCAGCAACGCTGTCATACGACGATGAAGGCGAATAAAGGAGCGGAGCGCGTCGCTGCCTGAAGCCGAGGCGTCATGAGAGTTGAGCGGCAGCGCGATCGAAGGATACGCGATTCCAGCTTGCTCAGACACAGTGTAGAGAAGCCAACACGCGTTTGACGAGGAGCCAAGTGGCCGTTTGTGGAGGAAAGTGTTTCGGTAATCAGTCAACTCTTTTAGCCACGGGTCCAGGTCCGCAGGGTCGTATGCGCGTAGCACCGCTGCTACGAGGGGAGCAGTTCGTAGGTGTGCCCGACTTGGGGCGTCCAGCCATTCGGCGAAGCGGTTCATCGCGTCGATTTTTTCCGGAGCGCCAAGGCAGTAAGCAAGCAGGGCAGCCAAATAGTCTCGGGCGCTGGCAAGCTCCGAGAGGACTGAGTGGAATGCCAACTGCAAGTCACTCAAAGGGATATTGCTGAATCGGAGTCCAGGCGTTCTCTTATCAGCTATCGCCGAAAGTAGCTGGTCGCGGTAGTGATCGGACGCGTCGCGTAGGCGAATGCCGGCCGCGCGCAAACTGAAAGCCATGTGTTCTGAGAATTCGGCGTAGCGTTGATCGCCTGCCCTAGTGCTACTGTGTCATAAAGAACGACGTTGGGTGAGGCGTTGGCAGCACGGACATCGTGGCATGGCGCGCGCGAGTTCACGGGCGATGCGCATGCGCAGGGTGGCGATGGAGTTTTCGACGTGGCGTTCAGGCCGGATCGGCGGTGCCTCGCGGTCGGTAGTTGTCGGGAACGCCAGGTGCTTGGAGGAATGGCGTACGGGGTTCTGCTGAGGGGGGAATCGTCGCCCGTTCGGCGATCAGGAACCCGTAGGCGGCGATGCAAAGGGTGGCGTGGTGATGGAATCCGCGCCAGCCGCGGCCCTCGTAGTGGCCGAGCCCGATCGCTTGCTTCATCTCCTGGTAGTCGCGTTCGATGCGCCAGCGCAGCATGGCGTGGCGGACGAGGCTGGTGCGACTTGTGGTGGCAGGCAGGGTGGAGAGCCAGAACTTGGTGGGCTCGGTCTCCCCGGTCGGCCAGTCGACGAGGCACCACTCCTCGGGCCTTGGCGTGGCGGCGTTGTAGTCCCGGTGGGCGGGGCGGACGCGGATGGCGGCAAAGCGCGAGCTCAGCGGCGCATTCGTCCCCTGGCGCCAGGTGACCCGGCGCCAGGCGTCCCTGGGCAGACTGGCGGCGAGGTCCTTGGCCGATACCGGCTTGTGGTCGGCGCTGCGCCCGACACGGCTCGTCGGGCGCCCCCGCCCGCTCCAGGGCTTGACCGGTAGCGGCTCCTGGCCCGGCGGCCAGAGGCTGGCGGATGACTGGATGCCGACGACATAGGTCAGGCCGAGCGCGGTGATGCCGTCGCGGAAATCGGTATCCACGCCATAGCCCGCATCGGCCAGCACGGTGCCGGGCGGGATGCCATCCCTCTGCGCGTGGCGGATCTGCTCGAGGGCAATCTGCGGCTTGGTGGCGAAGCGCAGATCCTCCGGCACGCCGGCCTTGGCGCGCCGCGCCGCATCCTCGGCCCAGACCTTCGGCAGATACAGTCTGTAGGCCACGGGCAGGCTGGCATGTTGGTTGGCGACCGAGAGGCTGACGGCGACCTGGCAGTTCTCCTGCTTGCCGAGCTGGCCGCAGTACTGGCGTGCGACGCCGACGGAGTGCACGCCCTTCTTGGGGAAGCCGGTGTCGTCGATGATCCACGCCTGGATCGGGCCGCGTTGCTGTATCGCCGGCAAGACTTCGGCGCGGATGGCGGCCAGCACCGCCGCGTCGGACCAGTCGGCCTTGGCAATTAGGTGGTGCAGTGACTGGTGAGCTGCCTGGACCCGACCAGGCTCAACGCGGGCGGCCATGGGCTCAATGCTCTTGCGGTCGCCCGGCAGCAGCAAGCCGGCGCAGTAGTTGCGAAGCGGGACGATGCGGTCAGCATGGCCCAGAGCCACGCCAAGCGCCTCGACATAGGCTGCGAAGCGCGATTCACTGTCGCCCGATGAGGATGAACGAGCCACCCGGCCCCTCCGTGCGCGAGAATCTCCATGCATACGAAAACGCTGCCGAATCGCTCAAGCTTTTTATGACACAGTAGTACTAAGAGGCTGCGGAAATTCGCCGCTACGGGCCTGATTTGTCGTTGTTGTGATGGCGGTCATGTAGCGGAGGCAGAGTCTTTGTGCTGGGTTTGCGGCGGCTATCTGCCGCAAACTATGGTTCCCTGCCTCTATTCTGCGGCCGTCAGGCTGGCGCGGCCAGCAGCTTCGGCAGGCGGATCAGGTTGTAGGCCGCCACCCGCAGCGTGAAGCTCCATCCGACCCGCTCGAGGCCGCGCAGCAAGGTCCGGCGCATGCCACCGATCTCCTTGCCCCAACCGAACACCTCCTCGATCCGCTTACGGATGCGCTGGCTGACCGCATAGCCGGGGTGGCGTGGGGTCCGACCGTCAATCGCTGAGCGGCGGCCATTCGCGTGCTGGGCCACATGCGGCGTCACGCCCAGGCCGCGCATCGCCGCCACGAAGTCCCGCGTGTCGTAGTTCTTGTCAGCGCCCAGCGTGCTCCGCGGTGCGCGATCCAGCTCCGCCATCATCGCCTCGCCAGCATCTCGCTCGGCGGTGCCGGTCGCCCGCGTTGTGGTTGCCGCCACGGCCAGGCCGTGCCGGTTCTCCATGACCACATGCCCGGCATAACAGAGCTTCGAGGCCTGTCCGTTCGACTGCCGCGCCAGCCGCGCATCGGGATCGGTCTTCGAGGCGTGGGTGTCGTTGCTGCGCTTCTCGCCGTGGAAGTCACGCTCACCGTTGCGGCCGGGGCCAGGCGGCGCGCCCGAGCCGTCCTTGGGCCGAAAGCTCTTCATCGAGGCCCAGGCCTCGATCAGCGTGCCATCCACGGAGAAATGCTCGCGCGACAGCAGCGGCTTGACCTGCGGGTCGGCCAGCACGGCCGCGAAGAACTTGGCCGCCACCTCGCCCCGCAGCAGTCGGTCCCGGTTCTTCGTGAACACCGTCACGTCCCAGACCGGGGCATCCATCGACAGCCCGATGAACCAGCGGAACAGCATGTTGTAGGTCGCCTGCTCCATCAGCCGCCGCTCGGACCGGACCGAGTAGAAGGCCTGCAACAGCAGTGCCCGAAGCAGCTTCTCCGGCGCAATCGAGTCGCGCCCGCCGGCGGCGTAGAGCGCATCGAAGTCGCCCGACAGCCGCTCCAGCGCTGCATTCACCAGCAGCCGGATCGCCCGCAGCGGATGATCCGGCGGCACCAGCGCCTCCGGGCTCACATAGCTGAACATCGACCCCGTCTGCCGATCCGACCCACGCATTGCCCAACCCGCCGCCGCCCAACGCCGACACAGCGAATCAGGTCACAGCCGGTCTGAACAGCCAAATTTCCGCAGCCTGCTAAAGCCGTCTCGCGCGCCCATGCGCCATAGGTGAGGTCGCCGAGGCTGCCATCGGCTGCTACGTCGATGGCTTCCACAATCCCGTCCGGCGCCATTCCGCGCTCGACTTCACAAGCCCAGCGCAGTTCGATAGAATGCCGATACGTGATTCAATGCCCCTCGACAAAAGCAGGGCAAGTCCAAGTCCAGGGAGACATCCGCGCTGGCGGCATCACCCAACCCGAAAGCCTCAGGCCAACTCGGGGCGGTTCACTCCGTGGCATCGCTCTTTGCCTGCCGCGTGACGCGGTCGCGCTGCCGAGCAACGAGTGCGGTAGCCGCCCGAGTTCGCTCGATCTCGCGGTGCATCAGCAGATCACGAATTGCCAAGAAGGTGTCCACGTCCCAGAGGCCGCGATACTCGTCAAGCTTGACGAGGGCGTCGCGAACGGTAATTGCGGTATCGATCTCTCGAGCCGCTACCACCCTTGCACCAGCAACCTTCGCCTGCGCCTCAGCAGCGCGGTGCCGCCAGGCACCGAAAGGCCGAGCCGGCGGCGTCCCGTTAGCCAGCGTTGAAGCGAAAGGGCACGGGGGCGTTCGCCAGTTCCTCCTGGCCCATCCACTCGACGATCGGAAGAAGAGCCTCCGCGGCACCGACCGCGAAGCGACGAATGCGTTCCATGGAACGGGCCGCCTCGCCCCAGGTAAAGCCGTAGACCTCAATTAGCTGGTCGTCGGTGATCCTCGACAACGTCGACAAGGGATGCTCGGTGATGCGAGCCGCCGCCTTATGCTTCAACGCGGGCACCTGGATGACCTGAACATCAGATCGCTTACGTAACTCATGGTAGCTGGACGGCGCCGCGACGAACTCGCCGTCCCGCAGGTTCTCGATCAACCAGATCTTCGCCTGGGGGAACGCCTGTCGGATTGCCTCAACAGTTCCTGGCGCTGCCTTGGCGGCATACTGTTCCGCCGTGGCCACCACAGCGAAGCCCAGGTCCTTACCACCATCCAGTCGCTTCGCCGCCAAGCTGACATGCCATGCATCAACGGCCTGACTCATGACGTTCGCCGCGGTGTCGAAGAGGACGCCTCCCTCGATCAGATCCTCCTGGAACACACTGTCCCAGAACTTCGCAGCATCAAAATCGTCGTTTCGGTAATCCTCAGCACGATACCCAGACGCGCGATGATCGATCTGCCCCCGCGGCACCACGCCTTCCAAAATGTCAGCCAACCGCGCCACATGCTCGTATTCGACGATCCGGGGAATCATCCCCAGTTCCCGAAAAACGGTAGCCAAAGCGGCGGTGACGAACGTCTTGCCGCTACCGCCACGATCGGCGCCAACAATGACCGACCGACGACGCTTCTTCACATTCATCTCGCTTCTCCGTTAGTCCCTAGCGCCGCTCCACCCGGAGGCAACGCCGACATGTCTCGCTGAAGAATTCGGCGCTCGCGCGCCCTCCGCTCCGCATCTTCCTGATCAGCCCGTTGTCGGATCTCGTCGGCAGACGACAGAGTGCGCACCTGGACAGGCCTCAACGGCGGCGGCGGTCTCCATCCCTCCATGTACGCAGGGACAGTCCCCGGCACTGCTGGCACATCGGAGATCGCCGGCGCGATCTCGCGAGCCGAAGTCACTCGAAGCGGCGTTGCCGCAGCCGCCGACTTTCTCACTGGCGCTGACACACTCTGACGGGCCACCCTCGCCAGAACGGAAAGACGCGAGCGAGCCAATGCGCGGATGGGCTTCAGCCGATCGAGCACTCGGCCCAGCATTCCCGGCACCGGCGCCTCGCCGCAAACCCCGGATCGGGCGAGCGCACGCTCTAGCGCTGCGGCCGCGACTGGCCTCCTGCCATCGCGACCCACCGCGCCAGGCGCGGCACGGAGATGCCCGTGATCCACACCGTCCACCAGCGCCACCCGCTCGCGAGCTCCAGCGCCCAACAAACGTGACGTCTGGCACCTATAGTTCCGGACGGTCTGATAAGCGAGCTTAATGCCGCGTCGCGCCAGCGGGGCCGTCAAGGCCGCAACAATTGCCCGCTGGCCCACACCAGCCGCGATCATCCGGTCAAGCCAATCCGTCAGTGCAGCGTAAGCGTCCGGTGATGAGGCGATCGACCGTCAGGTTGCCGCGGCTTTTGCGTCCCTTGGCAAGTTCCAGGGCAGGAGCTCGGCGACCCGGCTGACGGGATGGTCGGCGATGCGCTCCAGCACGCGGCGGAGATAGGCTTCCGGATCGAGACCGTTGAGCTTGGCGGTGGCGATCAGCGAGGCGATCGCCGCGGCACGCTGGCCGCCGGTGTTGGAGCCCGCGAACAGCCAGTTCTTCCGGCCGAGGGCGAGCGGCCGGATCGCCCGCTCGACCGGGTTGTTGTCGATCTCCAGCCGCCCGTCGGCGACGTAGCGCGTCAGCGCCTCCCACCGCGACAGCGCATAGCGGATGGCCACGGCCAGATCGCTGCGGCCGGAGACCCGGGCGAGGGTCTCGTCGAGCCAGGCGCGCAGGTTCTCGAGGATCGGCCCGGCCCTGGCCCGGCGCTGCTTGGCTCGCGTGTCGGGCGGCTGGCCGCGGATGTCCGGCTCGATGGCATAGAGCAGGCCGATGCGGCGCACCGCCTCGGTTGCCAGCGGCGCCTGGCCGGTGGCGTGCAACTCGAAGAAGTAGCGCCGGACATGCGCCCAGCACGCTGCCTCCCGCACCTGGCCGCCGTCGTACAGGCCGTCGAACCCGCTGTAGCCGTCGGCCTGCAGCACGCCGCGGAACCCGGCGAGATGCGCCTTGGGATGCTCGGCCCGGCGGTCCGGGCTGTAGCGATAGAGCACGGCGGGTGGGATTGTGCTGCCGTGCGGCCGCTCGTCGCGCAGATAGGCCCAGAGCCTGCCGGTGCTGGTCTTGCCGAGGCCGGGCGCGAGGACCGGCACCGGGGTGTCGTCGGCATGCAGGACGGCGCCCGCCAGGACATGCCGGGCCAGCGCATCGATCAGCGGCCGCAGCAGCGCCGCCGACTGGCCGACCCAATCGGCGAGCGTCGAGCGCTGCAGTTCGAGGCCTGCCCGGGCATAGATCTCGCTCTGGCGGTACAGCGGCAGGTGGTCGGCGTACTTGGCCACCAGGACATGCGCGAGCAGCCCCGCCGTGGCGCGGCCGCGGCGGATCGGCAGGCTCGGCGCCGGGGCCTGGGTGACGGCCTCGCAGCCGCGGCAGGAGAACTTGGGCCGGACATGCCGGAGCACGCGAAACCGGCCCGGCAGGTAGTCCAGCACCTCGGTCACGTCCTCGCCGAGGCGGCGCAGCGTACCCCCGCAGGCCGCGCATCCCTGCGCCCCGGCGCCGTGCTCGACCACCTCGCGCGGCAGGTGCTCCGGCAGCGGGCGGCGGGCAGGCTTGCGGCGCTCCGGCCTGGCCGCGGTATCCGTGGGATCCTCGGCGGGTGCAGGGAGGGGCGCCTCGGTTTCCAACTCCTCGAGCGCCAACTCGAGCTGATCGGCCTCGGCCGCCAGCCGCTCCGATGAACGGCCGAACTGCATTCGCCGCAGCCGGGCCAGCTGCCGCCGGAGCCGCTCGATCAGCGCGCGTTGGTCGGACAGCGCCGCGGCCTGCGCCAGCACTATGGCGCGCAGCGCTTGGGCGTCGTCAGGCAGGGCGGCGAGATCGATGACCACGACGGCATGATCCTCGAGCCGACGAAGCACCTGGGGACCAAGGCCGCAGCCCTGGAAGCCCAGGGCTATGCCACCGCGGCCGGCCAAACCAATTCCGGCGCGGTGCTGCGGAACCTTCTCCGCGCTGGCGAGAGCGAAGGCGAGATCCGCCTCAGGTCCGCCACCGAAGCGGCAACGCGCCGCGCCACCTGGGCCACCCTGGAGGCTGGAAACGCACGTGCCGCGGGCCGGATGGACAGAGCCGACCACTGGGATGCCGAAGGGCGGGCAGCCACCTCTCTCGTCGCGGCCATCGAGCGGCGCCTCGCAGCAGAGGCCGCTCCCCAGATGGCGGACGCAGTCTTCGCCGGCGACCTGCGATCCATCCTCAAGATGCGCTCGGCGCTTCCTGAGGAGCTACCCGAGCCGACGTCCCTCGAGCCAGCTGCGATCTCGACACGCCACCTGGTAGCCGCGCTGCTGCCGCTCGTCGCCAAAGCGGAGGCGGAAGACCAATCTGCCACGCCCGCATCTGCGCCAACGGCAACACCGACCGCCCCGCCGTCGCACGCCGAAGGACAGACTTCCACAGGAACACCAACCAACGGGCTGCGGAACCCGCAGAAACAGGCGACCACTTCCATAGCCGGCAACCCCACAGCTTCACGGAAGCCGTCGCCTGCCGACGTCACTTCCACGGCGCCGCCCCCCGCCGTTCTGAGGAACACCCCTGCAGCGGCGGAGGCGCAGACCACGACTTCCACAGGATCGGCAGACCGCGTCCCGAAGAAGTTGGCGCCGACACCGCACGCCGCAACGGCAGCGCAGCTTCCCATCTTCCGGCTGCGCCCCGGCGCAACAGCGAACGAGCGCACCTTCATGTCAACATTGCTGGCAGACCGCCCGCTGACGAGGCTGTACGCAAGCGCTCGGGCCAACTCAGCCGCCCTGCAGGCGTCGGACACCTCCTCTTACGTGGCAGCGGCCCTCCGCGGAGGCTCCGAGCTACTGCGGGAGGCAATTGCACTTGCCGAAGCAAGGCCCTCGGAGCGGCCCAAGATTAAGGCCAAAATCTCGCTTCGGGATGCGATGCGCTCGATCGCCTCCTCCAGCGAAGCTGTCATCGTCGCCGCGGCAGGACTGGACGAGGCCTTGCCGGCAGTCCGCCCAGAAGTAGCCAAGAGAGTCGCAACGGGCCTGGCCCCAGAGGCTGCAGCCGAGACCATGGCCCTGTCGTTCGGCCGAGCCGTAGTGATACGACCAGCCGCTGGAGCCGCCGCAGCAGCACTACAAGCGTCCCTCGGCCGCCTTGCCGACGACCGGACAGCGCTGGCGGACGCCGCATCGCTGGCTGGCGGGCTCGGTCCATCCCGAAGGCTCGCGCTGGAGACGATGCGCGACCGAGTGCTACGGGCGACGGACTGGATCCCCCGGATGCCGGGCGACGACGCCGCCCCGGTCTTCCGCGCCGAGGCGCTTCTCGACCCAAGAGGCCTCCTGAAAAAGAAAGTCACTCCTCGACCGGAGAAGGTTCGCGCCGAGGCGGCAAAGGCAAAGCGCATGCACCACGCCCACCGAATGGAAGCTCGCCGGACCGCCAATGCAGCCCGCCGCGCCAAGGTGGAAATCCATCTGCGAAATCGCGAGAAGTAAGATACAGGAGACCGGCGCATGAACGACGACCAAAATATCGACAAGGACGAGCCACCTACCCCCACGCCATGCCGCAGCTGCATCTTCTTCGATCGCCCACCAGCTGGACTAACACCCCCAGTCGGGAGCACCGAACGCGACCGGGTTACCTACCTGAACGCCGGACGCTGCCGCAGCGGCACCCCCGCGCCGAGCCCAACCCAAAGCGGCTTCACCCACTGGCCGCTCGTCATGCGGCACAGCAGTTGCGGAAACGGGAAAGCCCCATCCGCGGACGATGAAGAACGTCCTAAGTGCCAGGACTGCCGCTTCTTCTATCGCCCCCCGCTCGGAATCCTGCCGCCTCCAAACGCATCAGACGCCGTGCGTCAGAGATATGAAGGAGCCGGCTTCTGCCACAATCAGTCGCCCGGCGTTGCCACGTCCGACCACGAATTCCCTAGATGGCCAATGGTTCGTCGGACAGACTGGTGCTCGTCAGCCCAACGGGGAGATCTCCTCCCGATCGGCCTTCCATCGAAGCCGATCTCGTGATTCCCCCGAGAAGGTGAAACCGCTAACAGGCTTCGGGCATTGCCCTCGGTAAACCAGGGGCCCACGCGATAGGGTGAGGACCGGCGTGGTGCCGAGGAAGCACTCCAGCCGGTCGTCGTGGTGGCGCACGCGCAGGCGGTGGCCGATGAGGGTGGAGGGGACGGTGACGAGGGCCTCCTCGGCGGCGTCGCGGGTGAGGTTGCGGAAGGCGGCGGCGAGGCTGTCGGATCGGTGCTCCAGCGGCGCGCCGCCGAGCACCACGCAGACATGTTGCCAGCCGGAGAAGGCGAGGCGGAGTGGTAGAGCCGGTGATCGAGCGGCTGGACGGCGATGCTGATGCCGAGCGAAGCGGCCTCGGTGAAGTCGGACAGTCCCTGCCGCCCTGGCGGGTGGTCCTGGCGGAAGATCACCTCGCATCGCGGGCCGGCCAGCGCCTGCCAGTGGCGAACCCGTCGCTCCAGCGTGTGGTCGAACCAGATCGTCAGCGAGCCGCGTCGCTTGAGCCCCTCGTTGTAGGCGGGCCAGTTCCTGGTCTTGTACGTCGGCCGTGTCGGTCTGCTCATGCTGTCCAGCTATCACGCTGGATTCACGAGATGAATCCCCCTTCCGGCCATTTGTGCAACAGAGCCTTGCGGCTCACCTACTCCAATATCATTAAGCCGACGCCTCGCAAGTAGATTGCAGCCAACCAACAAATCTGGTTGGTATACGATTTCCGCAGACACCAACCTTCGAGCGACATGCCGACACCGTCCCGCAATCCCTATCTCGTTCTCGGTCTGTCGCGCTACGCAAGCGCAACGGCCATCCAATTCGCCTTCGACTGGCTCTCATCTGGAATTCCTATAAATATCGACGGTTGCTATCCTCAAGAAGAGGCCGAACAGGAGGAGCTTCGTACTGCCTACGAGGCACTGATGGACCAGCACAGACGCGCAGACATAGACCACGAGTCATCCGATCTAGAAAACTTGATCGAAAACAATAAAATTTGGCAAAATATCCTTTATATTGATGATTACCTTGATAGCAGCATGCGAGCTGAGCGTCGATCGAGACTAAGCCGCCCACGTCTGCGAGGTTTGATGTATTGGGACGAACGGGAATCTCTACATGACACCGACGGCTTCGTGTCATGAATTTGCCTGGCTGCTGATTACGAGGATGGTGACGTGGTCGGCCCTGAGATAGAGGAATTCCGAGCATTATTTCTCAGTTTGGTCGAGCGCCGTTTCTCTTTCCCGGCCATACCCATACAGGGCGTCGCGCGCAGCCTGGGTTGAGGCTGGCCGAATGCCAACGGCGCAGCCGGCGCCCAGCGGCCTTGAAGCCGGCGAGCACGACCGCACCGTCATCGAATCGGGCGCCCTACCTCCTAGCGCTGATGCGGCTTGCCCAGTGGGATGTAGTGCAGCCCAAGCCGTGCTTCTGTGCCCAGGCCAGGATCGCGATGCTGGTCGGCTCCGTCTCGTTGTCGTTCACCACCGCCTTAGGGTAGCCGAGCTCGGCCGCGACCGCGTCCAGCTCGGGCAGCAATCACAGCCCAGACAACGATGTGTTCGCCACCACAGCTCAATTCTCCCGCGTGCAGTTATCTACCACGCACAACACGCGGAACCGCCACCCGCCCGACAGCACATCCGATACGATATCCAGTGACAACCTGCAGTTCGGCCCCGCCGTCTAGACCAGGGGCGCGCGCGTGCCGGGCGCGCTTGCGCCCGACACGACGTCGCACCTGCAGCTGCTCAAGCCTAAACAGGCGCCGCAGCTTCTCGTTGTTCAACACCACTCCCTTGAGCGAAATCGTCGGTGCTCCGCCTCTAGCACCAGCAGGCGCCGCGCCTCGGAAACCTGCAACCCGCCGTACTGCGCTTTCCACTTGTAAACCGTCGTAAACTTGCTCCAAGGGTAAGCGCGGCGACGAGGCCCGTCTTCCGGCGCGGTGAGTAGATGTGGTGGGTCGGCGTGGAGCATGGAGCTTCGGGCCGGCATTATGGTCGACATTAGCGATGACGCGAAGGACAGCGGCTATCGGCGTGTAGAGGTTTTGACGGGGCCTGGCCGACGTCGGAAGTGGTCCGACGACGACAAGGCGCGCATCGTGGCGGAGACGCTGCGGCCCGGCACGGTGGTGGCCGATGTGGCGCGACGCTGGCAGGTCAGCTCGCAGCAGGTGTTCACGTGGCGCCGGGAGATGCGACGCGCGGCGGTGGCGCCGCTGGGCTTCGTGCCGATCGTGGCGGAGACGCCGGCGAGCGCGCCCGATACGACTTCGCCATCGCCATCGCCATCGCCATCGCCATCGCCTTCACCGCCGTCAATCGAGGTCGAGGTGGCTGGCGCGGTTCTGCGCGTCACGGCTGGCACTGACGCCGACCTGCTGACGACAGTCTTGCGCGCGATCCGGGTCTCGGCGGCATGATCGCGCCGCCCGCCGGTGCGCGGATCCTGCTGGTGACGAAGCCCGTCGACTTTCGCAAGGGCGCGCATGGCCTAGCGGCGTTGGCTGCCGACGCGCTGGGCGCCGATCCCTTCTCGGGCGCGGTGCTGGTGTTCCGCTCGCGTCGCGCCGACCGCATCAAGATCCTGCTCTGGGATGGCAGCGGCCTGGTGTTGGTCTGGAAACAGCTGGAGGCTGCGGCGTTCCGTTGGCCGGCGATCGTGGATGGCGTGGTGCGACTGACGCCGCTGGAGTTCGCCGCGCTGTTCGACGGCATCGATTGGCGACGTGTCGGGGCGGTGCGGGAGATTCCCACGCCGAGCGTCCCTGCCTAGACTCGGCGACACGATGCGCGCCACGGATGACGACACGCCGAGCCTGCCGGAGGACGCTGCGGCGTTGCGTGTGGTGCTGCTGGAGACGCTGGCGGCCGTCGATACGCTGACCGCCGAACGTGACGCGCTGGCGAGCCGGAATGAGCGGCTCCAGCACCTGCTGCTGAAGCTCAAGCGCCGTCAGTTCGGGACGAAGTCGGAGAAGCTCCCCGAGGAGCAGCTGCTGTTCGCGTTCGAGGAGATCGAGGCGACGCTGGCGGAGAACGCGGCCGAGGCGGGCAAGGCCTCGCCGACGCTGCGCGACAACCAGGCGAAACGTCGCCGTGCCGGCCGCGGCCGCCTGCCGGCGCACCTGCCGCGCATCGAGGTCGTGCTGGCGCCGGAGGCGATATCCTGTCCCTGCTGCCAGGGCCCTCTGGTCGAGATCGGCGTTGATGCCGCGGAGCGGCTGGACGTGATCCCTGCCCAGTTCCGCGTCGTCGTGACGAAGCGGCCGAAGCTTGCCTGCCGGGCCTGTCCCGGCGTGGTCCTGCAGGAGCCGGCACCTGCCCGCCTGGTCGAGGGCGGCGTGCCGACCGAGGCGACGGTCGCCCATGTCCTGGTCTCGCGCTACGCCGACCACCTGCCGCTGTATCGGCAGTCGCAGATCCTGGCCCGCCAGGGCATCGAGCTCGGCCGCGAGGTGCTGGCCGACTGGGCCGGCACGGGTGCGATGGAGGTCCTGCCCGTGGTCCGGCGCATGCGGGAGATCCTGCTGGGTTCGGCGCGGCTGTTCGCCGACGAGACCACCATGCCGGTGCTGGACCCCGGCCGCGGCAGGACGAAGAAGGGCTATGCCTGGGCGATCGCGCGGGACGACCGGCCCTGCGGCGGGGCCGACCCGCCGGCGGTGGTGTTCCACTACGCGCCAGGGCGCGGCGCCGAGCACGCGAAGGCGCTGCTTGGCGGCTACCGGGGCATCCTGCAATGCGACGGCTACGCCGCCTACAAGGCGCTGGCCGCAGCGGAGGACGGCATCGCGCTGGCATTCTGCTGGAGCCATGTGCGGCGGGAGTTCATCGAGCTGGCGCGCGGCAAGAATGCGCCGATCGCCCAGGAGGCCTTGAAGCGCATCGCCGGGCTCTATGAGGTAGAGGCGAAGCTGCGCGGGCTGTCGCCCGCTCTGCGCCGTGCCGGGCGCCAGGCGCAGAGCGGCCCGCTCGTCGAGGCATTGTTCACCTGGCTCTCTGAGGAACTCGCGCGGCTGCCGGGCGGCAGCCCGACGGCAGGCGCCATCCGCTACGCGATCAACCATCGCGAGGGCCTGGTGCGGTTCCTCGACGATGGCCGGATCGAGCTGGACAACAACACCGTCGAGCGGGCCATCCGCCCGATCTGCCTCAGCAGGAAGAACGCGCTGTTCGCCTCGGGCGACGATGGCGGAGCAAGGTGGGCGGCCGTGGCCTCCCTGGTGGAGACCTGCAAGCTCAACGGCGTCGATCCCCAGCGATACTTCACCGAGGTCCTGACCCGCCTCGTCAACGGCTGGCCCAAAAGCCGCATCGACGAACTCATGCCCTGGTGCTGGGCGACCGCCGAACACACCTGAGCGTCAAGCCGAATACACCACGGGCCTCGTCGCCGCGCTTACCTCCAAGGAGCGATTTTCGGGATGCAGACTCGCGCCTCCGCTCTGGTCGAAACCCAGATATTCGATACAAAATAGAAACGAAATTCGCCCGCCGCCTGCGGCGGCGACGGGGTCGTGTTATTTGCAGGCGGAAACGCTCTACCCTGCGACTGGCAAGAGCGCCGCTACGCGGCGGTTACGCCGGCTCCGCCGGCGGGTTTTCTTTTTGAGTTTCAGCGAAGAAGGAGCGCGGCTATCCGCGGTCTCACCTTGCCCTTTTAACAAGAGCCTTCCAGCTAAGGGGGAAGACCCCCAGGGCTTCGCAGAGATAGATTTAGGGACAGACCCTATACACCAGTGTTAGCGGGAGTCCGGGCCAAGCTCTGGACGTACGGACAGACCCTACGCAGTCTTGGCGAGCCGTTGTGCCTCGCCATGGCTGATCCCGAGTTCGGCGCCGATCGCGCGCCAGCTACGCCCAACCGCGCGAAGCTCCACGACCCGGCGGCGCCTATGGGCAGCCCGGGCCTCGTAGACAGTGCGTTCCTGAACGCCGGCGGCACGACGGGCGGCGGTCGTCGCTTCGCGGTCCCGGCGCCGCTTCTCGTCGTCGGTGATGAGCCTGGTGAGAATGCGTTCCTCCGCCGGCTCGACCTGCAGCATCTCGATCAAGCGCGTTTTGCTGTAGGTCCAGATTGGCGAGCGCTCGCGACCGGCGACGATCGTCCGTTCCCCGTTGGCAGCGCGGCGAGCGCGGTCGAGGAGGGAGGAGGCGTGGCCAGCAAGGTCATTGGAAACGTAGTCGGTCGGCAGCAGGATGCGGGCCCAGGCCTGGATCTCCGGCCAGAGGACATGCTCAGGCACGACCATTCCCAGTTGGCAGGCCCCGAGGTGGCCGATCGTATCCCGCCAGCCCTCAGGAACGCCCTTAGGCCAGCGCTTCTCGACGATCGTCCGGATGTCCTCGAGGACGCCCCAGTGCCAATCCTCGCGGCAAAAGACGCGCTGCACGCCGCGGGCCTGCTGTGCAGCCGCGCGACGGACCTTCTCATGGGAGCGGATTCGAAGCTCTGTCTTGCGCGCCTGAGCGGCGTCCCTGTAACCGCGGATCTGCTCGAGTGTATGCGGCAGGACGTCGTCGGCAAAGCAATCGAAGTCGTAGGTCAGGACGTCGGCTGAGGGCGATTGCTCCAGGTGGAGTAGGCGGACGACCTCGCCGCTTTTCGAGTTCACCGTCCCGATCACACGCAGGATGCGGCTCATGTCGATGGCTCGTGGGTCGGCGCCAAGTTCGTTGAACCGCGCTGCCAGAGCGCGGTTCACGGCGACGGCACGGCCCGCGGCCGCGCGCGGGATCGCGTGCTGCCAGTACCATTTAAGGTAAAGGCCGCGGCCACTGGAGATGATCGCGGATGGCTGCGGAATCCCTTCGTCGCGGCAGTAAAGCCGCACTAGGCCGCCGAGCTGATCTGCGGTGAGGCTGCGGAGCCGATCCACGTTGTAGGTGTCGAGATCGACCTGGGCATGTGTTGCGGCGAGCAGATGAATGGCGCGACGCGTCGGCCGAGCGAACAGCCCCTGGCTCATATACGTGTCACGGTCGCGCCGGCAGTGGGCCAGCACGAACGGCAGTTGGTCGAGCCGATAGATGCGCTGCTGCAGGCGGCCAGCGTCGCTGGCGACGTTGAGCGTCCAGAAACCCCAGCGCGGGACTTGGCGCGGCTCTACCGGCTCAACGGGGTCGAAGCCGAGGGTGAGTTGGGCTCTATGGGCGACCATTGCAGCCGCCTCCGCGCATGGCGCGGTCAAGGGCGGCGGCTGACTGGCGTGGATCTGAGTGCGCGCGAATTCCCACAGCGCCGAGGTTCTGGACGAACCGGCGAGCGGCGCATATAGTAACGCCTACGAGGGGCCTCGGGCGCACTGATTACTCCAGATCCAGTGTTATTCTGTCCTTCCGAGACGCCGCCAAGCAAACTCGGAGGATTCCCTCGGCACTCAAGTACCTAAGGCGCCGGTTCGGGGGCGGTAGCCCGGACCGGCTCGCACTTTAGTGGGCCTGTGAGGGCGCACGCAAGCGGATCGCAATCTCCCTGCCATCTAAATCGTTGAACCGATTTGATTGTCTATCGATTAGGGCTCTGTCGCCCTAGCCGAATCGAAGAATATGGTCGGCGCGATGACGATCGGCGTGCGCTCGCGGTCTTTTGGGGGCCCGGGGTCGGTGGCTCCGGGACCGTAGTCGGCGCCGACGCCGGCGAGGCCTTGTCGAGCACGCGGTATACCGAACTGCGCGCGACCCCGAGTTGCCTCGCGATGTTCGTCGGCCGAACGCCCTCCTCTTTCAGCCGCAGAATCTCGGCAGACTGCCGCATCACCGTCGGCGCACGCCCGCGGTATTTCCGCTCGGCCTTCGCCTTCGCGATGCCCTCTCGCTGTCGCTCAAGCATCAGTGCCCGCTCAAACTCTGCGACCGCGCCAAGCATGGTCAGCATGAGCCGGCCAGTTGGCGTCGCAGTATCGACCTCGCTGCCTCCCATGGAGAGCACGCGAAGGCCGACGCGCTTCGCCTCAAGGCGACCGACGATGGCGAGAAGGTCTGCGACAGAGCGGGCCGGCCGGTCGGGTTTGGTGATGATGAGGGTGTCGCCTTGGCAGACGAAGAGCAGCGCCGCTTCGAGCTCGGTTCGCATAGCGACCGACGAGATACGCTCAGAGAAGACACGCTCACAGCCGGCAGCCTCCAGGTCGCAAACCTGAGCCGCAAGGCCGGCCTCCTGCTCGACGGTCGACGTCCGGGCGTACCCGACCAGCATCACCCAGTCCTCTCACGCAATTCGCCCTGCAAAGATCAAAGACTATGTAGGACATTTGTCCGAAAAATGAAAGTCTCATTTTTGTGGGACATTCTTGACTGTCTGGTCTGTGTTTCGCGTGGGCAGGCCCTAATCGGCCAGCGGCGATATGGAGGCTTTGGTATTATTGTGTTACAGCAACGGTCTTAGTGACCTCCACGAGAGCCTCCGCGACAAGTGCGTCGACCTGATCTAAAGCGGAACCAGCATCAGCGTGGACTGTACAAACGGAGTAAAGGGGAAATGCAGCCCGTCGTTCTCGATCTATGCCTGCCTAACGTGCCGACTTCATAACGACGATGAGTGCCCTCAAGAGCATTGCGATGCCGCGCAGCCCCGTTGCACCGGCTCCTGCCGAGCGGCTCGTGCCGGAGTTGGCGCAGGCCTGCGTGGCCGCTGCGCCGGTCATCGTACTGGGTAGCGGCGCTTCGATCCCGTACGGGCTGCCCGGAATGGGTGCGTTGTCAGATCATCTGATCTCCAGCAACCCGCCGCTTCCTGACACCGAGCACTCGGACGCCTGGTGCACGTTTATGACCGAGGCGAGACGCGCGGATCTGGAAACTGTCCTGACGAGCGTGCGACTGCCTGAAGCGCTGACGCGCCATGTCGTGAACGCGACTTGGGACCTGATCGCGGCGGCGGACCTGCATGCCTTCGAGGCGGTCGTACGCGATCAGCAGCACTTGGCCCTGACACGATTCTTGCGATACTTGCTGACGAGCACGCACGCTGAACTAGACGTGGTCACGACCAACTACGACCGGCTTGCGGAGTACGCGGCGGATGCGGGCGAGCTCTGCCACTGCACCGGATTCGGGCACGGCTACCTACGCTTCCGACAGAAAGATCCCCCGCTACGCTTCATGCAGAGCAAAAAGCCTGCCCGCACTGTCAATATCTGGAAAGTGCATGGCTCGCTGGACTGGTTCCATGGACCAACTGGCACCACGCCCCTGGGCTTGCCTCTCATGCCGACACGGCTGACCGGGTACTCGCCCCTCATCGTCACGCCCGGCATTGAGAAGTACCGGATCACCCACGACGAGCCGTTCCGGACGATCCTGGCCAACGCCGATCGTGCCTTGCAGCAGGCCAGGGGATACGTGTGCATCGGTTACGGCTTTAACGACCGACATATCCAGCCGAAACTCATCGAGCGGTGCATCGCCGAGGCCGTGCCGCTTACTCTTCTCACGCGTACCATGACCTCAGCTGCGCGCGACTTCCTGCTTGGCGGGCGGTGCCGGCGGTTCCTCGTGCTGGAGCAGGGCACGGCGGGTACGCGGGCCTACTGCCCCGACTACCCCGACGGCGTTGAACTTCCGGAGCCCGATCTCTGGACGCTCTCCGGCTTCCTCTCACTCGTGACGTAGGTGCCACCATGCGCATCTTCGATTTCGACGACGGCGAGGCCCTGGGCTCAGTGCTGTCGGTGGACACCGCAACCGTCGTAGTGCGCGTCGACGATCTGGAGCGGCTTCGGCAGCTCCAAGTGAACCGGCTAGCGATGCTGCAAAGCAGCCGGCCAGGCCAGCATCTGATTGGCGTCATCCAAAAGATTACGCGCAGTGTTGTCGAACCGAAGGCTCATACACGCGCCGATGCGGGCGAAACGGACGAGGAAGCGCTACCCGAGGCGAGCCTAGCGCGCATTGCCCTCATCGGAACGCTGATCGACCGCATAGGAGCGGAGCGCAACGTGTTCCGGCGGACGCTGGAAACGGTGCCGGAGATCGAGGCGCGCTGCTTTGCAATTGAAGGCGAGCGCCTGACGCGCTTTATGCGCGTGATCTCCAGTATCTCTGGCGACGGCCACAAACTCCTGCTGGGACACTACACGCTCGACGACAGGGCGGAGGCCTACCTCAACGGCAACAAGTTCTTCCAACGGCACGCGGTCGTCGTCGGCAGTACGGGTTCCGGCAAATCCTGGGCGACGGCGCGCATCCTTGAGCAGGTCGCGGAGTTGCCCAACGCAAACGCGGTGGTGTTCGACATCCACGGCGAGTACGGCCCACTCTCAGGCACCGGGTTTCGGCACTACCGGGTCGCGGGCCCGGCCGACCTCGACAGCGCAGGCGCGGCGCGGCGGGATGTTCTCTTCCTGCCCTACTGGCTGCTCGGCTACGAGGCACTCATCTCTATGTTCGTTGACAGAAGTGACCAGAACGCGCCGAACCAGGCGATGGTCATGGCGCGGACGATCCTGGAGGCGAAAAGGGCGCACCTGACTTCGACGGGTCAGCGCGAGTTGCTCGACAACTTCACGATCGATAGCCCCATCCCGTTCAGGATCGAGGATGTCATCGAGAAACTAACAGGCCTGAATACCGAGGTGGTAGAAGGCGCGCGCGCGGGCTCGACGAAGCAAGGCGACTTCCACGGCAAGCTCAGCCGGATGATCCAGCGCCTGGAGAGCAGGCAGTCCGACCGCCGGCTCGCGTTCCTCTTCGGAGCGGGGGAGGCGTCCTTCGAAGTCGGCTGGCTGGAGGGGCTTGTCTCCAAACTCTTCGCCAGCGCGGCGAGCCAACCTGACAAGGGGGGCGGCATTAAGATCATCGACTTCTCAGAGGTCCCGTCGGACGTGCTGCCCGTCATCGTCAGCCTCGTCGCGAAGCTGGGGCTCTCGGTGCAGCAGTGGGCGCTGCCGACCGCGCGCCACCCGGTGGCGTTATTCTGTGACGAGGCGCACCTCTACGTGCCCGACAGGTCCGGGGGCAGCGCCGCGGACGAGGTCTCTGTCGGCATCTTTGAGCGGATCGCCAAGGAAGGCCGTAAGTACGGCGTCGGGTTGGTGGTGATCAGCCAGAGACCCTCGGAGGTGAACCGGACGGTGTTGAGCCAGTGCAACAACCTGGTTGCGATGCGGCTCACGAACGGCGAGGACCAGAATGTCATCCGCAGGCTCCTGCCGGACAGCCTCGGAGGCTACGGCGACCTGCTGCCCGTGCTGGACACCGGCGAGGCGCTCGTCGTGGGCGATGCCAGCCTGCTCCCGAGCCGCATCCGTTTGGCGAAGCCGACGCACAAGCCCAACAGCGGGACGGTGGATTTCTGGGACCGTTGGGCGAGCAGCGATGTGCCAGAGAGCTTGGCACCCGCCGTGTCGAGTTGGCAGCGTCAAACGTTCCGGGCTCCGTAGCCACGACGCAGCAGGCTCCGCCTACACCAGTCAGGGGGTGTAGAGGCCGAAAAATAGGTCGCCGACGGCCCATCGCCGGCGGAGGGTCTTCCAACGCTGGGCGCGGTGGTAGGCGCGGTCGTGCAGTAGATGACAGCGCTGACAGAGGGCATGAAGGTTGCGCAAGCGGTTGTCGCGCGGGTCGTGGTTGAGGTGAGCCGCGGCGAGGACTGCCTTCGTGGTGCGCACCTGTGCCGCGTCCAGCAGGTTGGGCCAGCGTGCGGGACGGTTTCGCCCGTCGCGCCAGGTGCCCGTGCGCTCGCAGAACCAGCGCCCGTCGGGCAGGCAGCGCAGCACGGCCTTGTGTGGCCGGCCGCAGCGCTCGCAGCGTCCGCCGGCTCGGCCAAAACGCACCGTTGCGCTCAGCGCACGCCAGTGCGGCGGGTAAAGGGGGCGAAGCTCACGGCGGATTGGCACGGCGCTGATTGTATCTTGGAGATTGAAAATGAGAATCCGCCCAAGCCCCGCCGGCGCCACTGTTCCGGCTCCCCCGGTCATGGGTGTCCCCCGGGATGCTTGAAATTGGAGGGCGGGTGGGGCTATATGAACCCTAGCGGGGTGACGGACCGGCTGAGGTAG
The DNA here is from genome assembly GCF_051859025.1 of Falsiroseomonas sp. Classification (GTDB taxonomy): domain Bacteria; phylum Pseudomonadota; class Alphaproteobacteria; order Acetobacterales; family Acetobacteraceae; genus Falsiroseomonas. The sequence goes on along the minus strand of NZ_JBHYGL010000003.1, from coordinate 18,427 downwards.
CACCCCCCGGCGGAACTTCTGGTTCCGTGCCCGTGCAATGCGGGCCGAGGCGCAAGCTGAAGCGGTTGCCGGACAATACTACCCATGGGGCGCCTCCGGGCGCCCCTTCCTTTTTCAGCGGCGCGTGGTGACGCGCTTGCCGAGGAAGGTGGAGCCGGCAAGCAGCGCGAAGCCAACGGGGCCGAGGATGTTCGGCTCCGGCCGGGCTGGGTCGGCCGGGTAGGCACTCTCCACGACGAGCTCCAGGTCGCTCAATTTGCGGCGTTCCTCCGGCGTACGGCGGAGTTCGAAGAAGACCCCATAGCGTGTGCCCTCGGCCGGGATTTCCACGACCGCCGAGTACATCCAGTTCCGGCGCGCGCCTGTCTCGTGCACCTTCGCCCGCGGGTCCGCCAGGCCGCGGATCAACGCAGGCAGACGATGGGAGAGGGTGTAGCGGTCCGGCGCGAAGGCTCGGCGCCGGACGCCGTCCATGATCGCTGGCTCGTCGGCCGGGTGTCGGGCCGGGTCGAAGGCCTCTGTGTAGCAGTGGCTGGTGAAGCGCACGTTCACCAGGAGCGGCCGGGGGACCTTGTTGCTCGCCACCTCGAAGGTAAAAGGGTCGAGGTGCACAAGATCGAAGGCCACCCCACGGATGACGAGGGGCGCGCTGTATGCGGCGGCGGTGGGGGCGGCGGGCGTCATTGTCGTCAAACCCCGGAAGCGCGGGTCCCCCCGACGGGGGTGGAGGCCCGCCGCAGACCGCGACCGGCGGCGGCGCGGTTCCGCTCCCTGCTCTCCGCGTAGGCCGCCGCAACCTCGGGGGCGATCCGCTGAAGCGCAGCTACCAAGCCATCGAAGTCGTAGTAATTGCTGAGCTGCCCGCGGTGAACCGCTTTACGCTCGCGACGCCGGACATAGCCGGCCGCCTCCAGGGCAGCGATGTGCCGCTGGACCTGCCGCGGGCTCATGTCGAGCCGGTGGGCGATCGTCTCCTTGCTGGGGTAGGGCGCCCGATCGGCCTCCCACCAGTGCTCCAGCAACTGCAGCAGCACCGCCATTTGAAGAGGCGTGATGTTGAGCTTGCGCTGGGCCCGGAAGAGCAGGGACGGCAGCAGGCACCAGCCGAGACGCAGTACGTCGAGGCCCCATTTCTTCTCGCTCGCCTTCAGCGCGACCTTCGGCTGGAAGGCCACTACCGTCTGTTCGGGGTCCGGGGTAGGTTCCTCGCTCATGTCGTTGCTCCGCATCTTGTGAGAGCACGACATAGGCCGTGTAGGGGGGTGATCTCAACGGCGTACCGGGCGTCATTCGTGACTGGGAGGGATAGTCATCAGTGACGCGGGAGAGGCAGTCGCCGGTGTCCGACGAAGTAGAATGCACGTAGCCCACGCAGGATGCATTCGGCCAGAATGCAGTAGCGACCATGGACCCCCGGTCACCAGTGACGTGGGGTGCCCCCCTGAAAAAGCAAAGCGGTGACACGCGGTGGACGGCAGCCCGGGATCAGAAACGTCACCCGGGACCCACTCGGGTCGACGCCACCCGTCGAGGACCCGGAGATCAGGCAGGTCCTCAGCGTCAGGACCGGCCTGTTCCATGACGCGCCGGCGCTGATTGGCCGGCTGCGCTGGGCCGAGCACGTCCGCCTCCGCGCCCAAATCCTGGAGGCCATGCGGGACGGCGCGCCGCGATTGCTCTGTGCCCTCTGCGCGGTCCCCGTCTACTTCGCTTCCTCGCCGGATAAGCGGGTCTTCTTCCGCCACCAGCGGGAGGACGGCCGTTGTACGGCGGTCACCCGACAGGGCCTTACGCAAGACGACCTGCGGGAGATGATCTACCGGGGCCGGCAGGAGAGCTGGCAGCATCGCGACACGAAGCGGCTCATCGCCGAAGGCCTTGAGGTCGACCCCGACTTCTTCGGGGTCGCCGTAGAGGCGACTTGGCGCGCAGCCGACGGCTTCTCCCGGCGCCGGCCAGACGTGGCGGCGACCTGGCGGGGCGATCTCCGCGTCGTCTTCGAGGCGCAGCTCACCACCACCTTCCTCGACGTCGTGGTCCGGCGGCGGGCCTTCTACCGCGGCGAGGGCGGCCTCCTGGTGTGGGTGCTCCGGCGCTTCGACCCGTCCGACCGTCGGATGACCGAGGACGACCTGCTGTTCTCCAACAACTCGAACGTGCTGGTTGTCGACAGCGCGACGGCGGCTGCCTCGCGGGAGGCCGGGCGCTTCATGGTGCGGGTCCACCACCGCACGATGTCCCTCGCCGGCGAGCACGGCTGGACCGACGCGCTCGTCCCCTTCGCCGACCTCGTGCTGGACCAGGCCGGGCAGCGGGCCTTCCTCTACGACTACGAGGCTGCGGAGCGCCTCGCCGTTGAGGAGGCGCGACGCCGTGCCGAGGCGGAGGAGAGGGCTCTGGCCGAGGAGAAGGCTCGGCAGCGCGAGGCCGGGCGCGCGCGGCTCCGTCGGCGGGTGCTCGCCTTCTTCGCGGACCGGGATACGCGGACAAACGACGCGTGGCAGCACCTGCGTGGGGCGCTCGGCGACGAGGGCGTGCCGACCCCGGGCATTGCAGGAGACGTCTGGCGCGTCGAGGGCCTGGTCTGCGGCCTCGCGAGCGGCGAGGCGGGCGCGGCCGTCGGCTTCGGCTACACGCGGCTCGTCGAGGTCGCGAACTACCTCTACGACCACCACCGTGGCGCGGTGTGTGCCTTCCTGGCTTTGGTCGAGGCAGGCGGCCACCGCGCGGCCCTGGCAGCCGCGCGTGATCCCGCGAGGTGGGCAGCGCGCGAGAGAGAGGTGACGGCCGCCCGAGAGCGTGGCGACCCCTCAACGCGGCTGCCCCGGGACGTGCGACCTCTGGTCGCCTTCCTCTTCCCTACGCTGCGGCGACCGAGCCGCGTCGAGCATGTAGCGGACGCGGGCGACGCCGGCTGAGGATGGGCTCCACTTTGGGGCAACGCTGGACGGTAGCGGCTCAGATGCCGAAGGCGATCTGGTCAAGCGTGAGCAGCGCCTGGAGGGCGCGCGTCTGCGTGTAAGCTTCCGCTTCGGCAGCACCATGACCGACAGCGTGCCGGGACACAGACGACCCTGCACCGGTGAGCGGGTCGAAGCTAGCGAAGGTGTGCGCTTTCAGGTAGCGGGCGAACGCCGCCGGGAGGAAGAGCGTGTCGCCCCCTCCCGCCTTTTGCTCGGCTGCCTGTACCGCGAACTCCAGCAACGCTGGCAGTTTTGCACCCCGCCCCGTTGCGGCGCGATGAGCGCTTGCCAGGATCCCCTCGATCTCCGTGAGGATAATCTTCAGTACGGCGATAGGATCGTCCGCCTTAAAGGCGTTCACCGCCGACCGAAGAATGCGCTCCTTGGGCTTGAAGTGGGGATTGGAGATCCGACGGTCGAACATGCGCTCCAACCTCGCGGCGTCGAATTTGGCGAGAAGCTCCCTCTCCGCCTCATCGAAACTGAAGGCTGCCTCAGCAGCGTTCGCCAGCGCCTTGAACTCGGCCCCGACAATCTCGGCGAAGGGGAACCAGCCAGCTTCTACCAGGCGCCCGAAAACCGCGGCGTCCGCTACGATATCATAGAGGTGCCGGTATCTGAGCTTTCGGAAGAGGGTCCCGAGGGTCCGCTCGAAGTCATCGAGGGAGAGGGCGCCGTCAGGATTGAAGTCGAAGCACAGCGCGAAGCGCCAAGCTTCGCGGAACAAGCAGAGGACGCGGTCGCGCGGTCCGATCTCGACGAGCGGAAAGCGCATCGCGGTGACGTCCGCGATGTCGTTCTCAAACACGACGGTGCCCGCCAGCATTGCCCGCTTGACGCGAACGTCCAGCGCAACGGCGGCGGTGTCGACCCAGAGGTCCGCCGTGTCGTCTGGCCGGGCGACCAGGAGCACAGTGCTCGTGCGCGCGAGGTTCAGGCCCTGGCCCGCCTGCTGAACGAGGTGGGTCAGCGCCCCGTCAAGGTTCTCGGCGAGGCGATGGAAGAGGGCCTCGTCGGAGGTCAGCGCCAGCTTCGTCCACACCTTGACGGTATCGCTGCCGCGCGCGGCTTCCGCCGAGAAGCCGCACAGATTCACACCCGTCAGCCGAATCGGCTCCCCCAAGTTCCCGACCAGAATGCCGGACCGCGACTGCGCATCGCCAGCGGCGCTCGCTGGGATTGGATCTGGCGTCGTCTCCGGTGCCCCGCTCACATGTCAGCTCCGCTCGCGCGCCGAAAAGCCTCAATGTCGAGCTCCAGCCTGGTCCTACATGCGGCTTGGAACACCCGCCGCACTTGTGCTGGCGCCCACCTGTGTCCTCCCCTCGGCGCGGACACGCCGCGGGCCATCAGCGCCTCCGCAATCTCCGCAAGCGTGCCGGCGCCGGCGCGTTGCGCCTGCTCGATGTAGGGGATCACGGCGGCGGCTCGGGTGCGCGCCTTCTCGACCTGCATCGCGTTCGCACGCGCGGCGAGCGCCGGGTCGCGCGCGAGGAGATGCGGGTTGCCGAGCTTCACGCCTCTTGCCTTCGCCGCGGCGAGCGCGGCCTTCGTGCGCGCGCTGATCATGCGCGCCTCCTCCTCGGCGACGGCTGCGAGGATGTGCACGGTGAGGCGGTTCACGGTCGGCATGTCGGCCGCGACGAACTCGACGCCGCTCTCCATGAGGTTCGACACGAAGGCGACGTTGCGCGCCAGGCGGTCGAGCTTGGCGATGACGAGCGTAGCGCGTAGCGCCCGACAGGCCTCGAGCGCCGCGGCGAGCTGCGGTCGGTCCTTCCGCCGGCCGCTCTCCACCTCGACATGCTCGGCGACGATGCGGCCGCCGGCCGCGCCGGCATGCGCGGAGACGGCAGCGCGCTGCGCCTCCAGCCCGAGCCCGGAGCGGCCCTGCTTGTCAGTGGAGACACGGAGGTAAGCGACGAAGCGCGGCTCGGGCCTGGTCATCGGGGCCGGAGTGGACCCCGGCGGGGCATGTTTTTCAACCCCAAACGTCCGTTCCACAGGTTGAAAATTCGCCCACCCTTCGGGACGAACAAGCCCACCACAGGTGTCACGTCCTGACATTGGATTTTTTGTTTGACACGGGTGTTTGGTGCGCCTAAATTTCGTTTCGAAGGAGATAATCCGGCCATGGCGAAGACCCGACACTTCAAGGCTCGCGCATCCCAGCGAGGGATTCGCCAGGACCTTGTGGACCTCACCCTTCGCTTCGGCGAAGACGACCAGGACCGCCGCGTCCTGGGCGAAAAAGCGCTTCAACGGATGCTCGATGAACTGCGGGCCCTTGAGCGCCAGGTCATCAAGGCGCTCGACAAAGGCGGTATCGTTGTCGTCGAGGCTGATGGAGCACTCATCACTACCTATCGTGCCGAAGCCTCCAGCCGCGGCCGGGCGTGCCGCCGCTAACATGACCGAGCGCGAGAAGGCTCAGGCCGTCACCTTCAAGGCGGCCTTCCTCGACACTGTCCGGTTCAGCGCCGTACGCCCCGGGGACACTGTGCATGTCCTTGCCCAGATGCTGGCAGTTGCCCGTCGGTTTCCGCGAGCGACCCCCGGAATGCCGGTAGGCTTCTTCGACGCCGAGCGGGAGCTCACCTCCCATGAGTGGCACGGCCTCGTTTCCGCGCTGCAGGCCAGCGAGAACAATGCTGCTCAGCTGCCTGCGCTACACCGTCGCGGATCCCCACAGGGCGGCTTTCGGTATCCGGAAATCGAACTTGAGAAGCGTAACGGCGAACTGGTGATCGTGGACGCGAAGAAGCCGGTCGTCGAACTTGAGCCTGGGGTCCTGGAGCGCCTTCGGCGCCTTCTGATCGGCATCTTCCCTTCACCCACTGCGGAAGGAAGGGCGGTCAGCCCTCCCACCTGGCTGATCGGCGTGGTCCTCGAACTGGCCACGGACATCCGTTCCGGCGAGCTCTTTCTGCCGCAGGATGCGGTCCAGGATCTACTCTGTCGGCTAGCCTCACAGGGCAACCCGCGGACTTTCTATTGCGCGTTTGACAGTACGGCTGAGATCGCACTCCGGCTGGCGATGAACGGTGCAGATCGCGTCGACTTTGACGTCCCCAGCGAGATGGTAGCCGAGTTCGCCTACTGCTTGGCTGTGGCGTATGACCTCCCGATCTCGGTACAGGTTTTCCATCCCGTTCGTGACGTTAAACGCGACAACGAGACCCTGTGTGAGGCTGCGGTCGCCGTGCCGCCCATGGGGATACGCTATGAAGCGAGTCTCATCTCTCCCTACCTGCCCAAGGATCATTCGGCCGACGCGCTCCACCTCACCGCGCTCTTGCGCCGGACTAAGGGTCCGATGGCGTGCCTCATGGCGGACGGCTTTCTCTTCAGAAGCAGTTCCCTGGACCGCTACACGAAGGAGCTCTTCACCTCAGCGGGAAACATATCCGCGGTCGTGAGCCTCCCGCGCGGCGCCCTCCCGCGGTTGAGCGTCAACGCCTCCATTATTTTCCGGGCCAAGCCTGGATCTCACCCGGTAGGCGAGGTCCTCTTCGTCGACGCCAGGCAGGACGATGTGCCAAGGCGGCATGCTTTCAGCCTTGCGACAGCCGACTTGGCCCGGACGGTGCTGGGGCGCTGGCTGGGCGAGCGCTCAGCCATCGTCGGCCAACGGGATCTCCGCGAAAACGACTTCAGCTTGGCTGTTGACCGCTACGTGCTCGACCCTGGCACTCGCGAGGCTCGCGCGGCGCTGAGCCAAGTGCGGACGGTCGCCCTCGGCGACATCGCCGAGATCGTCCGCCCACAGGCCGTCACCTTACCAAAGGGGCAGGACGCCGTTCGGGAAGGCCTGCACGCTGAAACTGAGGATGATGCCGACAGCGCGATCTTCCGCGAGGTCACGGCAGGTAACATCAATCAGGGGGACGGTGTCGTCATGAAGCCGGACAAGGCGTTCGCCCTGCCCCCGCAGATGGCGGCCAAGGCCCGCCGTGCAGCCCTCGAAGCCGGAGACATCCTCCTCTCCATCAAGGGCCGGATCGGCGTCGTAGGCCTCGTCGCGCAGCAGCCGCCTGAGAATGAGACGTGGCTTCCAGGGCAAAGCTTTGCCGTCGTGCGTCTGCGCCGCTCGTCGGCCATCGAGAACCCTGAGGTCCTGCAACGCTATCTGTCCTCTCCATTGGGACAGAAGGCGCTTCAGACAGTCGCCGGAGGGACCGCGGTACCCTTCGTGCAGATCGCCGACGTCCGACGGCTGGAGGTACCCATTCCATCAGCGGAGGACCTGGAGCGCCTTGCCGAAGGGCGGAGAGTGCTTGAAGAGCTCTGGGACCAGATAATTGCCGCGCAGGAACGAATGGGCGAGATAGAAGACTCGCTTTGGCCGATGAACCTCGCCCAGAGCCTAAACTCAGACCGGAGGCCGGGGGGCGGCGAGTGAACAAGAAGGATCTGAGCGAGCGCGACATCTGCTCGAAGTTCATCACGCCGGCCGTGCGCCAAGCGGGGTGGGACGAACTTCAGCAGATCCGTGAAGAGGTGAGCTTCACCAAGGGGCGCATCATCGTCCGCGGTAAGCTGGTCACCCGCGGTAAGGCCAAGCGCGCCGACTACGTCCTCTATCACAAGCCCAACCTGCCCATCGCCATCATCGAGGCGAAGGACAACACACACGCCGTCGGCGACGGCCTGCAGCAGGCCCTCGAGTACGCCGAGATCCTCGGCATCCCCTTCGTCTTCGCGTCGAACGGGGACGGCTTCGTCTTCCACGACCGCACAGGGCTAGCGGCGGTGAAAGAGGAGACGTTGGCGCTCGATGCCTTTCCGTCCCCTGCTGAACTCTGGGCACGCTACGTCGCCTGGAAGGGCCTGACGCCGGAGGCGGAGCGAATCGTCCAGCAGGACTACTTCGAAGACGGCAGCGGCAAGGCGCCGCGCTACTACCAGGTCAATGCGGTCAACGCCGCCGTCGAGGCCATCGCCAAGGGCCAGGACCGCGCCCTGCTGGTCATGGCAACCGGCACGGGCAAGACCTACACCGCCTTCCAGATCATCTGGCGGCTGTGGAAGGCAGGCATCAAGAAGCGTATCCTGTTCCTCGCCGACCGGAACATCCTCGTCGACCAGACCATGGTCAACGACTTCCGTCCCTTCGGGCCGGCCATGGCCAAGCTGAGCACCGATGCCAAGACGATCGAGCGCGACGATGGCTCGACGACCGACATCGTCACGGCCATCGACCGCAAGCGCCGGATCGACACCTCGTACGAGGTGTATCTCGGCCTTTACCAAGCTATCACCGGCCCCGATGAGCGCCAGAAGCTCTTCCGTGAGTTCTCGCCCGGCTTCTTCGACCTCATCATCATCGACGAGTGCCACCGTGGCAGCGCCGCCGCCGATTCCGCCTGGCGCGAAATCCTAGAGCACTTCTCCAGCGCGACGCAGGTCGGCCTCACCGCGACGCCGAAGGAGACGAAGTACGTCTCCAACATCGATTACTTCGGTAAGCCGGTCTTCTCCTACTCCCTGAAGCAGGGCATCCGCGACGGCTTCCTCGCGCCCTACAAGGTCATCAAGGTCCATATCGACCGTGACGTGGAGGGCTACCGCCCTGCCAAGGGCACCCTCGACAGGGAGGGCAACGAGGTTGAGGACCGCATCTACAACACCAAGGATTTCGACCGCACCCTGGTCATCGACGATCGTACCAAGCTGGTCGCGAAGAAGGTCTCCGACTTCCTGAAGGAGAGCGGCGACCGCTTCCAGAAGACCATCGTCTTCTGCGTGGATGAGGAGCATGCCGCCCGCATGCGCCAGGCCCTCGTCAACGAGAACGCCGACCTCTGTGACGCGAACCCGCGCTATGTCATGCGCATCACCGGCAGCGACGCCGAGGGGCAGTCGCAACTCGGCAACTTCATCGACCCGGAATCCCGCCAGCCGATCATCGTCACCACCTCGCGGCTTCTCTCGACAGGCGTGGATGCCCAGACCTGTCGGCTAATCGTGCTCGACCGCTCCGTCGGCTCCATGACCGAGTTCAAGCAGATCGTCGGCCGGGGTACCCGCGTCCACGAGGACAGCCGGAAGTTCTACTTCACCCTCATGGACTTCCGCGGCGCGACCAATCACTTCGCCGACCCCGATTTCGACGGCGAGCCAGTCCAGATCTACGAGCCTGGCGAAGGCGACCCAATGACCCCGCCAGAGGGCGCCCCGGTAACCGACGAGGATGGGGAGGAATTGCCCTCGGAGCCGAGCACCGAGGAGACGGTCGTGGACGGGGACACGCCCGACATCTCTATTCCGGCAGGTGGCCCGAAGCGCCAAAAGGTCTACGTGGACGGGGTCGGCGCGACGATCGTGACCGAGCGTGTCGAGTACCTCGACGAGGACGGGAAGCTCGTCACCGAGAGCCTGAGGGACTTCACCAAGAAGGCCCTGCAGAAGCACTTCACCAGCCTCGACGCCTTCCTCCGGCGCTGGAAGGGCGAGGACCGGAAGCGGGCCGTCATCGAGGAGCTGGAGGCCGAGGGGCTGCCCCTCGAGCCGCTGGCGGAGGAGTTCGGGAAGGACCTCGACCCCTTCGACCTCATCTGCCACGTCGCCTTCGACCGCCCTCCCCTCACCCGGCGGGAGCGGGCCGCGAACGTCCAGAAGCGGGACGTCTTCACCAAATTCGGTCCCCAGGCACGCGCGGTCCTGGACGCGCTGCTCGCCAAGTACGCCGACGAGGGCCTGATCGACCTTGCTGACGCGGCAGTCCTCCGCCTGCCGCCGCTCAACACGCTGGGCACCCCGGTACAGCTTATCCGTGCCTTCGGCGGCAAGGAGGCCTTTGAGCAGGCGATGCGCGAGGTCCAGTCGGGCCTCTACCAGGAGAGCGCCTGACATGCGTTCTCGTGTCGCCGGCACCGACCGCCGCTTCGAGCGGCTCTGGATACCCTCGGACGATTTCCCGCATTGGCTCCGGAAGCATCGCGAGAGCGACCCGGACACGCCCATGGTGGAGCAGCTCGGTGTGGAGCTCATCGCCTCGGATTTCGCCCCCGACCGGGTGCCGGAGTTCGTCCGCCGCGTCTGTGGCTGGGGCAACTACGCCGGGGTCGGCGGCCGCGTGCTGAGACGCAACATGCCCGGGCAGCTCGCCAAAGCCTTCCGTGAGGCCCATCAACTGTCGGTCGGCCCGACGCCAGAGGATGCTCTCCAGCCGATTCTTAGCCTGAAGGGGCTGAATGTCTCCTTCGGTTCCAAGCACCTCAAGTTCCTAAATCCTGAGCGCGCCGTGGTGCTCGACAGCATCATCAGCGAGAAGCTCGGATATCCCCGCGATCTCTTGGGTTACGGCGACCTCCTGGCTGACTGCTTTGCCTTGCTTGAGCAACTCCGCCAGGACGCCACGCCCTATCCCTTCCCGCCCGGGACGTGGCGGGTCAGCGACGTCGAAATGGCCATCTATCAGCGTTGGAAGTGACCGTATGTCCGTTCGCAACACCGTCAAATCCATCCAGGACATCATGCGCCAGGACAGCGGCGTCGATGGCGACGCGCAGCGCCTGTCGCAGCTCTGCTGGATGTTCTTCCTCAAGATCATCGACGATCAGGATCAGGAGCTGGAGCTGATGCAGCCCGGCTACCGGTCCCCCATTCCGGAGCGCTTCCAGTGGCGCACATGGGCGGCGGACCCGGAGGGCATCACCGGCGACGCGCTCCTCGCCTTCATCAACGGCGAGCTTTTCCCGGCCCTGAAGGAGCTGCCCGTCACCGACCGGCCCGGCGACCGGCGTCGAGTGGTCCGGGGCGTCTTCGAGGACGCCTACAACTACATGAAGTCCGGCCAGCTCATGCGGCAGGTGGTCAACAGGATCACCAGCGTGGACTTCAACGACTTGGCTGAGCGCCGCCACTTCGGCGAGATCTATGAGCAGCTCCTCAACGACCTGCAGAGCGCGGGCAACGCCGGTGAGTACTACACTCCCCGTGCCGTCACCGCCTTCATGGTGGATCGCATCGACCCCAAGCCGGGCGACACCCTCTTCGACCCGGCCTGCGGCACCGGCGGCTTTCTCACCTGCTCCATCCGCCACATGCGCGACCGCTACGTGAAACGGCCGGAGGACGAGCGACAGATGCAGGCCGCGCTTCGCGCAGTGGAGAAGAAGCAGTTGCCGCACATGCTCTGCGTCACCAACATGCTGCTCCACGGCGTCGAGGATCCGGGCTTTGTCCGCCACGACAACACCCTCGCACGCCCCTACATCGGCTGGACCCAGGCCGAACGCGTGGACATCGTCCTGACCAACCCACCCTTTGGCGGGCGGGAGGAGGACGGGATCGAGAGCAACTTCCCGGTCCACTTCCGGACGCGGGAGACGGCGGACCTCTTCCTCGCCCTCATCATCCGTCTGCTGAGGCCTGGTGGCCGCGCCGCCGTGGTGCTGCCGGACGGCACGCTGTTCGGCGAGGGCGTGAAAACCCGACTGAAGGAACACCTGATGGAGGAGTGCAACCTGCACACCATCGTGCGCCTGCCTAACAGCGTCTTCCGCCCCTACGCCTCCATCGGCACCAACCTGCTGTTCTTCGAAAAGGGCACGCCGACGCGGGAAACCTGGTTCTGGGAACACCGCGTGCCGGAGGGCCAGAAGGCCTACTCCATGACGAAGCCCATCCGGCTGGAGCACCTGCAGGACTGCGCCGCCTGGTGGGGCGGGCCGACCCGCGAAGGCCGGCAAGAGACGGAGCGCGCCTGGCGCGTGACGGCGGAGGAGGTGAAGGCGCGCGGCTGGAACCTCGACATCAAGAACCCGCATGCGGTGGAGGAGGACCACGGCGACCCTGAGACGCTGCTGGTCGAGCTGGACGCCGCCGAGGCCGAGACGGCGCGGCTGCGCGACCAGTTCCGGGCGATCCTGGCCGAGGCGCTGGCGCGATGAACGCCGAGGTCCTGCTGGCGCATTATGAGCGGATCGCCGAGACGCCGGACGCCATCATGCGGCTGCGGCGCTTCGTGCTGAACCTCGCGGTGCGGGGGAAACTAGTGCCTCAGAGTGCGAGTGAAAATCGCGTCCCCCTTGCGTCCCATAGCGCCGAGCAGACACCGTCCGAGCTTCCGGCTTCCTGGCAGTACGCGCCCCTTGGCGCTCTTCTCCGTGAAGACACCCGTAACGGCTTCTCTCGGCGGCCCGATGAGGCGAACCACGGCGTGCCCATCCTCCGCATCAGCGCGGGAACAATGCGCCGAGACGGGCTCGTGGCCGAAGAGGAACACAAGCTGATTAGCGGTATCGATGAGAGGACGCGACGCGAGTACGGGCTGGAAGCAGGTGACCTGCTCGCCTGCCGCTTCAACGGCAACAAGGCGTTCGTGGGTCGACTCACGCTGTTCACGGACTACCTCGGACTGCGCCCCATCTACCCCGACAAGCTCATCCGGGTGCGCGTAAATCCTAATATCGCCTTGCCGGAGTTCCTGCGCGCAGCCGGCGAAAGCGATCTGGTCCGTGGTGAGGTCGAGGCTCATTGCGCGACCACGGTCGGTAACTGGGGGATCAGTGCCTCCAACCTGAAAGAGGTTCGCTTTCCCGTCCCCCCCCTCGCCGAACAGCGCCGCATCGTCGCCAAGGTGAATGAGTTGATGTCGCTGTGCGACCGGCTGGAGGCGGCTCGGACGGCGCGGGAGGCGACGCGCGACCGGCTGGCGGCGGCGAGCCTCGCCCGCCTCAACACCCCCGATCCCGAGACGTTCCCCTCCGACGCCCGCTTCGCCATCGCCGCTCTCCCCGCCCTCACCACCCGCCCCGACCAGATCAAGCAACTTCGCCAGACCATCCTGAACCTCGCGGTGTGCGGAAAGCTGGTGCCGCAAGATGCAGCTGATGGTCCTGCACCAGCCTTCGACCGCGTAACTCTAGAAGGCTCAGCCTTACCATTCGTCCTTCCTACCAGTTGGTGTTGGTCGCGGCTCAGCGCCCTCGGACAGCTCAAGGGCGGAGGGACACCGTCAAAAACCCGCGATGACTTTTGGAACGGCGACATTCCCTGGGTTTCGCCGAAGGACATGAAGGTGAGTTACATTGAGGCGGCACAGCTCTCGATCACTGCCGCCGCCATCGATGATTCGGCTGTCAACTTGCTGCCCTCGGGCGCGGTGCTTTTCGTCGTGCGCGGGATGATCCTTGCCCACAGCTTCCCAGTCGCATTGACGCGCGTTCCTGTCACGGTGAACCAGGATATGAAGGCTTTGGTGCTCAAGAATCCTGATATGGCCGAGTATCTCCTACGTGCGCTGAAGGGTCTCAAGCCGCAGATGTTGGCAAAGGTTCAGCGATCTACGCATGGCACGTGTCGGCTTGAAGGCGCCGACTACAGTGACTTCCCCATTCCGATCCCGCCCCTCGCAGAGCAGCGCCGCATCGTCGCCAAGGTCGACGAGTTGATGGCCCTCTGCGACGCCCTCGAAGCCAGCCTCACTGCGGCGCAGGATACGCGCGCCCGCCTCCTCCAGGCCACGCTCCAGGCCGCCCTCGACACGTCCGGAACGCAGCACGACCTTGCCGCATGACCAGTCCCAATGACGCCTTCATCGGCCTCTTCGAACGGTTCTCCGCTACGCTGAACCGCCTAGCAGACCTGCCGGAGTCTCGAAAATGCGAGATCGACGAGGCCTGCCGCCGGCATCCCCGCCTCGAACAGCATCGCCGGCGGCTGCTCTATATCCGGGACCTGCGCCACCTCCTCCAACACCCGCAAACCCGCGGCGGCGGTGCTCCCTTCCAGATCGGCCCGGCCTTTGTGGAGGAAACCGCCGAGTTGCTTCGCCGCATCGAGAACCCGCCCACGGCCATGAAGCTCGGGGTCTCCCGCGCGCAGATCCGCACCGCCTCGCCCGAGGAGCGCATCGGCGACCTCGCTGCGGAGATGAAGGAGAAGGGCTACAGCCACCTGCCAATCCTCGATGAGCGCGACGTCGTCCGGGGCGTGTTCAACGAGGCCGCGGTCTTCGACAGCCTATGGGCACCGCATGAGCCGATAATCGAGCGCAGCATGCGGCTGGGAGAGATCATGGCGCATTGCAGCCTGGATGCTCAGCACACCGAGACCTTCCGCTTCATCGATCCACGCCAACCGCTCGACGCGGTGCTGGCCCTGTTCCTGGCCGTGGCCACGCCCACCACACGGGTCGGCGTGGTCTTCGTCACCGCCTCAGGCAAACGATCCGAGCCGCTCCAGCGCCTGATCACGCCCTGGGACGTCATGGTGATGTCCCGCGATTGGTCGGGGCAGGACAGCACGGAGCGTCGGCCCGCATGACCCTCCACCACGCCATCTGGACCGTCGGCCAGAAGCCCGAACTTCTCGCCCGCGCTGTGTTGCCGAGCGAGAAGCAACTCGAGGACATGATCGTCGCCGCGCCGCAGATCCTGTCGGATTCCTGGATGCTGATCGGCCGGCAGGAGAGGACGGCCCATGGTGGCATCATCGACCTGCTTGCCATCCAGCCCGACGGTGCCCTCGTCCTCATTGAGCTAAAGCGGGACCGTACACCGCGGGACGTCATCGCCCAGGCACTCGACTACGCGAGCTGGGTGGAGGTGCTGAAGCCTGAAGATATCGCTGCGATCTACGGGCGCTTCGCCCCGGGGCGGAACCTCGCCGGGGACTTCCTTGCCCGCTTCGGTGCCGAGCTCGACGAAGAGGCTCTGAACCACACGCATGAGGTCGTCATTGTCGCGGCCGAACTGGATGCGGATTCCGAGCGCATCGTCGGTTACCTCGCCGACCGCGGCATTGCCATCAACGTCCTCTGCTTCCAGGTCTTCACGCAGGGCGGCCAGCAGCTCCTGAGCCGCGCCTGGCTGAAGGACCGCGTCGAGGCACCACCAGAGCCTCCCAGCGGCCCCAAGGGCCCTAAGGAGCCCTGGAACGGCGAGTTCTATGCCTCCTTCGGCGTCGGCCCGAACCGCTCCTGGGATGACGCGGTGCGCCACGGCTTCATCAGCGCCGGCGGGGCAAGCTGGTACAGCAAGACCCTTGGCCTTCTGAAGCCTGGTGACCGGGTCTGGGTAAAGTCACCCAACCACGGCTTTGTCGGCGTCGGCCAGGTGATAGGCGCGGCCGAGCCTGCAGAAGCTTTCAAGCTCAAGAACGAGGCGGGCGAGGAAGTGACGGCTCTGGAGGCGCTGAAGGGCGCCAACTACCATAGGGACTTGGCTGACGACCCCGATCGCTGCGAGTGGTTCGTACCGGTGAGGTGGGCGGCTACGGTCCCTCTGGACAAGGCGATCAAGGAGATAGGCCTCTTCGGCAACCAGAACACCGTTTGCCGACCGACGGCACCGAAGTGGCGGACGACGGTTGAGCGGCTGAAGACCCACTTTCCAGGTTTCGACGGATGAGTGCGGCAGCTATCCAACCGCACCAAGGAGCACGGCGGGATGCAGACTGACGTCCCATGGATCCGCCGCGGCGTGCGCGTCATCCGCATGGTCTCGGAGCTGCACCGAATGGGCCACCAGATCCTCCGCATCCAGCCCTACGAGTACCCGCTGGCATGGCGGTGCACGGTTGCGCCGAAGGAGGCTTTCTCGGAACTCAATGGCGCCTTCGTGCCCGAGGACATGGGGCAGTGGCCAACCTACAGCTCTGCCAGCGAGAATGAGTACTTCGGCTGGACCGACGCCAAGTCCGACGACGCACGCGCCATGGCCGCAAAGTTCGTTGCCCGCTTCCCGGAGGTAGCAGCCGCTGGAAAGGGTCGCGACTGGGCATACGCAGGGTGGCTTCTGGAACTCATCGGCACGCTAGAGAGACACCATGGGATGGTGCCCATCGTC
This sequence comes from Falsiroseomonas sp., assembly GCF_051859025.1. Taxonomy (GTDB): domain Bacteria; phylum Pseudomonadota; class Alphaproteobacteria; order Acetobacterales; family Acetobacteraceae; genus Falsiroseomonas. The sequence goes on along the minus strand of NZ_JBHYGL010000003.1, from coordinate 2,667 downwards.
GTTGCAGAGAATCTTGGTACCCCACCACAGCGGCTCGATCACCTTCCCCTCCGGCACTATGGCTCAGGGGCCAGGGAGACTTCCGCGCCTGCTTCCTTCCCCCTTCCGCCAGGTGGCCTCGCAGTTGATCGGCTACCGGCACGCAAAGTGGGCAGGCTGTGAACACGCGCGCGAGTGGGACCCGATGCCGACCTGGAGTCCCGTAGCGCGCCGATTGACGCATCATCTCCCTGGATTACGCATGACAACCCACGCGCGTCTCCTGATACTCCTATCTGGCCTTATCATTGCCAGCATCACGAACGCCTCGGCTCAGCCAACCGTCGATATCCGAGACTGGGTGCAAGCGGGCTCACGAGAAGCCGCAATGGAAATTTACCATCCGCGGAACTGGATCCGCGTGGATCACACTGCACTAGGCCTTCAGATCTCCATAGCCAGAGATATCAGCGAAAGCGGAGCGCTGGCCTGCAACGCTTGGGTGCAGCCCCATCCCAATACCCAAGGTATGACGCAAGCTCAGGTAGACCGAATCTTCTCCGCCCAGCCAAGCCTCGAGGACGCAGATAAAGCACTTCGTGAAATGGGGATGGCCGGCATCCGCGCCACACATGTCACGCTTGAGCGTATCAGCGGCCGGCCGGCGCCGATGATTCAAGCATCCGGCTCGATTCAGCGCGGTGCCACAACGTACCAAGTCAAGATGGCCATGGCGGGGATTTATCTCCCTGACCGTGTCCATACCACACAGTGCATGGCCATCGGTACAACACACGAGGAAGCCGAGCGCCTCTACCGCGCTTGGGGGCGGACGCTTGGGACTATCATTGGATCCACCATCGTCTCGGCTGCTCCGTTACGATAAATTTGCGGTCGCCAACGCATTCTAGTCTATTCCATCTCCTCTCTCGGGACGAGGCACAGTGCAGCAGCAATCGTGATTCTCGACATGCATCAGGCTGTGCCAGCCTGCTAAAGGTGTCGCACTCTGATACCACGCAAGGGGACACGATCGGGATAACTGTGATAGGAGCGACAGTTAGGCTCGAAATGTGGTTCTGGGTCGCATACACACTGTTTGGACGGAGTGCGAGAAGACATTGGATACCCAGCATCAATCCCAAATGCGGCACCAACTTCTAAGTGCATGGGGGAAGGGAAAGGGGAACGCTAGCCAAGCGAGGCTCCAAGCACGAATTATTCGCCAGCACATTCGCCAGAATGACGAAGTAGCACGCTTCCATTTACCCGTCATTCTGAAGATCGCTGATGGCCCTATGCCAGTGCCCGAGGCCAACATGATCCTCTACGATTGCTACAAGAACGGCTACGGCGTCTCCGTGGATCTCGCCAAAGCGCTCGAACGTCTGGAATTGGCCGTGAGCCAGGGCCTAGAAATGGCAGAGTGGTATCTCGCTAGCCTGCTCCTGGACAACACGGGAATGCCGGTCGTTACACAGGATCCCGACCGCGCGCTTGCTATTTTGCGACGTTTGGCCCGGAAGTCGGATGACGTTTCCGCGATGTCTCTCGCCAGAAACACTTTCTCTTCATATGTTGCCCAGCACTTCAGCATCCACGATGTGTCCTCGAGTGATCTGGAACTGATTACGTGGCACACCAATGACCGCCGCAATATTAGGAGCACGGATCTATTGCCTTTAGCTCGCTTCTTCGCCGCGGGGGAATCGAGCAAAGACTATGCGTGTTCACGCTATCGGCTCCCGCGTGAACTCCTCATCGCAGGCTCACAGTCTGGAAATACCCAGGTTCGCGAGGCTTGCGACGCACAGCTTGAAGCTTGGGGCGTAAAGCCATCCCCCGAGGTAGCGCCCACCACGGCTCAAAAGGCCGTCGAAACCGTCAAAATGGCCGGGATATTCGGCGGTATCTCCATCGTGCTTATCTTCTGGTCGGCTGTGGGCCTGTTTCTCATGTCGGTCGCCGCCGCGATCAACGCATTCACGATCCCAATCATGCTAGGCGCCCTGATAGTGGCATTCATTGTCTCACGGCTACGCAGGTAGACGCCAATGGATCACCTCATCCGATTGACCTGCCTCTGATTGGGGGTTGAACCGCCCCAGGTTGGCCGAAGGCTGCGCAGCTTGAGTCCTGTTTGAGGATCGCGGATCTACAGCCTGATCCGCTCGACCTCGTCGAGGCTGATCTCATCACGCCGTCGGTCGTAGAGTTGGGTGGTGCGCGTGCTGGCGTGGTTGGCCATGGCGGCCGCGTTCTCGAGCGTCCCACCGTTCTTCAGGTAGGCAGTGATGCCGGTCGCTCGAAAGCTGTGGTTGCCGATCCTGGTGCCGATGCCAGCCGCCCCAGCGCGCCGGCGCACCATGGCGTAGGCGTTGGCCTGCGGCAGCGCCGTGCGAGTCAGCGCCTTTGTGCCGCGGCCGATCGTCCGGAACAGCGGCCCCTTCGGATCAATGCCGATGCCGACGCCGTCGATATAGGCGTGCAGGTATTCCTCGAGCGTGTGGTGGCAGGGCATCTCGTGCCGCTTGCCCCCCTTCTCGTGCAGCCGCACCCAGAGCCGCCGATTTTGCACGAACACGTCCGCCACCGTCATGCCCAGCGCCGCGCCGATGCGGGCGAAGCTGTAGGGGGTCACGACACGAAAGTGCGCTGAGTGTCCGGCTCGCGCGAACGGACGGGCAA